>NZ_CP182419.1:240000-1565577 GCF_048270675.1 Paracoccus sp. TD-10 | reverse complement strand
CTCGCCCAGTTCCGTCTCTTGTCCCCACATGCCGCCGGCATTTTCCGGCGTGAGGCGATTCGGACGTCACGGCCTGAACGCAATACGTTTCGGCAACAAGAAGACCCCGCCGCCAAGGCGACGCATGGGCCATCTTGCGGCCGAAACTTGCAGACACGCGGCACAGGCCGGTGGCAGCCGGCTTGCGCTTCATCGGTAGCGGATCTTGTCCGATCCTGCTGCCACCCTGCCTGTCGGCGGCACGGCCGACGGTTCAGGGCATGTCCCCCAGGCGCGACGGTGAATCGCAGGGAACAAGCTAGCAAGAACCCCGCCCGGCCAGCAACCGATCTTCGCGCTTGACAGTCACTTTGCCTGATCGAATCTCGCAACGTGACGGCAAGATGACGCCCTTGCGGAAATTGCTGTAAAACCGGGAAAAAACCACGGTTTCCTTATGCGGAAGGGCGCGCCTGGATAGAGCGCGCCCCTGGCGTATTCCACCGATAGTTGCGAAAATGCCGCAGCGGCTCAGGCGGTGCCCAGGGCCTTAACGCGGGCCGCGAGGCGCGACATCTTGCGCGCGGCGGTATTCTTGTGGATGACGCCCTTGGTCACGCCGCGCATCAGTTCGGGCTGGGCGTTCTTCAGCGCCTCGCGGGCGATTTCGGCATTGCCGCCGGCGATGGCTTCCTCGACCTTGCGCAGGAAGGTGCGGATGCGCGAGCGGCGGGCCTTGTTGACGGCGGTGCGGCGCTCGATCTGGCGGGCGCGTTTCTTCGACTGGGGCGTATTGGCCATGGGTGCGGTCCTATCTGTTCTTCATGTCTCGGTCGCGCAAAGCCCATGGCGCCGTCCGCGAAAACGGACGGTCATGATTCTTGCCTTAAGCGGGCCCACGCGCATGTAGCCCGGCCCTATACAGCGGACCGGCCTTGATGCCAAGCGCCAAATCAGCGGTCGCGGAACTGCGGCTCGCGCTTTTCCAAAAAGGCGGCCATGCCCTCCTTCTGGTCCTCGGTCGCGAACAGCGCCTGGAAGCTGCGGCGCTCGAACAGGATGCCCTCGCGCAGCGTGGTCTCATAGGCGCGGTTCACCGCCTCCTTGGCGGCCATGACGGCGATCTGGCCCTTCTCGGCGATCTTGCGGGCCGCGGCCAGCGCCTCGGGGATCAGCTTCGCGGCCGGCACGACGCGGCTGACCAGCCCGGAACGCTCGGCCTCGGCCGCATCCATGAACCGGCCGGTCAAATGCATCTCCATCGCCTTGGACTTGCCGACGAAACGGGTCAGCCGCTGGGTGCCGCCGATGCCGGCGATGACGCCCAGGTTGATCTCCGGCTGGCCGAACTTGGCATTGTCTGCGCAGAGGATGAAGTCGCAGGCCATGGCCAGTTCGCACCCGCCCCCCAGCGCATAGCCCGACACGGCGGCGATGATCGGCTTGCGCGTGGCGGTGATGCGGTCGATCTCGGCGCCGAACAGGTCGTCGGTATAGACGTCGACAAAGCTCTTGCCGGCCATTTCCTTGATGTCGGCCCCGGCGGCAAAGGCTTTCTCGCTGCCGGTCAGGACGATGCAGCGCACCTTCTCGTTCCGGTCTGCCTCGGCCAGCGCATCGCCCAACTCGCCCAGAAGCTGCGCGTTCAGGGCATTCAGCGCCTCGGGCCGGTTCAGCCGGATCAGCGCCACATAATCGTCGATCTCGACGGTGAGGGTCTGGTAAGCCATCGACTCTTCGCCTTTCGCAAGCAAGTTGACCGCGACTCGTAACAAAAGCGCGAGGCCAAGGCCAGCGCCGCTTCTTTCTTGCCCAAATATCCCCGCCGGAGGCAGCGGCCGAAGGCCGCTTCACTGCTGGCAGAGCGGGCAGAAAAAGCTCGACCGGCCCGATTGCACGATGCGCTGCACCACGCCGGCGCAGCCCGGTGCCGGGCAGGGGGCGCCCTCGCGGCCATAGACGCGGAAGGCGTGCTGGAAATAGCCCAGCTCGCCCGTCGCCTGCCGGTGGTCGCGCAAGGATGACCCCCCGGCGGCGATCGCCTCCTCCAGCACGGCGCGGATATGGCCGACCAGCGCCGCCGTCTCGGGTGCCGAGACCGTCCCGGCCAGGCGGCGCGGGTCGATGCCGGCGCGATAGAGCGCCTCGGAGACGTAGATATTGCCCAGCCCGGCCACGATCCGCTGATCGAGCAGCGCCGCCTTGATGGGCATGCGCCGCCCGGCCAGGGCGGCCGCCAGCGCCTCGGGGGTAAAGGCGTCCGACAGCGGCTCGGGCCCCAGATGCGCCAGCAGCGGATGGGTCGCGCCCGGCGCCACCAGGTCGACCATGCCGAATCGCCGCGCGTCGTTGAAGGTGATGCGGGTGCCCCGGTCGGTCCAGAAGACCACATGGTCGTGGCGCGGCAGGATGGCCGGGTCGCGGTGAAACGCGCCCTGTGATTCGTCCTCGATCAGCATCCGGCCCGACATGCCCAGGTGCAAAAGCAGACTGCCGCGATGCTCCAGCTCGGCCAGGATGTATTTCGAGCGCCGCCGCAAGGCGACGACCCGCGCGCCGGTCAGCACCTGCACCAGGTCGGGCGGCAGCGGCCAGCGCAGGTCGGGACGGCGGGCTTCGGCGCGGGCGATCACGCGGCCTTCAAGATGCGGCTCAAGGCCGCGCCGGACGGTTTCGACCTCTGGCAGTTCTGGCATTTTCTTCCCGTTCGTCGCATGGTGCCGCCGCGGCCTTGCTATGGCGCGCGGCGCGCTTTCGGACTATCTGGGCGCGAAACGACGGATGGACAAGCGACATGACCCCTGACGAGCCAAAGGAAACCCATTTCGGCTTTCGCACCGTGGCCGAGACGGACAAGGCCGGGCTGGTCCATGGCGTCTTCTCGCGCGTGGCCTCGCGCTATGACGTGATGAACGACCTGATGAGCGGCGGTATCCACCGCCTCTGGAAGACCGCGATGATGGACTGGCTGGCGCCGCGCGACGGCCAGCATCTGCTGGACGTGGCGGGCGGCACCGGCGACATCGCCTTTCGCTTTCTGGAGCGCGCGCCGGGCGCCCGCGTCACCGTCTGCGACATGACCGAGTCGATGCTGGTCGAGGGCCGCAAGCGCGCCGAGGCCGACAAGCTGGCCGGGCATCTCGCCTGGGTCACGGGCGATGCGATGCAACTGCCCTTTGCCGACAACAGCTTCGACCGCTACACGATCAGCTTCGGTATCCGCAACGTTACCCGCATCCCCGATGCCCTGGCCGAAGCGCGGCGCGTGCTGCGTCCCGGCGGCCGGCTGATGGTGCTGGAGTTCAGCCAGATGCCGGTGCCGATGCTGCAATGGCTCTATGACCGCTACAGCTTCAACGTGATCCCGGTGATGGGCCAGATCGTCGCCAACGACCGCGACAGCTACCAGTACCTGGTCGAATCGATCCGCAAGTTCCCCGACCAGGAAACCTTTGCCGCGATGATCCGCGAGGCGGGCTTCGGCCGCGTGCAATGGCGCAACCTGTCCATGGGCATCGCGGCGCTGCATTCGGGCTGGAAGCTGTAACGATGCGCGGCCCCCACAACATCTGGCGCCTGATCCGCACCGGCGCCACCTTCGAGCGCACGGGCGCAATGAAGGTCGCGCTGGACGCCGCGAACGCGCCCGCGGGCATCCGCGTCGCCGCCCGCATCCTGGGCTGGCCCTTCGCCTGGCTCGGCTACAAGGGCGACCCGGCGCTGCCGCCCGTCACCCGCGCCATCACCGCGCTGGGGCCGGCTTACGTGAAATTCGGCCAGATCCTGTCGACCCGGCCCGATGTGGTGGGGGTGGAACTGGCCGACCAGCTTTCCATGCTCCAGGACCGGCTGGCACCCTTTGCGCAAGACCAGGCCCGCCGTACCGTCGCCGCCGAGCTGGGCCGGCCGGTCGAGACGCTGTTCAGCGAGTTTTCCGAACCGGTGGCGGCGGCCTCGATCGCGCAGGTGCACCGCGCGCGGCGCATCGACAACGGCCGCGAGGTCGCGGTCAAGGTGCTGCGCCCCGGCATCGAAGCCGCTTTCCGCCGCGACATCGACGCCTTCCATTTCGCCGCCGGCATGATCGAGCGGCTGTCGCCATCGACCCGCCGGCTGAGGCCGCGCGACGTGGTCGCCCATTTCGAATCGGTGGTGACCGGAGAGCTGGATTTGCGGCTGGAAGCCGCCTCGGCCTCGGAATTTGCCGAGAACACCGCGGGCGACGAGGGGATGGCGGTGCCCGCCCCCTATTGGCACCTCAGCGCCCGGCGCGTGCTGACGACCGACTGGGCCGAAGGCGTGCCGATGGGCGATGTCGCGGCGCTGCGGGCGGCCGGACATGACCTGCCGACGCTTGGCGCGCGGGTGTTGCAGCTTTTCCTGCGCCATGCGCTGCGCGACGGCTATTTCCACGCCGACATGCACCAGGGCAACCTGAAGGTGGCCAGGAACGGCGACATCATCGTCTATGACTTTGGCATCATGGGCGAGATCGACGAATATACCCGCCGCGTCTATGCCGAGATCCTGATGGGCTTCATCCGCCGCGACTACGAGCGCGTCGCGCGGGTGCATTTCGAGGCGGGCTACGTGCCGCGCGACCGTGACATCAAGGAATTCGCCCGCGCCCTGCGCGCCGTGGGCGAGCCGATCTTCGGTGCCGATGCCAGCCGCATCTCGATGGCGAACCTGCTGGCCTATCTGTTCGAAGTGACCGAACGCTTCGGCATGGCGACCCGGACCGAGCTGATCCTGCTGCAGCGCACCATGGTCGTGGTCGAGGGCGTGGCACGCTCGCTCGATCCGCAGATCAACATGTGGGAGGTCGCCAAGCCGGTGGTGGAAAGCTATATCCGCGACAATCTGGGGCCCCATGCGGCGGTGCGCGACCTGACGCGGGCGGCGCAGGTGCTGGGCCGCTTTGCGCCGCTTCTGCCGGAATACCTGGAGCGCCGCATGCCCGAGCTGCTGCGCGAACCGCCGCCGCCGCCCGAGCCGCGCCGGCGTCCGGGCCTTGCCGCGGGCATGGCGCTGGGCGCCGTCGTCGCGCTGGCAGGCGCGGCCTTCGGCGCATGGCTGGGGTAAGAGCCCTCCTGCCACCGCCGGGGCTTGAGCGTGCCCCGGCTTTCGCCTAACGCTGTCCCATGCGGATTCTCTATCTTGGCGATGTGATGGGCCGCGCCGGCCGGCGCGCGATTGCGGAAGGGCTCGGCCCTCTCAAGGAACGGCTGGGCGTCGATTTCACCGTGGTGAACGGCGAAAACGCCTCGGGCGGCATGGGGCTGACCGGCGGCCATGCCAAGCTGATCCTGGAAGCCGGCGCCGATTGCATCACCCTGGGCGACCATGCCTTCGACCAGAAGGAAATGCTGTCCTTCATCGAGACCGAGCCGCGCATTATCCGGCCGCTGAACTATTCCAAGGTCGCGCCCGGCCATGGCGCGCGGGTCTTCGAGGCGACGCGCGGCCGTAAGGTGCTGGTCGCGCAGGTGCTGGGCCAGGTCTTCATGAAGCGGCCCTTCGACGATCCCTTCTCGGCCATCGACGCGGTTTTGCGCGCGCATCCGCTGGGCGGGCTGGTGCAGGCGTCGGTCGTGGACATCCATGCCGAGGCCACCAGCGAAAAGATGGCCATGGGCCATTGGTGCGACGGCCGCGCCAGCCTGGTCGTGGGCACCCATACCCATGTGCCGACCGCCGACACGATGATCCTGAACCGCGGCACCGCATACCAGACCGATGCCGGCATGTGCGGCGACTACGACAGCGTGATCGGCATGGAAAAGGCCGAACCGCTGCGCCGCTTCCTGACCGGCATGGCCTCGGAACGCTTCACCCCGGCCGAGGGCGAGGCGACGCTGTCGGGCGTGCTGGTCACCACCGAGGACCGCACGGGCAAGGCGGTCGCGGTGCAGCCGCTGCGCCAGGGCGGCAGGCTGGGCGCCACGCAGCTTCCCGCCTGATGGGCGCGCGCGCCCCGCGCTTTTGCTTGCGGCGGCGGGGAAAATAATTCTATTACCCATCGAAAGGGCCGTGATTTAACGGCGCACGGGACAGGATTGCATGCTGGGCTTTGAACTGACCGGAACCAATGCGGCGGTGGCGATGCTGATCATCGTGACCATCATGTTCATCGAGTTCGTCCGTGAAAAGCACCCGCCCGAAGTCGTCGCCATCGGCACTGCCGCGGTGATGATGCTTCTGGGCCTCTTGCCGATCAAGGATGCGGCCGGGGTACTGTCGAACGCCGCGCCCTGGACCATCGCCTTCATGTTCCTGATCATGGGCGGGCTTCTGCGCACCGGTGCCTTGGAGATGATGTCGCGCCTCGTCACCCTGCGCGCGACCAGCCATCCGCGTTTCACCATCGGCGCCCTGTTCCTGTTCGTGATCCTGGCCTCGGCAATCATGAACAATACGCCGGTGGTGGCGGTGATGATCCCGATCTTCATCCAGCTGGCGCTGCGGCTGGGGTTCTCGCCTTCCAAGCTCTTGATGCCGCTGAGCTATTTCACCATCCTGGGCGGCATGATGACGCTGATCGGCACCTCGACCAACCTGCTGGTCGACGGCGTGGCGCGCGAGCAGGGCATGGTGCCCTTTACCATCTTCGAGATCGCGCCTGTCGGCATCGCCATCACGCTGGCCGGCATCGTCTATTTCGCGCTTCTGGGCAAGCACCTGCTGCCCAACCGCACCTCGCTGGCCGGCTTCCTGGGTACCCGGCGCGAGATGAAATATTTCACCGAGGTCGCCATCCCCGAGGATTCCAGCCTGGCCGGCCAGCCGGTGCTGACGGCGCCGATCTTCAAGCGCGAGGCAGTGCGGGTGATCGACGTGCTGCGCGGTGATGCCTCATTGCGCCGCAACCTGGCGGAGGTGGTGCTGGAACCGGGCGACCGCGTGGTGCTGCGCTCGGAAATGGCCGATCTGCTGGAGATGCAGGCCAACAAAAATTTCCAGATGGTCGACAAGCTCAGCTCGGTCGCCACCGACACGGTCGAGGTGCTGATCTCGCCCGGCGCGCGGCTGGTCGGGCGGCGGCTGGGCGACATGCGCCTGCGGCGGCGCTATGGCGTCTACGTGCTGGCCGCACATCGCCGCAGCCAGAACATCGGCCGCCAGCTCGACGACCTGGTGGTGCAGGTCGGCGACACGCTGCTGCTGGAAGGCGCGCCCGAGGATATCGCCCGGCTGGCCGCCGACATGGAACTGGTCGATGTCTCGCGCCCCTCGGCCCGGCCGTTTCGCCGCTCCAAGGCGCCGATCGCGATCCTGTGCCTGCTGTCGGTGGTCACGCTGGCGGCACTGGACGTGGCGCCGATCATGGCGCTGGCCTTCATGGCGGCGGCGATCATCCTGATCACCCGCTGCGTGGATGCCGAAGAGGCCTTCTCCTTTGTCGATGCCCGGCTCCTGGCGATGATCTTCGCCATGCTGGCGGTGGGCGAGGCGCTGGAGCATACCGGGACCGTCGACCTGGTGGTGGAGGCGGTGGCGCCCTATCTTGCCGGCCTGCCGCCCTTTGCCACGCTGATCGCGGTCTATTTCCTCGGCCTCGTCATGACCGAGGTGCTGTCGAACAATGCCGTCGCAGTGCTGTTGACGCCAGTGGCCATCGCCCTGGCAAAATCGCTGGGCCACGATCCGCGCGCCTATGTCGTGGCGGTGATGTTCGCGGCCACGGTGGCCTTCGCCACCCCCATCGGCTATCAGACGCATCTGATGGTCTATGGCCCCGGCGGCTACAGGTTCAGCGATTTCGTCAAGGTCGGGGTGCCTCTGGACATCATCTGCGGCATCGTCGCCTGCCTGACGATTCCGCTGTTCTGGCCGCTTTGAAATATCTGGATCCGGCTGGACCTGTGTCGCCGCCGCAGGGGTATTTGCAAAACGGAAAGCATGAGGCCCTGCGCCAGGTTCTTTCCGTCATGCAAATACCCCGCCGGCCTCGTCACAGGCGGCGCGCGCGCCGGCTATGCGGCAGAGTTCAACCTGCCGCGAACCCTTCGCGGACGGAGGCCTCGGCCTTGGCGGCCAGCGTCTTGCGGGTTTCTTCCGCCACCGGGATCGGCGCGTGCAGCCGCACTGTCACCGAGCCTTGCGGATATTGCGCCAGCACCGCCAGAAGATGCGGCCCCAGGTCCATGTCGCCCCACCAGCCGTAGAAGCGCGGGTCGCGGCCCTTGGGCGCGCGATAGGCGGCGCTCATCGGCTGGATCGCCAGCCCCTCGGGCAGGGCCGGGTCGAGGAAGCCCTGGAACAGCGTGGGCTTGAAGGGCAGCACGCGGCGTCCGTCGCTGCTGGTGCCCTCGGGGAAAAACAGCAGGCGGTGGCCGGCGCGGGTGCGGGCGGCGAATTCCTCGGCCTGGGCGCGGGCGAGCCGGGGGTCGCGGGCGACGAAATGCGTGTCGGTGACGCGGGTCAGGATATTGATGCCCGGCCAGCCCGCCACCTCGGATTTCGAGACGAAGAACACCGGCATCGCCGCATTCAGCACGAAGATGTCGAGCCAGCTGGAATGATTCGCCACCACCGCGCCGGGGCTGCGCATCGGCCGGCCGACGCAGCGCCAGCGCAGGCCCATGATCCACAGGCAGATGCGGCAGACGCCCTGCACCCAGGGGCCGGTCAGGGGCCGGCGCGGGCCGGTGAGCAGCCGCTCGGCCAGGCGCAGCGGCAGGATCAGCAGCACGCCGAGCGCCAGCACCAGCACGATGCCGCCGCCGCGCAGCAGCACCAGCAGCCAGCCGAGCGCGCCGGGACGCGGAATGGCCGGCGGCGCGATCTCGTCCCGCCAGGTGGCGCGGTTGCCCTGGCTCATTGCCCCTGCCGGGCCTCGTAGAACTTGCGATGCTTGGCCGACATGGCCTGGGTATCGACCATCAGGAAGACATCGGTGGTGTTGAAGGCGCGGTCCAGCCAGGCGCCCTCGCCGACCATGCCGCCCAGCCGCAGATAGGCCTTGATCAGCGCCGGCATGCCAGCCATGGCGGCGCGGCGGTCCAGCTCTTGGGGCGTGATCAGATCCATGCGACGATAGCCGTCGGGCCGGGCGCGGGGCCGGATCGCCTCGGGCGCCAGGTGGTGATGGTGCAGCCAGCTGAGCGGCTGGGCCAGCGCCTCCACATCCGTGCCGTGGAACGAGGCGACGCCGAACAGGATCTCGATCCCGCGCGCCAGCACGTAATCGGCCAGCGCATTCCACATCAGGAACATGCCCGAGCCGCCGCGATAGGCCGGATCGACGCAGGACCGGCCCAGTTCCAGCAGCGACCGCCCCGAGGCGCGCAGCGGCGCCAGGTCGTATTCGCTGTCGCAATAGAAGCGGCCGAAGGCCTCGGCCCGGTCGCCCGGCAACAGGCGATAGACGCCGACCACATGGTCCAATGCCTCGCGCGAGCGGCGGTGGTCCACCAGCACCAGGTGATCCACCACCGGGTCGAACTCATCCCGCTCGAAGCGGTTCACGTGATCGACCAGCGGGCCGTCGCCGCCCAGTTCCTCGACGAAGACGCGATAGCGCAGGCGCTGCGCGGCCAGAAGGTCGGCCTCGTCTGTGGCCAGGCCTGTGGTGAAATAGGACGTCTCTGGCGTCATCTCTGCGGCCTGGAACCCTGCCTGGTTGCGTCTGGTTCCGTGTCTAGGCGGGTGCGGTGAACATTGCAACTGCCGCACCGCCCGGCAACTCAGGGGCGATTGACAGCCGGAAAAGTTCAATTACTCTGCACTGACCCTTGCAGAGAGCCCGGCTGCGAGCAGTTGCGGCCGGCAACACAGTTTTAATGATGGCCGCATATGCGGGAGATCGCGATTGGATCAGTATGATGCAAAAGCAATTTGCGATTCAAGGAAGTATAGAAAGCAGGGTATAACGAATGACTGAAGCGCCGGCAAAGATCGACCGTGGGTTCGCCGAGGTGAGGAATGGCGACGGCTCGATGAGCGTCTCTTATAAGACCGCCGGAATGGGCTGGATCGCAAGGATTGTCCTTGTTCTGCCGTTTTGGCTTGTCATCTCTCTCTTGTTTGTGACGGCAGGCGGGACTGAAAACGTCGTCCTGTTCTACCCCATAACTTTCGGCTTGACGCTTCTCGCGATATATCTGTTTACTTCTGGAAAGACCAAGGAATTCAAAATATATTCCAACGGGTTCTCTGTTGATGGCCGGCGCTACGACTTTGGAGGGGTCAAGGAGATCTTTCTCGACAATCCGGCTGACAAATCCGGTCCTGTGACATCCAAACCCATTGGTTTCATCGACGGGGGAAGCGGTGTCTTGGGGACTATGGCCGCCAGTGCTGCGGTCTCGTCGGCAGCTTTGGTCGGCTCTGTCACCGCGCTGCAAGGTGCGGCATATGAGGGTAATATTGCCAGGCGGTTCAGGGTTGGATTTAGGTGTGGTGCCAAGAATGCTTGTCTCGTCAGGAATGTAAGGCTCGGCGTTGCTGAATCCATTTTCGACTATCTGACCAAGAAGAACTGATATCCAGCCTCGGCAACCCTAGCCTCAGGAGGTTGTCGATTGGGACGATAGCGGCGGAAGGAGAATAAGAATGATATGCCTGCCATCCACCACCTGCTTGCCCGCATGGGTGAAATTCACGGTGATGCGGTCGCCGACGCGCGATTGCACCTGGCCGGTGCCCCATTCGGGTGCGCCGGGGTGGCGCACGATCATGCCGGGTTCCAGGATTTCATTCATCTTAGGCCCCTTCCTGAAGCATCATGCAGGCTAGCCTTCCATGGACGATCTGACAATCCATTGCCCGCTCGGCACTCCCGACGTCCTGCCGCCCGAGCGGCTTGCCGCGCTGGTCGGTTCGCGGCTGTGCCATGACATCGTCTCGCCCCTGGGGGCGATCGGCAACGGGCTGGAGCTGCTGCAGCTTTCGGGCGCCTGGCCAGGCATCGACGACAGCCCCGAGATGCAGTTGATCGCCGAAAGCGTCGAGGCGGCGCGGGCGCGGATACGCTGGTTCCGCGTGGCCTTCGGCCATGCTGCGCCGGACCAGCGCCTTGGCCTGGCCGAACTGGCCGCGCTGCTGGCCGAGGTCGAAAGGGGCGGGCGCATCCGCCTGCGGCTGGAGGCCGAGGGCGATCTGCCGCGCATCGAGGCGCGCCTGATCCTGCTGGCGCTGATGTGCCTTGAGACGGCGATGCCCTGGGGCGGCAGCGTGCTGGTCTGCCGCGGTGCCCAGGGCTGGCGGCTGGTCGCCGAAAGCAGCCGCATCAGGCCGGATCCGGCGCTGTGGTCCTGGCTCGGCCCCGATCGGCACCGGGCGCGGCCCGAACCGGGCGCCTCCGAGGTGCATTTCCCGCTGCTGGCCGGTTTCGCCTGCGCCGCCAATCGCCCGCTGGCCTGGGAACTGGACGAGAGCGGCGGCGAGATCTCGTTCTGAGGCCCGGATCCCACCGGGTTTCAGTGCCCGGCTTGTGTTGGCGTCAGGTCCGGATGGTGCCGTCGCCGGTGACCAGATACTTGAAGCTGGTCAGCTGCTCGGCGCCCACCGGCCCGCGCGCATGCATCTTGCCGGTGGCGATGCCGATCTCGGCGCCCATCCCGAATTCGCCGCCATCGGCGAATTGCGTCGAGGCGTTCTGCATCAGGATGGCGCTGTCGAGCCCGTTGAAAAAACGCTCGGCGGTGGCGTCGTTCTCGGTCAGGATCGATTCGGTATGGCCCGAGCCATAGCGACGGATATGGGCGATCGCCTCCTCGACGCCGTCGACCAGCTTTACCGCGATGATCTTGTCCAGGAACTCCTGCCCGAAATCCGAGGGCTCGGCCGGCACGGTGCCCGGCACCTTGGCAAGCTCGCCTTCGGCACGGACCTCGACGCCCGCGTCCAGCAGATCCTGCACCAGCACGGGACCGTGCCTGGTGTAGAACTGCCAGTCGATCAGCAGGCATTCGGCGGCGCCGCAAATGCCGGTGCGCCGGGTCTTGGCGTTCAGCACCACGCGGCGCGCCTTGTCCAGGTCGGCGTCGCGGTCGGCATAGACATGGCAGATGCCCTCCAGATGGGCAAAGACCGGCACGCGGGCTTCCTTCTGCACCAGCCCGACCAGGCCCTTGCCGCCGCGGGGCACGATCACGTCGATGAATGCCTGCGCGCGCAGCATGGCGGCGACGGCCTCGCGGTCGCGGGTCGGCACCATCTGCACCGACGCCTCGGGTAGGCCGGCCTGCGTCAGGCCCGTCACCAGCGCCCGGTGGATCGCGGCCGAGCTGTTCAGGCTTTCCGAGCCGCCGCGCAGGATCACCGCATTGCCCGCCTTCAGCGCCAGCGCCGCGGCATCGGCGGTGACATTGGGGCGGCTTTCGTAGATCACGCCGATGACGCCCAGGGGGGTCGCGACGCGCCGGATATGCAGCCCGTTTGGCCGGTCCCATTCCGCCAGCACGCGGCCCACGGGGTCCGCTTGCGCCGCGACCGAGCGCAGCCCCTCGGCCATGGCGCGGATGCGCGCGGGATCGAGCTTCAGCCGGTCGAGCATGGCGGGGGAGAGGCCCTTCTCCTCAGCGTAATGCATGTCCTCGGCATTGGCGTCGAGGATGGCGTCCTCGGCCCTCAGGATCGCATCGGCGGCACCGATCAGGGCGGCATGCTTGCGCTCGGCCGAGGCCTCGGCCAGCAGGGCGGCGGCGGCGCGCGCCTTTGCGCCCAGATCCGCGATCAGCGCATCGGCATCGGAGGAGGTCAGGTCTTTCATGGCGGCATTCCCTTGCATGTGGCCTGAGATAGGCCCGGGCGCGCCGAAAAACCAGAGATTAAAGGGGGAAGGTGCAGGATTCTGTTGCCAGGCTCCTGCGGGCCCCGCCTTACGCTGCTAGGCGGAAGGGCTTGAGTTTCGGTTGCCCGAGCTGCTTACGCAGCCAGAGCCACCGGAGCACGGTTGTCGTTGGCAACTGTACATTTTGCACCGATGACGGTGGTAGCTCACCGAGACAAAGCAAACAGCTTTAGACGTTCGTCGATCCTGTTTCGGCCCCATGCGCCCCCAACGAGGGATGATGGTGGAGCCGCCGGGTACCGCCCCCGGGTCCGATCCGCTTATTACCTGCGCGTTTATGTCCATAGTCCGGGCGAACCCGGACAAGCCGAATATAGGCGCCGCCATTCTCGCGCGCAAGGAGGGGAACGCTGTTCCCCTCTTGTCCCGCTGCGCGGACCAATTCACCCCATGGGGTATTTGGAAAACGGAGAATAACGGGGCGCAACGCCCCGGCCTTCTTCGTTCCTGAAATACCCATGCGGCCGTGCCGTCGGCGGAAGGCCCCGCTTTCGGGGCGGGGCGCTGCAAGGGTCGGTCAGAAGCCGGCCTTGATCTTTTCGAATTCCTGCAGCTGCCTTTCGCGTTGCTGCGGGTCGTTCGGGGTCTGGGCCAGGATCGGGGCGTCCACGGGCGACAGCCCTTCCTGCACCGCCGGCTCGTCCTTGATCGTCTCCATGGCGACGGTCGAGGTATGGCCGTAGCCGATCGTGTCCAGCAGGCCCTTGGCCGCCTCGGGGGCGAGCCAGGCGTTGATGAAGTCGTAGGCCTTGTCCTCGTTGCCCGGCCCGCTCTTCAAATTGATGAAGCCGCAGAAGAAGGTCGAACTGCCTTCCTTGGCCGCGCGCTGGAAGCCGACCGGGAAGCCGTCGTTTTCCAGCAGCACCACGCCGTCGTTCCAGGACCAGGCCACGTCCACCGCGCCCGAAGCCATCAGCTGCGCCTGTTCGGCCGGGTCGGCCCAATAGGCGGCGACGTTCTGATGCGCCTGGCGCAGCCAGTCGGCGGCGGCCGCGAACTGCTCGTCGGTCACTTCGGTCCAGTCGGTGGTGCCGGTGGCCAGATAGGCCAGCGCCCAGACATCGTCGGCCGAATCGGGCAGCGAGGTGCGGCCCTGGTATTTCGGGTCGATGAAGATGTTCAGGCTGGCCACGTCCTCGGCCGGCACGGTCTCGGTATTATAGGCCACCGCGGTCGCGCCCCAGTCGGTCGGGATGTACCAGACACCCTCGTCGTCCTTGAAGATTTCCGAATCGAGGAATTTCGCATCGAGGCTTTCGAAGGCGGGGATCTTCGAGACGTCCCAGGGCTCGATCAGCCCGGCATCGCGGTATTTCGACACCATTTGCGAGCAGGGATGGGCGACATCGGCTTTGAAGCCCGAGGCGAGCTTTTGATAGGCCTCGTCATCGTCGCCGTAGAAGACGAAGGTCGGGCCGGTGCCATGCTTGTCGATATAGCCCTGGAAAATCACCGGCTCCTCGAACCCGGCCCAGTCGAAGACCGTCAGTTCGGGATCGGCGGCCCAGGCGGCCGTCAGGCTGGTGCTGGCAAGCGCGAGCGCCAGGGCGGGGAAGCGGAAAAGTTTCATGTCGGAGCTTTCCTTGAAGGCAGTCTGGCCTGACGCTAGCCGTCCCGCCGCGACCTCGCAAGCGCGGCGGTGCTACCAGCGCCCCGAGGCGCCGCCGCCCCGCGACGAGCCGCCGCCGAAGCCCGAGTTGCCGCCCGCGGCCCTGTTGGTCCGGCTGCGCAGCACGGCGCCGTTCGGGTCGTACCAGACCGTTTGCCGGCGCAGGCGCTGGCGGGATTCGGACCAGTCGCAGGCCGGGCAGCGCCGCGTGACATCGTCATGCGAGACCATGTGGCCGCCCTCGGGCAGCGGGGTTTGCAGGGGCGCGACCTGCGTTTCCAGGCCGCGGTGCCCGCATCGCGGGCAGCGGTTGCGTTGCCAGAGCTGCCGGGCGATGGCGCCGAGGATCAGGAGCCAGGCGCCGCCGAAGGCAAGGGGGACGATACGGTCCATCAGCCCGCGTTCGCGCGTCCCGAGCGGCTGACCCGTCGCGACGGGACGGGCGATCAGCGTGATCACCGCCAGCGTGCCGTCGCGGATGCCCTGCGACATCCGGCCGTCGCGAAAGGCGGGCAGCATGGTGTTGCGCATGATCTCCTGCGCCAGGATGTCGGCGTCGTTTTCATAGCCGCGGCCGAGTTCGATCCGCGCCTCGCGGTTCTCGGCCAGCACCAGGACCATGAAGCCGTCGCTGCGCGCACCGTCGCCCACGCCCCAATGGTTGAAGAGCCGGGTGGCGAAGGGCTCCAGCCCGTCGGACCCGCCGTGGCGCGCCCGGTCGGTCAGGGTGACGACCGTGCCCTGGATACCGGCATCCTTGCGCAGCCCGGCCAGGGCCCTGTCGAGGGCCTGGGCATCCTGGGGCGCGAGCAGCCCGGCGAAATCGTTGACATGCAGGTTCTGCCAGTCGGGCAGATCCTGTGCCTGTGCCTGTGCCTGGACCGGGGCGAGGACCGCCAGCCAAATCAGCGCGCACAGCCATGCCGCCTTGCGGGCGATCGCGTTGGCCGGGGTGGTCCTGAACGGCCGATCCATCGTCGCCCCCTGCCTTGCCCGCTATCCCGGCAGGATCTCGGGGCCGCCGGTGATCTGCGGGTCGGGCTGGCCGATTACCTCGTCGTCGCGGCCGGCGAAATCGACCGCGCGCAGGATGGCCTGGATCGCCGCGATGCGGGCGCGGCGCTTGTCGTCGGCGCGGATCACCGTCCAGGGTGCGATGCCGGAATGGCTGCGCAGCAGCGTGTCCCGGATCGCGGCACCGTAATCGTCCCATTTCGCCAGCCCCTCGACGTCGATGGGGCTGAGCTTCCATTGCTTCAGCGGATCCTGCTCGCGGTCGAGGAACCGCTTGAGCTGCTCGGCCCGGCTGACCTCCAGCCACAGCTTGACCAGGATCACCCCGTCATCGACCAGCATGGTCTCGAACAGCGGCAGTTGGCGAAAGAAGGTCTCGCGCTGTGCATCCGTGCAGAAGCCGAAGACCTTTTCGACCACGCCGCGGTTGTACCAGCTGCGGTCGAAGAGCGCGATCTCGCCCCTGGCGGGCAGCCAGTCGACATAGCGCTGGAAATACCATTCCCCGGCCTCACGCTCGCTGGGCTTGGGCAGGGCGACGATATAGGCCGAGCGCGGGTTGAGGTTCTCGCGCACCCGCTCGATGGTGCCGCCCTTGCCGGCGGCATCGCGGCCCTCGAACAGCACCACCATGCGCTTGCCGGTATGGATCACGTCGCGCATCAGCCGCACCAGCTGCAATTGCAGCCCGGCCATCCGCTCGTCGTAATCCTTGCCCTTCATCTCCTCGGCATAAGGATAGGAGGGATCGGGGATGCGCTTGCCGTCCGCCGCCGCCACGGTCTTGCGCAGCGCCTCGGGCGCGTCCTGTTCCAGGTAGCGGGTGATTGCGCCGACAAAGGGCAGGTCGGGCAGAGATCCCCGCTTGCCGGTCCCGTCCTTGGCGCCATTGCTGGCCATGCTTACGCCTCGCCGATGCGGTTCAGGTCGAAATGGGTGGTCTGGTAGATCTCGTTGATCCAGTTACCATAGAGCAGATGCGCATGGCTGCGCCAGCGGTTCGTCGGCGCGCGCGACGGGTCGTCGTCCGGGTAGTAGTTCACCGGCACCTCGATCGGCTTGCCCGAGGCGGCGTCGCGGTCGTATTCGTCCTTCAGCGTCGTGCTGTCATATTCGAAATGGTTGAAGACATAGAGCGCGCGATGGCAGGGGTCTTGCAGCAGGCAGGGCCCGACCTGATCCGAGGCGATCAGCGTCGTCAGCGCCGGGATGGCGTCCACCTCGTCCTGGCGCACCTCGGTCCAGCGGCTGACGGGAACCAGCACGTCGTCGGAAAAGCCGCGCAGATAGGGGCTGGAGGGCGCCAGGTTGCGGTGGCGGAAGCAGCCGAAGGCCTTGCGGTCCAGCATGTGCTTTTCCAGGCGGTGGAAATGCCAGGCCATCGCCATGCCGCCCCAGCAGACGCCGAAGGTCGAATGCACATGGCTTTGCGTCCAGTCGAAGACGCGGGTCAGTTCGTCCCAATAGGTCACGGCCTCGAAGGGCAGGTGCTCGATGGGCGCGCCGGTGATGATGAGCCCGTCGAACTTCTCGCCCGTTTCCTCGACCTCGCAGAAGCGGCGATAGAAGGATTGCAGGTGATCGGCCGCGGTGTTGCGGCTTTCGTGGTCGGACATGCGGATCAGCTGAAAGTCGATCTGCAGGGGCGTGGCGCCGATCAGCCGGGCGAACTGGTTCTCGGTCTGGATCTTCTTGGGCATCAGGTTCAAAAGCCCGATGCGCAAGGGCCTGATGTCCTGCGTCGCCGCCCGGCCCGGCGACATGACCATGACGCCTTCGTTCGACAGGATGTCATAGGCCGGCAGGTCATTGGGCAGGGTGATGGGCATCATGCGTCCTTTCTGTCGATCGTTCCGGCAAGGGCGGCGCCGGCGGGCCGTCGGTCTATGGCATGGCCGATCAGCGCGATCAGGTCTTGCGGGCCTGTCACCCGTGCCACCTCCTCGGCCAGCAGCGTCACGCCGCGCCGGGCCATCGCCTCGTAGCGCGGCTGGCGATGGGCCAGCGCGCGGGCATAGGTCCAGCGGATGAAATCGTCGGGATTCACCTGATCCTCGCGCAGGCCCTTGTCGACCCGGTAGTCGGTCCAGGCCCGGTCCAGGAAATCCGGCTGGTAATACATCGGCTTCGGCGCGCGGTCGAAGCGGCGCACCAGTTCCTCGGTATGCGCGTCCGAGCCCTTGATCCAGACCAGCAGCAATTCGCGCTCCAGCGCGTCCAGCACCGGGTCGGTCTTGGCAAAGGGGTCCACCACCTCGCAGACCGAGCCGCCGGAATCGCAGACGAAATTGCCCAGGTTGTAGATCTCCTGCGCGCGGCGGATGAAATGCCCGGTATCCAGCAGCGCCGCGATCTCGGCCATCCGGTGCTGGTCCTGGCGGCGCATGTATTCGTCAAATTCCAGCCCGCCGCGGGTGACGCTGCCGGGCTTGCCCAGATAGGTGGACAGCGGCGCCAGGTTCTCGAAGGTGATGTTGCTGGCGATATAGACCGAATCCGACAGCAAGAGTTCGCGCAGGAAGGGCACTTTCATCGCCTCGCGCTTGAAGTTGTCGGCGATCAGCTCGCCCATGTAGCGGGTGCCGATGCGGTAATCGACCGAATAGTGGAACCATTCCCCCGAGCCGCGCAGCATCGAGGCCAGGAAGGTCTTGCCCAGCCCGGACATGCCGAAGAACAGCACGCGCTTGCGGGGTGCGGCCAGCCATTCGGCCTTGGTCTGGTAAAGCATGGGCGATCCTTTTGCGAGGCTTGGCGATAGTTAGTCCCGCGCAGGGCCAAGGAAAAGGGGTGGCTGTTCCCGCCGATCGGCCCGCCGCCCGGAAAAGCGATTGGCCCGGTCTTGCATCGCGGCCCCGAGCCCCTATCTGGGGCGGGCGGACCGGGCCCCTCTGACGACGCCAGTCGTGATGTCGGACCGCATTGAGCCTTGCTCGGTGCCAGCCCAGAACCCTTTCCCTTCCAAGGCTTCGCACCGGCTTTCGTTCAATGTGGAGCCTGGCATGGAACCTTTCTACCTGACCCTCTTTCTCGGTACGCCGATCTGGCTGTGGCTGGTCTTCGTCGGCCTCGTCGCGGCGTTGCTGGCCTTCGACCTCGGCGTGCTCAACCGCGGCGACAAGGAAATCGGCGTCGCCGAAAGCCTGAAGCTCTCGGGCTTCTACATCACGCTGGGCGTGCTTTTCGGCGGCTTCGTCTGGTATCAGCTGGGCAGCAATGCCGCCGCCGAATACATGACCGCCTTCGTGGTGGAAAAGACGCTGGCGATGGACAATGTCTTTGTCATCGCGCTGATCTTCGCCACGCTGTCGATTTCGCGCCGCTACCAGCACCGGGTGCTGTTCTGGGGCATCCTGGGCGTGATCGTGCTGCGCGGCATCATGATCGGCGTCGGTGCGACGCTGGTCGCGCAATATGGCTGGATCCTCTATGTCTTTGCCGGCTTCCTGATCCTGACCGGCGTCAAGATGCTGTTCATCGGCGACAAGGAGCATGACATGGGATCGAACCCGGTCCTGAAGTTCCTGCGCCGCCGGATGCGGCTGACCGACGAACTGCACGGCCATGCCTTTGTCGTGAAGAGGTCCGACCCCGCGACCGGCCGCATCCGCCGTTACGCCACGCCGCTGCTGTTGGCGCTGGTGATGATCGAGATCGCCGACGTGATCTTCGCGGTCGATTCGGTGCCGGCGGTCTTTGCCATCACCGCCGACCCCTATATCGTCTACACCTCGAACATCTTTGCCATTCTGGGCCTGCGCGCGCTGTTCTTCGCGCTGGCGGCGATCATCCACCGCTTCGAATATCTCAAGCAGGCATTGGCGGTGCTGCTGATCTTCATTGGCTCCAAGGTATTCCTGGCCGACCTGATGGGGCTGGCGAAATTCCCGCCCGCCGCGTCGCTGGGCATCACCCTCGCCATCCTCGGCGCCGGCGTCGGCTGGTCGCTGTGGCGCACCCGCAAGGACGTGGCGCGCGCCTGAGCGCCAGATTTCCGCCGCCGCGCCCGGCCGCGCGGTTGCCGTCGGGTATTTGAAGAACGGAGAAGGCGGGGCGGCGGGGTGCGAAACCCGGCCGTCTTCCGCGCGATGTGATCCGGGCTGCCACCACGTCACTCAATCCGCAGTAGCGCGCCACGGCCAATCGCGCTATGCTTCCGCCCAGACCCGGCAAACGGGCGATGCAAACGAGGCAGTGACGGCGGTAACCCATGACCGAGATGGTCTTTGGCACCACGCCCTTGCGGGCAGGTGATCCGATTCTTCCACGCTGGTGGCGCACGCTGGACCGATGGTCCCTGGCCTGCGTGCTGGGACTGTTCGCGGTCGGGCTGCTGCTGGGCCTGGCGGCCTCGGTGCCCCTGGCCGAAAAGAACGGCCTGCCGCAATTCTATTACGTCACCCGCCAGGCGGTCTTCGGCGCCATGGCGCTGGCGGCAATGCTGGTGATCTCGACCTTCTCGCCCAGGATGGTGCGGCGGATCGGCGTGCTGGGCTTTCTGGTCGCGCTGGTGGTGCTGATGGCGCTGCCCTTCATCGGCACCGATTTCGGCAAGGGTGCGGTGCGCTGGCTGCGCCTGCCCGGCGGCATGTCGGTGCAGCCTTCCGAGTTCCTGAAACCCTGCTTCGTCGCCATCTGCGCCTGGTTCATGGCCGCAAGCCAGGAGGTCGGCGGCCCGCCCGGCAAGTCCTTCTCCTTCGGGCTTGCGGTGGTCGTGGTGCTGCTTCTGGCCATGCAGCCCGATTTTGGCCAGGCCTCGCTGGTGCTGTTTTCCTGGTGCGTGATGTATTTCATCGCCGGCGCGCCGCTTTACCTTCTGGGCGGTGTGATGGGGCTGGCCTGTGTCGGCGGCGTCTTCGCCTATGGCGCATCCGAGCATTTCGCCCGCCGCATCAACGGTTTCCTTGCGGCCGAGGTCGATCCGCGCACCCAGCTGGGCTATGCCACCAACGCCATCCAGGAGGGCGGCTTCTTCGGCGTCGGCGTGGGCGAGGGCTCGGTCAAGTGGTCGCTGCCCGACGCCCATACCGATTTCATCATCGCCGTTGCGGCCGAGGAATACGGGCTGATCCTGGTGCTGATCATCATCGCGCTTTACGCCACCATCGTCATCCGCTCGCTTCTGCGGCTTCAGGGCGAGCGCGATCCCTTTGCCCGCATCGCCGGCACCGGGCTGGCCTGCGCCTTCGGCGTGCAGGCGCTGATCAACATGGGCGTGGCGGTGCGGCTTCTGCCGGCCAAGGGCATGACGCTGCCCTTCGTCAGCTATGGCGGCTCGTCGGTGATCGCCTCGGGCATCGCCATGGGGATGCTGCTGGCGCTGACCCGCTCGCGCCCGCAGGGCCGCATCGGCGACGTGCTGGGCCGGGGCCGGGGATGAGCGCGGCCCCGCTTTGCCTGATCGCTGCCGGCGGCACCGGCGGCCACATGTTCCCGGCGCAATCGCTGGCCGAGGTGCTGCTGGCGCAGGGCTGGCGGGTGAAGCTGTCCACCGACGAACGCGGCGCGCGCTATGCCGGCGCCTTCCCGGCCGAGGTCGCGCGCGAGGTGGTCAGCTCTGCCACCACCGCGCGCGGGGGGACGCTGGCCAAGCTCGCCGTGCCCTTCCGCATCGGCGCGGGCGTGCTTTCGGCCATGCGCCGGATGCGGGCCGACCGTCCGGCCGTGGTGGTGGGCTTCGGCGGCTATCCGACCATCCCCGCCATGTCGGCGGCGCTGGTCCTGCGCATCCCGCGCATGATCCACGAGCAGAACGGCATCATGGGCCGGGTGAACATGGCCTTCGCCCGCCGGGTGGACCGCGTGGCCTGCGGCACCTGGCCGACCCGGCTGCCGGCCGGCGTGCAGGGCATCCATACCGGCAACCCGGTGCGCCAGGCGGTGCTGGACCGCGCCGGCGCGCCCTATATGCCGCCGGGCGAGGGCCCGCTGCGCCTGCTGGTCATCGGCGGCAGCCAGGGCGCGCGCGTGCTGTCCGACATGGTGCCCGAGGCCATCGCCGGCCTGCCCGACGAGATGCGCGCCCGCCTGTCGGTCAGCCACCAGGCCCGCGCCGAGGATGGCGCGCGCGTCACTGCCGCCTATGCCGCGGCCGGCGTCGATGCCGAGGTCCGGCCCTTCTTCGACGACGTGCCCCGGCGGCTGGCCGAGTGCCAGCTGGCCGTCAGCCGGGCCGGGGCCTCGTCCATCGCCGACATCACCGTGATCGGCCGCCCGGCGATCCTGATCCCCTATGCCGCGGCGACCGGCGACCACCAGACCGCCAATGCCCGTGCCCTTGCGGAATCCGGCGCGGCGATCCTTTTGCCCGAATCCGTGCTTGACGCCGAGAGCCTGAGGCGCGACATCCGGGACATCCTTTCCGACAGCGCCCGCGCCACCGCCATGGCCGCTGCCGCGCTAACGCTTGCCCGCCCCGACGCGGCGCAGCGCCTTGCAGATCTAGTGACGGAACTGACCCGATGAACGCAGCGACCAAACTTCCGGGCGAGCTTGGCCCCATCCATTTCGTCGGCATCGGCGGCATCGGCATGTCCGGCATCGCCGAGGTGCTGATGACGCTGGGCTACCAGGTGCAGGGTTCTGACGCGAAACGCTCGAAGATCACCGACCGCTTGCAGGCGCTGGGCGCCACCGTCTTCGAAGGCCAACGTGCTGAAAACATTGGCGAAGCCGGCGTGGTGGTGATCTCGACCGCCATCAAGAAGGGCAACCCCGAGCTTGAGGAGGCCCGCCGCCGCGGCCTGCCCGTCGTGCGCCGGGCCGAGATGCTGGCCGAGCTGATGCGGCTGAAATCCAATGTCGCCATCGCCGGCACCCATGGCAAGACCACGACCACCACCATGGTCGCGACGCTGCTGGATGCGGGGGGCTTCGATCCGACGGTGATCAATGGCGGCGTCATCCACGCTTACGGCTCGAACGCCCGCGCCGGCGCCGGCGAATGGATGGTGGTCGAGGCCGACGAATCGGACGGCAGCTTCAACCGCCTGCCCGCGACCATCGCCATCGTGACCAATATCGACCCCGAGCATATGGAGCATTGGGGCAGCTTCGATGCGCTGCGCAAGGGCTTCCAGGATTTCGTCTCGAACATCCCCTTCTACGGCCTTGCCGTCTGCTGCACCGACCACCCCGAGGTGCAGTCGCTGGTCGGCAAGCTCTCCGACCGTCGCGTCGCCACCTTCGGCTTCAACGCCCAGGCCGACGTGCGCGCGATCAACCTGCGCTATGAAAACGGCGTGGCGCATTTCGACATCGCCCTGCGAGGCGAGGCCGAGTTGAACGACGGCGAGGTGCCGGTGATCGAGGGCTGCACCCTGCCGATGCCGGGCGATCACAACGTCTCGAACGCGCTGGCCGCGGTGGCCGTCGCCCGCCACCTGGGCATGAAGCGTGCCCAGATCCGCGAGGCGCTGGCGCGCTTCGGCGGGGTCAGCCGCCGCTTTACCCGCGTGGGCGAAGTGAACGGCGTGACCATCATCGACGATTACGGCCATCACCCGGTCGAGATCGCGGCGGTGCTGAAGGCCGCGCGCCAGGCGACCAGGGGCCGGGTGATCGCCGTGCATCAGCCGCATCGCTATTCCCGGCTTTCCAACCTGTTCGACGATTTCTGCACCTGTTTCAACGAGGCCGATGTCGTCGCCATCGCCGAGGTCTATTCCGCGGGCGAAGAGCCGATCCCCGGCGCCTCGCGCGACGACCTGGTCGCCGGGCTGATCGCGCATGGCCACCGCCACGCCCGCGCGGTAATGGACGAGGGCGACCTGGAGCGGCTGGTGCGCGAACAGGCGCGGCCGGGCGACATGGTGGTCTGCCTGGGCGCCGGCACCATCTCGGCCTGGGCCAACAACCTGCCCGAGCGGCTGACGGAGAAGGCCGCGTGATCGCGCTGGCCAGCCATCCCGCCACCGCGGCGCTTTGCGCTCTGCTTTGGGGCGTGATGGCCTGCCTTCTGCCCTTTCTGCGGCTGCGCTGGCGCCATTCGGCGCTTTGGGCGCTGGTGCTGTGCGGCGTGCCGGTGCTGGGCTGGATGACCTATCTCTGCGGGCCCGGCTTCGGCGTGCTGTTCCTGGCGCTGGGGCTGTCGCTGCTGGTCTGGCCGCCCTTCGATCCGCGCCGTCGCCGGCGCGCGCTGACGCAGCGCGGCCTGCGCTAGGAACCGCCGGCGATGATCGCGGCATGGCTGATCGTCCTCGTCACGGTGGCGCTGGCCGCCGCCATCGGCATCCGGCGCGCCGCTGCCCGCTCGTTCCGGGTGCTGGGGGCCGAACTGGCCCTGCTGCTCGGCGCGGCCTGGCTTTGCTATCTGATCGGCGATGGCAAGACCGGCGGCGGCTATCTGGCCGGCATCATCGGCGCGCTGCTGTCACTCTTGCTGCTGATCGCGGCGGGAGGTCTGGTCGCGGGCGCGCTGCTGCGCTGGATTTACGACCGCTTGCGGCCGACGGCAGGCATGCGCGCACCGTTCGCGCGGCCCTGGGACATCGTCGGGCTTGGCTGCTTCGCCGCGCTGGCGGTAATCCTCAGCGCGCTGGAATAGCCGGAGACGGGACGAGAAAGGGGGGCGGGATGACGGTGACGGAAACCAGGATGCGGGTCCGGGCGCGGGCGGGTCTGGGCGCGATGCTGGCGCTTGCCCTGGCCGGGCTTGCCGGCTGCGGCCGCGGCGGCATGAGCGAGCTGGAATGCATGGAGCGGGTGATCTATTTCGAAGCGAACCGTTCGAGCCGCGACGGCATGATCGCCGTCGGCAACGTGGTCATGAACCGCGTCCGGGCGCAGGGCTATCCCAACACGGTCTGCGGCGTGGTCGGGCAAAAGGGCCAGTTCGCGCCGGGCGTCCTGACCCGGCGAATGGATTCGAAATCCCTGCCGGCGGTGCGCGAGGCCGCGATCGCGGTCCTGCGCGGCGAAAGGCAGCCGGGGATCGGCAATGCCATGTTCTTCCACCAGAAGGATCATCGCTTCTCCTATGACAACATGCATTACGTCCTGGTTGCAGGGGGCAATGCCTTTTACGAAAAGCGCAAGAGCCATCTTGTGACCCAGCCCGTGCCTCCGGCCCCGGTGGACGGGCTGCGCTAGAGGCGCGGCGCGTCTCGGCGGGCCGCAGCCGGAACCCTGGCGAACCGCGCCGGAAAGCGGTTGTGCCATGCGGGCCGGATTGACGGCGCGCGCAAGGCTGATTAACCACCGCGCCATGACCCAGACGCCTCCCACGCCCCGCGGCGCCCTGACCCCGAACCGAGCCCTTGCCGATCTGACCTGGCTGCGGGTCGGCGGGCCGGCCGACTGGCTGTTCCAGCCAGCGGACGAAGCGGATCTGGCGGATTTCCTGCGCGGCCTTGACCCGGCGCTGCCGGTCTTTGCCATGGGCGTCGGCTCGAACCTGATCGTGCGCGACGGCGGCATCCGCGGCGTGGTGATCCGGCTGGGACGCGGCTTCAATGGCATCTCCTGCGAGGGCGGCATCGTCACCGCGGGCGCGGCGGCGCTGGACGCCCATGTCGCGCGCCGCGCCGCCGAGGCGGGGCTGGACCTGACCTTTCTGCGCACCATCCCCGGCAGCATCGGCGGCGCGGTGCGGATGAACGCGGGCTGCTATGGCAGCTATGTCGCCGACCACCTGATCTCGGTCCGCGCCGTGGCCCGCGACGGCAGCCTGCACGAAATCGCGGCCGCAGACCTGCGTCTGGCCTATCGTCATTCCGAGATCCCCGAGGGCTGGGTCGTGACCGAGGCCCGCTTTCGCGCCGCGCCGGGCGATCCCGCGGGACTGGCCGCGCGGATGGAGGAACAGCTGGCGCGCCGCGATGCGAGCCAGCCCACGCGCGAACGCAGCGCCGGCTCGACCTTTCGCAACCCGGCCGGGTTTTCCTCGACCGGGCGGGCGGATGACAGCCACGAGCTGAAGGCCTGGTCGCTGATCGACGCTGCCGGCCTGCGCGGCCACCGCCTGGGCGGGGCGCAGATGTCGGAAAAGCACCCCAATTTCCTGCTGAACGCCGATGGCGCCACCGCCGCCGAGCTGGAGGCCCTGGGCGAATTGGTGCGCGCCCGCGTGCGCGAGGCCAGCGGGCACGAGCTGCAATGGGAAGTCATCCGCGTAGGCCAGCCCTAGGAACCGGCCGTAACCCGCCGTCATCGCCGGAAATATCGCGCAAGACGCGAAAAGGGACTTTTGCGATTCCGCCCAAGCGGCTATCCTGACCGCATAATTACCCGGACCAACCGGGGAACATGAGGCAGAACATTGGCGGGCAGGTCGAGCAGGTCGGCCCCGAAAGTCGCAGTCCTGATGGGCGGACCCTCGGCCGAGCGCGAGGTTTCGCTCTCGTCGGGGCGTGAATGCGCGGTTGCGCTGCGGCAGGCGGGCTATGAAGTCGTCGAATTGGATGCGGGCAGGGATCTGCCCGCGCGTCTGGCCGAACATGCGCCGGACGTGGTCTTCAACGCCCTGCATGGCCGTTGGGGCGAGGATGGCTGCGTGCAGGGCCTGCTGGAATGGCTGGGCTGGCGCTATACCCATTCCGGCGTGCTGGCCTCGGCGCTGGCCATGGACAAGTCCCGCGCCAAGGAGATCCTGCGCCTTGCCGGCCTGCCGGTGCTGGACAGCCTGATCGCCGATGCCGCCGAGGTGCGCGCCCGTCACGTCATGGCGCCGCCCTATGTGGTCAAGCCGAACGACGAGGGCTCCTCGGTCGGGGTCTATATCGTGCACGAGGCCGCCAACGGCCCGCCGCAGCTTTCCGACCGGATGCCCGCGCGGGTCATGGTGGAGACCTATGCGCCGGGGCGCGAGCTGACCGTGGCCGTGCTGGGCGACCGCGCGCTTGGCGTGACCGAGATCGTGACTGAGGGCTGGTACGACTACGACGCCAAATACAAGCCCGGCGGCTCGCGCCATGTCATCCCCGCCGAGATCCCGCCGGAAATCGCCGCCGCCTGCCGCGACCAGGCCGTGCGGGCGCATCGGGCGCTGGGCTGCCGCGGGCTGACCCGCACCGATTTCCGCTGGGACGAAAGCCGCGGGCTGGGCGGGCTGATTATCCTCGAGGTGAACACCCAGCCCGGCATGACCCCCACCTCGCTTGCCCCCGAGCAGGCGGCCCATGCCGGCATGGACTTTCCCGCGCTTTGCCGCTGGATCGTCGAGGAGGCGCTATGCAGGGCCTGAACCCCTTTCACCGCGGCCAGGGGCCGGGCGGGCGGCCGGCGCCGGTGCGTCCCGCACCCGCGCGTCCCGCCCCGGTGGCGCCGCGCACGCCGCGCAAGGATCCCGCGCCCTCGCGCCTGGCCTACCGGCTGAACCGGATGATGCTGCGGCCGCTGGTGCGGCGGCTGGTGCATGTCGGCCTGCCCGCCTTTCTGGCGGCGCTGGTGGCGGGGATCTGGCTGTCGGACGACACGCGCCGCGCCAACCTGACCGGCGGCATCGACGCCATCGTGGACCGCATCCAGCACCGCGACGAATTCATGGTCAGGATGATGACCATCGAGGGCGCCTCGCCCGCGGTGGACAAGGGGCTGCGCGCCATGCTGCCGGTGGACCTGCCGGCCTCGAGCTTTGACATCGACCTGGAAAAGCTGCGCGAGCGGGTGCTGAAGCTGGATGCCGTCGAGGCGGTGGACCTGCGCATCAAGCCGGGGGGGGTGCTGTCGGCCGTCGTGACCGAACGGGTGCCGGCCCTGCTGTGGCGCCATGCCCGCGGCATCGAGCTGCTGGACAAGACCGGGCACCGCGTCGCCTCGGTCACGGGGCGCGAGGTGCGGGGCGACCTGCCCATCGTCGCCGGCGAGGGCGCCGACCGCGCCGCGGCCGAGGCGCTGGCGCTGATCGATGCCGCCGGGCCGATCCTGCCGCGGCTGCGCGGGTTGGAGCGCATGGGCGAGCGGCGCTGGGACGTGGTGCTGGACCGCGGCCAGCGTATCAAGCTGCCCGAGGACAAGGCGCTGCAGGCGCTGGAGCGCGCCATCGCGCTGGACCGCGCGCTGCACATGCTGGACCGCGACCTTTCGGTCGTCGACCTGCGGCAGGAGGCGCGGCCCGTGGTGCGGCTGGGGCTGGAGGCGCAGAACGCCATCCGCCGCGCCCGCGGCCAGCCGGAACTGGGCGCGGACGGATTGCCGCTGCCGCCCGACGCCGCGGCGGGGGCGACGGCGGGCAAGGCGGCAAAGACCGCGCGGAAAAGCGGCTGACAGCGCAAAGGAGGCAGGTGAGATGAAGGATCTGTATCAGGGCCAGCGGGCAATGCGGAACATGCGCCGCCAGGCCATGCAGCGCGGCGTCATCGCGGTTCTGGACATCGGAACCTCGAAGATCGCCTGCCTGGTGCTGCAATTCGACGGCCCGAGCCAGTTCCGCGAGACCGACGGCGTCGGCCCCATGGCCGGCCAGTCGAATTTCCGCGTCATCGGCACCGCCACCACCCGCGCGCGCGGGATGCGCTACGGCGAGATCGAGACCATGGCCGAGACCGAGCGCGCCATCCGCACCGTGATCCAGTCGGCGCAGAAGGTCGCGGGGGTGCGCGTCGATCACGTCATCGCCTGCATCTCGGGCGCGCGCCCGGCCAGCTATGGCCTGGCCGGCGAGATCGTGCTGCCCGCCGGCAAGGTCGGCGAGGGCGACGTGGCCCGCGTCCTGGCCGCCTGCGAGGTGCCCGATTTCGGCCGCGGGCGCGAGGTGCTGCACGCCCAGCCGGTGAACTTTGCGCTGGACGGCCGCTCGGGCCTGTCGGACCCGCGCGACCAGTCGGGCAGCCGGCTGGCCTGCGACATGCATGTGCTGACCATCGACGGCGATGCGGCCAGCAACCTGGTGCATTGCATCCGGCGCTGCGACATGGAACTGGCGGGCGTGGCCTCGGCCTCATACGCCTCGGGCCTTGCCGCGCTGGTCGAGGACGAACAGGAGCTGGGCGCCGCCTGCATCGACCTGGGCGGCGGCACCACCGGGGTTTCGGTCTTCATCAAGAAGCACATGATCTTTGCCGATGCCGTCCGCTTCGGCGGCGAGCTGATCACCCAGGACATCGCCAAGGGGCTGCGCGTCAGCCATGCCGTGGCCGAGCGGCTCAAGACCCTGCATGGCGGGCTGGAGGCCACCGGCCGCGACGACCGCGAGATGATCGAACTGGGCGGCGAGACCGGCGACTGGGACACCGACCGCCGCAGCGTCAGCCGCGCCGACCTGATCGGCATCATGCGCCCGCGGGTCGAGGAGATCCTGGAAAAGGTGGGCGAGATCCTGGACGCGGCCGGCTTCGACTGCATGCCCTCGCGCCAGATCGTGCTGACCGGCGGCGGCAGCCAGATTCCGGGGCTCGATGCGCTGGCCGCGCGCATGCTGGGGCAGAACGTGCGCATCGGCCGGCCGCTGCGCATCCAGGGCCTGCCGCATAACGCGACCGCGCCGGGCTTTTCCTCGGCCATCGGACTGGCGCTGCTGACGGCGCATCCGCAGGACGAATGGTGGGATTTCGACATGCCCGCCGAGCACTATCCGGCGCGCAGCCTGCGCCGGGCCTATCGCTGGTTCCGCAACAACTGGTAGGGGCGCGGAACCCGGATGCGGTGGTGTGGGCGGGCGCCTCCACCACATGCAGCAGAATGGGCAAGATGCCGCCGAAAACACCAGCGTCCACCGCGATATTTGGTGTGCGAACTGTGTTTTTCGGGTGACGCTCGGCGCGAATCTGGCTAGGCTGGCTGGTATACGGGGATTCGACCGGACTGCGCTTATGTCCGGCGCAACAGATGAAGGCAGGCGAGAGATGGAACGGCAGATTCACCTGATGCTGAATGATGACCAGGAACTGAAGCCGCGCATTACCGTCTTCGGCGTCGGTGGCGCGGGTGGCAATGCGGTCAACAACATGATCGACAAGCAGCTGGAGGGGGTCGAGTTCGTCGTGGCGAATACCGACGCCCAGGCGCTGCAATCCTCCAAGGCCGAAAGCCGCATCCAGATCGGCCCGAAAGTGACCGAGGGGCTGGGCGCTGGCGCCAAGCCCTCGATCGGTGCCAAGGCCGCCGAGGAGACGATCGAGGACATCGTCGATCACCTGATGGGCGCGCATATGTGCTTCATCACCGCCGGCATGGGCGGCGGCACCGGCACCGGCGCCGCCCCGATCATCGCCCAGGCCGCGCGCGAGATGGGCATCCTGACCGTCGGCGTCGTGACCAAGCCCTTCCAGTTCGAGGGCACCAAGCGAATGCGTCAGGCCGAGGAGGGCGTCGAGCAGCTCCAGAAGGTCGTGGACACGCTGATCATTATCCCCAACCAGAACCTGTTCCGGCTGGCCAACGAAAAGACCACCTTCACTGAAGCCTTCGCCATGGCCGACGACGTGCTCTACCAGGGCGTCAAGGGCGTGACCGACCTGATGGTGCGCCCGGGCCTGATCAACCTCGACTTCGCCGACGTGCGCGCCGTGATGGACGAGATGGGCAAGGCGATGATGGGCACCGGCGAGGCCTCGGGCGAGAACCGCGCCGTGCAGGCCGCCGAGAAGGCCATCGCCAACCCGCTGCTGGACGAGATCAGCCTGAACGGCGCCAAGGGCGTCTTGATCAACATCACCGGCGGCTATGACCTGACGCTGTTCGAGATGGACGAGGCGGCCGAGAAGATCCGCGAGAAGGTTGATCCCGACGCCAACATCATCGTCGGCTCGACGCTGGACCCGTCGATGGAAGGCTCGATCCGCGTCTCGGTGGTGGCCACCGGCATCGACGCCTCGGCGGCCGAGCTGCCCGTGCCGCGCCGCGGCATGAAGGAGCCGCTGACCCAGCACCCGCCCGTCGCGCAAAAGCCCGTCGAGGAAGAGCTGCCGGTTCCGCCGCGCCGCGCCGCGCCCCTGGTCGAGCCCGCCCCGGCGGCGCGCGTCCAGCCCTCGGCTCCGGCGGCACGCTATGACGAGGACGACATGCCGCGTCCGGCCTATCAGCCGGACCTGCGCCAGCCCGCCGCGCCCAGCGACGCGCTGAACGGCGATGCGGGCGGCTTCGTCGCGCCCACCCGCCCGCAGGCCCCGGCCGGCACGCCGTCGGATGCGGTGATGCAGCGCCTGGCCGCTGCCGTGCAGAAGGCGCCCGAGCGCCAGGCCGCGGCCCAGAATCGCGCCGCCCAGCAGCAGCCGGCCGAGCAGGGCCGCGCCCAGGGCCGCATGGGCGGGCTCAGCCGGATGCTGGAACGCATCTCGGGCCATGGCGAGCAGGCGGACAAGCCCGCGCCCTCGACCATCGCCGAACGCGTGAACGAGCGCGTCGCGGCCCGCAACCGCGGCGGTTTCGACGCCGGTTTCGACGATCTGGCCAGCCCCGACCGGGCCGGCGACAATGTCGAAATCCCGGCTTTCCTGCGCCGCCAGGCGAATTGAGCCGATCACAAATTTCCGGCGACGACTTCGTGAAGGACCGCTTCGGCGGTCCTTTTTTCATTTTTGATCATGGCGTTACCGATGCAGGTGGGGGGCGGGGCGCAAGCCGCGGCCGATTGTTTCACCCCGTTACAAAAGGTTATTTGAGCAATCGGCGGGGGATGCCTAACTGATCCTTGCGCCGCGGATTTCTTGCCGTGGCACGCTCAGTTCACAAGAATCGGCAGGCAAGACCATGCAGACCACCATCGCTCAGAAAGCCCAGTTCCGCGGCGTCGGACTGCATTCGGGTGCGGCCGTGCGGCTGACGATCCTGCCGGCGCCGGCGGATCACGGCATCGTCTTCGTGCGCACCGACCTGGGGGGCGCCCGGATCCCGGCGCGCTGGGACCATGTCACCCCCTCGCAGCTTTGCACCCTGCTGGACAACGGCCGCGGCGCCACCGTCTCGACGGTCGAGCATGTGATGGCCGCGCTGTCGGGCACCGGCATCAACAATGCCGTGGTCGAGGTGAACGGGCCGGAAGTGCCGATTCTCGACGGTTCCTCGGCGCCTTTCGTGCAGGGCATCCTGGAAGCCGGCCTGCGCCGGCAGGCGGCGCCGCTGCGCGCGATCCGCGTGCTGCGCGAGGTCGAGGTGCGGCAGGGCGAGGCTTTCGCCCGCCTCTCGCCCGCCGACCACCTGGAGATCCATTTCGACATCGACTTCGTCGACGCGGCGATCGGCCGCCAGGAAAAGCACCTCGACATGGCAAATGGCAGCTTCGTGCACGAGCTGATGGACAGCCGCACCTTCTGCCGCCAGGCCGATGTGGTGCAGATGCAGCGGAACGGGCTGGCGCTTGGCGGCACCTATCTGAACGCGGTGGTCGTGGATGGCGACCGGGTGCTGTCGCCGGGCGGGTTGCGCCACCGCGACGAGGCCGTGCGTCACAAGATGCTGGACGCGGTGGGCGACCTGGCGCTGGCCGGTGCGCCGCTCCTGGCGCGCTATACCGGCCACCGCGCCGGCCATGCCATGACCAACAAGCTGCTGCGCGCGCTTTTCGCCCAGCCGGAGGCCTGGGAATGGGTCACGCTGACCCCGGCGATGGAAAGCCGTCTGCCCGGCGCCGGGGTGATCGCCTCGGCCGCGCGCCTCGCCCCTCGCAACCGCCAGTTGGCCGTCGCCTGAAGGTGGCGGCCCTGCGCCGGTTTAGCCGTTTTGGCATTTTGCGCAGCCCGATTTTCTGTGCTAGGACGGCCGGGCCGCGCGGGCCTTCTGCCCATGCGGGAACGTGAATTTCTGACGGGCGGGATGGAATGACAGGCATCAGATCGGGTTCCTTGGTCGCGGCTGTGCTGTCGTTGGGCCTGCTGGCGGGCTGTTCGGGCGGTGCGGGGAAAAAGCCCGAATCATTCGAGAATTTCACCGCCGAACAGATCTACAAGCGCGGCGAATACGAGCTGGAGAATTCCCGCCGCCCCAAGGATGCGGTGCAGTATTTCTCCGAAGTCGAGCGGCTTTACCCCTATTCCGAATGGGCCAAGCGCGCGCTGATCATGCAGGCCTATGCCTATCACCGTGCCCGCGACTACGAAGAGGCGCGCGGCGCCGCGCAGCGCTTCATCGACACCTATCCGGGCGACGAGGACGCGGCCTATGCGAAATACCTGCTGGCGCTCAGCTATTACGACCAGATCGACGAGGTCGGCCGCGACCAGGGCCTGACCTTCCAGGCGCTCCAGGCGCTGCGCGAGGTGATCGAGCAATATCCCGACACCGAATATGCCCGCTCGGCCATCCTGAAATTCGACCTGGCCTTCGACCATCTTGCCGCCAAGGAGATGGAGATCGGCCGCTACTACCTCAAGCGTGGGCATTACACCGCGGCGATCAACCGTTTCCGCGTCGTGGTCGAGGAGTTCCAGACCACCACCCACACCCCCGAGGCGCTGATGCGCCTGGTCGAGGCCTATCTGGCGCTCGGCCTGAACGACGAGGCACAGACGGCGGGCGCGATCCTGGGCCACAACTTCCAGTCCTCACCCTTCTACCAGGATGCCTTTGCGCAGCTGCGCGGCCGCGGCCTGCAGGCCGAAGCGCGCGGCGACAGCTGGCTGACGCGGGTCTATCGCCAGGTCATCCAGGGCAAGTGGCTGTAGCCCGGCGATGCTGCGGCATCTCGACATCCGCGACATGTTGCTGATCGACCGGCTGGAACTGGAGTTCCGGCCGGGCCTCAACGTGCTGACCGGCGAGACGGGGGCGGGCAAATCGATCCTGCTCGACTGCCTGGGCTTCGTGCTGGGCTGGCGCGGCCGCGCCGATCTGGTGCGCGCCGGCGCAAGCCAGGGCGAGGTGACGGCGGTCTTCGACCTGCCGCCCGGCCACCCCGCCCGCACCCTGCTGGACGAGGCGGGCTTTCCGGTCTCGGACGAGCTGATCATCCGCCGGGTGAATGCCGGGGACGGGCGCAAGACCGGCTGGATCAACGACCGCCGCGCCTCGGGCGAGGTCTTGCGCACGCTTTCGGAACTGCTGGTCGAGCTGCATGGCCAGCATGACGACCGCGGCCTTCTGAACCCGCGCGGCCACCGGCTGCTGCTGGATGCTTTTGCCGGGGTGGACCTGGGGCCGGTCCGTGCTGCCTGGGCCGCCCGGCGCGAGGCGCGCGCGGCGCTGGAACGGGCCGAAGCGGCGCTGGCGGCGGCGAAGGGCGAAGAGGATTTCCTGCGCCATGCCGTGGCCGAACTCGACAAGCTCGATCCGCAGCCGGGCGAGGAGGCGGAGCTAGACACGCGCCGCCGCGCCATGCAGGGCGCCGAACGCATCCGCGAGGACGTGGCGCGGGCCTTGCAGGCCCTGGGGCCGCAAGGGGCCGAGGGCGCGATGCTGGATGCCGCGCGCTGGCTCGACGGTGCCGCCGAGCGGGCCGAGGGCCGGCTGGAGGCGTCCGCCGCCGCGCTGCAGCGGGCGCTGATCGAGCTGGGCGAGGCGGTCTCGGGCGTCGAGGCGGCGCTGGAGGCGATGGATTTCGACCCGCGCGAGCTGGAGACGACCGAGGAGCGGCTGTTCGCGTTGCGGGCGCTGGCGCGCAAGCACGATGTGCTGGCCGACGACCTGGCAGGGCTGGCCGATGCCTTGCGGGCCCGGCTGGGCCGGATCGACGCGGGCGAAGGCGACCTGGCGCGCCTGCGCGAGGCCGTGGCGGCGGCCGACGCCGCCTATGGCGCGGCCGCGGCGGCCCTGTCGGAGCAGCGCGCCGCGGCCGCCAAGCGGCTCGATGCCGCGATGGCGGCCGAACTCGCGCCGCTGAAGATGGAGCGGGCGGTCTTCGAGACCCGGCTTTCCGCGGCCGAGCCGGGCCCCGAGGGCTGCGATGCCGTGGCCTTCACCGTCGCCACCAATCCCGGCGCCCCGGCCGGGCCGCTGGACCGCATCGCCTCGGGCGGCGAGCTGTCGCGCTTCCTGCTGGCGCTCAAGGTCTGCCTGGCGCGCGGCAATGACGCGCTGGTGCTGATCTTCGACGAGATCGACCGCGGCGTCGGCGGCGCCACCGCCGATGCGGTCGGCCGTCGCCTGGCGCGGCTGGCCGAGGGCGCGCAGGTGCTGGTCGTCACCCACAGCCCGCAGGTTGCGGCGCTTGGCGGGCATCATTTCCGAGTGGCGAAATCGGTCGCGGGCGGCATGACCACCTCGAACGTCGCTGCGCTGACCGCCAGCCAGCGCATCGAGGAAATCGCCCGCATGCTCGCCGGCGAAGAGATCACCGCTGCGGCCAAGGCGGCCGCGCGCGCGCTGCTTGAGCCCAAGGTCGTAGGCTCCTGATGCCGCATCCTGGGGGCTAGCCCGCGCTCATTGCCTGGGCCGGCTCCTTCTTCTCGGACAGCCGGTCGCGCGATTCCGACAGGCGGGCATGCATGAGATCGTGGGCCTGCTGCGCGTGTCTCTGCCGAATCGACTCGAAGATCGCGAAATGTTCGTCGAAGACGCGGCTCAGCCCGCTGGCCTCGCGCTTGACCGACACGCCGTGAAAGCGCATCCCCACGGTGATATGGTCCTTCAGGGCCGCCATCGCGGTCGAGAAATAGCTGTCCTCCGCCGCGATGGCGATGGCGAGGTGGAACTGGAAATCCGCATCCTCTCGATGGACCTGAGGATTGGTCGCGTCGCGCCTATGCTCCAGCGCGTCGCGGATCTGCGCCAGGGTTTGCGGGTCATGGCGTTCGGCCGCGAATACGGCGGCTGAGGGTTCCAGCGTCAGGCGGGATTCATAGCAGCTGAGCAGGTCCGGGACGTTTTCAACGGGCCAAAGCCCAGCGGCTGCTTAAGCCCGATCGCGCGCACGAAACTGCCCGCACCACGGCGCGAATAGATCAGCCCGTGTTAGCGCAGAGGTTTCAGCGCATCGCGGATGACGCGGTGCGAGACCTCGAACTCGGCCGCCGCTCGTCCGGTTTGTAGGAGCCGGACTTGATCGCGCGCTCCATACGTTCATAGACGATTTCGCCAAGGCTTTTCCGTGCGGTCTTTTCCACTGCTGGCATCACTACTCGCCCCGAAACATCGCCAGAATGGTGGCAAGGGTTTTTTCATCGCCGAAGCCGCCTGATTTCGCAATGATGCGGCGGTCCCCGGCAAAGGCGACCGGCAGGCATTCCCCGCGCAACTCCAGCGCCGTCCGCGCCCATTTCGGCCAGCACGGCCTCGGCTGCGGCGCCGCCGGTCAGAAGCATCGCCTGGCGTGGCCTGCACCAGCAGGTCGGCGGCGCCGGACAGGCTTGCGGGATCGTCCAGATCGCCCCGCGGCACCCCGGCGCCTGCGACTGCTGGCGCGCATCCGCTGCTCCTGCCGCATGGCTTTCGCTGAACATCGATGAACTGCCTCTGGGAGGAAAGATCGTGATCCGCAAGACCGCAATGCTGGGAGGGCTGCTGCTGGCGACCTGCCTGACCGCGGCGGCCATGGGCAGGACAGGGCCGTCAGGATCGTCATGGCCGAGGATGTGGACCTGCTGGAGCCCTGCATGTCCACGCAATCGACCATCGGCGCGGCGCTGTTGCAGAACATCAGCGAAACGCTGACCTATCTCGATGTGGGCGGCTGCGGCGGATTGCAGCCGAAACTGGCCGAAAGCCGGGAACAGCTGCCCGACGGCAGTTGGCGGTTCGAGCTGCGCCAGGGTGTGACCTTCTCGGACGGCACCCCCTTCGATGCCAGGGACGTGAAGCATTCCTTCGACCGGGTGATGAGCGACCAGATCACCTGCGAGGCCAAGCGTTATTTCGGCGGCATGACCGTCAGCGCCGGAGTGGTCGACGACCATGCCATCGACTTCAAGGCCGATCCGGTCCAGCCGATCCTGCCGCTGCTGTCGCTGGACTTGATCGTCCCCGAGGGAACCCCGATCGAATTCACCCGCGCGCCCGTCGGCACCGGCCCCTATGTGCTGAGGGACTGGACCCCCGGCCAGCAGATCGTCCTGGCCGAGCGCGAGGGCTACTGGGGTGACAAGCCTGCCGTCAGCGAGACGACCTATCTGTTCCGCACCGATCCGGCCGTGCGCGCCGCCATGATCGCGGCCGGCGAGGCGGATATCGCCCCCTCGATTGCCGCCCCGGATGCGACCAACCCGGGCCGACTTCTCGTATCTGGACAGCGAGGCGATCTGTATCAGCCTGGATCACTCGATGCCGCCGATCAACGGCCTGCGCGTGCGCAAGGCGCTGAACATGGCCATCGATCGCGAGGCGTTCATCGGCACCCTGCTGCCCGAAGGCACGCTGCAGGCGACCGCGCTGTTCCCGCCGCCCTTCTTGGGCTGGAACGAGGAGGTGCAGTCCCGGAAATACGCCCCCGAGGGCGCCAGACAGCTGCTGGAGGAAGCCGGGGCCGATGGCGTGCCGGTCGATACCAAGATGACGCTGGTGGCACGCCCCGGCAACTTCCCCAACCTCACCGAGGTGATGGAGGCGATCCAGCAGCAGCTGCACGAGGGGGTTTCAGCGTCGATCTGCAATTCTATGAGATCGCCGAGTTCCAGAAACTGTATTCCAAGCCCTATCCGACCGATCGCGGTCCGATGATGGCGACGGCGATGCATGACAATTCCAAGGGCGACCCCTCCTTCACGATGTTCTTCAAATATGCCTCCGAAGGCCTGCAATCGGGCATCAGCGACCCCAAGGCGGACGACCTGATCGCCCGCGCCTCGGCCGCGACGGGCGAGGGATGCGCCAGGCTGTGGTCGGAACTGCAAGCCTATCTGCATGACGATGTGGTCGCCGATGTGCTGCTGTTCCATTCGGTCCGCTTTGTCCGCGTCGCGCCGCGCCTGGAGTGGAGGCCGAACATGTCCACCACCTTGTCGCTGCCCCTTGGCGGGATCGCCTTCAAATGAGCCGCCGCCGGGCGGGGCGCGTCCCCGCCCGTCCCGTCTTTGACAGGAGCCTTCCATGTCGAGTTTCATCCGCAAGCGGGCCTTTGCCAACCTGGTCTCCCTGTTGGGTCCGGTGGTGATGGTGTTCTTCCTGTCCCGCCTGACCGGCGATTCCGCGTCGCTGTTCCTGCCGGTCGATGCGACCGAACAGATGCGCGAGGAATTTCGCCAGCTGCACGGGTTCAACGATCCGCTGCTGACGCAATTCGGCCGCCATGTCTGGGATCCGCTGCACCTGGATTTCGGCGCCTCGATCCGCCGCGCCCGTCCCGCCATCGACGTGGTGCTGGAGGCCTTCGTCTGGACCTTGCAACTGGCGGTCATCACCATGACCCTGGTCGCAGTCGCGGTCATCGTCGTCGGCTTGCTGGCTGCGTTCCGGGCGGGCGGCCTGTGTGACCGCATCGCCCCGCTGACTTCGCTGATCGGGGCCTCGGGGCCGGATTTTTGGGTCGCCATCGTCGCCTTCGTGGTGTTCTCGGTGGGCCTGGGCTGGCTGACCACATCCGGCACTGGTACCGTCTGGCACCGGATCCTGCCGATCGCCGTGCTGTTCATCCGGCCCTTTGGCCTGATCGTGCAGGCGGTGCGCGGCTCGATGATCTCGGCCCTGTCCTCCGCCTAGGTAAAGACCGCCCGCGCCCAGGGGGCGCGTTCGCCCCCCATCATCTTCGTCCACGCCCTGCGCAACGCCATGCTGCCGGTCGTCACCGTGATCGGCGACCAGGCGGCGGCGCTGCTGAACGGGGCCGTCGTGGCCGAGACGATCTTCGGCTTCCCCGGCGTCGGCAAGCTGATGATCGACGCTATCCTGCAACGTGATTTCAACGTGGTGCTGGCGGCGATCATGGTCATGGCGCTGGCGATCATCGGCCCGTCATGGCTGGATGCGGGGCACAGAAGCAGAACCTGCGCGGCCGCAATGCCCCGCCCTTCGAATGGGAGCGCGGGTGGTTAGGGATCATGGGCGCCGATGCGCTTGGCCGCCCGCTGCTGGCGCGGATCATCGTCGCCACCCGGAACACCATGACGGTCGCCGCCGGCGCGGTGCTGTTCTCGGCCGACATCGGATCGGCGTTTGGGCTGGTTGCGGGCCATGCCGGGCCGCGGGTCAGCCAGGTCATCATGCGGCTGGCCGACATGATCATGTCCTTCCCGTCGCTGCTGATCGCGGTGATCGTGCTCTGTATCCCTGGCCCCTCGGTGCTGAACCGGATCATCGTCCTGGCGGATCACCCGCATTCCGGTCTATCTGCGCACCACCCGCGCCGAGGTGCTGGAGGTCAAGCAGAGCATGTTCGTTTCGGCCGCCCGCGTCATGGACGCATCCTCGGGGCGGATCATCTTTCGCCATATCCTGCCGGTGGTGCGCGATTTCGCCGATTACGTCATGGTCATGCAGCGCGGCAAGGCCGTCGCGCCGGGTCCGGTGCGTCTGGTGTTCGAGGGCCGCGCCAGCCCTGTACCCAGGCGCTGCTGGCCGCGGGCCTGGATCCCGATCCCGAGATGCAGGCCCGCCGCCGCGAGGCGCGGCGATTGCTGGCGGCGTGCTGGGCTAGTGGCCTGGCCTGACGCCGCGGCTCCGGGCCGGGCCAGAGGCTTCATTCCCGATTGGATCGCATCGGTCGGAAAAAGGGGGGCAGCAAGCCCCCCTAAGTGCTCAGGCATTAGGCTGGCGTTGCGAGCTGTGCCAGGGCAGGGCGATCCGCTCCATCACGTCGACGGCATAGAACAGGATCGTGCCCATCACCCCCAAGAGCACCAGCGAGACGAAGACCCGCGTGGTGTCGAACTGGCCCTGGGCGGTCAGGACCAGGAAGCCCAGGCCGCGGCCGCCGGCGACGAACTCTCCGACGATGGCGCCGACCAGCGCGAAGGAGATGCCGACCTTCATGCCGGAAAACAGCGAGGGCAGGGCGTTCGGCACCCGGATCTTGTAGATGATGTCGAATTTCGAGGCCCGCGTCGCCTTGGCGAGGTTCAGCATGTCGGGATCGACCGAGCGCAGGCCCAGGACGGTGTTGATGACGATGGGAAAGATCGCCAACATCACCGCCACCGCCAGTTGCGACGACATGCCGGTGCCCAGCCAGATCACGAACAGCGGCGCCAGCGCCACCTTGGGAACCGAGTTGATGGCGATGAGCAGCGTATAGACCGTACGCTCAAGGAATTTCGACTGCACGATGCCCACCGCCATGACCACGCCCAGCACCACGGAAATGGTGAAGGCCAGGCCGGTGGTCATCAGCGTGTAAAGCATGTTGCGGATGAACACCCAGGGGCTTTGCATGAAAGCGGCCCAGATCGCCGAGGGGGCGGGCAGGATGATCGCCGGCGGATTGAAGAGCCGCACCCCAATTTCCCACAGCAGGATGGTTCCCAGAAGCACCAGGACGATGTCCAGCGAGCGGTTGTCCCGCATGATTTTTGCGATGAGGCTGTTTTTCATTCCTTGAGCACTCCCAATTCGGCGAAATGGTGGCGGATACGCTGGGCATAGACGCCGAAGGCATCGGATTCGCGCACCGACAGCGGGCGCGGCCGGGGCAGGTCCACGTCGAAGACATCGACGATACGGCCGGGCGTGCGCGACATCATCACCACGCGGTCGGCCAGGAAGACCGCCTCGGAAATCGAATGGGTGATGAAGATCACCGTCTTGTTCGTCTCTTGCCACATCCGGGCCAGCTCGACGTTCAGGTCGTCGCGGGTCATCGCGTCCAGCGCGCCGAAAGGCTCGTCCATCAGCAGAAGGTCGGGATCGCAAAGCAGCGCCCGGCAGATCGAGGCGCGCTGCCGCATGCCGCCCGACAGCTCCCAGGGGTGGCGCTTTTCATAGCCTTTCAGCCCGAAGCGTTCCAGCAGCTGCAGGGCGCGTTCGCGGTATTGCTCGCGCGGATGGCCCAGGAACTCGGCCTGCAACAGCACGTTGTCCAGGATGGTGCGCCAGTCCAGCAGGACGTCGCGCTGGAACACCACGCCCATGCGGTCCGGCGGGCCGGACAGCGGCTTGCCGGAAACGGTGATGCCGCCGGAGGTGATGTTTTCCAGCCCGGCCAGGCATTTCAGCAGCGTGCTCTTGCCGCAGCCGCTGGGCCCGACGATGCTGAGGAACTCGCCCGGGCGCACGTCCAGGTTGATGTCGCTGAGCGCGACGACGGGCCCGTGCTGCGAGGGATAGGTCTTGCCCGCGCCCTTGATGCGCAGATAGGTGTCGGTGGTGGTGTCGGCCATCATGTTCATGCTCACCGCCTCATTCCGGGATCAGGTCGTTGGTGAAATAGTCGGCGACCTGCCAGCCGGGGTCGACCACGCCGGCGCGCTCCATGCCCTTCAGCGCGGCTTCCCAATCCTCGTCCGCCTGCCAGCCGATCGGCTTGCCTTCGGTCGCCGGCGTGTCGAAATATTCCACGGTCAGGCGGATCTGCTCGCGCAGGACGTCCGGGTTCAGCATCGCATCGGGACGCTGGGCCAGCATCGCCTCGACGCCCAGGTCGGGATTGCTGGCGATTTCCGCCCAGGCGCGCTGCTGGACCTCGACCAGTTTCTTCAGTGCATCCGCCCGGTTCTTGATCGTGTCGTCCGAGGCGACAAGGCCGTAGCTGGGGAAATACAGGTCGGCGGAATCCGAGGTCAGGCATTTGGACGGCCGCTGCGCCTCGGCGAGCGGCAGGGCCGAGGCGACGGTGGACATCATGGCGTCCGCACGCCCCGAGGTATAGGTGCCCCACAGCGCCGAGGCATCGACGAATTCGATGGTGGTGTTGTCGCGATCCAGCCCGCCTGCGGCCAGGAAGGTGTCGATATAGGGCGTCCAGGGGCTGGCGGCGAAGACGACGATCTTCTTGCCCTTGAGGTCCGTGATCTGCTCGACGGGCGCGTCCTTGTCGACCAGCACGCAAAGATCGGTGCGGCGGTCCCAGCCGGCGATGCCCTTGACCTTGGCGCCGCCCTGGCGTGCCGCGGGGATCAGGCCCAGCTGGATCTGGCCGACATCGGCCTGCCCGGCATTGACCAGCTGCAAGGTATTGCCCGAGCCGCGCCCGTCCTGCACGTCCACGTCCAGCCCCGCCTCCTTGAACCAGCCCTGCTGCTGCGCAAGGTGCATGGCGGCGTGACTGCCCCAGGGCGAGAAGTCCAGCCGCACGGTCAGCTTGTCCTGCGCCAGGCCCGGCCCGGCGAGGATCAGCAGCGCGGTGACGGCGGCTGACGGCAAAATCTGCATCTTTCTCATTCGTCCTCTCCTGTCATGTGGCCCGCGGCGAATCGTCCGGGGGTGTTCTTGTTGTCTGGATTATTAATAGCACCAGTAGTCCAATTATAATCAAGTTTCTTTGGGGTATCGCGGCAAAACAGTTGCCAACATACTGTAATATATGAAATAAAAAATCGCTTGTTGGTTTGGAGGTATGCGTGTTACCAAACTAACCAACTAGTCCAATAAGGGTAGGAATCATGATGACTTCAGCGACCAGAACTGCGCGAATCGGCGTCGATATCGGCGGCACTTTCACCGATCTCGTGATGATCGAAGGCGACGGGCGGCTTTATCACGCCAAGGTGCCCTCGACCCCCGCCGCGCCCGAGGAGGCGGTGATCGCCGGCATCTCGGACCTGGTGCGGGCTTCGGGAATTTCGGTCGCCGATGTGCGCGAGATCGTGCATGGCACCACCGTCGGCTCGAACACGCTCTTGCAAAAGGTCGGCGCGCGGGCCGGGCTGATCACCACCGCGGGCTTCCGCGACGTGCTGGAGATCGGCCGGCTGCGCACGCCGAACATGTTCGACCTGCAATGGGACAAGCCCGTTCCCCTGATCCCGCGCCGCTACCGGCTTGAGGCGCAGGAGCGCATCGCCGCCGACGGCACCGTCATCACGCCGCTGGACGAGGCAAGCGTCGTCGCCGCTGCCGCCGCACTGGTCGAGGCGGGGGTGGAATCCATCGCCCTCTGCTTCCTGAACAGCTATCGCAACCCCGCCCACGAACAGCGCGCCGAGGAACTGATCCGCGCGCGGTTCCCGAAGGTCCAGGTCACCACCTCGGTTTCGGTCCTGCCCGAGGCCAAGGAATACGAACGCACCAGCACCACGGTGGTGAACGCCTATGTCGGCCCGGTTCTGGCCGCCTATCTGGAGCGCCTGCAGACCGGCATCAAAAGGCTGGGCGTGAACGCGCCGCTGCTGGTCAGTAACTCGAACGGCGCGCTGGCCTCGGCCGAGACCGCCTGCGAGAAGCCGGTGTTCTTCATCTCCTCGGGCCGGGCCGCCGGCGCCGTCGGCGGTGCCAGGCTGGGCGAGGCGCTGGCCCAGGAAAACCTGGTCATCTTCGACATGGGCGGCACCACCGCCTCGGCCACGCTGGTCAATGGCGGCGAGCTGAGCCGGGTCAGCGAATACGAATTCCGCGCCGGCATCTCGACGCCTTCGCGCTTCATCAAGGCCGGCGGCTACATGATGAGCGTGCCGACCGTCGACGTGGCCGAGGTGGGCAGCGGCGCCGGCTCGATCGCCGCGCTGGACAGCGCCGGGCTGATCCGGGTCGGCCCGCTTTCGGCCGGGGCCGATCCGGGGCCGGTCTGCTACGGCCTGGGCGGCGAGGCGCCGACGGTGACGGACGCGAACCTGGTGCTGGGCTACCTGCCCGAGGAACTGGCCGGCGGGGCGCGGCATCTGGACAAGGCCGCGTCCGAGGCCGCCATCGCGGCGCGGCTGGGCGACCCGCTGGGGCTTGAGGCCGAGGATGCCGCCTATGGCATCCGCGAGGTGGTGAACGCCAACATGGCCCGCGCCATCCGCGCCGTGACCGTCGAGCGCGGCGTCGACCCGCGCGATTTCACGCTGGTCGCCATCGGGGGGTCGGGCCCCGTGCATGCCGCCGCCATCGCCTCGCTCCTGTCGATGGACAAGCTGCTGATCCCGGCCACCCCCGGCGTCTTCACCGCCATGGGCATGCTTTCGGGCGATATCGAGCGTTATTTCACCGCCCCCATCGGCCGCGTGGTCGAGGATGTCGATCTGGCGCGCCTTGCCGAGGCGACCGAGGATCTGCGCCGGCAGGCCATCGCCAACCTGCGCGAGGAAGGCATCCCTGAGGAGGCGATGGAACTGCTGCCCGAGGCGAACATGCGCTTCCGCGGTCAGGAAATGTCGCTGGCCATCCCCTTTGCCGAGCCTTTCGATCCGGTCCGCGTGCGCGAGGATTTCCTGGAGACCTATCGCTCGATCTACAGCTATGTGTCCTCCGACGCGGTCGAGGTGGTCGGCATCCGCATGACCGGCCGCGGGCTGCGGCAGGGGCGGCTGGACTTCCGCAAGCTCTCGGCTCCGGATCACGAAGAGGCGGGGCCGGTCTCGCAGCGCCGGGTCTATTTCGGCAAGGATGCCGGCTGGATCGAAACCCCGGTCTATGACCGCACCCGCTCGCCGCGCCGGCTGACCGGCCCGGTCGTCCTGGAATCGAACGACTCGACCGTGGTCGTGCCGCCGGATGCCACCGTCGAGCGCGACGACTTCCTGAACCTTCACATCCGCCTTTCGTAAGGAGCGCAGCCATGGCCGAGATTTCCGCCAATGACCCGATCACCTTCGCCGTGCTGAAAAGCGCCGTCGAATCCATCGTCGACGACATGGCCTATACGGTGATGCGGACGGCGCGTTCGCCTATCGTCCGCGACGTGCTGGATTATTCGACCACCATGTGCGACGCCAAGGGCCGCATCCTGGCGCAGGCCAAGACCGTGGCGCTGCATCTGGGGGCCGTGCCCGACGCCATGGAGGCGCTGCTGGCGCGGTTCCAGGGCGACCTGCATCCCGGCGACGTCATCATCTTCAACGATCCCTATGACGGCGGCATGCACCTGCCCGACATCTTCATGTTCAAGCCGATCTTCCACGGCGACGAACATCTCGGCTTCTCGGTGGTGATCTGCCACCATTGCGACGTGGGCGGCCGCGTGCCCGGCTCGAACGCCAGCGACTCGACCGAGATCTTCCAGGAGGGGCTGCGCCTGCCGCCGCTGAAGCTTTATGACCGCGGGGTCCGCAACGACATCGTGTTCCAGATCATCGAGCGCAACGTGCGCCTGCCCGATCTGGTCATCGGCGACCTCGAAGCGCAGTTGGCGACCTGCGCGCTTGGCGAGCGCGAGTTGCTGCGCATCGTCGACAAATACGGTGCGCCGACCTTCAACCGGTTCCTGGCCGATTTCCTCGATTACGGCGAGCGCCTGACCCGCAACGAGATCGCCAACTGGCCGGATGGAAGCTACGAGTTCACCGATTACATCGACGGTGACGGCTTCGACCCGGCGCCGATCCCGATCAAGGTGACGATCACCGTCAAGGGCGACCATCTGGACGTGGATTTCACCGGCTCATCGCCGCAGGTCAAGGGCGCGATCAACTCGACCCTGTCCTTCGTGAAATCGGCGACCTATCTGGCGATCCGCTGCACGCTGGACAGCGAGGTGCCGAACAATTCCGGCATGTATCGCGCCATCGACATCGCGGCCCCCAAGGGCTGCTTCCTGAACCCGCATTTCCCGGCGCCGGTGGCGGCGCGCGCCCTGACCGGCTATCGCGTGGTCGATACCGTGCTGGGCGCGCTTTCCAAGATCGTGCCGACGCGCGTCGCCGCGGCGGGCGAAGGCGGCAACTCGGTGGTCTGTCTGGGCGGCTATGACAAGGAGACCCGCCAGCCCTTCGTCATGGTCGACATGATCAACGGCGCCCTGGGCGCGCGCGCCAGCAAGGACGGCATCGACGCGATCACCAACCCCTCGCAGAACATGTCGAACATGCCGGTCGAGCTGATGGAATCGACCTATCCGATCCGCATCGAGGAATATTCGCTGCGCACCGATTCCTGCGGGGCGGGCAGGCAGCGGGGCGGCCTGGGCGTGGTGCGCCAGTATCGCCTGCTGGCCGAAGACGCGGTGCTGCAGCTGCGCGCCGACCGCTACGAGCATCGGCCCTATGGGCTGTTCGGCGGCAATCCGGCGGCGCCCTCGCGCAACCTGCTCAGCCTGAACGGTGGCGCGTTCGAACTGCTGGACAGCAAGGTCACGCGCAATGTCGCAAAAGGCGACGTGATCCGGCACGAACAGGCCGGGGGCGGCGGCTATGGCGACCCGCTGCTGCGCCCGCTGGAGCAGGTGCTGGAGGACGCGCTGGACGGCAAGATCACCCCGGCCTTTGCCCGCGAGCATTATCGCGTCGTGATCGAGGATGGCCGCATCAACGAGAAGGCCACGGCCGAGTTGCGCAACCTGCAACCGGAACTGGCCTGATGCCCGATCTGCGCCGTTTTGCGATCAACCAGATCACCACGCGCGACTGGACCCTTGAGCAGGCGGTGAACGGCTATGCCCGGCAGGGCGTCGCCGGGATCGGGGTCTGGATGGAATATCTGGACGCCGCCGGGATCGGGCAGGGCGCCCGGCTGATCCGCGATGCCGGGCTGTTCGTGCCCTGCCTCTGCACCAGCGCCTGGGTCAATATCGCGGACAAGGGCGGCTTTGCCGCCGCTCTTGCCGAAAACCGTCGCCGCCTGGACGCGGCGGCCGAGATCGGCGCGCCTTGCCTGGTGATCGTGCCGGGCGGGCTGGCGACGGGCGAAAAGGATCTGGCGGCGGCGCGGTCGCGGGTGATCGGGGCGCTGGAAGAGCTTTTGCCCCATGCCCGGCAGGTCGGGGTCAAGCTGGGCCTTGAGCCCCTGCATCCGATGTATGCCGCCGATCGCAGCTGCCTCAACAACTTCGCGCATTGCCTGGATCTTTGCCGCAGCCTGGGCGACAGCGCGGGCATCGTCGCCGATACCTATCATTGCTGGTGGGATGCCGGTTTCATGCCGGGGCTGCGCGAGGCGGGGCCGGAAAATATCCTGACCTTCCACCTCTGCGACTGGCTTGTGCCGACCCGCGATCTATACCATGACAGGGGCATGATCGGCGACGGCGTGGTCGACTTCGCGGCTTACAAGGCGCTTCTCGACGAGATCGGCTATGACGGTCCCTTCGAGATCGAGCTGTTCTCGAAGTTCGACTGGTGGCTGCGCGACGGCGACGAAACGGTCGCCGCTTCGGTCGAGCGTTGTGCGCCCTTCGTGGCGGAAAGGCGGAAGGTGCCGTGCTGAACGGCCCTTCGATGCAAGTGGTGGGGGGCAGATGGCGGAGAAACCCGCTATCCGGGATGCGATCCGGACGCAGGAAAGGATCCTGGCGGCAGCGCAGGCGGAATTCGCGCGCCGCGGCTATGACGGCGCGCGCGTGGATGCCATCGTGGCCCGGGCCAAGGTCAGCAAGAACCTGCTCTACCACTATTTCCGCGGCAAGGAGGATCTGTATATCCGCATCCTCGAACGCACCTACGAGACGCTCCGCCGCCGGCAGAGCGATGTTCCGGTGAACGGACTCGACCCGCTCAGCGCGATGATCCGGCTGTGCGAGAACACCTTCCGGGTCTTCGTCGAGGAGCCGGACGTGATCGTGATGCTGAACACCGAGAACCTCTATCGCGCCCGGCATATCGCCAAGTCGACGATCATCCGCAGCATGTATGACCGGCTGTCGGAAAACCTGCGCGAGATCCTGCGCCAGGGCGAAGAACAGGGCGTCTTCCGCAAGGGCGTCGATCCGGTCGAGCTGTATATCTCGATCTCGGGCCTGGGCTATTTCTACCTGTCGAACCGGCACACGCTGTCGATGCTGTTCAATCGGAAGCTGAGCGCCCCCGAGAATATCGAGCACCGCCAGGCGCATCTGGTCGACATGGTGATCAGCTATCTGACGCGCAAGCCCGAGCCCGGAGACTGGACGCCGGACCTGGCGCGCTGAACCCGGCGCGCCGGCAAGGATCATCCCGACCGCGAGGATTGGCATGGCTGACCGGAATGCCGGCCGCTTCATCGGCACCGCCATCGGGCCGATGCTTTGGGGCACGACCTATGTCGTCTTTGTCGGGGCATTGCCGACGGATCACCCGGTCCTGATCTCTGCCCTGCGGGCGCTGCCGGCCGGGCTCCTGATGCTGCTGCTGGTCCGGCGCCTGCCGCCGCTTCGCATCCTGTTTCCCGTCACCGTCCTGGCGCTGACCAATATCGGCTTGTTCTTCGCGTTGCTGCTGATCAGCGCGGCCCGGCTGCCGGGCGGGATCACCGCCACGCTGGCCGCCTGCCAGCCGCTGCTGGTCGCGCTGCTGGTATGGCCGCTGCTGGGACGGCGGCCAGGGATGGGCCAGATCGGGCTGGCGGTGCTGGGCATGGCCGGCGTCGGGCTGATGGTGCTGAACGGCGGCCTTGCCTTCGACCCGACCGGCGTGCTGGCGGGGATCGGTGCGGCCTTGTCCATGGCGCTCGGCATCGTGCTGATGGAACGCTGGCGCGATCTTGCGCCGCCGGTGCAGATGACGACATGGCAATTGCTGATCGGCGGTATCCTGATCCTGCCCTTTGCCTTGCTGGTCGAGGGCTTGCCCGTGCATTGGGAGATGCGAAACACGCTGGGCCTGGGCTATCTGGTGCTGTTCGCAACCGCCCTGGGCTATTGGCTTTGGGTGGGCGGGGTGCAGCGATTGGGCAGCCGGGTTTCGGTGCTGGCCTTTCTCAGCCCGGTGGTGGCGCTGGTCCTTGGCATCGGCATCATGGATGAGACGCTGGACGTGCAGCAGGTGCTGGGCGTGGTGCTGGTTTTCCTGTCCATCGGCCTTTCGGTAAGGGGTCGGGCATAAGGTCGCCTGCCGGGCAAGCCGATGCCGCCGGCATTTCCCGCCGCCGGCGAAGATCATGGCGATGCCCGTGCCGACGAAAGGCAAGCCTGCCGGTCGGGAAGCCCGGACCCGGACGGGCGGGATGGAGCAGGGCAGAGCGGAAAACGGCCCACCAGGCTGTTTTCCCGGCCTGCAAGGGTGCAGGGGCCGGGCTCGGCTTCCTTCGGCGTCCCGGTGCGGTTCCGACCGTGAAGGAGGACGATCATGGCCGAGAAGCGACACAAGCCCGACGAGATCGTGACGAAGCTGCGGCGGCTTGATGTGCTGCGCGGCCATCCTGCTCGTGAGCTACTCCCCGATCCTTGGACAGCTTTCCGGCTGATTTAAGCTACTGCCTTCGTCTGCTGATCGGTTTCGATGCTGTTGAAGTAGACCACGGCGGGCGGCTGCCCGCCATGGGCGGTGTGGGGCCGTCGGTGATTGTAGAAGGTCATCCATCGACCGATGGCAGACTTTGCCTGGGATCCTGTGCCCCAGGCGTGCAGGTAGACGCATTCATACTTCAGGGATCGCCAGAGGCGCTCGATGAAGACGTTGTCGATGCAGCGCCCTTTGCCGTCCATCGAGATCCGGGTGCCAACGCGCTTCAGCCGATCAGTCCAGGCGAAGGACGTGAACTGTGAACCCTGGTCCGTATTCATGATCCCCGGCGCGCCGAAGCGGTGGATGGCCTCGTTCAGCGCCTCAACGCAGAAGTCGGCCTCCAGCGTGTTCGAGATGCGCCAGGCCAGAACCTTGCGGGTGAACCAGTCCATGATGGCCACCAGATACAGGAAGCCGCGCCGCATCGGCAGGTAGGTGATATCGGCGCACCAGACCTGGCCGGGACGATCCACCCGCAGCCCGCCCAGAAGGTAGGGCCAGGTCTTGTGGCCCTTTCTCGGCTTGCTGGTGTTGGGCTTCTGGTAGATCGGCATCAGGCGCATGAGCCGCATCAGCCGCCGGATGCGCTTCTGGTTCACGCCATGGCCTTCGTTCTGCAGATGCCAGGTCATCTGCCGGACGCCGTAGAAGGGCGTATCGAGGAACTGCTGGTCGATCAGCCGCATCAGCCCGAGGTTCCGCTCAGTCTCTCCGGCCGGTTCATGATAGAACGACGAGCGCGAGATCGACAGCAGGCGGCACTGCGCCACGATCGACAGCGCGGGATGGTCCCGCTCAATCATCCCACGCCTCACTTGCCGGTCCACGGCTTGAGCTTTCGTGACAAAAAATCGTTGGCGACGGCCAGCTCCCCGATCTTGGCGTGCAGCGACCGGACCGTCTCCTCATCCACTTCCGCAACGGGCTTTCTGCCGCCGCGCTCGAAGATATCCGCAGCCCCGTCGAGCAGCGCCTTCTTCCACTGGTGGATCATCGTCGGATGCACGCCGTATTCGGCGGCCAGCTCAGACACAGTGCGCTCGCCCTTCACGGCCTCAAGCGCCACGCGCGCCTTGAAGCCCGCGTCATGGTTCCTGCGCTTCCGCATTCCTAATCTCCTTGTCCGTGGAGACCAGCAAACGTCAGATCGTAGCTTCCGTCACTGTCCGATTTCAGGGGAGTAGCTCATTCGTCTCGGACCCGTGCCGTGCAGCGGCATTCGTGGGATCGGGCTTCTTTGCCGCCATTCCATCCTCGTTCGGCCCCGGCGGGCTTGCTCTGCCCGAAAGACGGGGCATGCCCAAGCCGGGCAGGTAAAGTCACATACTATAGTATGCAGATATTCCATTGGGATGGCAATGCCATTCCGTCGTCCGGCCATTGCCCGGCGGGCCGCAGGGCGAAGGACAGGGGCGGAGCCGCCATTGCCCGGCGCGACGGGATCGGGCGGCATGGCCTGGGCAAGGCGCGATCCGAAGCGTGGACCGGCACGATCCGGGGCGCCGCCTTCCGGTTTCGTTCGCCGGGGGGACGGGGCGTCGGGCGCCCGCATCGCGCGGGATCGTTTCCCGGATCCGGCGGGCTGGTGGGGCGAAGCGGTCGCGCGCGCCTCTCCCCAAGCCGGCGGGCGAGCATCCTCCGCTTGGCCGAGATGCGCCATGAAAGCGCATGAAAAGAACTTTCGGTTGCCGGACAAAATCGGTAATCCTGGCGGGCAAAACCCGGCACGGAAGCGACTGGCCAGCGGCATTTCTCGGCTTGCACCGCAGGAATGCCATCCGGCTTCGTCACCCGATGGATTCACAAAAGGTCATTCATGATGTCTGGAAATCTCTACACCTACGCCGCTTTGGCGCTGTATTTCGGCGTGATGCTGCTGATCGGCTACCTGGCCTATCTGAAAACCAGCGATCACGAGGGCTACATGCTGGCCGGCCGGGGCCTGCCGCCCTGGGTCGCGGCGCTGAGCGCAGGGGCTTCGGACATGTCGGGCTGGCTGATCATGGGCCTGCCGGGGGCGATCTACACCACCGGGCTGATCGAGGGCTGGATCGCGGTCGGGCTGCTGATCGGCGCCTATCTGAACTGGCGGCTGGTCGCGCCGCATCTGCGCGCCTATACCGAAGTTTCGCGCAATTCCATCACCCTGCCCAGCTTTTTCGAGAATCGCCTGCGCGACAACTCGCGCCTGCTGCGCAGCCTTTCCAGCATCGTGATCCTGGTGTTCTTCACGCTCTACGCCTCGTCGGGGATGGTCGCGGGCGGCAAGTTCTTCGAAAGCGCCTTCGGGGGCGATTACCTGACCGGCATGCTGCTGGTGACGGCGGTGACGCTGGCCTATACGCTGTTCGGCGGCTTTCTGGGCGCGTCCCTGACCGATGTGGTCCAGGGGCTGATGATGGTCGTGGCGCTGGTCGTCGTGCCCGCCGTCGCGATCCTGGCCATCGGCGGCTGGACCGAGACCGCCGGTCTTGTCACCGAGGTCGGCGCTGGCAACCTGTCGCTGACCGGGGCGGGCCATATGAGTCCGGGCGCCGCGATCCTGGTGATCCTGTCCGGGCTGGCATGGGGCCTGGGCTATTTCGGCCAGCCCCATATCATCGTGCGCTTCATGGCCCTGCGCACCCCGCAAGAGGCCCGCTCCGCCCGCATCATCGGCACGAGCTGGCAGTTCGTCTCGCTGTCGGGCGCGGTTGCCAGCGGGCTGATCGGCATCGCCTATTTCAGCAAGTTCGGCAACGCACCCCGTGATGCCGAAACCGTTGTCCTGCTGATGTCGCAGGTGCTGCTGCATCCGCTGGTCGCGGGCTTCGTGCTGGCGGCGGTGCTTGCCGCGATCATGAGCACGCTGTCGAGCCAGCTGATCGTGTGCTCCTCGGCGCTGGTCGAGGACATGTATCGCGCCATCAGCCGGCCCGTTCCCAGCCAGCGCGTGCTGATCGTTCTGGGACGCGCCGGCGTGCTGGTGGTGGCGATCATCGCGGCGATGCTGGCGGTCAGCCCCAACGATACCATCCTGGGCCTCGTGGCTTTTGCCTGGGCCGGTTTCGGCGCCGCTTTCGGTCCCATCGTGCTGCTCAGCCTCTATTGGCGCAAGCTGACCAATTTTGGCGCCCTTGCGGGGATGGTGGTCGGCTCGGTTACGGTTTTCGTCTGGAAAGCGATGGATACCGGGCTTTACGAGCTCTTGCCCGCTTTCGTGCTGGCCATGGCGACCTGCGTGGTGGTCAGCCGGCTGACCTATCGCCACAACGAGGAAATCGAGCGCGAGTTCACGCAGGCCAGCCAGGCGGCCCTGGGCAAGATCTAGGACAGCACGCGACCCGGCGGCGGAGCGACAGGAGCGCCCGCCGGCACAAGGCGGGGCCGGGCCAGGCCCTGTCCTGGGATCGGCCGGCTTCCTGTCCGGGCTCAGGGCTGCGGCGCCGGGAAAGGGGCGCGGTATTGTGCCTGCCGCTCGGGTATCCAGCCCGGATACCCTGCGGGAAGCCGGGTCACAGGGTCCAGCGCCGCCAGATCGTCCGGGGCAAGCGCCCCCTCGGTTGTGCGGATATTGCCCTGCAGCTGCCCGACCCGCCTGGCGCCGACGATGATGCCGGGCGCGACCGGCTGGTGCAGGAGCCCGGCCAGCGCCACCTGGGCCACCGTGCAGCCCTTTTCCCCGGCGATGCCGCGTATCACGCCGATGGCGGCGTCGCCGCGCCCCGGAGCCACCGGCGGGACGTCGAAGCCGGCGCGTCGCCCGCCGGGCCCGGCTCGACGCCGCCGGCCTGCATCAGAACAGATCGACGCGCGGCGGATTTTGCGCCCACCAGATCCGGGCCGCCATCCGCAGGCGCTCTTGCGCCCCCGCATCGGCTGGCAAGGCTTCCAGCCCCGCCCGGCTGCCGGCCCGTGCCAGCGCCTCGATGGTCACGGGTCCGGCCCGGCCGTCCACGGCGACCGCTTCGCCCAGCTCGTTCAGGATCATCTGCGTCGCGCGGTCCAGATCGGCGGCGGCCATCCCGTCCAGCAATGCCTGCGCCCGGCTGGCGGCCTCGGCGGCCGGCAGGTCCAGCGCCTTGGCGGCGCGCAGGGCGGCATCGGCGGGGCCCAGGGGCCGGGCATTGCCGCCGAGGATGATGTCGGCGGCATTGGCACCGCCCCAGCCGTCGCCCCGCGCCAGGCCCATGTCATACCAGCGCAGCGCCGCGCGCGGATCGGGCTTGCCCAGCTGGCCGCGCATGATCATCCGTCCCAGGTTTGCAGGCGCAAAGGGATGCCCGCCCTCGGCCGCGCGTTCGAACCAGGCGCGGGCGGCGGCATGGTCCGGCTTCACCTCCCCATAGCCGCGCAACGCCACCAGCCCCAGGTTGTTGTAGCCGTAGATGTCCTTGCGCTCGGCCGAGGCGCGCAGATAGGTCAGCCCGCGCTCCGGGCGGAACCAGCGGCTGTCGGGATCCAGGAAATAGGCGCCCAGCTCGTTCATGGAATAGGTGTGGCCAAGCTCGGCGGCACGCTCCAGCAGTTCGAAGCCGCGCTGGCGGTCGGCTTCCGTCGGGCCGTTGCGCAGCAGGCGCAGGCCGCGGCTATGCATGGCAAAGGGATCGCCGCTGGCGATGGCCTCGTCCAGAAGCGCATTGCCCTGCGCCTCGTCCAGCGGAATGGGCACCACGGCGCGGTCCAGGCGCGGGCTGAGCAGCAGCATGGCGGCGGCATGGCGGGCGCGGATATGGCCGGCCGCGGCTGCGGCGCGAAAGCTGTCATGGGCCGATTGCAGGTCGCCCGAGGCCTGCTGGGCACGGCCCAGCTGGTAGAGAAGCCGCGCCATGCCGGGGTTTTCAGCCACGTCCTGCGCGCAGGCGGCCAGCGCGCGGCGGGGCTCGATCTGGTTCGGCAGGCGGTAAAGGCCCACGCCCTGAAGGTCCAGCGCGTCGCCCGCCTGGACGTCGCAGGCCAGGGCCGGCATCCCGACCGAGACATTCAGGATGCCCGGCCCGGCACCGCCGATGCCAAGGCTGAAGCGGTCGCGCAGCATATGGTCCGTCCTGTCCGCCATCGGGGTCTCGGCCAGATGCGGGCGATAGGTCACGGCGCCGCCGGCCAGGTCGATCTGCCCGTGCTGCGGCGCCTCGATCACCGAAACATCGCCCAGCGGGATGCCGGCCTGCTCGGCCAGCTTGTCGCCCAGCGGCAATTCGCGCGCAAAGGGCAGGGTCAGGTCTATGGCCAGCGCCTGCACGGGCGCGGCGCTGCGGTCGGGCTGGGAGATCGCGGCCTCCGGGGCGGCCGGGGCAGGGGCCGTCCCGCCCTGGACCAGATAGAAGGGCTGCACCAGGGTCGAGCTTTCCCAGGGCACCTGCCGGCCGCTGGTCGATTGATAGACGCGCTGGCGCACGTCGGCCAGCATGGTCAGGATGTTTTCATCCGAATATTGCCCCGCCGAGGCCAGGATCGCCTGCGTATAGGGCCCGTTTCCGCCGGCTTCGCCGTCATAGGCCACCTGTCCGGGCGAGGTCGAAAAGGCGACCAGCGAATTGATCGGGGTCGAGAAAACCTCGAAGCCGGACTTGGTCTCGAACAGCGTCGCATCAAGGTTTGCCGCCAGGCGCAGGTTCGGAAAGGGATTTTCGCGGCAGGCGTCGATCATGGCGACATGGCTTGCGCCGCGGGCCGAGAGCAGTTCGACCACCCGGTCCAGGGTGACGGACTGCACCGGCAGGTCATAGACGCTTTCAAAGGCCACGTCGGTCGGCAGAAGATAGTTCCGCCGCCCGATCTGGATGCCGTGGCCCGCATAGAAGAAAACCAGTTCCGATCCTTCGGGAATGTTGAGCAAGGCCGTGCGCAGGAAGGTTTCGAAGCCGGGCCGGTCGAGATCATGGGCCTCCTGCACGGTAAAGCCGAAGCCGCGCAGCATATCGGCGATGTCGCGGGCGTCGCGCACGGCATTGTCCAGGGCCGGGATGCGCTGGTAATTGCCATTGCCGACGACCAGCGCGATGCGGGCGCCTTCGGCCCCGGCCAAGGTCGCCAGGCCCAACGAGACTGCCGCCGCCAGCAGCAGGGAGCGTGCTGGTCGCCTGGGGGACATCGCTAGCTCCAGCCTCCTCCACCGTCATCGCCGCCGCTGCCACCGCCCCCATTGCCATTGCCACTGCCACTGCCGCCATTGCCGCCGCCGCTACCGTTGCCGCCGCCGCTACCGTTGCCGCCGCCGCTGCTGCCGCCGCTGGAACCGCCATTGCCGCCGCCATTGCTGCGGCCACCCGCGCTGCCGCTGCTGCCTGCCGTGTCGTCGGGCCCTGCCGAGGAAACGCTCGGTTGCGATTGCTGGCCGGGTTCGGATGCAGCGGGAACCTCGGCACAACCGGAAACAAGCGCGATCGTTGCTGTCGAGAACGTGAGTGCCAGAAGGGTACGCATCGCCGCCGCCCCGCATTGCAATGCACCGATGATAGCCCGAATCGCGCAATCCAGCCAGAGATTCCTGGCCCCGGCCGCACCCTGCCCAGCCAGGGGCGGCCCGGTCCGGCATGCCGGTCGCGACCGTCCGCCAGGCAGTTCCCTTGCGCTGGGCTGGATTGGCTTGGCGCTAGCGGGCGTGCGGCATGCGTTCGGCGGCTGCCCGGAAAGCGGTCTGCCTGTCGAAGTTTCGGGCAGATTGCCCGGCGATTTGGCCCTGGCCGCATCGCGGCGGCTGCCCGCCGGTTGATCGGCGGCATGTTTCGTGGCCGAGGTCGGGGCAGCATACCGGGATCCGCTGATGGCTTTGGACCTTTCCAGTTCAGTTCGGGCATTGCCGCGCAGCCATGGCTCGGCCGGGCTGTCGCGCGACCGGGGGCGGCTGTGCCGGCTGCATCAGCAAGGCTGCCTGAAGATCCTGATGCCCCGGATCCAATGCATGCGGGGCCGGTCCGAGGCGGTGGTCGTCAACACCGCCGGGGGCATCACCGGGGGCGACCGGCTGGCGCTCGACATCCATGCGGGCCGGGGCGAAAGCCTGACGGTGACGACGCAGGCGGCCGAGCGCATCTATCGCAGCGCGGGCGGGGCCGGGCAGGTGTCGAACCTCCTGACGCTTGGCGAAGGCGCGCGTATCGACTGGCTGCCGCAGGAGACGATCCTGTTCGAGGGCTCGGCCCTCGAGCGGCGGCTGAGCGTGGACATGGCGGCTGGCGCGACGCTGCTGGCCGCCGAAAGCCTGGTCTTCGGGCGCGCGGCGCATGGGGAAACGCTGTGCCGGTTCCATCTGCGCGACCATTGGCGCATCCGCCGCGGCGAGCGCCTGATCCATGCCGAGGCGGTGCGGCTGGACGGGATGCCCTCGGGTCCGGCCACTCTGGCGGGGGTGCGCGCCGCCGCGACCGTGATCCTTGCCGCGCCGGGGGCCGAGCATGGGCTCGACGCGGCCCGCGCGGCCATCCCCCAGGGCGCCGAGGCCGGCGTCAGCGCGCTGCCGGGCCTGCTGGTGGCGCGGTTCCTGGCGCCCTCGGCCCAGGCCCTGCGGGCGGCGCTGGTGCCGCTCATCGCGCATTTCCGCGCCGGCCCGCCGCCGCGCGTCTGGCAATTGTGAGGCAAGAGATGAACCTGACACCCCGCGAAAAGGACAAGCTGCTGGTGGCCATGGCCGCCATCGTCGCCCGCAACCGCATGGCGCGCGGGGTCAGGCTGAACCACCCCGAGGCCGTCGCCATCATCACCGACGCCGTGGTCGAGGGCGCCCGCGACGGCCGCTCGGTCGCCGATCTGATGTCCCATGGCGCCGAGATCCTGCGCGCCGAGGACTGCATGCCAGGCGTGCCCGAGATGATCCCCGAGATCCAGGTCGAGGCCACCTTTCCCGACGGCACCAAGCTGGTGACGGTCCACCATCCCATCCGCTGAAGGACTCCGCGATGAAAAAGCTTTCTGCCGCCCTGTTGCTGACACCGACCGCAGCCCTTGCCCATACCGGCGCCCATACCGGCCATGCCGGGGGCGCGCCCTTGGTGGCGGGCCTGTCCCATCCGCTGGGCGGGGCCGATCACCTGCTGGCCATGGTGGCCGTGGGCCTGTGGGCGGCCGGCATCGGCGGGCGCGCGGTCTGGGCGTTGCCGCTGGCCTTCGTCGCGGCGATGGTCGCCGGCGGCGGTCTGGGCGCGGCGGGGGTCCACCTGCCGCTGGTCGAGCCGGCGATCCTGGCCTCGTCCATCGTCATCGGGGCGGCGATCGCGCTGGCCCTGCGGCCGGGCCTGGCCATGGCGCTGCCGGTGATCGCGGTCTTCGGCCTGATGCACGGCCATGCGCATGGGGTCGAGGGGCCGGCCGAAGGGCTGGCCGCCTATGCCGCGGGCTTTGCGCTGGCGACGGCGGGCCTGCATGGCGCGGGCATCGCGCTGGGCCGGCTGCCGCTGGCGCGCTGGCTGGGGGCGGCGACGGCCGCGGCCGGCCTTGCCTTGGCGGTGGCCTGACATGATCCCCGGAGAGATCATCCCCGCCGCGGGCGAGATCGTGCTGAACGCCGGCCGCCCCCGGCTGACCCTGACCGTGGCCAATACCGGCGACCGCCCGGTGCAGGTCGGCAGCCATTACCATTTCGCCGAAACCAACCCGGCGCTGGATTTCGACCGCGCGGCCGCGCGGGGAATGCGCCTCGACATCGCCGCCGGCACCGCGATCCGCTTCGAGCCGGGCCAGACCCGCGACGTCGGCCTGATCCCCTTCGCGGGCGACCGCCGCGTCTTCGGCTTCCGTGCCGCCGTGATGGGGAAGCTGTAGGATGCCCGTGACCCTCTCCCGCGCCGATTACGCGGCGATCTATGGCCCGACCACCGGCGACCGTGTCCGCCTGGCCGATACCGAGCTGGTCATTGAGGTCGAGCGCGACCTGACCACCTATGGCGAGGAGGTCAAGTTCGGCGGCGGCAAGGTCATCCGCGACGGCATGGGCCAGTCGCAGAAATCCCGCGCCGAGGGCGCGATGGACACCGTGATCACCAATGCGCTGATCGTGGATGCGACCGGCATCTACAAGGCCGACGTGGGCCTGCGCGACGGGCGCATCGCCGTGATCGGCAAGGCGGGCAACCCCGACACCCAGCCCGCCGTGACCGTGCTGATCGGGCCGGGGACCGAGATCATCGCGGGCGAGGGCCGCATCCTGACCGCCGGTGCCATGGACGCGCATATCCATTTCATCTGCCCCCAGCAGATCGACGACGCGCTGCATTCGGGCATCACCACCATGCTGGGCGGCGGCACCGGCCCGGCGCATGGCACGCTGGCCACCACCTGCACGCCGGGGCCCTGGCATATCGGGCGGATGCTGCAGGCCGCCGACGCCTTCCCGATGAACCTCGCCTTCGCGGGCAAGGGCAATGCCTCGCTGCCTGCGGCGCTTGAGGAACAGGTCCGCGCCGGCGCCTGCGCGATGAAGCTGCACGAGGACTGGGGTACCGCCCCTGCCGCCATCGACTGCTGCCTTTCCGTCGCCGACCGCATGGATGTGCAGGTGATGATCCACACCGACACGCTGAACGAAAGCGGCTTCGTCGAGGATACCATCGCCGCCATTGCCGGCCGCACCATCCACGCCTTCCACACCGAGGGCGCGGGCGGTGGCCATGCGCCCGACATCATCCGGGTGGCCGGGCTTGCGAACGTGATCCCGTCCTCGACCAACCCGACGCGGCCCTTCACCGTCAACACGATGGAGGAACACCTGGACATGCTGATGGTCTGCCATCACCTGGACCGCCGGGTTCCGGAAGACATCGCCTTTGCCGAATCCCGCATCCGGCGCGAGACCATCGCGGCCGAGGACATCCTGCACGACATGGGTGCCATGTCGATCATCTCGTCCGACAGCCAGGCCATGGGCCGGGTGGGCGAGGTGCTGATCCGCACCTGGCAGACCGCCCACAAGATGCGGGTGCAGCGCGGCTCCCTGGGCGATGGCCCGGCCGACAATTTCCGCGTCCGCCGCTATGTCGCGAAATACACCATCAACCCCGCCATCGCGCATGGGCTGTCGCATGAGATCGGCTCGGTCGAGCCCGGAAAGCGCGCCGACCTGGTGCTGTGGAACCCCGCCTTCTTCGGCGTCAAGCCCGAGATGGTGCTCTTGGGCGGCAGCGTGGTCATGGCGCAGATGGGCGATCCGAACGCCTCGATCCCGACGCCGCAGCCGGTGCATTCGCGGCCCATGTTCGGGGCTTTCGGGCGCTCGGTCGAACGCAGCGCCGTGACCTTTGTCAGCCGCGATGCCGAACTGGACCGGCTGGGGCTGGCCAAGGACACGGTCGCCGTGCGCGGCACGCGCGGCATCGGCAAGGCGCAGATGGTGCTGAACGATGCCACCCCCGAGATCCATGTCGACCCCGAAACCTACGAGGTGCGCGCGGATGGCGAATTGCTGACCTGCCAGCCCGCCGAAAGCCTGCCCATGACCCAACGCTATTTCCTGTTCTGACGATGAAAGCCACCGCCGTCCTTCGCCCCCCGCTTGCCGGCCGACCAGTCGACCGGGTCGAGCTGGACTACGATGCCCGCTTCCTGCGCCGCAAGCTGCTGCGCACCCGAGCCGGCGCCGACCTGCTGGTCGATCTGCCGAAAGTCACCGCGCTGGCCCATGGCGATGCGCTGCTGACCGATGCCGGCCCGGTCGAGGTCGTCGCCGCAGCCGAGCCGGTGCTGATCGTCACCGGCGACCTGCCGCGCCTGGCCTGGCATATCGGCAACCGCCACACGCCCTGCCAGATCGAGCCCTTCCACCTAGTTATCCGCGCCGATCACGTGTTGCGCGCCATGCTGCAGGGCCTGGGCGCGACCGTGACCGAGGCGCGGCAGCCTTTCATCCCCGAAGGCGGCGCCTATGGCCCGGCCCAGGTCATGGGTCATTCGCATTCGCATGGACATGAGCATGGACATGGGTACGGGCACCACCATGCGCATGGCCAGGCCCACCCCCATGACGGCTGAGCTTGTCGCGCTGCAACGGTTGTTCGCCTGGCTGTCGCCCGCTTGGCCGGTGGGCGGCTTCGCCTATTCGCACGGGATCGAGCAGGCCATCGCCGACGGCTGGCTGACGGGGCCGGAGACGGTGCGGGACTGGATCGCCGATCTTCTGCGCCACGGGGCGGGCCGCAACGACGCCATCCTCTTGGCCCATGCCTGGCGGGGCGAGGACGTGGCCGAGCTTGCCCTGGCGCTGTCGGGCTGCGCCGAGCGCCGCCGCGAGACGGCCGAGCAGGGGGCAAGCTTCGCCCGCGCCGTCTCGGCCGTCGAGGATGCGCTGCCCGCCGCCCCCTATCCCGTCGCCATCGGCATCGCCGCCGCGCGGGCGGGGGTGCCGCTTGCCGAGACGCTGGCGCTTTTCCTGCAAGCCTTCGCATCGAACCTTGTCACCGCCTGCGTGAAATCTGTGCCCATCGGCCCGCTCCAGGGCCAGCGCGTCCTGGCCGAGCTGATGCCGCTGATCCGGGCGGTCGCGGCCGAGGCCGAGACCGCCGGCCTGGACGAGCTGGGCGGCTGCGCCCTGCGCGGCGACCTGGCCGCCATCCGCCACGAAACGCTGCAACCGAGGATCTATCGCACATGACCAGCCCGAACGGCCCGCTTCGCATCGGCATCGGCGGCCCGGTCGGCGCGGGCAAGACCCGCCTGACCGAGGCGCTTTGCCGGGCGCTTTCGCAAGACCTCTCCGTCGCCGCGATCACCAATGACATCTATACGCGCGAGGATGCCGAATACCTGATGCGCGTCCAGGCCCTGCCGCTGGAGCGCATCCGCGGCGTCGAGACCGGCGGTTGCCCGCATACGGCGATCCGCGAGGATTGCTCGATCAACCTGGCGGCGGTCGAGGAACTGACGACGGCCTTTCCCGATCTCGACGTGATCCTGATCGAGTCGGGGGGCGATAATCTCTCGGCCACCTTCTCGCCGGAACTGGCGGACCTGACGGTCTATCAGATCGATTGCGGCATGGGCGACGACATCCCGCGCAAGGGCGGGCCGGGCGTCACGCGCTCGGACCTGTTGGTCGTCAACAAGATCGATATCGCCGAAGCCGTCGGCTGCGACCGCATGCGCATGGCCCGTGACGCGGCCCGCCAGAGGGGCGAGCGCCCGGTGCGCTTCTGCTCCCTGCGCACCGGCGAGGGCGTGGCCGAGGTCGTGGCCGAGATTCGCAGGCTGGGCGGATTGGGCGATCCGGCCCGCGCCTGACGGTCCTGCTGCCGGGCGGGATGACGGGCCGGGCGGGTGTTTTCTGTCCTCGCCAGTGGCCTCAGCCCTCGAAAGGGCCAAGATCGCCGGGCGTTCGCGCGCCCAGAAAGCCCATCGCCGTCCGCATCTCGGCCAGGAGCATGTCCAGCAGCGCCGCGGCGCCGGCCTCGCCCCCGGCGGCAAGGCCCCAGAGCGGCGCGCGGCCCAGCTGCACGGCCGCGGCGCCGAGCGCGAGGTATTTCAGCACGTCCGAGCCGCGCCGGACGCCGCTGTCGGCCAGCAGTTCGGGCACCGCGCCGGGATCGGCGGCGATGCGCGCCAGGGCCTCGGCGGTGGTCGGCAGGGCGTCGCAATTGCGCCCGCCATGGGTCGAGACGACGATGGCATCGGCACCCTCGGCCCTGGCGCGGCGGGCATCCTCGGCGCTCAGTACGCCCTTGAGGATGATCCGGCCCTGCCAGCCGTCGCGCAGCGCGCGGAAATCCTGCCATGTCAGCGCCGGGTCGAGGCGCAGGTCTTCGGCCATCACCGGCGACAGCAGGCCGGCGCGGAACTCGGGCGGGTAATGGCCATAGCTGGGCATCCCCCGGCGCAGGCCCGGCCGCAGGATCACCCGCCACAGCCAGCGCGGGTGGCACAGCATGTCGGCGACATTGCCGGGCGTCGGCCGGAACGGCACGCCGAAGCCGTTGCGCTGGTTGTATTCGCGCTTGGGCGGCATCTGCGTGTCCACGGTCAGCACCAGCGTATCGCAATCGCAAGCCGCGACCCGGTGCAGCAGATCGGCCGTGCGGGCGCGGTCCTTCCAGACGTAAAGCTGGAACCACAGCTCGGCCTCGGGGGCGCCGCGGCGGATGTCCTCGATCGGCTCGACCGATTGCGTCGAGACGGTGAAGGGGATCCCGAAGCGGCTGGCGGCGCGGGCGAGCTTCGTCTCGCCCCGATCCGCCACCATGCCGGCCAGCGCGGTCGGCGCGATCACCAGCGGGGTCGGGCGGCTCCGGCCCAGCAGGGCGGTCTCCAGCGAGGCCGGGCAATCGCCGTTCAGGATGCGCGGCCGGAGCCGGATCCCGTCCAGCGAGGCGCGGATGCGAGAGAGCGAAACCTCGTCCTCGGTGCCGCGGTCGATATAGTCGAACAGCCCCTTGGGCAGGCGCCGCCGTGCGGCCGCGCGGAAATCGTCCGTGTTCAGCGGCGCCATCCGCGGCGCTCCCTATGCGGCCAGCAGCTTTTCGACCTCGGCCCGCAGCCGGGCCGAGCGTTCGGGCTGGCAGGCATCCAGCGGCATCAGCACCTTTTGCGCGTCGATGCCGAACAGGTCCAGCACCGATTTCATCGGGCCGGGATTGGTCTCGCCGAAGGCCGCGTTCATCATCGGCTGGGCCCGGCGGTGCAGGGCCAGCGCGCCGGCCAGGTCGCCCGCGGCCAGCATGTCGTGCATCCGGACCCAGAAGGCCGGCAGCATCGAGGCGGTGACGATGATCCCGCCCTTCGCGCCCGCGGCCATGTGCAGGGGGAACAGCGAGTCCTCGCCGCCGAGGATGGCGAAGTCGTCGCCGACCCCCGCCGCGACCTGCAGGAAGTGATACATGTCGGTGTTGCACGCCTTCATGCCGATGATGTTGGGGTGCCGCGACAGCTCATGCGTGACCTCGGGCGGGATGGCGATGCGGGTGCGATAGGGGATCTCGTAGAGCAGCACCGGCACCGGCGAGGCATCGGCATAGCGCATGAAATAGTCGCGCAGCCCGGCCGGTGTCGGGTTGGTGTAATAGGGCGTCAGCACCAGCAGGCAATCGGCGCCGGCCGCGGCATAATCCTTGCCCGCCCTGATGGCGTCGTAATAGCCCGTATCCAGCACGCCGGCCATGACGGTCTGCCCGCCCTGGCTGCGCTCAGCGCAGACGGCCACGGCATCGACCCGCGTCGCATGCGGCAGCGCGCCGTATTCGCCGGTGCCGCCGATGGGCAGCACGCCGGTGCAGCCGCCGGCATGGACGTGATCGACGAGTTTCGCCATGTCGCCGCGCGCCAGGCTGTCGTCGCCGTTCACAAGGGTCGGCAGGGCGGGGATGATCCCGCGAAGGTCTTTCGAAGTCAGCATTGTCTATCCGTTCAAGGTTATTTCTGGCGTCGGTTCAGCAGCCCCACCGCGACGATCAGCGCCGTCACGAACAGGAACAGGCAGGTCGAGACCGCCGCCAGCAGCGGCGAAATCGACAGCGAGACCTCGTCCCAAAGCTGCTTGGGCAGGGTCGCGGACATGCCGCCCGAGGTGAAAAGCGCGATGGTCAGCTCGTCGAAGCTGATGGTGAAGGCGAAAAGGAAGGCCGAGATCATGCCCGCGCCGATGATCGGCAGCGTGACCAGCCGCAGCGTGCGGATCGGCGTCGCGCCCAGGCTTTGCGCGGCCAGGTCCAGCCGGGTGTCGTAGTTGCGCAAGACCGACATGACCGTCAGCACCACATAGGGCACGGCGATGACCGTGTGGCCGATGATCAGGCCCAGGTTGGTGCCGACCAGCCCGATCTTGGCGTAAAGGTAGAACAGCCCCACCGACAGGATCATGTTCGGCATCACCACCGGCATCAGGGTAAAGGCCAGAAGCGCCGTCTTGCCCCGCATCCTGCCGCGCACCATCAGGAAGGCGACGGGCGTGCCGATCAGCAGCGCCAGGACCGCGGTGCTGAAGCCGACGACCAGCGAGCGGGTCAGCGCGCTCATCCAGATCGGCGAGTCGAAGATCTGCTGGTACCATTTCAGGGTAAAGCCCTGCGGCGGCCAGTTCAGCCCGCTTTCCGCGAAGGACAGCGGGATCATCAGCAGCACCGGCAGCGTCATCACCGCCAGCAGCACGGTGACGAAGCCCAGCAGCGGGCGCGGCGCACCTTCGCGGGCGCGGCGGCGCGGAAACAGCCCGATGATCGCGTCCGAGGCATGGCCCAGCCCGGTCAGGATCGCGTCTCCGATGCGCGAGAAGATCCCCTTGCGGCCGGGCCGGCCTTTCCTGGCCGCGGATTCGCCGGTCATGGTCGAAAGCCCGACGGCGCGGTCGTAAAGCACGAAGACCAGCAGCACGACCGCCAGCAGCAGCACGGCGACGGCGCTGGCAAAGCCCCAGTTCATGGTCTGGATGATCTGCTCGATGATGATCTGGGTGATCATCGTCTCGCGCCGCCCGCCCAGCAGGGCCGGGAAGATGAAGAAGCCGATGGCGGTGACGAAGACCATCAGCGCCCCCGAGGTCACGCCGGGAAAGGACAGCGGGAAGTAGATCTTCCAGAAGGCCATGCCGGGCCTGGCGCCAAGGGTCGAGGCGGCGCGGGTCAGGTTTCGGTCGATATTCTCCATCACCGACAGCATGGTCAGCACCGCCAGCGGCAGCAGGGCATGGACCATGCCGATGACCACGGCCGAGAAATTATACATCAGCGCGATGGGTGCATCGCTGATGCCCAGCGTCTGCAGCAGCTTGTTCACCACGCCGTTGCGGCCCAAGAGGATGATCCAGGCGAAGGCGCGCACCAGGAACGAGGTCCAGAAGGACAGCAGGATCCAGAACAGGATCCGGCCCTTTTTCGCCTTCGGCAGGATCGAGATCAGATAGGCCACCGGATAACCGGCAATGACCGCAAAGATCGTGGTCACGACCGAGATCTTCAGCGTCAGCATCATCACTGTCAGATAGACCGGCGTGCCGAGCAGGCGCTGGTAGTTTTCCAGCGAGAAGCCGTCGCCCTTCTGGAAGGACAGCAGGAAAAGCTGTGCCGAAGGGTAGATCAGGAATGTCACCAGCAGCAGCACCATCGGCGCCGCCATCAGAAGCTGCCTGCTTCTGCGGCTCATCGGCCGGCGGGTCGCGGCCGGGGGACGGGCCGGGGCGGGGATGGCGGCCATCACGCGGCCTCGTCGGCGGGGATGGCGACGGCGTCGCGCGGATCGAAGCTCAGGCGATAGTCGCGGCCGGGCTCGGGGGCGCGGGCGCTCATCGCGGTGGCGCGGGTGGCGATCAGCGGGTCAGACGCCAGCGCCGGCGCCTCGAGGAAGAACTTGGTGCTGGCGCCGGTCACGCTCCAGCTGCGCAGCCTGGCGTTCAGCCCCTCGCCGGGCGTATCCTCCAGGCGGATGTTCTGCGGCCGCAACATGACCTTGACCGCAGCGCCCTGGCCCAGCGGCCGGGGCAGGGTGACTCGGATCTCGCTGGCATCGCCCAGCCGCACCACGCCCTCGCCGTCCGCGCCCGAGACGAGACGGCCCTCCAGCAGGTTCGCCTCGCCCAGGAAATCGGCGACGAACAGCGATTGCGGGCGGAAATACAGGTCGGCCGGGCTGCCCAGCTGCGCGATCCTGCCGCCGTTCATCAGGCAGATGCGGTCCGACATGGTCATCGCCTCTTCCTGGTCGTGGGTGACATAGACGATGGTGCCGCCGATCTCCTTGTGGATGCGCAGGATCTCGAACTGCATCTGGTCGCGCAGCTTCTTGTCCAGCGCGCCCAGCGGCTCGTCCATCAGGATGACCGAGGGGCGATAGATGGTGCAGCGCGCAAGGGCCACGCGCTGCTGCTGTCCGCCGGACAGCTCCTTGGGGAAACGGTCGGCGATATGGGGCAGGCGCACCATGTCCAGCGCCTCCTGCACAAGCCGCCTGATCTCGGCCGCAGGCGTGCCGCGCATCTTCAGCGGAAAGGCGATGTTCTCGGCGATGGTCATGTGCGGGAACAGCGCATAGTTCTGGAACATCATGCCGATGTCGCGCTGATAGGGCGCGGCATAGGTCACGTCCCGGTCGTTCATCAGGATGCGCCCGCTGTCGGCCTCGGCCAGCCCGGCGATCAGGCTCAGCAGCGTGGTCTTGCCCGAGCCGGAGGGCCCCAGCAGCGTCAGGAACTCGCCCTTCTCGACCTTCAGGTCGGTCGGTGCCAGGGCGACGAAGTCGCCATAGACCTTGCCCAGGCCCTGCGTTTCCAAAGTGCTCATGTCGCGATCCGTTTCCCCGGGGGCCTAGCCGATGAACCAGCTGTTGAACCGCTCGATCACCGGGTCGGCGTTCTCCAGCCAATAGGCGGCGTCGATCTGCAGCCCGGTCTCGATATTCGCCGGATAGGTCGGGCAGTTCTTGGCCACGTCCGCCGGGATGGTCTCGAAGGCCGCCGGCTGGACGATGCCGGCCGGGAAGAACTTGACCAGCTGCGCCATGCGCGCCGGGTCCGAGGCGAACTTGATTAGCTCGCGGCAGGCATCGGCATTGGGCGTGCCCTTCAGGATCGACCAGCCGTCGCAGCCCCAGATGTTCTGGTTCCAGACGATCTCGACCGGGGCGCCGGCCGCTTGCGCCGATTGCGCGCGCGACACCCAGGTCGAAAGCAGGTCGACCTCGCCCGAGATCAGCAGCTGTTCGGCCTGCGCGCCGCTGGTCCACCAGATGTCGGTGGCGGGCTGCACCTTGTCGAGCCGGGCGAAGGCGCGGTCCAGGTCCAGCGGATAGACCTGGTCCGCCGGCACGCCGTCGGCCATCAGCGCCTGTTCCAGCGTGTCATAGGGGTGGCGGCGCAGGGCGCGGCGGCCGGGGAACCTCTCGGGGTCCATCAGGTCCGCCCAGGAGGCCGGCGCCTCGCGCCCCTCGAAGGCGTCGCGGCGATAGGCCAGCACGGTGGTATAGACGTTGGTGCCGACCTGGTATTCGTTGCGGAAATGCGCCGGGATCGACTGGATCACCGCCTCGGCATCCAGGCCCACGGGTTCCAGATACTTGGTCTCGCCCGTGGTCAGTTGCAGCACCGCCGGGACCGAGATCTTGCCCATGTCCCAGGTATAGGTTCCGGTTTCCACCATCGAGCGGATCTGCGCGGTCGGCTCGGCCTGGGCCTGGGCGGGCACGACCTCGATCCCGGTCGCCTCGGTGAAGGGGCGATAGAAGATCTCGGTATAGGCCTGGGTATAGATGCCGCCGTCGTCGCGCACCACGATGCGGGTGGACTGGGCGCGCGCACCCGAGGGGCGCCAGATCGCCGGCGCGGCCAGCCCTGCGGCCGCCCCCAGCAGAAGGGTCCGACGCTTGATCGTCGGCATGGTGGGTTTCGTCATGTCACGTCTCTCCTGTTGGTTGGTCTTGTCGGGTGGTCAGGCGGTCGGGCCGATGACGCGGTCGCGGTTCATCAGCCCGTCGGGGTCGATGCAGCGTTTCAGCGCCCGCATCAGGTCGAGTTCGGGGCCGGCCTTGTAGCGTTCCATCAGCCCGATCATGGTCTGGCCAACGCCGTGCTCGGCGCTGAAGGTGCCGCCAAGCGCGATGGCGATGTCGTTGACCGCGTTGCGCAGCTGCGCCTCGACCGCCTGGCGGTCGGGCAGCGCCGCCCAGAGGTCATGCGCAAACAGCGCGATGAAATGGATGTTGCCGTCGCCGACATGGCCCACAACAGTCACGAGGATGCCGGGATGGACCTGCATCACCGCTTCCGTGGCGCGGGCGATGAATTCGGGGACGCGGGCCACCGGGACCGCCGTGTCCGAGGTGATGCTGACGCCGACCCGCGCATTCGATTCCGTCACGCTGTGGCGGATCGCCCACATCGCCTCGGCCTGCGTCAGGTTCTGCGCGATGCTGCCGTCCAGGACCAGCCCGGCCTCGAAGGCCTGTTCCAGGATCCCGACCATCAGCGTGTCGAGATCGGCTGCGGCGGTATCGGCCAGTTCGACCATCAGGTGCCAGCCCTCGCGCCCCTCGACCGGCGCGGTGTGGTTGCCGTGATCCAGCACATTGGCCAGCTGCTGGGCGTTCATCAGCTCAAAGGCGGTCAGGCTGCGCCCGGCATGGCGGCGGAACAGCTGCAAAAGCTCCAGCGCCTCGGCCGGCCCGGCGATGCGCAGCCAGCACATGCCGATCGCCGGGGTGGCGGGATAAAGCCGCATGACCGCGCCGGTGACGATGCCCAATGTGCCCTCGGCGCCGATGAAAAGCTGCTTGAGGTCATAGCCGGCGGTGTCCTTGTGCAGCGCCCGCATCATGTCCAGCACCCGGCCGTCGGGCAGCACGACCTCCAGCCCCAGCGTATTCGCGCGCGTCGTGCCATAGCGCAGCACCGCCGTGCCGCCGGCATTGGTGGCGATGGTGCCGCCCAGCTGGCAGCTGCCCTCCGAGCCGAGGCTGACCGGGTAAAGCAACCCCTCGGCCCTGGCCGCCTCTTGCAACTGGGCGATGGTGCAGCCCGCATCGGCGGCGATGGTCATCCCGAAGGGGTCGATGGCGCGCAGCTTGTTCAGTCGTTCGGTCGAGACGATCACCGGCAGGCGGTCGTCGGGTGTCGCCCCGCCGCACAGGCCGGTATTGCCGCCCTGCGGCAGCATCGGCCAGCCATGCGCATGCAGCAGCTTGGCCAGCGCCGCGACCTCGGCCGTGTCGCGCGGCTTGCAGACGCAAAGCGCGGGCGCCTGGAACTTGCGCCTTGCATCGGTGCAATAGCCCTGGATCTCGGCCGGACTTTCCAGCACGGCGCCGGGGCCGAGCAAGGCGCGGATCTCGTCCATCAGAAGCGTGCGCGAGGTCTCGTGCCGGATCGCAGATGTCATATGATTTCCTCCAGACCCTTTGGGGCGACATCTTCGCGATGCTTCGTCCGCAGAATCGTTCCTTCCGTTCTCCTAGCTTAAATTCTCGAGCAATGATAGAAAAATTTATCGTATAGGAAAAATTAAGTACTTTAGTGGAGAAACTTTATCCGCTAGACAGAGGGCAGGGGCTTTGACGGCCGCAGCAAAGGAGCGATCCCGATGAAAGATCTGAACGATGGCGGCGTGCTGGTGGTCGGTTGCGGCAGGATGGGCGGGGCGCTGCTGGACGGATGGATCGCGCAGGGCTTGCGGCCCGCCAGCCTGTGGATCGAGGATCCGCATCCCGGCGACAGGTTGCTGGCGCTTGCCGCGCAGGGCGCGCATGTCAACGCCCCCCGGCCTGCGCGGCCCGCGGTCGTGCTGCTGGCGGTCAAGCCGCAGATGATGGCGGGGGTGCTGGCGGGCCTTGCGGCGCTGCCCGCGGATGTGCCGGTGCTGTCGGTCGCGGCCGGGGTCTCGTTGCAGCAATATGGCGCGGTGCTTGGCGACCGCCCGATCATCCGGGCGATGCCCAACACGCCCGCGCTGGTCGGTCGCGGCATGACGGCGATCATCGGCAATGCCCATGCCGGGCCTGGGCACCTGGCGCTGGCGGTGCGGATGTTCTCGGCGGTGGGCGAGGTCGTCGCCCTTGAGGCTGAAGTCCAGATCGACGCGGTGACGGCGATTTCGGGCTCGGGCCCGGCCTATCTGTTCCTGTTTGCCGAGGCGCTGGAACAGGCGGCGCGCGGCCTGGGCCTGCCCGAGGCGCTGGCGCGACGGCTTGCCCGCGGCACGGTCGGCGGCGCGGCTGAACTGATGGTGGCCAGCGGCCGGGATGCGGCCGAGCTGCGCCACGAGGTGACGAGCCCGGGCGGCACCACCGCAGCCGGCCTTGCCGTTCTGATGCGGCCGGACGGCCTGTCCGAACTGGTCGCGGGTGCCGCAGAGGCGGCCCGTGACCGCTCGGTCGCCCTGGGGCGATAGGTGCCGGGCCGGTCTTGCCCGCGCCTTATCGAGGCCGCGCCGCTGCCCTATGTTTGCAGGGCATCAGGGCGCGGGAAAGTTCGGGGCAGGGGGAATTCGCGCGGGACAGGGATGCCGCGCAACGGATAACGTGACGTCGGGAATGCAAGGCTGGAGAGACATGCCGATCGTGAACCAGATTGGTGACATCGCAATGAGGCAGCGCCGCACGGCCCGTCCGCGCGGCGAACGGCCGCTGGAACTCGGCCCGCGGCTGAAGGCGCTGCGCAAGGGTCAGCAACTGACCTTGCAGGAGGTCGCGCGCCTGACCGGCGTATCCACCTCGGCCCTGTCCAAGATCGAGCGCAACGACCTTTCGCCGACGCTGACCACCTTGCAGCGCATCGCCAGCGGCCTTCAGGTCGAACTGTCGGCCTTGCTGGGTGACGAGCCCAGCCATGCGCCGACCACCGGCCGGCGCTCCATCGCCCGCGCTGGGCAGGGCGACAATCTCAACAATGCCACCTGCAACAACAAGCTGCTTTGCGCGGATATCAAGGACAAGTGCTTCACGCCCATCCGTACCGTGGTCAAGGCCCGCTCGCCCGAGGATTACGAGGCCTGGGGCGTTTCGGACGGCGAGATCTTCCTGACCGTGCTGAAGGGGGAACTGGTCATCCACAGCCGGATCTACGAGCCCCTGGTGCTCTATCCCGGCGACAGCATGTATTACGACGCCTCGACCGAGCATTGCTGGACCTCGCAGGGGGATGTCGATGCCGAACTGATCTGGGTGCTGGGCACGCGGACGGCCTGAGGGGGCCGCGGGCCGGCCGGTTGCCGGCGGACGGGCTCGCAGCGCGGCCAGGCCCCGCATTGCCGCGGCAGATCCGGCCTCTGCGCGGTGCGGCCCATGGCCCGACGCTCCCCGCGCTTGGCCGGCGCTGGCTGCCGGGGGATGCGAGAAGGCCGCCCCTTTCGGGACGGCCCAATGCTTCGCCAAAGGCGGGTCGTCGGCTTACATCATGCCGCCCATGCCGCCCATGTCGGGCATGCCGCCGGCCGGGGCCTTGGGCTCGGGCTTCTCGGCGATCATCGCCTCGGTGGTGATCAAGAGGCCGGCCACCGACGCGGCGTCCTCCAGCGCGGTGCGCACCACCTTGGCCGGGTCGATCACCCCGAACTTGAACATGTCGCCATATTCCTCGGTCTGGGCGTTGAAGCCGAAGGCCTTGTCCGAGGATTCGCGCACCTTGCCGGCCACCACGGCGCCGTCGACGCCGGCATTCTCGGCGATCTGGCGCATCGGCGCCTCCAGCGCGCGGCGGATGATGGCGATGCCGGCTTCCTGGTCCGAGTTCGCGCCGGCCAGGCCTTCCAGCGCCTTGGCGCCCTGCACCAGCGCCACGCCGCCGCCGACCACGATGCCTTCCTGCACCGCGGCGCGGGTCGCGTTCAGCGCGTCGTCGACGCGGTCCTTGCGCTCCTTGACCTCGATCTCGGTCATGCCGCCGACGCGGATGACGGCGACGCCGCCGGCCAGCTTGGCCACACGCTCCTGCAGCTTCTCGCGGTCGTAATCCGAGGTGGTCTCCTCGATCTGCTGGCGGATCTGCGACACCCGCGCCTCGATCTCGGCCTTCTCGCCGGCACCGTCGACGATGGTGGTGTTGTCCTTGTTGATCGAGATCTTCTTGGCGCGGCCGAGCATGTCGATGGTGACATTCTCCAGCTTCATGCCCAGGTCTTCCGAGATCACCTGGCCGCCGGTCAGGATCGCGATGTCCTGCAGCATGGCCTTGCGGCGGTCGCCGAAGCCCGGCGCCTTGACGGCGGCGATCTTCAGCCCGCCGCGCAGCTTGTTGACGACCAGCGTGGCCAGGGCCTCGCCTTCCACGTCCTCGGCCACGATCAAGAGCGGCTTTTGCGACTGGATCACCGATTCCAGCAGCGGGACCATCGGCTGCAGCGACGACAGCTTCTTCTCGTGCAGCAGGATATAGGCATCCTCCAGCTCGGCGATCATCTTGTCGGCATTGGTGACGAAATAGGGCGAGAGATAGCCGCGGTCGAACTGCATGCCCTCGACGACCTCGACCTCGGTCTCCATGCCCTTGTTCTCTTCGACGGTGATCACGCCCTCGTTGCCGACGCGCTGCATCGCCTCGGCGATCTGCTGGCCGATGAAGGCCTCGCCATTGGCCGAGATGGTGCCGACCTGCGCCACTTCCGAGCTGTCGTTGACCGGGCGGGCGGCGGATTTGATCGCTTCCACGACCTTGGCGGTGGCCATGTCGATGCCGCGCTTGAGATCCATCGGGTTCATGCCGGCGGCGACCGCCTTCATGCCCTCGCGCACGATGGCCTGGGCCAGCACCGTGGCGGTGGTGGTGCCGTCGCCGGCCTCGTCATTGGTGCGCGAGGCGACTTCGCGCACCATCTGCGCGCCCATGTTCTCGAACTTGTCGGAAAGCTCGATCTCTTTCGCGACCGAGACCCCGTCCTTGGTGATCCGCGGCGCCCCGAAGGACTTGTCGATCACCACGTTGCGACCCTTCGGGCCAAGCGTCACCTTGACCGCATCGGCCAGGATGTTCACGCCCTTCAGCATCCGGTCGCGCGCGTCGCTGTTGAACTTAACTTCTTTCGCAGCCATGTGGCTCACTCCTTCCTGAGCAGCATTCTTTGGTTGGATCCTGGGAAATGGCCGTCAGGCGGCCTTCTTGGCGCTGGCCGGGGCCTCGATCACGCCCAGCACGTCGCTTTCCTTCATGATCACCAGATCCTCGCCATCAAGCCGGATCTCGGTGCCCGACCACTTGCCGAACAGGATGCGGTCGCCGGGCTTGACGTCCAGGGGCGTCAGCGTGCCGTTTTCGCTGCGCGCACCCGGACCCGCGGCCAGAACCTCGCCTTCCTGCGGCTTTTCCTTGGCGCTGTCGGGGATGATCAGGCCGCCGGCCGTCTTTTCCTCGGCATCGATGCGGCGGACCAGAATACGGTCATGGAGTGGACGGAACGTCATATCGTTCTCCTCATGGACAAACAGATTGCGAGAGGTTCCTCCGCGCCGGCCAAGCGTCCGGCACGGGGTTCACGCGACCCTGCTGGCATCGCGCGACACAGGAATTGGCACGCAAGCCGGCGGTTTCAAGGGGTGGCGCGAAATATTTTTGGCACTCGCTGACATCGGCTGCCAACAGACTGATGCCTGCGTGCAATATTGTGTGATTCCAGTTGCCTCGGCCCGATGCAGGGGCTTGACCTGCGCCGGGACCGCGCCAAACTTTTCCTAGTGGGAATGGTTCGTTCAGACTGATGCCGAGGGTTTCATGACGGACACGTATCTCTCTGCCGCCCGCGATCTGGTGATCGAGGGGATGCGCGAAAGCCAGGTCGCCTTGTCGTCGGAGCTGGAGTATCACCTTGCCTCGACGCTGGCACATTACATGCATCGTCCCATCGCCCCCGACCGCCTGACGCTTCGGTTGATGGACGCGGCGCAGCGGCGGGCGAGAAAGGGCGAGTCGCGCCGGATCGGGGACGAATGCCTGATCTCCTGCGCCTTCTTCGCGGCGCGGCTGACGCGGCAGGGCGGCTCCATCGTCCATTATGCCGGCCTGGGGCAGAGCGCCTATGAGATCGCCGGGATGCCGGATGTGGCCCATGGCTTTCCCGACATGCTGGACGTGCTGCAAGCCAGCAGCCCGCATGTGGAAGAACGCCCCCTGCCGTCCAGGGACGGCGAGGCCGAGCAGGAACCCAGGATCCTGCTTCTGGCGCCGAGGTTCCGGCACTGAGCCCGGCGCTATTCCTCGGGGTCCGGCTCGGCTGCCTCGAGGATGGCGACCAGTTCGGCGACGCGGCCCCTGGGCAGGGGGCGCCCCTCGTTGATCATGGCCTCGTCGGCATTGAGCCAGCCCCAGGCCTCGGCCAGTTCCTCGACCGTGGCATCCGTCCGGCTGATCTGGGCGATCAGCGTCTCGTCGACCGGACCCAGAACGGCCCTGATGTCATCAAGTCGCATGGTTGCTTCCCGTGATCTTCTTGCGGCCTGCATCCGATAGATAGGGATCTTGCGGGCAGGGAGAAGGGCGCGCGGGCCCCTTGAAGCGTCGTTTCGCCACCCTAAATCGTGAATCGCCGGAAGCCTTTGACGGGTCCGGCAAGGCCGGGCGGACGCCAAGGCGTCCCACGGCGGAAAACTTGTACCCATGTTGCTCAACGGAGGATGTGGCTATGAGAACCACTTTCGACTTTTCCCCCCTCTATCGGTCGAGCATCGGCTTCGACCGGATGCTGAACGCGCTGGAAGCGGCAAGCCGGGTCGAGACCATCGACAACTGGCCGCCCTATGACATCACCAAGACCGACGAGAACGACTACCGCATCGCCATGGCGGTGGCGGGCTTTGCGCCGGATGAGCTGACCGTCACCCAGGAGCGCAACATGCTGGTGGTCACTGGCCAGAAGGCGGGCGAGGACAAGGGCCAGTACCTGCATCGCGGCATCGCCGAGCGCAGTTTCCGGCGGCGTTTCCAGTTGGCCGATCATGTGAAGGTGATCGGTGCCGATCTGGCGAACGGGCTGCTGACGATCGACCTGCGCCATGAGCTTCCCGAGGAAATGAAGCCGCGGCGGATCGAGATCGCGACGGCCAGGATTCCGGCCGAACCCGATCCGAAGCTGGTCGAGGGCGGCAAGCAGGCCGCCTGAGGCCTTTCATTCCCGCGATCCGCGCCTGGCGCCGGCATGGTCCGGCGCCGATGGCGACCTGTTGCCAATGAAGGAGGAAAACCATGAATGTCCGTGACCTGATTCCCTGGAACCGCAATGACAGCCAGCTTCCCGCCAGCTTCCGCGAGGGCGACCGCGATCCCTTCCTGTCGCTGCATCGCGAAGTGAACCGGCTGTTCGACGATGTCTTCCGTGGCTTCGGCCTGCCATCCGCCGGTGCGGTCCCCGCCTTTGGCGGCGGCTGGCCGAGTGTCGAGATCTCTGACAACGAAAGGGAGATCACCGTGACCGCCGATGTGCCGGGCCTCGAGGAAAAGGACATCGAAGTCCTGCTGAATGACGGCGTGCTGACCTTGAAGGGCGAGAAACGCTCGGAGACCGAGGACAAGGACCGGCAATTCTCGGAACGCTACTATGGTCGCTTCGAGCGCCGCATCCCGCTGGGCGCCGAGATCCGCGAAGACGGGGTCGATGCGCATTTCAGGAACGGCGTGCTGACCGTGACCCTGCCCAAGACGGAAAAGGCGCAGTCGCAGGTCCGGCGCATCGCCATCAAGAGCTGAGCCAAAGGCGGGCGCGGGGCGGGCCATGCCCGTCGCGCCCCGCCTTTCGCCCTGGGCCGCGCGACCCGCCAGCGGGCAGTCGGCGAGCTTGCATCTTGCGGGTCACGTGCCCGGGCCGTCCTTGTCGCAGGGGCCTTGCGGCCGTCAAGGCGACAGGAAGCCCGCCGGGAAAGAGGCGCGTGATCCGGGCTTTTCGGGCGCGGCGTGCCAGGTTCGACAGGCTTGATGGCCCGACGATCAGCCCGATCAGCCTTGTCCGGCCGCCGCCATTGTCCGATGCTGGCAGCATGACCGCGCCCTATTCCTTTCGGAACGATCCCCTGGTCCCGCGATTCGACGATTCCGTGCCGCTGGCCGTCATGGATGGGGAATGCGCCGTCTGCAGCTGGGGCGCGCGGATGATCCACCGGCTCGATCGCTCGGGGACGGTGCGGATATGCCCGGTGCAGACGCCACTGGGCAAGGCGCTTTTGCGGCATTACGGGCTGGAGGCGGAAGATCCCCCGAGCTGGCTGTTCATCGAGGACGGCATCGCGCATTCCGATTGCGATGCGCTCGTCCAGGCCGGGCGGCGGCTTGGCGGTCTCGGCAGGCTGGCCGCGCCGTTGCGGATCCTGCCACGCGGGCTGCGCAACTGGCTCTACCGCCGCTTCGCGCGCAATCGCTATCACCTGTTCGGCAGGTCGGACATGTGCGCCATCCCGGACCCGGCGTTCCAGCGAAGGCTGCTGCGCTGACCGGTCCGGTCATGGACGCCCGCTGCCGCGCATCGGGACGAAGCGCCGCCGCATCGTCATCGCCGCCGAGCGGATGAAGGCCGCCTCGGAAGGGCGCATCCCTGCGCGCCCAAGGCCGGCCCGGTGATCAAGTCTTGGCCGCGCTGCTCCAGGTCCGGCATCGGCCCGGATCGTCCTTGATCCGGCTCTCGCGACATTTGCTTGACGCTTGGCTATATCGTTACATACGAATGTATGCATCTCTATCATTCCCGGGGGAGAGCGGGGCGGCAGAGGCAAGCGGGGTGGAAACGAGGCCCCGGACAAGGGAGGGAAAGATGAACAGAACAGAACCAGGCCGCCTTGCGGCTCTGGCCGGAGGCGTGATGCTGACGGCAATCCTTGGCGCACAGCCTGCCAAGGCTACGAATGGCTATTTTGCCAATGGCTATGGCGGCACCTCGAAGGGGATGGCCGGGGCGGGCGTCGCGATCCCCACCGGCGTGCTGGGCCTGGCCCAGAACCCGGCCACGGGTACCGCCTTGCCGACGCAGGCAGGGATTTGCCTGACCGGCTTTCAACCCGAGCGCGGCTTCAGCATCGCGCCGGGCGGGCCGTTGGCCGAGGGTCGCCAGACCAGCGACAACAGCCTTTTCTGGATCCCCTGCGGCGGGTTCAACTACAATCTGGACGAGCAGAGTTCGGTCGCCGTCTTCATGTTCGGCAATGGCGGCATGAACGTGGAATACGGCACCAACCCTTTTGCCGGCCTTGCCCCGAAGGTGACCACCGACCCGCTGGGGATCAATCTCGAACAGGCCTTCATCAGCCTGAACTATGCCCGCAGGCTGACCCCCCGGCTGTCGGTGGGCCTGGGGCCGGTGCTTGCGGTGCAGCGGTTCAGCGCAACGGGGCTCGAACCCTTCGCCGGCATGTCCGTCCAGCCCGGCGCCCTGACCCATGGCGGTGACGATTGGTCGACCGGCCTGGGGATGTCGCTGGGCCTGATTTACCGGCTGGACAGCCAATGGAGCCTGGGTGCGTCGTGGCGCAGCCACATCGACATGCGGCCATTCGAGGATTACGCGGGCCTTTTTGCCGATGGCGGCGATTTCGACATTCCGGCGGTGGCGACGCTGGGCGTGGCCTTTCGCCCCTCCGGCAATCCCGGCCTGACGCTGACCGCCGAATATCAGCGCATCTTCTATGGTTCGGTCGAATCGCTGGCCAATAGCGGGGCGATGCTGGCCGCGCCGCTCGGCAGCGCCGGTGGACCCGGATTCGGCTGGCAGGACATGGATGTCATCCGCATCGCCGCCGCCCAGAAAGTGAACGACAGGCTGACGCTTCGCGGCGGCATCAGCCACGCCTCGAGCTTCATCGACGACGATGGCGAGGTGCTGCTGAACATCCTGGCCCCGGCCACGCCGCGCTGGCATGCCTCGATCGGGTATAGCTACAGGCTCAGCGAGCGGGCCACGCTGACCGGCAGCTATACCCATGCCTTCCACGAAACGGAATCCGGCGCCAACCGGACGCCGGGCCTTGGCCAGCAGACCACCCTGTTCATGGAGCAGGACGAGATCTCCATGGGCATCAGCTGGGATTTCTGAGCGCCTCGGGGGCACCCCTGCGGTGCCCCTTGCCCGTTCCGCTTGGGAAAGCTCCATGGCGGCCGTATCATGCGCGGCGGCGCCGATCCCCTGTCAGGGGCCGGCAGCCTGCATCACATCGTTGAACACCTGGTATTCATCGGCGAAATACCGTCGCAGCCGGTCGAGCTCGTCTGCGTCGTAGTGCTTCAGGATATTCCCGGCCGGAACCGGGTTGACATGCGCATGCCCCAGCTCCACCGGGCCGCCAAGAAGCCTTTGCGCGAAGCCCTCCAGGCTCGCCAGGGTTCCGACGGAACCGAGCCATTTCGACGCGGTGGCGGTGTTGGGGATGTGAAAGCGATAGCCGCGCCGGATATGGGCGATCGACCTGGTGGCGAAATCGACGGCCGAGGTTTCGTATTCCCCGTCCGACAATATGGCGTCGAGATAGGCGCGCGCGTCCCGGAAATGCAGGAAGGCGGTGGCCTCCTCGACGGTCCAGGGGCTCTGGTAGGTCGGGCGCCCTTGCCGCAGGCGCGACATGAACCCGCTGATGATGCGCTCCAGCGGGTCGCGCAGGACCAGGGATATCCTGATGCCGGGAAACGCCGCCCTGATCCTGGGGACGGTCCAGTCGTGGTGAAAGATCAGCGGGACGCGGGACGGTTCGGTCGAAGCCACCCTTTCGGCGGCCGCCCGGAAGGTCGTCCCGCCGGTCTTGCCGATGTGCAGATAAGCCCTTGTGCGGTCACGCCCTTCGGAAATCTGCCTGAGGATGAGGGGGTCGTCGGTCATGGCGTCCTGGGAATCGGCGTTCCGGGAAACCCTGCTTCGGGACCATTCGTCCATCAAGCTGGCGTTGCCGGCCCGAGCAAAACCTTGCGCATCTGCCCGGGCCGTTTGGGCAGGAACGGGCCGTTCGATTCCCGGCCGGCTGCCGCTGGCGCGGCCGGCGCGCTAAGCTTGCAGGCATGGGAACGACGCTTTTTTTGTCCATGACGGCGCTTGCCGCGTTTCTTGTCGGTATCGACCGCAAGGGCGCAATCCGTCTGCTGGCCTTTGGGCTTGGCGGTATGGCTGCGGCGGTGGCGCTTTGGGTGATGATCGCGCTGATTGCGGTCTATCGGCCCTTCTGACGTCGCCCGGCTTGTATCGGCGCGACTTCTGGCGCATGGCGGCGGTGCCGGGCGCGCTTGTCGCAGCCAGGGGCCGGAACCGGCGGCGATGTTTTGTCCGGTCCTGAAATTACTAAGATATTTCAAAGAGTAATGGCGGAGAGGGTGGGATTCGAACCCACGGAACCCGTGAAGGCTCAACGGTTTTCGAGACCGCCCCGTTCGACCACTCCGGCACCTCTCCGCGCTTTCGGGTGGTGGCGGCGATTTAGACGGGCGGGGGTTGAAGCGCAAGGGCCTTCGCGTCAAAACCGCGAAAAATTTGTCTTGCGGGGGAATCATGGGCGGAATGCGCAGGGCCGGGAGGATCGCCAGCTCCAGGAAGCCGCAGCCATGCCGCTGCTGATCGGACCGCTGGCCCATCCGCTTCTGCGCGCCCGCCTGGCCCCGCAGGCGGCCGAGGCCGGTTCGCTGCAAGGCCGGCTGGAAGGCGGCGGGCTGGCCGGGATCGCCGCCGATGGCTGGCCGCGGTTTGCCGCCGGCGACGAAGACCTGCCGCTGTGGCAGGCCGACTGGACGCCCGCCCTGCGCCGCTATGCCGAGATCTTCGGACTGGTGCCGCAGAGCCATCATGGCCGGGAACTGCTGGGCCTGGGCGAGGCGGCAAGCGATGCGCCCGAATGGCAGCCGGAGCTGGCCGCTGCCATGGCGGACCGGCTGCTGGCCCTGCCCGCGGATCGCCCGGCCGGGGCGATCCGCAAGCGCCTGCCGATGATCGCGACCTGGCTCGCCTCGCGCCGGCGCGCCGCGGCCGAAACCGCGGATCTGCCGCATGTCGGCCCGGCCGCATCCGAACGGGTCAGGATGGAGCCGGTCGAGGAACCCTATGCCGAATATTTCTCGGTCGAGGCGATCCGGCTGAGCCAGCACCGCAATGATGGCGGCTGGACCGATCCGCTGGCGCGCGCCGTCTTCGTCTCGGGCGATGCGACGGTGGTGCTGCCCTGGGATCCGCTGCGCGACCGGGTGATGCTGATCGACCAGCTGCGCGCCGGGCCCTTGGCGCGCGGCGATGCCCAGCCCTGGCTCTACGAGACCGTGGCCGGCCGCGTCGATGCCGGCGAGACGCCACAGCAGGCCGCCCGGCGCGAGGCGGTGGAAGAAACCGGCATCGCGATTTCCCGCCTTTTCGCCGCGCCGCACAACTATCCCAGCCCCGGCGCGGTGGCGGAATACCTGTATCTCTATGTCGGCATTGCCGACCTGCCCGACGGCAGTGCCGGCCTTGGCGGGCTTGCGACCGAGGACGAGGATATCCGCTCGCACCTTGTCCCGCGCGCCGAGCTGACGCGCATGGCGCTGGCGGGCGAGATCCGCAACGGGCCGCTGCTGAACCTGGCGCTGTGGCTGGAATTGCGCCACCAGGACATTCGCCGCGAACTGGTGCAGGAAGGCAAGACGGTTCCCGCGGGGTTGCCGCCGTCATGGGGCGACGTGTAAACCGGGCGAGAACATCCTGCGAAAGGCCAAGCCCATGCGCATCTGCCCCGACCTCGCCTCTGCCATCGGCAACACTCCCCTGATCCGGCTGCGTCGCGCCTCGGAAGAGACCGGCTGCGAGATCCTGGGCAAGGCCGAGTTCATGAATCCGGGCCAGTCGGTCAAGGATCGGGCCGCGCTCTACATCATCAAGGAGGCGGTGGCGCGCGGCGAGCTGAAGCCGGGCGGCACCATCGTCGAGGGCACGGCGGGCAATACCGGCATCGGGCTGGCGCTGGTCGGCGCCTCGATGGGCTTCCGCTCGGTCATCGTCATCCCCGAGACGCAGAGCCAGGAGAAAAAGGACATGCTGCGCCTGGCCGGTGCCGAACTGGTCGAGGTGCCGGCGGCGCCCTACAAGAATCCCAACAACTACGTGCGCTATTCCGGCCGCCTGGCCGAGGAACTGGCGCGGACCGAGCCGAACGGCGCCATCTGGGCCAACCAGTTCGACAATGTCGCCAACCGCCAGGCGCATCTGGAAACCACCGGCCCCGAGATCTGGGAACAGACCGGCGGCCGCGTGGACGGTTTCATCTGCGCGGTCGGTTCGGGCGGCACGCTGGCCGGCGTCGCCATGGCGCTGCAATCCAGGGGCGTGAAGATGGGCCTGGCCGATCCCGAGGGCGCGGCGCTTTACAGCTTCTATACCGAGGGCAAGTTCGACGCGCCCGGCTCGTCGATCACCGAGGGCATCGGCCAGGGCCGCATCACCGCGAACCTGGAAGGCTTCACGCCCGATTTCGCCTATCGCATCCCGGATGCCGAGGCGCTGCCGGTGATCTTCGACCTGCTGGAATATGAAGGGCTCTGCCTTGGCGGCTCGTCGGGGGTGAACGTGGCCGGCGCGATCCGCATGGCAAAGGACATGGGGCCGGGCCACACCATCGTGACGGTGCTTTGCGACTATGGCACGCGTTACCAGACCAAGCTGTTCAACCCCGAATTCCTGCGCGCCAAGGGCCTGCCGGTGCCGGAATGGATGGCCCGCAGGCCGGCCGACCTGCCCGAGGTCTATCAGGACTGAAGCGAACCATGCCCCGATTTGCCGCGCTGCCCCGGCTTGCCTTGCTGATCCTTGCGCTGTTCCTGGCGCTCGGCCAGCCCGTTCTGGCCCAGCCCGAGCAGGAGGCGCCGAATCTGACCGCCTGGAACAAGCTGGCCGACCAGGCCGAGCAGATCCTGGAATCCGGCTCGGCCAACGATGTCCGGTTGCAGACCATCCGCGACGAGGTGGTGAAATGGCGCGAGCGGCTGAAGGCGGGCCAAAGCGTCAACGCCACCCGCATCGCCACGCTCAAGGACCAGATCGCGGCGCTGGGGCCGGCCCCGGCCGAAGGCCAGACCGAGCCCGAGGAGATCGCTGCCCGTCGCAAGGAACTGGGCGAACAGCTTGCCACGCTGCAGGCACCGGGGCTGCAGGCGGTCGAGGCCTATGGCCGGGCCGACGGCATCGTGGCGCAGATCGACCAGACCCTGCGCGCCCGCCAGACTTTCGCGCTGATCCGCAAGACCCCCTCGCCGCTGAACCCGGCGCATTGGGGGCCGGCCGTGGCCGAGGCCGGCCATGTCGCAAGCCGCATCTATGCCGAGGCGCGGGGGCGCTGGGACAGCACCGCCGTCTCGTCGGACCGTGCCGAGCGGCTGGTCGTTGCCGTGGTGCTTCTGGTGGCGCTGCTGCTGTTGTCGCGCGGCCGGCGCTGGGTCGATTCGCTGCCCTCGCGGCTTTCGGCCCGCGCCAGCGAACGGTCGCGCGCGGCGCTGGTCTTCGGCGTCTCTCTGGGCCAGATCGCCATCCCGATGTTCGGGCTGATCCTGTTCGCCTCGGCGTTGGTGCTCTCGGGCCTGTTCGACGAATGGGGCCTGCCGCTGGTGATGTCGCTGGTGGGGGCGGGCGTGTCCTTCTTTGCCGGGCTGTGGCTGGCGCGGCGGCTGTTCCCGGCGCCCGACACCGCCGTCGAGCCGCCCTTGCCGATGAGCGAGGAGCGCCGCGCCAAGGCGCGCTTCCGGGCGACGCTTCTGGCCGCTGCCCTGGCGCTGCATCAGCTTTTCTCGCGCTCGATCCTGCCGCTTTCGGGCTTTCACAGCCAGAATGACAGCGACACCGTTCCGCAGCGGCTCAGCGAGGCCTCGGCCGGGGTGTGGCATTTCCTGCTGGTGCTGTTCGGCGCCTTCTGCCTCTTGCGGCTGTGCAACATGCTGCGCGGCCTGCGCCAGCCCGAACCGGCCGATACGCCCGATTACCGCATCCGGGTGGTGAATTTCCTGGCGATGATGGGACGGCTGGTGGCGGTGGCCGCGCCGGCGCTGGTGGCGGTCGGCTATGTCACCGCGGGCAATGCGCTGCTTTGGTCCTCGGTCATGACGCTGGCGCTGGTCGGGCTGCTGATCATCCTGCAGGATTTCATCGCCGATCTCTACGCCCTGGCCAAGGGCGGCGACCGTTCGGCGCGCGATGCGCTGATGCCGGTGCTGATCGGCTTTGCGCTGATCCTGCTGTCGCTGCCGGTTTTCGCGCTGATCTGGGGTGCGCGGGCCAGCGACCTGGCAGAGGCATGGACCAGGGCGCAGCAGGGTTTCTCGCTGGGCGGCGTGCGGCTGTCGCCGATGGCGCTGCTGACCTTCCTGATCGTCTTTGCCATCGGCTATTTCCTGACCAATTTCGTGCAGGGTGCCTTCCGCAGCTCGATCCTGCCCAAGACGAAACTGGATGCGGGCGGGCAGAACGCCGTCACCTCGATGATCGGCTATGTCGGCGTGGCACTGGCGGCGGTCTTTGCCGTGACCTCGGCCGGGATCGACCTGACCTCGCTGGCCTTCGTTGCCGGTGCGCTGTCTGTCGGCATCGGTTTCGGCATGCAGCAGGTGGTGTCGAATTTCGTCTCGGGCATCATCCTGCTGGTCGAGCGGCCGATCGCCGTCGGCGACTGGATCGAGGTTGGCGGCCAGCAGGGCATCGTCAAGAAGATGGCGGTGCGGGCCACGCAGATCCAGACCTTCGACCGCACCCAGGTGATCGTGCCGAATTCGAACCTGATCACCCAGCCGGTGACGAACTGGACGCGCGGCAGCCTGGCGGGGCGCATCATCGTGCCGATCACGGTGGGGGTGACGGCCGACAGCCGGCAGGTGGCCGCGCTTCTGCGCGAGATCGCCGAGGACCAGCCGACAGTGCTGGTGAACCCGCCTCCTGCGGTCCTGTTGCGCAGCATCACGCCGACGGGGCAGAATTTCGAACTGCGCGCCGTGCTTTCCGACATCAACGGCGGCGCCTCGATCGTCTCCGAGATCAATCACCAGATCCTGGAACGCTTTGCCGCGGCGGGGATCGTCCTGCCCGGCAGCGTGCGTGGCGCGCAGGACGTCTACCTGCACCAGGCCGAGGGAGAGGCGCCCGCCGCCCTTTCCCTTGCCGGCCCGCAGGACCAGCAGGATCGCAGCTAGTTGAGAAGCGCGCGCCGCGCCTTGCGCTTCTTCGTTCGCCAAATACCCCTGGCGCCTAACGGCGCAGGCCGCTGGGCGGTTCCTGTTCGGGCAGGCCCTCTTGCGACAGCATGATCGCCACCGGGCGCAGCCAGGGGATCTGGGCGCAGACGATCATGATCGCCACCATGATCGGCACGGCCAGGAAGGTGCCGGCGATGCCCCAGACCACGCCCCAGAAGGCCAGAGACAGCACGATCCCGAACGAGGACAGCCGCAGCGTCTGGCCCAGCAGCATCGGGTCGAAGACATTGCCGATGATGAACTGCACCGCCACGGTCAGCCCGCCCACGGTCAGCGTCACCGCCGGGTCGCCGGTCTGCGCCAGCACCATGGCGATGGTGATGACCGTGGCGGCGATCGAGCCCAGGGTCGGGATGAAGTTCAGGATGAAGGTCAGCATGGCCACCGCCCCGGCCAGGTCCAGCCCCTGCACCCGGAAGATCGTCCAGATCAGTGCCGCCGTGACCGCGCTGATCGCCGCCTTGACCACCAGGTAGCGGTTCACCCGGCGCATGATCTTGTGGACCGTCTCAAGCACCTGCCGGGCCTGGTCCGGGTCGCCGGTCAGGCGCTCGATCTTGATTGGGAACCAGATCCGCTCGCTGAACATGAAGCCGACGAAGGTCAGGATCAGCACCGAGCCCGAGATCAGGTTCGAGGCCTGCGCCGCCGCCGAGCGTATCCAGCCGGCGAAATCGATGCTGCCCATGAAGGTGCCGATCGCCTCCTGCACGTTCGGCCCCCAGCGCTGGCTAAGCCGCGCCAGCGCCGCCTGCGCCCGGTCGGCATAGACGATCGAGGTCGAGACCACCTCGTTCACCTGCGCCACCACCGCCGTCGCGGCCCAGAGCAGGCCCACGGCAATGGCGATCAGCGCCAGGGTGGTGGCCAGCCAGTTCGGCACCTTCAGCCGGGCAAAGGCCGAAATCGCGTCGCTGGTCAGCGAGAAGATGATGATCGCCAGCACCAGGCAGATCAGGATGAAGCGCGCCTGCACCAGCAGGAACAGGATCAGGCCAAAGGCGATCACGCCCAGAAAGCCGGTCTGCAACCGCTCGCTCAGATGCGAGTCCCGCCCGTCCAATCGCGTCCCCTCATGCTTTCCGGTGCCGGGGCGCGGCCTGCGTGCGCGCCCCGGCCATGTCTCAGGTTTCGGCCTCATCCTCGCCATTCTCGGCGATGCGGGCAACAGAAACCACTTCCTCGCCCGGCGCCGTGTTGAAGACGCGCACGCCGCCGGCGGAGCGCGAGCGGAAGCTGATGCCGTCCACCGGTACCCGGATCGACTGGCCGGTCGAGGTGGCCAGCATGATCTGGTCGTCGCGGTCCACCGGGAAGCTGGCGACCAGCGGTCCGCCGCGCATCGCCTTGTCCATGGCCATGACGCCCTGGCCGCCGCGGCCGCGCACCGAATAGTCATGCGACGAGCTGATCTTGCCGGCACCGCGCGCGGTGATGGTCAGGATCAGATCCTCGGCCGCCGACATCTCGGCATAGCGTTCCTGGCTGATCGCGGTCTCGGCGACGGCATCCTCATCCTCGTCGGCCTCGGCGCCGTCGTCCAGCGCGCCCTCGACGGCGCGGCGCATCTTCAGATAGGCGGCGCGTTCGGCCGGATCGGCCTCGAAATGCCGGATCACCGACATGCTGACCACGCGGTCGCCGGGCGCCAGGCGAATGCCGCGCACCCCGGTCGAATCGCGGCCCTTGAACACCCGCACATCCGTGGTCGGGAAGCGGATCGCCCGGCCGGCGGCGGTGACCAGCATCACGTCGTCATTCTCGGTCGCCATGCGGGCGCCGATCAATTCCACCCCCTCGGGCAGCTTCATGGCGATCTTGCCGTTGCGCATGACATTGGCGAAATCCGACAGCGCGTTGCGGCGCACGTCGCCTTCCGAGGTGGCGAAGACCACCTGGTAGTCGTCCCATTCGCTTTGCGGCGCATCGACCGGCATCAGCGCGGCGATAGAGACACCGGGCTGGATCGGCAGGATGTTGACGATGGCCTTGCCCTTGGCGGTGCGCCCGCCCAGCGGCAGCCGCCAGGTCTTCATCCGATAGACCATGCCGTCGGTGGTGAAGAACAAGAGCTCCGTGTGGGTATTGGCGACGAACAGGGTAGTGACCACGTCGTCTTCCTTCGTGGCCATGCCGGACAGGCCCTTGCCGCCGCGCCGCTGGGCGCGGAACTCGGCCAGGGCCGTGCGCTTGATATAGCCGCCCGAGGTGATGGTGACGACCATGTCCTCGCGCTCGATCAGATCCTCGTCGTCCAGATCGCCCGCCCAGTCGGTGATCTCGGTCCGGCGCGGCACGGCGAACTGGCTTTTCACCTCGCGCAGCTCGTCCGAGATGATGCCCATGATCCGCTCGCGCGAGGCGAGGATGGCCAGGTATTCCCGGATGGAATCGGCCAGCGTCTTCAGTTCGTCGGTGACTTCCTGCACGCCCAGCTGGGTCAGGCGCTGCAGGCGCAGTTCCAGGATGGCGCGGGCCTGGGTCTCGGACAGGTTGTAGGTGCCGTCCTCGTTGACCGGATGCAGCGGATCGTCGATCAGCTTCAGATATTCCACGATCTCATGCGCCGGCCAGCGCCGGGTCATCAGCCGCTCGCGCGCCTCGGCGGCATCGGCCGAGGAGCGGATGGTCGCCACCACCTCGTCGACATTGCTGACCGCCACGGCGAGGCCGCACAGCACATGCGCGCGCTCGCGCGCCTTGCGCAATTCGTAGGCGGTGCGGCGCGCCACCACCTCCTCGCGGAAGGTCAGGAAATGGGTCAGGAAGTCGCGCAGCGTCAGCTGCTCGGGCCGGCCGCCGTTCAGCGCCAGCATGTTGGCGCCGAAGCTGGTCTGCATCGGGGTAAAGCGGAACAGCTGGTTCAGCACCACCTCGGCGGTGGCGTCGCGTTTCAGCTCGATCACCACCCGCACGCCGACGCGGTCGGATTCGTCCTGGACATGGGCGATGCCCTCGATGCGCTTTTCCTTGGCCAGTTCGGCGATCTTCTCGATCAGGCTGGCCTTGTTCACCTGGAAGGGGATCTCGTCCAGGATGATGGCCTGGCGGCCGGCGCGGGTCTCCTCGATCCGGGTCTTGGCGCGCAGCACGATGCTGCCGCGCCCTTCCAGATAGGCCTTGCGCGCGCCCGAGCGGCCCAGGATGATGCCGCCGGTGGGGAAATCCGGGCCGGGCACGATCTCCAGCAGCCGCTCGGTCGGCAGGTCCGGGTTCTCGATCAGCGCCAGCGTGGCGTCCACGACCTCGCCCAGGTTGTGCGGCGGGATGTTCGTGGCCATGCCGACGGCGATGCCGCCGGCGCCGTTGACCAGCATGTTCGGGAAGCGCGCCGGCAGGACGGTCGGCTCGCGGTCCTTGCCGTCGTAGTTGTCCTGGAAATCGACGGTGTCCTTGTCGATATCCATCAGCAGATAGGCCGAGGGCTTGTCCATCCGCACCTCGGTATAGCGCATGGCCGCCGGGCTGTCGCCGTCCATGCTGCCGAAATTGCCCTGGCCGTCCAAAAGCGGCAGCGACATGGAAAAGTCCTGCGCCATCCGCACCAGCGCGTCATAGATCGAGGCGTCGCCATGCGGGTGATACTTACCCATGGTGTCGCCGACCGGGCGGGCCGACTTGCGATAGGGCTTGTCATGGGTGTTGCCGGTCTCGTGCATGGCGAAGAGCACGCGGCGATGCACCGGCTTCAGCCCGTCGCGCAGGTCGGGAATCGCCCGGCTGACGATCACCGACATGGCATAGTCGAGATAGGAGGAGCGCATCTCGTGCGCGATGTCGATCACCGGGCCGTCGTGATGCATCACGGCGCGCTCCGATCCGCCGTTCTCGGGGGTATCGTCGTCGTTTTCAGGGATGTCAGCCACGGGGGAAACCTCAAGATCTTGTTGGGCATGGGTCTATCCCATACCCGCCTTGGGTGCAATCTTGACGGGCCGCCCCGGCGCGGGAATTGCGGCTCAGGCCAGCCCGGCCTCGCGCCTGCGGCCGCGGACCGAGGCCAGCCACAGCGCCGAAAGCCCGGCCGAGAAGATGGCGTTCCAGCCGGCCATGGAAATGCCGAACAGGCTCCAGGCCACCTCGTCGCAGCGCACGACCGGCGCTTTTTCCAGCGCCGCCATCAGATCCTGCGTGGACATGCTGGCCAGGCCTGACACGCCGCCCGAGCAATGCTGCGGCCCTTGCCAGACCTGCAGCTCGACCCCGGCGTGATAGATGGCAAGGCCGGTGGCGCAAAGCGCGGCGATCAGCCCCAGCGCCGCCAGCCAGCGTTTCCAGCCGAAGAACCAGATCAGCCCGCCGATGATCGCGGCCACCAGATGCGGCCAGCGTTGCAGGATGCAGAGCTCGCAGGGCGCATAGCCCAGGCCCTGGAAGGTCAGCGCGGCGGCCAGCAGCGCGGCGGAACCGGCGCCGGCGGTGACGGCGATATGCTTGCTCGAAAATCCGTTCATGGCTTCCGGTTAGGACCGCGCGCGGCGGCCTGCAAATGCCAATCGCGTGAACTCAATGCGGCTTCCAGGTGACGACGCGGTAAAGATAGATCGCCACCACGGCCACCACCACCAGCTTGGACAGCGGATCGACCCAATCCGCGACCAGCGCATAGTTTTCATGCAGCATCAGCCCGGCGAATGTCAGCACCCCGGTCCAGAGCGCGCTGCCGATCACGGTATAGAGCAGGAATTTCCACATCGGCATGCGCGCCAGCCCGGCGGGAACCGAGATCAGTGTCCGAATGGCCGGGATCATGCGGCCGAAGAACACCGCCATGGCGCCGTGGCGCTGAAACCAGTCATGCGCCGCGTCGATATCCGCGGGTGAGAGCGTCAGCAGCCGGCCATGACGGGCGGCGAAACGCTTCAGCCGCTCCTCGCCGAACCACAGGCCGATGTAATACCACATCAAGGTGCCCAGCACCGAGCCGATGGTGCCGACCAGGATGGTCAGGGTCAGCGACATGCGGCCGCTGCCGGCCAGGAAACCGGCCAGCGGCATGATCACCTCGGAGGGGATGGGCGGGAAGACGTTCTCGGCCACCATGAGCATCAGCACGCCGAGATAGCCCCAGCTCTCGATCGTCGAAACCACCCAGTCGAACATGGCTGCCCCTTTCGTTTCGGGACGTGCTGCGGGCTGGGGCCGGAACTGTCAAGCCCGCGCGCGTGTTGCGCCATGGCGGGGTTGCGATAACCTTGGCAGGCGGGACCAGCGGCAGGGAGGACGGCGCGATGGAATGGCGGGGCAGGCGCGGCAGCCGGAATGTCGAGGATCGTCGCGGCATGGGCCGGGCGGCGGGCGCCGGCGGCATGGGCGTCGTCGGGGTTCTGGTGGTGCTGGCGGTGGGGTATTTCTTCGGCATCGACATCTCGCCCATCGTCGGCGCGCTGGACGAGGGCGGCCGGACCGGCGAGCCGCGCGAACTGACGCAGGAGGAGCGCGAGATCGGCCAGTTCGTCTCGGTGGTGCTGGCCGATACCGAGGAGGTCTGGGCCGGCGTGCTGCCCGACCAGGCCGGCGTGTCCTATCAGGATCCGGGACTGGTGCTGTTCTCGGGCGCGGTGCAATCGGCCTGCGGCGGCGCCTCGGCGGCGATGGGGCCGTTCTATTGCCCCGGCGACCGCAAGGTCTATCTGGACACGGATTTCTTTCGCGTCATGGCCGGCAAGATGGGGGCGGGCGGCGATTTCGCCTATGCCTATGTCATCGCGCATGAGGTTGGCCATCATGTGCAGAACCTGCTGGGTACGCTTTCCGAGGTGAACGGGCTGCGCGCGCGGCTGGGCGAGCGCGATGCGAACCGGCTGTCGGTCGCCACCGAATTGCAGGCGGATTGCTATGCCGGGATCTGGGCGCGCCAGGCCAGCGAGCAGTTCGGCAGCATCGAGGAGGGCGACATAGACGAGGCGATCAATGCCGCCGCCGCGGTGGGCGACGACACGCTGATGGAAAGTGCCGGCCGGGCAGTGGTGCCCGATGCCTTCACCCATGGTTCGGCCGCCGAGCGCCAGGCCTGGTTCAAGCGCGGCTTCGCCTCGGGACAGATGGGACAATGCGACAGTTTCGCGGCCGTGGGGAACTAGGGCGGCGGCGCGGGTGGCGCGGCCGCAGGGGTATTTGCAGAACGAAGAAGCGTAGGGCAATGCCCTTGGCGGGGTGGCCGCCGGAATATTCGGGGAAACGGTGAAAGACGGTGCCGCGGCGGGGTGCGCCAACCTGTCGCGGCGGGGTCTGGGGCCAGGTCAGGGGCGCTGCAGCTGGATGCCGCGCGGGCGTTCGGTGGTGGCCCAATCGGGCCAGAGCCCGACATGTTCGAGCCCGGCAAGCAGCAGGCCGGCCGCGATGACGGCAAGAACCAGCTTGACCCTTTGCGCGCTTGGCGGGTTTCGTGCCCAGCGAGAGGCCCGGATCAGCCAGATGAGGTTGTTCATGCGCCCGTTCCTTTGCTAGTGCTGCCCCCGGAAACCGAAAATGCGCCGGGACGCCCTCTTGCCTCAGCATAGCGACAGCCGAATCCTGCCCTATACCGCCGACCAGATGTATGCGCTGGTGGCCGATATCGAAAGATACCCCGAGTTCCTGCCCTGGAACACCGCCGCGCGTATCCGGGCGCGTCGGCCCGGCGCCTCGGGCAGCGAGGTGGTCGAGGCCGACCTGGTCATCAGCTTCAAGGTGTTTCGCGAACGCTTCGGCTCGCGCGTGACGCTGTGGCCCGAGACGAAGCGGATCGACACCGAATATCTGGACGGGCCCTTCAAGTACCTGCGCAGCGGCTGGAGCTTCGCCGACCTGCCGGAGGGCGGCTGCAAGGTCGAGTTCTTCGTCGATTTCGAGTTCCGCAACGCCATCCTCGGCAAGGTGATCGGCGTGGTCTTCGGCGAGGCGATGATGCGCATCGTGCGCGCCTTCGAGGATCGCGCCAAGGCGCTTTACGGCGCCTGACGCGCGTTTTGCCAGATGGCGTGGTCGGCGGCCAGGGCGGTGCGCAGCCGCGCCTCGGCCTCGGGCGGCAGGTCGGTGACGGCGGGGGGCGAGACATTGCTGCGCCGCAACTCGATCGGCTTGCCCAGGCGTTGTGTCAGGAATTGCGTCAGTGCCGGCATCGCCTCGTAGCGGAAGATGTGATCGACTGCGATCTGGCCGTCATCGTCCACCAGAAAATCGGATTGCCGGCCCAGCCGGGCATGGGCGGGGCGTTCGCCGGGGCGCAGGTAATCGTCCACGAAACGCTGGAAGCTGACAAGGGCGGTGCTGTTCGGATGGCCGATCAGCTCGTCGCGGGCGCGAAAGCGATACCAGCTGCGCAGCCAGTCGAGCGGCTCGCGGATCACCGCGACGGTTTCGAACGCGGGCTCGCCCAGCGGCTCGAGCAGCGGCCGGATGCGGGCCAGATAGTGCCGCAGGTTCAGGTGCTTGATCTCGGGGCGGCTGCGAAAGACGATCTCGGCCCTGGGCGCCAGCGCCTGTTCCAGCGCCGTCGTCCCGGTCTTGGGCACCGACAGAAGCACGAGGCGGGGCTGGAGAAAGATCAGCATGAGAGGGACATGAACACGGCCATGCCGCCGCTTAGCGGTCCCGGCCGGTGCTGGCAAGGCGGGCCGGGATACGGCCCGCCCGCTGCGGCATCAGATCACGCCGAAGGCGCGCATCGGCTCGGCCACGCGGATGAAGCCGGCGATGTTGGCGCCGATGACGTAATCGCCCGGCGCGCCGAATTCCTCGGCCGTGCTGTAGCAGCTGTCATGGATGTCGCGCATGATCTCGGCCAGCTTGGCCTCGGTTTTCTCGAAGGTCCAGCGGTCGCGCGAGGCGTTCTGCTGCATCTCCAGCGCCGAGGTGGCGACGCCGCCCGCATTTGCCGCCTTGCCGGGCCCGAACTTGACGCCGGCCTGCTGGAAGGTGCGGATCGCCTCGGGGGTGCAGGGCATGTTCGCGCCCTCGCCGACCGCGGTCACGCCGTTCTTGACCAGCTTCGCGGCATCCTTGCCGGTCAGCTCGTTCTGCGTGGCCGAAGGCATGGCGACCTCGCAGGCCACGTCCCAGATCGAGCCCTCGCCGGATTTCACGAAATAGGCGCCGTTGCCTTCGCCCTTCATCCGCACGTATTGCGAGATGCGGCCGCGGCGCACTTCCTTGATTTCCTTGAGGAGGCCGAGGTCGATGCCGCCCTCGTCCACGATATAGCCCGAGCTGTCCGAGCAGGCGATGACCTTGCCGCCGAATTCCTGCACCTTCTCGATGGTGTAGATCGCGACATTGCCCGAGCCCGAGACCACGACCGTCTTGCCGTCGAAATCGGTGCCGCCGGTCTTCAGCATGGCCTGGGTGAAATAGGTGTTGCCGTAGCCGGTCGCCTCTTTGCGCGCCAGCGAGCCGCCGTAGAACAGGCCCTTGCCGGTCAGCACGCCCGCCTCGTAGCGGTTGGTCAGGCGTTTGTATTGCCCGAACATGTAGCCGATCTCGCGCGCGCCCACGCCGATGTCGCCGGCGGGCACGTCGGTATATTCGCCCAGGTGGCGGTAAAGCTCGGTCATGAAGCTTTGGCAAAAGCGCATGATCTCGCCGTCCGAGCGGCCCTTGGGGTCGAAGTCCGAGCCGCCCTTGCCGCCGCCGATGGGCAGGCCGGTCAGCGCGTTCTTGAAGATCTGCTCGAAGCCCAGGAACTTGATGATGCCCACGTTCACCGAGGGGTGGAAGCGCAGCCCGCCCTTGTAGGGGCCCATGGCCGAGGAGAACTGCACCCGGAAGCCGCGGTTGATCTGCACGCGGCCCTTGTCGTCGGTCCACGGCACGCGGAAGATGATCTGGCGTTCGGGTTCGCAGATGCGCTCGATCAGCGCGTCTTCCAGGTAGTCGGGGCGCTTGGCGACGACGCGGCCAAGGCTTTCCAGAACCTCGCGCACGGCCTGGTGGAATTCGGGCTCGCCCGCGTTGCGGCGGACCACCTCCTCATAGATGGGGGCAAGCTTGTCGTCGATCTGCGGCATGTCGCGGAATCCTTTCCCTTGGGGTCGGAGGGCTCCTTAGCCCAAGGTGCGGGCAGTTTGAATGGGGCAAGAGCAATATTCGGGCAAAATGCCCGTTTTTTTGGCGTAACGTCGGCGGGCGTTGGGAATAATCCCATGAATATCAGTGGTTAGCGCGATTGCCTTCTGCCCGTTGCCAAGGCAGCGGCTTTTTGTCGCGGCCTTGGCAAGGAAAAGACCGCCCGGCGCCTTCTCGCGCCGGGCGGTCCGCATGCGCCGGGATCGGGGTCAGCGGCGCCCCGCCTCCAGCGCGTCCTCGAAGGTGCGCAGCCCGGTCACGGGGGCCTGCACCAGCACCGCCATGTTGCCGGGCTTGTGTTCGTTGCGCAGCATCTTCAGATGCGCGGCCGGGATCTCGGCCCAGGGAAAGACCTCGGACATGCAGGGGTCGATGCGGCGTTCCAGCATCAGCTTGTTGGCGGCGCTGGCCTGTTTCAGATGCGCGAAATGGCTGCCCTGCAGGCGCTTCTGGTGCATCCACATGTAGCGCACGTCGAAGGTGCAGTTGAAGCCCGAGGTGCCGGCGCAGATCACCACCATGCCGCCCTTCTTGCAGACGAAGGTCGAGACCGGGAAGGTCGCCTCGCCGGGATGTTCGAAGACGATGTCGACATTGTTGCCCTTGCCGGTGATGTCCCAGATCGCCTTACCGAACTTGCGCACCTCGTTGAACCACTCCTTGTATTCGGGCGTGTTCACCTTGGGCAGTTGCCCCCAGCACTTGAAGTCCTTGCGGTTGATGACGCCCTTGGCGCCCAGCGACATGACGAAGTCGCGCTTGTCCTCGTCGCTGATGACGCCGACCGCATTGGCGCCGGCGGCGTTGATGAGCTGGATCGCGAAGCTGCCAAGCCCGCCCGAGGCGCCCCAGACCAGCACGTTCATGCCCGGCTTCAGCTCATGCGGCTCGTGCCCGAACAGCATCCGGTAGGCGGTGGCCAGCGTCAGCGTGTAGCAGGCCGATTCCTCCCAGGTCAGGTGGCGCGGGCGCTTCATCAGCTGCTGGGCCTGCACGCGGGTGAACTGGGCGAAGCTGCCGTCCGGCGTCTCGTAGCCCCAGATGCGCTGGCTGGGCGAATACATCGGGTCGCCGCCGTTGCATTCCTCGTCATTGCCGTCGTCCTGGTTGCAATGGATGACGACCTCGTCGCCGACCTTCCAGTTCTTGACCTTGTCGCCCACCGCCCAGACGATGCCCGAGGCGTCCGAGCCCGCGATGTGATAGGGCGCGCCATGGCCGTCGAAGGGGCTGATCGGCACCCCGAGGCCGGCCCAGATGCCGTTGTAGTTGACGCCCGCCGCCATCACCAGGACCAGCACCTCATTGCTGTCGATGGCGGGAGTTTCCACCACCTCGACCTGCATCGCCTTGTCGGGCTCGCCGTGACGTTCGCGGCGGATGGCCCAGGCGTACATCTGCTTGGGCACATAGCCCAGAGGCGGCATCTCGCCGATCTCGTAGAGATCCTTTTCCGGTGCGTCATAGGGCGCGATCGGGGTGGGTTGGTCCAGGGCCATCTCAGAGTCCTCTTTTGCCGCTTTCCGCCGGGCTTCCGCCGCGGCGCAGAATCAGTGCGGGTTGCAGAGCCGGTTGTAAGAGGGTCTGCGCAACATTGCAATATTCCTGACGCGGAAATTGTAATAATCTGTCGTAACGAATCTGCGAACCGCCGCGATGCAGCGGAGACCCGCGCCTCGTCCCTTGCGCGGGCATTTCCAAGGCCTTGTCGATCGTCCCGCTGCCACCCCGGTCGGGCCTTGGCCAGCAGCCGGACGGTGCAGGGCCGGGCTTCCCGCGCCGGTGTCCGGCCGAGCGGAAAACCGATGTCCGCCGCGGCAATGGAATAATTCATTCATTTAGCTCGCCAGGGCGCGTCATCGCTCGGCTTTATGACGGGCTTGGACAACTTGTCCGGCTGGATGGACATATTGTCCATTGAAATCAATATCTTCAATTCAGAAACTGCCTGCGCGACCCAAGGGGGAGGGTCTTGCGACGGGCCTTGATCCTCAGGAAGGGGCGGGGCGACACGGATCTTGCGATCCACTCCGGATGCCACACGCAGTCTATTTCAGGGGAGGGAAGCGATGACAGCCATAGAAGACGCTACGGGATTCCGAACGCCATTACTGTCTCGCGAGCGCACGATTGCGCAGCCTGGCTTCAACCGGTGGCTGGTGCCGCCAACCGCGCTGGCGATTCATCTGTGTATCGGCATGGCCTACGGCTTTTCGGTGTTCTGGCTGCCCCTGTCGCGGGCCATCGGCCTCAGCGCGCCTGTTGTCTGCGAAGGGATGAGCGTCCTTGCGGCGCTGGTGACGACCAGTTGCGACTGGCGCATCGCGGATCTGGGCTGGATCTATACGCTGTTCTTCGTTCTGCTGGGCTCCTCGGCGGCGCTGTGGGGCGGGTGGCTGGAAACGGCGGGGCCGCGCAAGGCCGGGGTCGTCGCGGCATTCTGCTGGTGCGGCGGCATGGTCATTTCGGGCATCGGGGTGATGAGCCATCAGCTTTGGCTCATGTGGCTCGGCTCGGGCTTTATCGGCGGGATCGGGCTGGGGCTTGGCTATATCTCCCCGGTCTCGACGCTGATCAAGTGGTTCCCGGACCGGCGCGGCCTGGCGACGGGAATGGCGATCATGGGCTTTGGCGGCGGCGCGATGATCGGGGCGCCGCTGGCGGACCGGCTGATGAACCATTTCCAGTCCCCGACCGAGGTCGGCGTCTGGCAGGCCTTCTTCGTCATGGCCGCGATTTACTTCGTGTTCATGATGGCCGGGTCGTTCGGCTATCGCGTGCCGCCCGCGGGATGGAAGCCCGAAGGCTGGCAGCCCAAGGCGCGCGCGCCTCGGGGCGAGATGATCACCCAGCATCATGTGCATGTGGGGGATGCGCACAAGACGCGGCAATTCTGGCTGATCTGGCTGGTGCTGTGCCTGAATGTCTCGGCCGGGATCGGGGTGATCGGCATGGCGTCGCCGATGCTGCAGGAGATCTTTGCCGGCCGCCTGGTCGGACGGCCCGATCTGGGCTTCACCCAGCTGGATGCGGGCCAGAAGGCGGCGGTCGCGGCGATTGCCGCCGGCTTCGCGGGGCTGCTGTCGCTGTTCAATATCGCCGGGCGGCTGTGCTGGGCCTCGGCCTCGGACCGGCTGGGGCGCAAGACCACCTATTTCATCTTCTTCGGGCTGGGGATCGTACTTTACACCCTGGCGCCAAGCGCGGCGCATTCGGGCAACCAGGTGCTGTTCGTGGCGATGATCTGCGTCATCATCTCGATGTATGGCGGCGGGTTTTCGACCGTGCCGGCCTATCTGGCGGATGTCTTCGGCACGCAGTTCGTGGGCGCGATCCATGGCCGGCTGCTGACCGCCTGGGCCACGGCGGGGATCGTCGGTCCGGTGGTGGTCAACTATTTGCGCGAGGCGCAGATCGCGGCCGGCGTGCCGCGGGCGCAGGCCTATGACTATACCATGTACATTCTCGCGGGCTTTCTTGCCCTGGGCCTCGTCTGCAACGCCCTGGTGCGGCCGCTGGACGAGAAATGGTTCATGAAGCCCGAAGCGGTCGCGGCCCTGCAGGCCAGCGCCGCCACGGCCGGCCCTGTCCAGAGCGGGTCGTTCGGCATCGACCGCGGGCGTTTCGACCTTGCTGCGCTGCTGGCCTGGGCGGCGGTCTGCATCCCGCTGGCCTGGGGCGTGTGGATGACCGCGATGAAGACGGCGGCGCTGTTCGGATGAACCGGCCGCCCGGCATCGGCGGCCATGGCGCCGGCATGGCCGCAGGGGCTCTTGCCGGTCACGCCGCGGGCAGCCAGATGCGGAAGCTGCTGCCGCCGCCGCTGCCGCTGCTGACGGCGATGCTGCCGCCCTGCCGCTCGATCAGCCTGCGGCAGATCGACAGGCCCAGGCCGGTGCCGCCGCGGCCCGCGCGGCCAGTGACGAAGGGGTCGAACAGGCGCTCCTGAAGCGCCGCCGGGATGCCCTCGCCATCGTCGGCGACCTCCAGCAGCACCCCCGGCGCGCCGCCGCGATCCTCGTTCCGCCCGAGGATGCGGATCTCGCCGCCCTCCGGCATGGCATGGACCGCGTTGACGATCAGGTTGACCAGCACCTGCTGCAAGGCGATGCGGCCGATGCGGACCGCCCGGGTCGCGCGGATGTCCTGGCGCAGCGCGACCGAGGAGCGCGCAAGCATATGCCCCACCAGCGGCAGGCAATCGGCCAGGGCCCGGGCCGGATCGGTGCCAGGATCGGCGGCGGGATCGGTGCCGGGCTGGTCTGCCCGCGCGAAGTCCAGCAGCTGGGTCACGATCTGCGAGATGCGCTGCACCTGTTCGTCGATCAGCCGCAGCTCGGTCTCGGCCGGGGCGGCGGCCGGGCCCAGGGTCTCGCGCAGCACGTCCAGGTTGCCCTGGATCACCGCGAGCGGATTGTTCACCTCATGCGCGATCCCGGCCGAGATCTCGCCCAGGGCGGCCAGCTTTTCGGATTGCACCAGCTGGTAGGTCGCGGCCTCCAGCTCGCGCGCGGCCCGGTGCAGGGCCGCGGTGCGCGCCTCGACGCGCCGGTTCAGGGTGCTGTTCCAGGCGCGCAGCCGCCGGTCGTGTTCCTGCAGCCGCGCCAGCACCCCGTCGAGTGCCAGGGCAAGCGCGCCGATCTCGTCATCGCCGCGGGTGACGCCGGTGCGTGCCGCCAGGTCGCCGGCCCGGACCCTGTCGAAGGTCGCGCCGATCCGCTCCAGCGGCCGGAAGATGCTGCGCGCCCAAAGCAGGAACACCGGCACCGTCACCAGCGCCGCCAGCAGGAAGCCGGCCAGCACCCAGGCCAGGGTACGGCGCTTGGCCTCGGCAAAGGGCTGCTCGAGGATGCCGACATAGATCATGCCGATGGCCTTGCCGGCCCCGTCGCGCAGCGGCGCATAGGCCGAGACATACCATTGCTCCAGCACCAGCGCCCGGTCCAGCCAGACCTCGCCCCGGCCGATCACCCGCTCGCGCACCGCGGCCGAGGCGCGGGTGCCCAGGGCCCGGGCGCCGCCGGCATCGGTGACATTGGTCGCGATCCGCAGGTCGCCCAGGAACAGCGAGGTGGTGCCGCGGCTTTGCTCGGGCAGGCTGCCGGGCGGGTAGACCAGCGCGTTGATGCTGTCCACGACGGAAAGGTTGCCGTTCAGAAGCAGGCCCGCGACCATCACCGCCCCGCCGCCGCCAGTGCCGCCGCCGGGGTCGCTGCCGGAGCCGGGCAGCCTGGCCGCGACGACGGATTGCGCGACCAGGCCCCGGGTTTCCGCCGCCGAGCCGCCCGCGACAGCGTCGCGCGGCCGGCTCATCTCGGCCCGGGCGGCAAGGGCAGGGGCAATGGCGCGCAGCTGCTCCCGCTCGAGCAGGGCAAGCGTGCTGCGCGCCCCCCGCGCCGGGGCCGGCCCTGCCGGCGGGCCGGGCCGGGCCCCGGCGGGGCTGGCGGCCAGGATCCGCCCGTCCGGCCCGGCCAGGTAAAGGTAGTCCAGCCCCAGCCGCCGGCGCTGCCTGTCCAGCAGCGCCGCCATGTCGGTCGTGCGGGAAAATTCCGCCGAGCGCGCCAGCATCTCGATCCGCTCGCCGGTCGTGTCCAGGATATGGTCCAGGTATTGCCTGGCCACGGTCAGGTCGCTGTTGACCTTGACCAGCAGCAGCCGGTCGAATTTCAGCGACCATTGATACATGGTCAGCCCCAGCAGGACCGGCAGGATCACCAGCACCGGCAGCAGGGCGATGGCCAGCAGCTTGTGGCGGACGGAATGGCGGATTGGCCGCGCCGCCTCAGCCATTCCAGTCCGCCAGCCTGCGGTCGATGGTCTTGCGCGAGATGCCCAGCCGCGCCGCCGCCGCCTCGCGGTCGCCGTCGAAGGCGGCCACCGTGCCCAGGATGGCGCGGCGCTCGATCTCGGCCAGGGTCGGGCCGTCGCGGCCGCCGAGGGTGGCGGTCAGCGGCGTGAACCGGCCCAGGATCAGCGCCCGCTCGACGGCGTTGCGCAATTCGCGCACATTGCCGGGCCAGTCATAGGCGGCCATGTTCGCCCGCACCTCGGGGGTGATCGGCACCGCCGGCAGCCCCAGCTTGCGCGACAGCCCCTCCATGAACAGCGCGGCCAGGTCGAACATGTCGCCGCCGCGTTCCGCCAGTCGCGGCATCGCGATATGCAGCACGTTGATGCGGTAAAGCAGGTCGGCCCGCAGCCGCCCCTCGGCCACGGCACGGTCCAGGTCGGTGCTGGCGGCAAAGACCAGCCGCAGGTCCACCACGGTCTCGCGCTCGGAGCCCAGCGGCCGGATGCGGCGGTCGTCGATGGCATGCAGCAGCTTGGCCTGCAGGCCGACCGGCAGTTCGGCGACCCCGTCCAGGAACAGCGTGCCGCCGCGGGCCGAGGCGAACAGCCCCTCGCGGTCGCGGTCGGCGCCGGGAAAGGCGCCCCGGACATGGCCGAACAGCTCGTCCTCCAGCATGTCGGGCGGGATCGCGGCGCAGTTCACCGCGACGAAGGGCATCTCGGCCCGGTCCGACAGCGCGTGGATCATTCGCGCCGCGACCTCCTTGCCGGTGCCGGAATCGCCGGTGACCAGCACCGAGCTGGGCGCCGCCGCGACGCGCGCGATCAGCTGGCGCACCCGCTCGATGGCGGGCGAGCTGCCGATCAGCTCCTCGCGCATCCGGCCCAGGTCGACATTGTTGCGCAGCTCCTGCTGCAGCACCAGGTTCTCGCGCCGCAGCCTTTCGCGGTCCAGGCAGCGCGCCGCCGCCGCCAGCAGCTGGTTGGTGCGAAACGGCTTCAGCAGGAAATCCGAGGCGCCGGCCTGCACGGCCCGGATCGCCGTTTCCAGGTCGGCATGGCCGGTGGTCATGATCGCGGGCGGAAAGAAGCCCAGGGCCCGCTGGTCGCGCAGCCATTCCACGCCGCGCTGCCCCTCCATCATGTTGTCGAGGATCACCAGGTCGAAATCGGTCTCGGCGATCAGCCTGCTGGCCTCGGCCGTATTCGCCGCCAGCCGGAGGCCGCGGCATTTGGGCGCCAGGATCCGTTCCAGGAAATGGCGCATCCCCGGTTCGTCCTCGATCACCAGGATCGTCGCCTGCGCCAGCGCCCCGCCATCGGCGGCGGCCGGCACGGCACGGGGGTCGTTCTCGCCTGCCATGCTGCGCTCCCTGCCCGGACAGTCGCACCGGGAACCGCTCCCTGGCAAGCATTCCGCGCAATCCAGAACAAAAGATCAACAGACAGTTTGTCCAAAAAATACAGACAAAATGTCCGGATCTCTCGGCAAGGCCGCCTCAGGCGCAACCGGATCTCGGCCTGGGGCCGGCCTGCAAGCGGAAAGCGGGTCTCGGCGAAAGGGATGCGGGTCATGGCAGGGGCGGAATCGGCAGGCATGACGGCCGGCTTTCAAGGCCAAGCCCGCATCGGTCGCGAGAGCGGTGCCTTGCCGGTGGAGAAGGGCGGAACGGGTGGGGTCCAGAGCGGCGGTCTTCTGCATCTGCATGGTCGCCAGCCCCGGAGGGCGTGTTGCGACCATCTTCGGCAGCGGCTGTTTCGTCAACGGGAGGAGCCGAAGGGCGGTCGTCAGGCAGAGCGATGAGCGATCCGAACTGCCGGTTTCAGGCCGGTCTGGTAAGTGATTGTAATAAAATAAAATAACTGATCGAACCGATCGGATGGGCGCTAATGACCTGGGAAATGGGTGCCGAAACCCCAGAAATGGGCCTTAACCGCCTGCCGATTCAGTAGCCCGCCGATGATCGCGGCAAAAAACTCTCTCTGCGCTGCGGCGAATTGACCGGGCAGGATTGTTACGCTATCGCTTGGCCAGTCGTAATATTGTTGCGAGGGCAATCGTGGCCGAGAAAGACAAACCCTGGCTCTTCCGCACCTATGCGGGCCATTCGACCGCCGAGAAATCCAACGCACTCTATCGAGGCAACCTCGCCAAGGGGCAGACCGGGCTTTCGGTGGCCTTCGACCTGCCGACCCAGACCGGTTATGACAGCGACCATGTCCTGGCGCGGGGCGAGGTCGGCAAGGTCGGCGTGCCGATCTGCCACCTGGGCGACATGCGCATGCTCTTCGACCAGATCCCGCTTGAGCAGATGAACACCTCGATGACGATCAATGCGACGGCGCCCTGGCTCCTGTCGCTCTATATCGCCGTGGCCGAGGAGCAGGGCGCCGACATCGCCAGGCTGCAAGGCACGGTGCAGAACGACATCATCAAGGAATACCTGTCGCGCGGCACCTATATCTGCCCGCCGAAACCCTCGCTGCGCATGATCACCGACGTCGCGGCCTATACGGCCAAGCACCTGCCGAAATGGAACCCGATGAACGTCTGTTCCTACCACCTGCAGGAGGCGGGGGCGACGCCCGAGCAGGAACTGGCCTATGCTCTGGCCACCGGCATCGCGGTGCTGGACGACCTGAAGACCAAGGTCGAGCCGCAGGATTTCCCGGCCATGGTCGGGCGCATCAGCTTCTTCGTCAATGCCGGCATCCGCTTCGTGACCGAGCTGTGCAAGATGCGCGCCTTCACCGAGCTCTGGGACGAAATCTGCCGCACCCGCTATGGCATCGAGGACGAGAAATACCGCCGCTTCCGCTATGGCGTGCAGGTGAACAGCCTGGGCCTGACCGAGCAGCAGCCGGAAAACAACGTCTACCGCATCCTGCTGGAGATGCTGGCGGTCACGCTGTCGAAGAACGCCCGCGCCCGCGCCGTGCAATTGCCGGCCTGGAACGAGGCCCTGGGCCTGCCGCGGCCCTGGGACCAGCAATGGTCGCTGCGCATGCAGCAGATCGTCGCCTATGAGACGGACCTGCTGGAATACGGCGACCTTTTCGACGGCAACCCGGTGATTGCCGCCAAGGTCGAGGAGCTGAAATCCGGCGCCCGCGCCGAACTGGCGACGCTGGACGAGATGGGCGGTGCCATCGCCGCCATCGAATACATGAAGTCACGGCTGGTCGAATCGAATGCCGAGCGGCTGAACCGGATCGAGGCGAACGAGACGGTGGTGGTGGGCGTCAACCGCTGGCAGCAGGGCGAGCCCTCGCCGCTGACCGCGGGCGATGGCGGCATTATGGTCGTGGACCCGGCGGTCGAGCAGGATCAGGTCGCCCGGCTGCGTGCCTGGCGCGAAGCGCGCGACGAGCCGGCCGTCGAGGCCGCCCTCGCCGCGCTGCGCGATGCCGCGCAGGGGGGGCAGAACGTGATGCCGCCCTCGATCGCCGCGGCCAGGGCCGGGGCGACCACCGGCGAATGGGCGGCGGTGATGCGCCAGGTGCATGGCGAATATCGCGGCCCGACCGGGGTCTCGACCAGCCCCTCGAACCGCACCGAGGGGCTCGAGCCGATCCGCGAGGCCGTGGATGCCGTCAGCCGCCGCCTGGGCCGGCGGCTGAAGTTCCTGGTCGGCAAGCCCGGCCTCGACGGCCATTCCAACGGCGCCGAGCAGATCGCCTTCCGCGCCCGCGACTGCGGCATGGACATCACCTATGAAGGCATCCGCCTGACCCCCGAGCAGATCGTGACCCGCGCCGCCGAGGACAATGCCCATGTCGTCGGCCTGTCGATCCTGTCGGGCAGCCACCTGCCGCTGATCGAGGAACTGATGGAGCGCATGCGTGCAGCTGGCCTTTCGCATGTCCCGGTCGTGGTCGGCGGCATCATCCCCGACGAAGACGCGGAGAGGCTGCTCGGCATGGGCGTGGCGCGGGTCTACACGCCCAAGGATTTCGAACTCAACCGCATCATGATGGATATTGTCGCTCTGGTCGAGCCGAGGGAGGCCGCGGCCTGATCCGGTTGCCCGGTCTCATGAGTATTTGGAAAACGGTGAAAGGAGAGGCCGCGGCTTCATCCTTCACCGTTTCACAAATACTCGCATCGCAGCCATGCCGTCAGCCCTTCGCCGGCAGAAGAAGCGCGGCGATGGCCCCCCCCCCCACACACACGACGGGCGCCACGAGGGGCGGAGGCATGTGATGGGCCGGGCGGCCGCGGCCTGCCGATATCGGCGGCGGCATGGATGCCGTTGCGGTTGGGTCCGGCCTCGGCGTTCGCGACCCCTCGGACATCGCTGCGAAACGGGCAGCGACGTGTCTGCTCAGGACCGGATGGCGCCGGGGCGCGCGGAACGCTTGCGCGGGATGCAGGGCCCGGCCCCAGGCAACCCTGCGGTGGTGCAGCGCGAAGTCTTGCACGTCGCGTCGAACGAGGGCACCGGGAAGTGGCTGACGGGACGGGGCATGGCCCGGTTCCCGAAGTGCGAGGATTCCCCACGGCCGGGGCGGGCCCCGCCGGCGCGCGCTTGACTTTGACGGGTATTGGCCCTATCCACGCCGGGATTCCCGGAAGGTCCGTCCTTCCGGTCCCCGTCTTGCCGGGGATCGCCCCCCGTCAGCGCGTTGCGCCCACGGGGGCGCATCTGTTTATTCGCGCCCGTGCTTTTCGGGCAAACGGCAACCATTGGAGGGCCGCCGATGTTTGAAAACCTGTCCGACCGCCTTGGCGGCGTCTTCGACCGGCTGACCAAGCAGGGCGCGCTGTCCGAGGAGGACGTCGCCGCCGCCATGCGCGAGGTCCGCGTCGCGCTGCTGGAGGCCGATGTCTCGCTGCCCGTGGCGCGCAGCTTCGTCAAGGCGGTGACGCAGAAGGCCACCGGAAGCGCCGTCACCAAGTCGATCACCCCCGGCCAGCAGGTCGTCAAGATCGTCCATGACGAACTGATCAAGGTCTTGCAGGGCGAGGGCGCGCCCGATGCGCTGAGGATCGACAATCCCCCGGCGCCGATCCTGATGGTCGGGCTTCAGGGCTCGGGCAAGACCACCACCACGGCGAAGCTGGCGAAGCGCCTGAAGGACCGCGAGAAGAAGCGGGTGCTGATGGCCTCGCTCGACACCAACCGCCCGGCCGCGATGGAGCAGCTGGCGATCCTGGGCCAGCAGATCGGTGTCGACACCCTGCCCATCGTGCCGGGCGAGAATGCGGTGCAGATCGCCAGGCGCGCCAAGCAGCAGGCGACGCTGGGCGGTTATGACGTCTACATGCTCGACACCGCCGGCCGGCTGCATATCGACGAAGTGCTGATGGACGAGGTGCAGGCCGTCCGCGACGTGGCCAGCCCGCGCGAGACGCTCTTGGTCGTGGACGGCTTGACCGGTCAGGACGCGGTGAACGTCGCCAGCGAGTTCGACGGCAAGGTCGGCATCTCGGGTGTGGTGCTGACCCGGATGGACGGCGACGGCCGCGGCGGCGCGGCGCTGTCGATGCGCGCCGTGACCGGCAAGCCGATCCGCTTCGTGGGCCTGGGCGAAAAGATGGACGCGCTGGAGGCCTTCGACGCGCAGCGCATCGCCGGCCGCATCCTCGGCATGGGCGACATCGTGGCGCTGGTCGAGAAGGCGCAGGAGGTGCTGGAGGTCGAGCAGGCCGAGCGCATGATGAAGCGCTTCCAGAAGGGCATGTTCAACATGAACGACCTGCGGGGCCAGCTTGAGCAGATGCTCAAGATGGGCGGCATGCAGTCGATCATGGGCATGATGCCCGGCATGGGCAAGATGGCCAAGCAGGCCGAGGCCGCCGGCTTCGACGACAAGGCGATCAAGCGCCAGATCGCGCTGATCAACTCGATGACGAAAAGGGAACGCGCCAATCCCGACCTGCTGCAGGCCAGCCGCAAGAAGCGTATCGCCGCCGGGGCGGGCATGGAGGTGTCGGAGCTCAACAAGCTTCTGAAGATGCAGAAGCAGATGGCCGACACGATGAAGAAGCTGGGCAAGATGGGCAAGGGCGGCATGCTGAAACAGGCCATGCGGGCCATGACCGGCAAGGGCGGCGGGCTGCCCGACATGGCCAATGTTGATCCCGAGAAGATGGCCGAGGCCACCCGGATGCTGCAAGACCCCAAGGGGCTGGGCGGCCAGCTGGGCGGCATGGGCCTGCCGGGCGGGCTTTCCGGCCTGTTCGGGAAGAAGTGAGCGCATGATCCGGCTTGCCGACACGCCCGTGCTGACGACCGAGCGGCTGGTCCTGCGCGCCCCGCAGGCCGGCGACTGGCCGGCATGGCGCGATTTCTTCGAAAGCGACCGCGCCGGCTTCGTCGGCGGGCCGATGGCGCAGCCCGGCCAGTCCTGGCGCGCCTTTGGCCATTTCATCGGCCATTGGGTGCTGCGCGGCTATGGCATGTTCGTGCTGACCGAGCGCGGATCGGACCGGGCGCTGGGGGCGGTCGGGCCGTGGTTTCCCGACGGCTGGCCCGAACATGAGATCGGCTGGACGCTGTGGTCCGGCGGGCTGGAGGGCAGGGGCTATGCGCATGAGGCGGCCCTGGCGGCGCGCGATTTCGCGGTCCGCAGGCTCGGCTGGGCGCGGCCGGTGAGCTATATCGACCCGGCGAATGTGCGTTCGGTCGCGCTGGCCCGTCGGCTTGGTGCCGCGCATGACCCCTTGGCGGAGTCGCCGCATTTCGGCGACGACCGCGCGCCGCCGCATGTCTTTCGCCATCCCGCCACAGGTGCGGCATGAATGGCGCGTCCCGTCCAGATGCGGCGCCGCGCATTGCAATCGCTGGAGACCCGAATGAGTGATCCGACCGCCCGCGCCGCGACCCTGCTGAAAGAGCATCGCGCCAGCATCGACCGGCTGGACGCGATCCTGGTCTATACGCTGGCCGAGCGGTTCAAGCACACCCAATCCGTCGGCCGCCTCAAGGCCGAACACGACCTTCCTCCGTCCGATCCCGCCCGCGAGGCGAGCCAGATCGAGCGGCTGGAACGCCTCGCGCGCGAGGCCGACCTGGACCCGGAATTCGCGCGCAAATTCCTGAACTTCGTGATCGCCGAAGTGATCCGGCATCACGAGACCTTCCTTCCCTGAGGCGGGATCTTCCCGCCAACCCCGCCATTCCAAAGGAGAAAACGCAATGGCAATGAAAATCCGCCTGGCCCGTGGTGGCTCGAAGAAACGCCCCCATTACGCCATCGTCGCGTCCGATTCGCGCATGCCGCGCGACGGCCGCTTCCTTGAAAAGCTGGGCACCTACAACCCGCTCCTGCCCAAGGATTCCGAGGATCGTATCAAGATGAACCTCGAGCGCGTGCAATACTGGCTGTCGCAGGGCGCCCAGCCGACCGACCGCGTCGCCCGCTTCCTGGAGGCCGCCGGCGTCAAGGAAAAGACCGAGCGCAAGAACCTGAAGAAGGGCGAGCCCGGCAAGGCCGCCAAGGAACGCGCCGAAAAGCGCGCCGCGCGTGAAGCCGCCGCCAACGCCCCGGCCGAAGAAGCCGCTTCGGAATAATGACCGAGCGGGTCTGCGTCGGTGCGATCGCGGGCGCCTTCGGCGTCCGGGGCGAGGTGAGGCTGAAAAGCTTTACCTCGCAGCCCAATGATATTGCCGCCTATGCCCCGCTTTATACCGAAGACGGCAGCCGCTCGTTCACCGTCCGCCTGACGCGGCCGGTGACGGGCGGGCTTGGCGCCCGGCTGTCGGGCGTCGAGACGCGGGAACAGGCCGAGGCGCTGAAGGGCGTCACGCTCTGGGCCGACCGCGACAAGCTTCCGGCGCTGCCGGACGACGAATTCTACCATGCCGACCTGATCGGCCTGTCGGTCCATGACACCGGCGGGGCGCTGCTCGGCAAGGTCCGCGCGATCTATGACCATGGCGCGGGCGACATCCTGGAGATCCACGGGCCCGGCCGGCGGCGGGTGCTGCTTTTGCCCTTTACCCGCGCCTTCGTGCCCACGGTGGACCTGGCCGCCGGCCGCATCGTCGCCGACCCGCCGGACGAGCAGGAATGAGCGATGCGCCGAGATCCCACGGCCGGCTGTCGATCCGCGCCAGCCTGCAGCCGCGCGACCTGATGGCCGAGCCGCAGGTCAGGGGCGCCTGGACCGCCCAGGTCGTCACGCTGTTCCCCGAGGCCTTTCCGGGGGTTCTGGGCCTTTCCCTGACCGGCAGGGCGTTGACCGAGGGGCTGTGGAACCTGCGCAGCATCGACCTGCGTCCCTTTGGCATTGGCCGGCACCGCAACGTGGACGACACGCCCGCCGGCGGCGGCGCCGGCATGGTGATCCGCCCGGATGTCATGGACGCGGCGCTGCGCGAGGCGGGGGCCGACCTGCCGGTGATCTATCTTTCGCCGCGCGGCAAGCCCTTTACCCAGGCCCGCGCCCGCGAACTGGCGCAGGGCCCCGGCATGACCCTGATCTGCGGCCGGTTCGAGGGCGTGGACCAGCGTGTGCTGGACGCCCATGGCGTCGAAGAGATCAGCATCGGCGACTATGTCCTGACCGGCGGCGAGCTGGCCGCTCAGGTCTTGATCGACGCGACGGTTCGCCTTATACCGCGCGTGCTGGGGAATCAGGACTCTCTGGCCGAGGAATCCTTTTCCCCGGACCATGGCGGCCTGCTGGAACATCCGCAGTACACGAAGCCCGCCCTTTGGGAAGGCCGCGCGATCCCGGAGGTGCTTTTGTCCGGCAATCACGCGGCTATTGCCAATTGGCGGCACGACATGGCCGAAAGGCTGACCAAGGAACGCCGCCCCGACCTGTGGCGGGCATATGAGCAGGCTCATATGGACCCGGCAAAGGACCGACAGCTCTCGGGCGCATCAGACCAATCGCGGGACTACCGCGAGCAACCGAAGGAACCAAAGCGATGAACCTGATCGCCCAACTGGAAGCCGAGCAGATCGCCGCGCTCGGCAAGGACATCCCCGATTTCAAGGCCGGCGACACCGTTCGCGTCGGCTACAAGGTGACGGAAGGCACCCGCACCCGCGTGCAGATGTACGAAGGCGTGGTCATCTCGCGCAAGGGCGGCGGCATCGGCGCCTCGTTCACCGTGCGCAAGATCTCGTTCGGCGAGGGGGTCGAGCGCGTCTTCCCGCTTTATTCGACCAACATCGACTCGATCACTGTCGTGCGCCGTGGCCGCGTCCGCCGCGCCAAGCTGTATTACCTGCGCGATCGCCGCGGCAAGTCCGCCCGCATCGCCGAGGTCAGCAACTACAAGCCCAAAGCCGAAGCCAAGGCCTGAGGAGACGCGCCATGAAAGCAGACATCCATCCCGACTACCACCTGATCGAGGTCAAGATGACCGACGGGACCACCTATCAGGTGCGCTCGACCTGGGGCAAGGAAGGCGACACCATGTCGCTGGACATCGACCCGAACTCGCACCCCGCCTGGACCGGCGGCTCGGCCAAGCTGATGGACACCGGCGGCCGCGTGTCGAAGTTCAAGAACAAATACGCCGGCCTGGGCTTCTGATCCCGCTGCCGACCGGAATTGCGAACGCCGCCCCCTTGGGGGCGGCGTTTCTCGTTGCGGCGGGCGGTGGGCGGCCCTGGCGCGTGCGGTGGCGCAAGGCCGGCCGCGACGGATCGGCGGCTCAATAGGCCAGGCCGAAGATCGGCATCCAGGCCGGCATGCTCGGGGTGCGGTTCAGCGCCAGGCCGGTCAGCTCGCCCCGGCCGGTATCGATCACCACACGGCCGTCGCGATATTCGCGCAGCACCGGGCCCTGCGCGCTTTGATAGGGCGACAGCGCGATGGTGGCATAGCCGCGGTTCGGCCTAGAGAAAACGGCGTGGATCATTGGATCGCTCCTTTCCGGTCGAGGCGATGGATGGCGGTATCCCAGCGCGCCGGATCACGGTGGCGCATCAGGTCGCGCGCGGTCTCGAAGGGGTCGCAGGTGATCAGCCGCAGCGGAATGCCGGAAATGCGATGCGGCTTGCCCGTGCGCCGGTCGATCAGGCTGACGGCATAGCGGGGCGAGGCAGGCATGGCGGCCTGCAGCGCGCGATCGGCAAAGGCCGACAGATGGTTCAGCATGGTCATCTTTGGCTCCTTCCCTTGACTGACCCGGCCGGGGCTTCCGGCACCGCTATATAACGACATAGTTGATCGTGTTTTTCAAGATAAATATCTACCGGCTTTGTCGTGATGAAAGAATGAAGCTGGAACAAACGGTTGAACGGCCGGCGGGGCAGGGCTGTCCCGCTGCGAAAAGCGTGCGCCGGGCCGCGATTCGGCCGGTCTCGGCGCTTTTCATCGTGCCGGGCGCGGCCTATTGTCCGGCGCGACGCGGGCCGGCATCGCAGGGGGATTCGTGGCGCATATCATCGTCGTCGGGAACGAAAAGGGCGGTTCGGGCAAGTCCACGACCTCGATGCATGTGGCGACCGCATTGGCGCGCATGGGCCACCGGGTCGGTGCGCTGGACCTGGACGTGCGCCAGCGCAGCTTCGGCCGCTACCTGGAGAACCGGGCCGCCTTCGCCCAACGCGAGGGGCTGGACCTGCCCACGCCGCTGCTGGGCCGGCTGGAGCCCGAGACGCAGGGCGGCCCGGACCCCTTGTCGCAGGCGGTGGCCGCGCTCGAGGCGGAATGCGACTTCATCCTGCTGGACTGTCCCGGCTCGCATACCCGGCTCAGCCAGATGGCGCATACGCTGGCCGATACGCTGATCACGCCGATGAACGACAGTTTCGTCGATTTCGACCTTCTGGCGCGCCTGTCGCCCGAGGGCAGGATCCTCGGCCCTTCGATCTATGCCGAGATGGTCTGGTCCGCCCGCCAGCTGCGCGGCGAGGCGGGGGCCGGGCCGATCGACTGGCTGGTGCTGCGCAACCGGCTGGGCACGCAGGCCATGCACAACAAGCGCAAGGTCGGTGGCGCGCTGACCACGCTGTCCAAGCGCATCGGCTTTCGCGTGGCGCCGGGCTTCTCCGAGCGGGTGATCTTCCGCGAGCTGTTTCCGCGCGGATTGACGCTCTTGGATCTCAAGGACATCGGCACGGAACAGCTCAACATGTCCAACATCGCCGCCCGGCAGGAACTGCGCGAGCTGATCGGCGAGCTGAACCTACCCGGCGTCAGCGTTTCCTTCTGAAACCCGGCCGGCATTGTTGCCGATGGCCGGCGCCATTATGTTGCGCGGCAGATTGGATTGGAGGGGACGATGACGGCAGCCTGCCGGATCACCCGAATCGCGGTGCTGGCCCTGGCCCTGGCCCTGGGGCCGGGCGGCAAGGTCATGGCCGAGACGGCGGGTGCCGTCGAGCAACCCGAATTGCCGGTGGTCACGCTGGCCACCGCCCGGCAGGACTGGATCGAGGCGCGGGTGCCGGTCTCGGGTTCACTGGTCGCCCGGCAGGAGGTGCAGGTCCATGCCCTCGTCTCGGGACACGAGATCACCGGCATCGAGGCCGAGGTCGGCGACCGCGTCCAGGCCGGGCAGGTGCTGGCGCGGCTGTCCGATAAGGTGCTGTCGGCGCAACTGGCCCAGGCCGAGGCGGAATATCAGCGCGCCGAGGCCGGGATCAGCCAGGCCGAAAGCCAGATCGCCAGCGCCCAGGCCAGCCTGACCCAGGCGGTTGCGGCGCTGGAGCGCACCCGCAGCCTGCGGCAAAGCGGCAATGCCAGCCAGGCGGTGCTGGACCAGGCCGTCGCCACCGAGGCCTCGGCGCGCGCGGCTGCGGCCTCGGCCTCGGACGGGCTGGGCGTGGCGCGTGCCGCCCTGGCGCAGGCCGATGCGGCGCGGCGCATCGCGCAGCTGAACCTGGACCATGCCCGCATCATCGCCCCGGTCGACGGGCTGGTGGTGGCCCGCACCGTGCGGCTGGGCGCCATTCCCGGCGGCGGGGCCGAGCCGCTTTTCACCCTGATTGCCGGCGGCGAGGTCGAGCTGGAGGCCGATGTGATCGAGACCGCGCTGAGCCAGCTACACCCCGGCGATGCCGCCGAGATCGAGGTCGCGGGCCTTGGCCGCGTCCAGGGCCAGCTGCGCCTGGTGCCGGCCGCCGTCGATCCGGTGACGCGGCTGGGGCCGGCGCGCATCGCGCTGGACCCCGATCCGCGGTTGCGGACCGGGCTTTTCGCCAGCGGCTGGATCATCACCGACCGGCGGCAGGCGGTGACGGTGCCTGCGTCAGCCGTCCTGGCCGATGCCTCGGGCGAGCGGGTGCAGGTGGTCAAGGACGGCCGGATCGAGACGCGCGAGGTCCGCGGCGGGCTGATCTGGCAGGGCCGGCGCGAGATCCTGGAAGGCGTCGCGCCGGGCGAGACGGTCGTGGCCCGCGCCGGCGCCTTCTTCCGCAGCGGCGACCAGGTGCGGGCGGCGCCATGAACTTCTCGGCCTGGTCCATACGCCATCCGGTGCCACCCATCGCGATCTTCCTGGTGCTGATGCTGATGGGGTTTTACAGCTTCAGCCGGCTGGCGGTGACGGCCATGCCGAACATCGACCTGCCGCTGGTCAGCGTGGTGGTCAGCCAGCCGGGTGCCGCGCCCTCGGAACTGACCCGGCAGGTGATCCAGCCCATCGAGGATTCCATCGCCTCGATCACCGGCGTGCGGCACATCACCTCCTCTGCGACCGACAGTTCGGCCCGCATCTATGTCGAGTTCGAGCTGGAGACCGATACCGACCGCGCCGTCAACGATGTCAAGGACGCGGTGGCCAATGTCCGCGCCGACCTGCCCGAATCCATCGTCGAGCCGCTGATCCACCGCATCGATATCAGCGGCATGGCGATCCTGACCTATGCCGTCAGCAATCCCGGCATGAGCATCGAGGAACTGTCGGATTTCGTCGACGACGTGGTGTCGCGCGATCTCTCCACCGTGCCGGGCGTGGCCAGCATCACCCGCATCGGGGGCGCCGACCGGCAGATCAACGTGGATCTGGACCCGCATCGCATCTTGGCCTTCGGGCTGACGGCGGCCGAGATCTCGGAGCAGCTGCGGGCCAAGAACATCGACATGGGCGGCGGGCGCGGCGACCTGGCCGGCACGGAATATTCCATCCGTGCGCTGGGATCGGCGGGCGACGTGGCCCGGCTGGCCGCGACGCCGATCCTGATCGGGGGCGGGCGCACGGTGCGGCTGGACCAGCTGGGCAGCGTCACCGACGGCGCCAGCGAGGAACGCAAGTTCGCCCTGCTCGACGGCCAGCCGGTGGTGGCCTTCGGCGTCTTCCGCGCCAGCGGCGAATCGGACCTGGAGGCCGGCGACGGCACCAAGGCCCGCATCGCCGAGATCGAGGCCCGCAACCCCGGCACCCGCATCACCCTGATCGACGATGCGACGACCTATACCTCGGGCAGCTATCACTCGACCATGGAGACGCTCTACGAGGGCGCGGCGCTGGCGGTGGTGGTGGTGTTCCTGTTCCTGAGGAACTGGCGCGCGACGCTGATCGCCGCCGTGGCGCTGCCCCTGTCGATCATCCCGACCTTCTTCGTCATGCATTGGCTGGGCTTCACGCTGAACGGCATCAGCCTGCTCGCGATCACCCTTGTCACCGGCATCCTGGTCGACGACGCCATCGTCGAGATCGAGAACATCGTGCGGCACATCAACATGGGCGTTCCCGCTTATGAGGCCAGCATGGAGGCCGCGAACGAGATCGGCCTGACCGTCATCGCCATCAGCTTCTCGATCGTCGCGGTCTTTGCCCCGGTCAGCTTCATGGGCGGGATTCCGGGCCAGTATTTCAAGCAGTTCGGCTTGACCGTCGCGGTTTCGGTGCTGTTCTCGCTCCTGGTGGCGCGGCTGATCACGCCGATGCTGGCGGCCTATTTCCTGCGCGACAACACGCGGCTGGCCGAGGAGCGCGACGGACCGGTGCTGCGGAGGCTGATGGCGGTGCTGCGCTGGACGCTGCGCCATCGCGGGCTGACGTTGCTGATGGGGCTGGGGGTCTTTGCCGGCTCGATCTTTTCCGCCACGCTGTTGCCGACCGAGTTCATCCCGGCCTCGGATGTCGGGCGCAGCCAGATCAGCATCGAATTGCCGCCGGGCGCCACGGTGTCGGAAACCGAAGCCGTGGCAAGGATGATCTCGGCGCGCATCAAGGCGGTGCCCGAAGTGCGCTCGGTCTTCGTCAATGGCGGCGAGGACGACGTGGCCAAGGCCAAGCTGATGGTCAATTACGGCCCCAAGGAAGAGCGCGAGCGATCGAGCTTCGCCATCGAGGACGAGTTGAAGCGCGACCTGTCGCAGATCCCCGACCTGCGGATCAATTTCCAGAACGAGGAGGGCAATGCCGACCTGTCCATTTCGGTGCTGGGCGATACCGAGGCAGGCGCGGCCGAGGCGGCCGAGCGGCTGATGGCGGCGATGAAGACCCTGTCCACGCTGGAGGGGGTGACATCCTCGGCCAGCCTGCTACGGCCCGAGATCCAGGTCCATCCCCGCCCCGAGGTCGCGGCCCAGCTGGGCGTGACGGCAAGCGCGCTGGCGACGACGCTGCGGGTGGCGACGCTGGGGGACACGGAATCGAACCTGGCCAAGTTCAACACCGGCGACAAGCAGATCCCGATCATGGTGCGGCTGGACGAGTCCGCCCGGCGCGACCTGATGACGGTGCGCAACCTGCGGGTGCCAAGCTCGGCCGGGCAGGTGCCGCTGGAGGCGGTGGCGGATGTGTCGATCTCGGCCGGGGCGACCGAGATCGGGCGCTACGACCGGCGCTATCGCACGACGGTTTCGGCGAATCTGGCCGGCGGCGCGCTGCTGGGGCCGGTCAATGCCCAGGTCACGGCCCTGCAGGACCGGGTCGAGCTGCCGGCCGGGACCGAGATCCAGCCCTCGGGCGATGCCGAGATCATGGCCGAGGTGTTCCAGGCCTTCACCGTGGCGATGATCTCGGGCGTGCTGCTGACCTATGTGGTGCTGGTGCTCTTGTTTCACAATTTCGTCACCCCGGTCTCGATCCTGATGTCGCTGCCGCTGGCCATCGGCGGCGCGATCCTGGCGCTGTTCCTGACCGGCAATTCCATCAGCATGGCGGTGGTGATCGGCTTCCTGATGCTGATGGGCATCGTGACCAAGAACGCCATCATGCTGGTGGAATTCGCGGTCAGCGCCATAGACCGCGGCGTGGAGAAGCGCGAGGCGATCCTGGATGCGGTGCACAAGCGCGCCCGGCCCATCGTGATGACCACCATCGCCATGACCGCGGGCATGGTGCCCTCGGCCCTTGGCACCGGTGAGGGGGCCGAGTTCAGTTCGCCCATGGCCATCGCGGTGATCGGGGGCCTGCTGCTGTCCACGCTGCTGTCGCTGCTGTTCGTGCCTTCGCTGTTCTCGGTTATCCATGGCGGGCAGGTGCGGGTGGCAGGCTGGCTGCGGCGGCGGATCGGGCTGAACGCGGCACCGGAGCCGGCCGGCGAGTGAGGCCGCTGCCGGGGGCTTCGCGCCCCCGGACCCCCGCGGGATATTTGGACAAGAAAGAAAAAGGGGGCCGGTGGGGGCCCCCTTTTCTTCGTTCCTGGCGGCCGGGTTCAGGCCAGCATGCCCATGGGATTTTCCAGGTGCCTGACGATGGCCTCCAGCAGCTGGGCGCCGAGCGCGCCGTCGATCACCCGGTGGTCGACCGAGAGGGTCATCGACATGACGTTGCGGACCACCACCTCGCCATTCTCGACCACCGGGGTCTGGATGCCGGCACCGACGGCGAGGATCGCGCCATGCGGCGGGTTGATCACCGCGTCGAAATTCTCGATCCCGAACATGCCGAGGTTGGAGATGGCGAAGCTGCCGCCCTGGTACTCGTGGGGCGCGAGCTTCTTGGTCTTGGCGCGGTTGGCCAGATCCTTCATCTCGGCCGAGAGGGCGGACAGCGTCTTTTGCTGCGCGTCCTTCAGGACCGGGGTGAAGAGCCCGCCCTCAATGGCCACGGCGACGGCCACATCCGACGGTTTCAGCTTGAGGATGCGGTCGCCGGCCCAGACCGCGTTCGCATCCGGCACCTCTTGCAGGGCCAAGGCGCAGGCCTTGATGATGAAGTCGTTCACCGACAGCTTCACGCCCCGCGATTCCAGCTGCTTGTTCAGCATGGCGCGGAACTTCATCAACTCGTCGAGCTTCGCGGACCGGCGCAGGTAGAAATGCGGGATGGTCTGCTTGGCTTCCGACAGGCGGGCGGCGATGGTGCGGCGCATGCCGTCCAGCGCCACCTCCTCGGTCTCGCGGTCGGCATAGAGCTTGAGGATGGTTTCCGCGGAGGGACTGGCGGGGGCTGCGGCCGCCGGGGCAGGAGCGGCGGCTTTCGGGGCATCAGTGGCGGCGGGTCTGGCCGCGCCGGGCTTGGCGCCTTCGACATCCGCCTTGACGATGCGGCCATGCGGGCCGGAACCCGTCACGCCGGCAAGGTCGATGCCTTTTTCCGCCGCGATGCGCCGGGCGAGCGGCGAGGCGAAGATGCGCCCGCCCGCCGCCGATTTCGGCGCGGCCGGGGCAGGGGCGACGGCGGCGGCCGTCGCTGCCGGGGCGGCTTCGGCTGTCGCCGCCTCGGGCCTGGCTTCCGCCTTGGCCGCCGGGGCGGCGCCGATGTCATCGGCGGATTCGCCCTCTTCCAGCAGCACGGCGATGGGGGTGTTCACCTTGACCCCCGCCGTACCCTCGGCCACCAGGATCTTGCCCAGCTTGCCTTCGTCCACGGCCTCGAACTCCATCGTGGCCTTGTCGGTCTCGATCTCGGCGATGATGTCGCCGGATTTGACCTCGTCGCCCTCTTTGACCAGCCATTTGGCCAGCGTGCCCTCTTCCATGGTCGGAGAAAGCGCGGGCATCAGGATTTCTGTCGGCATCTCGCTCGCTCCTTAACGGTAGGTGACTTTCTTGACCGCCGCTACCACCTCGTCGGAGGTGATCAGCGCGTGCTTTTCAAGGTTCGCGGCATAGGGCATGGGCACGTCCTTGCCGGTGCAGTTGATCACCGGCGCGTCGAGATAGTCGAAGGCGTTTTCCATGATATGGGCCGAGAGGTGGTTGCCGATCGAAGCGACCGGGAAGCCCTCCTCCACCGTCACGCAGCGGTTGGTGCGCTTGACCGATTCGATCAGCGTGGCGTAGTCGATGGGGCGCAGGGTGCGCAGGTCGATCACCTCGGCCTCGATGCCTTCCGACGCCAGCTTCTCGGCGGCTTCGAGCGCATGGACCATGCCGATGCCGAAGCTGACCAGGGTCACGTCGCGGCCGGGACGCACGATCTTGGCCTTGCCGAAGGGAATGGTGAAATCCTGAAGATCCGGCACCTCGAAGCTGCGGCCGTAGAGGATCTCGTTTTCCAGGAAGATCACCGGGTTCGGGTCGCGGATCGCCTGTTTCAGCAGGCCCTTGGCGTCGGCCGCCGAATAGGGCATCACCACCTTGAGGCCGGGGATCTGCGCATACCAGGCGGCGTAGTCCTGGCTGTGCTGGGCCGCCACGCGGGCGGCGGCGCCGTTCGGGCCGCGGAAGACGATCGGGCAGCCCATCTGGCCGCCGGACATGTAAAGCGTCTTGGCGGCCGAGTTGATGATATGGTCGATGGCCTGCATGGCGAAGTTGAAGGTCATGAACTCGACGATGGGACGCAGCCCGGCCAGCGCCGCACCGGTGCCGATGCCGGCGAAGCCGATTTCCGAGATCGGCGTATCGACGACGCGGCGCGGGCCGAACTTGTCCAGAAGGCCCTGGCTGATCTTGTAGGCGCCCTGGTATTCGCCGACTTCCTCGCCCATCAGGAAGACGGTCTCGTCGCGGGTCATTTCCTCTTCCATGGCCTCGCGCAGGGCCTCGCGCACGGTCATGATCTTCATCGGCGTGCCTTCCGGCCAGTCGGGCGACTGGTCCGCGACCGGGGTCGGGGCAGGGGCGGCCGCCTGCGCCGGAGCGGACGGAGCCTCGGCCCTGGCCTCGGCGGGTGCGGGCTCGGCTTTCGGTGCCGGGGCGGCATCGGCGGATTCGCCCTCTTCGACCAGGACCGCAATGGGGGTGTTCACCTTGACCCCCTGGGTGCCCTCGGCAATGAGCAGCCGGCCGAGGATGCCCTCGTCCACGGCCTCGAACTCCATCGTGGCCTTGTCGGTCTCGATCTCGGCGATGATGTCGCCGGATTTCACGCTATCGCCTTCCTTGACCAGCCATTTGGCCAGCGTGCCTTCCTCCATGGTCGGCGACAGGGCGGGCATCAGGATTTCGGTTGCCATGGTTCCCTCCCCTCAGGCGTTCTGTTCCGCGCCGCCCTGCGGCACTTCCTGGGCATAGATGTCGCTCCAGAGCTCCTCCAGCGGCGGCTCGGGGCTGTCCTTGGCGAACTCGGCGGAATCGTTCACGATGTCCTTGATCTCCTTGTCGATGGCCTTGAGGTCTTCCTCGGAGGCATGCTGGCCTTGCAGCAGCAGCTCGCGGACGTGCTCGATCGCGTCGCGCTCGTCGCGCATCTTCTGCACTTCCTCGCGGGTGCGGTATTTCGCCGGGTCGGACATCGAATGGCCGCGATAGCGATAGGTCATGACTTCCAGGATGTAGGGCCCCTTGCCGGCGCGGCAATGCGCCACCGCCTTTTCGCCCGCGGCCTTGACCGCCAGCACGTCCATGCCGTCCACCTGCTCGCCCTTGATGCCGAAGGCCTCGCCCCGGCCGAAGAGCGTGGTCGACTTGGTCGAGCGCTTCATCGAGGTGCCCATGGCATATTGGTTGTTCTCGATGACGAAGACGACGGGCAGGCTCCACAGCTCGGCCATGTTGTAGGTCTCGTAGACCTGGCCCTGGTTCGAGGCGCCGTCGCCGAAATAGACGAAGGTGACGTTGTCGTTGCCCAGGTACTTGTCGGCGAAGGCGAGGCCGGCGCCCAGCGGCACCTGCGCCGCGACGATGCCGTGGCCGCCGTAGAAATGCTTCTCGCGGCTGAACATGTGCATCGAGCCGCCCTTGCCCTTGGAATAGCCGCCGATGCGTCCGGTCAGCTCGGCCATCACGCCGCGGGCTTCCATGCCGCAGGCCAGCATATGGCCGTGGTCGCGATAGGAGGTGATGCGCTTGTCGCCTTCCTTCGCCGTGGCTTCGAGGCCGACGACGACGGCCTCCTGGCCGATATAGAGGTGGCAGAAGCCGCCGATCAGGCCCATGCCGTAAAGCTGGCCGGCCTTTTCCTCGAATCGCCGGATCAGCAGCATGTCGCGGTAGTATTGAAGCAGCTCATCCTTGGACACGTTGGGCGTGCTTTGCTTGGCTGCGGGCTTTCTGACCATGGGCCTCCTCCTCGGGGCGGGGATAGTTCAGCGTTAAACTAATTCTAGGCGAAGCTTTCGGGGGAAGTAAACCGGACTCGTGCATCCGTCCAGAGGGCAGATGCGGAAAGCCGCCTGCGCTGGGGAAATAGTCGAGGCGCGCAAGGGGGCGTCGCCGCGTCCTGGGGCGCGGGTGCATGGGTATTTGGGAAACGGTGAATGACGGGGCCGGGCCTGGTGGCCTGGCATTCAGCGGATGATGATCTCGTCGGCGCGCACCAGGCCCAGCACGTCGCGGGCGCGTTCGTCCAGCAGGTCGAGGTCGAGATATTCGTCCGACAGGCGCCGCGCCAGGTTGCGCATCCGGTCCACCTCGGTCTGCAGCTTATCGCGCTGCTGGACCAGTTCCTGCGTTTCGGCCTGCAACTGCACCCGGCGCAGGATGCCGGATGGGCCCTGCACCGCCGCATAGGCGAAATAGACGCCCAGAAGGATCATCACGACGAAGAAGATGATGGCGCTGATCGACAGGCGTTGGGTCATGCACGGATCATAGGGCTGCTCGGCTGTTTCGGGCGATCATGCCACAGGCGGCCCGTCGGGGGAATCCCCTAAGCGCCGCGCAGGATGTCGTCGAGCACCAGGGCCATGACCCGGGCGGAATCCCGCATATCGTCCACCCCTACCCATTCGTCGGGCTGGTGCGCCAGGTCCAGCACGCCGGGCCCGTAGGCGATGCAGTTTTTCAGCTTGCCGATGCGGTCGATATGCTTCTGGTCGTAGGTGCCGGGGCTGACCACGTAGCCGGCTTCGCGGCCCAGCACCCGTTCGATGGCGGCGGCGGTCGAGCGCACCACCGGCGCCTCGCGGTCGGTCATGCTGGGGATCACCTCGAAGAGGTCGCGGATCTCGTAGGTGAAACCGGGGCGCGCCGCCTTGACCTTTTCCAGCAGCGCCGTGACCTCGCGCTTGACCTCGGACAGTTCCTCCTCGATCAGGAAGCGGCGGTCGATCACGATGCGGCAGCGGTCGGCGACGCAGGGCGCCGGCAGGCCGGTGAAGTCCGGGCCGTGATCCGGCTCGCCGCCGTGGATCGAGTTGATGTTCAGGGTCGAGTTCCGCGCGCCTTCGGGGATCACCGGCATTTCCGTGTGCTTGCTCATCAGCAGGGGGAACAGCGTGCGCTCCATTTCTTCCAGCACCGCGCCCATGTGGCGGATGGCGCTGTCGCCCAGGAAGGGCATCGAGCCATGGGCGATGCGGCCATGCGTCTCGATCTCGGCCCACCAGACGCCGCGATGGCCCAGGCAGATGCGGTCCTTGTGCAGCGGCTCGGGGATGATGACATGGCCGACATGGGCAAAGGCGCCCTGGCTCGCCAGGTAGGCCACGCCGCCGAAGCCGCCCGATTCCTCGTCCGCGGTGGCGCTGATCTCGATCTGGCCGGGATGGTCGGGGTAAAGCGCGACGAAAGCCTCGGCCGCGATGATGCTGGCGGCCAAGCCCCCCTTCATGTCGCAGGCGCCGCGGCCATAGATGCGTCCGCCCTCCAGTTCGGCGGCGAAGGGATCGCGGCTCCAGCCGTGGCCAACCTCGACCACGTCGTGATGGCTGTTGAAATGCACGCAGTCGCCGGGCGGGCCGCCCCGATGCCGGGCGACCAGGTTCCAGCGCGGAAAGGCCTCGCTGTCGCCCGGCGCGCCATGGGCGCGGATCAGTTCGCAGGCCCAGCCCTGCGGCGCCAGCCGCGCCTGCAGGTATTCGCAGATCTCGCGATAGTTGCGGCCCGGCGGATTCAGCGTCGGAATGCGGATCAGATCCCGGGTCAGGCGGACCAGGTCGTCGCGGCGGTTTTCGATCTCGAGGGCAAGGGCGTCCATGGCGCAAGGCTAGGCCGGGCGCGGCGGCGCGGCAATGGGGTCATTGACAGTCGCGGCGCGGGGGCCTTCCATGGGGCAGGATTTTCGCAACCAGGGTCTGCCCGATGATCGCCTTTCTTCGCCTGATCGGCATGGTCCTGGTCGTCGAGCTGGTCTTTTACGCGCTGATCTGGATCTATATCCGCAGCCTGCGCCGGGAAGAGCTTGAAAAGGAATGGGATCGCCGCCACCCCGAGCGCGCGGGGCCAAGCCCGGAACGCGCCGAGTTCGTGCGGCGTTCGATGGTGGGCTTCAGCAAGACCCTGCGGGCGCGGCTCGTCGGGCTGGTGCTGGTCCTGCCGGTGGTCGCGATCATCGTGATCATCGTGATCGTGAACTACAATTGAGGGGGCGCCGATGCGCTGGTTCCTGACCGTCCTTGGGGTGATCTTCGGGATCGTGGTCTTCCTGTTCCTGGATTACACGCTGCCCTCGAAGCAGACGGTCCGCATCACCAACACCTACAACCGGCTGACGGATATCGGCGCGAATGCCTTTTTCTATGCCTCGCCCGATACCGGCACGGTGCAGAACGCCCAGGGCCAGCGCGACGTGCGCTTCATCGACACGGTACGGCCGAACGGCAAGCCCTATGTCTATCGCAACGAGGATACCGGCTGGATCTGGCCGCCCTATTTCAAATACGACAGCTCGAACCTGCATGCGCAGGCGACCGATCTGCGCTCGACCGCGACCAGCCCGGAATGGGTCAGCGTGACCTCTTACGGCTGGCGCATCGCCTGGCTCTCGGTCTATCCCAACGCCATCTCGATCAAGCCGGTGGCGGGGCCCGAGGTGAAGCCCTTCAACTGGGCGGCGCAGATCATCCTGCTGATCCTGGGGGCGCTCTTGTTCCTGCTCTGGCGCATGTGGAACCAGTTCCGCGAGCGGACGATCGACCCTGCCGTGCGCTCTGCCGACGCGGCCTGGGACCGGCTCGACGCCCGGGCGGACGCGGCCCGCGACCGGGCGCGCGGGCGCATGCGGCGCTGGTGGGACGGGCTGCGGGGGCGCTGAGCGATGGAGCGCAAGAACCCCGGCACGGATTTCAGCCTCGACTGGTTCGAGACCATCCAGGTCAACACCCCGGCGGCCGAGCGCCGCGCCGCAAGCCTGACCGCGCGCCGCAGCCTGAAGAAGGAATGGCAGGCGGCCTGGCTTCTGAACGCGGTGCGCTGCATCGACCTGACCACGCTGGCGGGCGACGACACGCCCGACCGTGTGGCGCGGCTTTGCGCCAAGGCGCGCCAGCCGGTCGATGCCGGCCAGTTGGCGGCGCTGGGGGTCGAGCATCTGACCACCGGTGCAGTCTGCGTCTATCCGACCATGGTGGCGGCGGCGAAACGCGCCTTGCAGGGCACGGCGATCCCCGTTGCCTCGGTCGCGACGGGCTTTCCCGCCGGGCTGATGCCCTTGGACCTGCGGCTGGCCGAGATCCGCTATGCATTGGATCAGGGCGCGGATGAGATCGACATCGTGATTTCCCGCGCGCTGGTGCTGCGCGGCGAATGGGCGGCGCTTTACGACGAGATCTGCGAGATGCGCGAGGCTTGCGGCCATGCCCGGATGAAGGCGATCCTGGCGACGGGCGAGCTCAAGACCCTTGGCAATGTCGCCAAGGCCAGCCATGTCGCCATGCAGGCCGGCGCCGATTTCATCAAGACCTCGACCGGGAAGGAGCCGGTGAATGCCACGCTGCCGGTGTCGCTGGTCATGCTGCGCGCGATCCGAGACTATCGCGATCGGACCGGATTTTCCGTCGGCTTCAAGCCGGCCGGCGGGTTGAAAACCGCCAGGGACGCGCTGAACTGGCAGGTGCTGATGGCCGAGGAACTGGGCCGCGACTGGCTGCGGGCGGATCTGTTCCGCATCGGCGCCAGCTCGCTTCTGGCCGATATCGAGCGGCAGATTTCCCATCACGTCACCGGGCGCTATGCTGCCGCCCATCGTCTGGCCGCGGGGTGATGATGCCGAAGGTAAGCGAGATCATGGAAAGCATGGAATACGGCCCCGCGCCCGAGGATGCCTCGGCCGTCCGCGACTGGCTGCGCGAACGCGGCCGCTTCGGCCATTTCATCGCCGGGCGATTTACCCGGCCGGGCGAGACCTTCGCCAGCCGCGATCCCTCGACCGGCGAGGAACTGGCGCAGGTCACGCAGGGCACCGCCCGCGACGTGATGAAGGCGGTGCGTGCCGCGCGCCGGGCGCAGCGCGGTTGGGGCGCCATGCCCGGCCATGTGCGGGCGCGCTTCCTCTATGCCATCGCCCGGACGATCCAGAAGCGCGAGCGGTTCCTGGCGGTGCTGGAGACGCTGGACAACGGCAAGCCGATCCGCGAAAGCCGCGACATCGACGTGCCGCTGGTGGTGCGGCATTTCTACCACCATGCCGGCTGGGCCGAACTGGCCGAGACCGAGTTTCCCGGCCACGGCCCCTTGGGCGTCTGCGGCCAGATCATCCCGTGGAATTTCCCGCTGCTGATGCTGGCCTGGAAGGTGGCGCCGGCGCTGGCCGCCGGCAATACCGTGGTGCTGAAGCCCGCCGAATACACGCCGCTGACCGCGCTGGCCTTTGCCGAGATCTGCGCCCATGTCGGCCTGCCCGCCGGGGTGGTCAACATCGTCACCGGCGACGGCGAGACCGGCGCGGCGCTGGTCGCGGCCCCGGTGGACAAGATCGCCTTCACCGGCTCGACCGAGGTCGGGCGCGGCATCGCCCGCGCCGTCGCCGGCTCGGGCAAGCGGCTGGTGCTGGAACTGGGCGGCAAGTCGCCCTTCGTGGTCATGGAGGATGCCGACCTGGACGCCGCCGTCGAGGGCGTGGTCGAAGGGGTCTGGTTCAACCAGGGCGAGGTCTGCTGCGCCGGCTCGCGCATCCTGGTCGCGGAATCGGTCGCCGCGCGGTTCGAGGCGCTGTTGCGGGCGCGGATGGGCAAGCTGCGGCTGGGCGCGCCCTTGGACAAATCCACCGATGTGGGCGCCATCGTCGACCCGGTGCAAAAGGACCGCATCCTGCGCATCCTCGACCGGGCGACCGCCGCCGGGGCGGAACTGGTCGGCGGAACGGCGGCGCCGGGCTGCTTCATCGCGCCGGGCTATCTGCGAAACATCGCCCCCGCCAATCCCGGCATGGTCGAGGAGATCTTCGGCCCCATCGCCACGCTCTCGACCTTCCGCACCCCGGACGAGGCGGCGGACCTGGCCAACAACACCCGCTACGGGCTGGCGGCCTCGGTCTGGTCGGAAAGCGCCACGGTGGCGACCGACATGGCGGCGCGGATCAAGGCCGGCGTGGTCTGGGTGAATTGCGCCAACCTCTTCGATGCCGCCGCGCCCTTTGGCGGCATGCGCGATTCGGGCTATGGCCGCGAGGGTGGGCGCGAGGGGATGCTGGACTACCTTGCCGTCCCCGTCGCCGCGCAGCGCGACCCGGCGCCGTCCGAGATCGTCCCGGCCAAGGGCTCGGGGATCGACCGCACCGTCAAGCTCTATATCGGCGGTGCGCAGAAGCGGCCGGACGGCGGCACGAGCTACTTCGCACAGGACGAGCTGGTGCCGCTGGGCAACCGCAAGGACATCCGCAATGCGGTCGAGGCGGCGCAATCGGCATTGGCGAAATGGCAGGGCCTGGGCGGGCACGGCCGGGCGCAGGTGCTGTATTTCCTGGCCGAGAACCTGGCGCAGCGTCGCGCGGAATTTGCCGGTTACGCCAGCCCGGCCGAGGTCGATGCCGCCATCCGCCGCTGCTTCTTCTATGCCGGTTTCGCCGACAAATACGACGGCGCGACGGTTTCGGCAAAGCCCGGCCACCTGTGCCATGTCCAGCCCGAGCCGCATGGCGTCATGGGGCTGGTCGCGCCCACCGCCGCGCCGCTGGCGGGCTTCATGGCGCTGGTGCTGCCGGCCATCGCCATGGGCAATGCCGTGGTGGCGATCCCGTCGCAGGACCGGCCGATGGCGGCCCTGACGCTGGCGCAGGTGCTGGCCTGTTCGGACGTGCCGGGCGGCGTGGTCAACATCGTTACCGGCCCGCGCGACGATCTGGCGCGGGCGCTGGCCGGCCATGACGGCGTCTCGGCGATCTGGCATGCCGGCCAGGGCGAGGGGCTGGCCGAGGTGCAGCGCGCCGCGGCCGAGACCCTGATCCCGGTCTGGACCCCCGCGCCGCGCGACTGGAGCGATCCGCAGGCGCAGGGCCGCGACTTCCTGCGCGCGGCCAGCCGCACCAAGACCATCTGGCTGCCTTATGGCGCGCTTCCCGCCGGCACCGGCAGCACGGCCTATTAGGTCATCGGGCTGGCCCTGCCCCGGCGGGGCGACCGTGGCGGACGGAGGGCGTTGTCATCCGCCCGCCCGGCGGGCAAGCTCGGGCGGTCCCAGCACCGGAAGCGCCCATGTATATCCCGCCGCATTTCCACGAGATCGACCCGCAGGAGATCGCCGCCCTCATCGAGGCGTCGCCCCTGGCCTGCATCGTGGCGCAGACCTCCGAGGGGTTGATCGCCAACCATGTCCCGCTGCTGGCCGGTCCCGGCGGCACGCTGATCGGCCATGTGGCCCTGGCCAACGACATGCACCGGCTGATCGCCGAGGGCCAGGAGGTGCTGGCGATCTTTCGCGGCGAGGACGGCTATGTCTCGCCGAACTTCTACCCGACCAAGCCCGAGCATCACCGCCACGTCCCGACCTGGAACCACCAGGTGGTCCATGTCCATGGCGGCATCGCCTTCCAGCATGACGAGCATGCCAAGCGCGCGGCGGTCGGCCTGCTGACCCGCAGCCACGAACGGCGGGTGAACGGCGCCGAGGCCTGGCGCATGGCCGATGCACCGGCCGATTACATGCAGCAGATGCTGGCCGGAATCGTCGCCTTCCGCATCGCGATCCGCCGGACGCTGGCCAAATCCAAGCTGAGCCAGAACCGCGAGGCGCCCGACTATCACGGGGCCATTGCGGGGCTGCGGGCCAGCGGGCGCGAGGCGATGGCCGAAGCGATGGCAAGGCGGCGGCCAAAGGACGCCTAGGCGCCGCCTTCATTTAAGGATTCCCATACTGTCTGAGTTCTGTTTCAAGATCGAAAACGGAGGCGATCTTGAGCAGGCGGACGCTGACAGACGAGCAATGGGAACGGATCGGGCCTCTGTTGCCCGGCAAGGCTGGTGATCGGGGCCGCAGCGCTGCGGACAATCGGCTGTTCATCGACGCGATCCTGTGGTTGGCACGAGGTGCTTCGCCCTGGCGCGACCTGCCGCCGGAACTGGGGCACTGGAAGAGCGTCTACACCCGGTTCCGCCGCTGGTCCCGCGCCGGGGTCTGGGAGCGTCTTTTCAGGGAGTTGAGCGCCGATCCCGACTTCGAATATGTGCTGGTCGATGCCACCATTTCCAAGGTCCACGCAGATGCGACCTCGCAAAACGGGGGCTTGAGGCTCACGCCACCGGCCGCTCTCGGGGTGGGCTGACGACCAAGATCCATGCTGCGGTGGACGCGCCTGGCCTCCCGGTCCGGTTCGCGATCACGCCGGGCCATTGGGCCGACAGCCCGCAGGCCGAGGGGCTGATCCACGGCCTTGCGGGCGTCGGCCATGTCATCGCCGACGCCGGATACGACACCGAGGCGTTGCGCCGCTTCATCGCCGGCGACCTGCGCGCCACCGCACAGATCAAGCGCAACCGAAGCCGCGCCGGAAGCCGACCGCTGGATCGGACGCTCTCCGGGGAACGCCACCTTGTGGAGTGCTTCTTCAACCGCCTCAAACGATTCCGCCGGATCGCGCTCCGATGCGAGAAAACCGTCGCCTCCTTAAAGGCATTCGTCGACCTCGCCTGCGCAATGGCAGCGATCGCCTAAGTGAAGACACCGCCTAGGCTGGCGGTGCGCTAGCATGGGGGCCTTGCCCCCGCGCGTTCCGCGCTCCCCCAGGATATTTGGACAAGAAAGAAGCGGGAGCCGCCCTGCGCCTTCCTTGGGTTCTTCCTTGGCCAAATATCCTGCGGGGGTCCGGGGGCGCAAAGCCCCCGGTCGGGGCACGGCCGGGCCGCTTGCCGGACGGGCGACAGGCGGCCGGGCCCGGCGTCTATGGGCCAGGGCGGCTTTCCCTGCTGCCGCCTCAGGCCAGCCGCAGCCAGCGCAGCCCGGCCTCGGTCGAGCTGCGGGGGGTGTATTCCGCGCTTACCCAGCCGCGATAGCCCGCGGCGTCGATGGCATGGAACAGCTCGGCGAAGTCGATGTCCCCCTGCCGGGGTTCGTGCCGGCTGGGCCAGTCGGAGATCTGGACATGCCGCACCCGCGGCGCGTGGCGCTGCCAGACGGTCAGCGCATCGCGATGGATCATCTGCGCATGGTAGACGTCGAATTGCAGCCCCAGGTTGGGGGCACCGACCTCGTCCAGGATCTCGGCTGCCAGTTCGAAACTGTCCAGGAAATAGCCCGGCATGTCGTTGCGGTTCATCGGCTCGATGGTCAGGCTGGTGCGGGCGTCGCGGGCGCAGGCCCATTTCAGGTTCTCGACGAAGGTGCGCCGCGCCAGCCCGCCCTGGGCCTTGCCGGCCATCACATGCAGGTGCTTGACCCCCAGCGCGCGGCCAAAGCGCAGGGCGCGGTCGAAATCGCCGCGAAAGCGCGATTCGTTGCCCGGCTCGGCGGCGAAGCCGCGCGGGCCGCCGGCCCAGTTCGGCGGTGGCGTGTTCATCAGCACGAATTCCACCCCCGCCGCCTGCGCGGCCTGGGACAGTTCCTTGACCGCGAGGTCATAGGGAAACAGGATCTCCACCCCGCGAAAGCCCGCGCGTTTTGCGGCGGCGAAGCGCTGCAGCATGGGCATTTCGGTGAACAGATAGGTCAGGTTGGCGGCGAATCGCGCCATGGTCAGGGCTCCAGGGGAAAGACCGTCCCTCCCGAGTGCAATTCCATACGCCCGCTCGCGCCGGGCATAGCCGCATCGGCCAGTCGGTAGAATGTCTTGCGGTCGATCAGCGCCCAAAGACCGCGGCGGATATGGACATAGGGCCGGGGTTCCTCGGCCGTCCCGCGCAGCTCGATCGCATGCTCGGGTCCGGCGCGCACCCGGTCGCCCACATTGGTGGTGAAGACGATGTCTTCGCCGATTTCGGCATCGACGGCGATGAAGGGCGCGTCGATTACGCGGATGCCGACTTTTTCGACCGGGGTGACGAGGAAGTAATCCTCCCCCTCTCGCTTCAGGATCGAGGCGAAAAGCCGCACCATTTCCGGCCGGCCGATAGGCGTGCCGTTGTAGAACCAACTGCCGTCGGCGCGGATTTCCATGTCCAGGTCGCCGCAGAAGGGCGGGTTCCACAGATGCACCGGCGGCGGCCCCTTTTTCGAGGCGCGGCTGGCCGCGGCGGCGATTCCGGTCGCATCGCTCACGGCATTGTCAGTCTTTTCCTCCATTCCCAGTGGACCCCGTCACCCCTGCCTTTATGTTGTCCTAGAACAGAAACGGGGCATTGTCATGGCCGAGAATGAGAAACTGGTTTCCGAAGTCCTGACGCTGACCGACCGCCTGGCCCAGGCCCGCGCCAGCGTCGAGCGCCGCTTCGTCGGCCAGCATGCCGTGGTCGAACAGGTTCTGGCGGCGATCCTGTCGGGCGGCCATGCGCTGCTGGTCGGCCAGCCGGGCCTGGGCAAGACCATGCTGGTCGATACGCTGGCCACGGTGCTGGGGCTCGACTCGGCGCGCATCCAGTTCACCCCCGACCTGATGCCGGCCGACATCCTGGGCTCCGAGGTGCTGGACATCCGGCCCGACGGCACCCGCGCTTTCCGCTTCATCGAGGGACCGGTCTTTACCCGGCTCCTGATGGCCGACGAGATCAACCGCGCCAGCCCGCGCACGCAATCGGCGCTGTTGCAGGCCATGCAGGAGGGCGAGGTCACCATCGGCGGCGAACACCGGCCGCTGGACCGGCCCTTCCATGTCCTTGCCACCCAGAACCCGATCGAGCAGGAGGGTACCTATCCGCTGCCCGAGGCGCAGCTCGACCGTTTCCTGCTGCAGATCGACGTGGACTATCCCGACCGCGACACCGAACGCGCCATCCTGCTGGCGACGACCGGGGTCGAGCAGGGCCGGGCCCATGCCGTCTTCGACGCCGAGGGGCTGGTCGCGGCGCAGGGGCTGATCCGGCGCATGCCGGTGGGCGAGACGGTACTGAACGCGATCCTGGACCTGGTGCGCGCGGCGCGTCCCGGCGCGCCCGAGGCGCCGGGCTGGATCGCCGAGACGCTGGTCTGGGGGCCGGGGCCGCGCGCGGCGCAGGCGCTGACGCTGGTCACGCGGGCGCGGGCGGCGCTGAACGGCCGCTTTGCGCCGACGCTCGACGATGTCGAGGCGATGGCCGCCCCGGTCCTGCGCCACCGCATGGCGCTGAGCTTTGCCGCCCGCGCCCGCGGCGAGACCATCGAGGGCGTGATCGCGCGCCTTCTGGGCGACCGGATGCGGGCGGCGGCGTGAAACCCCAGGCCGATCAGCTGCGCGCCGGCGCCGAGGCAGCCTCGGCCGCCCTGCCTGCGCTGATGCTGTCGGCCGAGCGGCTGGCGGCGGCGCTGGTGCCCGGCGCGCATGGCCAGCGCCGTGCCGGCATGGGCGAGGATTTCTGGCAATACCGTCCCGCCACCGCGGGCGACACGGCGCGCAGCATCGACTGGCGCCGCTCGGCCCGGTCGGATGCGCAATTCGTCCGCGACCGCGAGGCGCAGGTGGCGCAATCGGCGGCGATCTGGGTCTCGGCCGCGGCGGGCATGGATTATGCGGGCGGCGCGGACCGGCCCGGCAAGCGCGACCGTGCCAACCTGCTGGCGCTGGCGCTGGCCATGGCGCTGCTGGCCGGGGGCGAGCGCGTCGCCTTGGCCGGCCAGCCGCCGCGCCCCGGCCGGCTTCAGGCCGAGCGCCTGGCCGAGGCGCTGGTCGCGCGCCCGCTGCTCGACCGCGACGAGGACGCCCCCCCGGCCGAGGCCCTGCGTCCCGGCCAGCGCGTCGTCCTGTTCGACGATTTCCTGGGCGATCCGCAGCCGGTGCTGGACTACCTGGCCCGTGCCGCCGTCCTGGGGGTTCAGGGCGTGCTGATGCAGGTGCTGGACCCGGACGAGGACGGATTTCCCTGGCGCGGCGCGGTGCTGTTCCGCTCGGCCTCGGGGGCCTTGCGCCACGATACGCGCGACGCGGCCGGACTGCGCGCGGCCTATCTGGCGCGGCTGGCCGAGCGGCGGGCGCAACTGACGGGCGCCGCGCGCATGGCGGGCTGGCATTTCGGCATGCATGACACCGGCGCGGCGCCGTCGCAGGCGCTGCTGTGGCTCTGGTCGGTGCTGGAGGGCTGATGCTGCTGATCGGTCCCATCGGCTTCCTGACGCCCTGGATCCTGGCGGCGCTGGCGGCGCTGCCGGTGCTGTGGCTGATCCTGCGCGCCATGCCGCCCTCGCCCAGGCTGGTGCGGTTTCCAGGCACGCGGCTGCTGCTGGGGCTCAAGGATCCGCATCCGGTGGCGCGGCACACGCCATGGTGGCTGCTTCTGCTGCGGGTGCTGGCGATCGCGGCCTTGATCCTGGGCTTTGCCGGCCCGGTGTGGAAACCCTCGCCGGATCAGGCCGGGCAAGGGCCCCTGCTGGTCGTGATGGATGCCGGCTGGGCGGCGGCGCCCGACTGGCCGCAGCGCCAGGCCCGCGCCCTGCGGGCGCTGGACCGCGCCGCGGCGGCGGGACAGCCGGCGGCGCTGCTCGTGGCCAACGGCACCGCGACCGGCGCGCTGCCCTTCCTGCCCGCGACCGAGCTTGCGGCGCAGCTGCGCGCCCTGCGCCCGGCGGCATGGGAGACGCGCTATCCCCCCGATCCTCAGGCTGCGCTGGCCGAGGCCCCGGCGGGCCTGTCGGTGCTGTGGCTCAGCGACGGGCTGGACCATCCCGGCCGGGCGGAATGGCTGGCGGCGCTTTCCGGGCGCAGCAGCGTGACCGTGGTGCCGCCCGAAGGCGCGCAGCAGACGCTGGAACTGGTGGCGGGCGACCAGCCGGCGCTGCGGCTGCGCTCGACGGGGACCGCGGCGCCCGAGGTGCTGGCCATCGGTCTCGATCCGCAGGGCATGCCGCGCGAACTGGCGCGGCTGAAGCCCGGCGAGAGCGCGCAGGATCGCGGCGTGACCAGCTGGCTGGTGCCCATCGACCTGCCCTCGGAATTGCGCAACCGCATCACCCGCTTCGAGATCGAGGGCCAGGCTTCGGCCGGGGCGGTTCTGCTGGCCGACGATTCCCTGCGCCGGCGCAAGGTCGCGCTGGCGGGCGACGACCGCGCCGGCGAGGGGCAGCGCCTGCTGTCGCCCCTGCATTACCTGCGCCGGGCCCTGGCGCCGACCACCGACCTGATCGAGGGGGGGCTGGGCGACGTTCTGCAGGCCGCGCCCGACGTGATCGTGCTGGCCGACCAGATCGGCCTGGCCGAGGAGCCGGGCCTGCGCGAATGGGTCGAGGGCGGCGGGCTGCTGATCCGCTTTGCCGGGCCGCGCATGGCCGCCTCGGAACGGCTGGCCGAGGAGCCGTTGCTGCCGGTGCGGCTGCGCGCCGGCGGGCGCGATGTCGGCGGTGCCCTGGCCTGGGGCGAGCCGCGCAGCGTCGCACCCTTTGCCGCCGACGGGCCCTTCGCGGGGCTCTCGGTGCCGAACGATACGACCGTGCGCGCGCAACTCCTGGCCGAGCCGGCTCCGGACCTGGCCGACCGCAGCATCGCCCGGCTTTCGGACGGCACGCCGCTGGTGACGCGCACGGTTCTGGGGCAGGGGCAGCTGGTCCTGTTTCACACCACGGCAAACGCGGAATGGTCGAATCTGGCGATCTCGGGCCTGTTCGTCGAGATGCTGGACCGGCTGGTGCGCAGCGCACGGGCCAGCGCCGCCGCGCCCGAGGCGGACCGCGCCGAACAGCCCTTCTGGCTGCCGGAACTGGTGCTGGACGGTTTCGGCCGCACGACCGAGGCCGAGGGGTTGGCGCCGGTCGCCGCCGCCGATTTCGCGCGCGGCCCGGCGCCCGGCGCCCCGGCCGGGCTTTATCGCGGCGGCGAGCGGGTGGCGGCGCTGAACGCCGGCGGGCCGATGGCGCCGGCCGACTGGCCCGGCGCCCGTATCGAGCGCGGGGCGCAGGCGCCGGGCCTGGACCTGCGCGGCTGGCTGGTCGCGCTGGCGGCGGTCCTTTTTGCGCTGGATGCGCTGGGCAGCGCCTGGCTGGCACGCGGCAGGCAGGGGGCGATGGCATGAGATGGCTTTTGACCTTTGCCGCGCTGGTCTGGGCCGGCGCGCTTTGGGCCCAGGACGATCCCGCGGCCCCGCCCGATCCCCAATTGGTGCGCGCCGCCGACGAGGTGGCGCTGGCCTATGTCGTGACCGGCGATGCCGAGGTCGATGCCGCCTCCGAGGCCGGGCTGCGCGGCCTGTCCCATGTCCTGACCGCCCGCACCACGGTCGAGCCGGGCGCGCCCATCGGCATCGACCCGGAACGGGACGACCTGTCGCTGCTGACCTTTCTTTACTGGCCGGTGACCGAGGCGCAGGCCCCGCCCTCGCCCCAGGCCTATGTCCGGCTGAACCATTTCCTGCGCTCGGGCGGGATGATCCTTTTCGACACCCGCGACGGCGATATCGCGGGCCTGGGCGGGCCCGACGGCGGCGCCGCGCTTCAGGCGCTGGCGGCGCCCCTGGACATCCCGCCGCTGGCGCCGATCCCCGCCGATCACGTCATCACCCGCAGCTTCTACCTGCTCAGGGATTTTCCCGGCCGCTACCAGGGCCGCGAGGTCTGGGCCGAGGCGCCCCCCGCCGATGCCCAGGCGGCCGAGGGCGTGCCCTTCCGCAATCTCAACGACGGCGTCTCGCCGGTCATCATCGGCGGCAACGCCTGGGCCGAGGCCTGGGCGGTGGATGAGAACGGCCTGCCCATGTTCAGCATCGGCTCGGGCTTCGAGGGCGAGCGCCAGCGCGAGATGGCCTATCGTTTCGGCGTCAACCTGGTGATGTATGTGCTGACCGGGAACTACAAATCCGACCAGGTACACGTGCCCGCCCTGCTCGAGCGGCTGCGGCAGGAGGAGGTCGTGCAATGAGTGGCCTTGTCTTCGATCCGCTGCTGCCCTGGCCGCTGGTGGGCGGGCTGGCGGCGTTGGCGTTCCTGGTGGCACTGTGGTCGCTGTGGCGCGGCCTGCGCGGCTGGGCCTGGCGCGGCATCGCCGGGCTGGCGGCGGCGGCGGCGCTGGCCGGGCCGGCGCTGGAATCGGGCATCCGCCACAAGCTGTCGGACATCGTGGTCTTGCTCGACGACCGCAGCGCCAGCCAGTCCCTGCCGGGCCGCGCCGGACAGACCGATGCCGCCGTCGAGGAACTGACCCGCCAGCTTTCCGCGCTGCCCGATACCGAGATCCGCCGCGTGACCGTGGGCGACGACCCGGACGGCACCCAGATCGGCACCGCCCTGACCCGCGCGCTGGCCGCCGAGCCGCAGGCCCGCGTCGCCGGCGTGATCGCCGTCACCGACGGGCTGGCCCATGACGCGCCGATGGTCCCGGCTTCGGCCCCCGCGCCGGTGCATGTGCTGCTGACCGGGCAGGCGCAGGACTGGGACCGCCGGCTGGTGATCGAGGAGGCCCCGGCCTATGGGCTGATCGGCAAGCCCGTCACCATCCGCCTGCGCGTCGAGGACCAGGGCGCGGTCCCGCCCGAGGTGGCGCAGACCCCCGCCCGGCTGCGCATCCTGCTGGACGGAGAGGAGATGCGCGCGCTCGACCTGCCGCCGGGTGTGACGCTGGATCTGCCGGTGGTGCCGGAGCATGCCGGGCAGAACGTGGTTTCGATCGCATTCGACGCGCCCGAGGCCGAGGTACCGGAACTGACCGACCGCAACAATTCGGCCGCCCTGCAGATCCAGGGCGTGCGCGACCGGCTGCGGGTGCTGCTGGTCTCCGGCGCGCCGCACGCGGGCGAACGGACCTGGCGCAACCTGCTGAAATCGGATGCGAACGTGGACCTGATCCATTTCACCATCCTGCGGCCGCCGGACAAGATGGACGCGGTTCCCGTCGAGGAAATGTCGCTGATCGCCTTTCCGACCCAGGAGCTGTTCATGGAGCGGATCCGGGATTTCGACCTGATCATCTTCGACCGCTACCGGGTGCGCGGCATCCTGCTGCCGCAATATTACGACAACATCCGGCGCTATGTCGAAGAGGGCGGCGCCATCCTGGTCTCGGCGGGCCCCGAGATGTCCTCGGTCGAAAGCCTGAACCTGTCGCCCCTGGGCGCGATCCTGCCCGCGCGCCCCACCGGCCGGATCCATGACGAGCCCTTCCTGCCGCGCCTGACCGACGAGGGCCAGCGCCATCCCGTCACCGCCGGCCTGCCCGGCGCCCCGGCCGAGGGTGCGCAAAGCCATTGGGGCCGCTGGCTGCGCATGTCCCAGGTCATTCCCGGCCCGCGCGCCCAGGTGGTGTTGAGCGGCGCGCGGGACGAGCCGCTCTTGCTGCTCAGCCGGGTGGGCGAGGGGCGGGTGGCGATGCTGACCTCGGACCAGGTCTGGCTCTGGGGCCGCGGCTTCGAGGGCGGCGGGCCGCAGCTGGAACTGCTGCGCCGCATCGCGCATTGGTCGATGCAGGAGCCGGAACTGGAGGAGGAGGCGCTGCTGGCTGATGTCGGCCCCGGCCTGACGGTGACGATCACCCGCCGCACCATGAACGTGACCGCCGGCCCGGTGCGCATCACCCGCCCCGATGGCCAGACCGAGGAGGTCGCGCTGACCGAAGCCGGGCCGGGCCGCTTCACCGCGCGCTGGACGGCGCCGGGGCCGGGGCTCTACCGGCTGGCCGAGGGCGAGATCGGCCGGGTGCTGGCGCTTGGCCCCGCCGCGCCGCGGGAGTTCGAGGAAACCGTGGCCTCGGGCGCCGTGCTGGGCCCGCTGGCCGAGGCGACGCGGGGCGGGGTGCTGCGGTTTTCCGAGGGCATGCCCGGCCTGCGCACGGTGCGCGAAGGACGGCCGGCGCATGGCCGGGGTGTCGCGGGGCCCTGGATCGCCATCACGCCGCGCGAGGCGGCCTCGGTCAGCGGCATGACGCATCGCCCGCTGCTGCCCGGCTGGGCCTGGCTGGCGCTGATTGCCGGGCTGGCGCTGGCGGGCTGGCTGGCCGAGGGCCGCGGCGGGCTGCGCAGGGCCTGACACGGCGAAACTTGCCAAGTCCGCGCCCCGTTGCTAGGCAAATGAAAACATTCCAAGAGGACCGCATGGCCGCCGCCCCCAACGATGACCAGACCGCCTACATCCCGCCGACCGAAGTCGATCTGGCGATGATCAAGCGCATCTTGCCGCATCGCTATCCCTTCCTGCTGGTGGACCGCGTCCGCGACATCGTGCCGGGCGAAAGCTGCGTCGGCGTCAAGAACGTGACCTCGAACGAGCCGCATTTCGAGGGGCATTTCCCGCAGGAGCCGGTGATGCCCGGCGTGCTGATCATCGAGGCCATGGCGCAATCGGCCGCGGTGCTGGTCGGCGTCACGCTGGATCTCGCCGACAAGGGCATGGGCACCTATTTCATGTCGATCGACAAGTGCCGTTTCCGCCAGAAGGTCGTGCCGGGCGACGTGCTGGAACTGCACATGAAGACCCTGCGCGGCGGCGGCAAGATCTGGAAGTTCGAGGGCCGCGCCCTGGTCAACGGCCAGCTTGCCGCCGAGGCCGAGGTCATGGCCATGCTGAACCGTGGCGAGAATGGCTGAGACCCGCATCCATCCCTCGGCCGTCGTGGATCCCGCCGCGAGGATCGGCGAGGGATGCGAGATCGGCCCGTTCTGCGTTCTCGGCCCCGAGGTCAGCCTGGGCCGGGGCGTGGTGCTGAAATCGCATGTCGTGGTGGCGGGCGAGACCGCGATCGGCGACGAGACCACGGTCTTCCCCTTCGCCTCGCTGGGCGAGGTGCCGCAGGATCTGAAGTTCCGCGGCGAGCGCACGCGGCTGGAAATCGGCGCCCGCAACCGTATCCGCGAATATGTGACGATGAATCCCGGCACCGAGGGCGGCGGCGGCGTGACCCGCATCGGCGACGACGGGCTGTTCATGGCCGGCAGCCATGTCGCGCATGATTGCCGGCTCGGCGACCGGGTGATCCTGGTCAACAATGCCTCGGTCGCCGGGCATTGCGTGCTGGAGGACGACGTGATCGTCGGCGGGCTCTCTGGCGTGCATCAATGGGTGCGCATCGGCCGCGGCGCGATGATCGGCGCGGTGACGATGGTGACGGCCGACGTGATCCCCTTCGGCCTGGTGCAGGGGCCGCGCGGCCACCTGGACGGGCTGAACCTGGTGGGGCTGAAGCGCCGCGGCGCCTCGCGCGAGGAAATCCACGCGCTGCGCGACATGCTGGCGCATCTGGGCCGGGGCAGTTTCCGCGACACCGCCCGGCACCTTGCCGAGTCCGAGAACGGCCCGATGGTGCGCGAGGTGCTGGATTTTATCCTCGGCCCCTCGGACCGCAGCTTCCTGGCGCCCCATCCATGAGCCGCATCGCCCTGATCGCCGGCGAGGGCAACCTCGCCCCCGCCATTGCCGCGGCGCTGGACCGGCCGCTGGTCTATGCGCTGGACAACCTGAAGCCGCAGGTCGAGGCTAGGCCCTTTCGCCTCGAACGGCTGGTGCCCTTTCTGGACGAACTGGCCGAGCAGGGCGTGACCCAGGCGGTATTCGCCGGCGCCATCCGACGCCCCAGGATCGAGCCCGAGCTTTTCGACCCCCGGACCCTGACCATCGTGCCGCGCATCCTGATGGGGATGCAGTCGGGCGACGACGCGGCGCTGCGCGCGGTCCTGGACGTTTTCGAGGAAGCCGGCATATCCATTTGCTCCGTCGATCAGATCCTTCCCGATCTCGTGCCGGGCGAAGGTGTTCTGACGGGCGAGCCGAGCCCGCGCGACCAGAAGGATGCCGCCCGCGCCGCCGAGATCGTCTCCGGCCTCGGCGCGCTGGATATCGGCCAGGGCGCGGTGGTGGCGCAAGGGCTCTGCCTTGCCGTCGAGGCGCTGCCGGGCACCCAGGCCATGCTGGAATTCGCGCGGCTGCACGCGGGCCTGAAGCCCGATCCCAACGGGCCGGGCGGCGTGCTCTACAAGGCGCCGAAACCCGGCCAGGACCGGCGCATCGACCTGCCGACCATCGGCCCCGACACCGTGACCCAGGCCGCCGAGGCCGGGCTTGCGGGGATCGCCTGGGAGGCGGGCAGCGTCATCCTGCTGGACAGGGCCGAGGCAATGCGCCGCGCCCAGGCGGCGGGACTGTTTCTCTGGGGGCGCGGATGACATGAGTATTTGGGCAACGGTGAAGCGAGCCTCTTTCACCGTTGCCCAAATACTCACGTGACGGTGCCGCGAAAGCGGCAGGAGGGTATTTGGGGAACGAAGAAGACCGGGGGATTTCTCTGTTCTTCAAATACCCATGTCGGGGCATGGCAAGCGGAGCGGCGCGATGAAATTCTTCCTGATCGCGGGCGAGCCTTCGGGCGACAATCTGGGCGGCGCCCTGATGGCTGGCTTGAAGCAGCTCGATCCGGGGGCTGCGTTCCTGGGCGTCGGCGGGTCCGCCATGGCGGCGCAGGGGCTCGAGAGCCGTTTCCCAATGGAAGAACTGAGCCTGATGGGCATCTGGGAGGTGCTACCGAAATACCGCGCGCTCAAGACCCGGATCGCCGAGACCGCCCGCGCCGTTGCCGAGGCCCGGCCCGATGCGCTGATCACCATCGACAGCCCGGATTTCTGCCTGCGCGTGGCGCGCCAGGCGCGGGCGCTGAACCCCGATCTGCGCACCATCCATTACGTTGCGCCCTCGGTCTGGGCCTGGCGGGCGGGACGGGCCCGGAAGATGGCCGAGGTGATCGACCATGTGCTGGCGATCCTGCCCTTCGAGCCGCCCTTGATGCAGGCCGCCGGCATGAGCTGCGATTTCGTCGGCCACCCCATCGCCGCCGAGCCGGTGGCGGGCGAGGCCGAGGCGGCGGGGTTTCGCGCCGCGAACGGCATCGCGCCGGATGCGCCGCTGGTCCTGTGCTTGCCGGGCTCGCGCCGGACCGAAGTGGGGCGCCTGGGCCCGCGCTTCGACGAGGCGCTGATCCGGCTGCGCGACCGGGTGCCCGAGATTCGCGTGGTGATCCCGACCGTGCGCGGCGTTTCGGGGCTGGTGCGCGACATGGCGCGGCGCTGGCCGACCGCGCCGGTGGTGGTCGAGCGTCCCGAGAAGAAGCGCGCGGCCTTCGCCGCTGCCGACCTGGCGCTGGCGGCCTCGGGCACGGTCAGCCTGGACCTGGCGGCCAACGACGTGCCCATGGTGATCGGCTATGACGTGGCGCCGCTCAGCCGGATGATCATCGGGCTGCTGCTGCGCACCGACACGGTGACGCTGGTCAACCTGGTCAGCGAGACCCGCGCCGTGCCGGAATACCTGGGCCGCAACTGCCAGCCGGGGCCGATGTCTCAGGCGCTGTTTCGGCTCATCGAGAATGGCGGTGAGCGGGCCGAGCAACTGGCGGCGATGGCGCTGACCATGCAGCGGCTGGGGCGCGGCGGCGAGGCTCCGGGCCTGCGCGCCGCGCGTTCGGTCCTGGCGGCGATCAGTTCTGCGCCGCGGTCACGATGATCTCGACCTTGTAGTCGGGCGTCGCCAGCGCCGATTCGCCGGTGGCGCGGGCCGGGGCGTGGCCGGGGGCCACCCAGGCGTCCCAGACGGCATTCATTTCGGCGAAATCGGCCATGTCGGCCAGCCAGACCTGCGCCGAGAGGATGCGGGTCTTGTCCGAGCCGCATTCCGCCAGCAGCCGGTCGATCTGGGCCAGTACCTCGCGGGTCTGCTCGGCTACGGGCTCGCCGGGCTTGCCGACCTGGCCGGCCAGGTAGACGGTGCCGTTATGGATGACCGCCTGGCTCATGCGGGGGCCGGTCTCGATGCGTTTGATCGCGGACATGGAAAATCCTTTCGGGTTGGGCTGGCGTCAGAAGAGCCGCCAGAAGAACAGCGCCGTCATGCCAAAGCCGATGGCCGCGATCAATGCCCGCAGCGCCGGAACCGGGATACGCCGCGCCACCGGCGCACCCAGATAGCCGCCCAGGATGGTGCCCAGGCTCATGACCGCAGCCGGCCACCAGGCGACCTGCCCGCCGGCCGCGAAGATCGCCAGCGAGATCACCGACAGCGCGAAGGACAGCCAGTTCTTCAGCCCGTTCATCTGGTTCAGCTGCGTCATGCCCCAAAGCGCGAACAGCGCCAGCAGCACGATGCCCAGCCCGCCGTTGAAATAGCCGCCATAGATGGCGACCGGCACCATGGTCCCGGCGCCGAAGGGTGCGACCGCATTGCGGTGCTGCGCCGCCCATTCCCGCACCTGCGCCCCCCAGATGAAGACCGAGGTCGCCGCCAGCAGCAGGAAGGGTACCAGCACCGCGAAGGCCTTGTTCGAGGAAACCAGCAGCAGGCAGGAGCCGACGATGCCTCCGGCCAGCGTCCAGAAGGTCAGGCGCAGCACCAGCGCCCGCTCGATCTGCGCGATCTCGCGGCGGAATCCCAGCGCGGCGGACAGATAGCCGGGCAGGGCGGCGACCGTGCTGGTGGCATTGGCCGAAACCACCGGCACGCCGCTGGCGACCAGCGCCGGGAAGGTGATGAAGGTGCCGCCCCCGGCGACGGCGTTCAGCATCCCGCCGAGAAAACCGGCGGCGAGCATCAGCAAGGTTTCGGTCATGCCGGACGGCTCCTGTTCGTGGTGGGCGCCCATGCTTAGCCTTGCAGGTCCGGGGCGTCCAGCCGTCCGCGGGGCCGGCGCTTTCGCTCAGAAGATGCCGGTCAGGTAAAGCAGGATGATGACGAAGATCGGAACGCCCAGAAGCCAGGCGATGATGCCTTTCATTATTTTCTCCCTTGCTGGCCGTAAGCGGAACGCGACCGGCGGGCGAGGGTTCCCGGTGCTGCCTTGCCCGGAAAAATCGCCCTTCGGCGGGAATGAACCGCGGCGCGGCGCGTAATCCCCTTGCAACCATCTGACGTTGCCCTGGATGAAAGGATAAAGTGCATGGCACCATTTCGCATGATTCTGACGGCGACCGCGTTCGCGGCGGCCCTTCCGGCCGCGGCTCTGGCGGATGACGACGACTTTCCCCGCTATTTCCACCGCGACGGGATCGAACGGCTGCTGCGTGGCCCAGACGGCTGGGCCTATCGCGGCTGGTGGCGCGACGACGACGACCGGCGCACCTTCCGCCATCGCGCATGGGACGATGACGACGACGATGATCGCCCGCGGCGGCGGCGGGGTCGCGACGACGATGACGATGACGACGACGATTGAGGAGGGGGCGAGCCCGCCCGATCCGCAGGCAAGGCCGGCCCCGGATGGGCCGGCCTTGTCTCGTCAACGCCCCCGCTGCATGAGGGCCGGTCGCGGAAAGTTTTCCGAAAATTTGCTAAAACATTGATATTATGCAATAATAAAAACGATGGATAAACACGTCTTTATCTTGCAATAAACGATAAACTCTGTCGTAATTACGGTCATGAGGCTCCCGCAAGCAGAGCAAGGAGGACAAGCATCATGACCCGCATCGTTCCCGCAACCGACAATCCGACGGCCGGTGGCCGGTCGATTTGCGCTCGCGGCGCGCAGGGCTCCCGGTGCAGGAGGGCAGGTCCGGCGGCGCCGGGATTGCGGCGCATCGCGGCGATCGTGGTCAGCCTGGTCGGGCTGGGACTGGCCGGTCCGGGCCATGCCGACAACAGCCTGCTGAATGTCAGCTATGACCCGACGCGCGAGCTTTACCGCGAGGTGAACGCCGCCTTCGCCGCGAAATGGCAGGCCGAAGGGCATGCCGCGCCGACCATCGAGACCTCGCATGGCGGTTCGGGCGCGCAGGCGCGCTCGGTGATCGACGGGCTCAAGGCGCAGGTGGTGACGCTGGCGCTGGCCTCGGATATCGACCAGATCGCGTCCCGCGGCCTGTTGCCCGAGGATTGGCAGTCGCGCCTGCCCCATAACAGCGCGCCCTATACCTCGACCATCGTCTTCCTGGTGCGCGAGGGCAATCCCAAGGGCATCCAGGATTGGGGCGACCTGGTCAAGGAGGGCGTCGAGGTCATCACCCCGAACCCCAAGACCAGCGGCGGGGCGCGCTGGAACTATCTGGCTGCCTGGGCCTGGGCGCAGAAGAACGGCCAGGACCCCAAGGGTTTCGTGACCGAACTGTTCAAGCATGTCCCGGTGCTCGACAGCGGCGCGCGCGGCTCGACCACCACCTTCACCCAGCGCGAGATCGGCGACGTGCTGCTGGCCTGGGAGAACGAGGCCTATCTGGCGCTGAACGAGCTGGGCGAGGACCGGTTCGACATCGTCGTGCCCTCGGTCTCGATCCTGGCCGAGCCGCCGGTCGCCATCGTGGACAAGAACATCGCCGATGACGAGCAGAAGGCGCTGGCCGATGCCTATCTGGCCTTCCTCTATTCGCCCGAGGGGCAGGCGCTGGCCTACAAGCACTATTACCGCGCCTGGGACGACAGCGCCGCCAATCCCGAGGACGTGGCGCGCTTTCCGCAACTCGATCTGGTGACCATCGCCGATTTCGGCGGCTGGAAACAGGCCCAGCCCGAACATTTCGGCGATGGCGGCACCTTCGACCAGATCTATTCGGGGCAATGACCGATGGCGCTGGCGTTCCGCTTGCAGAAATCCCCCATGCCGGGCTTCGGCCTCGGCATGGGCATCACCCTGGCCATGCTGTCGCTGATCGTCATCCTGCCGGTCGGCGCGCTGCTGGCCCGCGGCATCAGCTATGGGCCCGAGGCGGTCTGGGCCACGATCAACACGCCGCGGGTCTGGGCGGCGCTGTATCTGTCCTTCCGCCTGGCCTTCCTGGCCGCGCTGGTCAACCTGGTCTTCGGCACGCTGCTGGCCTGGGTGCTGGCGCGCTATGACTTTCCGGGCCGGCGGCTGGTCGATGCGCTGGTCGACCTGCCCTTTGCCCTGCCGACGGCGGTGGCGGGCATCGCGCTGACCGCGCTTTACGCGCCGAACGGCGTCTTCGGCAGCATCGTCCGCGATCTGGGCGGCAAGATCGCCTATACGCAATGGGGCATCCTGATCGCGCTGATCTTCGTCGGCCTGCCCTTCGTCACCCGCACCGTGCAGCCGGTGATCGCCGAGATCGAGCAGGAGGTCGAGGAAGCCTCGGCCACGCTGGGGGCGGGGCGGTTCCACACCCTGCGCCGGGTGATCCTGCCCCTGCTGCTGCCTGCGGCGCTGACCGGATTCGCGCTGTCGCTGGCGCGCGCGGTCGGCGAATACGGCTCGGTCATCTTCATCGCCGGCAACCTGCCGATGAAGACCGAGATCGCGCCGCTCTTGATCGTCATCAAGCTTGAAGAGTTCGACTATGACGGCGCGGCTGCCATCGGCATCGCCATGCTGCTGATCTCCTTCGCCATGCTGCTGGCGATCAACCTGATCCAGATCTGGAGCCGGCGGAGGATCGGCCATGTTTGACAACGCCCTGCACGCCGCCGGCGGCGAGAAAACCGCGCAATGGCGCCCGGTGGCCGAGGAAAGCCGGCCGGTACGCATCCTGCTGATCGCCCTGGCACTCGGCGGGCTGGCCGTCCTGGTGGTGGCGCCGTTGGCCGTGGTCTTTGCCGAGGCCCTTGCACGCGGCGCGGGACAGGCGCTCGCCTCTCTGGCCCGGCCCGAGGCGACCTCGGCCATCCGGCTGACGCTGATCGTCGCGGCGATCTCGGTGCCGGTGAATGCGGTCTTCGGCATCGCCGCCGCCTGGACGATCACCAAGTTCGACTTTCGCGGCAAGGCTTTCCTCATCACCCTGATCGACCTGCCGTTTTCCGTCTCGCCGGTGGTGGCGGGGCTGGCGCTGGTGCTCTTGTTCGGCACCAACAGCCTGATCGGCGGCTGGCTGGTCGCCAGCGGCCTGCCTGTCATCTTCGCCCTGCCGGGGATCGTGCTGGCCTCGATCTTCGTCACCTTCCCCTTCGTGGCGCGCGAGCTGATCCCGGTGATGATCGAACAGGGCCGCGCCGAGGAAGAGGCGGCGCTGACGCTGGGTGCCTCGGGCTGGCGCATCTTCCTGACCGTGACGCTGCCCAATATCAAATGGGCGCTGCTTTACGGCGTGCTGCTGTGCAATGCCCGCGCCATGGGCGAGTTCGGCGCCGTCGCGGTGGTCTCGGGCAAGATCCGCGGCCAGACCGCCACCATGCCGATCACCATCGAGATGCTCTACAACGAATATCTTTCGGTCGCCGCCTTCAGCTTGGCCGCGGTGCTGGCCCTGCTTGGCCTGCTGACGCTGGCGCTCAAGACCGTGCTGGAATGGCGCCATGCCGACCAGCTTGCCGCAACGCGCCGCCATTGAGGTGTCCCATGCATATCGAGATCGACGAAATCGCCAAGAGCTTCGGTGCAACCACCGCGCTGCACCCGGTCAGCCTGGCCATCCCCTCGGGGGCGCTGGTGGCGCTCTTGGGGCCCTCCGGCTCGGGCAAGACCACGCTTCTGCGCATCCTGGGCGGGCTGGAGTTCCCGACTTCGGGCCGGGTGCTTTTCGACGGGCAGGATGCGACCGGGCTGACGGTGCAGGAACGCCGCGCCGGCTTCGTCTTCCAGAGCTATGCGCTGTTTAGGCACATGACCGTGTTCGAGAACATCGCCTATGGGCTGCGCGCCCGGCCCCGCCGCTCGCGCCCCAACCGGGCCGAGATCGGGCGCCGCGTGACCCGGCTTCTGGACCTGATCCAGTTGCCGCAGATCGGCGGGCGCTTTCCCAGCCAGCTGTCGGGTGGCCAGCGCCAGCGCGTGGCATTGGCCCGCGCGCTGGCCATCGAGCCGCGGATGCTGCTCTTGGACGAGCCCTTCGGCGCGCTGGATGCCCGCGTGCGCAAGGAACTGCGCCAAGGCCTGCGCGAGATCCACGACAGCACCGGCCTGACCACGGTTTTCGTCACCCACGACCAGGACGAGGCGATGGAACTGGCGGACCTGGTGGTGGTGATGTCGATGGGCCGGATCGAGCAGGTCGGCCGCCCGCAGGACATCCGCGCCCGCCCGGCGACGCCCTTCGTGCGCGAGTTCATCGACGCCTGACGCGGCGATGCGGCGTGCGCGCCCTTAGTCGATCGGGTATTCGTATTGCCGCAGGAAGCGCCAGATGTTGCGGTTCAGCTGCGACAGCAACTCCAGATCCTGGTCCAGCCGCAGCATCTCGTCGTTGCCCAGGGTCTGCTTGCGGCCCATGTGGATGCGGTCGCGCCGGTCGGCGATCCGCATCAGGATGGTCGAGACCGAGCCGTCCTCTTGAAACGACCAGATGCTGTGGTTGTAGCGGTGCCGGACGGCGGACAGCCTGGCAAAGCGGGCTGTCAGCTCCAGCAGTTCCTGCTGCTCCTGCCCGGCGGGCAGGCGCAGTTTCGCAAGACGCTCGACCATCTCGATGCGGCCGCGCGTCGAGGAGACCGACAGAAAGACCACCACCGCCGCGCTCTTGTCCATCCCGGTCAGCCCGGCGAGCATGTGGATCAGCAGGCTTTCGGTATTGCTCCAGGCGTAGTTGAGCCGCCCGACCCGCAGCAACACCGCATCGAGGTCGGGCTCGGCCGCGCCGGTCCCGGCGGGCGCCCCCGGCGCGGTCATGATCCCAATGCGCGATAACGCATGGCGGCTTCGGTGCGGTTGTGGGCGCCCAGCCGCAGGCTGGCATTGCGCAGGTGCAGCTTGACCGTATGGACCGACAGGCCAAGGCTGGATGCGATCCGTTTGTTGGACTGGCCGTCGGCGACCAGGCGCAGCACGTCCTGCTGGCGCTGGGTCAGGCCAAGCTCGTCCGGGACCGCGGCCGGCATCGCGACCCCGGCCGAGGAAATGATCTCGGGAAAGATGTAATTGCCGCCATGGGCGACCAGCTTGATGACGGAAAGCCATACGTCCAGCCGGACGTTCAGCGGCAGGATGCTGGCTGCGCGCCGCCGCAGCGTGGCATCCTCGTAGCAGGCCCGGCCGAAGGCGCCGGTGCAAAAGGCGATGGCCAGCGCCACGTCGTTCAGGCCCAGCAGATAGGTGCGATCCTCCTCTGACAATCCGCGCATCGTCGGTTCGTCCAGAACCAGCAGCGTCGGCCATTCGCCGGTCAGTTCGGACAGGCTGCGAAAGTCGTCGAAGGATAGTGCAGCCGCCACGGTGATATGTCCCAGCTCCTGGCTGGTCACCGAAATCAGGCTGTGGGAAAAATTGCATTGTGTTCCGACAAAGAGAACCTCTGCCGTTCCACGCGCAGGCCGGTCAGACAGCGTACGGATTTCACTGGATACGCCATCGCAAGATGCCATGTTCATGTCATTCCTACCTTCTTGCGTATGGTTTTACTCCCCCGTCCCGGCCAGCCCTCCCAGGCCGACCGGACAGTTCAGCCTAGCAAGTTTTCGCCCGTCCTCAAAGGGAAGAGCGAGGGATAAGTTCAAGAATCACCACAACTTAGTTGTAAGTTCATCGGGCCGCTCCATCCAGGGTAGAGGCCCGCATCCGCACCTGTCCCTTTGGTGAGGACAGCCGGGGCCGGGTGCCGTGCCCCTGGCGAAAGGGATTAACCCGTTCGGGCGATCCGGAGAGGATGCGGTGCCGCCTGGCCATAGGCCCAAAGCGGATTCTTCGGGTATTCGGCCAGCCCCCCGCTAGCCTTTTCGTGCAGCTAGGCCGAATCGCTGAGCGAGGCGTAGCCTTCTTCAAGGTCGGCGATCCGGGGCAGTTCCGGGGCCGGTCGGACGGGGCCGCGCAAGGTGGTGTGCGGTTGTCCGTATCAGCAGCAGGACGGAAACGGTCGTGCCGTCGTGACGGTGGGCATTCGCCCGGCGACCGCAACCGGCTTGCCTTCATCCACCGCAACCGGGCGGGCAGGCGTGCTTGTGAAGGATCTGGCCGCATCTCCCCCGCCTCTAGAGGAGGAAATGACGATGGTTGGCAGCCGCAACATGAATCTCTTCGCCTGGCCGATCAACAACCAGGATCAGGACCAGGACCAGGATCAAGGCCAGGATCAAGGTCAGGGCCAGGGTCAGGGCCAGGGTCAGGGCCAGTTGAACAAGCAGGCCCAGGGCCAGGATCAGGACCAGGGTCAAGGCCAGGATCAGGGTCAGGACCAAGGCCAGGGGCAGCATCAGAGCCAGAGCAACGCGAACGAAAACGCGAATGCCAATGCGAACAGCAGCGCCTCGGAGACGCTTGCCTATAACGCTGCCGGCAACGTGGCAGGCAACCTGGCCGGCAATGCCGCCAAGAACAAGGCCGACAACGATGCCAGCAACGATGCGCGCAACGACGCCAACAACGACGCGCGCAACGATGCGACGAACGACGCCTACAACAAGGCGGTGAACACGGCCTATAACAACACCGATGTCGAGACCAACGTCTCGACCAATGTCAGCGTGGGCCTTGATCTGAATGGATGGCAGCCGACCGACAACGATTATGCCGACATCGACCTGAACAACGCGCATGGCAGCATGGGCGATCTTCTGGTCAATCGCGACGGCAATATCAGCATCGGCACCGATGACATCAATATCGAGAACGTGCTGAACCATGCCTTGAACGGCGGCGGCGCCGACGTGGGCATCATCATCCCGCAATCCGGGACGATGAACGACCAGGATGACCTGAGCGATGCCAATGTCTCCAACAATGCCGACTTCAACCAGAACGGCAGCGTCTATGGCGGCACGGCCACGGCCGAGCGCGGCATTGATGCCGGCAGCGAAGGTGGCCGGGGCGGCAGCGGCGGCAGCGCCGACGGCGGTTCGGGCGATGCGGATGCCGATGGCGGCAAGGCCATGGCCTCGGGCAGCCATTCCGATGGCGGCAACGGCGGCAAGGCCGCGGCCTGGGGCGGCGACGGCGACGGCGGCGGGGCGCTTGGGCTTGGCGTAGGCGCCGGCAAGGGCGGTTCGGCCGATGGCGGCGACGCGGCGGGCCTGGGTGCCGGCATCGGTGCCGGGCTCAGCGGTGACGCAAGCGGCGGCGATGCCGGGGCCGGCAGTCTGGCAGCTGCGCTGGGTGCCGGTGCCGGCGGGCCCGGCGGCTCTGGCGGCGCCGGCGGCGCGGGCGGCGGCACCGGCTCGGCCGATGCCGGTCCGACCGGCGCGCTTGGCCTGGGCCTGGTCGGCGTGGGCGTCAACAACGACAGCGGCAATGGCGGCGACACCGGCAACGGCGGCGACGGTGCCGACGGTGGCGCGGGCGGCGCGGGCGGCATCGGTGCCGGTATCGGTGCGGCGCTTTCCGCAGCGGCGGCCATGGCCGGCGACGCGACCTCGGGCGATGCCGGCGGCGCGGGCTTCGGCGCGGCCCTGTCGGCGGCCGGCAACGGCGGCCGTGCGGATGGCACGGGCGAAGGCTATGGCGATGCCACTGGCGGCAACGGCATGGGCGGCGCGGCCAATGGCACCACCGGCGGCGCCGGCGGCGCGGCCAGCTCGACCGGCGGCTATGCCCTGGGCGGCAACGGCATGAACACCAGCAGCGGCAATGGCGGTGCCGGCGGCCAGGTGATGTCGGGCGACGGTGGCTATGCTCATGCCGGCACCTGGGGGTCGAACAATGGCGATGACGGCTATGTCAACGGCTACTCGACCGCCTCGGCCGACTCGATCCTGGATACCACGGCGTTCAACCAGAGCATCGTGATGGGCGCGAACGTGCTGGGCAACACCGTCGACATGACCGTGGTCGGCGGCGATCTCAGCTCGACCGTGGTCGGCCAGGACGACCTGGGCTGACGGGCCCCGTGACGAACTGCCTGCGCAGGGTCTTCCTGCGCAGGTTTCCGTTTAATTGATTTCCCTCGGCCTAGCCGGAATTGTTTTATCGAGGAAGGTGGCAGACATGCTGGTGATCGACGCGACAGAAGAAGCGATCTGGCACTTCATCGGAGTTTTTCACCTCGCGGAAGAACATGGACGGATGCGGATCGAATATGATCGGCTGACGGCCAAGAAGGTCGCTCCCGACCTTGGTCCGGTCGATGCGATCCAGCAATGGGCCGGCCATCCCTATCAGCCGCTCGATTACCAGCCCGATATCCGCTATGTGCCCCCCTATCGCCCCGGCGAGGGGCTTTCGGCCGATCCGGCGCCGCCCGTCCTGGCGCTGGACCACCATTTCCCGCGGTCCTCGGTCTCGCCCGAGGGGATGTCCGCCAACAGGCCCGATGCCGCGGTGCCCTGGACTGCCAAGCCGCCGGGCGGGGTGGTGACGCCGGTGCCGGAATGGGTTCTGCCCGTGCCCGGTTCCGTCGCCGTCATCGTGGTCCAGAAGACGCGGCTGGCCGATGGCGACCGGGTGAATGCCGATACCATGCGCGAGGGGCTGGTCGATCAGCACCTGCTGGCGGCGCGGCTGGAGGCGCTGGCGGCGCAGGCCGAGCAGCTGGGCCTTGCCCTGCCGGTGGCGATGCCCGCCGACGAGCCCGCCTTCCGCCTGATCGCCGAGACCTTCCGCCAGACCGACCTGCCCGAAACCGAGCTTGCCGGCGCCGAGATCCATGCGCGCCAGGGCGCCGATGTCGAGGGCCAGTACCAGAACGGCGTCAAGGTCGATGCCCGCCCCGACATCGACGCGCTCATGCCCGCCTATCGCAAGGAGGTGGCGGCCGAGCAGGCGCGCGAGGCGCAGGAAGGCGCCCCGGTCACAAGCCGCGACGGGCCGAGCTCGGCCGGCCCCACCAACGTTTCCGGCCCCGGCGTGACCGGGCAAGGCCATGACCTGGTCCTGGGCAACAACACGCTGATCAACCAGGTCACGATCCATTCCGCCGCGGTGACGGCGCCGGTGGTCGCCGTGGCGGGGGGCGTCTATAGCTACAACCTCATCAGCCAGACCAATGTCTGGAGCGATTCGGACGTGCTGGGCGGCCTCTCGGCCGCCGCGCAGGGCCAGGCCACAAGTCCGACGCTGGGGCTGAACTTCGCCAGCTACACCAGCTTCTCGAACCCGATGCTGGTGCCGCAGGGCGACGACGATGCGCCGCAATACTGGGTGACGGCGACGCTGGAGGGCAGCCTCATCAGCATGAACTGGATCGAGCAGTTCAATCTGATGTCGGATAACGACATCGCCTCGATCACGCTTCAGGCGAACAAGACCCTGCTGCTGATGGGCGAGAACGGCGCGCTGAACCACGTCTCGCTGCTGGAACTGGGGATGAGCTACGATCTCATCATCGTCGATGGGCAGGTCATCAACCTGAACGCGATCCTGCAGACCAACGTGCTGCTGGACGACGACCGCATCATGGTCAGCGATGGCCATGGCGGCAGGATCAGCTCGGGCGACAATCTGCTGATCAACGATGCGACCATCCATCAGGTCGGCCTGGCGGGGGTGGTCGCGGCCGGCGCGGACCATGCCGCGATGCTGGCGGGGGCGGCGGCGGGCGATGTCAGCCTGCCGCAATCGGTGCTGAACGACCCCGCCTTCCAGGGCCTGGACCTGGTGCGGGTGCTGCATATCAAGGGCGACATGGTTTCGTTGAACCTGGTGCGGCAGACCAACGTGCTGGGCGATGCCGACCAGATCGAGGTCTATCGCGACGACCTTTTGCAGGCAGGGGGCGAGATCAGCGTCGTCACCGGCTCGAACCTGCTGGTGAACGCGGCGGTGATCGCCGAGTTCGGCGTCGATGCCACGATCTATTCCGGCGGCGAGCATTATTCCGACGCGCTGCTGCACCAGGCCGAACTGGTCGCAACCCACGATCCGCTGATGCCCACCCCGCCGCCCGGCCTGGCCAGCGAGGCGGTGCTTTTCCTGGCCGAGGGGATGCTCGGCGACGATGCCGGCGACGGTGATTTCGTGCCGATCGGCACGAATGCCGATGTGCCCGCCGACATCATGCAAACGGTGCTGGCATGATCCGATCCGACAAGACCAGCGAGCGGCTGGTGCTCGAACCCGAGATGTGCGTCGATTGGCAGGGGAAGGGCAAGTCCCGCCCGCCGGCATCCAAGCCCATGGGCACCGGCCCCACCATCGAGCGGCAGGCCGGGCGCATTCCCCCGGCGCCCGCCACGGCGCAGCCAAAGGGCGGCTCTGCCTTCCACAAGCGGGTGTCCGAGCCCGATATCGCCGGGGCGCTGGGGGCGACGATCCGCCGGATCTGGGCCAATATCCTGGGGGTGCTGCTGTTCAGCGGCGTCTCGAACATGCTGGTGCTGGCAATCCCGATCTATCTGTTCCAGATCTCGGACCGGGTGCTGACCAGCCGCTCGATCGACACGCTGGTCATGCTGACGGTGGTGATCATCGGCGCCGTGCTGCTGCAGGTGGTGTTCGACGCCATCCGGCGCGGCATGCTGCTGCGCAGCTCGGTCGACATCTCGGCCCGGCTGGGCGCGCCGATCCTGTCGGCGGCGGCGCGGGCCTCGCTGCAAAGCGCCGGGCAGGAATACCAGACGCTGGGCGATCTGCAGCAGGTGCGCAGCTTCCTGGTCTCGGGGACGCTGCTGTCGCTGCTGGACCTGCCCTTTGCGCCGCTGTTCATCCTGGCGATCTTCCTGGTCCATCCGCATCTGGGCCTGATGGTGCTGACCACGGCCGTGCTGCTGATGGCCATCGCGATGATGAACCAGCGCGCCACCGCGAAATCCTTTGCCGAGGCGAACCGGCATCTCAGCCGCGCCAACCTGCACCTGGATTCGATGATGCGCAATTCGCAGATCATCAACGCGTTGGCGATGATCCCCGAGGCCGTGACCATCTGGGGCCGCGACGCCGCCAGCTCGATGACGGCGCAGGTGCGGGCCCAGGACCGCAACATCGCCTTCGCCGGTGCCTCGCGCGCGGTGCGGCTGCTGACGCAGGTGGGACTGCTGGGCTGGGGCGCCTATCTGGCGCTGCGCGGCGAGATCACCGGCGGCATGGTCATTGCCGCCTCGATCATCGCCGGCCGCGCGCTGGCCCCCATCGAGGGCGCCATCGAGGGCTGGAACCACGTGCTTCTGTCGCGCGCCGCCTATGGCCGCATCTCGGCGCTGCTGAAATCCTCGCCGCTGAACCAGCAGCGGCTGAGGCTGCCCCATCCCGAGGGCCGCCTGGATGTCGAGCGGCTGCTTTACGTGCCGAACGGGACCAAGCGGGTGGTGCTGAACGCCATCACCTTTTCGCTGAACCCCGGCGCCTCGCTGGCCATCGTCGGCAATTCCGGCGCCGGCAAGACGACGCTGGGCAAGATGCTGGTCGGCTCGATCCTGCCCACTTCGGGCAGCGTGCGGCTGGACCTGATGGACCTGCGCAACTGGGACCAGCGCCAGCTGGGCCAGTGCATCGGCTATCTGCCGCAGGACGTGCAGCTGTTCCCCGGCACCATCAAGGACAATATCGCCCGCATGCGGCCCGACGCCCGCGACGAAGAAATCTACCAGGCCGCGGTGCTGGCCGATGTCCATGACATGATCGCCAAGTTGCCCGAAGGCTATGAGACCATCGTGGCCGCCGACGGATCGCCGCTGTCGGGCGGGCAGAAGCAGCGCATCGGCCTGGCGCGGGCGTTTTTCGGCAGCCCCCGCCTGGTGGTGCTGGACGAGCCGAACTCGAACCTGGACACGGCGGGGGACCGCGCGCTGTCCAGGGCGATGGCGCTGGCCAAGAAGGACGGGATCACCATGATCGTCGTGACCCAGAAATACCAGCTGCTCCAGGACGTGGACAATATCATGCTGCTGGCCGACGGGCAGATCGCCGCCTTCGGTGCGCGCGATCAGATGCTGGAGCGGCTGGCGAGCCGCAAGCCGCCGGGCAACCAGCCCCCCGCCATGGCCCCGCAGCCGCAGGCAGCCCAGCCGCAGCCGCAGGCCGCGCCGGGCAATCGGGCCGCGACCCCCCCTGCGCCGGAGGCAGGCCAATGACCAGCAGATCCGACCCCGATGGCCTCTATGACCGGGTGCCCCGCTCGGTGACGCGGCACCTGGTCTTTGGCATCGCCCTGCTGGTGCTGTCCCTGGGCGGGTTCGGCACCTGGGCGTTCCGGGCGCCGCTTGCGGCGGCGGTGATGGCGCCGGGCAGTTTCGTCGCCACCGGCCGCAACAAGATCGTCCAGCACCTGGAAGGCGGCATTATCCGCGAGATCCTGGTCGACGAGGGCGAGGAGGTGGTCGAGGGCCAGGTGCTGATCCAGCTCGACCGTACCGCCGCCATCGCCAACCGGCGCGAGCTGGAATTGCGCCGCGCCCGGCTCGAGGCGATCAGCGCCCGGCTGCGGGCGGAATATGAAGGGGCCGAGGTGCTGGTCTTCGACGGCTTCCTGCAGGAACATCAGGACGAGCCCAGCTTTGCCGCCATCATGGCCGAGCAGCAGGCAGCCTTTCGCGCCGCCCGCGCCCGGCTGGATGGCGAGATCATCCTGCTGCAAAGCAACATCGCTGCCAGCCGTTCGCGCATCCAGGGCTACGAGGGGCAGCTGGCCGCCATCGAGACCCAGCTTGCCTTGCTGCGCGAGGACCACGGCGCCCGAGACACGCTCTTGCAGCGCGGGCTGGTGCGGCGCAGCGATGTCAACGTCCTGGCACGGGCCATCGCCGATGCCGTGGGCGAGGCCGGCCGCATCACGGCGCTGATCGCCGAGACGGAAGAGGCCATGCGCAAGGCCGAAAGCGAGATCGAGCAGGCCCTGACCCAGCACAAGCAGGCCGCGCTGAACGAAAGCCAGGGCATCGAGGCCGAGCTGGACAGCGTCCGCGAGCAATCGATGAAGGCGCAGGACGTGCTGGAGCGCGCCTATATCACCGCGCCGGTGTCGGGCACCATCGTGCGCATGCATTACCATACGCCCGGCGGCGTGATCGAGGCGGGCAAGCCGATCCTGGAAATCCTGCCGCAGGATGCGCCGCTGATCATCGAGACCTATGTCGCGCGCACCGACATCGACGAGATCGAGATCGGCCAGAAGGCGGCGGTGCGGCTGACCTCGCTGAACCAGCGCACCACCCCGGTGCTTCAGGGCCACCTGGTCTATGTCTCGGCCGATGCGCTGACCACGCAGGCCGAAGGCATCCAGCGCGAGGTCTATGTGGTGCGCATCGACCTGCCGCCCTCGGAGCTTGGGCGGGTGCATGGCTTCCGGCCGACGCCGGGGATGCCGGCGGAGGTCATGATCGAGACCTCGGCCCGGACCTTTGCGCAATATCTGGTCAAGCCGATCGAAGACAGCCTGTCGCGGGCCTTCCGCGAGAACTAGGGCCGGCGGCGCGGCAGGCCGATCCTTGCCGCCGGTTTGGCGATTTGCGGTGCTGCACCCGCCCTTTCCTTGAAAGGAAAGGATAATTTTTCGCCTTGCAGCCGGGTTTTCGCTGTCGCCCTTGCCGGTCGGGCCGGCGGCGGGCCGAGCTGGGGATTGCCCCTTGCCCGGCCTGCGGCTATCGCAGGCAAAAAGGGGTCCGGCAATCATGAGCTTCAACACCTTCGGTCGCGTCTTCACCTTCACCACCTGGGGCGAAAGCCATGGCCCGGCGCTGGGCGTCACGGTGGACGGCTGCCCGCCCGGCGTGGCGCTGGACGAGGGCTGGATCCAGCAATTCCTGGACCGCCGCCGGCCCGGCAGCTCGAAATTCACCACCCAGCGGCAGGAGCCGGACCGGGTGCGCATCCTGTCGGGGGTGTTCGAGGGCAAGACCACCGGCACGCCGATCCAGCTGATGATCGAGAACACCGACCAGCGCAGCAAGGATTACGGCGAGATCGCCCAGGCCTTCCGCCCCGGCCATGCCGATATCGCCTATCACCTGAAATACGGCATCCGCGACTATCGCGGCGGCGGGCGTTCCAGCGCGCGCGAGACGGCGGCGCGGGTCGCGGCGGGCGGCGTCGCGCAGGCGGTGCTGCGCGAACTGGCGCCGGGGCTGCGGATCACCGGCTACATGGTGCAGATGGGCGAATTGCACCTGGAGCGGGCGAATTTCGACGCGGCCGAGATCGGCAGGAACCCGTTCTTCCTGCCCGATGCCGCGGCCGTGCCGGCCTGGGAGGATTACCTCAACGCCACCCGCAAGGCGCAGGACAGCGTCGGCGCCGCCGTCGAGGTGCTGGTCCAGGGCTGCCCGCCCGGCCTCGGCGCGCCGGTCTATGCCAAGCTGGACACCGACCTGGCCGCCGCGATGATGTCGATCAATGCGGTGAAGGGGGTCGAGATCGGCGAGGGCATGGCGGCGGCCGCGCTGACCGGAACCGCCAATGCCGACGAGATCCGCATGGGCAACGACGGGCCGCGTTTCCTGTCGAACCATGCCGGGGGCATCCTGGGCGGCATCTCGACCGGGCAGGACATCGTGGTGCGATTCGCCGTCAAGCCGACCAGTTCGATCCTGACCCCGCGCCGCACCATCAACCAGAAGGGCGAGGAGATCGAGCTGATCACCAAGGGCCGCCACGATCCCTGCGTCGGCATCCGCGCCGTGCCCATCGCCGAGGCCATGGCCGCCTGCGTGATCCTGGACCACCTGCTGCTCGACCGGGCGCAGACCGGCGGCCAGCGCGGCCGCATCGGCTAGGCAGGGCGCGGATGCGCGGGGCAGGCAAGGGGAACGCCGTTCCCCTCTTGTCCCGCTGCGCGGGCCAATTCACCCCATGGGGTATTTGGAAAACGGAGAAAGCCGGATCGTGGCGGGCTGCGCCTTTCATTGTTTTGCAAATACTCCCCCCTGATTGTTACGAAACTGACACATTCCTTTCGCATAACCGTCGCATCGCCGTTCTAGAGAGCGGGCAGGCCGCAACGGCCCCATGGAAATGTCAGGAGTGATCCTATGAAATCCGCGAAATTCACCGTGTCGGCGCTGGCCCTGATCGCCGCCTCGGCCACCGCCGCCACCGCGCGCGACCAGATCCAGGTCTCGGGCTCGTCCACGGTGCTGCCCTATTCGACCATCGTGGCCGAGGCCTTTGGCGAGAACACCGATTTCCCGACCCCGGTGGTCGAATCGGGCGGCTCCTCGGCCGGGCTGAAGAAATTCTGCGAGGGCGTGGGCGAGAACACCATCGACATCGCCAATGCCAGCCGCCCGATCAAGGATAGCGAGATCGAGGCCTGCAAGGCCGCCGGCGTGACCGAGATCATGGAGGTCCGCATCGGCTATGACGGCATCGTCTTTGCCAGCGACATCGCCGGCAACGACTTCGCCTTCACTCCGGCCGACTGGTTCAATGCGCTGGCTGCCGAAGTCGTGGTCGACGGCAAGGTCGTTCCGAACCCCCATACCAAGTGGAGCGACATCCGCGCCGAGCTGCCCGACCAGGAGATCCTGGCCTTCGTGCCCGGCACCAAGCACGGCACCCGCGAGGTCTTCGAGGAGAAGGTGATCGCCGCGGGCTGCGAGGAATCGGGCGCCGCCGAGGTGCTGAAGGCCGAGAAGGGCGAGGACGAGGGCGAAGCGGCCTGCATGGCGCTGCGCACCGATGGCAAGTCCATCGACATCGACGGCGACTATACCGAGACCCTGGCCCGCATCCAGTCGGCCAAGAACGGCATCGGCGTCTTCGGCCTGTCCTTTTATGAGAACAATACCGACAAGCTGAAGGTCGCGACCATCGCCGGCGTCACCCCCTCGACCGAGACCATCGCCGCGGGCGAATACCCGGTTTCGCGGCCGCTGTTCTTCTATGTCAAGAAACAGCATATCGGCACCGTGCCGGGGCTGAAGGAGTTCGCGGAATTCTTCGTCTCGGATGAGCTGGCCGGGCCGGAAGGGCCGCTGGCCGCCTATGGCCTGGTGGCCGATCCGGAACTGGCGGCGACCCAGGCGGCCGTCGCCGACGAAGCGACGCTCGCCCAATGATCTGCCGGGCGCGGGGCATGCTGTTGCCCCGCGCCCCTTCCGTTTCCCTGGCTTGAGGGCTCACATGCCTGTCTCATGGACCTTGCTGATCGTCCTTGCCCTTGCCGGCGCGGGCTATTTCGTCACCCGCGCGCGCGTCGTCGCGCTGGCCGGGGGCGATGTGCGGCGGCTGCATTCGCGGCCCAGCTATCACGGCTGGAACGCCGCCTTGCTGACGGCGCTGCCGGCACTGTTCCTGATCGCCATCTGGCGCTTCGTGCAGCCGGCCGCGAATGCGACGCCCGTCGCCATCCTGGCGCTGGTGCTGGCCGCCGCCGGGCTGGCCTTGGCGCTTGTCCGCAACGCACCGGATTTTCGCGCCCGCAACGCGGTCGAGGCCATGGTCAAGGGCCTGCTGATCCTGTGTTCCAGCATCGCCATCCTGACCACCGCCGGGATCGTCTTTTCGATGCTGTTCGAGACCGGGCATTTCTTCCAGAAATATCCCTGGCAGGATTTCTTCTTCGGCACCACCTGGTCGCCGCGCTTCGGCGGCGGCTCGCAGCTGGGCATCCTGCCGCTGCTGTGGGGCACGCTCTACATCTCGCTGATCGCGCTGGCGGTGTCGGTGCCGATCGGGCTGTTCGCGGCGATCTACATGTCCGAATACGCCTCGGCCAGGCTGCGCAGCGTGGCCAAGCCGATGATCGAGGTGCTGGCCGGCATCCCGACCATCGTCTATGGCCTTTTCGCGCTGATCACCGTCGGCCCGATGCTGCGCGACTGGTTCGCCCAGCCGCTGGGCCTGGGCAATTCCGGCTCGTCGGTGATGACGGCGGGGCTGGTCATGGGCATCATGCTGATCCCCTTCGTCAGTTCGCTGTCGGATGACATCATCAACGCCGTGCCGCAAAGCTTGCGCGACGGCGCGCTGGGACTTGGCTCGACGCAATCGGAAACCGTGCGCAAGGTGGTGCTGCCCGCCGCCCTGCCGGGCATCGTCGGCGCCGTGCTGCTGGCCGCCTCGCGCGCCATCGGCGAGACGATGATCGTCGTGCTGGGCGCGGGGGCCGCCGCCCGCATGGACCTGAACCCGTTCGAGGCCATGACGACGATCACCGTCAAGATCGTCAGCCAGCTGACTGGCGACAACGATTTCGCCGCGCCCGAGACGCTGGTGGCCTTTGCCCTGGGCCTGACCCTTTTCGTCATCACGCTGGGGCTGAACATCGTCGCCCTCTACGTCGTGCGCAAATACCGGGAGCAATACGAATGAGCGACGCAACCCTGCAAGGCGCGCAGCCCCGGCCCTCGCTGCTGGTCGCCGATCCGCGCACCCGCAAGCGCAACGCCGCCGAGGCGCGGTTCCGCGCCTATGGGCTGGGCGCCATCCTGGTCTCGATGGTGATGCTGGTGATCCTGCTGTTCACCATCATCACCGGCGGCATCGGCGCCTTCCGCCAGACCTACCTGGAGATCCCGGTCGCGCTGGACGCGGCGCAGCTGGACAAGAACGGCAACCGCGACCCGGACGACCTGCGCAAGGTGCTGACCCTGACCTATGGCAAGATCCTGGAGCAGTCGCTGCAACAGGCCATCGCCGACAAGGGCATCGCCATCGCCGAGCTGTCGGACAAGGATGTCTCGAACCTGATCTCGAAAGAGGCCTCGGCGCAGCTGCGCAACCGCGTGCTGGCCGATCCCGAGCTGATCGGCCAGACCGTCGAGGCGCGCGTGCTGGTGAACGGCCGGGTGGACGGCTATTACAAGGGCCGCGTCAGCATGGAGAGCGCGGCGCGCGACGCCAATACCTCGCCGGCGCAGCTGCAGCTTGCCGATGCGCTGAAGGCGCAGGGCATGTTGGCGACCCAGTGGAACTGGTCCTTCCTGACCAGCCCCGATGCCTCGGACCAGCGCCCCGAGGCGGCGGGCGTCGGCATCGCCATCCTCGGCTCGCTCTACATGATGCTGGTGGTGCTGGTGCTGTCGGTGCCGATCGGCGTGGCCGCCTCGATCTATCTCGAGGAATTCGCGCCCAAGAACCGCTGGACCGACATCATCGAGGTCAATATCTCGAACCTGGCCGCGGTGCCCTCGATCGTCTTCGGCATCCTCGGACTTGCCGCCTTCATCAACTTCGGCGGGCTGCCGCAATCGGCGCCCATCGTCGGCGGCCTGGTGCTGACGCTGATGACGCTGCCGACGATCATCATCGCCACCCGCGCGGCGCTGAAGGCGGTGCCGCCCTCGATCCGCGACGCGGCGCTGGGGGTGGGGGCGTCCAAGATGCAGTCGGTGTTCCACCACGTCCTGCCGCTGGCCATGCCGGGCATCCTGACCGGCACCATCATCGGCCTGGCCCAGGCCCTGGGCGAAACCGCGCCGCTTCTGCTGATCGGCATGGTGGCCTTCGTCAAGAACTATCCCTCGGCCCCGCCGGACGGGCTGTTCGAACCCGCCTCGGCCTTGCCGGTCCAGGTCTATAACTGGACCCAGCGCGCCGACCCGGCCTTCATCGAGCGTGCCTCGGGGGCGATCATCGTGCTGCTGGTGTTCCTGCTTTGCATGAACCTGCTTGCCATTCTCCTGCGCCGCAAGTTCGAGCGCCGGTGGTAATCTCGGGAAGGAGACCCGATATGAACGACATGAGACTTCTGGAGCGCAGCGTGGACCAGTCGGAAATCAAGATCTCGGCGCGGGACGTGCAGGTCTGGTATGGCGAAAAGCACGCGATCAAGGACGTGAACGTCGACCTCTTGGACAAGACCGTGACCGCCTTCATCGGTCCTTCGGGCTGCGGCAAGTCCACCTTCCTGCGCTGCCTGAACCGCATGAACGACACCATCGACATCAGCCGGGTCGAGGGCAAGATCACGCTCGACGGCGAGGACATCTATGACAAGCGCGTGGACCCGGTGCAGCTGCGCGCCCGCGTCGGCATGGTGTTCCAGAAGCCGAACCCCTTCCCCAAGTCGATCTATGACAACGTGGCCTATGGCCCGCGCATCCACGGCCTGGCCCGCAACCGCGCCGAGCTGGATGAGATCGTCGAGAAATCGCTGCGCGGTGCGGCGCTGTGGAACGAGGTCAAGGACCGGCTGAACGATCCCGGTACCGGGCTTTCGGGCGGCCAGCAGCAGCGGCTTTGCATCGCCCGCGCCGTGGCGACCCAGCCCGAGGTTCTGCTGATGGACGAGCCCTGCTCGGCGCTGGACCCCATCGCCACCAGCCAGGTCGAGGAACTGATCGACCAGCTGCGCGCCCAGTTCTCGGTGGTGATCGTGACCCATTCCATGCAGCAGGCGGCCCGCGTCAGCCAGAAGACCGCCTTCTTCCACCTCGGCAACCTGGTGGAATACGGCAATACCGACGACATCTTCACCAATCCGCGCGATCCGCGCACCGAAAGCTATATCTCGGGCCGCATCGGCTAGGCCGGAAAGGGAGCTGACATGAACAACGAACGCCATATCCTCTCGGCCTTCGACCGCGATCTGGAAACCGTGCAGGCGCTGGTCGTCAAGATGGGCGGCATGGTCGAAAGCGCCATCCACGACGCCGCCATCGCGCTGGAAACCCGCGACGGCGAACTGGCCGACGACATCCGCCGCCGCGACAAGGCCATCGACGAACTGGAAGTCCAGATCAACGAGGAGGCCGCGCGGCTGATCGCGCTGCGCGCGCCGCGGGCCACCGACCTGCGCATGGTGCTGTCCGTCATCAAGATCTCGCATATCCTGGAGCGGGTGGGCGATTACGCCAAGAATATCGCCAAGCGCAGCAACGTGCTGGCCGACATGCCCGCCATCGACGGCGCCGGCATGGCGCTGCGCCGCATGTCCGCCACGGTCGAGGCGATGATGAAGGACGCGCTGGACAGCTATATCCAGCGCGACGCGGCGCTGGCCGCCGACGTGCGCAAGCGCGACCTGGAAGTGGACCAGATGTATAACGCGCTGTTCCGCGAGTTCCTGACCCATATGATGGAGGATCCGCGCAACATCACCGCCTGCATGCACCTGCATTTCATCGCCAAGAATATCGAGCGCATGGGCGACCACGCCACCGGCATCGCCGAGCAGGTGATCTATCTGGCCACCGGCGAGCTGCCCGAGGATCCGCGGCCCAAGGGCGAAAGCGTTCCGCGCATGGAGGGGGCCTGATCCATGGCGCAGACCCAACCCTGTGTTCTGGTCGTCGAGGACGAGGGCGCACAGCGCGAGGTGCTGAAATACAACCTTGAGGCCGAGGGCTTCGACGTGGTGCTGGCCGAGAACGGCGACGAGGCGATGCTGCTGGTGGCCGAGGAACAGCCCGACCTGATCGTGCTGGACTGGATGCTGCCCAACGTCTCGGGCATCGAGGTCTGCCGCCGGGTCAAGGCCGATCCCTCGACGCGCCAGATCCCGATCATCATGCTGTCGGCGCGCTCGGAGGAGGTGGACCGGGTGCGCGGGCTGGAAACCGGCGCCGACGATTACGTGGTCAAGCCCTATTCCGTGGTCGAGCTGATGGCGCGGCTGCGCACCCAGCTGCGCCGCACCCGCCCGGCCTCGATGGGTGAAAGGCTCAGCTTCGGCGACATCATCCTGGACGCGGCCGAGCATCGGGTCTTTCGCGCCGGCCAGCCGCTGCACCTGGGCCCGACCGAGTTCCGCCTGCTGTCCACGCTGATGGAAAAGCCGGGCCGGGTCTGGACGCGCGAGCAATTGCTGGACCGGGTCTGGGGCCGCGATATCTATGTCGACACCCGCACCATCGATGTCCATGTCGGGCGTTTGCGCAAGGCGCTGATGGCCCATGGCGGCGACAACCCGGTGCGCACGGTGCGCGGCACCGGCTATTCGCTGGGCTGAGGCAGAATACGGCACCATGCGCGCCGCCGCCGGCATGCGTGCAGGCGACGGGGACGATGGGCCCGTTCATGGGGTCGGCTTGCCCGGCATCGTCCCGGCCGGCGTGCGCGTGCCGCATATCAAGGATTGCGGTAAACCCCAAGGGCGGGATGCAGAACTGTTGGCGGTGCTTCCCCCGCAGCGTCGTGTTTTCCAGAGTCCGTTCGGGTTGGCCCGGCTTGGCGGGCGTGTCGCCGGCACGGCTTGCTGCCTTTGGCCAGGGGCGCGCTTCAGGCTCCCCCGGTCCGCTGGGGGCTTGGGCCGCCTGGCTTCCTGTCGCACCCGCGGGCGCGAATATCGCGAGCAAGGCGGCCGAATGAGACGCCCGCCTGCGCCGCACTCGCGCACGCGAATATCGCTGTATGATGGTGTTGGCCGGGGAGGCCTCGACATGCACCCGCGCGTGCGCGAATATCGCGGGTCGTCTCGCCCCCCCCCCGGGCCATGGTCATGGATCGCACCCGCGCGCACGAATACCGTCCTTGAACGCGCATCCCATGGGATTGCACCATGACCTGTCGTATCCGCGGCGCGCGAATACCGCCATGTTTGCTGGGAAAAATGCGTTCGCCATCACATTGTCGCATTCGCGGCCACAGGCAGAGGGGGCCGAGGGGGCGGTCGTCGGACCAGTCAGAACCGGCCTTGCATCGGTCCCGTACTTGCGCCTGCGCCGCGGGCAGGCCGCGGTGCCAGGATTCCAGCGGGTTTGGCGAGTGAAGCCGTCCGTGCCGGCCGCGTTGGGCTATCCGATCCGGCCCTCGCGGGATTGCCAAAGGCCGCGGGCATCTGCCCGCGGCCTTCCCGCGCTCAGTTCTGCGCCAGCAGCTGCGTGATGCGGCGCACGGCGACACGGCGGTTCTGCCGCTCGGGCCCGTCGGTCGGCACCAGCAGGAACTGCTCGCCATAGCCCTGCACCACCATGTTTTCGGGCGGCACCTGGAAATATTCGGTCAGCGCCAGCGCCACCGATTCCGCCCGGCGATCCGACAGGGCCAGGTTCGCGGCGTCCGAGCCGACGGCATCGGTATAGCCCTCGATCATGTAGATCTCGCGCGGGTTCCGGTCGATGCTGTCGCGGATCACCTTGCCCAGGGTCGCCAGTTGCTGCGCCTGATCCGGGGTGATGGCCGAGGATCCGGTGTCGAAGGTGATCTCGGGCACGTTCACCGGCGCGACCAGCGCGCGCACCTCGGGGATATTGCGGATCTGGCCCAGGCTGAAGCGGCGATCCACCGCCGCCTCGCGGCTGAGCGCCTCGCGCAGCGCGGCCTCGTCCAGCCGCTCGCGGTTGATGCGCACCGGCGGCGGCGCGGGCAGGGTCGAGATCTGCACCGGCTGCGCCTGGGTATCGTCGATCAGCCGGGTCTCCGTGCCATCGGCGCGCAGCAGGGTGCGGCGCAGGATGTTCATGTTCGCGTCGCGGATGGTGACCACCCGGCTGCCGTCGGCGCGCAGCACCGTGGTGCGGGTCGAGCCGTCGTCGAAGGTTTCCGTCTGCACGTTCGATCCCGGACGGTAAAGCAGGGCGTTGTCGTCCTTGATCACCTGCTGGCTGCCGTCGGGCAGGGTGACGACCACCCGGTCGCCGGTGTTCAGCGCCACCTGGCGGTCGTTGGACAGCATCTTGCCGACCGCCATGCCGGCCGCCCCGGCCAGCAGCAGCTTGGCGATGTCCTTGACGGTGTCGTCGTCATCGTCGCGGCGGGCCTCCTGGGCTTGCGGATCGCCGGCCGGCTGCTGCTGTTGCTGCTGCATGCCCTGCATGACCGAGGTGGCGAATTCCTCGGCCGAGCTGCGGGCGTTTTCCTCGGTGATCTGCACCTCGTTCAACTGGCCCTGCGCCGGCTCGGCATCGCCGGCGGCCAGGGCGGCTGCTGCCGCGGGGGCCGTTTCCTCGGCGGCGCGCTGCGCGACGGCGTTGGGCTGGGCCTGGGCTTCGGGCGCCTGCACCTCGGCGGCCTGTTCTGCCGGGGCTTGTTCGGATTGGGCTTGCTCCGGCGCGGTCTGTTCGGGCTGGCCGTCGGCCTGTTCCTGCAAGCGGCGCTCCAGCTCTTGTGCATCGGGGCGCGGTTCTTCGCCCGCGGCCTGCTCGTCGGGCAAGGCCTGGTCCGAAGGCTGTTCCGAGGGCCCGCCCGATTCGGACCCGCTTTGTTGCGCCTGTTCTTGCAGGCGGCGCTCCAGTTCCTGCGCGTCGGGGGTCTGAGACGGCTGGGTCTCGTCCGCGCGGGCCGGATCGACCTGCGGTTGCGCGGCACCATGCGTCTCTGCCTGCGGCTCGGCCTCTTGGGCGGATTGCGGCTTTTCGGGCGTGGCCTCGGCTTCCAGGGCCTCCTTCAGCGCCTCGGCGTCCGGGACCGCCGCCGGCTGCCCGGCCTGGCCGGTATCCTGCGGCGTGGCTGCATCCTGCTGCGGTTTCTGCGCCGGGGCCGGATCGGCCGGGCTCACGGCTGCGGGCGTGTCCGGCTTGGGCGCGGGCTCGCCCTGCTGGACCGACGGGTCGGGCTGCGCCATCGGGGGCTCGGCCGCCTCGACCACTGCGGGCTTGGGCTGCGGCTCCTCGGCCTGGGTCACATCGGGCTTGGGCGCGGGGGCAGGCGTGGGCTGGTCCTGCGCAGCGGCCTCGCCTTGCGGGGGGGCGGGCTCGTCCTGGGTTTGCAGTTCTGCAGCGGGTTCCGCGGCGGATTCCTGCGCGGGGGATTCGCTTGCCGAACTGGCGCCCTGCACCTGCGGATCGCCGGGGCTCGGGGCCTCGGCCTGCGGTTGGGCCTGCGGCTGTTCGGCCGGCGCCGGAACCGGCTCTGCCGCGGGTTCGGGCGCGGATTGCGGCTCTTGCGCCTGCCCCGCCTCGGCCTCCTGCTGCTGGTCCGGAGGCAGGATGACCTGCTCGTCGGCGCCTTGGGTCTGCTGGTCCTGTGCCACCGCCAGCTGCGGGGCGATCAGGGACAGGCAGGTCACCATCGCGGTCGTGGTCTTGTAGATGCGGCGCATGTCGGTCCTCTTTTCCGATGGTCGCTTGATCCCGGATCAACCGGCGGCGATCGGTGCGGTTCCCCAACAAGCGCGTGACTGCCCCGTGATCGGAGCGGCGAGGGCCTCAGCCGCCGCTCAGCGCCAGCCGGCCGCCTGCCATGCGCTGCACCCGGCCCGACAGTTCCAGCGCCAGGATCGCGGGGGCGAGGATGGCGGCCGGGACTCCCAGGTCGCGGATCAGCATGTTTTCCTCGGTCGGGCTGGGGCTCAGCCGCGCCAGTATCCGCCGCTCCAGGTCCACCGGCCCGCCGGCGTCGCGCGGCCGGCCCGTGACGACCTGGCGCGGGATGCCATGACCCAGTTCCGCAAGCCGGCGGGTGACGGCGGCGGGTTGCGTGACCCGCCCGGCCGACGGGGCGACAGGGACGGGGGCAGGGGTTGCTGCCGCGGGTTGCTCTGCCGCCGCCGGCTGGGCGACCCTGGGGCCGTTCGATTGCAGCGCCGCCAACACATCGGCCGAATTGCGCACCAGAAGCGCACCGTCGCGGATCAGCGCATTGCAGCCGGCGGCCCGCGCATCCATCGGATGCCCCGGCACCGCCATCACCTCGCGCCCCTGGTCCAGCGCGCAGCGCGCGGTGATCAGGCTGCCCGAGCGATGCGCCGCCTCGATCACCACCACGGCGCGCGACAGGCCCGAGATGATGCGGTTGCGGGCGGGGAAATGCCGGGCCACCGGTTCGGTACCGGGCGGCTGTTCGGTCATCAGCAGGCCGGTTTCGCAGATCGCCTCGGCCAGGGCCGCGTTTTCGCCGGGATAGATCATGTCGATGCCGCCGGCCATGACGGCGATGGTGCCGCCGTGCAGCGCGGCTTCATGCGCGACGGTGTCGATGCCGCGCGCCAGTCCCGCGATCACCGCCGCGCCCGATTGCGACAGGCCTGCGGCCATGCCGCGCGCCATGCGCAGGCCAAGGGAAGAGGCGTTGCGCGCCCCGATCACCGCCACCGGCACGCGGTCCAGCACCGCCATGTCGCCGCGCAGCCACAGCACCGGCGGCGCCTCGGCCACCTCGCGCAGCAGGGCGGGATAATCCCGGTCGCCCCAGGTCACGAGCCGGGCGCCGGCGCGCCGGCCGGCCGCGATCTCGGCCTCGGCGACCGAAAGGGGGCAAGGGGTGTAATCCTGGATCCCCGCGGCCTGCGCCATGGCGGGCAGGGCGGCCAGCGCCGCCTGGGCGCTGCCATGTTCGCCCAGCAGCCGGTGAAAGGTCGCCGGCCCCACCTTGCGGGAACGGATGAGGTGCAAGGCGGCAAGCCCCTCCCCTTTTGGGCGGGGTCCGTGGTGGGGGTCCAAGGAAAGCTGCCTTGCCATCATGTTCCATGCCTCTGCCTGATCCGCAGGCCGAAACATCGCATGGCAAAGGTTAAGAATGGGTTAGCCGGCGAAGAATTTCTTCAACCCATTGGAATCAAGGCGATTCAGGCGGCCGATCCGCCGATGGTCAGCCCGCCGATGCGCAGCGTGGGCAGGCCGACGCCGACCGGAACCCATTGTCCCTGCTTGCCGCAATTGCCGATTCCCGGATCCAGCGACAGGTCGTTGCCGATGGCGCGGATCTGCTGCAACGCGGTCGCGCCGTCGCCGATCAGCGTCGCGCCGCGGATCGGATCGCCCACCTGGCCGTTTTTGACCCGATAGGCCTCGGTGCAGGAGAACACGAACTTGCCGTTGGTGATGTCCACCTGCCCGCCGCCGAAGCCGACCGCATAGATCCCGTCCTCCAGTCCGGCCAGGATCGAGGCCGGATCCTCGGACCCCGCCAGCATGAAGGTGTTGGTCATGCGCGGCATGGGGGCATGGGCGTGGCTCTGCCGGCGCCCGTTGCCGGTGGCGGCGACCCCCATCAGCCGGGCATTCTGCCGGTCCTGCATGTAGCCGACCAGGATCCCGTCCTCGATCAGCACGTTGCGGCCGGGGGGCGTGCCCTCGTCATCGACCGAGATCGAGCCGCGCCGGTCGGGAATGGTGCCGTCGTCGACCACGGTCACGCCGGGCGCGGCGACGCGCCTGCCCATCAGCCCAGCAAAGGCGGAATGCCCCTTGCGGTTGAAATCGCCCTCGAGCCCGTGGCCCACCGCCTCGTGCAGCAGGATGCCGGGCCAGCCGGGGCCCAGCACCACATCCATCACGCCCGCGGGCGCGGGCACCGAGCGCAGGTTGACCAGCGCGATGCGCAGCGCCTCGCGCACCAGCCCCTGCCAATGCTCGGGCGCGACCAGGCCGGAAAGGCCGATGCGCCCGCCGCCGCCCGCGGTCCCGGTTTCGCGCCGCGCGTTCGATTCGACGATGACCGAGACGTTCAGCCGCGCCATGGGGCGGATGTCGGTGGCCAGCCCGCCCTCGGGGCGCAGGATCGCCACCTCCTGCACCGAAGTCGCGATGCTGGCCGAGACCTGGACCACCCGCGGGTCCAGGTCTCGGGCGAATGCGTCGATTTGCCGCAGTAATGCGACGCGGGCGGCAAAGGGCACCTCTTCGGCCGGGTCGATGGCGGCATAAAGCGGCCGGATTTCGCCTTGCGGTGGCAGGGCCAGCGTGCCGCCGCCGGCGCCGACGGCCAGGCGCACGGTTTCGGCCGCCTTCTTCAGCGCGGCTTCGTCGATCTCGGTCGAATGGGCGTAACCCGTCACCTCGCCGCGCACCGCGCGCAGGCCAAAACCCTGTTCGGCGTCATAACTGGCAGTGCGCAGCCTTCCGTCGTCGAAGACCAGCGCCTCGGACCGGGCGCGTTCCAGAAAAAGCTCGCCGTCATCCGCCCCCGCCAGGGCGTCGCGCAGGATACGCAGCGCGCGGTCCTGATCGAGATGCGTCCGAAAGGGTGAAAAGGCAGCGTCTGTCATGGAACCGGTCCTTGTCATGCGGACCGGCCTAGGGCTTTTTTGGCAAGAAGTCGATAGGTATGGCTTGCCCGTCGGGGTAAGATATGGTTCTGGTGCAGGACCGAATGCTGGTGGCTCCGGGACAGGGGCCTGCCGGTGGCATGATAGGCAACGGGATGGGATGATGGCAATTGCGACCAAGCGCCGCGGGGTGGCGGCGGTGATGAGCCTGGGAGTTGCGACACTGGCGGCCGTTCCGGCCCTGGCGCAGGACGTGCTGGGCGATCTGCCGGTGATCGGCAAGCCGGTGAATGGCGGGATGAACTTCCAGCCGGCGTCGAGCCCGCTGGCGCAGGATCAGCAATGGCTGGATCATTTCGTACTCTACATCATCACGGCCGTGACGATCTTCGTCTGCCTGCTGCTGCTGATCTGCATCGTGCGCTTCAACCGCCGGGCGAATCCGGTGCCGGCGCGCTTTACCCACAACACCCCGATCGAGGTGATCTGGACCCTGGTCCCGGTGCTGATCCTGGTCGCCATCGGCGCCTTCTCGCTGCCGATCCTGTTCCGCAGCCAGGAGATGCCGAACGATCCCGACCTGGTCATCAAGGCCATCGGCCACCAGTGGTACTGGTCCTATGAATATCCCAACGACGGCGTCGCCTTCGATGCGCTGATGCTGGAGAAGGAAGCCCTGGCCGATGCCGGTTATTCCGAGGACGAATACCTGCTGGCCACCGACAATGCCGTCGTGGTTCCGGTCGGCAAGAAGGTTCTGGTGCAGGTGACGGCGACCGACGTGATCCACGCCTGGACCGTGCCCGCCTTTGCCGTCAAGCAGGACGCCGTGCCGGGCCGCATCGCGCAGCTGTGGTTCTCGGTCGACCAGGAAGGCGTCTATTTCGGCCAGTGCTCCGAGCTTTGCGGCATCAACCACGCCTATATGCCCATCGTGGTCAAGGCGGTCAGCCAGGAGAAATACGACGCCTGGCTTGCCGGCGCGCAAGAGGAATTCGCCGCCGACGCCTCGGACTACCTGCCCGCCAGCCCCGTCAAGCTGGCCTCGGCAGAGTAAGGCCGGGCCGTGGCCGATATCAACGCATACGAGGGGCCCGCCGAGGCGGGCTTCGGCGATTATGTGGCGCTGCTGAAGCCGCGCGTCATGTCGCTGGTGGTGTTCACGGCCTTCGTCGGGCTGTGGATCGCCCCGCAGCCGGTCAACCCTTTCGTTGCCTTCTGCGCGGTGCTGTTCATCGCGCTGGGGGGCGGGGCCTCGGGTGCCCTCAACATGTGGTATGACGCCGACATCGACGCGGTGATGCGCCGCACCGCGGGCCGTCCCGTGCCCTCGGGCCGCGTCTCCTCGGGCGAGGCGCTGGCGGTCGGCATCGCGCTCTCGGGCCTGTCGGTGATGATGCTGGGGCTGGCGGCGAACTGGTTCGCGGCCGGGTTCCTGGCCTTCACCATCTTCTTCTATGCCGTGGTCTACACGATCTGGCTGAAACGCTCGACGCCGCAGAACATCGTCATCGGCGGTGCCGCGGGGGCCTTTCCGCCGATGATCGGCTGGGCCTGCGCCACCGGCGGCATCGGCCTCGAGTCGCTCTTGATGTTCGCGCTGATCTTCTTCTGGACGCCGCCGCATTTCTGGGCCTTGGCGCTGTTCATGAAGGACGACTATTCCAAGGCCGGCGTGCCCATGCTGACCGTGACTCATGGTCGCAAGGTGACGCGCTGCCATATCTTCGCCTATACGCTGGTACTGGCGCCCTTTGCGATCTGGCTGGGCTTCACCTCGGTCGGCGGGCCGCTCTACCTGGCGGTCTCGGCGGTGCTGAACCTGCTGTTCATCGCCGGCGGCTGGCAGATCCTGCGCCGCAGCGAGGACCAGGCACAGGCCGATGGCTACCGGGTCGAGAAACGCTATTTCCGCCTGTCGCTCTATTACACTTTCCTGCATTTCCTGGCGCTGCTGGTGCAGCATTGGATCGGGGGGTGGTGATGCTGCCCCAGGTCGAACACGAGTTGCACAAGCGCCGCCGCAGCCGCAACATCGGGCTTCTGGTCGTGCTGCTGGGTTTCGTGGCGCTGGTCTTTGGCCTTTCGGTGGTCAAGATCACCCAGGGCGACATGATGCAGGGCTATGACCACCGCCCGCGCGCCTCGATGCTGCCGCCCGATCCCGATCCGCCGGCCCCCAATGCCGCCCCGGTCGCAGCGCCGGGCACGCCGGCGGCCCATCAGGAGGCAAGCCAATGAGCGGGAAACCGAGGTCGAACGGGCGCACCGTGGCCATGCTGGCCGGCGTCGTCGTGGTGATGGGCGCGCTGTCCTGGGCGGCGGTGCCGTTTTATTCCTGGTTTTGCCAGGTGACGGGCTTTGCCGGCACGACCAACGTGGCCGAGTCCGCCTCGGACACCGTGCTGGAGGAAAAGATCCGCGTGCGCTTCGACGCCAATGCCGACAGCAACCTCGGCTGGACCTTCCGCCCCATGCAGCGGGAAATGGAACTGCGGATCGGCGAGAACGCCATTGCCTTCTACGAGGCGATCAACAATACCGACCAGCCGGTCACCGGCACCGCCAGCTATAACGTGGCGCCCGATGCCGCCGGCTATTTCTTCAACAAGATCGAATGCTTCTGCTTTACCGAGCAGACCCTGCAACCGGGTGAGCGGGTCGAGATGCCGGTCAGCTTCTTCGTCGATGCCGACCTGGTCAACGATCGTGACGCGGGCCGGATCCGCGACATCACCCTGTCCTATACCTTCCACCGGACCGATCCTCCCGCGCCCAGACAGGCGGCGCTGGACGCGAAAACGGAACCGACCGTAAACTGAGCAACAAGAACCAGCAACAGCCGGGAACGCAGCCATGGCCCATGTAAAGAACCACGATTATCAGATCCTGCCGCCCTCGATCTGGCCCTTCCTCGGCGCGATCGGCGCCTTCGTGATGCTGACTGGCGCGGTCGCCTGGATGAAGGGAATCACGGTCTTGGGGCTGCCGGTCGAGGGGCCGTGGATGTTCCTGATCGGCCTGGCTGCCGTTCTTTACACCATGTTCGGCTGGTGGGTCGATGTCGTCAACGAGGGCGAGTCGGGCGAGCATACCCCGGTGGTGCGCATCGGCCTGCAATACGGCTTCATCCTGTTCATCATGTCCGAGGTGATGTTCTTCGTCGCCTGGTTCTGGGCCTTCATCAAGAACGCCATGTATCCGATGGGGCCGGACAGCCCGATCAAGGACGGCGTCTGGCCGCCGGAGGGCATCGTCACCTTCGATCCCTGGCACCTGCCGCTGATCAACACGCTGATCCTGCTGCTTTCGGGCGTCGCCGTGACCTGGGCGCACCATGCCTTCGTGCATGACGGCGACCGCAAGACCACGATCAACGGGCTGATCGTCGCGGTGATCCTGGGCATCTGCTTCACCGGGCTGCAGGCCTATGAATACAGCCATGCCGCCTTCGGCCTGGCCGACACGGTCTATGCCGGCACCTTCTTCATGGCCACCGGCTTTCACGGTGCGCATGTCATCATCGGCACGATCTTCCTGTTCGTCTGCCTGATCCGCCTGCTCAAGGGCCAGATGACCCAGCAGCAGCACGTCGGCTTCGAGGCCGCCGCCTGGTACTGGCACTTCGTCGATGTGGTCTGGCTGTTCCTCTTTGTCGTGATCTATATCTGGGGCCGCTGATCCCGACTGACATTTCCACGGCGCGGGGCAGATGTTCCCGCGCCGTTTGCTTTGGAGGCCCGCCCATGCGCCGTTACCTGTTCCCGCTGATCGTCGGCGTGCTGGGCTGCGCCATCCTGATCTCGCTGGGCATATGGCAACTTCAGCGGCTGGACTGGAAAGAGGGGCTGATCGCGCAGATCCAGCAAAGGATCGAGGGCGCCCCCGTGCCCCTGCCGGCGGCGGTGGACCCGTCGATGAAATACCTGCCGGTGCTGGTCTCGGGCCAGACCACGGGCGAGGAGATCGACGTGCTGTCGGGCACGCGCGAGGCGGGCGGCGGCTATCAGATCGTCTCGGGCTTCCTGACCGATGACGGGCGCCGGATCCTGCTCGACCGCGGCTTCGTCGATCAGGACCACAAGCGCGACCCGCGCCCGCCGGTGCGGCTGGAGGTGGCAGGCAACCTGCATTGGCCCGACGAAAAGGGCAGCGCCACGCCCGCGCCCAACCTGGCCGAGAACGTCTGGTTCGCCCGCGACGTGCCGGCCATGGCCGCGCAGCTGGGGACCGAGCCGATCCTGGTGGTCGCGGCCGAGGTCCGCGGCGATGCCCAGGGGGTGCGGCCGATCCCGGTGGCGGTCGAGGGCATTCCGAACAACCACCTGAGCTATGCCGTGCAATGGTTCATGATCGCTGCGGTTTGGGCAGGGATGACAGTGGCGCTGATCTGGCGTATCAGGCAGCGGCAATACTAGGGGGACGCGATGCGTTACGTTTCGACACGGGGCCGGGCTCCGGTCCTGGACTTCGAACAGGCGATGATGACCGGGCTGGCGCGCGACGGCGGGCTGTACCTGCCCGAGGCGATCCCGATGTTCTCGGCCGACGAGATCGCCCGCTTCGAGGGCCTGCCCTATGAAGAGGTCGCGCGCCGCGTCACCAGCCCCTTCGTCGGCGAAAGCTTCAGCGATGCGGAACTGCGCGATGCCATCGCGCGGGCCTATCATGGCTTCGACCATGTCGCCCGCGCGCCCTTGGTCCAGCTTGCGCCGGGCCATCACCTGCTCGAGCTGTTCCACGGCCCCACGCTGGCCTTCAAGGATTTCGCCATGCAGCTGATCGGCCAGCTGTTCCAGCTGGCGCTGGCGCGTTCGGGGCAGCGGGTCACGATCCTGGGCGCGACCTCGGGCGATACCGGCTCGGCCGCGATCGAGGCGTTCCGCGGCCTGTCGAACGTCGATGTGTTCATCATGTATCCGCATGGCCGCGTCAGCGAAGTGCAGCGCCGCCAGATGTCCACACCCGCCGACGCCAACGTCCATGCGCTGGCGGTGGACGGCACCTTCGACGATTGCCAGGCGCGGCTCAAGGATCTGTTCAACGACCACGATTTCCGCGATGCGGTCGGGCTTGCCGGCGTCAACTCGATCAACTGGGCGCGGGTGCTGGCGCAGATCGTCTATTACTTCACCGCCGCCGTCAGCCTGGGCGCGCCGCGGCGCGAGGTGGACTTCACCGTGCCGACCGGGAATTTCGGCGATGTCTTCGCCGGTTCCATCGCCAAGGCCATGGGCCTGCCCATCGGCAAGCTGGTCGTCGCCACCAACCAGAACGACATCCTGCACCGGGCGATGACCAGCGGCGAATACCGCGTCGGCACCGCCCGGCCCTCGATCAGCCCCTCGATGGACATCCAGGTCAGCTCGAATTTCGAACGCGCGCTGTGGCTGGCCTATGACCACGACGGCAATGCCGTGTCGCGGCTGATGGAAGAGCTGAAATCCGGCGGCTTCGTCATCAGCCAGGGCGCACTTCAGGCGCTGCGCGAGACCTATGTCTCGGGCCGTGCCTCCGAAGAGGAGACGATGGCGATGATCGCCACCATCCGCGAGGAGACGGGCGAGGTGATCTGCCCGCATACCGCCGTTGCGGTGAAGGTGGCGCGCGAGCATCTGCGGCCGGGCGTGCCGATGATCTCGCTTTCCACCGCGCATCCGGCGAAATTCCCCGACGCGGTCGAGGCGGCCGTGGGCATCCGCCCGCCCCTGCCGCCGCATATGGCCGACCTTTTCGACCGCGACGAGCGCATCACCCGGATTGCAAACGACGCCGAGGCCATTAAATCGCTGATCCTTGAACGGAGAACAGCTTGAATCAGATCCGCATCAGCACCCTGCCCAACGGGCTGCGCGTCGTCAGCCGCGACATGCCCGGCCTGCATTCCGCCGCCATCGGCATCTGGGTCAATGCCGGCTGCCGCGACGAGCGCGCCGAGCAGAACGGCATCGCCCATTTCCTGGAACACATGGCCTTCAAGGGCACGGCGCGGCGCAGCGCGCTGGAAATCGTCGAGTCGATCGAGAATGTCGGCGGCTATATCAACGCCTATACCTCGCGCGACGTGACCTCCTATTACGCGCGGGTGCTGGCGGGGGACGTGGAGCTGGCGCTGGACGTGATCTCGGACATCGTGATGAACCCGGTGTTCGACCAGCGCGAGATCGAGGTCGAGCGCGGCGTGATCCTGCAAGAGATCGGCCAGGCGCTGGACACGCCCGACGACGTGATCTTCGACTGGCTGCAAGAGGCGGCCTATCCCGACCAGCCCATGGGCCGCACCATCCTGGGCCCGGCCGAGCGGGTCAGCCGCTTCGACCGCGCCGACCTGTCGGGCTTCATCACCGAGCATTACGGTCCCGAGCGCATGATCGTCGCCGCCGCCGGTGCGGTGGACCATGACCGCATCCTGCGCCAGGTCGAGGCGATCTTCGGCCATCTGCCGGCCCGCAAGCTGACCACGCGCGAGCCCGCCCGCTGGCAGGGCGCCGAGGCGCGCCGCGTCAAGGGGCTGGAGCAGGCGCATTTCGCGCTGGCCTTCGAGGGGCCGGGCTATCAGGCGCCGGATTTCTATGCCGCGCAGATCTGGACCTCGGCGCTGGGGGGCGGCATGTCCTCGCGCCTGTTCCAGAAGCTGCGCGAGGAAAAGGGCCTGTGCTATTCGATCTTCGCGCAGTCCGGTTTCCACGACGATACCGGCATGGTGACGATCTATGCCGGCACCTCGGGCGAGCAGATCGCCGACCTGGCGACGCTGACCGTGGACGAGTTGAAGCGCTCGGCCGAGGACATGACCGAGGCCGAGGTGGCCCGCGCGCGCGCCCAGCTCAAGGCCGGGCTGCTGATGGGGCTGGAAAGCCCGACCGGCCAGGCCGAGCGCATGGCGCGGTCGCTGGCGATCTGGGGCCGGGTGCCGGACCCGGCCGAGGTGGCCGAGCGCATCGACGCCGTGACCGTGGCCGACATCCGCGCCCATGCCGAGCGTCTGATTGCCCATGCCCGCCCGGCACTGGCGCTTTACGGGCCGGTCGCGGGCGCGCCCACGCGCGAGGTGCTGGCCGAAAGGCTCGCCGCCTGATGTTCTCGCGCCGCCGTCCGCCGCGCCTGGAAACCGAGCGGATGGTGCTGCGCCTGCCTGCCCATGCGGATTTCGCCCCATGGGCCGCGCTGCGGGCCGAAAGCCGCGCCTTCCTGACCCCGTGGGAGCCGGTCTGGGCGCCCGACCACCTGACCAAGCGCGGCTTCACCAACCGGGTCTATTGGGCGCAGCGCGCCAGCCGCAACGGCACGGCTCTGCCCCTGTTCCTGATCCGGCGCGACGGGGCGCTCTTGGGGGCGATCACGCTGGACAATATCCGCCGCGGCCCGGCGCAATCGGCGACCATCGGCTACTGGATCGGCCAGCCCTTCGCCCGGCAGGGTTACATGCGCGAGGCCATCGGTGCGCTGGTCCAGCATGCCTTCACCGAGATGGACCTGAGCCGGATCGAGGCCGCCTGCCTGCCGGAAAACACCCCGTCGCGCGGCGTGCTGGAACGTTCCGGCTTCAAATACGAGGGGGTGGCGCAAAGCTACCTGCAGATCAACGGCCGCTGGCGCAACCATGTGCTTTACGCCAACCTGCGCCACGACCGGCGTGGTAAGACCGAGGTGCGCTGATGCTGAACCCTGCCGACGAGACGCTGGCTGCGACGCTGCCCGAGGGCGTGCTGCGCGAGGTCGCGCCCGCCTATCTGGAGGAGCCGCGCGGCCGCTGGCGGGGACAGGCGGGGCTGGTCGCCGCGCCGCGCAATACCGATGAGGTTGGCGCCGTGGTCCGCGCCTGCGCCGAGGCTCGCGTCGCCATCGTGCCGCGCGGCGGTGGCACCGGCCTGGTCTCGGGCCAGGTGATGCCCGAGGGGCCGGCGCCACTGATCCTGTCGCTGGAGCGGATGACCGCGCTGCGCGGCATCTGGCCCGAAGAGAACGTGCTGGTGGCCGAGGCCGGCATGACCCTGCAGGCCGTGCGCGACGCGGCCGAGGCGGCGGGGCGGCTGTTCCCGCTGTCGCTGGCGAGCCAAGGCACCGCGGCCATCGGCGGCTGCCTTGCGACCAATGCCGGCGGCGTCACCGCGCTGCGCTATGGCACGGCGCGGGCGCTTTGCCTGGGGATCGAGGCGGTGCTGCCCGACGGTTCGGTCGTCCACGACCTGAAGCGGCTGCGCAAGGACAATACCGGCTATGACCTGCGCGACCTCTTGATCGGGGCCGAGGGCACGCTGGGCATCGTCACCGCCGCCAGCCTGAAGCTGGTGGTGCCGCCGCCGGGGATCGGCACCGCCATGCTGCAGGTACCCTCGCCCGAGGCGGCGCTGACGCTCTTGTCGCTGGCCGAGGGGCGCATGGCCGGCGGCGTCACCGCCTTCGAGCTGATCGGCGGGCAGGGGCTGGCCTTCCTGGCCGAGGTGCTGCCCGAGATCCGCCAGCCGCTGCCCGGCGCCGAATGGTCGGTGCTGATCGAGGTCGGCCTGCCCGAGGGGCTGGCCCCCGAGGCGGCGCTGGAGGGGCTGCTGGTCGACGCGATGGAGCGCGGCCTGGTCTCCGACGGGGTGATCGCGCAATCGGGGGCGCATGCGGCCGGTTTCTGGCATCTGCGCGAACATATCCCCGAGGCGAACCGCCGCATCGGCGCCGTCGCCAGCCACGATATCAGCCTGCCGCTGTCGGAAATCGCCGGCTTCATCCGCGAGGCCGGCGCGCGGCTTGCGGGCGAGGGGCTGCGCATCAACTGCTTCGGGCATCTGGGCGACGGCAACCTGCATTACAACCTGTTCCCGGCGCCCGGCCGCAATCGCGCGGATTACGACGACCGGCGCAAGGCGCTATCGCTTCTGGTGCATCAGATGGTGGTGGATCGCGGCGGCTCCTTCTCGGCCGAACACGGGGTCGGGCGGCTGAAGGTCGGCGACCTGGAACGCTGGGGCGATCCGGCGCGCCTCAAGGCCATGCGGGCGATCAAGGCCACGCTGGACCCGCTGGGCATCATGAATCCGGGCGCGGTGCTTTCAGCAGAGGCGTAAGCCGCGCCCGAAGGTGGTCCAGATAGGCCGAAAGCCGCGGCGGCATGAAGGGCTGCGGCAGATACAGTGCCTGGATGTCCAGCTGCGGCCGCTGGAAATCCGGCAGAAGCCGCTGCAGCCGGCCCTGGGCCACGTCCTGCGCCACGACGAAGCTGGGGATCAGCGCCACGCCCTCGCCCTCCAGCACCAGCTTCCGCACTGCCTGGGCGCTGTTCACGGTAATGCGGCCGGGCAGGGGGATGCTGACCGCCTTGCCCTCGATCAGGAAGATCGCCCGGCCGGGATTCTGCGTATTGCTGTCGCGGATATTCGCATGCTCGCGCAGATCCTCGGGGCGGGCGGGGCGCGGATGCCGGTTCAGATAGGCGGGGCTTGCCACCGCCCAGGCCTCGGCCTGGCCGATGCGGCGGGCGATCAGGCTGGAATCGGCAAGCTGGCCGATGCGCAGCGCCAGGTCGAAGCCCTCGGCCGCCAGGTCGACATAGCGGTCTGTCAGGTTCAGGTCGATCTCGATCCCCGGATGGCCGGCGGTGAAGTCGCGGGTCAGGGTGGTGGCGAACATCTCGCCGAAGGCCACCGGGGCGCTGATGCGCAGCCGCCCGGTCAGGACGCCGTCCTCGGCATGGGCCTGCGCGTCCAGTTCCTCGACCGCCGCCAGCACCCGGCGGGCCGCCGCCAGATAACGCTCGCCCGCGGGGGTCAGCGACAGGGCGCGGGTGGTGCGGTTCAGAAGCGTGACGCCCTGCTGCCCCTCCAGCGCCGCGACATATTTGCTGACCAGCTTGTTCGAGATCCCCAGCCGCTCGCCCGCCCGGGTGAACGAGCCGGCATCGACCACGGCGACAAAGGCGCGGATGCCGTCGATCCTGTCCATTCCATCCCCGCATCGGCGACAATATTTCCATGAATATGGCAATTTTCGCGACAATCGCCAAGGTCTATCTGTCGGGCAACGGATACGCGAACAGTTGCAAGGAAACACATCATGACCGACCTTAGCCAAAGCGCCCCGGCCCTGGCCGAGCGCAATGCCGACATCGCCGCTTTTGTCCTGCGGGTCTCGACCGGGATCTGGTTCCTGGTCCATGGGCTGATCAAGCTGCTGGTCTTCACCCCCTCGGGCACAGCCGGCTATTTCCAGTCCATCGGCCTGCCGGGCATCCTGGGCCCGCTGACCATACTGGCCGAGATCCTGGGCGGGCTGGCGCTGATCGCCGGCATCTTCACCCGGCAGGTCGCGCTGGCGCTGGCCGCCGTGCTGCTGGGTGCGGCCTGGTTCGGCCATGGCGGTGCGGGCTTCACCTTCAGTAATCCGGGCGGCGGCTGGGAATATCCGCTGCTCTGGGCCGTGACCATGGTGGCGCTGGCGCTGCTGGGCGACGGGGCCTGGTCGCTGGGCCGGCGTCGCTGAGCCCTCGCCGCTGAGCCCTCGCCGCTGAGCCCGGCGCGAAACGATCTTGCCCAGGCTGGCCTTCGGGCCGGCCTTTCCTTGCGTGCATGGCTGGGTTGATTTGTCAGTCCTGCGCGATGGCTCTAATCATCGCCCGAGTTTCAGGGAGGCTGCTATGACCGAGGATCACCTTCACCGCATCCGCCACAAGCCCCTGCGCGAGCGCGTGGTCAGCGCCGAAGAGGCCGCGAGCCTGATCCGCGACGGCATGGTGCTGGGCATGTCGGGATTTACCCGCGCCGGCGAGGCCAAGGCGGTGCCGCTGGCGCTGGCCGAACGCGCCAAGGCCCAGCCGCTGAAGGTGACGCTGATGACCGGGGCGTCGCTCGGCAACGACCTCGACAAGACACTGGCCGAGGCCAAGGTGCTGTCGCGCCGCATCCCCTTCATGTCCGACCCGGCGTTGCGCCGCGCGATCAACGCCGGCGAGGTGATGTATATCGACCAGCACCTCTCCGAGACGGTCGAACAACTGCGCACCGGCCAGCTGCCGCCGGTGGACATCGCCATCGTCGAGGCGGTGGCGATCACCGAGACCGGCGGCATCGTCCCCACCACCTCGGTCGGCAATTCGGCAAGCTTCGCGCTGCTGGCCGAGAAGGTGATCGTCGAGATCAACCTGAGCCAGCCCGAGGCGCTGGAGGGGCTGCACGACATCTATATCCCCACCTATCGCCCCACCCGGACGCCGATCCCGGTGGTGACGCCGGAAAGCCGGGTCGGCTTTCCCTTCATCCCGGTGCCGCCCGAGCGCATCGCGGCCATCGTGGTCTCGACCAAGCTCGACTCGTCCTCGACCATCGAGGCGCCGGATGCCGAGACCCGGGCCATCGCCGGCCACCTGACCGAATTCCTGAAGAACGAGGTGGCGCATTCCCGGCTGCCGGGCCACCTGCACCCGCTGCAGGCCGGCATCGGCACCATCGCCAATGCGGTGCTGCACGGTTTCATCGACAGCCCGTTCCACGACCTGACCATGTATTCGGAAGTCCTGCAGGATTCGACCTTCGACCTGATGGATGCCGGCAAGATGGTCTTTGCCTCGGGTTCCTCGATCACGCTGTCGGCGCCGAAATACCGCGACGTGATGGCGCGGTTCCACGAGTTCAAGCCCCGGCTGGTGCTGCGCCCGCAGGAGATTTCCAACCACCCCGAGGTGGTGCGGCGGCTGGGGCTGATCTGCATCAACACGGCGCTGGAATTCGACCTTTACGGCAACGTGAACTCGACCCATGTCATGGGCACGCAGATGATGAACGGCATCGGCGGCTCGGGCGATTTCGCACGCAACGCCTATCTGTCGGTTTTCGTGACGAAATCCATGGCCAAGGATGGGCGGATCTCCTCGGTGGTGCCGATGGTCAGCCATGTCGACCATACCGAGCATGACGTGGACATCCTGGTCACCGAGCAGGGGCTGGCCGATCTGCGTGGCCTTGCGCCGCGCGAGCGGGCGCGGGTGGTCCTGCAAAACTGCGTGGCCCCGGAATGGCGGGATGCGCTGGCGGATTACCACGACCGGGCGCTGGCGCGGGGCGGCCATACGCCGCATCTGATCGAGGAGGCGCTCAGCTGGCACGACCGGCTGCGCCGCACCGGCAGCATGCGGCCGGAATGAGCAAACGCCCCGCTTGACCGGCGGGGCGTTTCCTTGTGGCGCGGGGGATGGGGGCTCCGCCCCCGTCGCGTGCCGCGACTCCCCCGGGGTATTTAGGAAACAGAGAAGGTCACCAGGCAGGGATGACGGCACCCTGGTATTTCTCCTCGATGAACTGCTTCACCGCCGGGTCGTGATAGGCTTCGACCAGTTGCCTGGCCCATGGGGCGTCCTCGTCGCCCTGGCGCACCACGATGATGTTGGCATAGGGGCTGTCGGGTTTTTCCATGGCGATGGCGTCTTCGTTCGGGTTGAGGCCGGCATCCAGCGCGTAGTTGGTGTTGATCACGGCGATGTCGGTATCGGCCAGTGCGCGCGGCAGCTGGGCGGCGTCGAGTTCCAGGAACTTGAGGTTCTTCGGGTTGCCGGTCACGTCGAGCGGCGAGGGGGTGAGGCCGGTGTCCTCGGCCAGCGTGACGATGCCCTTGTCCTGCAAAAGCAGCAGCGCGCGGCCGCCATTGGTCGGGTCGTTCGGGATCGCGACCCCGGCGCCCTCGGGCAGCTCGTCCAGCGATTTCAGCTTTTGCGAATAGACGCCCATCGGCGTGGTGATGGTCTTGGCGATGCTGACCAGCGCGAAGCCGCGGTCCTTGATCTGGTTGTCCAGATAGGGCTGGTGCTGGAAGCTGTTGGCTTGCAGATCGCCATCGGCCAGCGCCTGGTTCGGCACCACGTAATCGGTGAATTCGACGATGTCGATGGTCAGGCCCTTGTCCTTGGCGACCTTGGCGACTTCCTCCATGATCTCGCCATGTTCGCCCGGCGAGACGCCGACCTTGATCTCCTCGGCCGCGGCCATGCCGGCGGCGAGGGCGAGTGCCGAGGTCAGGGCGGCAAGGCTGAATTTGCGCATGGGATGTCCTTTCCGGTTATCGGCCCCGGTTGCGGGGCGCGCGCTTGTCGAAACGGGCGGCGATCCATTCGCCGGCCGATTGCACCAGTTGCACCAGCACGATCAGGATCACCACCACCGCCAGCATCACCTCGGGCATGAAGCGCTGGTAGCCGTAGCGGATGCCGAGATCGCCCAGGCCCTCGCCGCCGACCGCGCCGACCATGGCCGAATAGCCGATCAGGCTGACCACGGCGAGCGTCAGGCCCAGGATGATGCCGGGCATGGCCTCGGGGATCAGCACCTTGCGCACGATCTGGCCGGGCGTGGCGCCCATGGCGCGGGCGGCCTCGATCAGCCCGGCATCGACCTCGCGGATGGCGGTCTCGATCAGGCGGGCGATGAAGGGCGCGGCCGCGATGGTCAGTGGCACGATGGCGGCGGTGGTGCCGATCGAGGTGCCGGCGATCAGCCGCGTGAAGGGGATGATCGCCACCACCAGGATGATGAAGGGCGTCGAGCGCGCCGCGTTCACGATCAGCCCCAGCACGGTGTTCAGCCAAGGCGCCGAGAGCAGCTCGCCCCGGCGCGAGGTGGCCAGGAACACGCCCAGCGGCCCGCCGATCAGCGTGCCGAGCAGCGTGGACAGGGCGACCATGTAGAGCGTCTGCAGCGTCGCCTGCCAGAGGATCGGGATCAGGTTAGCCGACATAGCCAAGCACCTCGGTCAGAAGCCCGTGTTCTTCCAGGAAGCGGCGCGATTCCTCCAGCCGCTGGGCGGGCAGGGCGACGATCAGGCTGCCGAAGGGCCTGGTGCCGATCTCCTCGATGGCGCCGGCCAGGATGTTGACGCTGACCCCGCGTTCCGAGGTCAGCCGCGCCAGCATCGGGTCGGTGGCATGGCTGCCGATGAAGGTGATCTGCACCACCGCCTCGGCCTCGGGGCCCTGCGGCGCGTCCCGCATCTGGCCGGCGACGAATTGCGGCACCGCGACGCCGGTCACGCCGGTCAGGAACGAGCGCGTGGTGGGATGGGCGGGTTTCGAGAAGACCGCGTAGGTCTCGCCCGCCTCGACGATGCGGCCGCCCTCGATCACCGCGACATGGCTGCAGATGTCGCGCACCACCGCCATCTCATGGGTGATGAGCAGGATGGTCAGGCCAAGCTCGCGGTTGATGCGCTGCAGAAGCTCCAGCACCTGCCGGGTGGTGTCGGGGTCGAGGGCCGAGGTCGCCTCGTCCGACAGCAGCACGCGCGGCCCGGTGGCCAAGGCCCGGGCGATGCCGACCCGCTGCTTCTGCCCGCCGGAAAGCTCGGCCGGGTAGCGGCCGGCCTGGGCGGTCAGGCCGACGCGCTCGATCAGCTCCGTGACGCGGGGGGCGATCTTCGCGCGGTCCTCTCCGGCGATCTCCAGCGGCAGGGCGATGTTCTCGGCCACGGTGCGGCTGGCCAGCAGGTTGAAATGCTGGAAGATCATGCCGACCTCGCGCCGGATGCGGCGCAGGCTCGCGTCCGAGGCGGCGCCCACGTCGCGCTCGTTCACGATCACCTTGCCGGCGCTGGGGCGTTCCAGCCCGTTCACCATGCGCAACAGCGTCGATTTGCCGGCGCCGGACCGGCCGATGATGCCGGTGATCGCGCCCTGCGGCACGTCCAGCCAGATGTCGTGCAGCGCCACCACGTCGCCGCCGCCCTTTTGCGGATAGCGGCGCGTCACGCCCTGGAATGAGATTGCCGGCTCTGTCATCGCCCCTGCCTTGAATGTCAGGCGAGACCTATGCCCGCCGGGCCGGGCTTGGCAAGGGGCAGGCGCCCGGCAAAAGGGCAACGCCATTCCAAACCGGAGGGTTCGGATGGAATGGCGTTCCTTTCGCCGGCGTTACGCTGCGGAAAGCGCGGCGATGATCGGGCCGAAATCCTCGGCCTTGAGGCTGGCGCCGCCGACCAGCGCGCCGTTCACATGCGGAATGGCAAAGATCTCGGCCGCATTGCCGGGCTTGACCGAGCCGCCATAGAGCAGCGCCATGTCGGCACCGTCGGCGAAGCGCGCCGAGAGGCGCTCGCGCATCAGGGCATGGACCTCGGCGATCTGGTCGGAGGTGGGCGTGCGGCCGGTGCCGATGGCCCAGACCGGTTCATAGGCGATCACCGTGTTGGCGGCCGTGGCACCATCGGGAACCGAGCCGGCAAGCTGGGCCGAGATCACGTCGAGCGTCTGGCCGGCGTCGCGCTGCGCCTCGGTCTCGCCGACGCAGATCACCGCGACGAGGCCCGCCTCATGCGCGGCGACGGATTTGGCGGCGACCTGGGCGTCGGTCTCGGCATGGTCGGTGCGACGCTCGGAATGGCCAAGGATCACATGGCTCGCGCCCGCGTCCCTGAGCTGCGCGGCGGCGATGTCGCCGGTATGGGCACCCGCGGTCTTGGCGTGGCAGTCTTGGCCGCCGATGGCGATCTTGCCCTGCGCGCTGGCGGCCATGGCATGGAGCAGGGTGGCAGGCGGGCAGATCAGCACGTCGCAGCCCGGCGCCGGGTGATCGGCGAGCAGCCGGCCGATCTCGGCCAGTGAGGCCAGGGTTCCGTTCATCTTCCAGTTGCCGGCGGCAAGTTTGCGCGGGGCCATCTGCCTCTCTCCCTTTTCATGATCTGGCAGGGGATTAGGCCGGGGATTTCGCGCGATCAAGCCGGCAGGGCGATGTGGGCGCTAACTTGCGGCAAAAAGGTTCAAACCTTGGCGCGCGAACCTTCCAGCGGAGCGAAGTTGACCGATTCGCCGCAGCCGCAACTGTCGGTGACATTGGGGTTGCGGAACCTGAAGCCGGATTCCAGCAGGCCGGATTCATAATCGATCTCGGTCCCGAACAGGAACATCTGCGCGGTGGGGGCGATCAGAACCCGCGCTTCGCCCTGTTCGACCACCTCGTCGCCGGGCGAGGCGGTCTCGGCCAGCTCCATGGTGTATTCCATGCCGGCGCAGCCGCCCTTCTTCAGGCCGATGCGCAGGCCGCTGGCGGATTTCTGCGCCATCAGCCGGGCGATCTGCCGCTCGGCCGCCTGGGTGATGGTCACGGGGGATTTGCCGGGGATCGAAAACATCTCGGGCCCTTTTCTGTTCGCTGCCTTTCATTTAGGAGCATCGGGGCCGCGGCTCAAGGGGTGCTTGACACCGGGCGCCGGGCGGCTATAAGCGCCGCTTCATTGGTGTTGGTGGACCCCGCAAGGGGAATCCTGTCGGGCAATATGCCAAAGGACAACGCCCTTCGAGAACAGAACATAAAGAAGGAGATCAGCGATGACCAAACGCACCGCTGCCAAGTACAAGATCGACCGCCGCATGGGCGAGAACATCTGGGGCCGCGCCAAGTCGCCGCTCAACCGCCGCGAATACGGTCCCGGCCAGCACGGCCAGCGCCGCAAGGGCAAGCTGTCGGATTTCGGCACCCAGCTGCGCGCCAAGCAGAAGCTGAAGGGCTATTACGGCGACCTGACCGAGAAGCAGTTCCGCCGCATCTATGCCGAGGCCGAGCGCGTCCGGGGCGACACCGGCGAGAACCTGATCGGCCTCTTGGAGCGCCGCCTGGACGCGGTGGTCTATCGCGCCAAATTCGTGCCGACCATCTTCGCCGCCCGCCAGTTCGTGAACCACGGCCATGTCGAGGTGAACGGCAAGCGCGTGAACATCGCCTCCTACCGCGTCAAGGAAGGCGACGTGATCTCGGTCCGCGAGCGGTCGCGCCAGCTGGCCATCGTGCTGGAATCGGTCGGCCTGGCCGAGCGCGACGTGCCGGACTACCTGGAAGTGGACCACAACAAGATGACCGCCACCTTCGTGCGCACTCCGGCCCTGGGCGATGTGCCCTATGCCGTGCAGATGGAGCCGAACCTGGTCGTCGAATTCTACGCCAAGAACTGATCCTTCCGGGATCACAGGATTTCAGGGCCGTCCCTTCGGGGGCGGCCTTCGCTTTTCCGGCGCCGTCCCAGGGGTATTTTAGGAACGAAGAAGCCGGGGTGCCGGAAGAGTATTTGCAAAACGGTGAAACGCAGCGCCGGCGGCGGGGCGCTATTCCTCGGCGCAATACCACAGGCTTCCACCCACGGCGGCCGAACCGATCACCAGCGAGCCCACTGCCACCGGCGAGGCCGCCATGCCCATGGCCGCCGCCCCCGCCGCCTCGAGCGTGCCGACCATCTGCCCCGAGGTTGCGGCCAGGATCGTGGCGCCGGGCCGCTGCGTCACCGCGTCATAGCCGGCGACCGCCAGCGCATTGGCATTGCGGAAGGTTGCCTGCCGCGCCGTGTTCACCCGTTCGCAAAAGGTCTTGCGACATAGCGCATTCCCTTTGCGCGGCCCCTTCTGCGCGCCGATATAGGTGTCGTGCTGCTTGTCCCAGAGCAGGCAATAGCTGCCGTCGTCCGCCATCTGGTTGCGCCGCAGGATCTCGCGCAGGGTGACGTAGCCGGGACAGGAGATCCGCCCCCAGCCGGAGAAATTCTTCTCCAGCCGGCCGACATTCGCGCGAAACGCGTCATCGCGGACATAGTTGATCGCCGTCTGCTCGCCGGCGATCGAGGTCTCGCAGGTCCAGAGCCGCTCGTTCCCGGCCGGATTCTCTTGTGCGCCTGCCGGCGCCGACAATCCCATCGCTCCGATCAAAGCCACCGCCAGCCCGCGCATCGCTTTCCCCTTATCAGTCCCTGCGTGCCGATTTGCCAGAATGCTCCGCCGCCATGCAAGCCGCTCGCTCTACGCTTGCCCGATTGTGAACGGCGCTGCGTTTCACCGTTTTGCAAATACTCTTCCGGCAGCCTGGCTTCTTCGTTCCTAAAATACCCCTGGGACGGCGCCGGAAAAGCGAAGGCCGCCCCCGAAGGGACGGCCCGTCATTCTTGTCCGATGGCGCTGGATCAGGCTTTCGCCAGGTTGCGCAGCACGTAATGCAGCACGCCGCCGTTCTCCAGGTATTCGATCTCGACCTCGGTATCGACGCGGGCCTTGAGCTGGATCACCTTCTCGCTGCCATCGGCATAGCGGATGGTGCAGGCGACCTGAGACAGCGGCTTGAACTCGCCCGCCAGCCCGTCGATCGAGATCACCTCGTCGCCCTTGAGCCCCAGCGTCTTGCGGTTCTCGCCGCCGGTGAACTCGAAGGGGATCACGCCCATGCCGACCAGGTTCGAGCGGTGGATGCGCTCGAAGCTCTCGGCGATGACCGCCTTGACGCCCAGCAGGTTGGTGCCCTTGGCCGCCCAGTCGCGCGACGAGCCGGCGCCGTATTCGACGCCGCCGAAGATGACCAGCGGCGTGCCCTGCGCCTGATATTCCATCGAGGCGTCGAAGATCGAGGTCTGCTGCCCGTCCGGGCCCAGGGTATAGCCGCCCTCGACCCCGTCCAGCATCTCGTTGCGGATGCGGATATTGGCGAAGGTGCCGCGCATCATCACTTCGTGGTTGCCGCGGCGCGAGCCGTAGCTGTTGAAGTCCTTGGGCGCGACCTGGCGCTCGGTCAGGTATTTGCCGGCCGGGGTGGTCGGCTTGAACGAACCCGCGGGCGAGATGTGGTCGGTGGTGATCATGTCGCCCAGGATCGCCAGGATGCGGGCGCCGTCGATATTGCTGATCTGGCCCGGCTCCTTGGACATGCCGCGGAAATAGGGCGGGTTCTGGATATAGGTCGAGGTCGGCGGCCAGTCATAGGTCTCGCTGTCGGTGATCTCGACCGCCTGCCAGCGCTCGTCGCCCTTGAACACGTCGGCATATTTCTTTTGGAAGGCCTCGCGGGTGACGGTGGCCTCGACCAGTTCCGCGACCTCCTGCGAGGTCGGCCAGATGTCCTTGAGGTAGACATCCTTGCCCTCGGGGGTCTGGCCGATCGGATCCTTGGTCAGGTTGATGTTCACGTCGCCGGCGATGGCATAGGCCACGACCAGCGGCGGCGAGGCCAGGTAGTTCGCGCGCACGTCGGGCGAGATGCGGCCCTCGAAGTTGCGGTTGCCCGACAGCACGGCGGTGGCGACCAGGTCGTTGTCATGGATCGCCTTGGAGATCGCCGCATCGCCCAGCGGCCCCGAGTTGCCGATGCAGGTGGTGCAGCCATAGCCGACCAGGTTGAAGCCGATGGCGTCCAGATCCTCCTGCAACCCGGCCGCCTCCAGGTATTCGCCCACCACCTGCGAGCCGGGCGCGAGCGAGGTCTTGACCCAGGGCTTGCGGGTCAGGCCGAGCGCGCGCGCCTTGCGCGCCACCAGGCCGGCGCCGATCATCACATAGGGGTTCGAGGTATTGGTGCAGGAGGTGATCGCCGCGATCACCACCGAACCGTCGCGGATGGTGTAGTCCTTGCCCTCGACCGCCACGGACTTGCGCACGTCGGTGCCCGAAGTGGCGACCACGCCGCCGCCTTCCTCGACCATTTCCTCGGCCGCGGCCGACATGTCCACGCCGCGATATTCCGCCACGGTCTTGTAGAAGGCGCGGGCGGCCAGGTTCAGCGGCGTGTAGTCCTGCGGGCGCTTCGGACCCGAGATCGCGGGGACGATATCGCTCATGTCAAGGTGCAGCGTGTCGGTATAGACCGGCTCGTAATCCGCGCCGCGCCAGAAGCCGTTCTGCTTGGCATAGGCCTCGACGAGCGCGATGCGCTCCTCGTCGCGGCCGGTGTTGCGCAGGTAGCGCAGCGTCTCGGCGTCGATGGGGAAGAAGCCGCAGGTCGCGCCGTATTCGGGCGCCATGTTGGCGATGGTGGCGCGGTCCGCCAGCGGCAGGTGGTCTAGCCCCTCGCCGTAGAATTCGACGAACTTGCCCACCACGCCCTTCTTGCGCAGCATGGCCACGACCTTCAGCACCAGGTCGGTTGCCGTGGTGCCTTCCATCATCTTGCCGGTCAGCTTGAAGCCCACGACCTCGGGGATCAGCATCGAGACGGGCTGGCCCAGCATCGCCGCCTCGGCCTCGATCCCGCCGACGCCCCAGCCCAGCACGGCCAGGCCGTTGACCATGGTGGTGTGGCTGTCGGTGCCGACCAGCGTGTCGGGATAGGCGACGGTCTCGCCCGCCTGGTCGGCATCGGTCCAGACGGTCTGGGCCAGGTATTCCAGGTTCACCTGGTGGCAGATGCCGGTGCCGGGCGGCACCACGCGGAAGTTGTTGAACGCCTTTTGCCCCCATTTCAGGAAGGTATAGCGTTCCAGGTTGCGCTCATATTCCAACTCGACGTTGCGCTGGAAGGCGCGTGGGTTGCCGAAATCGTCGATCATCACCGAGTGGTCGATGACCAGGTCCACCGGGTTCAGCGGGTTGATCTTCTGCGCGTCGCCGCCAAGCGCCTTGATGCCGTCGCGCATCGCGGCCAGGTCCACTACCGCCGGGACGCCGGTGAAGTCCTGCATCAGCACGCGGGCCGGGCGATAGGCGATCTCGCGCGGGTTCTGGCCGCCCTGCCGCGCCCATTCGGCGAAGGCCTTGATGTCCTCGACGCTGACCGTGCGGCCGCCGTCCTCGAAGCGCAGCAGGTTTTCCAGCACCACCTTGAGCGAGGCCGGCAGCTTCGAGAAATCGCCCAGGCCGGCCTGGGTGGCGGCGTCGATCGAGTAATAGGCATAGCTCCGAGAGCCCACCTGAAGCTGGCGGCGCGTCTTGGCGGTATCGGTTCCGGTTTCGATGGGCATGGACTCGGCTCCCTATCCTTGAAAAAGGTGGCTGAATGGCGGTGCTGCCTGCCATTTGCCCCTTTTCGGCATGGGGTTCAAGGGGGCGGGGCAGACTTTGTATGCCATTGTATGCCAAATTTCTGCTGCGGCGGCAAGATGTGGGTTTTGCATCACGGTCACGCGGAGGGAACGCGGCACTAACAAAGCATTGATTTGTCGTTCCCCTGCCCGGCGGTTTAGCTGTTGCGGATCGGAAGGGCCGGGAAAACGGGCGATATGACGGCAAGGCGCATCAAGAGGACGGCTTGGGGGCAGGGACGAAGCGCGGCGATCCTGCCGGGGCTGGCCTGCGCCCTGTGGGTGTTGCTGGGCGGATTTGCCGCGCCGGCCCTGGCGCAGGACGCGGGGGTCGCGGCGGCCACCGAGCCCGCAGCCGCAGCCGCGCCGGAAGCTTCGCCGGCGCTCTCGGGGACAGGCGGCGATGCGGCGGCCTTTGCGCCCCCGGCCCCGTCCGCCGTCGCCACCGAGGAAGAGGATGATGATGGCATCATCGGCCTGATCGAGGCCCCCGAAGGCGCGCCGGGCGTGCCCGCCGAGGGCATGCCGCCGGTCATCGACCCCGGTGCGCTGGCCGCCTCGGCCATGGTTTCCTTTGCCGAGGTGCAACCGCGGGCCGGCATGATGGGGCCGGTGGGCCACCCGCCGGTGGTGGTCGAGCTTTTCACCTCGCAGGGCTGTTCGTCATGCCCGCCCGCCGACGAATTGCTGGCCGATCTGGCCGATCGCGAGGACGTCCTGGCGCTGTCCTGGCATGTCGACTACTGGGATTATCTGGGCTGGGCCGATGAATTCGCCCGCCCCGAGTTCACCCGCCGCCAGCAGGTCTATGCCCACCAGGCCGGCGAGCGCGCGATCTATACGCCGCAGATCGTCGTCGGGGGCACCGATACGCTGATCGCGCTGCGCCCGGCCGAACTGATGGGCCTGCTGCAGACGCAGATGGCGCGGCCGGCGCCGGTCATGGTCTCGTCCAGCCAGGGCAAGGACGGCTATCGCATCGAGCTGACGCCGCGCGGCGCCATCGCCGACCGGGTGGCGATCATCCTGGTGCGCTATGCGCCGCAGCGGCGGGTGGCGATCAAGGCCGGCGAGAACCGTGGCATCGCGCTGGAATACCGCAACGTGGTGCTGGCGGCCGAGCGCATCGCCGAATGGGACGGCCGCACACCCCTGCGCATGACCGTCCGCCGCGACAGCCAGAACAGCGCCGATTTCCCCGCCGATACCCGCCATGCCATCCTGGCGCAGGAACTGGGCCGGGGCGATGCGCGCTCGGCCAGCGGACCGATCCTGGCCGCGATCCGGCTGGATTGAACCGCGCCGCCGGACGCCGCCCGCTTGCGCCGGCGCAGGCGCCGGGGCAAAACCCGGCCCGTGCCGCAGATGATCATCCCAGACAGGAGCCCCCCTTGACCGAATCGCGCAAGATCGCCCCCTGGCTCAAGGCCGCATTGGAATTCGGCCCGCTGATCCTGTTCTTCCTGGTCTTCATGCGGTTTCGCGACCAGACCGTCAGCCTGGCGGGGCGGGACTATTCCGGTTTCATCCTGGCCACGCTGGTCTTCGTGCCGGTGCTGGCGCTCAGCACGCTGGCGCTGTGGCGGCTGACGGGCAGGCTGTCGCCCATGCAGATCGCGACGCTGGTGCTGGTCGTGGTCTTCGGCGGGCTGTCGGTCTGGCTGAACGATCCGAAATTCTTCAAGATGAAGCCGACGATCATCTACCTGATCTTCGCCGGCCTTCTGGGCACCAGCCTGGCCTTGCGCCGCAACTGGCTGGAACTGGTCCTGTCCGAGGCGCTGCCGATGAACGCCGAGGGCTGGCGCATCCTGACCCTGCGCATGGCGCTGCTGTTCCTGTGCCTTGCCGCGGCCAACGAGGCGGTCTGGCGGCTGATGTCGGAAACCGCCTGGGTGAATTTCAAGACCTTCGGCCTGCCGGCGATCATGGTGGTCTTCTTCATCGCCAACGCCCGCCTGTTCGAGCGTCACGCCCAGCCCCGCGACGGCGAATAGCGCCGGCTGCACCCTTGCATGGCTGGCCGGGCGGGGTTAACCCCAATCCCTGAGCATCAGGAGCGAGCCATGTCCCCGGAGTCGAAACCCCAGGAGCCGAACCAGCCTCTGCATCCGCGCACCCGCGCCGTCCATCACGGCATCCGCCGCAGCCAGTATGGCGAGATGGCCGAGGCCCTGTTCATGACCCAGGGCTTTTCCTATGACAGTGCCGAACAGGCCGAGGCGCGTTTCCTGGGGACCGGGCCGGACGAGTTCATCTATGCCCGCTACGGCAACCCGACCTCGCGCATGTTCGAGGACCGCATCGCCGACCTGGAAGGGACCGAGGACGCATTTGCGACCGCCAGCGGCATGGCGGCGGTCAACGGGGCGCTGATGTGCTTTGCCAAGCCGGGCGACCATATCGTCTCGTCGCGGGCGCTGTTCGGCTCCTGCCTCTATGTGCTGGACCTGCTGGCCCGGTTCGGGGTCGAAGTGACCTATGTCGACGGCACCGACCTTGAGCAATGGCGCGCCGCGATCCGGCCGACGACCCGCGCGGTGTTCTTCGAATCGGTGTCGAATCCGACGCTGGAGGTGGTGGACATCGCCGCCGTCGCGGAACTGGCCCATGCGGTGGGCGCGCTGGTGGTGGTGGACAATGTCTTTGCCACCCCGGTCTATTCCCGCGCGGCCCGGCAGGGCGCCGATGTGGTGGTTTATTCCGCGACCAAGCATATCGACGGCTCGGGCCGCTGCCTGGGCGGGGTGATCTGCGGCACGCGCCAATTCGTGCGCGAGGTGGCCGAGCCCTATCTGAAACATACCGGCGGCGCGATCAGCCCCTTCAATGCCTGGATGATGCTGGGCGGGCTGGCCACCATGGAGCTGCGCGTGCGCGCCCAGGCCGACAGCGCCTTGCAGCTTGCTGCCGCGCTCAGGGACGAGCCGGGGATCGCCCGCGTCATCTATCCCGGCCTGCCCGACCATCCGCAGCACGACCTGGCCATGCGGCAGATGGGTGCGGGCGGCACCATGGTCGCCCTGGACCTGGGCTCCAAGCAGGCGGCCTTCGCGGCGATGGACCGGATGCGGATCTTCCAGATCTCGAACAACCTGGGCGATGCGAAATCCATCGTCACCCACCCCTCGACCACCACGCATCAGCGCCTGTCCGAAGAAGTGCGCGCCACGCTGGGCATCACTCCCGGCCTCTTGCGCCTGTCGATCGGCCTGGAGGATGCGGGCGACCTGATCGCGGACATCCGCCGGTCGCTGGGCTGAGTGCCGGGCGGACGTGCCGGAGCCCCCTTTCTTTTCCGGTGCCGAGCCCCCAGATAGGAGCCGTCCTGCCAGGGAGACGACCATGACCGAGGCCCGCCCCGTCGCCACCGAACGCGCCTATCCGGCGTTGAGCCGCGAATACCCGGCCGATTTCCGCGTGGACGACAGCTACAAGGCCAGCCTGCCGGACCTGCAGAACGGCCCGGCCAGCCTGATCGTCGGCGCCCGCGCGCCGATCCAGCATGTCGGTATCTCGAATTTCCGCCTGCCGATCCGCTACCAGACGCAGGAGGGCGGCGAAATCGCGCTGGAAACCAGCGTCACCGGCACCGTCAGCCTGGAAGCCGACCGCAAGGGCATCAACATGAGCCGCATCATGCGCTCGTTCTACGCCCATGCGGAAAAGCAGTTCTCGATGGGCGTGCTCGAGGCGGCGCTGGAGGATTACAAATCCGACCTCGGCAGTTTCGATGCCCGCATCATGATGCGGCTCAGCTATCCGATGCGGGTCGAATCGCTGCGCTCGGGCCTGTCGGGCTGGCAGTATTACGACATCGCGCTGGAACTGGCCGAACGGGCCGGGCAGCGGCTGCGGATCATGCATTTCGACTATGTGTATTCCTCGACCTGCCCCTGCTCGCTGGAACTCAGCGAGCATGCCCGCCAGATGCGCGGCCAGCTGGCGACGCCGCATTCGCAGCGGTCGGTGGCGCGCATTTCGGCGGTGATGCAGGGCGACACGCTGTGGTTCGAGGACATGGTGGCGCTGTGCCGCCGCGCCGTCGCCACCGAAACCCAGGTCATGGTCAAGCGCGAGGACGAGCAGGCCTTTGCCGAGCTGAACGCCGCTAACCCGATCTTCGTCGAGGATGCGGTGCGCGCCTTTGCCGCCGAACTGATGGCCGAGCCGCGCATCGCCGATTTCCGCGTCGTCGCCAGTCACCAGGAATCGCTGCATTCCCATGACGCGGTCTCGGTGCTGACCCAGGGCGAGACCTTCGCCCATGCCAGCCTGGACCCCGCGATCTTCGCCGGCCTCAGGGCGTAATGCTATGGTTGTCCAGCGGAATGGCCTGTCTCCTGGCGGCCCGGCTGGCGGCAATCTGGCTTTGCCTGAGCCATCGCTATCCTGAATGGCGCCTGCGGCGGCTGACCGAGGGGCGGTCGTCCGGTCCCCTCGCGTTCGGGATGCTCCACGCCAATCCGCTGTTCGACGGTCAGGGGTTTCTGGATTGGCACCACCCGCGCAACCGCCGCGAACGCATCCGGCTTTACGCGGTGGGTGCGGTTTTTCTCGCCCCGGCCCTTCTGGTTTTCTGGGGACTCGCCGCCGCGGTAGGCGGCATGTGAACGAAATGGGAACGACAGGCTTTCCCGAGCGCGGATGCGGGGCTATGGTGCGGGCATGAGCAATTTCGACGACTCGGACGCTTTCGAGGCCGCAGCCGCCCCGGTGCCGCTTTCCCAGCGTGCCATGGGCGCGCGGCCGGCGCCCTATCTGGACGGGCTGAACCCGGCGCAGCGCGCCGCGGTCGAGGCGCTGGACGGGCCGGTGCTGCTGCTGGCCGGCGCCGGCACCGGCAAGACCCGCGCCCTGACCACGCGCATCGCGCATCTGCTGAATCTCGGCCGCGCGCGACCGGGGCAGATCCTGGCCGTGACCTTCACCAACAAGGCCGCGCGCGAGATGAAGGACCGCGTCGGCCGGCTTCTGGGCGAGATGGTCGAGGGCATGCCCTGGCTCGGCACCTTCCACTCGATCAGCGTCAAGATCCTGCGCCGCCATGCTGAACTGATCGGCGACGGCGAGTTGCACCTGAAGCCCAGCTTCACCATCCTGGACACCGACGACCAGATCCGGCTGCTGAAGCAACTGATCCAGGCCGAGAATATCGACGAAAAGCGTTGGCCGGCGCGGCAGCTGGCGCATCTGATCGACGGCTGGAAGAACCGCTGCCTGTCCCCGGCAAAGCTGCCCAAGGGCGAGGAACGCGCCTTCGACGGCTGGGGCGGGCGGCTTTACGCCGCCTATCAGCGCCGGCTGCTGGAACTGAACGCGGTCGATTTCGGCGACCTGCTGATGCATTGCGTCAACCTGTTCCAGGCGCATCCCGACGTGCTGCGGACCTGGCAGGACCGTTTCCGCTATATCCTCGTGGACGAATACCAGGACACCAACGTCGCGCAATACATGTGGCTGCGGCTGCTGGCGTCCGGGCATCGCAACATCTGCTGCGTGGGCGACGACGACCAGTCGATCTATGGCTGGCGCGGCGCCGAGGTCGGCAATATCCTGCGCTTCGAAAGCGATTTCCCCGGCGCGCAGGTGATCCGGCTGGAACAGAACTATCGCTCGACCCCGCATATCCTCGCCGCCGCCTCCGGGCTGATCGCGGCGAACAAGGGCCGGCTCGGCAAGACGCTGTGGACCGAGGCCGAGGAGGGCGAGCGCGTCCGCCTGATCGGCCATTGGGACAGCGAGGCCGAGGCGCGCTGGATCGGCGAGGAGATCGAGGCCTTCCACGGCGGGCATCGCCACAGCATCGGCCGGCGCAGCCTGAACGACATCGCCATCCTCGTGCGCGCCAGCCACCAGATGCGGGCCTTCGAGGACCGCTTCATGACTATCGGCCTGCCCTATCGGGTGATCGGCGGTCCGCGCTTCTACGAGCGGGCCGAGATCCGCGACGCCATGGCCTATTTCCGGCTGGCGGTCAGCCCCACCGACGACCTGGCCTTCGAGCGCATCGTGAACGTGCCCAAGCGCGGCTTGGGCGACAAGGCGGTGCAGAAGATCCAGATCGAGGCGCGGGAACGCGGCCTGTCGCTCTTGGAAGGCGCCGCCTCGGCCGTCGCCACCGGCGCGCTTGGCGGCAAGGGGGCAGGGGCGCTGCGGCAGTTCACCGAGGCGATGGGCCGCTGGCATGCCGATGCGCTGGACGCCTCGGTGAACCATGTCGAGCTGGCCGAGCGCATCCTGGACGAATCCGGCTATACCGCGATGTGGCAGAACGACAAGTCGCCCGACGCGCCGGGGCGGCTGGACAACCTGAAGGAATTGATGAAGGCGCTGGAGGAATTCGAAAACCTCCAGGGTTTCCTCGAGCATGTCGCGCTGGTCATGGACAATGACAAGGGCGAGCAGTCCGAGGAGGTCAGCATCATGACCCTTCACGCCGCCAAGGGGCTGGAATACCCCATCGTCTTCCTGCCCGGATGGGAGGACGGGCTGTTCCCCAGCCAGCGCAGCATGGACGAAAGCGGCATGAAGGGGCTCGAGGAGGAGCGGCGCCTGGCCTATGTCGGCATCACCCGCGGCGAGGAGCTGGTGACGATCAGCTTCGCCGGCAACCGCCGCATGTATGGGCAATGGCAGTCCTCGCTGCCCTCGCGCTTCATCGACGAACTGCCCGAGGATCATGTCGAGGTGCTGACGCCGCCCGGCCTTTACGGCGGCGGCTATGGCGCGGCGGCGCAGTCCTTCGGGCAGCCCTTCGCGCAATCGGTGATGCACGAACGCGCGGCGCGGGCGGATGTCTACAATTCGCCCGGCTGGAAACGCATGCAGGAACGCTCCGCCCAGCGGGCCCAGCCCGTCCACCGCACCCCGGTAGTGATCGACGCCGAGCCGGCGGCGCGGTTTTCGGTGGGCGACCGGGTGTTTCACCAGAAATTCGGCAATGGCACGATCATGGGCATTGCCGAGGACACGCTGACCATCCAGTTCCCCACCGGTTTCAAGACGGTGAAGGCGGGCTATGTGCAGCCCGCCTCGCAGCCCGCCCAGGGGGGCGGCGCACTGGACGACGTGCCGTTCTAAAGCGCGTCGCGCACCGCCTCGGCCACCACTTCGGCCACCACTTCGGCCAGCGTCGCGGTCGGGCGTCCGATCAGCCGCGACAGCGTGCGGCTGTCGTCGAACAGCGCGCCTTGCGCGGCGCCGGCATCCCAGCTTGCGATCGCTGCGGCCAGCCCCTCGGGCAGGCCCGCGCCCGTCAGCGCCGCGGCGTAATCGGCCTGCGACAGGTCGCGATAGGGGATCGCCCTGCCGCTTTGCGCCGAAAGCTCGGCGGCAAGCCCTGCCAGGGTCCAGCCCTCGTCGCCGGCCAGTTCATAGGCCTTGCCCAAATGGCCCTCGCCGGCCAGCACCAGGGCGGCGGCCTCGGCATAATCCGCGCGCGCGGCAGCCGAGATCCGGCCCTCGCCCGCCGCGCCGATCAGCGCGCCATGCGCCAGCGCCGCCGGGATCGCGCCGGTATAGTTCTCGGCATACCAGCCATTGCGCAGGACGGCGTAGGGAATGCCCGATTCGGCCAGCATGGCCTCGGTCGCCACATGTTCCTCGGCCAGAGACAGCGGCGAGCGGTCGGCATGCAGCAGGCTGGTATAGACGATCTGCCCGACTCCGGCAGCCTTCGCGGCCTCGATCACCGCGCGGTGCTGGCCGGCGCGCTTGCCGAGTTCGCTCGACGAGATCAGCAGCAGCCGCTCCACGCCCGGCAATGCGGCGGCCAGCGTCTCGGGCCGGTCGTAGTCGAAGGCGCGGGCCTCGACGCCAAGGTCGGCGGCCTTTCCGGGATTGCGGGCCAGCGCGACGATCCCGCCCGCTGGCAGCAGGCTCTTCAGCCGGGCGATGGTCAGGCGGCCAAGCTGGCCGGTGGCTCCGGTGACGGCGACGGTCATCTGTCTTTCCTTTCGTGAATGGCTTGTGCGGCGAAAGGTAGATATCTAACTTACTGATCGTAAGTACTGACGGAGATGTTAGTGTGAAAAATTCCGATCCCTTCGACCGAGGCAACCTGATGGCGGCGGAATGCCCCTCGCGCGATGTGCTGCGCCGGCTGACCGGGCGCTGGGGCATGCTGGTGCTGCGCGTGCTGGCCGAGGGGCCGCATCGCTTTTCCGCCCTGCGCCGGCGCATCGGCGGCATCAGCGAGCGGATGCTGGCCCAGACGCTTCAGGGGCTGGAGGCGGACGGCATGGTGCTGCGCCGCGATTTCCAGACCGTGCCGCCGCATGTGGAATATGCCCTGACCCCGCTCGGACACGAGGCGGCGCTGCGGGTCGGCGCGCTTTTGGGCTGGATCGAGGATTCGCTGCCCCGGATCGCGCGTGGCTGGACGCGGGCCTGACCCTTTCTGCGTTGTCCAAGTACCCATGCGGCGGCGCGACCGGCACGGCGCTTGACCCCGAAGGCGCGGGGCCCTATCTGACCCTTGCGCGGATGGCCGGATGACCGCGGCGGCAACGTCGAGGAAAGTCCGGACTCCATGAAGGCACGGTGCCGGGTAACGCCCGGCGGGGGCAACCCCAGGGAAAGCGCCACAGAGAAGAGACCGCCCATGCATGCATGGGCAAGGGTGAAACGGTGGGGTAAGAGCCCACCGCGGGGCTGGCAACAGCCCCGGCACGGCAAGCCCCACCGGGAGCAATGCCGAATAGGGACCGCGCGTCGCAAGACAGGGCCGCCTTTGCCCCAGCAGGTCCGGGTTGGCAGCTAGATCCCGTCAGCAATGGCGGGACCAGAGGAATGGTCATCGAAGGGGGCAACCCCGGAACAGGATCCGGCTTACAGGCCGTCCGCGCAAATCAGTTCAGAGAATTGTCAGTCGAGTTTGCAGTAAAAGGCTCGCCTTTACGGTTGTCTCTTCAACCGATGGCAAGTCGAGACGGTCGATTCCTGGTTGATTCCCGGTTGACTTCGCCGGCTTCGCCGCTAAAAGGCGGGCTTCAAGAGAATTTCACGGGGTTGGCGAGACGCATTTTGCCCCGCAGCAGGAGCGAAACAGATGGCGAAGCCGACGACGATCAAGATCCGTCTGAACTCGAGCGCCGGGACCGGGCATTTCTATGTCACCAAGAAGAATGCCCGCACGATGACCGAAAAGATGACGGTCAACAAATACGACCCGGTTGCCCGCAAGCATGTCGAGTACAAGGAAGGCAAGATCAAGTAAGATCTGCCCTTTCGACGGGATCATGCAAGGCCGCGCCCCGCAAGGGCGCGGTCTTTCCCTTTGGGTTGCTGCCCTTTGGACCTGCCGGCCTGGCCCGTCAAAGGGCCGTGGCGACCAGGAAGCTGCGCGGGAAAGGCAGCAGCACCCGCCCCGCGACCTCGGGGTAATGCGGCGCGATCTCGCGGCGATAGGCGGCCAGGAATGCCGGCCGCTCGGCCTTGTCCAGCCGGTCCAGATAGGGCCGCAGCGCCGAGCCGAGGAACCAGCCCACGATGCCCTCCAGCCCGTCCAGTTCGACATGATAGGTCGTGCGCCAGACATCGACCCGCGCGCAGAGGGGGCGCAGCAGCGCATGCAGTGCCACCGGCGACAGCAGCGGCTGGCGCTGTCCGGCCGCCGCCGCCAGCCGGGCCGACCAGCGCGGATCGGCGGCACTGCGGCGCATGGCCACATGGCTCGGCTCGTCCAGGTTGTCGGGCATCTGCACCGCCAGCGCGCCGCCGGGGCGCAGCAGCCCGACCAGATGCGGCAGCAGCACCCGGTGATCGGGCACCCATTGCAGCGAGGCATTGGCAAAGATCAGGTCGGGCGGCGTCTCGGGACGCCAGCTTTCGACATTCCCCTGCACGAAGCAGCAGCCGGGCAGGGCGGCCTGGGCGGTGCGGATCATGTCGGCATCGGGATCAAGGCCGACGACCTGCGCGCCGGGGAAACGCTCGGCCAGCAGGGCGGTCGAATTGCCCGGGCCGCAGCCGATGTCCACCACGAGGTCCGGCGCCTCCAGCGGCAGCGCCGCCAGCAGGTCGCGCGCCGGTCGGGTGCGGTCGTCCAGGAATTTCGCATATTGCGTGGCCGACCATCGCATGGCGTTCCTCCAGCCCGGATTCGCCCGCAGGCTAGAGGATGGCCCGCCGCCTGAACAGGCCGACCCTTAGTGAAAATCCCGCGATTTCGGCATTATCCTGACCTGGCGCGGATGGCCGGCGCGCGGGGCCGGCAGGGCCGGGCATGGCTCTCCGGCCAGGCGCAGCAGCGCGTCGGAGCGGTCGCCCAGCCAATGCGCGACGATATGGGTCACGCCCTCGGCACGCTGGAGCTGGCCGTGGACCTCCAGCAGGCGGGCGGTCATCACCACCTTGCGGAATCGCGCGAAGGTCTTTTCCCAGATCACCAGATTCGCCACGCCGGTTTCGTCCTCCAGCGTGACGAAGCAGGTGCCGTTGGCGCTGCCGGGGCGCTGGCGCACCAGCACGATGCCGGCCATGCGCAGGCGGCCGCGATTCGGCAGGGCGGCAAGGTCCGCCGCCGAGGCATAGCCCTGTGCTGCCAGGCTGCGGCGCAGGAAGGCCATGGGATGGGCCTTCAGCGACAGGCGCAGGGTCTGGTAATCGGCGGTGACATGCTCGCAAAGCGGCATGGCGGGCAGGGCAACGGCGGGCTCGGCGCCCTCGTCCCGGGCCCCGAACAGCGGCAGGTCCGGCGCGTCGCGCAGGGCGCGTGCCTGCCACAGCCCAGCCCGCCGGTCGAGCCCCATCGAGCGCAAGCCGTCGGCCGCCGCGATCAGCCGGATGGCGCGGGCATCGAGCCCGGCGCGGGCCTTGAGATCGGCCAGGTCGGCATAGGGCGCGTCCCGCGCAGCCTTGATGCGTTCGGCCAGCGGTTTGGACAGCCCTTCGACCTGGCGCAGGCCGAGGCGCAGCGCGAAGGCGCCGTCGCAGGGCTCCAGCATGTTGTCCCATTCGCTGATGTTCACATCCACCGGCAGCACGATGACGCCGTGGTCGCGCGCGTCGCGCACGATCTGGGCGGGCGCGTAGAAGCCCATCGGCTGGCTGTTGAGCAGCGCCGCCGCGAAGGCGGCCGGGTGATGGCATTTCAGCCAGGCCGAGACATAGGCCAGATGCGCGAAGGCCGCGGCATGGCTTTCGGGAAAGCCGTAATCGCCGAAGCCCTTGATCTGGTTGAAGCAACGCTCGGCGAAGTCGCGGTCGTAGCCGCGTTCGACCATGCGGCCGACCATCCGGTCCTGCAACCGCTCGATGGTCCCGCGCGAGCGAAAGGTGGCCATGGCCTTGCGCAGATCGTCCACCTCGGCGGGTGAGAACTCGGCGGCGACCATGGCAATCTTCATCGCCTGCTCCTGAAAGATCGGCACGCCTTCGGTGCGGTTCAGGATCTTGAACAGTTCGTCCGGGGGGCCGCATTCGGGCGAGGGGGCGGGGTAATCCACCGTCTCCAATCCCGCCCGGCGGCGCAGATAGGGATGGACCATGTTGCCCTGGATCGGGCCGGGGCGGACGATGGCGACCTGGATCACCAGGTCGTAGAACTCCTTGGGCTTCAGCCGCGGCAGCATGGCCATCTGCGCCCGGCTTTCGACCTGGAAGGTGCCGATGCTGTCGCCTCTTTGCAGCATGGCATAGGTCTCCGGATCGTCCCGGTCGAAATCCGAAAGCGTCAGCGCCTTGCCGTAATGCACCCGGACCAGTTCGAAGCATTTGCGGATGCAGGTCAGCATCCCCAGCGCCAGCACATCGACCTTGAGGATGCGCAATTCGTCGATGTCGTCCTTGTCCCATTCGATGAAGCTGCGCTCCGGCATGGCGGCATTGCCGATGGGCACGGTTTCCGACAGCGGCCCCTCGGTCAGCACGAAGCCGCCGACATGCTGCGACAGGTGGCGCGGCATGCCGATCATCTCCTCGGCCAGCCTGACCGTGCGCCGCAGCAGCGGGTCGCCCAGGTCGAGCCCGGCCTGGTCGGTCGAGGCCGCCGACATGTCCTTGCCCCAGCTGCCCCAGACCGTGTCGGCCAGCGCCGAGGTCACGTCCTCGGACAGGCCCATGACCTTGCCGACCTCGCGGATGGCGCTGCGCGGGCGGTAATGGATCACCGTGGCGCAGAGCCCGGCGCGGTCGCGGCCATAAGCGTCATAGATGTGCTGGATGACCTCCTCGCGCCGCTCATGCTCGAAATCCACGTCGATATCGGGCGGCTCCTTGCGGTTTTCGCTGATGAATCGCTCGAACAGCAGTTCATGCTTGGCGGGATCGACCGGAGTGATGCCGAGGACGTAGCAGACCGCCGAATTCGCCGCCGAGCCGCGGCCCTGGTTCAGGATGCCCTGATCTTCGGCATAGCGGACGATGTCGTGGATGGTCAGGAAATATTGGGCGATCTCCTTCCGGCGGATCAGCGCCAGTTCCTTGACCAGCGTGGCGTGGACCTTCTCGGGCACGCCGGCAGGATAGCGCCAGGCCGCGCCCTGCCAGGTCAGGTTTTCCAGATGCTGCTGCGGGGTCAGGCCGGGCGGCACGCTTTCGCGGGGATATTCGTATTGCAGCTCGTCCAGCGAGAAGCGGCAGCTGTCGGCGATCTCGCGCGTGGCGCGGATGGCATGGGGCCAGTCGGCGAACAGGCGGACCATCTCGGCCGGAGGCTTCAGGTGACGCTCGGCATTCTGCGCCAGCAGCAGGCCGGCCCGGGCGATGGTGGTGCCCGCGCGGATGCAGGTCATCACGTCCTGCAGCGGCCGGCGGTCGGGGGCGTGGTAATGCACGTCGTTCACCGCGACGATCGACAGCCCCGCCGCCCGCGCCGCCCGGTCGAGGCGGTTGATCCGCGCCCGGTCGTCGCCGCGATAAAGCCAGCTGGCCGCGACATGGGACAGCTGCGGCAGGCGGCGGGCCAGGCCGGGCAGGGGTGCAAGGTCGTCGCCCGGCAGCCAGATCAGCCGCATGCCTTCGGCATGGGCGGCCAGGTCGTCCAGGCTCAGGTCGCAGCGCCCCTTCTTCTGCCAGTTCCCGTCCAGGTCGTGCCGCCGGCCCTTGGTGATCAGCGAGGCGAGCCGGCCATAGGCGGCGCGGTCGGTGGGATAGGCCAGGAAGGCGCTGCCCTCCGCCAGCACGATCCGCGCCCCGATCACCGGGCGCAGTTGCAGCTTCTTCGCCGCGGCATGCAGCCGCACCACCCCGGCCAGGCTGTTGAGGTCGGCGATCCCCAGCGCGTCATAGCCCATCAGATGCGCCGCCAACGCCAGCTCGCGCGGCTGCGAGGCGCCGTGCAGGAAACTGAAGGCGCTGGTCACTGCCAGTTCGACGTAATCCGCGGGCGGGTTCGGGTGCTCGGCCGGGGGCAGCGGGATCTGGGGGCGGGCATGATGGTCGGGCATCAGGCGAAGATCCCGTGCAGGAACCAGCGCGGCGCGCCGCCGCGGCCGTCATGGACCAGCCCCTCGCGATAGATCCACAGGCGCAGGCCGCTGTCGTCCTCGATGCGGAAATAGTCGCGCAGCCGGGTGCCGGGGCGGTCGTGCCACCATTCCGGAGCGATGCGCTCGGGCCCGGCATGGCGGGCGACGCGCAGGGTCTGCCGGCGCCAGACGAATTGCGCCGGCGGGCCTTCGGGGATGGCGTAGAGCACGCGGATCTCCTCGGGCGGGTTGAGCAGGCGGATCGGCCGGTCGGCGCGCGCGACCGGGGCGGGAATGGTGGCCAGCGGCGGGCCGGGTGTCTCGGCGCGTTCGGGGACATGGCTTTCGCGCGGCAGCGGCCGGCTGATCGCCGCCGCGCCGAAGCGCGCCGCCAGCCGGTCCACCAGCCGCGCCAGTGCCAGCCCTGCGGGCGCGGCACCGTCGAGGCCGGGCTGGGTCTGGGCCAGCGGCTCGACCGCCTCGGCCGCAAGCCGGATCAGGTCGAAGCCATAGCCAGGGTCCAGCCGTTCGAGCCGGCCGTCGAACAGGCGCAGCAAATGGCCGGGGTCGCGCGTGGGCGCGGCCAGGGCGACGCGGATGTCGCGCCGCTCGCCATCCACGCGAAACACCGACAGGCACAGCCGCCGGCAGCCGCGATCCGCCGCCGCCATCTGCGCGCAAAGATCGGCCAGCAATCCGGGCAGCCAGTCCGAGGGGTCCATCACCGGCTCGGCCAGCCGGGCCTCGGCGGCGTATTCGGGTGCGGGCTCGGGCGCATCCAGCGGCTCGGCCGCCCGCCCCAGCGCCTGGTCGAGGCGGATCAACGGATTGTCCTGCGGCTCGGCCCGGGCAAAGCGGCGCATCAGTGACAGGCGCGGAAGGGCGGCGAGGTCGCCGATGGTCCTGAGCCCCAGCCGGCGCAAGAGCAGCAGGGTTTCCCCCGACAGCCGCAACCCGGCCACCGGCAGCGGCGCCAGCGCGGGCAGGGGATCGGCGCAGATCGTGCGCTCGGGGCCGAAGCGGGCCAGCGCCCAGGCCGCGCCGCGCGTCGGCGCCAGCGCCAGCCGCGCGGTCAGCCCGGCCCGGGCGAAGCCGGCCTGGATCTCGGCCAGCATCGCCGCCTCGCCGCCGAACAGATGCGCGGCGCCGGTGGTGTCGAGAATGATGCCGTCCTTGTCGTCGGGCGTGCTGAAGGGGCCCCAGCGCCGGGCCCAGAAGGCCAGCCGCGCCAGTTTTGCGGCATCGCGTCGGGGCTCGGCCGGCTCGATGCGCAATTCGGGGCAGATGGCGCGGCTGTCCACGGCGCGGGCGCCGATGCGGGCCCCGGCCCGTTCGGCGGCGCGGTTCGCGGCATGGATGACGGGCCCGTGCGGACCGGGCGCGGCCAGCGCCAGCGGGATCTCCTCAGGCCAGGCGTCGCCCCGGCGCGCGGCGCGGTTCAGCCAGCTCTCGATCGCCAGGCGGGGCAGAGAAATCGAGACGATCCGCCGCCCGGTCATGGCGCACCACCCAGGTCGAGGGCGGCTGGCCGCGGACCCGGAACAGTTCCGCCAGCCAGCGCGGCTCGCCCGGCGCCTGCGGATCGTCCGGGTCGGGGGCAGAGGGCAGCGGCGTCACCCGCCAGCGCATCCGCGCCGCGCTGGGTTCGGGCGGCGCGGCGTGGCGGATCAGCCAGCAGGGCAGGCCCGCCGCCTCGGCCCGAAGCGCCAGGCGGCGGCTGGCGGTGAAGCTCAGCGCCGCAGCGGCGCCATGGATCTCGCCCACCACGGCGGCCAGGGCGCGGCTTTGCAGCCCGTCCTCCAGCGCCGCCAGCACATCGGCGGGGCGCGTCAGGTCCAGCCGCAGCAGGTCGCGGCCCATGCCGGGCAGGAAGGGGGCGCCGAATTCGGTCCGGCTTAGCCGGTCCTGCGCCCAAAGCACCAGCCCCGGCGGCAGGGCGGCCAGGACGAATCCGGGCGCCGCCCCCGCCAGGGGACGGGCGCCGAAGGCTTCGGACAGGGTCGGCGCGCTCGGTTGCGGCGCCGCGGGGACTGGCGCCCGTCCGAAAGGCGCCACCCCGGAAGGGAAAGGGCGAGCGGACATGGTTCAGTCAGTATGTTCCTGATTTGTTCCTATCCCTTGTCCAAGGATTCGTCAATCCGGCCGCGCCAGGGAACATTGCACTGCCTGCGCGGTTGAGGCCATCTGACGCCAAAGGTGCAGGACGAAAGGCCATGGCCCATGCAAGCCGCAAGACATGCGGGGCAGGGCAGCAGGATCGGGACAGGGCATGCAACGCCGGGCGGCGGGGAAAACCCCATGGCCTTCATCCCGGTCATCGGGCCGCTCATCCGGGGCCAACCTGCGAGCCGCGGTTTTGCTCCCTGCCGCCCGGCACGGAGCGGCCCGATGCGGCACCGCCCGCGCAACCCTTGCGAGCCGCGCGCCAAGCGCCTAGAAGGCGGGGCGCAGCCTTGCCAGGGAAAATGCCATGCTCGACCATCTGACCTATACCGCCCCCGAACCGAAGATCATTCAGGGTGCGAAGCAGGATTGGGAACTGGTCATCGGGCTGGAGGTCCACGCCCAGGTCGCCTCGAACGCCAAGCTGTTTTCCGGTGCCTCGACCGGCTTCGGGGCCGAGCCGAACAGCCATGTCGCCTTCGTCGACGCTGCCATGCCGGGCATGCTGCCGGTGATCAACGAGTTCTGCGTGGCGCAGGCGGTCAAGACCGGGCTGGGCCTGAAGGCGGCGATCAACCTGGTCTCGGCCTTCGACCGCAAGAACTATTTCTATCCCGACCTGCCGCAGGGCTACCAGATCAGCCAGCTTTACCACCCGATCGTGGGCGAGGGCGAGGTGATCGTGGACATGGCCCCCGGCGTCGCCCGCCGCGTCAGGATCGAGCGCATTCACCTGGAACAGGATGCCGGCAAGTCGATCCACGACATGGACCCGAACATGTCCTTCGTCGACCTGAACCGCACCGGCGTCGCGCTGATGGAGATCGTCAGCCGCCCCGACATCCGCGGCCCCGAGGAGGCGGCGGCCTATGTCGCCAAGCTGCGCCAGATCATGCGCTACCTCGGCACCTGCGACGGCAACATGCAGAACGGCAACCTGCGCGCCGACGTGAACGTCTCGGTCTGCGCGCCCGGCGCCTACGAACGCTACCAGGAGACCGGCGATTTCAGCCATCTCGGCACCCGCTGCGAGATCAAGAACATGAACTCGCTGCGCTTCATCCAGGCCGCCATCGAATACGAGGCACGCCGCCAGATCGCCATCATCGAGGATGGCGGCAAGGTGGTGCAGGAAACCCGGCTCTATGACCCCGACCGGGGCGAGACCCGCTCGATGCGCTCCAAGGAAGAGGCGCATGACTACCGCTATTTCCCCGATCCCGACCTGCTGCCGCTGGAGATCGAGCAGGCCTGGGTGGACGAGATCGCCGGCGCGATGCCGGAACTGCCGGACGAGAAGAAGGCGCGTTTCGTCACCGAACTGGGCCTGTCCGAATACGATGCCGGTGTGCTGACCGCCGAGGTCGAAAGCGCCGATTACTTCGAGCAGGTCGCCGCCGGGCGCGACGGCAAGATGGCGGCGAACTGGGTCATCAACGAGCTGTTCGGACGGCTGAACAAGGAAGGGCTGAGCGTCGAGACCTCGCCCGTCTCGGCCGCCCAGCTTGGCGGGGTGATCGACCTGATCGGCTCGGGCGCGATCTCGGGCAAGATCGCCAAGGAACTGTTCGAGATCCTGTGGACCGAGGGCGGCGATCCGGCCGAGATCGTCGAGGCGCGCGGCATGAAGCAGGTCACCGACCTCGGCGCCATCGAGGCGGCGGTGGACGAGATCATCGCCGCCAATCCGGCGCAGGTGGAAAAGGCCAAGGCCAACCCGAAGCTGGCCGGCTGGTTCGTGGGCCAGGTGCTGAAGGCCACCGGCGGCAAGGCCAACCCGGCGGCGGTGAACGAACTGGTGGCCAAGAAGCTCGCCCTGGCCTGATCCGCCACGGACAGCCGGCGTTCATCCCGCGATACCGCGGCGCGGCTTGCGCGCGGCAGGGCAAGGGGCCTTTCCGGCCCCGCCCAGCCGCGCCAGGGCAAGCCCTTCGGCCGTTTTCCGCTGCGCGGCCCGGCCTGTCGGCAAGCCTTCGCCATTCCGGCCCGGCATGAATGAAATAAGCTCGCGGCTTTCCGCCGCAGCCCGCCGCTCAACGGCGGCCGGCGGGAGATTGTCCATCATGGGAAATATGCCCGTGCTGCGGCATCGAGTTTTGGTCATGAAGATCAAACCTCGGAGGGCGTCCCGCGCTATCGTTCGGGATGGCTGGCACGAGCGGCGACCTGGTGCGGCCCGATAGGCACGCCATCTGATCGGCATCCGGGCCAGCGGCTTCTCCAGATACCCGAGCCGTTTCGCGCATGATCGCTTGGTCCTGCATGCCGATGGCTCCTCCTCGGATGACCTTGACACCTGCCCGATAAAAAAGACCCCGCGCCGGAACGCGGGGCCTTGGTCAGGCGGGGCCGGGGATCACTCCTCGACCGTCACCTTGACCATGTAGTCGGGCTCGACCACGGCGCCATTGGCGGCCGGGTCGCCCTTCTTGATCGCGTTCAGCACGTCCCAGCCGTCGACCAGCTGGCCGACAACGGTATATTGCCCGTCCAGGAAAGTCGCCGGCGCCAGGTCGATGAAGAACTGGCTGTTGGCGCTGTTGGGATCCTGCGCCCGCGCCATGCCCACGGTGCCGGCCTGGAAGCTGACATCGTTGAACTCGGCCGCCAGGTCCGGCATGTTCGAGCCGCCCATGCCCGCCCGCGCGGTATCGCTGCCGTGCTTGCCGAATTCGACATCGCCGGTCTGAGCCATGAAGCCGTCGATCACGCGGTGGAACACCACCCCGTCATAGGCGCCCGATTTCGCCAGCGTCACCAGGCGCTCGACATGGTTCGGCGCCTTGTCGTTGTAAAGGTCCAGCACGATCCGGCCCTTGGCCGTGCCCTTGGAATCGGCCACCTCGATCACCAGGTTCGGACCCGGCCCGTCGGTGACGCCCGGCAGGCCCTCGGCCAGGACCGGATGGGCGGCCGCGCCGGCGCCCAGCACCAGGGCGGGAAGCAGCAGCTTATTCCACATCGGCCGCCACCCTCACCGAGATCATCCGGTCGGGATTCGCCGGCGGCTCGCCGCGGGCGATCTTGTCGACATGCTCCATGCCCTCGATGACCCGGCCATAGACGGTATACTGGCCGTTCAGGAAGTGGTTGTCCTTGAAATTGATGAAGAACTGGCTGTTGGCCGAGTTCGGGTTCATCGAGCGCGCCGCGCCCAGCGTGCCGCGGTCATGCGGCAGGCGCGAGAACTCGGCCGGCAGGTCCGGCAGGTCCGAGCCGCCGGTGCCAGCGCGGCCCGGATTGTAGTTGTTTTCCATGTTGGCATGTTCCACATCGCCGGTCTGGGCCATGAAGCCCTCGATCACGCGGTGGAAGGCCACGTTGTCGTATTTCCCGGCGCGGGCCAGTTCCTTCATGCGCTCGGCATGTTTCGGCGCCACGTCGGGCAGCAGTTCGATCACCACCGGGCCGTCCTTCAGCTCGATGATGACCGTGTTCTCGGGATCCTTGATCTCGGCCATGGGGGTCTCCTTCTGATGGCTTGGGCAAAGGCATAAGCGTTTCGCCCCGCCCAGACAACGCCCGCCGGCGCCGTGCGTTTCGCCGCATGCCCGGCCTCCGGCGCCGGTTGACGAAAATGTCATGATGCGGGAAAACCCCGGCGGGGGACGGTCAGCCCAACATGAAAGGGACATGAGCATGGCGGATTTCAACACGATCGACGACCTGGAGCTTGACGGCAAGGTGGTGCTTGTCCGCGTGGACGTGAACGTCCCGGTCGAAAACGGCCAGGTCACCGATGCCACGCGAATCGAAAAGATCGTGCCCACCGTCAAGGACATCCAGGCCAAGGGCGGCATCCCGGTGCTGCTGGCGCATTTCGACCGCCCCAAGGGCAAGCGCGTGGACAGCATGAGCCTCAAGGTCGTTCTGCCGGCGCTGCAGCGCGCCCTGGGCCAGGAGGTCAGGTTTGCGGACGAGGCCATCGGCGGCCCCGCCAAGCGGGCTGTGGCCGACCTGAAGCCGGGCGATGTCCTGCTGCTGGAGAACACCCGCTTCTATCCGGGCGAGGAAACCAATGACGCGACCTGCGCCGCCTCGCTGGCCGCCCTGGGCCAGGTCTACGTCAACGACGCCTTCTCGGCCGCCCATCGCGCCCATGCCTCGACCGAGGGCATCGCGCGGCTGCTTCCTGCCGCCGCCGGCCGGCTGATGGAGGCGGAGCTCAAGGCGCTGGACGCCGCGCTTGGCAATCCGCAGCGCCCGGTGGTGGCGGTGGTCGGCGGCGCCAAGGTCTCGACCAAGCTCGACCTGCTTGGCAACCTGATCGAGAAGGTCGATCATCTGGTCATCGGCGGTGGCATGGCCAACACCTTCCTGGTCGCCCAGGGCATCGAGGTCGGCAAGTCGCTGGCCGAGCGCGACATGGCCGATACGGCGCGCGAGATCCTGGCCAAGGCGGAACAGACCGGCTGCACCATCCACCTGCCGGTGGACGTGGTGGTGGCGCGCGAGTTCAAGGCCGGCGCCGACAACGAGACGGTGGCGGCGGATGCCTGCCCGGCCGATGCGATGATCCTGGACGCCGGCCCCGCCACGGTGGCGAAGATCCGCGAGGTCTTCGAGGCCAGCCGCACGCTGATCTGGAACGGCCCGCTTGGCGCCTTCGAGATCGCGCCCTTCGACGCCGCGACCAATGCCGCCGCGCAAGAGGCCGCGCGGCTGACGCGCGAGGGCAAGCTGATCTCGGTCGCCGGCGGCGGCGACACGGTGGCGGCGCTGAACAAGGCCGGGGTGTCGGGCGATTTCACCTTCATCTCGACTGCCGGCGGCGCCTTCCTGGAATGGATGGAGGGCAAGGAACTGCCCGGCGTCGCGGCCCTGCAGAAACGCTGAGGCCTGCCGCCCGGCAGGCGGAGGAGCCCCTCGCGGGGGGCTGTTCCGTCTGATGCCGGATCGGCGCATCGGCGCAAGCGAAAGGGCGGCAGGGGACGCCCTGGTGTCCCCTGCCGGCTGCGGTCAGTTCCCCTCGGCCGGTGCGGCTTCCGGCGCGGCTTCGCCTGCCGGCATGGCCGGTGCCGTCGCGGCGGGCGGCGCGTTGCGCGTCACGTCGCGCGAGTCGGTGTCGAGGAACAGGATATAGAGAAAGGCCCCGATCGCGATCGCAAAGGCCAGTCCCAGCACCAGGAAGAAGGGCCGGTTCTGGCGGATCTGTTCGGGAATGCCGTCGGGATCTTCGTTCGCCATTGGAATTCCTCCCAATTCTGACAGCGGAATAACGCCGAAAGGCGGCCATGTGTTCCGTTAGCGCAATCGCGATTGCCCTTGCCGGCTGGTCTGTTAATCAGCCGGCATTCAGACATGGAGTTCCCGATGCAGATGACCGATACCGTCCGCAAGATCCTCGCCAATTACGAGGGCGAAGCGCCGGGTGTGAAGGCACAGCTGGCCCGCATGCTGATGACCGGCAAGCTGGCCGGCACCGGCAAGATGATCATCCTGCCCGTGGACCAGGGTTTCGAGCATGGCCCGGCGCGCAGCTTCGCGCCGAACCCGGCCGGCTATGACCCGCATTACCATTACCAGCTGGCGATCGACGCCGGGCTCAACGCCTATGCCGCGCCCCTGGGCATGATCGAGGCGGGCGCCGACACCTTTGCCGGCCAGATCCCGACCATCCTCAAGGTGAACTCGGCCAATTCGCTGATGTCGGACACCGCCGGCAAGAACCAGGCGATCACCGCCTCGGTCGACGACGCGCTGCGGCTGGGCTGCTCGGCCATCGGCTTCACCATCTATCCGGGCTCGGACATGGCGCTCGACATGATCGAGGAGATCGTCGAGATGCGCAAGGAAGCCGCCGCCAAGGGCGTGGCGACGGTGATCTGGTCCTATCCGCGCGGCGAGGCGATCAGCAAGGACGGCGAGACCGCCATCGACATCGCCGCCTATGCCGCGCAGATCGCGGCGCTGATCGGGGCGCATATCATCAAGATCAAGCTCTCGACCGACCACCTGGAACTGGGCGAGGCGAAAAAGGTCTACGAGGCCAAGGGCATCGACATCTCGACCCAGGCCAAGCGCGTGGCGCATTGCATGCAGTCGGCCTTCAACGGCCGCCGCATCGTGGTGTTCTCGGGCGGGGCGGCCAAGGGCGCGGATGCGGTCTTCGACGACGCGCGCGCCATCCGCGACGGCGGTGGCAACGGCTCGATCATCGGCCGCAACAGCTTCCAGCGTTCGCGCGAGGATGCGCTGGAGATGCTGGGCAAGCTGGTGGACATCTATCTGGGCAAGGCCTGAGCGCCGTGGGGGCGCTGCCCCCACACCCCCGGGATATTTCGGCAAGAAAGAAGGGCGCTGCGCAGGCGCCCTTTTCCTTTGGCCGCGGAACGCCTAGTCTCTTGCGCCACAGGCAGAAGGATGGGTGCATGGCGTTTTTCTCGAAACTGCGCGAGCGGCTGACGCGGTCCTCGTCGAAGATCGGCGCGGGGCTGGATGACATCGTGTCCGAAGGTGCCGAACCGGAAAGCGCCGCGCCGGTGCAGCCCGCTGCCCCAGCCCCGCAAGCCCCGATCCCTGACACGCCCGCCAAACCCGGGCTTTTCGGCCGCATCTTCGGCCAGGCCGCCACGGCCGAGCCGCGCCGCGAGCTGGATGACGAGATGCTGGAGCAGCTCGAGGAGATGCTGATCCAGGCCGACATGGGCGTCGAGACGGCCTTGCGCGTCACCGCCAATATCGCCGAGGGCCGCATGGGGCGGCGCATCTCGTCCACCGAGCTGAAAGAGCTGCTGGCCGAGGAGATCGCCCGCATCATGACGCCCGTCGCCAAGCCCTTGCCGCTCTATCCCAAGCGGCCGCAGGTGGTGCTGGTGGTGGGGGTGAACGGCTCGGGCAAGACCACGACCATCGGCAAGCTCGCGAGCCAGTTCAAGGCGGCAGGCAAGAAGGTGGTGATCGCGGCCGGCGACACCTTCCGCGCCGCCGCCGTCGAGCAATTGCAGGTCTGGGGAAGCCGCGCCGGGGTGCCGGTGATGACCGCGCCCGAGGGCGCCGACCCCGCGAGCCTCGCCTTCGACGCCATGGTGCGGGCCGAGGCTGAGGGCGCGGATCTTCTGATGATCGACACCGCCGGCCGCCTGCAGAACCGCCAGGATCTGATGGAGGAACTCGCGAAGATCGTCCGCGTCATCCGCAAGAAGGATCCGTCGGCGCCGCACAACACCTTGCTGGTGCTGGACGCGACCACCGGGCAGAACGCGTTGAGCCAGGTCGAGACCTTCCGGAAGCTCGCCGATGTCTCGGGCCTGGTCATGACCAAGCTGGACGGCACCGCGCGCGGCGGCGTGCTGGTTGCGCTGGCCGACCGCTTCGGCCTGCCGATCCATGCCATCGGCGTGGGCGAGCAGATCGACGATCTCGATGCCTTCGACGCCCGCGACTTCGCCCGCGCCCTGGTCGGTCTCGGGGACTGACCCCGCGGCTTTCCGTTTTCCAAATACCCCTGCGGCGGCGCAACCGGAGCGGAGGTCACGGCTTGACGAGATGCGCGTCGGTCCTTGTGTCCTCGGCCGGCGCGACATTGCCCGCCGCATCGGCCATCGGCTCGACCACATCCTGCGGTGGCGTGAAGGGCGCGGTCAGCTCGGCGGTTCCGGCCTGCTTGTCATAGATGCAGACGTAGCGATCCACCCCGCCATCGGCGAGCGTGGTGATCAAGAGCGCCGCGCCGTAGCTTTCCGAGCCGAAGGGGTTGATCTCGATCGCCGTCTCGCCCGCCTCGGGGGCCAGCGCGGTGCAGGCCGCCTCGACATCCTGGCGGAACTGCTCCCAGGCCGCTTCGGACGAGGCCAGCACGGGGCTGGCGGACAGGATCAGCATCAGGGCGGCCAGGCGCATGGTCATTCTCCCTTGGCGGTGCAGGAAAACAACGCCGCTGCCCGGCCGCGGGTTTCTAGAGCCCGAGTCGCGCTGCGAAATCCCGCACCTCGGCCTCGTCCCCCGCCGCCAGCGAGCGCAAGAGCGTCGCCTGCGAGCGCAGGATCGGCTCCTCGCCGATGATCTTCAGGTGGTTGGCGCGCAGCGTCTCGCCCGAGGAGGTGATGTCGGCGATGGCCTCGGCGGTCAGGTTGGCCACCGTGCCCTCGGTCGCGCCCTGGCTGTCGACCAGCTGGTAATCCGCGACCTCCTGCGCCGAGAGCCAGGCGCGCACCAGCCGATGATACTTGGTGGCGATGCGCAGGCGGAAGCCGTGCTCGGCGCGGAAATCGCGGGCGATGGTGGCGAAATCGTCCAGCGTCTCGCAATCGCTCCAGCAAGCGGGCACGGCCAGGATCAGGTCGGCATGGCCGAAGCCCATCGGCGCCAGTTCCTCGACATGGCTGCGCCAGCCGGGCAGCTTCTCGCGGATCAGGTCGGTGCCGGTCACGCCCAGGTGGATGCGCCCGGCCATCAACTCGCGCGGGATCTCGCCCGCCGACAGCAGCACCAGCGCGACATTGTCCGCCCCCTCGACCCGGCCGGCATATTCGCGATCCGAGCCGGCGCGCGACAGGGTCACGCCGCGGGTGGCGAACCAGTCGAATGTCTGCTCCATCAGCCGCCCCTTGGACGGCACGCCCAGCCGGATCATGCTGCTTTCCCCAAGACCTGGCCCCCCAATTCGTAGACCAGCCCCGGCCGGATGATGCCGCCCACCGCCGGGATCGAGCGGCCCTGCGCCTGGCCCAGCACCGCCGCCAGCGCGTCGTAGCGCCCGCCCGAGGCGACGGGCGGCCAGTCCGTGCGGCCCGGCGCGGCAAAGCTGAAAGTCATGCCGTCGTAATATTCCATTGTGTGCCGGCCGTGGCTGGCGTCGAAATGCACCCGGCCCACGTCGATGCCGCGCGCCGACAGCGCCGCGAGATTGCGCTCCAGCCGGTCCACCGCCTCGGCGATGTCGGGGATCTCGGCCGCCAGCGCGCGCAGCTGCCGCAGCGCCTCGGGGGCCGGGGCCTGGATGGAGAACAGCCGCTCCAGCCGCTCGACCCATTGCGGCGGCAGCGGCGCCTCGGCGGCGTCGCTGCGCAGCCGGTCGATGCGGGCCTGCATCTCGGCCGGCGAACGCAGCCCGGTCCAGGGCGCGGCGGTTTCGGGAAAGCCGCGGGCCTCGGCCGGGGCGGCGAAGCGCGCCAGCGCCTTGGCAAAGCGCCGCGGCCGCCAGATGTGGTGCAAAAGCGCGGCACGACGCGCACCCGACAGCGGCAAGGCGCGCACCGCGTCTATCAGCAGGTCCATGTCGCCCATGCTGGCCTGCAGCTTCAGGGGCGCCAGGATGTCGTGGAACAGGGCGAAAACCTCGGCATCGGCATCCGGGTCGCGGGCGAAAAGCTCGAAGCCGGCCTGCAGGTATTCGTTGTCGCGCGGATGCTCGGGGCGCGTCTCGCCATGGTCCTGCTTGCGGAACACCTCGCCCAGGTAGCAATAGCGGGCGGGCTCGGCGCCGCTGGCCATGTGCATCTGCACCACCGGCACGGTGAAGTCGGGGCGCAGCATCATCTCGCCGCGGATCGGATCCTGGGTCACATAGGCGCGGGCGCGGATGTCCTCGCCATAGAGGTCCAAGAGCGTCTCGGCCGGCAGCAGCAGGTCGGGCGCCACTTCCTCGGCCCCTGCGGCGCGGAAGGCGGCGAGGATCCGCTGGCCGATGGCCTGTTTCTCGCGCTTGCTCATCCCAGGATGCGCCGGACTTCGGCGACCAGATCGGCGCGGGCCACTTCGGTCTGGGCGGGCTGGGCCTTCCATTCCTCGTGGCTGGCCTCGGCCGCGATCTTCGCCCCAAGGACCAAGTCCTTGACCTGCACCACGCCGCGCGCCGCCTCGTCGCCGCCCTGGATGATCGCGACCGGGGCATTGCGCTTGTCGGCATATTTCAGCTGGTTGCCGAAGTTCTTCGGGTTGCCCAGATAGACCTCGGCGCGGATGCCGGCCGCGCGCAGTTCCGCCGCCATGGCCTGGTAATCGGCCATGCGCTCGCGGTCCATGACGGTGACGACGACCGGGCCCGGCTCGGCCCCGCCCATCAGCCCCTTGGCGCGCAGGGCGGCCAGCAGCCGGTCCACGCCGATGGAGACGCCGGTCGCCGGCACCTTCTGGCCGGTGAAGCGTTCCACCAGCCCGTCATAGCGCCCGCCGCCGGCGACCGAGCCGAACTGACGCTTGCGGCCCTTGTCGTCGAGGATCTCGAAGGTCAGCTCGGCCTCGAAGACCGGGCCGGTGTAATAGCCCAGGCCGCGCACGATCGACGGGTCGATGACGGCGCGATCCTCGCCCACGCCCATGGCGGCGAGCATCTGGGCAATCTGCGCCAGTTCCGCGACCCCCTCGGCCCCCGCGGCCGAGGCGCCGACGGCGGCGCGCAGGTTTTGCAGCGTCGCGGCGTTGTCCGCGCCCTTCGAGGTCAGGAAGGCCAGCACCGGACCGGCCTGTTCGGGGGCCAGCCCCACGCCCTCGATGAAGGCGCCGCTATCGTCCTTGCGGCCGGTGGTGAGCAGCTGGCGCACGCCCTCCTCGCCGACCTTGTCGAACTTGTCGATGGTGCGCAGCACGTCGTCGGCAGGCTTGCCCTCGGCCACGCCCGTGGATTCCAGGATGCCGTTCAGCACCTTGCGGTTGTTGATGCGGATCAGGTAGTCGCCGCGCGCGATCCCGGCATGTTCCAGCGCCGCCGCCAGCATGGCGCAGATCTCGGCATCCGCGGCAACCGAGGCAGAACCCACGGTATCGGCATCGCATTGGTAGAACTGGCGGAAGCGGCCGGGGCCGGGCTTTTCATTGCGCCAGACCGGGCCCATGGCATAGCGGCGATAGGGGCTGGGCAGGTCGTTGCGGAACTGCGCCGCGACGCGGGCCAAGGGCGCGGTCAGGTCATAGCGCAGCGCCAGCCAGTCGCCGGAGCCGCCGCCGGGGACGTCCGATTCCTGCCAGGCGAAGACGCCGGCATTGGGGCGGTCCACGTCGGGCAGGAACTTTCCCAGCGCCTCGACGGTTTCCACGGCACTGGTTTCGAGCGGCTCGAAGCCGTGGCGATGATAGATCTCGGCGATACGGTCCAGCATCTGCTTGCGCTCGGTCACGTCCGCGCCGAAATAGTCGCGGAACCCCTTGGGCGTCTCGGCCTTGGGACGGGGCTGTTTCTTCTGATCTTTCGCCATGGTTTGCCTCGGGCTTTTCCATGCGGCGGTCTAGCGGATGGAGGATGGATGGACAAGCAGACGCAGGAACGGATCGAGCGGCTGGAGGAAGCCGCGGCCTATCTGGCGCGGACCGTCGAGGATCTGTCGGGTATCGTGGCCCGGCAGGAGGGCGAGATCGCCCGGCTGGCGCGCCATGTCGGCATGCTGATGGAGCGCGAGGCGGAGCGCGAGGCCGAGGCGGGCACGGTGCCGCTGGCGGACCAGCGGCCGCCGCATTGGTGAAGGGGTGAGGGGCGCTGCCCCTCGCCCCCGTGCCGGGGGCTCACCCCGGGGTACTTGGAAAACGGAGAAATCAGCGGCTGGCCGGGCCGAGGCGCGGGCCCGCGGGGGCCGGGGCCGGCGGCGCGGTCAGCGGCGGTTCCGCGACGCGCGCGGCAGCGGTCGGCGCGGCAGGGGCTGCCGGTTTCGGCGCCGCCCGCATCGGTTGGCTGAACGGGCCGCGGGCGGCAGGCTCGGGTTCCGGCTGGGGGGCGGCTGCGGCGGGTTGCGGCTGCGCCACGGCGACCGGCTGGTCTGCGGACCCCGCAAGCGCGCGGCGGAAGATCAGCAGGTTGTGATAGACCGTGGTGCGGCTGGTCAGGCCCGAGCGTTCTTCGGCCGGCAGGGTTTCGGCGCGGACATAGTCCCAGCCGTCGCGGGCCATCTCGTTGAGGACATCGGCGAGGGTGGCGGCGAAACGCTCGATGCCGCTGCGCGCCCCCCTGGCCTTTTCGCCGCGGGCGGGAGCGGGGATGACGGTGTATTCATAGCTGCTCATGCATGGGCCTTTCCTTTGCGCCGCAGGTTAGGCGAGATGCGGGGGCAAGGGAAGCACCGGGCAAGGGCGGCGCGCGGGCCTGCGAAGCACGAGGCCGTGAGGGGGCAGGCGGTCCGGCGCGCGGGCGGCGCCGGAGCCGCGATTCGGGCAGGCGGGGCGGTTCGGGAGGGCGGCCCCGGCCACCGGGCCGGCCGGAGGAGCGGGCCGGCGGGGAGCCCCGGCGTTTGGCTTATCCCAATTGCACCATGCGGTGCTTTTTCTTGCCGACCGAAACCTTCAGCCCGTCGCCGATCAGCGCCGCGTCGACGGCCAGCTGCGGGTCGCTGACGGCTTCGTTGTTGAGCCGCAGTCCCCCTTCGGCGATCAGGCGCTTGGCCTCCTTGCCCGAGGCGGTGATGCCGGTCTGCGCCAGCAGCTGCACCACGGTCAGGCCCGAGGCCAGGGCATCGGCGCTGACCGTCACCACCTCGAGATCGCCGCCGGCGCCGCCCTGCTCGAAGACCTCGCGCGCGGTCGCCTCGGCCGAGGCCGCCGCCTCGGCCCCGTGCAGCAGCGTCGTGACCTCATTGGCCAGGATGATCTTGGCCGCGTTGATCTCGGAGCCCGAAAGCGCGCCCAGCCGGTCGCATTCCTCGACCGGCAGCTCGGTATAGAGTTTCAGGAAGCGGCCGACATCGGCGTCGGTGGTGTTGCGCCAGAACTGCCAGAACTCGTAGGGCGACAGCATCGCGCCGTTGAGCCAGACCGCGCCGCCGGCCGACTTGCCCATCTTGCGCCCGTCCGAGGTGGTCAGCAAGGGCGAGGTCAGGCCCCAGATCTCGGCATCCAGCACCCGGCGGGTCAGGTCGATGCCGTTGACGATATTGCCCCACTGGTCCGAGCCGCCCATCTGCAGCCGGCAGCCGTAGCGGCGATACAGTTCCAGGAAGTCATAGGCCTGCAGGATCATGTAGTTGAATTCGAGGAAGCTCAGCGACTGCTCGCGGTCCAGCCGCGACTTGACCGATTCGAACGACAGCATCCGGTTGACCGAGAAATGCCGGCCGATGTCGCGCAGAAAATCGAGGTAGTTCAGGCCGTCCAGCCATTCGGCGTTGTTGAGCATCATCGCGCGGCCGTCGGCATAGTCGAGGTAGCGGGCAAAGACCTGCTGCATGCCGTCGATATTCGCCTGGATCGCGTCCGGGGTCAGCAGCGGACGCTCCTCGCTGCGGAAGCTGGGGTCGCCGACCTTGGTGGTGCCGCCGCCCATCAGCGTGATCGGTCGGTTGCCGGTCTTCTGGAACCAGCGCAGCATCATGATGTTCAGGAGGTGCCCGACATGCAGGCTGGCCGCCGTCGCGTCATAGCCGATATATGCCGTCACCGGGCCGAGGATCAGGGCTTCGTCCAGCGCCTGCATGTCGGTGCAGTCCGCCAGGTAGCCACGCTCGATCATCACGTTCAGGAAATCGGATTTGGCACGGTAGGTCATGGGCTGTTCCTTTCGACTGGCGCGGATATACCGGGGGAAGGGCCGAAGGGAAAGCAGGATGATCCATGCGCTGGGGATGATGTCGGGCACCTCGCTCGATGGGGTGGACGCGGCGATGATCGAGACCGACGGGCGGCGCATCGCCGGGTTCGGCCGCAGCGCCTGGCGCGCCTATTCCGGCAACGAATCGGGGCTGCTGCACGCGGCGCTGGGGCAATGGCCGGGCGGGCCGGACGTGGCGGATGCGGCGGCGCTCTCGGTCGCCGCCCATGCCGCGCTGGCCGAAGGTTTCCCCGAGGCGGAACTGGTCGGCTATCACGGCCAGACGCTGGCCCATGACCCGGCGGGGCGGGGCACGCATCAGGCGGGCGACGGCGCGGCGCTGGCGCGCCGGCTGGGCCGGCCGGTGGTCTGGGATTTCCGCTCCGAGGACGTGCGGCAGGGCGGCGAGGGCGCGCCGCTTGCGCCCTTCTTCCACTGGGCCTGTGCGGAATGGGCGATGGGGCAGGGGCATTTGCCGCGCGCGCCCGTCGCTTTCCTGAACCTGGGCGGGGTGGGCAACCTGACCTTTGTCGATCCGGCCGCCGATGCGCCCGAGGCGCCGGGCGCCTGCATCGCCTTCGATACCGGCCCGGCCAATGCGCCGCTGAACGACCTGATGCGCGCCCGCCGCGGCCTGGCCCGCGATGAGGGCGGGCGGCTGGCCTTGCAGGGCAACCCGGACGAGCGCGTCATCGCCCGTTTCCTGGAACATCCGCATTTCGCCCGACCCGTGCCGAAATCGCTGGACCGCGACGCCTTTCCCGCGCTTGCGGCCGAGGTGGTAGGGCTATCGGATGCCGATGCGGCCGCGACGCTGACCCATGCGGCGGCGGCGGCGGTGGCGGCGGGCATGGCGGCCCTGGACCCGGTGCCCGGCCTGGTGCTGGTCTGCGGCGGCGGCCGTCACAATGCCGCGCTGATGGCGGCGCTGGCGGCGCGGCTGGCGGCCCGCGTCGCGCCGGTCGAGGAAGCCGGGCTCGACGGCGACATGCTGGAAGCGCAGGCCTTCGGCTGGCTGGCGGTGCGGGTGCTGCGCGGGTTGCCGACCTCGGGGCCCGGCACCACCGGCGCGCCGGGGCCGGTCTGCGGCGGGCGCATCAGCCATCCGCCGCGGCGCTGAGGCGGTTGCCAGCCGGGGCCGCGATCACAGGCGGATTTCCGCCTTGTGATTGTTTCGGCACCATTTCGCGGGAACGATGCGGAGGATGGTGACGTTGGACGGGCATATGGCGGCACCCGCCGTCCGTGACAACGACAATCGGAAAGGACATCGTCCATGAAACCTCTTGTCATCGCTGCCACCACCCTGGCGCTTGCCGGTCCTGCCTTTGCGCAGACCGAGACCATGCCGCCGGCCGAGATCCCGGCCGAACAGGTCGAGGACGCCGCAACCGCGGCCGAGAATGCTGCCGAGCAGGCCGAGCAGGCCGCAGACCAAGCAGAACAGGCTGCCGACCAGGCGGCCGAGGAAGCCGGCGAGGCCGCGGCTGATGCTGCCGGTGACGCTGCCGACGCCGCCGATGCGGCGAGCGACGCGGCCAATGACGCCGCCGGCGCCGCGGCGGAGATGGGCGTCGCCCCCGATGCACCCGCCGGAGATGCGGTGCCCGAAGCGGCCGAGGGCGCTGCCGAGGAGGCTGCCGGCGCTGCCGAGGAAGCCGCCGATGCCGCAAGCGACGCTGCCGATGCCGCCGCGGATGCGGCGGCCGAGGCACCGGTCACGCCGCCCGACGTCAACCCGCCGGCGATCTCGGAGGCTGAGCCGGGCGTGCTGTCGAGCTGGCTGACCAGCCGCCGGATCTGGACCACCAACCAGCCCTCGACCACCGAATGGACCGATCCCGCGCTCGAGGAGCGCCCGGCCGAATGGCAGGACATCGCCAAGGTGAACGACATCGTGCTGGATGATTCGGGCCAGGTCGTCGGCTATGTCGCCGATATCGGCGGCTTTTTGGGCATCGGTGCCAAGAAGGTGCTGCTGGGCGTGGATGCGATCCACCTGGTGAGCATCGGCAACGACACCTTCTTCGCCACCAATTACACCAAGGCCGAGCTGCAGGCCCTGCCGGATTTCGACGAGAAGACCGTGCGGAAATAAGGTTTCCGGCCCTTGCCGGACCGGACGAGGGCGCCTTTCGGGGCGCCCTTGCGTTTTTTGCACAAGATCGGCCTTGACGGCATCCGCCGCCATGCGTAAACCCCCTCGCACCCCGGACGGCGATCCGGGGGAAGTGGTCTGCGCGGTTGTAGCTCAGTTGGTTAGAGTACCGGCCTGTCACGCCGGGGGTCGCGGGTTCGAGCCCCGTCAACCGCGCCACCACCACCATATATCGCCGAAAAGATGCGCGGTTGTAGCTCAGTTGGTTAGAGTACCGGCCTGTCACGCCGGGGGTCGCGGGTTCGAGCCCCGTCAACCGCGCCATCTTTCCCCTTGATCCTCCATGGCTTCGCGGCTGCGCCTGTGGCGCGGTTCCTTGGGTATTTGGGGAACGGAGAAGCCGGCCGCCGGTCGTGCTTCCAAGCGGCGCTAGGGGCTTTTCAAGCCGTCTCATTTCCCTATGCTGGCCCCCAACACGACGGAGGACGCCATGGCACGCGGAATAGATTACGGCGGAATGATGCACCGGGCCATGCAGCGGCTGATCGCGGATGTGCTGCAAACGGTGGCCACCGAGGGGCTGCCGGGCGAGCATCATTTCTTCATCACCTTCGACACCCGCGATTCGCAGGTGCAGATGGCCGACTGGCTGCGCGAGCGCTATCCCGACGAGATGACCATCGTCATCCAGCATTGGTTCGAGGATCTCTCGGTCACGCCCGAGGGCTTTCACATCACGCTGAATTTCGGCAATTCGCCCGAACCGCTCTATATCCCCTTCGACGCGCTGCGCACCTTCGTGGATCCCTCGGTCGAGTTCGGCCTGCGCTTCGAGAACCACGAGGAGGAGGACGAGCCCGAAGAGAACGAGCCGCCCATGGCCGAGGCGCCGGGCGAGGAGGGCGCGAAGGGCGGCGCCGAGGTGGTCAGCCTGGACAAATGGCGCAAGTGAGGCGCTGTTAGCGCATGGCATACCACGGCATGCCGATTGCCAATCCGCGCCATCGGGCCTAGAACCCCCGCAACACCGTGAGGGAGCATGCCATGACCAAGACCACCCGCACCGAGACCGACAGCTTCGGCCCGCTGGAGGTGCCCGCCGACAAGTATTGGGGCGCCCAGACCCAGCGCTCGATCCAGAACTTCCCCATCGGCTGGGAGCGCCAGCCGGTGGCGATCATCCGCGCCCTGGGCGTGATCAAGCAGGCCGCGGCCGAGGTGAACATGGCCAGCGGCAAGCTGGACCCGGCGATCGGCAAGGCGATGGTGCAGGCGGCCTCGGAAGTCGTCGCCGGCCGGTTCGACGACAATTTCCCGCTGGTGGTCTGGCAGACCGGCTCGGGCACGCAGTCGAACATGAACGCCAACGAGGTGATCTCGAACCGCGCCATCGAGATCCTGGGCGGCGAGATGGGCTCGAAGAAGCCGGTCCATCCGAACGACCATGTGAATATGGGTCAAAGCTCGAACGACACATTCCCGACCGCGATGCATGTCGCCATCGCCATGCAGGCGCGCGACGTGCTGCTGCCGGGGCTGGAAAAGCTGCACAAGGCCCTGGTCGCGAAGTCCGAGGAGTTCAAGGACATCATCAAGATCGGCCGCACCCATACCCAGGACGCGACGCCGCTGACGCTGGGCCAGGAATTCGGCGGCTATGCGCATCAGGTCGCCAAGGGCATCGAGCGGGTCAAGCTGGCGCTCGGCGACATCTACGAGCTGGCGCAGGGCGGTACCGCGGTCGGCACCGGGCTGAATACCAAGAAGGGCTGGGACACGGCGATTGCCGCCCAGATCGCCGAGATCACCGGCCTGCCCTTTGTCACCGCGCCGAACAAGTTCGAGGCGCTGGCCGCGCATGACGCGATGGTGTTCTTCTCGGGCGCGCTGAAGACCGTGGCCGCCGCGCTGTTCAAGATCGCCAATGACATGCGCCTGCTGGGTTCGGGCCCGCGCTCGGGTCTGGGCGAGCTGATCCTGCCGGAGAACGAGCCGGGCTCGTCGATCATGCCGGGTAAGGTGAACCCGACCCAGGCCGAGGCGCTGACCATGGTTTGCGCCCATGTCATGGGCAACGACGCCGCCATCGGCTTTGCCGGCTCGCAGGGCCATTTCGAACTGAACGTCTACAACCCGATGATGAGCTACAACGTGCTGCAATCCATGCAGCTTCTGGGCGACGCGGCGGGCTCGTTCACCGACAACATGGTCGTGGGCACCCAGGCGAACATCCCCCGCATCGAGAAGCTGATGAAGGAATCGCTGATGCTGGTGACGGCGCTGGCGCCGACCATCGGCTATGACAACGCGACCAAGGTGGCCAAGACCGCGCATAAGAACGGCACCACGCTGCGCGAGGAGGCGATCGCGCTGGGCTTCGTCGATGGCGAGACCTTCGACCGCATCGTCCGCCCCGAGCAGATGATCGGCCCGGAAGACTGATCTTGGCCGGGTCTGGTTCAGGCAAGGTCGTGAACCTGCGGGCGGTGCGCAAATCCGCCGCCCGCGATGCCGCCCGCCGGCAGGGCGACGAGAATGCGGCGAAATTCGGCCGCAGCAAGGCCCAGAAGCTTGCCGAGCAGGACGCCGCCGCCCGCGCTGCCCGGCACCTGGACCAGCATCGCAAGGGACCGGAGCCGGGCGATGACTGATCTGCCGCTGCCGCCGATGTCCGCGCCGGTGAAGCGCTCGATCACCATCGGCGGGCATCGCACCTCGGTCAGCCTCGAAGACGCCTTCTGGCGCGAGCTGCGCGACCTGGCCCGTGCCGGGGGACGCACCACCGCCGCGCTGATCGCCCAGATCGACGCCGCCCGCCCGCCCGAGGTGGGGCTGGCCACCGCCCTGCGGCTCTATGTGCTGGCCGAGATCGTCAAGAATCGGGCGTAATGCTTGCGGCCTGGGCCCTGGCTGACTAAAAGCCGCAGCACATATCCAAATTTTCGGGAAATACCATGGCAGGCCATTCCAAATGGGCCAATATCCAGCATCGCAAGGGCAAGCAGGACAAGCTGCGCTCGAAGCTGTTTTCGAAACTGGCCAAAGAAATCACCGTCGCCGCCAAGATGGGCGACCCTGACCCCGACAAGAACCCGCGCCTGCGCCTTGCGGTGAAGGAAGCCAAGTCGAACTCGATGCCGAAGGACGTGATCGACCGCGCCATCAAGAAATCGCAGGGCGGCGATGCCGAGAGCTATGACGAGATCCGCTACGAGGGCTATGGCCCGAACGGCATTGCCATCATCGTCGAGGCGATGACCGACAACCGCAACCGCACCGCGTCCAACGTGCGCAGCTATTTCACCAAATACGGCGGCGACCTGGGCCAGACCGGCTCGGTCAGTTTCATGTTCGACCGCAAGGGCGAGATCATGTATCCCGCCAGCGCCGGCGATGCCGACACGGTGATGATGGCCGCCATCGAGGCCGGGGCCGAGGATGTCGAGAGCGACGAGGACGGGCACTGGATCTATACCGCGGACACCGACCTGGCCGAGGTCTCGAACGCGCTGGAGGCGTCCCTGGGCGAATCCGAACATGCCAAGCTGATCTGGAAGCCGCAGGCGCCGACCGAGATCGACCTGGAGACGGCGCAGAAGCTGATGAAGCTGATCGACGCGCTGGAAGAGGACGACGACGTGCAGAACGTCACCGGGAATTTCGACATTCCCGAGGATGTGGCGGCGCAGCTTTGATTGCCTGCCTCCGGCGGGGGTATTTAAGGAACAGAGAAATCAGGGTCGCAGTTCGGCTGCGGCCCTTTTTCTGATCGCGGCGGTCAGGGGGGCGAGGGCGGGCGCCATGGCGCGCTGGACGTGCCAGTAGAGCGCCACGTCCAGCGGCATGTCGGGGAGCAGCGGTCGCAGCCGGCCCTGCGCCAGGGCCGGGGCGGCCATGGCCTCGGGGATCATGCCCCAGCCGAGGCCGAGTTCGACTGCGCGGGCGAAGGGTTCCGAGGCCGGGATCCGGTGGCCCGGCAGGTGCAGCCGTTTGCCGGTGGCCTGTTCGGCCCAGCGGGATTGCAGCGCGTCCTTGGCGTTGAAGATGATCGCCGGGGCGGCGCGCAGGCTGGCCTCGGTCACGCCGTCGGGGAAATGCCGGGCGCGGAAACCGGGCGCGGCCAGCGCCAGGTAGCGCATGGCGCCCAGGGGCAGCGCGTCGCAGCCCGGCACCGGGTCGGGGTCGGAGCTGATCGCGGCAGAGACCTGGCCCTGGCGCAGCCAGTCGCGGGCATGGTCCTGGTCGTCCAGCACCAGGTCGTAGAGCGCCGGCAGCGCCGCCATCACCGGCAGGAACCAGGTCGCCAGGCTGTCGGCATTGACCGCGAGCCGCAGCACCGCCGGTCCGGGCGGGCGCAGGCCGGCGGCGAGCGTGGTTTCCAGCAGCCGCACCTGGTCGAGATGCTGCGTCAGCCGCAGCCCGGTTTCCGTGCCGCGGGCCGGCGGGCCGCGATGGACCAGCACCTGACCCAGCCGCTCCTCGAGCCCCTTGATGCGCTGCGACACCGCCGAGGGGGTGACGCCGAGCGCCGCCGCAGCCGCCTCGAAACTGCCGCGGCGGATGATCTCGGCCAGCACGGCCAGGGCGGCATAATCGAGCATTAAGGCAACCTTAAGTCACGTAATGATTTTGAATTTGCCTGAAGGAACGCGCCGGGGCAAGACGCGGGCAAAGGAGAACCGCATGCAGGCCTATTTCGCCGGTCTTGGCACCGCCCTGTCGTTGATCGTCGCCATCGGGGCGCAGAACGCCTTCGTGCTGAGGCAGGGGTTGATGCGCCGGCATGTGCTGGCGACCTGTGCCTTTTGCGCCATCTCGGATGCGGTGCTGATCACCGCGGGGGTGCTGGGCGCCGGCGCCATCGCCGCGCAGGCGCCGTGGTTCCTGGCGGCGATGCGCTGGGGCGGGGCGGCCTTCCTGCTGGCCTATGGCGCGCGCGCCTTTCGCGCCGCCTGGCGCGGCGGCGAGGCGCTGCGGGCCGGGCCGGGCCATGCGGCGGGGCTGGGCGCGACGCTTCTGGTGCTGGCGGGGCTGACCTGGCTCAACCCGCATGTCTGGCTGGATACGGTGGTGCTGATCGGTTCGGTCTCGGCGGCTTGGGAGAACAAGCCGGGCTTCGTCGCCGGCGCGGTCTCGGGCTCGGTGCTGTTCTTTTTCGCGCTGGGTTACGGGGCGCGCTGGCTGTCGCCGCTATTCGCGCGGCCGGCGGCCTGGCGGGTGCTGGACGGGCTGGTGGGCCTGGTGATGTGGTCGATCGCCCTGGGCCTGCTGCTGGGCGGCTGAGCCTTGCGCTGCCCGTGCCGGCAGGGCATGGCTGTGGGATGAGCAGGACAACCCATTCCCTTGCGCGCGGCGACCTGCCGGGCATCCTGTGGATGCTGACGGCGGGGCTGTGCTTCGTCGCGGTCAACGGCACGGTGCGCTGGCTGGGGCAGGCGCTGCCGGCGGCGGAGGGCGCCTTCATCCGCTTCGCCTTTGGCTTGCTGTTCCTGGTCCCGGCGCTGGCGCCGGCGCTGCGGCAGGGCTTCGCCCCGCGCATCTGGGCGCTTTTCGCGCTGCGCGGCGGGCTGCATGTGCTGGCGGTGATCCTGTGGTTCTATGCCATGGCCCGCATCACCGTGGCCGAGGTCACCGCCATCGGCTTTCTCAACCCGGTCGTGGTTACGCTGGGCGCGGCACTGCTGATGGGTGAGCGGATCTCGTGGCGGCGCGGGCTGGCCATCGCCGTGGCGCTGGCGGGGGCGATGATCGTGCTGCGGCCCGGCATCCGCGCGCTGGAGCCGGGCCACCTGGCGCAGCTGGGCGCCGCGGTGATCTTTGGCGGCTCCTACCTGGTGGCCAAGCGGCTGTCGGAGCTGGTGCCGGCCTCGGTCGTGGTGGCGATGATGTCGCTGACGGTCTGCATCGGCCTGGCGCCGGTCGCGGCGCTGGTCTGGGTGCCGCCGACGCTGGCGCAATGCGCGGTGCTGGCCTGCACCGCCTTTTTCGCCACCGCGGGGCATTACGCGATGACGCGTGCCTTTGCCGCCGCGCCCCTGACGGTGACGCAGCCCGTCACCCTGCTGCAGCTGATCTGGGCCAGCCTGCTGGGCGCGCTGGTCTTTGCCGAGCCGGTCGACCTGTGGGTGCTGATTGGCGGCGCCATCATGATCGGCGCGATCAGCTATATCACCTGGCGCGAGGCGCGGCTGCGGCGCCCCACCATCACCCCGCCGGCCGAGGCGACGCGGGAAAGCTAGGCCGGCTGTTCCAGCGCGCCGCCGGCCTGGCCGCGCCGCACCACCAGGCGCGACATGATGCCCTGGCGCGTCACCCGGCCGCCGCCCTGCAGGGGCAGCATCTCGGCGCCGGTTTCGGTCATGGCCCGGATGACCTCGCGCACCGGGGTCTGGCGGTCGATGGGGAGGCCCGCGGCCTCGCCCGGTTCGGCCATGTCCTCGGCCCGCAGCACCGCCAGCGGGTTCATGTGGGCGACGAAATCCTCGACATAGGCATTCGCCGGATGGGCGATGATCTCGCGCGCGGTGCCGACCTGGACGATGCGGCCGCCCTCCATCAGCGCGATGCGGTTGCCGATGCGGAACGCCTCGTCGAGGTCGTGGCTGACGAAGATGATGGTGCGGCGGAACCGCTGCTGCAATTCCAGCAGTTCGTCCTGCAGCCGGTTGCGGATCAGCGGGTCCAGCGCCGAGAAGGGCTCGTCCATCAAGAGGATCGGCGCCTCGGTGGCGAAGGCGCGCGCCAGGCCCACGCGCTGCTGCATGCCGCCCGACAGGTCGCCCACCTTGCGCTCGGCCCAATCGGCCAGGCCGACGGTGGCCAGCTGCGCGTCGACGCGGCGGCGCCGTTCGGCCGCGGGAATGCCGGCCAGTTCCAGTCCCAGCCCGACGTTCTCGCGCACCGAGCGCCAGGGCAGCAGGCCGAATTGCTGGAAAACCATGGCGATGCATTCGCGGCGCAGCCGGCGCAGCTCGGTGCCCGAGGCCTTGGTCACCGAGGCCATGGCCTTGCCGTCCCAGATCCGCACCTCGCCCCGGCAGACCGGGTTGAGCCCGTTCACCGCCCGCAAGAGCGTGGACTTGCCCGAGCCGGAAAGGCCCATCAGCACCAGGATCTCGCCCTCGCGCACGGTCAGCGAGCAGTCGTGGACGCCCAGAACCTGGCCGGTCTCGGCCTTGATCGGGCCGCGCTCCAGGCCCTGGTCCATCAGCGGCAGCGCGGCCTGGGGCGCGTCGCCGAAGACGATGTTCACCTTGTCGAACTCGACCGCGTTATGCGCGGCTTGCCTGGCCTCAGTCATGGCGCCCCCTGACCCGCAGCATCCGGTCCAGCATGATGGCGACCACCACGATGATGAAGCCGCTTTCGAATCCCAGCGCCGTGTTCACGCTGTTCAGCGCCCGCACCACCGGCACGCCCAGCCCCGAGGCGCCGACCAGCGCCGCGATGACGACCATGGACAGCGACAGCATGATGGTCTGGTTCAGCCCGGCCATGATCTGCGGCGTGGCGCTTGGCAGTTCGACCTTCCACAGCAGTTGGCGCGGGGTGGCGCCGAAGGCGGTGGCGGCCTCGACCAGCGCCCGGGGCGTCGAGGAGATGCCCAGATGCGTCAGCCGGATCGGCGCCGGCAGCACGAAGATCACCGTGGCGATCAGGCCGGGCACCATGCCGATGCCGAAAAAGACGATGGCCGGGATCAGGTAGACGAAGGTCGGCAGCGTCTGCATCAGGTCCAGCACCGGCCGCATCCAGGCGTAAAGCCGCGGCCGGTGCGCGGCGGCGATGCCCATGGGCACGCCGATCGCCATGCAGACGACGCAGGCGGCAAGCACCAGGGTCAGGGACTGCATGGTCTCTTTCCAATAGCCCTGGTTGAGGATGAACAGGAAACCCAGCGCGACCAGCAGGCAGGTCTTCCAGCTGCGCTGCAAGGCCCAGGTCAGGGCCACGGCCAGCAGGGTGAAGACCAGCGGATGCGGGAATTCCAGCAGCTTCAGAATGCCGCCGATCAGCCCCTCCATCAGCCGCGAGATGGCGTTGAAGACCACGGCGGCATGGGCGTTGAGCCAGTCGAAGATCGCCTTGGCGGTCCGGCCCACCGGGATCTTGGTCCCCGTCAGGAATGCGGTCAGTTGGTCCATGCGTCCCTTTCTTTCTGCCGTGCGGGATCGTCGGGTCTGTGGGGCGGCCTTGCGCCGAAGGGTCGGAGCGCGGCACGGCCCGGACATGCCGTCCCGGCCAGGGTAGAGAAAACCGTCCCATGAGCTAGGCGGTGCGGGCAGGGGCGTCCCCGCCCGCCCGGCGCTTGTTCGGCCCCTATTCGGACAGCACCTTGTCCAGCGCAGCCTGCGCATCGCCGCCATCGGCGGCGGTGACGCCCGCGATCCAGGGCTGGGCCGCTTCCGGGTTGGTGCGGAGCCATTTCAGCGCCGCATCGGCCGGCTGCATGCCGTCGTTCAGGATCAGGCCCATGACCTCGTTCTCCATGGGCAGGCTGAATTCCAGGTTTTGCAGGAACTTGCCGACATTCGGGCAGGCCTCGGCATAGCCGGCGCGGGTATTGGTATCGACGCGCGCGCCGCCGAAATCGGGGCCAAAGACCTCGTCGCCGCCGGCCAGGTAGGTCATTTGGAACTGGCTGTTCATCGGATGCGGCTCCCAGCCCAGGAAGACCACCGGCTTGCCGGCGGCGTCGGCGCGCGCGACCTGCGCAAGCATGCCCTGTTCGCTGCTTTCCACGACCTCGAAGGTGCCGAGGTCGAACTTGTTCTCGGCCACCATCTCCAGGAGCAGGCGGTTGCCGTCATTGCCCGGCTCGATGCCGTAGATCTTGCCCTCCAGTGCATCCTTGTGCCCGGCGATCTTGCCGAAATCGTCGATGCCCAGCTCGGCGCCGGCCTTGTTCGTCGCCAGCGTGTATTTCGCCCCGGTCAGGTTGGTGCGCAGGATGTCCACGGTGCCCGCCTCGCGATAGGGGGCGATGTCGGCCTCCATCGTCGGCATCCAGTTGCCCAGGAACACGTCCACGTCGTCGGTGGAAAGCGCGGTATAGGTCACCGGCACCGACAGGATCTTGGTTTCGGTCTGGTATCCCAGCGCCCCCAGCACGGTCGAGGCCAGCGCGGTGGTGGCGCTGATGTCGGACCAGCCCACATCCGAAAAGACGACCTTGCGGCACTCCATCGGCTCTTGTGCCGCAGCGATGCTGGCCGTGGCGAGCGAGGCGACCAGCCCGGCGGCAAGAGCTGCAGCGGTGCGGCGAAATGTCATCTTTATCTCCCTGGTTCGTTGACGGGTGCGTTGATTAAGGCTTTCATTGATTGACGAGTCAATCAATGATCTGCCAGATACGGGTCTCTTGCACGAAATTTTCCAACGGAATTGCACCATGGTGTCCTGTCATGCCCAAGCTTGGCGCTGAACCTATCCGAAAAGCGGCGCTGATCAACGCCGCGATTGCCACAGTGGGCCGGGCGGGCTCGCTGGACGTGACCGTGGCGCAGATTGCGCGCGAGGCGGGCATGTCCTCGGCGCTCGCGCATCACTATTTCGGCTCGAAGGAGCGGATCTTCCTGGCGGCGATGCGGCATATCCTGGCACAATACGGTGCCTCGACCCGCGCCGCGCTGCGGGGCGCGGAAACGCCGCAGGAGCGGCTCAGCGCCATCATCGCCGCCAGTTTCGACGGTGCGAATTTCGAACATGATACCATCGCCGCCTGGCTGAACTTCTATGCGCTGGCGCTGGTCGAGCCCGAGGCGGCGCGGCTGCTGCGGGTCTATCACCGCCGGCTCGCCTCGAACCTGCTGACGGCCCTGCGGCCGCTGGCCGGGGCGGGGGCCGAGCGCATCGCCCGCACGCTGGGGGCGCTGATCGACGGGCTTTACCTGCGCGCGGCGCTGTCCAACGAGGCCGATGCCGCCGCCGCCGAACGAACCACGCTGGATTATCTGGAGAAGGTGCTGCCATGAGCCATGACGCGCAACCGCAGGCGAGCCTTTACATCGACGGCGCCTTCGTCGAGGGCGAGGGCGAGTCCTTGCCGGTGCATTACCCCTATACCGGCGAGGTCATCGCGCATCTGCGCGCGGCGGCCCGCGACCAGGTGACGCGCGCCACCGCCGCCGCCGCCGCCGCGCAACCCGCCTGGGCGGCAGCTCGACCGGTCGAGCGCGGCCGGGTGCTGGTCCGGGCGGCGCAGATCATCCGCGAGCGGGCCGAGGAACTGGCGCGGCTCGAAACTCTGGATACCGGCAAGCCGATCCAGGAGACGCGGGTGGCCGACTGGCCCTCGGGCGCTGATGCATTGGAATATTTCGGCGGGCTGGCGCCGACCGTCACCGGGCAGGCGATCCCGCTGGGCGGCGATTTCGTCTATACCATCCGCGAGGCACTGGGGGTCTGCGCCGGCATCGGTGCCTGGAACTATCCCAGCCAGATCGCCTGCTGGAAGGCGGCGCCGGCCTTGGCCATGGGCAATGCCATGGTCTTCAAGCCCAGCGAGGAAACCCCGCTGGGCGCGCTGAAGCTGGCCGAGATCCTGGCCGAGGCCGGGCTGCCGCCGGGCATCTTCAACGTGGTGCAGGGGCGGGCCGAGGTCGGCGCGGCGCTGGTCACGGATCCGCGGGTCGCCAAGGTCTCGCTGACCGGCTCGGTCGCGACCGGGCAAAGGGTCTATGCCGCGGCGGCCGAGGGCATGCGGCATGTCACCATGGAACTGGGCGGCAAATCGCCGCTGATCGTCTTCGACGATGCCTCGCTGGACGATGCGGTCGGCGCGGCGATGCTGGCGAATTTCTATTCCTCGGGGCAGATCTGCTCGAACGGCACCCGTGTCTTCGTGCAGCAGGGCATCCTGCCCGCCTTCCTCGACCGGCTGGCCGAGCGGGTGGCCCGGATCAGGATCGGCGATCCGCTGGACGAGGCGACCCAGCACGGTCCCATCGTCAGCCCGGGCCAGGCGGCGAAGATCCGCGAGGCCATCGCCCGCGGCTGCGCCGAGGGCGCGCGGCTGGTCTGCGGCGGGCCGGGCGAGGGCGCCTTTGTCCCGCCCACGGTCTTTGCCGATGCCTCGGATGACATGTGGATCGTGCGCGAGGAGATCTTCGGCCCGGTCATGTCGGTGCTGGGCTTCGCGACCGAAAAGGAGGCGGTCGAGCGCGCCAATGCCTCGCCCTACGGGCTGGCGGCGGGGGTGTTCACCCGCGACCTGGCGCGCGGCCACCGGGTCGCGGCCGCCCTGCAGGCCGGCACCACCTGGATCAATGCCTATAACCTGACCCCGGTCGAGGCGCCCTTCGGCGGCGTCAAGCTGTCGGGGATCGGGCGCGAGAACTCGGCCGCGGCCATAGAGCATTATTCGCAGCTGAAATCGGTCTATGTCGGCATGGGAGGGGTCGATGCACCCTATTGATCGGCGTGGCGCCCGCGGCGCGGTGGGCATGGGTATTGGGAAAACGGAAAGAGCCGCGGCGGCGGCGCAGGGGGGGCAGGCGTGATCCCGGATTATGTGATCGTGGGCGCCGGCTCGGCCGGTTGCGCGCTGGCTTACCGGCTGGTGATGGCCGGCAAGCGGGTGGACATCGTCGAATATGGCGGCAGCGATGTCGGGCCCTTCATCCAGATGCCGGCGGCGCTGTCCTATCCGATGAACATGCGCCGCTATGACTGGGGGTTTTCGTCCGAGCCCGAGCCGCATCTGGGCGGTCGGCGGCTGGTGACGCCGCGTGGCAAGGTGGTCGGCGGCTCGTCCTCGATCAACGGCATGGTCTTCGTGCGCGGCCATGCCCGGGATTTCGACTTCTGGGCGGAAAGCGGCGCCGACGGCTGGGCCTATGCCGACGTGCTGCCCTATTTCAAGCGCATGGAGACCTCGCATGGCGCGGTCAGCGACTATCGCGGCACCGAGGGGCCGCTGCATGTGACCCGCGGCTCGCGCAAGAACCCGCTGTTCAACGCCTTTATCCGGGCCGGGCGCGAGGCCGGCTATCCGACCACCGAGGATTACAACGGCGCCCGGCAGGAGGGTTTCGGCGCCATGGAGGCGACGATCTGGGAAGGCCGGCGCTGGTCGGCCGCCAATGCCTATCTGCGCCCGGCCCAGGCGACCGGCCGGCTGCGGCTGCGCCGCGGACTGGCGCGGCGCGTGGTCTTCGAGGATGGCCGCGCGGTCGGCGTCGAGGTTCGAAATACCCGTGGCGTCAACGTGTTCCGAGCGAAACATGAGGTGATTCTTTCGGCAAGCTCGATCAACACGCCGAAGCTGCTGATGCTCTCGGGGATCGGCCCGGCGGACCATCTGCGCGAACATGGCATCGAGGTCCGGGCGGACCGGCCTGGCGTGGGCGCCAATCTCCAGGACCACCTGGAGATCTACATGCAATATACCGCGACCCAGCCGGTCACGCTTTACAAGCACTGGAACCTGTGGGGAAAGGGCTCGATCGGGGCGCAATGGCTGGCGACCGGGACGGGCCTGGGCGCCTCGAACCAGTTCGAGAGTTGCGGCTTCATCCGCTCGGCCGCGGGCGTGGAATATCCCGACATCCAGTATCACTTCCTGCCCTTGGCCGTGCGCTATGACGGCCGGGCGGCGGCCGAGGGGCATGGCTTCCAGGTCCATGTCGGGCCGATGCGCTCGAAATCGCGCGGCACGGTGCGGCTGCAATCCGCCGATCCCAAGCAGGCGCCCGAGATCCGCTTCAACTACATGTCGCACCCGGATGACTGGGCCGAGTTCCGCGCCTGCGTGCGGCTGACGCGCGAGATCTTCGCCCAGCCGGCCTTTGCCGCCTACAAGGGCCACGAGATCCAGCCCGGCGAGGGCGTCGTAAGCGACGATCAGATCGACGCCTTCGTCCGCGACCATGCCGAATCGGCCTTTCACCCCTGCGGCACGGCGCGGATGGGCGCGGTGGACGACCCCTTGGCGGTGGTGGACCCGGAACTGCGGGTGATCGGGGTCGAGGGGCTGCGCGTCGCCGACAGCTCGGTCTTTCCGCGCATCACCAATGGCAACCTGAACGCGCCCTCGATCATGACCGGCGAGAAGGCCGCCGATCATATCCTGGGCCAGGGCATGCTGGCGCCGCTGAACCTGGGCCCGGAAATGGCGCCGGATTGGCAGATCGCCCAGCGTTCCGCCTAGTTCAGGGCTTCCTCGGGGTTTTCAGCAGGTCGGCAAGCCCGGCGAAGGGCTTGCGGATCCCCTCCTCGGGCGCGGTTTCGGGGGCGTCGAGCGCCGCCCCCTCGGCGCGCGGGTAAAGCGGCAGCGCCAGGGCCAGCGCCTCGGTCATGATCGCCTCGATGTCGATGAACTGGCCCAGGGGCTCCAGATCCTCGTCGGGCATCTCGACCTCGTCGCCTTCGGGGGTGCCGGCATGGGGCGAGAAGACGCGGTGCAGGGTTTCGCGCAATTCGGTCTCGACCGGGGCCAGCGTCACCACGCAGGGCTGCACGACGCGGGCCGAAAGCGTCCCCGTCACCTCCCAGGCGTCGCTGGCCACGGCGCGGATGCGGCCGGAAAAACCCAGCCGGGGCAGGGCGATCAGCCCCAGTTCCGCCGCCAGCGCCCGGCGGGCGGGCGCGGCGGGGGCCAGCGCGAAATCGGTCGGCTGGCGCGGGTTCAGATGGGCCACCCGGAACCGGGTCTGCGGGGCTTTGGAATCGGTCATCGGTGGCCTTTCGCGGGCAAAACCGCCCTTGGTCTGGATATTCTTGAGCGTGGGGCATGAGTTTGCTAAGCCGGTCGCGCGGCGTCAACAGGCGCGTAAGAGGGCAGAGAGAAGATGAAGATTTCCCGGCGGCAGCTTATGGCTTTTGCACTGACCGCATCTCTGGGCCTTTCCGCCTGCCAGGCCACCTATCGCAACCACGGCTATATCCCGCCCCAGGAGCAATTGGCCCAAGTGGTCGTCGGCCAGACCTCGCAATCCGATCTCGAGGGGCTGATCGGCCGGCCCTCGGCGCAGGGGCTTCTGACCGGCTCGGCCTGGTATTACGTGGGGTCGCGCTGGCAGTTCTATGGCCCGCGCGAGCCGCGCGAGGTCGACCGCCAGGTGGTCGCCATCAGCTTTTCCGACAGCGGCGTGGTCAGCAATATCGAGCGCTTCGGGCTGGAGCGGGGACAGGTGGTGGTGCTGTCGCGCCGCGTGACCGATACCGGTGTGACCAGCCTGGGCCTGATCCGCCAGCTTCTGGGCAATGTCGGCCGCGTGCAGGCTGGGGATTTCCTGGGCGATTGACAGGAACCGGGCGCCCACCGGCGCCCTTTTCCGTTTCAGCCGGGTTCCGGTACGAAGCGCAGCGCCACGCCGTTGATGCAATAGCGCAGCCCCGTCGGCGGCGGACCGTCGGGAAAGACATGGCCCAGATGCGCGTCGCAGCGGTGGCAGCGCACCTCGGTGCGGATCATGCCGTGGCTGGTGTCGCGATGCTCGTCGATCTGGCCCGCCGGGCTGGGGCGGGAAAAGCTGGGCCAGCCGCAATGGCTTTCGAACTTGGCGTCGCCCTCGAACAGCCGCGCGCCGCAGCAGGCGCATTCGTAATGCCCCGGTCCCTGCGGAAAGCCCGGATGCGAGAACGGCCGCTCGGTCCCTGCCTGCCGGGTCACGCGATAGGTTTCGGGGTCCAGCTCTGCCTGCCACTCCGCGTCGCTCTTGATGATCCGTTCCGACATCTTGGCCCTTCAATCCTGCCATGCTGCTGTTACAAGATAGGCGCAGAACGGTTGTTAACAAGTCGGAGCGGGGCCGGTTCACGGGCCGGGCGGGAACGCCATGATGTTACTCAACAAGGGCCGCTACCAGGTCGGCTTTGCCGAAGGCGCAGCCGAGATCCGCGAGGCGCAGCGCCTGCGCTGGCTTTGCTTTCTGGGCCGGCGCGGCGATGGCGGGGGCGCATCGCTGCTGGATGCCGACGATTACGACGACCGTTGCAGCCATGTGCTGATTCGCGACAAGGCCGGCGGCGGGCTGGTCGCCTGCTTCCGCATGCTCACCCTGTCCGGCGGGGCCGAGATCGGCGACAGCTATTCGGCGCGCTACTATAACCTGTCGCGGCTGCGCGATTTCCGCGGCCCGATGGTCGAGATCGGCCGCTTCTGCATCCACCCGCAATGGCGCGACCCCGACATCCTACGCCTGGCCTGGGGCGCGCTGGCCCGGCATGTCGACGACGCGCGCATCGAGATGCTGTTCGGCTGCTCCAGCTTTGCCGGCACCGACATCCACGGCTACGAGGATGCCTTCGCCATGCTGCGCGAGCGGCACCTGGCGCCGAAACGCTGGCTGCCGCGGGTCAAGGCACCGCAGGTCTTTCGCTTTGCCCGCGCGCTGCGGCTGCGCCAGGCGGATCCGCGCCGGGCGATGGCGGCGATGCCGCCGCTTTTGCGCTCCTACCTCGCCATGGGGGGCTGGGTCAGCGATCATGCGGTGGTGGACCGGCAGATGGATACCTTGCATGTCTTCACCGGGCTGGAGATCGGGGCCATTCCCCCGGAACGGGCGAAACTGTTGCGCGCGGCCGGGGCGTAAGGGCGGCTTTGCATCCGCCGGCGAAACCCCCTATCTGCGCAGGCATGAGCGACAGATTCCATTTCACCGTCCAGGCCACCGACGGCCGCGCCCGCAGCGGCGTGATCCAGACGCCGCGGGGCGAGATCCGCACCCCCGCCTTCATGCCGGTGGGCACCGCCGCCACGGTCAAGGCCATGCTGCCCGAATCGGTGCGCGCCACCGGTGCCGACATCCTCTTGGGCAATACCTATCACCTGATGCTGCGGCCGGGTGCCGAGCGCATCGCCCGGCTGGGCGGGCTGCACAGGTTCATGAACTGGCCGCGGCCGATCCTGACCGATTCGGGCGGTTTCCAGGTCATGTCGCTGTCCAGCCTGCGCAAGCTGACCGAGGAAGGCGTGACCTTCTCCAGCCATGTCGACGGCTCCAAGCACCACCTCTCGCCCGAGACCAGCATGGAGATCCAGCGCCTGCTGGGCTCGGACATCGTCATGGCCTTCGACGAATGCCCGGCGCTGCCCGCCTCCGAGGAGGTGGTGGCGAAATCCATGCGCATGTCGATGCGCTGGGCGCAGCGCAGCCGCGACGCCTTCGGCGACCGGCCCGGCCACGCGCTGTTCGGCATCATGCAGGGCGGCGTCACCCGCGAGCTGCGCGAGGAATCGGCCGAGGCGCTGAAGGCGATCGGCTTCGACGGCTATGCCATCGGCGGGCTGGCCGTGGGCGAGGGGCAGGAGGCGATGTTCGGCGTGCTGGACTATGCGCCCGGCTTTCTGCCGCAGGACAGGCCGCGCTACCTGATGGGCGTGGGCAAGCCCGACGACATCGTCGGCGCGGTCCTGCGCGGCGTGGACATGATGGATTGCGTGCTGCCCTCGCGCTCGGGTCGCACGGGGCAGGCCTGGACCCGGCGCGGGCAGGTCAACATCAAGAACGCGCGCCATGCCGACGATCCGCGTCCGCTGGACGAGCATTGCACCTGCCCGGCCTGCGCCGGCTACAGCCGCGCCTATCTGCACCACGTCTTCCGCGCCGGCGAAATGATCTCGGGCATGCTGCTGACCTGGCACAACCTGCATTACTTCCAGGAACTGATGGCCGGGCTGCGTGACGCCATCGCGAGCGGCACCCTGGCCGGTTTCGTTGCCCGATTCGAGGCAATGCGGGCACAGGGCGACATCGAACCGCTCTGAAACGCCGGGTCGTGCCTTGAATTTCGGCGAACCTTCGATAATCCCCAAGGGAATCGCCGGCGGAAGGACCGCCCCCCGAAGGAACCCTATGCCCGCAAAAGCCACGAACGATCAAAAGCCCGAGATCCGCACCCTGACCACCACGGCCGAACTGGCCGAGTTCTGCGCCCTGGCCAAGGCCCAGCCCTATGTCACGCTCGACACCGAGTTCCTGCGCGAGCGGACCTATTATTCCCGGCTATGCCTGATCCAGGCGGCGTTGCCGCCGGCCTCGGCCGCGAAGGCGCCGGGCGGCTCTGCCGTGCTGATCGACCCGCTGGTCGAGGGGCTGTCGCTCGAACCGCTCTACGACCTTTTCCGCCACAAGGCGACGGTCAAGGTCTTCCACGCCGCGCGGCAGGATCTGGAGATCTTCTTCCACGACGCGGGCGTGATGCCTGACCCGCTGTTCGACACCCAGATCGCCGCCATGGTCTGCGGCTTCGGCGAGCAGGTCGGCTACGAGACGCTGGTCAAGAAGATCGCCCGCCAGCCCTTGGACAAGTCCTCGCGTTTCACCGACTGGTCGCACCGGCCGCTTTCGGATGCCCAGGCCGCCTATGCGCTGGCCGACGTGACGCATCTGCGCGCGATCTACGAGTTCCTCTCGGCCCAGCTCGACAAGACCGGGCGCGCGCCCTGGCTGGCCGAGGAGGTCGCGGTGCTGCTGGACCCCGAAACCTATATCACCCGCCCCGAGGAGGCCTGGGAGCGGGTGCGCACCCGCTCCGGCTCGCCGCGCTTCCTGGCCGTGGTGCGCGAACTCGCGCGCTTCCGCGAAAGCTTTGCCCAGGAACGCGACATCCCCCGCGCCCGCGTGTTCAAGGACGATGCGCTGATCGAGCTGGCCTCGACCAAGCCGCTCTCCGAGGCCGATCTGGCCAAGTCGCGGCTGCTTCTGCGCGACGCCCGCCGGGGCGAGATCGCAAGCGGCATCCTGGCCGCGGTCAAGGCCGGGGTCGAGGCGCGCGACCTGCCCAAGCCCGCCCCCGAGGAGCCGGGCCGTCCGGGCAATGCCGCGTTGGCGGATCTGCTGCGGGTGCTGCTGAAGGCCAAGGCCGATGCGGCCGGGGTGGCGCCGCGGCTGATCGCCTCGGCCTCGGACCTGGACGCCATTGCCTCGGGCGCACGCGACCTGCCGGCGCTGCATGGCTGGCGGGCCGAGGTCTTCGGCCGCGACGCGCTGCGGCTGGCGGCGGGCGAGATCGCGCTTTCCGCCCAGGGCGGTGCGGTCAAGGTGGTGCCGGTGGCCCCTTAATTCTCGTCCGCCTCCGCCGCTTTGCGGGCGGCGGGGCTGACCACGATCCGGACCAGATACAGCACCACCAGCGCCATGGCGGTGGCCATCAGCGCCAGGCGCAAGTCGCCGGTGCCGCAGCACAGCCCGACGGCGCCGCAAAGCCACATCGAGGCGCCGGTGGTGATGCCGCGCACATTGCCCTTGTTGATGACGATCGAGCCCGCGGCCAGGAAGGCCACGCCCGCCGTCACCGCCTCGATCAGCCGCAAGGGGTCGGTGCGCTGCTGGCCCTCGCTTGCCGGGCTGAAATCGACCAGCTCCAGCGCGACCAGCGTGAAGCAGGCCGCAGCCAAGGCGATCAGCATATGGGTGCGCAGCCCGGCGGCGCGGGATTTCACCTCGCGCTCCCAGCCGATCACCCCGCCCAGCAGAACCGCCATGGTCAGCCGCAGGGCGACCACGCCGGCGGGCAGGCTCATGGGGCGCGAGAACTCGCCCGCCAGCATGTCCAGCATATTGTCACTTTCGAGACGCTTTTTCCTCGATCCCCGAACGCCCCTCGCGCCGGTCGAGTTCATTTTCCACGTCCGCAAGCGTCACGTCGCGCGCTGCCAGCATGACCAGCAGGTGATAAAGCGTATCGGCAGCCTCGGAGATCAGCCGCTCGCGGTCGCCCTTGACCGCCTCGATGATCGCTTCGACGGCCTCCTCGCCGAATTTCTCGGCGCATTTTTCGGGGCCCTTGGCCAGCAGCCTGGCGGTCCAGCTGGTCTCGGGATCGGTGCCCCTGCGCGCCGCGATGGTCTCGGCCAGGCGGTGCAGGCCGGTCTGCGCGGGGCCGCTCATGTCAGCCGCACCGGGATGCCGGCGGCGGCCAGGTGTTCCTTGGCCTCGCGCACGGTGAAGGTGCCGAAATGAAAGATCGAGGCCGCCAGCACCGCCGAGGCATGGCCTTCCAGCACGCCCTCGGCCAGGTGCTCCAGCATCCCGACCCCGCCCGAGGCGATGACCGGCACGCTCACCGCATCGGCGACGGCGCGGGTCAGCGGGATGTTGAAGCCCGACTTGGTGCCGTCGCGGTCCATGCTGGTCAGCAGGATCTCGCCCGCGCCCTTGGCGGCGACGGTGCGGGCGAATTCCACCGCGTCGATGCCGGTCGGCTTGCGGCCGCCATGGGTGAAGATCTCCCACTTTCCCGGGGCCACGGTCTTGGCGTCGATGGCGCAGACGATGCACTGACTGCCGAAACGGTCGGCAGCCTCGGCGATCACGTCGGGGTCGGCGACGGCGGCCGAGTTGAAGCTGACCTTGTCGGCACCCGCCAGCAGCAGCGCCCGCACGTCCTGGTGGCTGCGCACGCCGCCGCCGACGGTCAGCGGCACGAAGCAGGCCTCGGCGGTGCGCGTCACCAGGTCGTACATGGTGCCGCGATTCTCATGCGTGGCATGGATGTCGAGGAAACAGATCTCGTCCGCGCCGGCGGCGTCATAGGCGCGCGCCGCCTCGACCGGGTCGCCGGCATCGATCAGATCGACGAAATTCACGCCCTTGACCACGCGGCCATCGGCGACATCCAGGCAGGGGATCACACGGGTCTTCAGCATATGCCTTGTTACCTCGCCCGCCGCGCTCAGGCCAGCGCCTTCAGCGCCGCGTGAAGGTCGATGGCGCCGTCGTAAAGCGCCCGGCCCGAGATCGCCCCGGCGATGACCCCGGTGGCGCGCAGCGCCATCAGATCCTGCATCGAGGACACCCCGCCCGAGGCGATGACCGGAATGTTGACCGCCCGCGCCAAGGCCTCGGTCGCGGCGATGTTGGGGCCGGCCATGGCGCCGTCGCGGTCGATATCGGTATAGATGATCGCGGCGACGCCGGCGTCCTCGAAGCGATGCGCCAGGTCGACGGCCATCACGTCGGTCTCCTCGGCCCAGCCGCGCGTTGCCACCCGGCCGCCGCGCGCGTCGATGCCGACCGCGATCTGGCCGGGAAAGGCCATTGCCGCCTCGCGCACCAGGCCGGGCTGCTCGACCGCCACGGTGCCCAGGATCACCCGCGCCAGGCCGCGCTTCAGCCAGGCCTCGATGGTCGCCATGTCGCGGATGCCGCCGCCCAGCTGGGCCGGCACCGCGACGGCGGCCAGGATCGCCTCGACCGCGGCGGCATTCACCGGCTTGCCGGCAAATGCGCCGTTCAGGTCGACCAGATGCAGCCATTCCGCCCCGGCATCCTGGAATGCGCGGGCCTGCGCGGCGGGGTCGGTGCCGAAGACGGTCGCCGCCTCCATGTCGCCGCGCAGCAGGCGCACGCAATTGCCGTCCTTGAGGTCGATCGCGGGATAAAGGATCATCGCATCTCTCCTGATAGCGTGGCGCCCCTTTGCCACAGGCCGCGCCGATCCGAAAGGCCCCGCGCCGGCCGCTGCGACCTCACGTCAGGCTTGATCGACGGCCCGGGGCGCGCCCATCCTGCGGCCCGGACCATAACCCTGGGGAGGGGGGAATCACCATGAGGACATTGGCTCTTGCCACGCTGCTCGCGCTTGCGGGCACCACCGCGCAGGCCCAGGGCATCGGCGGCATCTTCCAGACCCAGGCCAATGACGACGGCAATGTCGGCATGGTCGAGTTCTACGACTGCGGCGGCAAGTATTGCGGCCGGCTGGTCAGAAGCTTCGACAAGGCGGGCAAGCAGATCAAGTCGCCCCATGAGGGCAAGAACATCGTCGCCGGCATGACCGACGAGGGCGGCGGCAAGTTCTCGGGCGGCACGATCTGGGATCCCGGCGCCGACAAGACCTACAAGTCGAAGATGCAGCTCGACGGCAAGACGCTGAACGTCTCGGGCTGCGTGGCGGTGTTCTGCAAGACGCAACGCTGGATCAAGGTCAAATAGCGGTCCCGGCTTCTTTCTTGTCCAAATATCCTCGGGGGTCCGGGGGCAGACAGCCCCCGGCGCCAAGGCGGCTCAGGGGCGCCAGCGCAGGAAATTGCCGATGATGCGCAGCCCCACGGCTTGCGATTTTTCGGGATGGAACTGGGTGCCGACGATATTGTCCCGCCCGACCACCGCCGTCACCGGCCCGCCGTAATCGGCGGTGGCCAGCAGATGCGCGGGATCGGCGACGCGGAACTGCCAGCCATGCACGAAATAGGCGTGATCGCCGGTGGCGATGCCGTCCAGCAGCGGGTGCGGGCGCAGCACCCTGAGGTCGTTCCAGCCCATATGCGGCACCTTCAGTCCGGGGGCGTCGATGGCGTCGATCTCGCCGCCGATCCAGCCCAGGCCGGCCGTGTCGCGATACTCATGCCCGACCTCGGCCAGCATCTGCATGCCGACACAGATGCCCATGAAGGGCACGGCGCGGGCGATCACCGCCTCGTGCAGCGCCTCGACCATGCCGGGCACGGCGTCCAGCGCCGCCCGGCAGGCCGGAAAGGCGCCGTCGCCCGGCAGCACGATGCGCTCGGCGCGGGCCACCGTCTCGGGGTCGGAGGTCACCATCACCTCGGCCCCCGCCTCGCGTCCCATCAGCGCAAAGGCCTTCTCGGCCGAATGCAGGTTGCCGCTGTCGTAATCGACCAGCGCCACCCGCATCACAGCGCCCCCTTGGTCGAGGGCAGCACGCCGGCCATGCGCGGGTCGGGCTCGACCGCCTCGCGCAGGGCGCGGGCCACGGCCTTGAAGCTGGCCTCGGCGATGTGATGGGCGTTGAGCCCGTGCAGCCGGTCCACATGCAGGGTGATGCCGCCATGGGTCGAAAGCGCCTGGAAGAACTCGCGCACCAGCTCGGTGTCGAAGCTGCCGATCTTCTGCGCCGGGAAATCCACGTTCCACACCAGATAGGGCCGCGCAGACAGGTCCAGCGCCGCGCGCACCAGCGCATCGTCCATGGCCAGGTGGAAGGCGCCGTAGCGCCGGATGCCCCGCTTGTCGCCAAGAGCCTGGGTCAGCGCCTGGCCGATGGCGATGCCGGTATCCTCGACCGTGTGGTGGTCGTCGACATGCAGGTCGCCCTGGGCGCGCACGGCCAGGTCGATCAGCGAATGCCGGGCCAGCTGGTCCAGCATGTGGTCGAAGAACCCGACGCCGGTCCGGTTGTCGTAGCGGCCGCTGCCGTCAAGGTCCAGTTCGACCTCGATCTGCGTCTCGGCCGTCTCGCGGGTGATCTTTGCGCGGCGCATCGCGTCCTCTCCTCATGCAGGCTTGCCGCCTTATAGGGTCCGTTCCGGCGGCTGAAAAGCCGATGCGGCGCCGCAGGCCCCGGCGGGAAACCCCGCCGCCTCCCGCCCGTTCTTGTCATATGGCCGGGGCAATGCGAAAAGTGGAAGGCGAGCCCCGAGGACAAGCGACCCGAAAGGATCCTGGCCGATGAGAGATGACCTGAACCTCAGCGAAAAGCGGCTGATCGCGGCGCTGGACCGGATCGACCAGTTCCTGGACCGCGCCGCGGCCCGGCAAGCCCCGCAGCCCGTTCCGGCGGATGCGGATGCCGCCTTGCAGCTGCACGAGCTCCAGGCCGAAAACCGCCGCCTTTCGCAAGAGCTTGCCGCCCTGCACGCGCGCCAGTCCGACACGCTTTCCACCTGCGAGCAGAGGCTGGCCGAGGCGCATCGGCGCCTGGTCGAGGCGGGCGAGGAGGCCGCGCGGCTCTCGGCCGCCAACGAGGCGCTGACCGAGGCAAACCGCGCGCTGATCGCGGCGCGGCAGGGGGACGGGGCACCGGACGAGGCCCGCCGCGCGCTGGAGGCCGAGATCGAATCGCTGCGCGCCGCCCGCGCTGCCGAGGTCGCGCAGATGGGCGAGATCGTCGATGCGCTGGACCGCATGATCGAAGCCCCCGCCTCCGACGCGGGCGTTTCGGGGGATACGCCGGCGCCGGGCCCGGCCGGAATGGCCGAGCATGCCGATGCGGGGCTGGACGGAGAAAGGGGCTGAACCATGGCGGAAGTGGATTTCTCGATCGGGCACAAGTCCTATACCCTGGCCTGCCAGGAGGGCGAGGAGCGGCTGCTCAAGCGCGCCGCCGGCCTGCTGGATGCCGAGGCGCGGGTGATTCTGGAGCAGGCAGGCCGGATGCCCGAGCCGCGGCTTCTGCTGCTGTCGGGGCTGATGCTGGCCGATCGGACCTCGGCGCTGGAGGATCGCCTGGCCTCGCTGGAGCGCGAACTGGCGCGGCTGAAGGCCAATCCGCAGCGCGTCGAGGTGCCGGTAGTGCCCGAAAGCCTGGGCGAGGCCATGGCCGAACTTGCCGCGCGGGCCGAGGCCTTGGCGCAGAAGGCCGAAGACCAGCTGGCGGATTGAGCGCCGGCCCCGCCGAGTGCGGAGGATATTCAGAAACGGTGAAACGGCGGGCTCGGGGCCGGGGTGCGCGCCCGTGCCCCCTTTTGGCCGGTGCGGTCCTGGCTGTATAGCGCGGGCCGACCATCCATTCAGGAGCATTCATGGAACGCCTTCTCGAACGCAGCCTTTTCGCCAGCCGCTGGATGATGGCGCCGATCTATGTCGGTCTGGCGCTGTCGCTGCTCATCCTGCTTTGGGTCTTTGCGCTGGAGCTTTGGCATCTGATCGGCATCCTGCCGGTGATGACGGTCAACGATGCGGTGCTGGGGGTGCTGGCGCTGATCGACCTGAGCCTGGCGGCGAACCTTCTGCTGATCGTGATCTTTTCCGGCTACGAGAATTTCGTCAGCCGCATGGACCTGAGCGAACACGAGGACCGGCCGGAGTGGCAGGGCGAGGTGGATTTCTCGGCGCTGAAGCTGAAGCTGGTGGCCTCGATCGTGGCGATTTCGGGCATCCACCTGCTGAAGGTGTTCATGGATGTCGGCAAATATGCCCCTGAACAGATCCGCTGGATGGTGGTGATCCACCTGGTCTTCGTGGTCTCGGGCGTGCTGCTGGCGGCGATGGACTGGATCGCGAGCCATGGCAAGACGCTGAAGAAGGCCAAGGCGTCCCAGGCCTGAACCCTTGGGCCGGCTGCGCGGCCGCATGGGTATTGGGGGAACGAAGAAGGGCAGGGCGGCGCAGGATCGGCGCTGCCCCTTGCCATGGCCGCGGATTTTTGGCCGGGCGGGCGGCGCGGACCCTTGCGACTTCGCCCGCCATGGCTATAACCCCGGACGATTTATCAGCCGCTAGCCCTGGGGACCGCCATGCCGAAAAGAACCGATATCAAATCCATCCTGATCATCGGTGCCGGTCCCATCGTCATCGGCCAGGCCTGCGAATTCGACTATTCCGGCGCCCAGGCCTGCAAGGCGCTGCGTGAAGAGGGCTACCGGGTCATCCTGGTGAACTCGAACCCCGCCACGATCATGACCGATCCCGAGATGGCGGATGCGACCTATATCGAGCCGATCACCCCCGAGGTGGTCGAGAAGATCATCGCCAAGGAGCGGCCGGACGCGCTCTTGCCGACCATGGGCGGGCAGACCGGGCTGAACACCGCACTGGCGCTGGCCGACATGGGCGTGCTGAACCGCTACGGCGTCGAGCTGATCGGCGCGCAGCGCGCCGCCATCGAGATGGCCGAGGACCGCAAGCTGTTCCGCGAGGCCATGGACCGCATCGGCCTGGAGAACCCGCGCGCCACCATCGTCGCCGCGCCCAAGCATCCGAACGGCCGCTATGACATCGCGGCCGGGGTTTCGATGGCCATGGAGGCGCTGGAGGAGATCGGCCTGCCCGCCATCATCCGCCCCGCCTTCACCCTGGGCGGCACCGGCGGCGGCGTCGCCTATAACCGCGACGATTACGAGCGCATCGTGCGCTCGGGGCTGGAGGCCTCGCCGGTGGCGCAGGTGCTGGTGGACGAGAGCCTGCTGGGCTGGAAGGAATACGAGATGGAGGTCGTGCGCGACCGCGCCGACAATGCCATCATCGTCTGTTCCATCGAGAACGTCGATCCGATGGGCGTGCATACCGGCGATTCGATCACCGTCGCCCCGGCGCTGACCCTGACCGACCGCGAATACCAGCGCATGCGCAACGGTTCCATCGCCGTGTTGCGCGAGATCGGGGTCGAGACCGGCGGCTCGAACGTGCAATGGGCGATCAATCCCAAGGACGGCCGCATGGTGGTGATCGAGATGAACCCGCGCGTGTCGCGGTCCTCGGCGCTGGCCTCGAAGGCCACCGGCTTCCCCATCGCCAAGATCGCCGCCAAGCTGGCGGTGGGCTATACGCTGGACGAGCTGGACAACGACATCACCAAGGTCACGCCGGCGAGCTTCGAGCCCTCGATCGACTATGTCGTGACCAAGATCCCGCGCTTCGCCTTCGAGAAGTTTCCCGGCTCCAAGCCCGAGCTGACCACGGCGATGAAATCGGTGGGCGAGGTCATGGCCGTCGGTCGCAGCTTCCACGAATCGCTGCAAAAGGCGCTGACCTCGATGGAGAACGGGCTGACCGGGCTCGACGAGATCGAGATCCCCGGCGCGCCCGACAAGGCGGCCATCGTCAAGGCGATCAGCCAGCAGACCCCCGACCGGCTGCGCCTGATCGCCCAGGCCATGCGCCACGGGCTTTCCGACGACGAGATCCAGCACGCGACCAGTTTCGACCCCTGGTTCCTGGCCCGGCTGCGCGAGATCGTCGATGCCGAGGCCGGGGTCCGTGCCGAGGGCCTGCCCGAGGATGCCGAGGGCCTGCGGCGGCTGAAGATGATGGGCTTTACGGATGCCCGGCTGGCGAAGCTTTCCGGCAAGGCCGAGGCCGAGGTGCGCCAGGCCCGCCGCGCCCATGACCTGCACCCGGTCTTCAAGCGCATCGACACCTGCGCGGCCGAGTTCGAGGCCCAGACCCCCTATATGTATTCGACCTACGAAGCCCCGGCGATGGGCGACGTGGAAAACGAGGCCCGGCCCAGCGACCGCAAGAAGGTGGTGATCCTGGGCGGTGGCCCGAACCGCATCGGCCAGGGCATCGAGTTCGACTATTGCTGCTGCCATGCCTGTTTCGCGCTGACCAAGGCCGGCTACGAGACGATCATGGTCAACTGCAACCCCGAGACGGTCTCGACCGATTACGACACCTCGGACCGGCTGTATTTCGAGCCGCTGACGCTGGAGCATGTGCTGGAAATCCTGGCGGTCGAGCAGGAGAACGGCACGCTGCACGGCGTCATCGTCCAGTTCGGCGGCCAGACGCCGCTGAAGCTGGCCAATGCGCTGGAGGAGGAGGGCATCCCGATCCTCGGCACCACGCCCGACGCCATCGACCTGGCCGAGGACCGCGAGCGCTTCCAGAAGCTGCTCAACGACCTGGGGCTGAAGCAGCCGATCAACGGCATCGCCCATTCCGACGCCGAGGCCATCGAGATCGCGCAGCGCATCGGCTTCCCGCTGGTCATCCGCCCGTCCTATGTGCTTGGCGGCCGCGCGATGGAGATCGTGCGCGACATGGACCAGCTCAACCGCTATATCCGCGAGGCGGTGCAGGTTTCCGGCGACAGCCCGGTGCTTCTGGACAGCTATCTCTCGGGCGCCATCGAGGTCGATGTCGATGCGCTGTCCGACGGCAAGACCGTGCATGTCGCCGGCATCATGGAGCATATCGAGGAAGCGGGCGTGCATTCCGGCGACTCGGCCTGCTCGCTGCCGCCGCATACGCTGGATGCCGAGACCATCGCCGAGCTGAAGGTCCAGACCGAGGCGATGGCCCGCGCGCTGAACGTCGTCGGGCTGATGAACGTGCAATTCGCGCTGAAGGACGGCGCGATCTATGTGCTGGAAGTGAACCCGCGCGCCTCGCGCACCGTGCCCTTCGTCGCCAAGGCCACCGACAGCGCGATTGCGTCCATCGCCGCGCGGTTGATGGCGGGCGAGCCGATGTCGAACTTCCCCGCCCGCGCGGCCTATCCCGAGGGCGTCGGCCCCGACGATCCGCTGCCCTTTGCCGATCCGCTGACGCTGGCCGATCCGAACACGCCCTGGTTCTCGGTCAAGGAGGCGGTGCTGCCCTTTGCCCGTTTCCCCGGCGTCGATACGCTGCTTGGCCCGGAAATGCGTTCGACCGGCGAGGTCATGGGCTGGGACCGCAGCTTCCCGCGCGCCTTCCTCAAGGCGCAGATGGGGGCGGGGACGCAGCTGCCCGAGGCCGGGCTGGTCTTCGTCTCGGTCCGCGATGCCGACAAGACCGCCGAACTGGCCGAAGCGGCGCGCGAGCTGACCGCCATGGGCTTCAAGCTGGTCGCGACCCGCGGCACGGCCGAGTTCCTGCGCGGTGCGGGGGTCGAGACCGAATTGGTGAACAAGGTCTATGAGGGCCGCCCGAACATCGTGGACCGGCTGAAGAACGGCGAGATCGCCATGGTGCTGAACACCACCGAGGGCGCCCAGGCCATCGCCGATTCGCGCGAGATCCGCGCGGTCGCGCTGAACGACAAGATCCCCTATTACACGACCGCCGCCGGCAGCATCGCCGCGGTCGCGGCGATCAAGTCGCGCGGCGAAGGCGAAGTCGGGGTGAGGTCGCTTCAGGCCTAGCGCCGGGATGGGGTTGTTCGGGGGCCTCATGCTGCCCCCGGTTCCCTAACGCGACCGCTGCCCGGCCTTTCCGGGCAGGAGTGCCGGTGGCCACTCGGCCAGCTTGCCGAGCGGGATCATGCGCGGCTCCGCAGCACAGATGCGGGATCGCGCGTTCGTCCAGGCCGGATCGGCAGGGGTGGCAAACCTTCGGCCTGGGCATCCATTGCCTGATACGGTCGCCGCGGCCGCCCGCGCGGACGATCCGCAACCTGGCGGTTTGACAGGCCGCTGAAAAATCGCCCGAGTATCGCGACCTGGCTTTGGAAGCCGGGAAACGCGCCTCCAAATGGCCCGGAAAACCCGAATTTCCGGCCGAGTTGGGCCAGATTGGGGACCAATTCCCTCACCGAACGGGCGCAAGATCCTTTGTCGGCAACCTGTTGGAGGGGCCGTATGGACCTGCCGTCGCGGGAACGCGCAGCAGGGCCCTGGGATTTGGGATCGCAGTTTTGGCAGGGCCTGTGCACGACCGAACGCTCATCGCGGTCGCGGCGCGGCGCCTTGTCCGCCCCAGGGTTGGAAAGCCATGCTGATGAAAAGAGGAAGTGGCAGCCCGTAGGGGAGTCGAACCCCTCTTTTCAGGTTGAAAACCTGACGTCCTAACCGATAGACGAACGGGCCACTTTTTCTGTATCCGCCGGGTCTTGCCCTGCGGCGTGGGGCGGTATTTAGGTTCTCTGCCGCGGGGCTGCAAGCGGAAAAATCACATCATGCCAAAGTTTTTTCCTGGCCGGCGGCGGGGGCTCAGCCCACCGGCGCGGCGTCATCCAGGCGCAGCCGCACCCGCTCGCGCCCGCCCCATTGCGTGAGTTCCAGCTTGCCCGCCAGGTGGAAGCGACGCCCCCTCGCGCCCAGCAGAGCGGGGCCCAGCGGGCCGTTCATCGCGCCCCAGGCTACCGCCTCCAGGACCGGGCTGCCGGGGCTGCGGAAGCGCAGGCGCAGGTGGCTGTCGCCCATCGCCCCGGTGCTGTCGATCAGCTGCTCGGCGAAGGCAAAGCGCGGTGCCGGCGCGGCCTGGCCGAAGGGGCCGGCGCGCTCCAGCATCTGCATCAGCTCGACCGTGGCGCCCGCGGGATCCAGAAGCCCCGAGATACGCAGCTCGCCCGCGCCGGGACGCTCGGCCATCTCGCGCGAGAGCAGTTGCGACAGGCGCTCCATGGCCGCGGGGATCCTGGCCTCCTCGACGGTCAGCCCGGCCGCCATGGCATGCCCGCCGCCCTTCAGCAGCAGCCCCTCGGCCGAAAGGCGCTGGATGGCGCGGCCCAGGTCCACGCCGGGCACCGAGCGGGCCGAGCCCTTGCCGATGCCGCCATCCACCCCGATCACCACCGCGGGCAAGCCGGTCGCCTCTTTCAGCCGCGCGGCGACGATGCCGACGACGCCGGGATGCCAGCCCTCGCCCGCCGCCCAGGCGACCAGGCCGTCGCTGACGCGGGCCTCGACCTGGGCCAGCGCCTCGTCGCGCACGGCGGCTTCGATGGCGCGGCGGTCGCGGTTCAGCGCGTCCAGCTCGGCCGCCAGCCGCTCGGCCTGCCGGCTGTCGGTGCAGGACAGGCACAGCGCCCCCAGGTCGGCGCGGCCGACACGGCCGCCCGCATTGATGCGCGGCCCCAAAAGGAAGCCCAGGTGAAAGGCATTCGGCGCCGAATCGAGCCGCGCCACGTCCGACAGCGCCACCAGGCCGGGGCGCTCGCGCCGGGCCATGATCAGCAGCCCCTGCCGCACGAAGGCGCGGTTCACCCCCACCAGCGGCGCCACGTCGGCCACCGTCGCCAGCGCCACCAGGTCGAGCAGCGGGATCAGGTCGGGCTGCGCATGGCCGCCCCGCCGCAGCAGGCCGTTGCAGCGCACCAGCGTCAGGAACACCACGCCGGCGGCACAGAGATGGCCCAGGCTGCCATCCTCGTCGGCGCGATTCGGGTTCACCACCGCCAGTACCGGCGGCAGGGTTTCGCCGCCCTGGTGGTGGTCCAGCACGATCACGTCGCAGGTCGAGGCCGCCAAGGCATCAAAGCTGAGCGTGCCGCAATCGACGCAAACGATCAGGTCGTGATCTCGCGACAGCGCCGCGATGGCCGGGGCGTTCGGGCCGTAACCTTCGTCGATGCGGTCGGGAATATAGAGCGTGGCGTCGCGCCCCTGCCGGCGCAGCCAGTCCAGCAGCAATGCGGCCGAGGCGCCGCCATCCACGTCGTAATCGGCGAAGATGGCGATGCGCTGGCCGGCCAGCACCGCGGCGACCAGCCGCTCGGCGGCCTTGTCCATGTCGCGCAGGTCCGAGGGGTCGGGCAGCAGGTCGCGCAGCTTGGGATCGAGGTAAAGCGGCGCCTCATGCGCGGGCACGCCGCGCGCGGCCAACACACGGCTGACGGGCAGCGGCAGGCGGCTGTCCTGGGCCAGCGCCTCGGCGGCGCGTTCCAGCATGGCATCGGGACCGCGCCAGAGGCGGCCGGTCAGCGAAGATTCTACGGAAAGAAAGGCGGTCATGCGGGCTTCATCCCCCATGACCGCCCGCGGTTCAACCCCGTCCGCCAAGGCTTACCTGATCGGGTTGCGATAGATCATCCGCCGCACCGAGCCGGTCTTCGAACGCATCAGGATGGTTTCGGTCTGCAGGTAATGCGGCTCGCGCTTGACGCCGGCCACGATCGAGCCGTTCGTCACCCCGGTCGCGGCAAAGATCACGTCGGCGGTGACCATTTCGTCGCGCGAATAGACGCGGTCCAGGTCGGTGATGCCGGCCTTGGCGGCGCGCGCCCTTTCATCGTCGTTGCGGAACAGCAGCTTGCCCCACATCTGCCCGCCCATGCATTTCAGCGCCGAGGCGGCCAGCACCCCCTCGGGCGCGCCGCCCGATCCCATGTACATGTCGATGCCGGTCAGTTCGGCCTCGGCGCAATGGATCACGCCGGCCACGTCGCCATCGGTGATCAGCCGGATCGCCGCGCCGGTCGAGCGCACCTCGGCCACCAGATCCTCGTGCCGGGGCCGTTCCAGGATGCAGACGGTGATGTCGCTGTCCTTGACGCCGCCGGCCTTGGCCAGCGCCCGCACCCGCTCGGACGGGGTCATGTCCAGGCTGACCACGTCCTTGGGATAGCCGGGGCCGATGGCCAGCTTTTCCATGTAGACGTCGGGCGCATGCAGCAGCGTGCCGCGCGGCGCCATGGCGATGACGGTCAGGGCGTTGGGCATGTCCTTGGCGGTCAGCGTGGTGCCTTCCAGCGGGTCCAGCGCGATGTCGACCGCCGGGCCCTGGCCGGTGCCGACCTCCTCGCCGATGAACAGCATGGGCGCCTCGTCCCGCTCGCCCTCGCCGATGACGACGACGCCCTTGATGTCGAGCATGTTCAGTTGGTCGCGCATCGCGTTGACGGCCGCCTGGTCGGCGGCCTTCTCGTCGCCGCGGCCGATCAGCCGCGCCGAGGCATGGGCGGCGGCCTCGCTGACACGGGCAAGGCCGAGCGACAGCATGCGATCGTTGAAATCCTTGGGCGAGGTCATCGGGAAATTCCTTGTGCTTACCGGCTTTCCGGGCTTCTACGCCCGGGGCCTCGGCCCGGCAAGCCTGCGCGCGCTAACGGGTCAGTTTTCCGCCAGTTCCAGCGCAAGCGCATGGATGCGCGGCACGATGTCGCCCAATGCGGCATGCACCAGCCGGTGCCGCGCGACATGGCCCAGCCCGGCAAAGCGGGCGCTGGCCATGCGGATGCGGAAATGCGTCTCGCCCCCCTCGCGCCAGCCGCCATGGCCGCGATGGCTTTCGCTTTCGTCGATGATGTCCAGCCGCGACGGCTGAAGCTCGGCCAGTCTTTTCCGCATCTCGTCGGCAATCATGCGCTTGCCCCCTTTCATGTCCCGCGAAATAGCCTAAACTGCCTGTCCCGTTCAGGACAAGGCAGGCAGATGAGCAACAGCGACCCGTTCGGATTCGACATTTCCGCGGCCTCGGACAAGAAACGCCGGGCCAAGGGCCGGCGCGGCATGTCCGGCGCCTTCGAAACCTCGACGCGGCAATGCGACAAGGAGGGCTGCGACCAGCCCGGCCAGTACCGCGCGCCGAAATCGCCGCGCGCGCTGGACGAATACTATTGGTTCTGCAAGGAGCACGTGCGCGAATACAACCTGAACTGGAACTATTTCCAGGGCCAGTCCGAGGCCGAGTTCCAGGAATTCCTGGACAATGCCACGGTCTGGGAGCGCCCGACCAAGCCCTTCGGCCGCGCCGCGCAGGAACAGAAATGGGCGCGCCACGGCATCGACGATCCGCTGGAGATCCTGGGGGCGAACGGCACCAATCCCGAACTGCGCACCCGCAGCGCGCGCAAGCTGCCGCCGACCGAGCGCCGGGCGCTGGAGATCCTCGAGGCCAAGGACAGCTGGACCCGCGCCGAGATCCGCAAGCAATACAAGTCCCTGGTCAAGGATCTTCATCCCGACATGAATGGCGGCGACCGCTCGGACGAAGATCGGCTGCAAGAGGTGGTCTGGGCCTGGGACCAGATCAAGGACAGCCGCAGCTTCAAGGACTGAAGGACGGGGGCTTTGCGCCCCCGCGCCCGCCGGGCAGGCCCGGCGAGCTTCCCCCGCAGGATATTTGCCCAAGGAAGAAGCAGCCGGGGCCTGGGCTTCTTTCTTGTCCAAATATCCTGGGGGAGCCGCGCGCCGGCGCGGCGGGGGCAAAGCCCCCCCCCTGCGGCCTTACAACTCGCGCTTCAGGGCCTCGACAAGATCGGTCCGCTCCCAGGAGAAGCCGCCATCCGCATCGGGCCTGCGGCCGAAATGGCCATAGGCGGCGGTGCGGCGATAGATCGGGCGGCAAAGCGCCAGATGTTCGCGGATGCCGCGCGGCGTCAGGTCCATGACCCGCGAGACGGCGCGCTCGATCTCGGCCTCGGGGATCTCGCTGGTGCCGAAGGTGTCGGCATAGATCGACAGGGGTTTTGCCACGCCGATGGCATAGGACAGCTGGATCACGCAACGTTTCGCCAGGCCGGCCGCGACGACATTCTTGGCCAGGTAGCGCGCGGCATAGGCGGCCGAGCGGTCCACCTTGGTCGGATCCTTGCCCGAGAAGGCGCCGCCGCCATGCGGTGCCGCGCCGCCATAGGTATCGACGATGATCTTGCGCCCGGTCAGCCCGGCGTCGCCATCCGGCCCGCCGATCACGAAGGTGCCGGTCGGGTTCACCCACCATTCCGTGCTCTCGGTCAGCCATTCCGCGGGCAGCACCTCGCGGATATAGGGCTCGACGATGGCGCGGATGTCATCCGAGCTCTGGCTTTCGTCCTTGTGCTGGTGCGACAGCACCAGGCTGGTGATCTCGACCGGCTTGCCGTTCTCGTAGCGCAGGCTCAGCTGCGACTTCGCATCCGGGCCCAGCGTCGGCTCGGCGCCGGATTTGCGCGCCTCGGCCAGGCGGCGCAGGATCGCGTGGGCATATTGGATCGGCGCGGGCATCAGTTCCGGCGTCTCGTCCACGGCATAGCCGAACATGATGCCCTGGTCGCCGGCGCCGTCGCGGTCGACGCCCTGGCTGATATGGGCGGATTGCTCGTGCAGGTAGTTGTGGACATGGCAGGTGTTCCAGTGGAACTTTTCCTGCTCGTAGCCGATGTCGCGGATCGTCTCGCGGGCGATCTCGCTGATGCGGCCCATGTATTCGCCCAGCTTCTTCTGGTCGGTCAGGCCGATCTCGCCCCCGATGACCACGGTGCCGGTCGTCGCGAAGGTTTCGCAGGCGACGCGGGCGGCCGGATCCTCGGCCAGCAGCGCGTCGAGCACCGCGTCCGAGATCTGGTCGCACAACTTGTCGGGGTGGCCCTCGGAGACGGATTCCGAGGTGAACACATAGTCCTGTCTGGCCATGAAGATGCTCCGTTGAAATGACGCCGCCACGCCAGGAAGCCGTTGTGACGGTCAGGCGAAGCGTTAGTGGACCTGCCCGCCGCCGTCAACTGCGCAACTTGCGCCGCCGCCCCAGGGCGGCCAGCAGGAAGGCCGCCAGCGCCAGCGCCACGGCCGGCCAGTCGCCCAGCCGCGACCAGGGCGTCGGCGGCAGCGCGCCGGGCAGGGCGGCGTCGATGCGCCCGGCGCGGTTCAGGCCCAGCGTGGCGCGCAAGCCCCCGCGCGCGTCGATCACCGCCGAGACGCCGGTATTGGCCGCCCGCATCAGCGGCAGGCCCGATTCGATGGCGCGCAGCCGGGCCTGCGCCAGATGCTGCCATGGCCCCGAGAGCTGGCCGAACCAGGCGTCGTTGGTGACCTGCAAAAGCCAGCCCGGCCGGTCTTCCCCGGCGATCAGGTGATGGGAGAACACCGCCTCGTAGCAGATCAGCGGCTGCATCGGCGGCAGGCCGGGCAGGCGCATGACCTGCGGTCCCGGCCCGGCCGAATAGCCGAAGCCGTGCTGCGCGGCAAAGGCGCGGATGCCGAACCGCGCCATCACATCGCCCCAGGGCGTGTATTCGCCAAAGGGCACCAGGTGGAACTTGTCATAGACCGGGCCGATGCCCTGGGCCGAGAACTCGGCCAGGCTGTTGAAATAGCGGCTGCCCTCGACCCGCTGGATGCCCAACACGACCGGGGCGCCGACATAGGCGGCGATGTCCTGCGGGGCGGTGCCGGATTGTTCCAGCAGGAAGTTCACCGCCGTTTCGGGCCAGATCACCACATCCGGCGGCGGCATGTCGGGGTCGCGGATGGCCGAAAGGTCGAGCAGGCGGCGGAAGAACACCTCGGACCACCAGGGATCCCATTTCAGCGCCTGGGTGGCGTCGGGCTGGACCAGCCGCAGCCGCAAGCCGGTATCGGGCGGCAGGGGGTGGGCCAGCCGCGCCAGCCCCGCGCTCCAGGCGGTGGCGACGACCAGCAGGGCCAGCACCGTGCCGGGCAGGGCCGGCAACCGGCCGGGCCGGCGAAAGCACAGGGGCAGGGCGGCGGCCAGCATGGTCAGGCCGGACAGCCCGATCGCGCCAAGCGTGGCCGCGACCTGCCCGGCGGGGGTGTCGATCCAGACATGGCCGGTCAGCGCCCAGGGCAGGCCGGTAAAGATCCAGCCGCGCATCCAGTCCGACAGCACCATCAGGGCGGCGAAGCCCAGCCCCTGCCGGGGAAAGCCCGGCGCGAGCCGGGCGGCGAGCCAGGCCGGCGCAGTCCAGAACAGCGCCCCGCCCGCCGCGGTCAGCACCAGCGCGAAGGGGGCCATCCAGCCATAGGTCTCGGGCTCGACCAGGAAGGGCTCGACGATCCAGGACATCGCCAGCGCGAAATGGCCCAGCCCGGCGGCAAAGGCGTGCCAGGCCGCGGCGCGGGGCGTTTCGGCCCGCGCCACCTGCCGGCACAGCAGCGCCAGCGCCAGCAGGGTCAGCGGCCAGAGATCCCAGGGCGCCTGACCCAGCGCGGCCATGGCCCCCAGCCCCGCGCCAAGGGCGAGCATCGCCCAGGACGGGCGCCCGCGTCGCGATGGCGATGTGCAGGCCGGAGGGGCCATGGAACCGGCTCAGGCCCCGGCGGTGGTATCGTCCGGGCTCGGCGCCGCATCGGTGCCGGCTGCGTCGCCGGGGGTGATCGCTTCGGCCTCGGCCGCCTTGGCCCTGGGCTTGCGCGGCGCGCGGGGCTTGGCCGGCTTCTTTGCCGCCTTGCGGGCCGGCTTGGCTTCGGCTTCGGCTTCCGGCTGTTCGGGCGCGGGCTGTTCCGCCTCTGCCGGGATCGCCGCAGCGTCGGCGTCGGCGGCAGCGTCGGCCTTGGCCTTGGGGGTGCGCGGCTTGCGCTTGCGCACAGGCTTTTCCTTGGCTTCGGGCTCGGCCGCCGGTTCGGCGGAGGCGGCCTCCCCGGGCGCGGCTTCCGGGGCCGTTTCCGGTTCAGGTGCCGGTTCCGCTACCGGTTCCGCGGGCTGGATCGCCGGTTCGGCCAAGGCTTCGGCCGGGGCCGGGATCGGAGCCTCGGCGGGCACGGGGCCGGGCTCGGCGGTCGGCTCCGCGGCCGCGGCCTCGGCAGGCTGCGCGGCCGGCTTGGTGCGGGCGGATTCCCCCCGGCGGCGCTTGCCGGGCTTGCGTTCGGCGGACGGGCGCTCGGCGGCCTGCTCAGGTGCGACATCCTCGCGCGGTGGCTCGGCGGCGGTTTCCTCGATGGCGGATTCCTCGACGGGGTCGCGGAAGCCTGGACGGAAGCTGCGGGTCAGGAACTCGGGCATATGCTCGCCCATGCCCATGACCGGATGGCGGTCGGTGCGGCGGTCCTCGCGCCGGTCGTGACGCTCGCCATGGCGTTCGCGGCGCTCGTCCCGGCGTTCATCCCTGCGCTCCTCGCGGGGCGCCCGGTCGTGCCGGCGCTCGGCCTGTTCGGCGGGCCTGGCCTCGGCGCGCGGCTCGTGGGCCTGGATGGGCGCCTGGGCGCGCTGTTCGCTGTCGTCGCGCCGGCCGCGGCGGTCGCGGTCGCGCCCGCGTTCCTTGCGGCCGGTCTCGCGCGCCGGACGCGGCGCGCCCTGGGCGGCGCTGGAAAGGGCAAAGCCCTCGGGCACCGGCGCGCGGGGCAGGGTCTGCTTGACCAGCGATTCGATGGCGCCCAGGTATTTCTCGTCCGCGGGCGTCGCGATCGAGATCGCGGTGCCCAGCCGCCCGGCGCGGCCGGTGCGGCCGATGCGGTGGACGTAATCCTCGGCATGGCTGGGCAAGTCGAAGTTGAACACATGGCTGACCGCCGGGATGTCGAGCCCGCGCGCCGCCACGTCCGAGGCGACCAGGAAGCGCAAGGTGCCCTCGCGGAACCCGTCCAGCGTCGCCATGCGGTGGCGCTGGTCCAGGTCGCCGTGGATCGGCGCGGCGTCGAAGCCATGCGCCTTGAGCGACTTGGCGACGATGTCCACCTCGGTCTTGCGGTTGCAGAAGATGATGGCGTTCTTGAGCCCCTCGCCCTCGGCCCGGATCAGGGCGCGCAGCAACTCGCGCTTCTGCTTCGCGGTCTGGTCGCGGCGGGTCGGGGTGATCTCGATCAGCTTCTGGGTGATCGTTTCGCTGGTGGTGGCCTGGCGTGCGACCTCGATGCGCTCGGGCGCATGCAGGAAGGTGTCGGTGATGCGCTCGATCTCGGGCGCCATGGTGGCGCTGAAGAACAGCGTCTGCCGGGTAAAGGGCGTCAGCTGGAAGATGCGCTCGATATCGGGGATGAAGCCCATGTCGAGCATCCGGTCGGCCTCGTCCACCACCATGATCTGCACGCCGGTCAGCAGAAGCTTGCCGCGCTCGAAATGATCCAGCAGCCGGCCGGGCGTCGCGATCAGCACGTCCACGCCGCGGTCGATCAGCTTGTCCTGTTCGCCGAAGGAAACGCCGCCGATCAGCAGCGCCTTGGTCAGTCGGGTGTGCTTGGCATAGATGTCGAAATTCTCGGCCACCTGGGCGGCCAGTTCGCGCGTCGGGCACAGCACCAGCGAACGCGGCATCCGGGCGCGGGCGCGGCCGCGGCCGAGCAGGGTGATCATCGGCAGGGTGAAGCTGGCGGTCTTGCCGGTGCCGGTCTGGGCGATGCCCAGCACGTCGCGCCCTTCCAGCGCCGGGGGAATCGCCCCGGCCTGGATCGGCGTGGGCGTCTCATAGCCGGCCTCGGCGATGGCTTTCAGAACCTTGGGGTCCAGCTTCAGATCGGAAAACTTGGTCATTCAGGGCTTTCGTATCAAATGCGCGGGACAGCCCGCGCCGTGCTTGCGTCCATCGCCGCTTCCGGAGAAACCGGATTGTCGCGGCGGGTCGGGACGCAATTTCCGCACGCCCCTCGCCTTGCCTGCCGGATGCAGACAGGGCGGGCCTAGCCGAAAACCCGCTCTTCGTCAATCTGATGCGCGTCTGCTGTTCCGTGGGCCGGTTGACGGCCCCCTCGGGCAGGCGCTATCCCCGGGCGATCTTACGGATGGAAGCCATGAACCTTTTCTCGGATATCCGCGCGCTGGTCCTTGATGCGCTGGCGCAGATGGAACAGGCGGGCGCGCTGCCCACGGGTCTCGACACCGCCAATGTGACGGTCGAGCCGCCGCGGGACGCCGCGCATGGCGACATGGCCACCAATGCCGCCATGGTGCTGGCCAAGCCCGCCGGGAAAAAGCCGCGCGACATCGCCGAGGCGCTGGCCGCCCGCCTGGCCGCCGATCCGCGCATCGCCTCGGCCGAGGTGGCGGGGCCGGGCTTTCTGAACCTGCGCCTGGCGCCCGCCGAATGGCAGGGCGTGGTGCGCGCCGCGCTGGCCGAGGGCGGGGATTACGGCCGCTCGGAGATGGGCAAGGGCCAGCGGATCAACGTCGAATTCGTCAGCGCCAATCCGACCGGACCGATGCATGTCGGCCACACCCGCGGCGCGGTCTTCGGGGATGCGCTGGCGGCGCTTCTGGATTTCTCGGGCCATGAGGTCACCCGCGAATATTACATCAACGACGGCGGCGCGCAGGTCGATGTGCTGGCGCGGTCCGCCTATGAACGCTATCGAGAGGCCAACGGGCTGGAGCCCGAGATCCGCGAGGGGCTTTACCCCGGCGACTACCTGATCCCGGTGGGCGAGGCGCTGAAGGCGAAATACGGCACCAGCCTGCTCGACAAGCCGGAATCGGAATGGCTGGCCGAGATCCGCAGCTTCGCCACCGAGGCGATGATGGACATGATCCGCGAGGATCTGGCGCTGCTCAACGTCCATATGGACGTGTTCTCCAGCGAGAAGGCGCTTTACGGCACCGGCCGGATCGAGGCCGCGATCGAGCGGCTGCGCCAGCAGGGCCTGATCTATGAAGGCGTGCTGGAGCCGCCCAAGGGCAAGACCCCCGAGGACTGGGAGCCGCGCGAGCAGACGCTGTTCCGGTCCACCGCCCATGGCGACGACGTGGACCGGCCGGTGAAGAAATCCGACGGCTCCTGGACCTATTTCGCGCCCGACATCGCCTATCACTGGGACAAGATCGAGCGCGGCTTCGATGCACTGATCGACGTGTTCGGCGCCGACCATGGCGGCTATGTCAAGCGCATGACCGCCGCCGTGAAGGCGCTGTCGAACGGCCGTGTGCCGCTGGACGTCAAGCTGATCCAGCTGGTCAAGCTGTTCAAGAACGGCGAGCCCTTCAAGATGTCCAAGCGCGCCGGCACCTTCGTCACCCTGCGCGACGTGGTCGAGCAGGCGGGGGCGGACGTCACCCGCTTTCACATGCTGACGCGCAAGAACGACGCGGCGCTGGATTTCGACTTCGACAAGGTGCTGGAGCAATCCAAGGACAACCCGGTCTGGTACGTGCAATATGCCAGCGCGCGGGTGAACTCGGTCCTGGGCAAGGCGGCGGCGATGGGGGTCGATACCTCGGACGCGGCGCTGGCGCAGGCGGATCTGGCGCAGCTTTCGCATCCGGCCGAGCTGGAACTGGCCCGCAAAGTTGCAGAATGGCCACGCACGGTCGAAATCGCCGCCCGCGCGCACGAGCCGCACCGGATCGCGTTTTTCCTTTACGATATTGCCTCGGAACTGCATTCGCTGTGGAACCGCGGCAATGACGAGCCCGCCCTGCGCTTCCTGCAAGAGGGCGATGCGGCGGCCACGGCAGCGAAAATCGCGCTGGCACGGTCCGTCGGCGTTGTCATTTCGGCCGGTCTTGGTATCTTGGGGGTGACTCCGGCCAAAGAAATGCGCTGAAAAACGGCGCCCTGCCGGGGGACGAGCAGATAAACGAGCAGCGTCGGAACAACCGGCAGGCAGGCAGGAATGACGGTAGTAGATTTCCGCTCTTCGGGCGGGTTTGACGGGTCGCAGCCCCACAGGCTGTCGCAGGGCTATGCCCATGCCGAGGGGCAGCAGGGCTATCAGGACGACTGGCAGGATGGCGGCTGGGACGAACAGCATTACCCCCATGCCGAATCGCTGGCCGAATCGCCTTCGCTCCTGGGGCGGATCACGCGGCTGACGCATTACCTCGGGGCGCTGGTCTCGGTCGGGCTGATCGTGATCCTGGCGGTCTGGGGCTACAAGCTGGTGGTGCGCGACGTCTCGGGCGTGCCGGTGATCCGCGCCATCGAGGGCGAGGCCCGCACCGCGCCCGACAATCCGGGCGGCGAGCTGACCCAGCGCACCGGCCTTGCGGTGAACTCGGTCGCTGCCGGGGCCGAAGCCGGGGCGGTGGACCGCGTGGCTCTTGCGCCCGCTGCCACGCCGCTTGACGGCCAGGACGTGCCCATGGGCGAACTGGGCGCCACGGCGCAAGAGCCCTCGCATCCGGTTGATGCGCCGCTGTTCGAGGAAGCCGCCCGCGTCATCGCCCGTCCCGACGGCGAGACCCTGGCCCAGCCGGACACGGCGGCGGAAAGCGTCGCCAGCGCGGTGATCTCGGACGCGCCCGCCGCCGATGCGCCGGTGAACGAGGCCGTGACCGACCTTGCCGGCAATGAGACGCGCGACATGGCCATCACCACCGCGCTGGCCGAGGCCGGCGCCCTGCCGGCCCCCGGCGCCATCGCGCAATCGGCGCGTCCCGCGCCGCGTCCGCGCCGCGTCGCCGCCGCCGCGCCGGCGGTCGCCAGCGATGCCGCGCCGGCCCCCGCACCTGCCGCTGCCGAAAGCCGCCCGGCCGCTGCCCCGGCACCGGTGCAGGTCGCCTCGGGCGCGCCCCTGGTGCAGATCGGCGCCTTCGACAGCGATGCATTGGCACGGGGCGAATGGAACCGCGTCTCGGGCAAGTTCGGCGCGCTTTTCGCCGGCAAGGGCATGGTGGTCCAGGAACACAAGGCCAATGGCCGCAGCTTCTGGCGCCTGCGCGCCGCCGGTTTCGAATCGCGCGACGAGGCGCGGCGCTTTTGCGCGGCGTTGATCGCCGAGGGCGTGGACTGCATCCCCGCCATGGCGAAATGAGCCGCTGACATGGCAGGCGCCACCATCCTCGGCGGCATCGCCGGCCCGGAGCTGAGCCGGGCCGAGCGCGATTTCTTCCGCGCCGCCGACCCCTGGGGCTTCATCCTGTTTGCGCGCAATGTCGATACGCCGGACCGCCTGCGCCGGCTGACGGCCGAGCTGCGCGAGGCGGTGGGCCGCAACGCCCCGGTGCTGGTGGACCAGGAGGGCGGGCGCGTCCAGCGCATGCGCGCGCCGCATTGGACCGACTGGCCGGCGCCGCTGGACCAGGCCGGACGGGGCGAGCGCGCCGTCTGGCTGCACCATCACCTGCTGGCACAGGAATTGCGCGCCGTCGGCATCGACGCCGATTGCGCCCCGGTCCTGGACATCGCCCGCGACGAGACGCATCCCTTCCTGAAGAACCGCTGCCTCGGCTCGGATGCCGAAACGGTGATCCGCCTGGGCCGCGCCGCGGCGCAGGCGATGCTGGCCGCCGGGGTGCTGCCGGTCGTCAAGCACATGCCGGGCCATGGCCGGGCGCGGGTGGACAGCCACAAGGATCTGCCGGTGGTCGAGGCTTCGCTCGACGAGCTTCGCGCCAGCGATTTCGCCCCGTTCCGTGCGCTGGCCGACCTGCCCATGGCGATGACGGCGCATATCCGCTTTACCGCCATCGACGATGCGCCCGCCACCGCCTCGGCCCCGGTGATCGAGATGATCCGGCGCGAGATCGGCTTTGACGGGCTGCTGATGTCCGACGACATCGGCATGCAGGCGCTGTCCGGCAGCCCGGCCGAGCGCGCCGCCGCCGCCATCGCCGCCGGCTGCGACCTGGTGCTGTCCTGCAACGAGACCCTGGCGCAGATGGACGAGATCGTGGCGGCCGCCGGAGCCATGTCCCCCCGCGCCGCCCTGCGGGCCGAGGCGGCGCTGGCCCTGCGCCGCGCGCCGGTGCAGCAGGACACCGCCGCGCTGCGGGCCGAATTGGCGGCGCTTGGCGGGCTGGCGGCCTGATCGGTTGACTAGGCCCTGTCTATCGCGGATTCTGCGCAGGTTCCCTTGCCTGGACGCGACATGACCAAGGTGCCCTACCTGACCCCCGTGCCGGACCCCGAACCGGACCCGGCGCCGCATCTGCCGGGGCTGGGCCCGCAAGCCGTGGCCGAGCGCCGCGCCGAGGAGATGCTGGTCGTCGATGTCTCGGGCTTCGAGGGGCCGCTGGACCTGCTGCTCACGCTGTCGCGCACGCAGAAGGTCGATCTGATGCAGGTCTCGGTGCTGGAGCTTGCCGATCAGTATCTGGCCTTCGTCGAGGAGGCCCGCGCGCTGCGTATCGAGCTGGCCGCCGATTACCTGGTCATGGCCGCCTGGCTTGCCTATCTGAAATCCCGCCTGCTGCTGCCGCCCGACCCCGAGGCCGAGGGGCCGAGCGCCGAAGAGATGGCGGCGCATCTGGCCTTCCAGCTGGAACGGCTGAACGCCATGCGCGAGGCCGCGGCGCGGCTGATGGCCCGCGACCGGCTGGGACAGGACCGCTTCCCCCGCGGCGCGCCCGAAACCGTCGCCCGCCAGCGCCAGGTCGCCTGGCAGGCCGGGCTGATCGACCTGATGCGCGCCTATGCCCGGCTGCGCACCCGCGACGAGTTTCGCCCCTATGCCTTCGACCGCCGGGACGTGCTGAGCATGGAGCAGGCGCTGGACCGGGTGCGCGGGCTGATCGGCTATGCCGGGGACTGGACCGCGCTTTCGGCCTTTCTGCCCGAGGGTTGGGAGGCCGATCCGCAGCGCCGCCGCTCGGCCACCGCGGCGACCTTTGCCGCGACGCTGGAACTGGCGCGGCAGGGTGCGGTGGAAATCAGCCAGGCCGGCACCTTCGCCCCGATCTCCATCCGCAGGCGTCCAGAATGAGCCAGGACCATATCGCCCCTGATTCCCAGCATTTCCCGCCGCCGCCCCTGCCCGAGCAGGAGCGCATGGTCGAGGCGATCCTCTTCGCTTCGGCCGAGCCGATGAGCCAGCGCGAGATTGCCGCCCGCCTGCCGGCCGGCTGCGATACGGCCGAGGCGCTGCGCGCGCTGCGCGCCCGCTATGAGGGGCGGGGGGTGCAGCTGGCGCGGGTGGGCGATGCCTGGGCCTTTCGCACCGCCGCCGACCTGGGCTTCCTGATGCAGGAAAGCGTGGTCGAAAGCCGCCGCCTGTCGCGGGCCGCGACCGAGACCCTGGCGATCATCGCCTATCACCAGCCCGTGACCCGCGCCGAGATCGAGGAGATCCGCGGCGTCGCCGTCAGCCGCGGCACGCTGGACCAGCTGATCGAGCTGGACTGGGTCCGCATCGGCCGCCGCCGCCAGACCCCCGGCCGGCCGGTGACCTTCGTGGTGACCGAAGCCTTCCTGGATCATTTCGGGCTGGAAAGCGCCCGCGACCTGCCGGGGCTGGCCGAGCTGCGCGCGGCAGGCCTGCTGGAATCGCGCCCGCCGGGCGAGGGGCTGGCGCCCGGCCTGTTCGGCGAGGCCGGCGAGGAGGATGCCGAAGCCATGGCCGAGGATTTGTTCGAAGACGAGTGAAGAACGGGTTGCAACCCGATGAATATAAATCGCTTAATTGCTATTCTGACGCGCGTGGCCGTCAACCGGCTGCTGCGCTGGGGCCTCCGGCGGATGCATGCGCCGAAGTCGGGCGCGCGCCGGACGCCTCGGCAGCAGGGCCGCGAAAAGACCATGCGCGAAGCGGTCAAGCACGCCCGCCAGGCGGCGCGCATCACCCGGCGGATGCGATAGGGGGCTCTGCCCCCGTCGCGCTGCCGCGCGACTCCCCCGGGATATTTGGGCAGGAAGAACGCTGGCCGGGCGGCCAGGCTCAGGCGAATTGCTTGGCCAGCTTGAGGCCCTGGCCCTGGTAGTTCGAGGCGATGCCGCTGCCGTAGAGCCGTTCGGGGCGGGCTGCCATCCGTTCGTAGACGAGCCGGCCGACGACCTGGCCATGCTCCAGCGCGAAGGGGGCCTCGTGGCAGCGCACCTCGAGGACGCCGCGCGCGCCTTGCCCGGCGGCGCCATGGCCGAAGCCGGGGTCGAAGAAGCCGGCGTAATGCACGCGGAACTCGCCCACCATGGCCAGGTAGGGTGCCATTTCCGCGGCGTAATCGGGCGGGATCGCCACGGATTCGCGGCTGACCAGGATATAGAAGGCGCCGGGGTCGAGGATCAGCTGGCCATCCGTGGTGCGCAATTCGTCCCAGAAGTCGCGGGCCTGGTAGGCGCCGATGCGGTCGAGGTCGATGACCCCGCTATGCGGCCGGGCCCGGTAGCCGACCAGGTCGCCGCGCGCGGGCCGCAGATCGACCGAGAAGCCCAGGCCGTCGTCGATCAGCGCCTCGCCCGTCACCAGCGGCTCGCATGCGTGCAGGTCACGCAAGGCGGTATCCGTCAGCACCGCCTGGCCCCGGCGCAGCCGCAGCTGGTTCAGCCGCATGCCGGGCCGCACCAGCACCGAGAAGCTGCGTGGGCAGATCTCGGCATAGATGGGGCCGTCATAGCCCTGGGGCAGGCGGTCGAATTCGGTGCCCTCGTCGGTGACCAGCCGGGTCAGAAGGTCGAGCCGGCCGGTCGAGCTTTTGGCATTGGCGACCGCGTCGAGGCCCTGGGGCAGCGACAGCCGTTCCATCAGCGGCACCAGGTAGACGCAGCCCTTTTCCAGCACCGCGCCCTCGGTGAGATCCATGCGGTGCATCTCGAAATCCTTGAGCCGGTCGCTGACCCGGCGCCCGCGCCCGGCCAGGAACGAGGCGCGCAGCCGCCATGCCGTCGCGCCCAGGCGCAGGTCAAGGCTGGCAGGCTGGACCTGTTCGGGCCGGATCGGCTGGTCGGCCGAGATCGCGCCGCTGGCGATCAGCTGACGCAGGGACGTATCGGGAAGCACACCGTTCACGCGAAACCCTTTCGGCAAAAGGAAACGCCCACCCCCGGACGGGGATGGGCGTTTTCGGAATGGTCGGGCCGGCGAGATTCGAACTCGCGGCCTTCCGCCCCCCAGACGGACGCGCTAACCAGGCTGCGCCACGGCCCGACGAGGGGCATATAGAGCGAAGCGGGCGGCCAGCACAAGGGGCCAGGGGCGGAAATTTCGGCAAGAATCTCGATTGCTGTGGATAGTCGGCCGGCGGGGGCCGGAAAGCGGGCGGCCATGCGCGTCAGCGTGCGCCGGTCAGCGCGTCGCGCAGGGTTTTCGCTTGCGCGGGCAGGGGCTTGCCCTGCAGTTCGAACTGGCGCAGGGCCAGCGCGGTCGCCACCAGCCGGCCCAGCCAGTCCGGCGCGGGATCGCGCCCCGGATCGAGCGCGGCGAAGAGCGGCAGCGATTCGGCCTGCTGTTCGGGGCGGTTCGGCCGGGCTGGCCTGAGGACCGCTTTCGCGTCCCTCGGCATGGCGTCGCGCTCGGGCAGGGCCAGGCGCACGGCCGGGCCGGGATGTTCCACCGCGCCGGCCTCGCCCAGGGTTTCGCCCAGGCGGGCGGCGCCGATCTCGCGCAGCGCGGCGCCGCGATCCGCGGCGATCAGCCGCTTGGCGCCGCGGATGCTGAGCCCCTCCTCGCGCATGACCTGGCAGAGGCCGGCTGCCAGCCGCACGTCTTCGGGCCGGTAATAGCGGCGCCCGTCGGCGCGCTTGACCGGCGCAAGCTGCGTGAATTGCGATTCCCAGTAGCGCAGCACATGCGGCGCGACGCCGACGAGGCGCGAGACCTCTCCGATGGACCTGAAGGCGTCGGGCGACTTGCTCATCAGCCCTTGCGCCTGTTCCCCGCCGCCACCCGATCCTTCATCAGATGCGATGGCCGGAAGGATAGAACCCGGCGCGGCGTGATCGGCACTTCCTCGCCGGTCTTGGGGTTGCGGCCGATGCGTTCGTTCTTGTCGCGGACCGAGAACGTGCCGAAGGACGAGATCTTGACCTGCTCGCCGCGCACCAGCGCATCGGAGATATGGCCAAGCACGCTTTCGACAAGCTGGGCCGATTCGTGGCGGGACAGACCCACCTCACGGAACACGGCCTCGGCCAGGTCCATGCGGGTCAGGGTAGAGTCGCTCATCTCGGAAACCTCTTGAATGGTGCGAAGGATGATTTCTTTACGGCGCCGAGTCAACAACCCCGGCCCGATTCCGTTCCCTCATCGGACGATTTTGTTCCGCGTTATTCGCGCCTTACCTGCAAGACCCCGCGCATGGCCGCCTGCGACCCGCTTGGAGCCGCGGCAATCCGCGCCTATGTTGAAGGGGAAAGGGCAGGCGGGACGGAGCGGATATGGCCGGTGGCTGGGCGCGCGACGATGCGGTGAACGAGCAGATCGAGGTCTCTACGCAGGAGGCGATCGAGCGGATGCGGCTACGCAATGCGCAGCGCGTCGCGCAGGAAAGCGCCCGCATCTGCGAGGAATGCGACGAGCCGATCCCCGAGGCGCGGCGGCAGGCGATTCCCGGTGTCCGGCTGTGCGTGGACTGCCAGTCGGGCCGCAACCGGGCCTGGCGACCCAGCGCCGGGATCAACCGGCGCGGATCGAAGGATTCGCAGCTGAAATAAGGGGCTTGCCTACCAGCGCAGCACGACCGAGCCCCAGGCGAGGCCGCCGCCGATGGCCTCGGCCACCAGCACGTCGCCGGGCTTGAAGCGCCCCTCGGCATTGGCCACCGAAAGCGCCAGCGGGATCGATGCGGCCGAGGTATTGCCGTGGTCGGCCACCGTCAGCACCACCTTTTCCATCGGCAGGTGCATGCGCTTGGCCGTGGCCTCGATGATGCGCAGGTTGGCCTGGTGCGGCACCAGCCAGTCCACCTGTTCGGGCGTCAGGCTGGCCCGGTCCAGCGCGCGATGCGCGGTGTCGGCCAGCTTCTCGACCGCGTGGCGGAAGACCAGGTTGCCCTGCATGCGCAGATGGCCGGCGGTGCCGGTGCTGGCCACGCCGCCGTCGACATAGAGCAGGTCGCGATATTGCCCGTCGCTGTTCAGGTCGGTCGCGAGGATGCCGCGGTCGGCGGAGGTGCCCTGGCCCTCGGCCGCCTCCAGCACCATGGCGCCGGCGCCGTCGCCGAAGAGCACGCAGGTCGAGCGGTCGCTCCAGTCCATGATCCGGCTGAAGGTCTCGGCCCCGATCAGCAGGACGCGATCTGCAAGCCCGGCGCGGATCATCGCATCGGCATTGGCCAGCGCATAGACGAAGCCGGCGCAGACCGCCTGCAGGTCATAGGCGAAGCCCCGGCGCATGCCCAGCCCGGCCTGCACCATGGTCGCGACCGAGGGGAAGGTCAGGTCGGGGGTCGAGGTCGCCACGATCACCGCGTCGATCTGTCCGGCCTCGATGCCGGCATCGGCCAGGGCCGCCTGCGCGGCCCGGATGGCCAGGTCGCTGGTGCCCTGGTCCTCGGCGGCGAAATGGCGCCGTTCGATCCCGGTGCGGGCGCGGATCCATTCGTCGCTGGTGTCCAGCTTATCCTCGAACCAGCTGTTCTCGACCACGCGCTCGGGCAGGTAATGGCCGGTTCCCCGGACGATCGCACGCCGCATCAGGACGCCTCGCTTTCCTTGCTGCCGTTGATTTGGCCGGCCGCCGCGACGGATTGCGCCACGCGCGCCGCCAGCCGGTCCTGAAAGCCGGATTGCGCCAGCCGGAAGGCCAGCTTGATCGCCGCCGAGACGCCGGTGGCATCGGCCGAGCCGTGCGATTTCACCACCGTCCCGTTCAGCCCCAGAAAGACGCCGCCATTGACGCGCCGCGGGTCGATGCGCTTTTGCAGCCGCTTGAGCGAGCCCATGGCCAGAAGCGCCGCGAATTTCGACATCACCGACTTGCCGAAGGCTTCCTTCAGCAGTTCGCCCACCAGCTTCGCGGTGCCCTCGCCGGTCTTCAGCGCGACATTGCCGGTGAAGCCGTCGGTCACGATCACATCGACGCGGGCCGAGGGCAGGTCGCCCCCCTCGACGAAGCCGACATAGTCGAAATTCGCCGCCTGCGCCGTGGTGGGGATCAGTTCATGCGCCTGCTTGAGCTCGGGCCGGCCCTTGTGGTCCTCGGTCCCGACGTTCAGCAGACCGACGCGCGGCCGTTCCAGCCCGAAACCGTTGCGGGCATAGGAGGCGCCCATCAGCGCATAGGTCAGCAAGTCCTGCGCATCGGCGCGGATGTCGGCGCCCACATCCAGCATGACGTTGAAGCCCTGCGGATTGCGCGAGGGCCAGAGGCAGGCGATCGCGGGGCGGTTCACGCCGGGCAGCTTGCGCAGCCGCAGCATCGAAAGCGCCATCAGCGCCCCGGTATTGCCACAGGAGACGGCGGCGGTCGCCTCACCCTGCCGCACCGATTCGAGGGCGGACCACATCGAGGTGCCCTCGCCCTTGCGCAGCACCTGGCTGGGCTTGTCGTCCATGGTCACGACGCCGGCCGCGTCGCGGATGTCGCAACGCCGCGCCAGATCGCCGCGGCGGGCGATCAGCCGTTCCAGCTCGGCCCGCGGGCCGTGGACGATGAAGCGGATGTCGGGATTCTTCCCGGCGCTTTCGGCCATGCCGGCGACCACCGTCGCCGGGCCGCGGTCGCCGCCCATCGCGTCAACGGAGATCACCACGCCGCCCCCGTCGCCAGGGGCACGAGGCAGAATGCTGGAATCTGCCGAAGCCATATCCGCGGTCGGTCCGCTCAGGCCGCGTCTTCGTCCAGGTCGACCTCATTGGCCTGCGCCACGACTTCGCGGTCGGCGTAGTGGCCGCAGGACGGGCAGACGTGATGCGGGCGCTTCAGCTCGCCGCAGTTGGGGCATTCGTTCGGGTTGCCGGCGACGAGCGCATCATGCGAACGGCGCATGTTGCGGCGGGAGCGGGTAACTCGGTTCTGAGGGACGGCCATGTCTCAACCTCAAGTGGTTCGGGGGGCAACCCGGCTGGGCGGCCCCGGATTCGGTGTTTCGTATCTGGGGCGGGCATAGGCCACTGGAGCGTTGGCCGCAAGTCACGAAAACTGCTCGCAAAGCGGGGGCCGCGGTCCGGGATTCCCCCGCCGGTCGAATGAAGGCGGCAAAATAGCGGGATTTCCGCATTGCGCAAGGGAAATCTGCAAGAGAAGCGGCGCATGCGCGCCGCTGCCTCCGGCGGGGATATTTGGGCAAGAAAGAAGCCGGGCGCCGGGAGGGCCCGGCGGGTTCAGCGGCCGAGCTTGGCGTGGATCTCGTCCAGGTCGATCTCGTTCTTCGGCAGCTTGTTGTCGGGGTTGTCGAAGTCGTATTTGAAGAGCTGGAAGTCCTTCTTGTAGATTTCCCAGATCAGGTGGCGCGACAGGTCGTCGAAATAGGCGCTGACCTTGTGGGCGCGCTTGGGGCCGTGCCCCTCGGATTCGTTGAACTTGGGCACGTCGTTCACGTCGAGCCTGACCGGGGTCGGCGCGGCGTCCAGCACCTTCTGCATGCCCTGGTTGAATTTCTCGGTGAAGAAGATCTGGTCGTAGCGGCCGCCGTTCACGATGAAGGTCGAGATATGGCCTGACATGGCCGACCAGTGGATGTCCGGCTCCATCGGCCGGCGCCAGCGGATGGTGTCGCGCGCAAACAGCAGGAAACGGCGGAAGCTGGCGATCTGGTCGAACTCGAAGCCGTTCTCGGGGCTGCCGACATCGACGCCGTAGCGTTGCATCAGCTCGGGCACCAGGTTGCCGCGGTAGCGCTTGCCGTTCCGCTGGATCCCCGCGATCTTGTCGAAGAACGAGGACAGGATGCGTGCGTAGGGGTTGCGCACGCAGGTGAAGGCCAGCGCCTTGTGGGCCGTGACGTTCGCCTCGATCAGCGGCTGGCTGTCGGGCTGGTTCCACTTGTGCAGCCCGCTGGTGGCGTCGTGGATGTCGCCGTCGAAATAGCGGCCGTGGTCGGAGTAGAACATGATCTGCCCGATCGAGGAGCAGGCGCATTTCGGGACGACGCGATAGACCATGCTTTCGCTTTCCGTCATCCACGTTCCTGGAAAACCCATAACTCTCTTTCCCTTCACAAGAACCGTGCCGGCCGCGGCGGCTTGCCCCTTCGGCCAAAATCGGTAAGGACACAATGCAAATCGCCGGCAGAGATTCAACCAGTGTGAGCATTGCCCGCGCAAGGCGGGCCGGATGGGTAACGAGATGGCGCGTATCGCCTTTATTCTGCTGTGCCACAAGGATCCCGAGAGCGTGGTGGCGCAGGCCCGCCGGCTGACCGCCTCGGGCGATTACGTGGCGATCCATTTCGACGGCCGGGCCGATTCACGCGATTACGCGCTGATCCGGGCGGCGCTGGCCGACAACCCTTCGGTCGCCTTCGCACAGCGGCGCTGGAAATGCGGCTGGGGCGAATGGTCGCTGGTCGGCGCCACGCTGGAGGTAGTGCGCGCCGCCGTCGCCGCCTTTCCGCGGGCCACGCATTTCTACATGCTCTCGGGCGATTGCATGCCGATCAAGTCGGCCGAATACGCCCATGGCCTGCTGGACGCAGAGGATTGCGACTATATCGAGAGCTTCGATTTCTTCGAATCGGACTGGATCAAGACCGGTTTCAAGGAAGAGCGGCTGATCTATCGGCACTGGTTCAACGAGCGCAGGCAGAAATGGCTGTTCTATGCCAGCTACGACCTGCAGAAGCGATTCGGCCTGAGGCGCAGGGTGCCGGCCGACATCCAGGTCATGATCGGGTCGCAATGGTGGTGCCTGCGCCGCCTGACCGTCGAGAAGGTGCTGGATTTCTGCGCCAGCCGGCCGGAGGTCATGCGCTTTTTCTCGACCACCTGGATCCCGGACGAGACCTTCTTCCAGACCGTCGTGCCCCATGTCGTGCCCAGGAAGGAGATCCGCACCCGCACGCTGACCTACCTGATCTTCACCGATTACGGCATGCCGGTGACCTTCTACAACGACCATTACGACCTGCTCATGGGCCAGAACTACCTGTTCGCCCGCAAGATCAGCCCCGAGGCGATCCGCCTGCGCGAGCGGCTGGGCGCGCTTTGGGCGGCGAAGGGCGTGCATTTCCCGATCTCGAACGAGGCGACCGGCCTCTTTCACTTCCTGACCGGGCGGGGCCGGGCCGGGCGGCGCTTCGGCCAGCGGTTCTGGGAGGCCGAGGGCAGCCTGGGCCGTGACAATACGCTGCTGCTGGTGGTGGCCAAGAAATGGCATGTCGCCAAGCGGCTGACCGCGGCGATCCGGGCGCATACGCCGATTCCGGCGGTGGATTACGTCTTCAACGAGCCCGAGGCGCATCTGCCCGATCTGGGCGGGGTCGAGACCACGGTGGAAAAGCGCGACCGCCACCGGCGCGCGCTGATCCGGCTGCTGTTCCAGCATTTCGAATCGAACCGGCTGGTCTTGTGCCTGGACCCCTCGGCGCTGTATCTGATCCAGGATCTGACCTCGGACAAGGCCGATACCCGCATCCTGCTGGTGGATTCCGAATTCGACGACGATTACCTGCGCGGCCATATCGCCCGCGTGGGACTGGCCGGGAGCGAAACCGCCCCCGAGGTGATCGAACGGCTGCTGCCCATGGTGCGCGCCGACCTGGAACACGAGGCCGAGCGGTTGCGCGACATGGATTTTCCCGGCTTCCATTCCATCGCGCCCTGGCGGCCGGCCGCGGAGAATGCCGTGCAACTGGCGCGTTTCCTGGACCTGCCCGCCGAGGCCGCGCTGGCGCTTGCCGGGACCGACCACCTGTTCAGCGACTGAGGAGAGAGCCATGCCCGCCTATGACGACAGCAACATCTTCGCCCGCATCCTGCGCGGCGAGATACCCAACGACACGGTGCTGGAGACCGAGCATACGCTGGTCTTTCGCGACATCCGGCCGCAGGCGCCGGTGCATGTGCTGGCGATCCCCAAGGGCGCCTATATCAGCTACGACGATTTCGCCGCCAATGCCTCGGATGCCGAGATCGTGGATTTCCACCGCGCCGTGGCGAAAGTCACCCGCGATCTGGGTGTGGCGCTGGACGGCGGCCAGGGTTTCCGCGCCATCACCAATGCCGGGCCGGACGGCGTGCAGGAGGTGCCGCATTTCCACATGCACATCCTGGGCGGCCGGCCGATGGGGCGCATGGTTCAGCCGGGCTGAGACGCCGGGCGCGAGGTCAGCTGGACGAAGACATCCTCGAGGTCCGGCGCTTCGACCGCCACGTCGCGGATCGGCAGGTCCGCGGCGCGCAGCGCGTCGATCAGCCCGTCGGTGGGGATGCGCGAGGGCGCATAGCTGAGCGCGAGCCGGCCGTCGCCGCGCCGCTCGGCCCGCACGCCCTCGGGCAGGGCGGGCAGGGTGCGGGCCGGGCCGGTATCGACGACCAGCGTCTTGGAATCGGCCCGGCCGAGCAGGGCGGCGGTATCCTCGCACAGGATCAGTTGGCCGTGGTCGATGATGGCGATGCGGTCGCACATCTCCTCGGCCTCTTGCAGGTAATGCGTGGTCAGGATGATGGTCATGCCCTGGTCGTTCAGCCGCCGCACGTTGCGCCACAGCATTTCGCGCAGCTGGATGTCGACGCCCGCCGTCGGTTCGTCCAGCACCAGGATCTGCGGCCGGTGCACCAGCGCCTTGGCCAGCAGCAGCCGCCGCTTCATGCCGCCCGAGAGGTGGCGCGAATAGCTTTCCGCCTGATCCGTCAGCCCGACCAGTTCCAGAAGCTCGTCGGTCCAGCGTTCGCGGCGGGGCACACCGTAGAGCCCCGCCTGCACCTCGAGGCTGGCGCGGGGCGTCAGGAAGGGGTCGATGTTGAGTTCCTGAGGCATGACGCCGATGGCGGCGCGGGACTGGCGCGGGTTCACATCCTGGTCGAAGCCCCAGATCGTCACCTGACCGGCGGTCTTGCGCACCAGCCCGGCCAGGATGTTGATCGTGGTGGACTTGCCCGCGCCGTTGGGTCCGAGCAGGCCGAAGATCGAGCCGGCGGGGATGGCGAGGTCCAGCCCCTTCAGCGCCTGTTTCGGGGGCGCCTTGCCCGCGGCGGCATAGGTCTTGGTCAGGCCGCTGATTTCGATGGCGTTCGGGCTTTGCTCGGGGGCTGGCATCGGCTCTTCGCGTTCATTATGATCGCCGCCGGTTTAACCCCGTTTGTCGTCAGAGCTCAAGGAACCGCCATGACCATTCCGGCCCCCGAGATCCAGACCGTCACCTCCTGGAAGGTCGCCTGCGACGGCGACGAGAAGCGGGGGCTGGGCCATCCGCGCGTCTGGCTGGCCATTCCGCGCGATACCGGCTGGGTCGAATGCGGCTATTGCGACAAGCGCTTCGTCATCGACCGCGAGCACGCGCACGAGGATCACTGATCGCGCGCCATGGCGGCCTGGTTCGGGGGGCGGCGCGGTTGCCGCGCCTCCGGCGGGGGTATTTGTGAAACAGTGAAGGCGGGGGCGGTCTTGGCCCGGTCGGCGCTTCGTGGCAGTAAGGGGCCTTGGACGCTGGCAGAAGGATGAGGCGCAGATGACGGACGGATTCGGCAAGGGCCATCACCTGCATCTGATCGACGGCTCGGCCTTCATCTTTCGCGCCTATCACGCGCTGCCGCCGCTGACCCGTCGCTCGGACGGGCTGCCCATCGGCGCGGTGGCCGGCTTTTGCAACATGGTGTGGAAGTATCTGCAGGACGGCAAGGGCTCGGACCAGCCGACCCATGCGGCGGTGATCTTCGATCATTCGGCGCGGACATTCCGCAACGACATCTATCCGCTCTACAAGGCCAACCGGCCCGAGCCGCCCGAAGATCTGCGACCGCAATTCCCGCTGACCCGCGAGGCGACGCGCGCCTTCAACATCGCCTGCATCGAGACCGAGGGCTTCGAGGCCGACGACATCATCGCCACGCTGGCCTGCCAGGCGCGGGATGCCGGCGGGCGGGTGACGATCATCAGCAGCGACAAGGACCTGATGCAGCTGGTCGGCGGCGGGGTCGAGATGATGGACCCGATCAAGGGCAAGCCCATCGGCCCCGAGGAGGTGCGCGAGAAATTCGGCGTCGGTCCCGAGCGGGTGGTGGACGTGCAGGCCCTGGCCGGCGATTCCGTCGACAACGTGCCGGGCGCGCCGGGGATCGGCATCAAGACCGCCGCGCAGCTGATCGAGGAATATGGCGATCTGGAGAGCCTGCTGGCGCGGGCGGAGGAGATCCGGCAGCCCAAGCGCCGCCAGACCCTGATCGACCATGCCGAGCAGATCCGCATCTCGAAGCGGCTGGTCGAGCTGGATTGCGGGATGGCGCTGGATTTCAGCCTGGAGAGCCTGGAGATCCGCGAGCCCGATCCCGAGGCGCTGCTGGACTTCCTGGCCCGGATGGAGCTGCGCACCCTGACCAAGCGCGTGGCCGAGCGTTTCGGCGCCGAGGCGCCGACCATGGCCGAGGCGGCGCCGGTGCCGGCCGCCGTCGCCGGTGCCGCGGCCGCGCCGGCCGTCGAACTGCCGGCCATCGACCGCAGCCTTTACGTCACCATCCGCGACGAGGTCATGCTGGCCGAATGGCTGGCCGAGATCGCCGAAAAGGGCGTGGTCGCCATCGACACCGAGACCACCGGGCTGGACGAGATGCAGGCCGAGCTGGTCGGGGTCTCGCTTTGCACCGGGCCGGGGCGGGCGGCCTATCTGCCGCTGGGCCATGTCGATGGCGCCGCCGACCTCTTCGGCTCGGGTGCGCGGGCCGAGGGGCAGATGGACCTGGACCGGGCGGTGGCGATGCTGAAGCCGGTGCTGGAGGATCCTTCGGTGCTGAAGATCGGCCAGAACATCAAGTATGACTGGAAGGTGCTGGCCCGCCACGGCATCCGCATGGCGCCTTTGGACGACACCATGCTGCTGTCCTATGCGCTGAACGCGGGGGCGCATAACCATGGCATGGACGAGTTGGCGGACCTGTATCTGGGCCATCGCTGCCTGCCGATCAAGGATCTGATCGGCTCGGGCAAGGCGCAGATCAATTTCTCGCAGGTGGCGATCGACAAGGCCAGCGAATATGCCGCCGAGGATGCCGAGGTGACCTGGCGGCTCTGGCATCATTTGCGCCCCAAGCTGGCGCCGAACCATGTGACCACCGCCTATGAGCGGCTGGAGCGGCCGATGATCGCGGTTCTGGCCGATATGGAGATGGCCGGCATCCGTATCGATTCCGAGCATCTGAAGCGCATGTCCAACGCCTTTGCCCAGAAGATGGCGGGGCTGGAGGCCGAGATCCACGAACTCGCCGGCGGTCCCTTCAACGTCGGCAGCCCCAAGCAGCTGGGCGAGATCCTGTTCCAGCGCATGGGCCTGGCCGGTGGCAAGCAGGGCAAGACCGGCGCCTTCTCCACCGGCGCCGAGGTGCTGGAGGATCTGGCCGCCGAGGGGCATGAGCTGCCGGCGCGGGTGCTGGACTGGCGGGCGATCTCGAAGCTGAAATCGACCTATACCGATGCGCTGCCCCTGCATGTGAACCCCGAGACCGGGCGCGTGCACACCAGCTATTCCATCGCCGGGGCACAGACCGGGCGGCTGGCCTCGACCGATCCGAACCTGCAGAACATCCCCGTGCGGACCGAGGAGGGGCGGCGCATCCGTGAGGCTTTCGTCGCCGGGCCGGGGATGCGGCTGGTGAGCCTCGACTACAGCCAGATCGAGCTGCGGATCCTGGCGCATGTGGCGCAGATCCCGGCGCTGAAACAGGCTTTCCGCGACGGCATCGACATCCATGCCATGACCGCCAGCCAGATGTTCGGCGTGCCGGTCGAGGGCATGGACCCGATGATCCGCCGCCGCGCCAAGGCGATCAATTTCGGGGTGATCTACGGCATCTCGGGCTTTGGCCTGGCGCGCAATCTGCGCATTCCACGCGCCGAGGCGCAGAGCTTCATCGACACCTATTTCGAGCGTTTCCCCGAGATCCGCGCCTATATGGACCGCACCGTCGCCGAGGCGAAGCAGGACGGTTTCGTGCGCACGCTGTTCGGCCGGCGGATCATGACGCCGGGCATCAACCAGTCGGGACCGGCGGCGGGCGGGGCGCGGCGCGCGGCGATCAACGCGCCGATCCAGGGTGCGGCCGCCGACATCATCCGCCGCGCCATGATCCGTATGCCGCAGGCCATCGCGCATCTGCCGGCCAGGATGCTGCTGCAGGTGCATGACGAGCTGGTCTTCGAGGTCGAGGAGGGCGCGGTGGCCGAGCTGATCGAGGCGGCGCGCGGCGTCATGCAGGGCGCGGCCGATCCCGCGGTCCGGCTGGACGTGCCGCTGATCGTCGATGCCGGGCAGGGGCTGAACTGGGCCGAGGCGCATTGAGGGCCGCCGGTCGCGTGGATTGCGCGGCCGCATGGGTATTTGGGGAACGAAGAAGCCGGCGAGGGAACGGGATGGGCCATTCGCATGCGCATGACGGCAGGCAGGGGCATGCGCACCTGCCGGGCGGGGTGGGCGATGGCACCATCCTGATCGCGGTGGTGATCAACCTGGCGCTGACCGGTGCGCAGATCCTGGGCGGCTATGTCGCCGATTCCACGGCGCTGATCGCGGACGGGGTGCATAACCTTTCCGATGCGCTGTCCCTGGTGCTGGCCTTTGGCGCCCGGCGCCTAGCGCGGCGTCCCGCCAGCCCCGAGATGAGCTATGGCTGGGGCCGAGCCGAGATCGTCGCGGCCTTCGTCAACTACATCGCGCTGATCGCCATCTCGGTCTGGCTGGGGATCGAGGCGCTGGCGCGGCTGGTCGATCCGCCGCAGGTCGCGGGCGGGCTGGTCATGGCGCTGGCGGCTTTCGCGCTGGTCGTGGATGCGCTGACCGCGGCGCTGGTCTGGCGGGCCGCGAAGGAGAGCGTGAATATCCGCGCGGCCTTCCTGCACAACCTGGCCGATGCCGCGGTCTCGGTCGCGGTGATCCTGGGGGGCGCGCTGATCTGGGCCTTCGGCTGGCAGATCGCCGACCCGATCCTGACATTGCTGATTTCTGCGGTGATCCTGTGGCATATCGGGCAGGAGATCGGGCCGGTGATGCGCATGCTGATGCTGGCCGCGCCGGCCGGCGTGGATCACGCGGCGCTGGTCCGTGCCATGGCCGGGGTCGAGGGCGTGGCGGGTGCCCATCACCTGCACCTGTGGCAGATCGACGAGCGGCGCAACGCGCTATCGGCGCATCTGGTGCTGCGCAAGGGGGCCGATCCGGCCAAGGCGGTGCGCCGGGTCAAGGCGCTGCTGCGGCGCGACTTCGGCATCGGCCATGCCACCATCGAGACCGAGCGCGAGGGCGAGCCCTGCGGCGACCGGGATGACGGCCAGGGCCATCATCCGCATTAGATCGCGGCGGAATGGCCCGAGGCCGCCATGTCGTAGCCGTCGAACATGCGCGCGATCATCCGGGTCAGCGGCCGGCCCTTGGGCGTGATGCGCAGGCCCGCGGCATCGGCCTCGACCATCTCGCCGAAATGCGCGGCGACGGGGGCGAAGACCTGGGCCAGGCCTTCGGCGTCGAAGCCGTGGTCGCGGATGAATTCCTCGGCCCGGATCTCGAAATCGCACATCAGCGCCTCGATCATGCGCGAGCGCCAGCGGTCCTCGGGCGTGAAGGCATGGCCGCGCGTGGTCGAGAAGCGCCCGTCGCGGATCCTGGCCAGATGCGCGCCGGTGGCCGGGGCGTTCTGCGCATAGCCCTGCGGGAAGCGCGAGATGGACGAGGCGCCCAGCCCCACCAGCACCTCGGCCCGGTCGTCGGTATAGCCCTGGAAGTTGCGGCGCAGCAGCCCGGCCTTTTGCGCGCGGGCGAGCCCGTCGCCGGGGCGGGCGAAATGGTCGATGCCGATCTCGTCATAGCCGTCGGCCAGGAACAGCGCGCGCGCCGTCTCGAACAGCCGCAGCCGGCCATGGGGATCGGGCAGGGCCTCGGACGGGATCATCACCTGCCGCTTGGCCATCCAGGGCACATGCGCATAGCCGTAAAGCGCCACCCGGTCGGGCGACAGCGCCAGCAGCTTCTGCACCGATTCGGCGATGCGGTGCGGATCCTGATGCGGCAGCCCGTAAAGGATGTCGGCGTTCAGGCTGGCGATGCCGCGGTCGCGGATCATGTCCACGGCGCGTTTCGTCACCTCGAAGCTCTGCTCGCGGCCGATGACCTTCTGGATCTCGGGGTCGAAATCCTGCACCCCGATCGAGGCGCGGGTCAGCCCGGCCTCGGCCAGGGCGTCCATGCGGGCCTCGTCGATCTCGTTCGGGTCGATCTCGACCGAGAACTCGGCGCCCTCGGCCAGCGGGAAGGTGTTCAGCACCGCGCCGGCGACCAGCCGCATCATCTCGGCCGGCATCAGCGTGGGCGTGCCGCCGCCCCAATGCAGGCGCGACAACCGGACGCCGGGGGCCAGCGCGGATTTCAGCATGTCGAGCTCTGCCAGCAATGCCTTGGCATAGGCGCGCACCGGCTCGTCGGATTGCGTGCCCTGGGTGCGGCAGGCGCAGAACCAGCACAGCCGCCGGCAGAACGGCACATGCATGTAGAGCGAGATTGCGGCGCCGGCGGGGATCGCCGCGATCCAGTCGCGGAAGAGCGGCTCGCCCACGGCGGGGGTGAAATGCGGCGCGGTCGGATAGCTGGTATAACGCGGCACGCGCGCGTCAAACAGTCCCAGCCGCTCAAGTTGCGATTGTTGTTCCATGTTGCTATACCTAGCCGTGAACACGCGCCGGAACCTTGACCCAAATCAAATGCCACATGACGCCGCCCTCTGTGCGACGCAGCAGCCCTGCGAAATCTGCCCCATCCGGTATCGGGCCGTCTGCGCGCATTGCGAAGGCGACGAGCTGGCCGAGCTGGAGGGCATGAAATTCTATCGCCGCTACGAGGCGGGGCAGGTCGTGGTCTGGGCCGGCGACCGCTTGGATTTCGTGGCCTCGGTGATCGCCGGCATGGCCGGGCTGACCCAGCAGCTCGAGGACGGGCGCACGCAGATGGTCGGCCTGCTGTTGCCCAGCGACTTCCTGGGCCGTCCAGGGCGCGAGATGGCGGCCTATACCGTCACCGCGACCAGCGACCTGATGCTGTGCTGTTTCCGGCGCAAGCCCTTTGAAAAGCTGCTGATCGACAATCCCCGCATCGCCAGCCGGCTGCTGGAGATGACGCTGGACGAACTGGACGCCGCCCGCGACTGGCTGCTGCTGCTGGGCCGCAAGTCGGCGCGCGAGAAGATCGCCTCGCTTCTGGTGATCCTGGCCCGGCGCGAGGCCGCGCTGATCAAGCGCCGGCCCGAAGGCCGCATCGCCATCGAACTGCCGCTGACGCGCGAGGCGATGGCGGATTACCTGGGCCTGACGCTGGAGACCGTGAGCCGGCAGATGAGCGCGTTGAAGCGCGAAGGCGTGATCGAACTGGACGGCAAGCGCCGGGTGATCGTGCCCTCCTTCGTGCGGCTGGTCACGGAAAGCGGCGACGATTCGGACGGTGGGCCGCTGAGCTAGGGGGCGCCCGCGGCCGTGTCCCCGAGGGTTGTGCCCCGGAGGGGATCCGGGGCATCGGCCGGGCCGGTCAACGGGCCATCAGCACCGGCAGCTGCGCCTTTTCCAGCATGTTGCGGGTCGCGCCGCCCAGGATCGCCTCGCGGAAGCGGGAATGGCCGTAGGCGCCCATCACCAGCATGTCGGCGCCGATCTCGGTGGCGCGGCGGTTCAGGATGTCGCTGACCAGGGGCTGGGTGCGGGCCAGGACCGCGATTTCCGCCCTGACGCCGTGGCGCGTCAGCATCTGGCACAGCGCCCCGCCGGGATCCGATCGCTCGGGGCCGCTGGGCGAAGGGTCGATCACCGTGATCTCGACGCTGTCGGCGGCGATCAGCAGCGGCAGGGCGCGGCGCACGGCGGCCAGGGCCTCGTTGGACTGGTTCCAGGCGATCATGACCTTCCGGCCGAAGGGTTCCTTCAGCGCCTCGGGCACGATCAGCACCGGGGCCGCGCCCTCGAACAGCGCCGCTTCGGTCACGGCCTCGGCATCGGCGGGCGCGCCCTCGCCATAGGGGCGGTTCAGCACCACGAGGTCGGAATAGCGCGCGCGCATGCCGACCAGCGTCGAAAGCCCGCCGACCTGCGCCACCGCGGAATCGACGGACCAGCGGATGTCCTCGGGGTCGAGCCGGTCGCGGACCCTTTCTTCAAGCTCGCCGGCCGCGGCCACGGCCTTGTCGATGGATTCCTGGAACACATAGGCCGACGCGCCTGCATAGTAATAGCCGCTCTGGGTGTGATCCACACCCATGCAGAACACGTCGAGATGCGCATCCTCGCGCCGGGTCATGGCAATGGCCGAATCCAGCTGCTTGTGCTGATTGGCATCGGTCAGAACGGTCAGGATGGTCTTGTAGCCCATGGGCCCTCTCCTTTCGGGGTTCGGCGGCGAGTTTCACCTGCATCCGGCGGGATCGCAATCGCTGACGGCGGCCGGCTGCGACATCCTGTCCGGATATTTGGGAATTTTACACCTATCCAGAACGGACAGATTGACGCAGATCAAAGTCTCACGAAACCGTGTGACGTTAAGAGGAAAGCTGTCGAAGCCGCGGCCCGTCGCATGCGATGCGAATCGGCCGCCTTCGGCGCAGGATGAAGGACACGAACTTAATGTTGGACACCATCAAGCTGATCGCGCTTGGCACGATCGCGGTATTGGCCGCGATCGGCGCCAATTACGCGCGACCCGATGATCCCGCCTATCTCGTGAATGCCCTGATCGTCATGCTGGCGGCGGGCATCATGTTTCTGCGGGTGCTGCGCCAGATGGGCAACGAGCAACCCTCGCTCGAGCCGCATCCCGAAACGCAATACATGGACGACGTGGTCCGGGCCGGCGTGATCGCCACCGCGCTGTGGGGCGTGGTCGGCTTCCTGGTCGGGGTGATCATCGCCTTTCAGCTGGCCTTCCCGGCGCTGAATCTCAGCGACCTTACCGTGGGCTATACCAATTTCGGCAAGCTCAGGCCGCTGCATACCTCGGCGGTGATCTTCGCCTTCGGCGGCAACGCGCTGATCGCCACCTCGTTCTACGTGGTGCAGCGTACCTCGGCGGCGCGGCTCTGGGGTGGCAATGCCGCCTGGTTCGTGTTCTGGGGCTACCAGCTGTTCATCGTATTGGCCGCGACCGGCTATATCCTGGGTGCCACCCAGTCCAAGGAATACGCGGAACCCGAATGGTATGTGGACTGGTGGCTGACCGTGGTCTGGGTCGTCTACCTGGCCGTGTTCCTGGGCACGATCCTGAAGCGGAAAGAACCGCATATCTATGTGGCGAACTGGTTCTACCTGTCCTTCATCGTCACCATCGCCATGCTTCACATCGTCAACAACCTGGCGATCCCGGTCAGTCCCTTCGGCTCGAAGTCGGTGCAGCTCTTCTCGGGCGTGCAGGACGCGATGACGCAATGGTGGTACGGCCACAACGCGGTGGGCTTCTTCCTGACGGCGGGCTTCCTGGGCATGATGTATTACTTCATTCCCAAGCAGGCCGAACGCCCGGTCTACAGCTACAAGCTGTCCATCATCCACTTCTGGGCGCTGATCTTCCTCTATATCTGGGCCGGTCCGCACCACCTGCACTATACCGCGCTGCCCGACTGGGCCTCGACGCTGGGCATGGTGTTCTCGATCATCCTGTGGATGCCCAGCTGGGGCGGCATGATCAACGGGCTGATGACGCTGTCGGGCGCCTGGGACAAGCTGCGCACCGACCCGGTGATCCGCATGATGGTGGTGGCCGTCGGCTTCTACGGCATGGCGACCTTCGAAGGGCCGATGATGTCGATCAAGGCGGTGAACTCGCTGAGCCATTACACCGACTGGACCATCGGCCACGTGCATTCCGGCGCGCTCGGCTGGAACGGCATGATCACCTTTGGCGCGCTCTACTATCTGGTGCCGCGTCTTTGGGGGCGTGAGCGGCTTTACTCGACGGGCCTGGTCAGCTGGCATTTCTGGCTCGCCACCATCGGGCTGGTGCTCTACGCGGCCTCGATGTGGGTCTCGGGCATCATGGAGGGGCTGATGTGGCGTGAGGTCGACGCCCAGGGCTTCCTGGTCAACGCCTTCGCCGACACGGTGGCCGCGAAATTCCCGATGAACGTGGTGCGGGCATCCGGCGGCGTGCTTTACCTGATCGGGGCGCTGATCATGTGCTACAACCTGTGGGCTACCGTCGCCAAGCAACCCAAGACCCATGCGACCACGGTCGCGGTCCCGGCAGAGTGAGGACGGATCATGGCCATTCTTGAAAAGCACAAGGTTCTGGAAAAGAACGCCACGCTGCTGCTGGTCTTTTCCTTCCTTGTCGTGACCATCGGCGGCATCGTCGAGATCGCGCCGCTGTTCTACCTGCAGAACACCATCGAGAAGGTGCAGGGCATGCGGCCCTATACGCCGCTGGAGCTGAAGGGCCGCGACATCTATGTCCGCGAGGGCTGCTATGTCTGCCACAGCCAGATGATCCGCCCGATGCGCGACGAGGTCGAGCGTTACGGCCATTACAGCCTGGCGGCCGAATCGATGTACGACCATCCGTTCCAATGGGGCTCCAAGCGGACCGGGCCGGACCTGGCCCGCGTCGGCGGCCGCTATTCGGACGAATGGCATATCGACCACCTGGTGAACCCGCAGGCGGTGGTGCCGGAATCGATCATGCCGAAATACGGCTTCCTGCTGGATCGCCAGATCGACCCCTCGAACATGGCGCAGCGGCTGAAGACCGACGCGCTGGTCGGCGTGCCCTATGACGACGAGATGATCGCCGCGGCGGTCAGCGATTTCGCCGCCCAGGCCGACCCCGATGCCGATGCCTCGGGGCTGGAGGAACGCTATCCGGGGGCGCAGCAGCGCAATTTCGACCGCCGTCCCGGCGTGTCCGAGATGGACGCCCTGATCGCCTATCTCCAGGTCTTGGGCACGATGGTCGATTTCTCGACCTTCGAACCCGATCCGAACCGCTGAGGCCGGCCATGGACAGGTATTCCTTCCTGCGCGAACTGGCCGACAGCTGGGTTCTGCTGCTGCTGGTGCTGTTCTTCCTGGGGACGATCGTCTTCGCCCTCAGGCCGGGCTCGCGCCCGCTGCATCGCGATGCGGCCGAAAGCATCTTCCGCAACGAGACGACACCCGCAGCGGCGGGCGAGAAGGAGGTCGAGTGATGGCCGATAGCGACGACGAGCACACCAGCCCGCAAAATCCCGACAACCGGATCGAGCTGGAACGCCAGGCCGCCGACAAGGCCCACAAGGCCGAGATCCTGGCCCATCCGCCAGAGGGCCCCGAGGGGCCGCTGCATCCTCCGGTCACGCCTCGGCCGGGCGCCACCCGCGTCGTGCGCGACCGCAAGGGTGGGCGCAGGGTGGTCGAAGTGCCCTCGACCGGGCACAGCTGGGATGGGATCGAGGAATATGACAACCCGCTGCCGCGCTGGTGGCTGTGGACCTTCTATGCCACCATCATCTGGGGGGTGTTCTATTTCATCGCCTATCCCGCCATTCCGCTGGTGAACGGTGCGACCCGCGGCCTTCTGGGCCAAAGCTACCGCTCCGACGTGGCGGCCGAGATCCAGCGTTTCAACGATGCCAATGCCCCGATCCAGGCCAAGCTGGTCGAGACGCCGCTGGAGGAGATCGCCGCCGACCCGGAACTGGCAAACTATACTGCCAATGCCGGCGCCGCGATCTTCCGCACCTGGTGCGCGCAATGCCACGGCTCGGGCGCGGGGGGCGCCGCAGGCTATCCCTCGCTGCTGGACAACGACTGGCTCTGGGGCGGAACCTTGGAAGAGATCCACACCACCGTCATGCATGGCATCCGCGATCCCAAGGACGGCGATACCCGCTATTCCGAGATGCCGCGCTTCGGCACCGACGACTTGCTGGACAACACCCAGATCAGCCAGGTGGTGCATCACGTGCTGGAACTGGGCGGACTGCCTCATGACGCGGCGCTGGCGGCCGAGGGGGTGGAGCTGTTCGCCGACAACTGCTCGTCCTGCCATGCCGAGGACGGCACCGGCGACCGCGCGCAGGGCGCGCCGGACTTGACCGATGCGGTCTGGCTCTATGGTTCGGACCCGGCGACGATCACCCGGATCGTGCGCGACGGACCTTTCGGCGTGATGCCGGCCTGGAGCGGGCGCCTGTCCGATGCCGACATTGTCGCCGTCGCCGCCTATGTCCACAGCCTCGGCGGTGGCGAGTAACGGATATTCAGATCCGTGGCCGGGAAACCGGCCCCGGTGGCACCGGCCCCCCGTCCTGTTCGCGCGTTTCCAAGGGGGGCCGGTGTTCTTATCAAACGCAGGGCCTGGTTCCGGCGCAAGCCCGGCCGGGCCGGTTTTCTTATGCGGATGCGACAATTCGGCCCATGTTCCCCGCATCCCGTCTCGCTATGCTCGGTCAGCCCGCGCTTGACGCAGATCAATGCGTCGCCGCCGCCAGGCTCTATACCCGAGCCACGCGCAACAGGAGCCAATCATGTCGCATCCCGACATCGACCCGCCACGCCTTTATGCTGCCCGAGAGCCGATCTTTCCCCGCCGGGTCCATGGCTGGTTTCGCAACCTGAAATGGATCATCATGGCGGTGACGCTGGCGATCTATTACGTCACGCCCTGGATCCGCTGGGACCGCGGTCCGGCCATGCCCGACCAGGCGGTGCTGATCGACCTGGCCAACCGCCGCTTCTATTTCTTCTGGATCGAGATCTGGCCGCATGAATTCTACTTCGTCGCCGGCCTTCTGGTCATGGCGGGGCTGGGGCTTTTCCTGTTCACCTCGGCCCTGGGGCGGGTCTGGTGCGGCTATGCCTGCCCGCAGACGGTCTGGACCGACCTTTTCCTTCTGACCGAACGCTGGGTCGAGGGCGACCGCAACGCCCGCCTGCGGCTGTGGAACGCGTCCTGGGACTTGCGCAAGCTGCGGCTGCGGCTGACGAAATGGACGATCTGGCTGCTTATCGCGCTGGCGACCGGCGGCGCCTGGATCTTCTATTTCACCGATGCGCCGACGCTCCTGGGCAATCTTCTGCGCGGCCAGGCCCATCCGGTCGCCTATATCACCATGGGCATCCTGACCGCGACCACCTTCGTCTTCGGCGGCTTCGCGCGCGAGCAGATCTGCGTCTATGCCTGCCCCTGGCCGCGCATCCAGGCCGCGATGATGGACGAGGACACGCTGACCGTCGCCTATCGCGAATGGCGCGGCGAGCCGCGCGGCAAGTTGCACAAGGGCGAGGCGACGAAATCCGACGGCGGCGCCAAGGGCGATTGCATTGACTGCATGGCCTGCGTGAACGTCTGCCCCATGGGTATCGACATCCGCGACGGCCAGCAGCTGGAATGCATCACCTGCGCGCTGTGCATCGACGCCTGCGACGAGGTGATGGACAAGATCGGCAAGCCGCGCGGGCTGATCGACTACATGGCGCTGAAGGACGAGGCCGCCGAGCGGGCGGGCGAGACACCGAAGCCGGTGCTCAAGCATATCCTGCGCCCGCGCACGATGCTGTATTTCACCCTCTGGGCCGGGATCGGCGTCGCGCTGGTGGTGGCGCTGTTCCTGCGCTCGCCCTTCGACCTGAACGTGACGCCGGTCAGGAACCCGCTTTACGTCACCATGGCCGATGGCGCGATCCGCAACACCTATGCGCTGCGGCTGCGCAACAAGCAGGGGGCCGAGCGCGACTTCACCGTCTCGGTCGTCGGTCCCGACGGCACCGTGCCGGCGGGCGTGGACCTGACGCTGGAAGGGCTCCCCGATGCCCATGTCCATGTGGCGGCGGACAGCACCCATACCCAGCGCGTCTATATCACCGCCGAAAAGGGCTCGGCCCTGGCCGAGGCGGCGCAGAGCGAGTTGACGCTTTGGGTCGAGGATGCCACCGATGGGAGGAAGTCCCGTATCGACACCGTCTTCCACGGAAGGAGCGAATAGATGCCCCGCGAACTGACCGGCCGCCATGTGCTGATCGTCACCCTGGGCGCCTTTGGCACCATCATCGCCGTCAACCTGTTCATGGCTTTCAAGGCCGTGGGGACCTTTCCCGGGCTCGAGGTCAAGAACAGCTATGTCGCCTCGCAAAGCTTCGACCGCGACCGCGACGCGCAGGCGGCGCTGAACTGGACGGTGACGCCGGAATATGACGGCCGCGAGCTGGTGCTGGCGATCCGGGACGGGCAGGGTCTTCCGGCGCCGGTGCAGGGGCTCGAGGTGACGGTGGGCCGCCCGACCCATGTGCGCGACGACCAGCGGCCCGAGTTCACCTATTCCGGCGGGCTGTTCCGCGCGCCGCTGGTGCTGGAGCCGGGAACCTGGAACATCCATCTGGCCGCGACCGCGCCGGACGGCACGGTCTTCCGCCAGCGCATCGACCATTACCACGGCAACCGGGTGAACTGAGATGTCCGACGCCGCGCTGCACGACCACGACGCCCGACTCTCGGCCTGTCCGGCCTGCGACGCGGCGCCGCTGGCGCAGCGTATCGCCGCGGGTGGGGGCGGGCAGGAGGACATCGTCCTGTCCCTGCCGACGATCCATTGCGCGACCTGCATCACCGATGTCGAGCGGGTGCTGAACCGCCATCCCGGCGTCAGGGATGCGCGGGTCAACCTGACGCTGCGCCGCGTCACCGTGGACGCGCCCGGCATGAGTGCCGAGGAGCTGATCCCGGTGGTCGAGGGCATCGGTTACGAGGCGCATGAGCTTGACCCCGCCGCGCTGTCGGCCAGCGCCGCCGACCGCCAGGGCCGCGACATCCTGATGCGCATCGGCGTGTCGGGCTTTGCGATGATGAACATCATGATCCTGTCGGTTGCGGTCTGGTCGGGGGCCGAGGCCGCGACGCGCGACATGTTCCACTGGATTTCCGGCGCCATCGCCCTGCCGACCTTGGCCTTCGCCGGCCAGCCCTTCTTTGCCAGCGCCTGGCGGGCGCTCAGGCATGGGCGGCTGGGCATGGACGTGCCGATCTCGCTGGCGCTGGTCCTGGCCAGTGCGATTTCGGTCTATGAGACGGCGCAATCGGGCCATCACGCCTATTTCGACGCGGCGGTGATGCTGTGCTTCTTCCTGCTGATCGGGCGCTATCTGGACTATCGCACCCGCGCCGTCGCCCGCTCCGCCGCCGAGGAGCTGACCGCGCTGGAGGTGCCGCGCGCCTTTCGCGTCACTGCTGCGGGTGACGAGCCGGTGCCGGTGGCCGAGCTGCGCCCCGGCGACCTGATCCGCATCCGCCCCGGCGCCCGCATCCCCGCCGATGGCGAGATCGCCGAGGGCAGCAGCGAGATCGACCGCTCGCTGCTGACCGGAGAAAGCATCCCGGTTCCCGCCCGTCCGGGCGTCGCGCTTTCGGCGGGCGAGGTGAACCTGACCGGCCCGCTGGTCATGCGGGTGACGGCCGCCGGGCGCGACAGCTCGCTGGCGCGGCTGACGGCGCTGGTCGCGGCGGCGGAATCGGCGCGCGGGCATTACACCGGGCTTGCCGACCGCGCCTCGCGGCTTTATTCGCCGCTGGTGCATCTGCTGGCCTTTTGCAGCTTTCTCGGCTGGTATTTCGCGACGCATGACCTGCGGCTGGCGGTGAACGTCGCGGCGGCGGTGCTGATCATCACCTGTCCCTGCGCATTGGGCCTGGCGGTGCCGGCGGTGGTCACGGCTGCCTCGGGGCGGCTGTTCCGGCGCGGCATGCTGATCAAGGACGGCACCGCGCTGGAGCGCCTGGCCGAGGTCGATGCCGTGGTCTTCGACAAGACCGGCACCCTGACCATGGGCGTGCCGCAACTGGTCTCGCTGGACCCGATCCCGGTTGCGGCGCGGCCCCTGGCGCTGGCGCTGGCGCAGGGATCGGGGCATCCCTTGTCGCAGGCGCTGGCCCAGGCGCTGCGCGAGGCCGGCACCGAACCTGCCGCATTGCAGGATCTGCGCGAGGTGCCGGGCTATGGCATCGCCGGGATCTGGCAGGGGCGCGAGTTGCGGCTGGGCCGGGCCGACTGGCTGGGGGCCCGGCATGGCGAGGCGACCCTGTCGGCAAGCTGGCTGTCGCTGGGTGATGAGGGGGGGCAGGGTGCGCCGATCCGGCTGGAGTTTTCGGACCGGCTGCGGCCGGGGGCCGAGGCCTGCGTGGCCCGGATTCTCGCCTCGGGCCGGCGGGTGATGCTGCTTTCGGGCGATGCGGCGCCGGTGGTCCGGGATCTGGCGCAGCGGCTGGGCATCGTGGAATGGCGGGCCGGCGTCACGCCCGTCGAAAAGGCCGATGCCCTGCGCCAGCTGCGGCAAGAGGGCCTGCATGCGCTGATGGTCGGCGACGGGTTGAACGACACCGCCGCCCTGACCGAGGCGCATGTCTCGATCTCACCCGCTTCGGCGCTGGATGCGGCACGCACAGCCTCGGACATGGTGCTGATGGGCAGCGATCTGGCCCCGGTGGCCGAGGCGCTGGAACTGGCCCGCGGCGCCCGCGCCCGGATCAAGGAGAATTTCGCGATCTCGCTGATCTACAATATCGTCGCGGTGCCCATCGCCATCGCCGGCTTTGCCACGCCGCTGATGGCGGCGCTGGCCATGTCGCTGAGTTCGATCAGCGTGACGTTGAACGCGCTGCGGCTGCGATAGGGAGGAAGCATGGAAATCCTGGGCCTTCTCATTCCGGTTTCCCTGGGCCTTGGCGGGCTTGGCCTTCTGGCCTTCATCTGGTCGCTGCGCGGCCGGCAATACGACGATCCGAAAGGCGATGCCGAGCGGATCCTCAGCTCCGAATGGGACGACCGCCCCAAGCCCTGACGGCCGCGGCGCGGTCACGGCCTTGTTGGCTTGCATTGCCGGCGGCGAAAGGCCAATCAGGCGCCACCCAACAGACAGGTGAGCGATGGCCAGCCCCGCCCCGTTTTCGCGTTACGAGTTCATGATCGCCTGGCGCTACCTGCGCGCGCGCCGGGCCGAAGGCGGGGTCAGCGTGATGACCTGGATCAGCCTGATCGGCATCACCCTGGGGGTGATGGCGCTGATCGCCACCCTGGCGGTGCGCGCGGGCTTCCGGGCCGAGTTCGTCGACACCATCCTGGGCGCCAATGCCCATAGCACGGTCTATTACGCCCCCACCCAGATCTATAACGAGCTGACCGAGGAGACCTATGTCACCCCCGGCCGGGTCGAGGATTACGATGCGCTCGCCGCCAGGATCATGCAGATCCCCGGCGTGACCCGCGCTGTTCCGGCGGTCCGCGCGCAGGTCATGGCGCGGCAGGGCGATGCGGCCTCGCTGGGCGATGTCTACGGCATCACGTTGGATGCGCTCCGGGGCATGTCGGGCATCGCCGATCCCCAGAGCGCGCTGGGGAATCTTGACGATTTCGACCGCGGCATCGCCATCGGCATCGGCATGGCGCGCGACCTGGGCCTGGGCGTCGGCGACCGGCTGCAACTGGTCGCCCCCGAGGGCGCCAAGACCCCCTTCGGCACCACCCCCAGGGTCGAATCCTTCGAGGTGGTCTATATCTTCTCGGCCGGGCGCTACGACGTGGACAAGGCCCGCATCTACATGCCCATGGCCGAGGCGCAGGCCTTCTTCAACCGCGAGGGGCAGGCCGACGAGATCGGGGTCTATGTCGCCGATGCCGAGCGCATCGACGACTGGACCATGCCGCTCTTGCAGGCTGCGGGCGAGCGGGCGCAGGTCTGGACATGGCGCGACGCTTCGGGGTCGTTCCTGGCCGCGCTCGACATGGAGGATGACGTGATGTTTATCATCCTGTCGATCTTGGTGCTGATCGCCTCGATGAACATCACCTCGGGGCTGATCATGCTGGTCAAGAACAAGGGCCGCGACATCGGCATCCTGCGCACCATGGGCCTGACCGAGGGCTCGGTCCTGCGGGTCTTTTTCCTCTGCGGGGCCTTTACCGGGGTGATCGGCACCATTGCCGGCGTGGCTCTGGGGGTGGCCCTTTCGCTCAATGTCGATCACATCATGGCGGCGCTGAACGCGCTGACCGGCGGCAATGCCTGGCAGCCCGAGGTGCGCGGCATCTATCACCTGACGGCGGACCTGCGGGCCTGGGACATCTTCCGCGCCGCGGCGCTGTCGCTGGCGCTGTCCTTCGTCGTGACCATCTTTCCTGCGCGCCGCGCCGCGCGCATGAACCCGGTGGAGGCGCTGCGCTATGAGTGACATCCTGGTTCTGGAAGGGATTTCCAAGACTTACGGAATCGGCGGCCCCGCGCCGGTGCCGGTGCTGGACGGGCTGTCGCTGCGGATCGCGCGGGGCGAGGTCGTGGCGCTGGTCGCGCCCTCGGGCGCCGGGAAATCGACGCTGCTGCATATCGCCGGCCTTCTGGACACGGCCGATTCGGGCCGGGTGCTGCTGAACGGCCGCGACATGGCCGGGCAAAGCGACCGGGCCCGGACCGAGGCGCGGCGCGAGGAGCTGGGCTTCGTCTATCAGTTCCACCACCTGCTGCCCGAGTTCTCGGCGGCGGAGAACATCGTGCTGCCGCAGCTCGCCAATGGTATTTCGCCGACGGCAGCGCATGCGCGGGCGCTGGACCTGCTGGGCCGCGTGGGGCTGTCGCACCGCGCCGACCACCGCCCGGCGCAGCTGTCGGGAGGCGAGCAGCAGCGCGTCGCCTTCTGCCGGGCGCTGGCCAACCAGCCCTCGCTGTTGCTGGCGGACGAGCCGACGGGGAACCTGGACCCGGCGACTTCGGACAAGGTCTTCGACGTGCTGATGGCGCTGGTGCGCGAGACCGGGCTCGCGGCGTTGATCGCCACCCATAACATGGATCTGGCGGCACGGATGGACCGGGTGATCCGGCTGGACGAGGGCGGTGCGGCATGAGCGCAGATGCCGGCCGGCGGTGCATGGCCGGGGGATGCGCGGTGCCTGGCCGCAGCATGGTGACCACGGCTCCAGGCCCGGCGGAGGCTGGGCTTGCGACTAAGTCCGCGCGCCGCGTGCGCAGGCGTAGCGTAGCCCTGCTCGGGCTGCTCTGCCTGCTGCCCGCCCAGGCTGATGCCGACCCGTTCGAGCAATTCGGCACGGCGATGAAATACGGCCTGCCGCTGGCGGCGGCGGTCTGCGCTGCCGACCAGGACCGGCTGGAGGATTTCGCGGTGCGCGGCGTTTTGCAGGCGGCGCTGGTCTGGGGAATGAAGGAATTCTTCGACGGCGCCCCGATCTCGCGCCGCCCTTCGGGCGAGAGCAAGGGCTTCCCTTCGGGCCATACGGCGGCGGCCTTCTTCGGCGCCTCGGACCTGGCCGGAAAATGCTTCGAGGACAGGCCATTGGCCGGCGGTGCCGCCTATGGCGCCGCCGGGCTGACGGGCTGGAGCCGGGTCCATGCCGGCGAACACACACCGGCGCAGGTGTTCAGCGGCGCGCTGCTGGGGGTTTCGTTCGGCGCTGCGAGCTTCGGCATTGGCAGCGAGGGGGTAAGCTTTTCGCTGGGGATGCGGTTTTGAGCCCTAACCAGGCGTTCGCCTAGACGATGCGGGAAGCTCTTATTACGGCGAAAAAACGGTTACGGTGTTCGGTAGAGCTGCAGCTAGGGCGTGTTGACAAAAGGGATTCACCGGGCGCGGTGATCGTGATTCAAGCTGGTATCTGCAATGGAGACCAGCGTGGCACGAAACCTGATGTCGAACGACGAGTGGGCGTTCTTTGAACGCTTCATCCTGGCTGTCCGTTCTCCGAACGGCCGCAAGCCCACGAACCATCGGCTTGTTCTGGATGGGATTTTCTGGATCGCCCGAACGGGGTCGCCCTGGCGCGACCTGCCGGAAGAGTTCGGCAAATGGTCGTCTGTCTATCGGCAGTTCCGGCGCTGGACGTTGGCGGGGCTGTGGGAACAGATCCTGGAGGCGCTGAACGAGAGCCGGATCGTGCCGGATGCGCTGCAGATGATCGACAGCACCGTGGTTCGCGCTCATCATCAGGCAGCGGGCGCAAAAGGGGGACTCCGCGCCAAGGTTTCGGCCGCTCGCGAGGTGGCTTCACGACCAAGATCCATCTGCGGGTCAATGCGGCAGGCCTGCCCATGAGAACCGAGATCACGGCCGGGCAGACATCGGACTACCTCGGCTTCGATCTGGTCATGGCTGACAACCTGCCCGAGCCAAGCGTTCTGCTCGCAGACCGCGGCTACGACTCCGACAACATCCGCAAGACCATGGAGGTGCGCGACGTGGTGCCGGTCATCCCCATGCGCAAAACCCGGAAGCTACGGGTCGCCGTTGACCGCAGGCTCTACCGCCTGCGCAATCTCGTTGAGCGGTGCTTCAACAAGCTCAAGAATGCCCGTCGCGTCGCCACCCGCTACGACAAGACCGCCGAAAGCTTCCTGGGCTTCATCGACATCACGTCGATCCGCCTCTGGCTCCGCCATTTGTCAACATGACCTACGCTGGTGCCATGTTTACGATTAAGGTCGCTGGTGGCCTATATCTGCTTTATTTGGCGTGGAAATCCGCACGATCAGCGTTGGCAAGTCATGCCAGTCAAGTGGCTTCCGTCCCATGTGCAGGCAATTGGGCGCTCTATCGTAAGGGTGTGTTGCTTCACCTCTCCAACCCAAAGGCTGTCCTGGGATGGATAGCGATCATGTCCTTGGGGGTGCGTCCTGATGCTCCCTCTCACACCATCCTGATCATGATGGGGGGCTGCGCAATCATGGCTATTGCAGTCAATGTCGGCTATGCTATCGCGTTCTCAACCCGCATCATGGGGTGCGCCTATCAACACTCGCGCCGGTGGATCGAGGGAGTGCTTGCCGCGATCTTCGGGGTTGCGGGCATCCGTATGCTTCTCTCAAGGCCGTAACGGCATCTTCCCGTGCAACGGCAGGAATGTCCGCATGGCGACAAAGCGATCCCAGCCTTGCCGCTCGTAACGATCCTCTACGCGCGCGACCCGGTCAGGATCACCATCGCCCCCAGCACGCAAAGCCCGCCGCCGAGCAGATCCCAGCGCGTCGGCACCTGGCCTTCGGTCAGCCAAAGCCAGCCCAGCGAGGCCGTGACATAGATCCCGCCATAGGCCGCATAGGCGCGGCCGGCGAAATCCGCATCCACCCGCGTCAGGAGCCAGGCGAAAACTGCCAGCGAGACCATCCCCGGAATCAGCCAGAGGGGCGATTTGCCAAGCCGCAGCCAGGCCCAGAAGGCGAAGCAGCCGGCGATCTCGGCCAGCGCCGCCAGGACATAGATCGCCAGCGGTGCGGCCAGGATCACACGTCCAGTTCCTCGGTATCGGCGAACTGGGCATTCTCCTGGATGAACTGGAAGCGCAGCTCGGGCTTCTTGCCCATCAGCCGCTCGACCAGGTCGCCGGTTTCGCCGCCCTCTTCCTCGTCGATCGAGACGCGGATCAGCTTGCGCGTCCTGGGGTTCATCGTGGTGTCCTTCAAGTCCTTGGCGTCCATCTCGCCCAGGCCCTTGAAGCGTTGCACGTCGATCTTGCCCTTGCCGCCCAGGCCCTTGGCCAGCATCGCCTCCTTCTCGGCATCGTCGGCGACATAGACGCGATGGGCGCCCTGCGTCAGCCGGTAAAGCGGCGGGCAGGCCAGGTAGAGATGCCCCTTGTCGATCAGCGGCCGCATCTGCGTGAAGAAGAAGGTCATCAGCAGCGACGCGATATGGGCGCCGTCGACATCGGCATCGGTCATGATGATGATCTTGTCATAGCGCAGGTCGTCGATGTTGAAGCGCGAGCCCATGCCGACGCCCAGCGCCTGGCAGAGATCGGCGATCTCCTGGTTCGAGCCCAGCTTGGACGAGGCCGCACCCAGCACGTTCAGGATCTTGCCGCGCAGGGGCAAAAGCGCCTGGGTGGTGCGCTCGCGCGCCATCTTGGCACTGCCGCCCGCCGAATCGCCCTCGACGATGAAAAGCTCGGTGCCCTCGCGATTGGTGGCCGAGCAATCGACCAGCTTGCCGGGCAGGCGCAGCTTCTTGGTGGCCGACTTCCGGGCGGTTTCCTTTTCCTGCCGGCGCCGCAGCCGCTCCTCGGCGCGCAGCACCAGGAAGTCCAGGATGGCGCCGGCCGATTTCGTATCCGCCGCCAGCCAGTTGTCGAAATGGTCGCGCACCGCGCCCTCGACCAGCCGCTGCGCCTCGGTGGTGGCCAGGCGGTCCTTGGTCTGGCCGACGAATTCCGGCTCGCGGATGAAGCAGGAGACCAGCGCGCAGCCGCCGGCCAGCAGGTCGTCGCGGGTGATCTGCGCCGCCTTCTTGTTGCTGACCCGCTCGCCATAGGCGCGGATGCCGCGCAGGATCGCCGACCAGAAGCCGGCCTCATGCGTGCCGCCCTCGGGCGTGGGCACGGTATTGCAATAGGACTGGATGAAGCCGTCGCGCGACGGCGTCCAGTTGATCGCCCAATCGACCTTGCCGGGCGTGTTGAACTTTTCCTTGAAATCGACGCTGCCGGCAAAGGGGCGGTCAGCATAGGTCGAGGCCTTGCCCAGCACCTCGCCCAGGTAATCGGCCAGCCCGCCGGGAAAGTGGAAGGTGGCTTCCAGCGGCGTCTCGCCGTCGTCGATCTCGGATTTCCAGCGGATCTCGACGCCCGAGAACAGATAGGCCTTGGACTTGACCATGCGTAGCAGCCGCGCCGGCTTGAAGCGGTGATGGCCGAAGATCTGCTCGTCGGCGTGGAAGGTGACGGTGGTGCCGCGCCGGTTCGGGGCGGCGCCGACCTTCTCGACCGGGCCCAGCGGCAGGCCGCGCGAGAAACGCTGCTCGTAAAGCTCGCGGTTGCGGGCGACCTGCACCACCATGCTGTCGGAAAGCGCGTTGACCACCGAGGCACCGACGCCGTGCAAGCCGCCCGAGGTCTGATAGGCGTCGCCCGAGAACTTGCCGCCGGCATGCAGCGTGCACAGGATCACTTCCAGCGCCGATTTGCCGGGGAATTTCGGATGCGGGTCGATGGGAATGCCGCGGCCGTTGTCGCGGATCACCACGCTGAAATCGGCCAAGAGCTCGACCTCGATGCGGCTGGCATGGCCGGCGACTGCCTCGTCCATCGAGTTGTCGAGGATCTCGGCCACCAGGTGATGCAGCGCGCGCTCGTCGGTGCCGCCGATATACATGCCGGGTCGCTTGCGCACCGGCTCCAGCCCCTCGAGCACCTCGATCGAGGATGCCGAATAGCTGTCGGAAGCCTTATCCGCGGCGGGGAAGAGATCGTCGGCCATCGCACCTGCTCGTCTTGTTCTTCTGGGGCGGGGTTATCTCATGCCCGACGGGCCGGGGGCAAGGGAAAGTGGATCAGCCGCCGCCGACCGCAAGGGATGGAGCAATGCGACGATGCATTTGCGACGGTTTCATGAAAAAGCGCGGTTTTCTTGATCGAGGTCAAATCGCCTGCTCGCCGAGGGTGGCATATCCGACGCTGTTATCGAGTTGCAGCGTGGTCGGGGCGAATGGAAGGTCATCCGGTTTCTAGTGAGTCCCCGGCCACGCCGCCTGTTAACGGTTTCGCGGGGTCCGGCGCGGCAATGGCAGAGCCACCGCCCCCCCCCGCCTTTCACCCCTTCGCCTCCGTCCGAGGCCACGGGGCCGAAAAGCTTTCCCAGCCTCGACCCGGATGCGATCCGGTTGGCCTTCGAAAGCGGGCGCTATCCCTATCCGCGCCGGATGGGGCGCGTCGCCTATGAGCGGGAAAAGGCCCGGTTGCAGGCCGAACTGCTGAAGGTGCAGATCTGGGCGCAGGAGACGGGGCAGAAATTCGTCATCCTGTTCGAGGGCCGCGATGCCGCCGGCAAGGGCGGCACGATCAAGCGGTTCATGGAGCATCTGAACCCGCGTTTCGCGCGGGTGGTGGCGCTGAACAAGCCCTCGGAGATCGAGCGCGGGCAATGGTTCTTTCAGCGCTACATCCAACACCTGCCGACCGCGGGCGAGATGGTGTTCTATGACCGCAGCTGGTACAACCGCGCCGGGGTCGAACGGGTCATGGGCTTCTGCTCGCCAGTGGAATACCTGGAGTTCATGCGCCAGGCCCCCGAATTCGAGCGCATGCTGGTTCGTTCGGGCATCCGGCTTTACAAATACTGGTTCTCGGTCACCCGCGACGAGCAGCGGGCGCGCTTCCAGGCGCGCGAGACCGATCCGCTGAAACGCTGGAAGCTCTCGCCCATCGACCTGGCCAGCCTCGACAAATGGGAGGACTACACCGAGGCGAAGGAGGCGATGTTCTTCTATACCGACACCGCCGATGCGCCCTGGACCATCGTCAAGTCGAACGACAAGAAACGCGCGCGGCTGAACTGCATGCGGCATTTCCTGTCGACGCTGGACTATCCCGACAAGGATCCGGCCATCGCGACGGCGCCCGACCCGCTGATCGTCGGCCATGCCAGCCATGTGATCCATTCGGCCGAACACATCCTGGGCTCCTCGCTGCATCCCGACAACCGACGGGCAATGCAGGTGATGGATCCGGTTCCGGGATGAACGCCTGCGGGCGGGCCGGCGATTTGCGCCGGCCGTCGGCAATCCGTCAATCGGCAAGGCTTGGAATGAATTTCCGCGATCCTGGCCAGGGCCTTGCGCAAGCGGCGCAAGGAAGCCGGCAGCGTGGCCGGTTGCAGTGTTCCCAGCGCGGTCCGGCCGCCGGGTTCGGTCCGGCTCCGGCGATCCTGCCGCGGGCCGGAAAAGCCATGTGTCCGATGTCGTATCGAATCGCGCGATCCGCGCCGGGCGGCGCGGGCCTGCCGATGCCTTTCGCACCCGGTCACCGGGCGCGAGAGGCTGCCCCCGCTGTCGGGAGTTGCCGAAAGGGCGGCCGGGACACATCCTGCGCTCGGACAGGCGGGACCGCCCCCCCCAGCCTGCCGGCCTGGATGATTTTGCCCTATCCAGGGCGCGGCGCGGATGCCGGCCTGCGATCGCTTATTCGGGTTCTGCCAGCCGCTCTTGCCACATCTTGCGAAAGGCGGGACGGGCCTGGCAATCGTCAAGCCAGGCCGCGACGGCCGGGAATTGCTCCATCAGCGGCCCATAGCCCTGGGCATAGCGCAGGATCTCGGCCAGGTTCAGGTCGGCCACGGTGAAGCGGCCGCCGACCAGGTGGCCATGCCGGGCGATGTGATCCTCCAGCACGCGCAAGGGCCGGACCAACCGCTCGGCGGCATGGGCGACCGTGGCCTGGGCCGCGCCGGGCTGGGCCTGGCCCTTGCCGTGGTTGAACAGGATGGCCAGCGCGTCCTGCTCGATGGCGGTGGCGGCGTAGAAGCTCCATTGCAGCATCAGCGCATCCTCGAGGGCATCGGCGGGGCCGAAGGGCTGGCCGTATTTGCGCGCCAGGTGCAGCGTGCAGGCCAGCGATTCCGACAGCACCAGGTCGCCGTCCTGGATCACCGGGATGGCGCCGGCGGGCGAAAGCTTCAGGAAATCCGGCGAATGCGTGTTCAGCGGCGCGTCCGGTGCGTCGGGGTCGGGCAGGCGATAGGCCTGGATCACCGGCACCTGCTTGAAGGGCAGGCCCAGTTCGTGACACAGCCAGATGATGCGCGATGCGCGCGAGCGGGTGACGCCGTAGACGGTCAGCATGGGCCTCTCCTTGATGCGCGGGCAGCTTAGGCGGGTTCAGAGCATCTGGGCAAGATAGCGCATCATGTTGCCGCCCATCACCTTGGCAATCTGCTGGTCGCTCAGGCCCGCATCCAGCAGCGCCTGGGTCAGCGCAGCCAGATGGGCGGCGTCGAAGGGCGCATCGACCGAGCCGTCGTAATCCGAGCCGAGCGAGACATGGTCCTCCCCCACAAGCGCGATGGCGGCCTGGATGCTGCCGGCGATGTCGGCCGGGGTCTTGCCGCAGACCACGTCGGCCCAATAACCGATGCCGATCAGCCCGCCCTTGTCGGCGATGGCCCTCAGCAGCGCGTCATCGAGGTTGCGCGGGCTGGGGCAATGGCCGTGGATGCCGGTATGGGACAGGATCGGCCGGGTGCCGGGGATGGCCAGCACGTCGCGCACCATCTGCGGGCTGGCATGGGCCAGGTCGATGATCATGCGCTTGGCCATCATCTCCTCGACCACTTGCCGGCCGAAGGGGCTGAGCCCGGCGCCGCTGCCGCCTTCGCCATGCAGGCTGCCGCCCAACTCGTTGTCGAAGAAATGCGTCAGGCCCAGCAGGCGGAAGCCGGCACCGTAAAGCACCTGGAGATTGCCGATCTGTCCCTCCAGCGGATGTGCCCCTTCTGCGCCCAGGATGGCGCCCACCGTCTGCGCGCCGTTCTGCCGTGCTTCCAGCAGGGTCTGCAAATCCTCGGCCGAGCGGATCAGCATGAGCTGGTCCGGCGCGCGTTGGGCGGCGTGGCGCAGGGCGGCGGCCTGGACCAGCGCGCGCTCCTTGAGGCTGAACCAGCTGGGCAGGGGGCGCAGCTGGCCGATGAAGAGCGGGGTGATATTGTCCGGCGCCTCGGCCGAGTTGCGGCCATAGTTCTGGCCGCGCGGGCTCTTGGTGACGGTGGTAAAGACCTGCACCGCGACATTGCCCTGCACCAGCCGGGGGATGTCGGTATGGCCGCGCTCGGCATGCCTGAGCAGGTCGCGGTCCCAAAGCAGCGCGTCCGAATGCCAGTCCCCGATCACCAGTCTCTGATGCAATGCCTCGGCCTGGGGCGAGACCGGCCAGCCTTCGGCCGGCATGGTCACGGGGTTCAGCCGCCGCTCGACGAATCCCGGTCCCCAGATCGCCACCACGGCGGCGGCCAGAACCGCGAGCACCGAAAGCCAAAGGATGATGCGTCGGATCATGCGGATCATGCCGCCCCCTTTCCGGTTTCCCGGCAGCATAGGACAGGCCCATGCCGCAGGCGACGGAAAACTGCCCTGGCCAAGGCCGGGAGGAAGCGGGGGCTCTGCCCCCATCCCTCCGGGATTCCCCCGGGATATTTTGACAAGGAAGAACGGCGGAAGAAGCCCTGCTGTTCTTTCTTGTCCAAATATCCTCTGGGGGTCCGGGGGGCGAAGCGCCCCCGGCGCCGCGAGGGTTCAGTCCTCCATGGCCTCGAGCTCCTCGATGAAGCCCTCGATCATCGACAGGCCCTTGTCCCAGAAGGCGGGATCGGACGCATCAAGGCCGAAGGGCGCCAGAAGCTCCTTGTGGTGGCGCGAACCGCCGGCCGCCAGCATGTCGAAATATTTTGCCTGGAAATCGGGCAGCCCGTCCTCATAGGCGGCATAAAGCGCATTCACCAGCCCGTCGCCGAAGGCATAGGCATAGACGTAGAAGGGCGAATGCACGAAATGCGGCACATAGGTCCAGAAGGTCTCGTAGCCTGGCATGAATTCGAAGGCGTCGCCCAGCGATTCCGCCTGCACCGACATCCAGAGCGCGTTGATGTCCTCGGGGGTCAACTCGCCCTTGGCGCGGGCGGCGTGCAGCTTGCATTCGAAATCGTAGAAGGCGATCTGGCGCACCACCGTGTTGATCATGTCCTCGACCTTGCCGGCCAGCAACGCCTTGCGCTGCGCCTTGTCGGCAGTTTTTGCCAAGAGCGCGCGGAAGGTCAGCATCTCGCCGAAGACGCTGGCCGTTTCGGCCAGGGTCAGCGGCGTCGCGGCCAGCAATTCGCCCTGCGCCGCTGCCAGCCGCTGGTGCACGCCATGGCCCAGTTCATGCGCCAGCGTCATCACGTCGCGCGGCTTGCCCAGGTAGTTCAGCAGCACATAGGGATGCACCGTCGTCACGGTCGGATGGGCGAAGGCGCCCGGCGCCTTGCCGGGCTTCACCGCCGCGTCGATCCAGCCCTTGTCGAAGAAGGGCTGCGCCAGTTCCGCCAGCCTCGGCGAGAAGCCGGCATAGGCGTCCAGCACCGTCGCCTGCGCCTCGGCCCAGGGGATCAGGCGCGGGCTTTCGCTGGGCAGCGGCGCGTTGCGGTCCCAGACCTGCAGCTTGTCGAGGCCGAGCCAGCGGGCCTTGAGCCGGTAGTAGCGATGCGACAGGCGCGGATAGGCGGCGGTGACGGCGTCGCGCAGCGCCTCGACCACTTCGGGCTCGACATGGTTCGACAGGTGGCGCGCGGTCTGCGGCGTCGGCATCTTGCGCCACTTGTCCTCGATGGCCTTTTCCTTGGCCAGTGTGTTGTGGATGCGGGAGAAGAGCTTGACGTTCCGGCCGAAGACCTCGGCCAGGGCGCGGGCACCGGCCTCGCGCCGGGCGCGGTCGTGGTCGGTCAGCAGGTTCAGCGTGGCCTCCAGCCCCAGTTCCTCGCCCGCGACGTCGAAGGTCAGGCCGGCCGTGGTCTCGTCGAAGAGCCGGTTCCAGGCGGCGGCGCCGACCACGGAATTGTCGTGCAGGAAGCGTTCCAGCTCGTTCGAGAGCTGGTAGGGGCGCATGGCGCGCATGCGGTCGAAGACCGGCTTGTAGCGGGCGGGACCGTTCGGGGCTGCGAAGATTTCCTCGTAGCGCGCGTCGGGGATGCGGTTGAACTCCAGGCTGAAGAATACGAGCTTGGTCGTTGCCGCGGTGATGCGGTCCTGAAGGTCGCCCATCTGCTTGGCGCGGGCCGAATCGGTGGTGTTCTGGTAATAGCGCAGCCCGGCATAGGACATGACCCGCCCGGCCAGGATGTCGATCTCCTGGTAGCGTTCGATGCATTCCAGCATCTTGCCGGCGTCGAGCGAGGCCAGCTTGCCGTCGTAGTCGCGGGCGAAGATGCAGCAGGCCCGCTCGACCGCCTCGATGTCGCGGGCCAGTTCCGGCGAATCGGGTGCGGGATAGAGATCGCCCAGTTCCCATTCCGGCAACGCGCCCAGATCGGGGGTTTGGGCCGGGACAGGCAAGGCATTCTCGTCTCGCGGCAGGACGCGGTCCAGGGGGCTGCGGGCAGAAATCGTCATGATCGCTCCTTTCGTGTGCTCAACATGTGACCTCTGAACCGTCTGGCTGCAAGCCATGCGATGTGCCGGGGCAGGGGCGTCGGCCCGATTCAAGGCGCGATTCAGGGCGTGGTGGCGGCGCCGAAATGGGCGATGGCGGCGTCCAGGAAGCGGCTGCGGACCGGGTCGCGCTCCATCATCGGCTCGTGCCGGCAATCGGCCAGTTCCAGCAGCCGGGCGCCGGGCCAGGCGGCGGCGCGGCTGCGGATGGCCTGGGCCGAGACGACCCGCTCGCAATCCCCCAGCACGATCAGCGCCGGCAGCGCGGGCGGGGGCAGCGCGGCCAGGCGCCGGCATTCCAGCAGCGCCGCGCGCAGCCAGTCGTTGCTGGCGCCGCCGACCGAGATGTCGGGCCAGGCCGCGGCCTCGGCCACCAGCCGGCCCCAGCGCCGGCCGTCATGGGTCAGCAGGTTGTCGTGGAACGGATCCAGCAGCACGAAGCTGTCCTCGCCCCCGGTGCGCGGCGCGGGATGGCCGCCGCGGCCAAGCCGGCTCAGCGTGCCGGCCAGCGCCAGCGCCAGCGCCTCGGGCACGCGGCGCAGGTTGATGCCCCACATCGGCGCCGAGAACACCACGCTTTGCACCGGCAGGCCCGCACCAAGCGCGGCAAGGCCGATGGTGCCGCCCATGGAATGCGCCAGCAGGTGCCAGGGCCGCGGCAGGTCCAGTTCCTGCGCCGCGACCACCAGTTCGACCACGTCGCGCTGGTAATCGGCGAAATCGCCGATATGGCCGGGCCGGGCATTGTCCTGCAACCGGTCGGACATGCCCTGTCCGCGCCAGTCCAGCGCCAGCACGTCCAGCCCGGCGGCGTTCAGCTCGGCCGCGACCTCGGCATATTTCTCCAGGTATTCGGTGCGGCCCGGAAACAGCAGCACCGTTCCCGAGGCGCCGCCCGCCGGCCAATGCGCCGCCCGCAGGCGCACCCCGTCCTCGGCCCGCAGCCAGAAGGCGCGGGCCGTGGGCAGCGGATCGCCGGGCAAGGTGTTGAAGGGCGCCGGCCTCATCGCTCAGGACAGCAGCGCGCCCAGCTTCATCGCCGTGCCCATCGAGCCGTCGACCCGCAGCTTGCCGGTCATGAAGGCGGTGGTCGGGTTCACGTCGCCCGACAGCAGGCCCTCGAAGGTCTCGCGGCTGGCGGTCAGCGTCACCTCGGCCTCGTCATCGGCGGCGCGGGCGCCGTCGGCGTCGATATAGACCGATCCCTCGCCCTCGATGACGAATTTGGCGGTGCCGTCGAAGCCCTTGGCCTTTTCGTCCAGAGCGGCCACGGCTGCCTCGACCACTTTGCTCATTCTCGATCTCCTGTTCTCGTGTCTGGAATTAGACGATGGGGAAAGTTACATGGGGAATATGCTTTTGCCAGTCCCCCATTTCCATCATGCCGTCGCGGCAGCACTTTTCCTGGGGCTGGCGGGGGCCGGGGCCGGCCATGCGCGGCAGGACGGCGCCGCCGCGCCCGATGCGATGCCGGTGCAGGATCTGCCGCTGCCAGAGGATCCGCCGCAAGCCGAAAGCGATGCGCTGCCCGAAAGCCCGCTTTCCGAACCCGCCGCCGCCTCCGAGCCGACCGCCGAGGCGCGGCTGCGCGAGCGCGAAGACCTGGACCTGCTGTTCGCCGAGCTGGCCCAGCCGGGCGGCGAGACCTGGGCGCGGGCCGAGACCGACATCCTGCGCATCTGGTCGCGTTCCGGCTCGGCGGCGATGGACCTGCTCTACAAGCGGGGCGAGGCGGCGCTGGACGCGGGCGATACCGTCACCGCCATCGGCCACCTGACCGCGCTGACCGATCATGCGCCGGATTTCGCGGCCGGCTGGTATCTGCGCTCGGTCGCCTTCTATCTGGACGGCGATTTCGGCCCGGCCATCGCCGACCTGGGGCAGGTGCTGCGGCTGGAGCCGCGCCATTTCGGCGCCCTGACCCAGCTCGGCACCATCCTCGAGGAACTGGGCGACGACCGGGACGCGCTGGTGGCCTTTCGCCGGAGCCTGAAGATCCATCCCCATCAACAGGAGGCGCAGGATGCCGTCCAGCGCCTCGAACGCAAACTGCAGGGCACCGACGCCTGATGAATGACAGATCGCGGGTCACGGCCGTCCTTGGCCCGACCAATACCGGCAAGACGCATTACGCCATCGACCGGATGCTGGCGCATCGCACCGGGGTCATCGGCCTGCCGCTGCGGCTGCTGGCGCGCGAGGTCTATGACCGCATCGTCAAGGCGCGCGGCCCCTCGGTCGTGGCGCTGGTCACGGGCGAGGAGCGGATCGTGCCCGAGCGCGTGCAATACTGGGTCGCCACCACCGAGGCCATGCCCGAGGTCGGGGCCGATTTCGTCGCCATCGACGAAATCCAGCTTTGCGCCGACCCGGAACGCGGCCATGTCTTCACCGACCGGCTGCTGAACATGCGCGGCCTGCATGAAACCCTGCTGCTGGGCAGCGACACCATGCGCCCGGCCATCGCCGCCTTGGTGCCGCAGGCGCAGTTCATGCGGCGCGAGCGATTCTCGACGCTTTCCTGGGCCGGTTCGAAGAAGATCAGCCGCATGCCGCCGCGTTCGGCCATCGTCTGCTTCTCGGTCGAGGAGGTCTATGCCACGGCCGAGCTGATCCGTCGCCAGAAGGGCGGCTGCGCCGTGGTCATGGGGGCGCTGAGCCCGCGCACCCGCAATGCCCAGGTCGCCATGTATCAGCAGGGCGAGGTCGATTACCTGGTCGCCACCGACGCCATCGGCATGGGGCTGAACCTCGACATCCGCCACATCGCCTTTTCCGCCACCGAGAAATTCGACGGCCGCCGCTATCGGCCGCTGTTTCCGCACGAGCTGGGCCAGATCGCCGGCCGCGCCGGGCGGCATACCGAGCCGGGCACATTCGGCGTCACCGGCGATGCGAGCCCCCTGGACGAGGGGCTGGTCGAGGCGATCGAGAACCACCGCTTCCAGCCGATCAGCCGGCTGATGTGGCGCAATGCCGCGCTGGAATTCGGCACGGTCGAGCGGCTGCTGCAAGGACTGGAGACGCAGCCGCAATCGGAATGGCTGGCGCGCGGGCGCGAGGCGGACGACATCCGCGCGCTCAAGGCGCTGTCGGCGATGCCCGAGATCCGCGACCAGGTGACGCATCCGCGCGAGGTGCGGCTGCTCTGGGACGTCTGCCGGATCCCGGATTTCCGCTCGATCTCGGCGGCCGAGCATTCGACGCTGCTGGCGCGGATCTTCGGCTTTCTGCGCGAAGGCAAGCTGCCCGGCGACTGGCTGGAGGGGCAGATCCGCCGCATTGACCGGATTCAGGGCGACATCGACACATTGTCGAAACGATTGGCATATATACGCACCTGGACCTATGTTGCCCAACGATCCGGCTGGGTGTCGGACGAAAGTCATTGGCGTGCCGAGACGCGCGCGGTAGAAGATCGGTTGTCGGACGCGTTGCACGCGGCTCTGACGCAAAGATTCGTGGACCGGCGCACGTCCGTGCTGCTGCGCCGGCTCAAGCAGAAGGAGAGCCTTTTGGCCGAGGTGAATGACAAGGGCGAAGTGACGGTCGAGGGCGAGTTCGCCGGCCGTCTGGAAGGCTTCCGCTTCCACGCCGATCCGAGCGCAACCGGGGACGAGGCGCGGATGCTGCAACGCGCCGCCTATGAGGCGCTGCGCCCCGAGTTCCATCTGCGCGCCGACCGCTTCTACAACGCGCCGGATACCGAGTTGGACTTCACCGAACAGGGCGGCCTGATGTGGGGCGCCTCGGCGGTGGGCAAGCTGGTCAAGGGCGCCGAGGCGCTGAAGCCCGGCGTCGAGGCCTTCGTCGATGAGGAGGCGGGCCCCGAGATCGCCGAGAAGGTGCGCCGCCGGCTGCAGCATTTCATCGACCGCAAGATCGCCACCCTGTTCGAGCCGCTCTTGGCGCTGAAAAACGACGAGACGCTGGCCGGGCTGGCCCGCGGCTTCGCCTTCCGCCTGGTCGAGGCGCTGGGCGTGCTGCCGCGCGAGGGCGTCGCCGCCGAGGTCAAGGAACTGGACCAGGATGCGCGCGGCCTCTTGCGCAAGCATGGCGTGCGCTTCGGCCAGTTCACCATCTTCCAGCCGGCGCTGCTGAAGCCGGCGCCGACCCGGCTGCGGCTGGTGCTTTGGGGGCTGGACCAGGGCCTGTCGGAATTTCCCGAAAGCCCGCCCCCCGGCCTGGTGACGATCCCGAACCTGCCCGACGTGCCCAAGGGCTATTACACGCTCTCGGGCTATCACCCGGCGGGTGAACGCGCGATCCGCATCGACATGCTGGAACGGCTGGCCGACATGCTGCGCGGCCAGGACAGCCGTGGCGGCTTCGAGGCGACGCCGGACATGCTGTCGATCACCGGCATGACGCTGGAACAATTCGCCGGGCTGATGCAGGGCCTGGGTTATCGCGCCGAAAAGGGCGAGAGACCCAAGGTCCGCGTCGAAACGGCTCCTGCCGCGGCGCCGGCGCCGGAGGAGGCCGATCACGAGCATCCGCTGACCGAGGAAGAAAGCGTGCTTGCCGCCGAAACCCGCGCCAAATGGGAGGCCGAGCAGGCCGCTCGCAAGGCCGCCGAGGCGGAGGCTCAGGCCGAAGCCGGGGATCCGGCCGGGGCAGGGGACGAAGCCGGCGAACCGGCGCCCGAGACCGAGGTGTTCTATACCTTCACCTGGGCGCCGCGCCCCCGCGGCGGCCATCGCCGGCCCGAGCGCGGCGAGCGCCAGGGTCAGGGCCAGGGGCGTCCGCAAGGCGAACGTGGCCCGCGCCGCGAGCGCGAGGCCGGACAGGAGAACCGGCGCGAGGGCAAGCCCTTCGAAGGCAAGCCGCGTGGTGAACGCGGCGACCGACCCGAACGCGGGCCGAAGGGCAAACCCAAGGGCAAGCCGCGCCATGACGGTCCCAAGAGCTTCGAGGCCCGCCCGCCGCGGGCCGAGAAACAGGCCGACCCGGACAGCCCCTTCGCCGTTCTCGCCGCGCTCAAGAACAAGACGTGATCGGGGAAGGCGGCGAAAGCATCAGGCTCGACCGCTGGCTGCATCACGCGCGGCTGTTCAAGACCCGCACCCTGGCCGCCGATGCGATCGGCGCCGGGGGCATCCGGCTGAACGGCCAGCCTTGCAGCAAGCCGGCGCAGGCGGTGCGGGGCGGCGATACCGTCACCGTTTCGGCCCATGGCCGGGTGCGGGTGCTGCGGATCCTGCTTCTGGGCGCGCGGCGCGGCCCGGCCAGCGAGGCGGCGACGCTTTACGAGGAACTCTAGGCAAGGCGGGGCAAAGAACCGGGTTCCGGTCCGCGCCCCTGCGACAGAACGCCATCCCATCCCGGACGGGGCTCGGCCATATCCTCGTCTTTTCGCCGGCGGTGGCCTTGATTGATGGCGGCGGCGGGCGTAACTAGCCGATCAGGAAACAGGAATATCTCGCCATGACCTATGTCGTCACTGAAAACTGCATCATGTGCAAATACACCGACTGCGTCGAGGTGTGCCCCGTGGACTGTTTTTATGAAGGCGAGAACACGCTGGTCATCCATCCCGACGAATGCATCGACTGCGGCGTCTGCGAACCGGAATGCCCGGCTGACGCGATTCGCCCCGATACCGAGCCCGACATGGAGACATGGGTCGAGTTCAACCGCAAATATGCCGAATCCTGGCCGGTGATCACGCGCAAGAAGGATCCGATGCCCGGCTATCAGGAGATGGACGGCATGCCCGGCAAGCTGGAGAAATATTTCTCGGAAGCGCCCGGTGAAGGGGATTGAGACCTCCGGTTCCGCTGGTGGTCCCCGATCTTGTTTGAAATGCTAACGACTGTGCCTGCCGCGCATCATGTCCCGTCTCATATGTGGGATTTGACTGCCGCATCGCTGGCGGGCCGGGGGCGCGGCCGCTAGATCGTGTCCGTGGCGAGGGCGTCGATTCGCCCTGACCATGCATCGGCTCTGTTCGGTGAGGCGTTTTCCTGGTGTTGAGTTTAAACGATTTTCTTTCGCCAAACGGGGCCGGTGCCGCCTTTCAGGGAACCTTTGAACCGGCGCGATTTTTGTGCTATGGTGCAGCCATCTCGCGCCGGTCGGGCTGCTTTTGTGGCCTGGCCGGCGTTGCTGCCTGTCCTGATCGACTGCCCGGTCAGAAGTGCAAGAACAACAATGTTGGCCCGTAAGGGGGGGATCGTCCCTCCTTGGGGGTTTTTGTGTCGCGCGGCGGCGCAACTGCGAAGGATGCCCAATGTCGAAAGCCAAGAAGACCGAATTTCGCCCCGATGACTTTGTCGTCTATCCCACGCATGGCGTGGGCCGCATCGTGTCGATCGAAGAGCAGGAGGTGGCGGGGCTGCGCCTCGAGATGTTCGTGATCTCGTTCGAGAAGGACAAAATGACCCTGCGCGTGCCCACCGCCCGCGCGACCGAGATCGGCATGCGCGGCCTCTCGACCCCGGACCTGGTCGAGCGGGCGCTGGACACGCTGAAGGGCAAGGCCCGCGTCAAGCGGGCGATGTGGTCGCGCCGCGCCCAGGAATATGAGCAGAAGATCAATTCGGGCGATCTGATGTCGATCGCCGAGGTGGTGCGCGACCTGCATCGCACCGACGACCAGCGCGAACAGTCCTATTCCGAGCGCCAGCTTTACGAGGCCGCGCTGGACCGCCTGACCCGCGAGGTCGCCGCCGTTTCCGGCATGGACGAGGCCGGCGCCCAGAAGAAGGTCGAGACCGTGCTGACCGCCCGCGCCGCCTGAAGGACGGCCCGCCGGGATGATCGGGGCGCCCGCGGGGGCGCCCCTTTTCATGCCGGGATGCGGGTCCGCGCCGAGGCTGCCTGCCGCCCCGGAGCCGAGGCGGAGCCCCGCGGGACAGCACCGCCGGGCATCAGACGCGGATGAGGCCGAACACCAGCGAAATCGAGACGAATGCAAGCCAGACCGAGGCGACGCGCTGGACGCCCTGCAGCCGTTCCCGGCCGCCGTTTCCCGCCTGCGCCAGGATCCCGGCGCAGCCCCAGGCCAGGGCCGCGCCGATCACCATCAGGCAGAACATCCCCAGCCGCGTCGCGAAAGCCGGATCCTGCGGCGCGGGCAGCAGGACAAGGCCAAGGATCAGCGCCTTGGGGTTCAGGACGGTGGTCACATAGATCCGCCGGGCGCCGATGTCCCGGCTTTCTCCATCGCTGCCCGGCGCCCGCCACAGGGCCGTCGCCAGAACCATGATCCAGCCGGCCGCCGCCAGTTTCAGCCCGACCGCCAGGGCCGGCATCTGTTCAAGCAGCCCCGCGCCCAGGAAGGCCAGCGGCAGGATGGCGGTCAGGTAGCCTGCCAGCTCTGCCGGCAGCAGGCGCGCGACGCGGGCCAGGCCACGCTGCGCCCCCGCGATTCCCATCAACGTATTCGTCGGCCCCGGCGCCAGCAGCAGCGCCAGAACCGTCGAAACGAATGCAGCCGTGGTCATGTTGGATGCCTGTCCTTTCAATGCTGCCCGCGCCCTATCACGGCGCTTGCCCCCATGAATTGATCTGGGTCACGGGCGCAAGCCAAGGATCCGGTCTCGGCCCCTTTTTCGCCGCTGCCGCCGCGCCGAGGGAGGCGACCCGGCCGGGCCGCCGTCCCCGGTCTCCTCTCAGCCCAGGGCGGCCAGGATGCGCGCCCAGCTGCGCGCGCCCCTGGCAAAGCTGTCGAGGTCGTATTTCTCGTTCGGGGAATGGATGCGGTCGTCGTCGCGGGCAAAGCCGATCAGCATGGAGTCCATGCCCAGGATCTCCTTGAAATCCCCGGCGATGGGGATCGAGCCGCCGGCGCCGATATAGGCGGCCTCGCGGCCCCATTCCTGGCTCAGCGCCGCCTTGGCCGCGGCGAAGGCCGGGTCCGAGATGTCCATGCGGCTGGCCGGGCTTGCTCCATGGCCATGGAACTCGACGGTGCAATCCTCGGGCACATGGGCGCGGACATGGGCGCGGAAGGTCTCGCGGATGCGGTCGGGATCCTGGGTGCCGGTCAGGCGGAAGCTGACCTTGGCGCGGGCCTCGGCCGGCAGGACGGTCTTGAAACCCTCGCTGGTATAGCCGCCGGTGATGCCGTTGATCTCGAAGGTGGGGCGGTTCCAGACCATCTCCAGCCCGGTGCGGCCCGTCTCGCCGACCGGATGCTTCAGCCCGACGCGCGCCAGGAACTCGGCCGGGTCGAAGCCGAGCGCGTCCCAGTCGGCGCGCAGTTCCGGGGACAGTTCCTCGACGCCCTCGTAGAAGCCGGGCAGGGTGACGCGGCCGCTGGCGTCCTTGACCGTCGCAAGCGCGTTGACAAGGATCTGGACCGGGTTCGCCGCCAGCCCGCCGAAGCTGCCGGAATGCAGGTCGCGGTCCGCGGCGCGGATCACGATCTCCTCGCCGCAAAGCCCGCGCAGCTGGGTGGTGATGGCCGGGCGGCCGTCGGCATAAAGCCCGGTGTCGCAGATCATGGCGATGCCGGCGCGCAATTCCCCGGCATTCTCGCGCAGGAAGGGGCGCAGGCTGGGCGAGCCGGATTCCTCCTCGCCCTCGAACAGCAGCACCAGGTCCGAGGGCAGGCTGCCATGCACGGCCTTCCAGGCCCGGAACGCCTCGATGAAGGTCATCAGCTGGCCCTTGTCGTCCGAGGCGCCGCGGCCGCGGATCACCCTGCCCTGGGGCGTATGCTCGATGCGGGGCTCGAAGGGGGGATGGTGCCACAGTTCCAGCGGATCGACCGGCTGCACGTCGTAATGGCCATAGAACAGCAAGGGCCGCCGCGTGCCCTTGGGCGAATGCGCGACCACCATCGGATGGCCGGGCGTGTCGCGCAACGCGGCCTGGAAGCCCAGCGAGGTCAGTTCGGCGCAAAGCCACTCCGCCGCCCGCCGCACCTCGGCCGCATAGGCCGGGTCGGTCGAGACCGAGGGAATGCGAAGAAATTCCATCAGCCGGTCGAGCGCCTGGGGCAGCCCCGCGTCCAGCGTTGAAAGTACTTCGCCGATTCTGGAATTGTCCGTCATCCTTCGCCTTTCCTGATTGATTTTATCAGAGAAAATGCCTGTCATCTTGGTATGGGTGCGACATTTTTACGCTGTATTTTCTCTGGCTTGATGCGTATCAAGGTATGACCCGCGGGATCGCAGCATGATCCCCCAAGCGAGCAAGTTCAAGCAAGGCAAGGGATCCGTGATGGACTATTCAGCCGCCCTCGATCAGGCCATCGGCAAGCTGCACGAAGAGGGTCGTTATCGCACCTTCATCGACATCGAGCGCCGCAAGGGGGCCTATCCGCAGGCGGTCTGGACCCGTCCCGACGGGACCGAGACCCAGATCACCGTATGGTGCGGGAACGACTACCTGGGCATGGGCCAGCATCCGGTGGTGCTGGCGGCGATGCACGAGGCGCTGGATGCCACGGGGGCGGGTTCCGGCGGCACGCGCAACATCTCGGGCACCACCGTCTATCACAAGCGCCTGGAAGGGGAACTGGCCGATCTGCACGGGAAAGAGGCCGCGCTGGTCTTTTCCAGCGCCTATACCGCCAATGACGCGACGCTCTCGACCCTGCGCAAGCTGTTTCCCGGCCTCATCATCTATTCGGACGAGCTGAACCACGCCTCGATGATCGAGGGGATCAAGCGTTTCGATGGCGCCAAGCGCATCTTCCGCCACAACGACGTGGCGCATCTGCGCGAGCTGCTGGAGGCCGACGATCCCGAGGCGCCCAAGCTGATCGCCTTCGAGTCGATCTATTCCATGGATGGCGATTTCGGCCCCATCGCCGCGATCTGCGACCTCGCGGACGAGTTCAACGCCCTGACCTATCTGGACGAGGTCCATGCCGTCGGCATGTATGGCCCCCGCGGCGGCGGCGTGGCCGAGCGCGACGGGCTGAGCCATCGCATTGACATCTTCAACGGCACGCTGGGAAAGGCTTTCGGCGTCTTCGGCGGTTATATTGCCGCCTCGGCCAAGATGGTGGACGCGATCCGCTCCTATGCGCCGGGCTTCATCTTCACCACTTCGCTGCCGCCGGCGGTGGCGGCGGGCGCCGCGGCCTCGATCGCCTTCCTCAAGACGGCCGAGGGGCAGTTGCTGCGCGACCAGCAGCAGCTGAACGCCCGCATCCTGAAGATGCGGCTGCGCGGGCTGGGCATGCCGATCATGGACCATGGCAGCCATATCGTGCCGGTGCATGTCGGCAACCCGGTGCATTGCAAGGCGCTGTCCGACATGCTGCTGGCCGATTTCGGCATCTATGTGCAGCCGATCAACTTCCCGACCGTGCCGCGCGGCACGGAACGGCTGCGCTTCACGCCCTCGCCGGTGCATGACCCCAAGCAGATCGACCACCTGGTGAAGGCCATGGACAGCCTCTGGTCGCAGTGCAAACTGAACCGTTCAACTTCGGCTGCCTGAGACGGTTTCGGGGTGAAGACCTCTCGCGCCCGTGATAACCTTGCTTTAATCAAGTTCTGAGAGTCTTCCGATTCGCGGGGACGAGCAGCAAAGTATGGGGCAGGCGCAATGATCGGGCTAAGGGGGAACCCCCCGTCCAATGGCCATGAGGAGCCGGCGGCCTTGCCGCCCGGTTTCGACGATCCTGACATTCGTCTCGGAGATCTGATGCGGGGCGAACGGGCCACGCTGGGCAAGTCGCTGCTGGATGTCCAGCGCGAATTGCGCATTCGCGCCTCCTATGTCGCCGCCATCGAGAATTGCGACATTTCCGCCTTCGACACGCCGAGCTTCATCGCCGGCTACGTGCGTTCTTATGCCCGCTATCTCGGCATGGATGCCGATTGGACCTTCCGCCGCTTCTGCCAGGAATCGGGTTTCCAGCCCACGCATGGCATGGCCCCCGCCGCCGCCGGGCCGAAGCCGCAGCGCCGCCCCTCGGACCCGGCCGAGGCGCTGGCCAATCCGCATCCGATCTTCCTGCCCCGGCAGGAAAGCATCTGGAGCTCGATCGAGCCGCGGGCCATCGGCTCGCTGCTGGTCATGGTCGTGCTGGCCTGCGGGTTGGGCTATGGCGGCTGGGCCGTGCTGCAAGAGGTGCAGAAGGTCAACCTGACCCCCGGCGAGCAGGCGCCCGGCGTGATCGCCGCGCTGGACCCGGTGCAGGAGGCGGCCGAGCCCGAAACCGTCGAATCGGCCCAGGTCAACCTGCCGCGCCCCGAGGGGCTGGACCGTACCTACCGGCCGCAGGCGCTGGAACTGCCCGTGCTGGTCGCCCGCGACGGGCCCATCGCCGCCATCGACCCGCGGCTGAACACCTCCACGCCCAAGCCGGAAGGCGCCGTGCCTGCGACCCGCAGCGCCGCGGTCCACGACCGGGTCTATGGCCCGCAGATGCCGCCCGAACAGGCGGCTGTGCGCACCGTTGCCCCCGATGCGCCCGAGATCGAGATCCTTGCCGCCCGTCCCGCCTGGGTGCGCGTCACCTCGGCCGACGGTACGGTGCTGCTGGAAAAGACCATGGACGCGGGCGAGCGTTTCGCCCTGCCCAAGCTCGAGGCGCCGCCGGTGCTGCGCGCCGGTAATTCCGGCGCGGTCTATTTCGCGGTCAACGGCCGCACCTACGGCCCGGCCGCACCCGGCGCCAAGGTGGTCAAGAATGTCGAGCTTTCGCCGACGGCGCTGACGGCGCAATATGCCTTTGCCGATCTCAGCAAGGATCCGCAGCTGGCCGAAATGGTCGCCCTGGCATCGGCCGAGCCGCCGGAACAGGCCCCCGCGCAGGATTGACCGGGCGCCGGGTCATGGCCGCCGGAGCATGAATCCGGGGTCACGGATGCGGCATCGCGCGCCTGACCGGGACCGGATGGCTTGCCCGTCTGGCCGGATCGGCCTATTTCTGACGGGTGAAGCCGCCCCTGGCGCAGGAAAAGGCACCAGCCATGTCGCATAATCCGATCCGCCCCTGGCGCAATATCGACCGGCGCAAGTCGCGCCGGATCATGGTCGGCAACGTGCCGGTCGGGGGCGACGCGCCGATCAGCGTGCAGACCATGACCAATACCGACACCTCGGACGTGCGCGCGACGCTGGACCAGATCATCCGCGCCGCCGACGTCGGCGCCGACATCGTCCGCGTCTCGACCCCCGACGAAGCCTCGACCCGCGCCCTGCGCGAGATCTGCCGCGAAAGCCCGGTGCCGATCGTGGCCGATATCCATTTCCACTACCGCCGCGCCATCGAGGCCGCCGAGGCCGGCGCCGCCTGCCTGCGCATCAATCCCGGCAATATCGGCGACGCTGCCCGCGTGCGCGAGGTGATCAAGGCCGCCCGCGACCATGGCTGCTCGATCCGCATCGGCGTGAATGCCGGCAGCCTGGAACGGCACCTGCTGGAAAAATACGGCGAGCCCTGCCCGGATGCGATGGTGGAATCCGGCCTCGACCACATCAGGATCCTGCAGGACAACGATTTCCACGAATTCAAGATCAGCGTGAAGGCCAGCGATGTCTTCCTCGCCGCCGCCGCCTATCAGCAGCTGGCCGAGGCGACCGACGCGCCGATCCACCTGGGCATCACCGAGGCGGGCGGGCTGGTGTCGGGCACGGTGAAATCCGCCATCGGCCTGGGCAACCTTCTGTGGATGGGCATCGGCGACACCATCCGGGTCAGCCTCTCGGCCGATCCGGTCGAGGAGGTCAAGGTCGGGTTCGAGATCCTGAAATCCCTGGGCCTGCGCACCCGTGGCGTGCAGATCATCTCCTGCCCCAGCTGCGCGCGCCAGGGCTTCGACGTGATCAGGACGGTCGAGACCCTGGAAAAGCGCCTCGAACATATCAAGACGCCGATGAGCCTGTCGATCATCGGCTGCGTGGTGAACGGGCCGGGCGAGGCGCTGATGACCGATATCGGCTTCACCGGCGGCGGCGCGGGTTCCGGCATGGTCTATCTGGCCGGCAAGCAGGACCACAAGATGACCAACGAGCAGATGGTCGACCATATCGTCGAACTGGTCGAGAAACGCGCCGCCGAACTCGAGGCCGCGCAAGCCGCCGCCGAATAGGCGAAAGGGCGGCCCTCGCGAGCCGCCCCGTGCTTCTTCGTTCCTCAAATACCCATTCCGCCCGCGCAACCCGCCCAGGCGGCGCAGCCTCAGCCCTCGGCCTTGGCCGCGCGTGCGCGGGCAATCGCGCCCTCCAGCCCCTCGGTGGGCATGCCGCGCAGCATCTCGCCGCCGATGATGAAGGTGGGGGTGCCCATGATCCGCATCTGCTCGGCCAGCTGGTGGTTCTTGCGCAGCACGGCCGAGACCTCCTCGGTGTTCATCCGGTTCAGCACCGCCTGGCTGTCCAGCTCCAGGTCTCCGGCCAGCTTGGTCAGGCTTTCCAGGTTCACCGGCCCGCGCGATTCCATCAGCGCGTCATGCGCCTGCTTGTAGGCATCGGGCCCCGCCTTCTGCTGCACCGCGACGGCAAAGCGCGCGGCCATGTCGCTTTCCTGGGTCAGGATCGGGAATTCCTTGACGATCCAGCGGATGTTGCCATCGGCCGAGATCAGCTTTTCCACGTCCGGGCTGACCCGCTTGCAGACGCCGCAGCGGTAATCGACGAACTCGACCAGGGTCACGTCGCCCTCGGGATTGCCGCCGACCCAGCTGTGGCCGTCGTCGAAGATCGCCGTGCGATTGTTCTCGACCAGCAGTTCGTCGTTCCTGGCCTCGTCGGCAAGGCGGCGTTCCTCCAGCACGTTGATCGATTCGATCAGCACGTCCGGATTGGCCATCAGGTAGTCGCGCACCGCCTCGCCGAAGGCGGCCTTCTCGGCCTCGGTCATATTGGCCGGGTCGAAGGCCAGGGCGGGCAGGGCGGTGGCGCTGATCAGCGCGGCGGTCACAAGGGCTTTCATGGAACAATCCTCTCCGGTTCCCGGCAACTTGACCGCTTGCGCGCGGTGTTGCAAGCGGCCGGCCGGGGCATCACGCGGGCTTGACCGGGCCGTCCGCAGGCCCGATACCCGGCAAAAACCACGAGGCAGGCTGACATGAGACAATCCCGTCGCGGGCAGGTGGATCCCTTCATCGTCATGGATGTGATGGAGGCCGCCCGCAAGGCCGAGGCCGGAGGCCGCCGCATCATCCACATGGAGGTCGGCCAGCCCTCGACCCCCGCGCCCGAGGGGGCGCGCCGGGCGCTGGCGGCGGCGCTGGACCGGCCGCTGGGCTATACGGTGGCGCTCGGGCTGCCGGAACTGCGCCGGGGCATCGCCGGGCTTTACCGGCGCTGGTACGGGCTCGACCTCGACCCGGCCCGTGTGGTGGTGACGCCGGGCTCCTCGGGCGCCTTCATCCTGGCCTTCTCGGCGCTTTTCGATGCGGGTGAGCGGGTGGCCTTGGGCGAGCCGGGCTATCCCAGCTATCGCCAGATCCTGCGCGCCATGTCGCTGGAGCCGGTGGGCATCCAGACCCGGGCCGAGGACCGCTATCAGCCGCGTCCCGACGACCTGCCGGCGGATGCGCAGGGGCTGATCCTGGCCTCGCCGGGCAACCCATCCGGTACGGTGCTGCGGCGCGAGGAACTGGCGGCGCTGACCGCGCGGGCGGCGGAACTGGGCATGAGCGTGATCTCGGACGAGATCTATCACGGGCTCGATTACGGCGCCGGCTTCCATTCCGCGCTGGAGGTCACGGACGAGGTATTCGTCATCAACAGCTTCTCGAAATATTTCAGCATGACCGGCTGGCGCGTCGGCTGGATGGTGGTGCCGGACAGCATGATCCGCACCGTCGAGCGCATCGCGCAGAACATGTTCATCTGCCCGCCGCATGCCAGCCAGGTCGCGGCGCTGGCGGCGCTGGATTGCGTGGAGGAGGCCGAGGCGAACCTGGCCGTCTATGCCGAGAACCGCCGGCTGATGCTGGACCGGCTGCCGAAGATGGGATTCGACCGCATCGCCCCGCCCGAGGGCGCCTTCTACATCTATGCCGACGTGTCGGACCTGACCACGGACAGCCTGAGCTTCGCCGCGGAAATCCTTGAAAAAGCGGGCGTGGCGGTAACGCCGGGGCTGGATTTCGATCCGCGTCGCGGCGCGCGGACCCTGCGCTTCAGCTATGCCGCGGGGCCGGCCGAGATCGCCGAGGGGCTGGACCGGCTGGCGGCCTTCATGGCCGCACGATGAGATGGCTCTGGGCCTTGTTGCTGGTCTGGCTGGCGCTGCCTGCGCTGGCCGATGACGGCGCGCGCCCGGCACCTGCGACGGTCGATCTGGCGCAATCCTCTCTGATGGCCGAGGGGCGCGACCGCGGCAAGCCGCGGCCGATGGAACTGCGGCTGACGATCAGCCGGCCGGTGCCCTACCGGGTCTATTTCCTCGACGGGCCGCCGCGGCTGGTGGTGGATTTCCGCGAGATCGATTTTTCCGGCGCCGATGCCGACGCAATGCCTGGCCGCGAACTGGTGCCGGCGCTGCGCTGGGGCCGCTTTCGTGCCGGCTGGTCGCGGCTGGTGATGGAGCTGCCCGGACCCTATGCCCTGCGGCTGGCGGTGCAAGGTCCGGCCGAGAGCGGTGCCAAGGGGGCGCTGGTCAGGCTGCGCATGGAGCCGGTCAAGCCCGAGGATTTCGCCACCCGCGGCAATGCGCTTTCGGCGCTGTGGGACTTGCCGCAGCCGGCGGCCGTGGCCTCGTTGCCGCCGCGACGCGCGGGCACGCGGCCCCTGCGCGTGGCGCTGGATCCCGGCCATGGCGGCCACGACCCCGGCGCCCAGGTCGGCGCGATCAGCGAGGCGGCGCTGATGCTGGGCTTTGCCCGCGAGTTGACCGAGATCCTGACCGCCGCCGGTTTCGAGGTCATCGCCACCCGCAAGGACGACAGCTTCATTCCGCTGGAACAGCGCATGACCATTGCCCGCGCCGAGCGGGCGGACCTGTTCATCTCGCTGCATGCCGATGCGTTGCCGGCGGGCGAGGCGGCGGGGCTGTCGATCTATGTCTGGAATCCGCAGGCCGACGACCGCGCCACGCGCGAACTGGCGATGCGCCACGACCGGGCCGACCTGCTGGCCGGGCTGGACCTGTCGGGGACCGACGACCAGGTCGCCGACGTGCTGATGGACCTGGCGCGGACCGAGACGCATCCGCGCTCGGAAGCCTTTGCCAAATTCGCAGTCTCCGAACTGAACCGGGCGGGCATCGCCATGCATCGCCGGCCGGTGCGCGGCGCGGCATTTTCGGTGCTGAAATCGCCCGACATCCCCTCGGTGCTGGTCGAGCTGGGCTTCCTGACCGATCCGGGCGACCGCGCCAACCTGTTCGACCCCGAATGGCGCGCGCAGACCGCCCAGGCGCTGGCGCAGGCCATCGGGCTTTGGGCGCAGGACGATGCCGCCCGCGCCGCCCTGCTGCGCAAGTAGCGCAAGGTTGCTTTGACGGGCGCGGCCTCGCTGTCTATAGAGGCGCAGGTTATCCCCAGAGGCTTGCCCATTGCTGCGCTTCCTGCTGTCTTTCATCGGTGCGATCTTTTCCTGGCTCGTGACCGCGGTCTTCTTCATCGCCCTGACGGTCGGGGCGGTGTTCTGGATGTATTCGCGCGACCTGCCCAGCCATGAACAATTGGCGCAATACGCGCCCAAGACCATCAGCCGGATCTATTCCGCCGAAGGGCGGCTGATCGACGAGTTCGCCGAGGAACGCCGCATCTTCGTGCCCATCGACGAGATCCCGCCGCTGGTGAAGCAGGCCTTCATCAGCGCCGAGGACAAGCATTTCTACAGCCATCACGGCTTCGACCCGATGGGCATGGGCAAGGCGGCGCTGGATGCGATCAGTTCGGGCGGGCGCAACCTGCGCGGCGCCTCGACCATCACCCAGCAGGTGATGAAGAACTTCCTGCTGTCCAGCGACCGCAGCATCGAGCGCAAGATCAAGGAGCTGATCCTGGCCACCCGGCTGGAATCGACGCTGAGCAAGGACCAGATCCTTGAGCTTTACCTCAACGAGATCTTCCTGGGCCAGAACAGCTTCGGCGTGGCCGCGGCGGCGCAAAGCTATTTCAACAAGCCGCTGACCGAACTCGCGCCGCATGAGGCGGCGACGCTGGCCGCCATGCCCAAGGCGCCGGGCCGCTATCACCCGGTCCGCGCCAGAGAGGCGCTGACCGAGCGGCGCGACTATGTGCTGCGCGAGATGTGGCAGAACGGCTATATCGACCAGGCCACCTACGAGGCCGAGGCCAGGCAGTCGCTGCGTTCGGTGCAGAACGGCGATTTCCCCGCCTTCCAGCAGCAATTGCCGCCGCGCGACTATTTCACCGACGAGATCCGCCGCCAGCTTTCGGCGCAATTCGGCGCCGAGGAGTTCTTCGGCGGCGGGCTGGCGATCCGGGCGACGGTCGATCCCAAGCTGCAACAGGTCGCCGCGCATGCGCTGCAGCAGGCGCTGGAGAAATACGACCGCGGTCGCGGCGTCTGGCGCGGCACCCGGCTTACGATCCCGGCCGAGCAGCTGGGCGACGAGCAGGCATGGCGCGCCGCGCTCTCCGATGCCGCCGTGCCGCGCGACATCGAGGGCTGGTTCCCGGCCGTGGTGCTGGCGCTGGGAGAGAGCGACGCCACCATCGGCATCGAGGACCAGGAAGGTACGGCGACAATCCCGGCCAAGGACGTGCAATGGGCCAGGAAGCGGCGCGCCGACGGCACGCTGGCGCCCAAGGCCCAGGTGGCCTCGGACCTGCTGGATGTGGGCGACGTGGTGCTGGTGCGTCGCATGACCAGCGACAGCGACGGCAGCTTCATCCGCTGGACCCTGCGCCAGGTGCCCGAGGTGCAGGGCGGCTTCATGGCCATGGACGTGAACACCGGCCGGGTCATCGCCATGCAGGGCGGCTTTTCCTATCAAAGCTCGGTCTTCAACCGCGCCACCCAGGCGCAGCGCCAGCCGGGCTCCAGCTTCAAGCCCTTCGTCTATGCGGCGGCACTGGATTCGGGCTTCAACCCGGCGACCATCGTGGTTGACGAGCCGATCACCGTGAACACGCCGCAGGGGCTGTGGACGCCCAAGAACGCCAGCGGCAAGTTCTACGGCCCGACACCGATGCGCACCGGGATCGAGCAGTCCCGCAACCTGATGACCATCCGCATCGCCCAGGGCATCGGCATGGATACGGTGGCGAAATATGCCGAGAAATTCGGCGTCTACGACCATCTCGGCCATTTCCTGGCGAACAGCCTCGGCGCACAGGAAACGACGCTGTTCAAGATGGTCGCCGCCTATGCCATGTTCGCCAATGGCGGCGAGCGGGTGGAACCCACGCTGGTCGACCGCGTGCAGGACCGCCGCGGCCGCACCATCTATCGCCACGACCGCCGCGACTGCGTGACCTGCGGCCAGCCGACCCTGCCCGCCGGCGCCGCGCCCGAGATCCGTTCGAACCGCGAGCGGGTGATGGACGCGATCACCGCCTATCAGCTGACCTCGATGCTTGAGGGCGTGGTGAAACGCGGCTCGGGGCGCGGGGTGAACCTGCCGGTGCCGGTCGCCGGCAAGACCGGCACAACCAACGATGCCAAGGACGTGTGGTTCATCGGCTTTACCTCGAACATCGTTGCCGGCTGCTACCTGGGCTATGACCAGCCGCGCACGCTGGGCGCCAACGCCTATGGCGGAACGCTTTGCGTGCCGGTCTTCAACGAGTTCATGCAGGAGGCGGTCAAGGAATTCGGCGGCACCGCCTTCAAGGTTCCGCCGGGCGGGCATTTCGTCAATATCGACCGCTTCAGCGGCGCGATCCTGGGCCCGGATGCCAAGGGCGACAACGTCATCGCCGAATATTTCCGCGACGGCCAGGATCTGACCGGGCTGGTGCTGGTCGACGGTGGCTTCGGCCGCGCCGATCCGGGCACCTTGCCGCTGTTCACCCAGGGCCGCGACGGCGGCCAGGCGGTGACGACCTCGACCGGCAAGAAGAAGGTGATCCCAAAAAAGGCCGATTTCGGCACCCTGTCCTCGGGCGGGCTGTATTGAAGGCGCTTTGCCGGGCGGGTGCTTGCCGCCGCCCGCCGCCCGCGCTATTTGTCCTGCCCTGACCGAAATCCGAACCCAGAGAGTGCCCATGCGCGCCGAAACCCAAGCCACCATCGAGGCGATCCGCAAATCGCTGAAACTGCTCGGCCAGCGCATGGACTGGGAAACCGCGCCGCACCGGCTGGAAGAGCTGAACGCCATGATCGAGGCGGGCGACATCTGGTCCGACCCGGCCCGCGCCCAGAAATTGATGCGCGACCGGCAGATGCTGTCCGACGCGGTCGAGACCTATCGCCGCATCGACACCGAGCTCAAGGACAATGCCGAGCTGATCGAACTGGGCGAGGCCGAGGGCGATGCCGAGATCGTCGCCGATGCCGAGGGCGCGCTGAAGTCGCTGGCCGAACTCGCGGCGCAGAAGGAACTGGAGGCGCTGCTGAACGGCGAAGCCGACGGCAACGACACCTTCCTGGAGATCAATGCCGGCGCCGGCGGCACGGAAAGCGCCGACTGGGCCAGCATGCTCGCGCGCATGTATGTCCGCTGGGCCGAGAAGAAGGGCTATAATGTCGAGCTTCTGTCCGAGACGCCGGGCGAGGAGGCGGGCATCCGTTCCGCCGCCTACAAGATCTCGGGGCCGAACGCCTATGGCTGGCTGAAGTCGGAATCGGGCGTGCATCGGCTGGTGCGCATCTCGCCCTATGATTCGGCGGCGCGGCGGCATACCTCGTTTTCCTCGGTCTGGGTCTATCCGGTGGTGGATGACAATATCGAGATCACCATCCCCGACAATGAGATCAGGATCGACACCTATCGGTCGTCCGGCGCGGGGGGGCAGCACGTCAACACCACCGATTCGGCGGTGCGCATCACCCACTTGCCGACCGGCATCGTCGTGACCAGCTCGGAAAAATCGCAGCACCAGAACCGCGCCAACGCCATGGCGGCGCTGAAGGCGCGGCTGTATCAGCTGGAACTGGACAAGCGCAATGCCGCGATCAACGCCCAGCACGAGGCCAAGGGCGATGCCGGCTGGGGCAACCAGATCCGCTCATACGTGCTGCATCCCTATCAGATGGTGAAGGATCTGCGCACCGGGCACGAGACCTCGGACACGCAGGGCGTGCTGGACGGCGACCTGGATGCCTTCATGGCCGCGACGCTGGCGCTGGACGTGGCGGGCAAGAGCCGGGCCGAGGCGCAGGCCGAGGACTGATCCGCCGCGCCCGTTGCGCGGCCGCATGAGTATTGGGGAAACGGTGAAACAGGCGCCGCGCGGGTGCGGGGCGCTGTACGAGCGTCTTCTCTGTTCCTCAAATACCCATGCACGGGCGACGCTGACACGGCCGCATGGGTATTTGGGGAACGAAGAAATGCGCAGAGGCCGGGCGCGGGGTGCGGGGTTTTGTGTCGCGTGGCGCCGGGTTAGCCTGCGGGCGGTCTGGATCGACAGGGGCGCGGCATGGACGTGAAGCGGATCAATCTGGCGCTGCAGGGCGGCGGTGCGCATGGCGCATTCGCCTGGGGCGTGCTGGACCGGTTGCTGGACGTGCCGGACATCGAGATCCGCGGCATCAGCGGCACCTCGGCCGGGGCGCTGAACGGGGCGGCCCTGGCGGCGGGCCTGTCCTGCGGGCCGGGCCGGCGCGGGCGCGAGGCGGCGCGGCAGAACCTGGCCCATATCTGGTCGCAGGTGGGGCAGGTCAGCGACAATTCGGTGGTGCGCTGGCTGCATTCCATGTTCCCGGTGCCGCGCGCCTGGCAGCGGCTGACCGAGCTTTTCTCGCCCGTGGCATGGATGGAATCGCTGACGCGAGTGTTCAGCCCCTATGATTCGGGGCCGTTCTATACCAACCCGCTGGCCGCCATCCTGCGCGAGATGCCGCATCCCCGGTTGGGGCGCGAGGAGGGGCCGGCGCTTTTCGTTACTGCGACCAATGTGCGCACCGGGCTGGTGCGGGTCTTTGGCGGGGCCGAGGTGACGGTCGAGACGGTGCTGGCCTCGGCCTGCCTGCCCGAGCTGTTCCGCGCCGTCGAGATCGACGATCCGCTGACCGGAAGGCGCGAGGCCTATTGGGACGGCGGCTATTCCGGCAACCCGGCGCTGTTCCCGCTGTATCGCGGCGACCTGCCGCGCGACATCGTCATCGTCAACATCAACCCGATGCTGCGCGAGGCGATCCCCAAGACCCCGGCCGCGATCCAGGACCGGGTGAATGAGATCAGCTTCAACGCGGCGCTTCTGGCCGAGCTGCGGGCGATCAATTTCGTCAAGCGGCTGCATGCCGAGGAGCGGCTGACCGGGCGGCCGATGAAGAACGTGCTGCTGCATGCGATCATGGACGAGGATCTGATGAACTCGCTGAGCGCCCGGACCAAGCTGCTGCCGAATCCCGGCCTGTTGCAGCGCATGCATGATGCCGGGGTCGAGGCCGCCGAGCGATTCCTGGACAAGGATGCGGCCAATATCGGCGCACGTGATTCCTATGACCTGGCGCAGCTTTTCGGCCGCCGATAGCCCGGCATCGGTGCCGGTCGACCGCGGATATGCGGGCACGATCCTTGCCATCGTCGGGAAATCTGGGTGAGAGGCTGGACAGCGACCCAAGCGGGACTCGTTACGGCTGCTTCCTTCCGGACCTGACCGGGTTGGCGAGGCGCCTGCCCGCGCCAACCTCTCGCCGCCTAGATAGGCGCGCGCGCGGCGGGATGCAAGCGGCTTGGCCGCCTACAGGTGCAGGCGCAGGCGCAGGAAGCCGTCGGGGGCGATTCCGGCCGGCTCGACCGGGGTGGAAAGCCCGTCGAGATGCCCCGCCGCCGCAGGCCCGGTCTCGAACAGGACCGAGGTGCCGGGCAGGGGGCGAAAGCTCCAGCCGGCGCGGGGGTTGGGGGCCAGCACCCGGCGTTGCGCCACGTAGCGGCGCAGCACCTCGCGGGTGGGGCAGGAGCTGTCCAGCAGCACCGGCCGTCCCGCCGCCACCGGGGCGAAAAGCCCGCTGTCCGACAGCCGGTAGCTGTTCGTCACCAAGATGAAGGGCTGGTCCGGCGCGACCGGGCGCATGCGGTGGGTCAGAGCGCAGATGCGGTGCGAATCGGGATGGGCCAGCTTTCCGTCGGGCGCGTAGCGCGGCGGGCGGCTCAGGTCGATCTGCCAGCCCAGCCCGTCGATGATGTCGAAATTGTAGCTGGGAAACTCGGGGTCGATCAGCGGCTGGTCCGGCTTGCCCGGCTCGATGCGCAGGAACATGCTGGCGGAGCGTTCCAGCCATTCGCACAGCTCGGCCCCGGTCAGGCGGATGGCGCAGATCCGGTTCGGAAACAGATAGAGATCGGCGATGTTGCGCAGCGTCAGCCGCCCGGCCGGGACGTCGGTGTAATGCTGCGGCCCGCCGCGGCCGCCGGCGCGGAACGGTGCGACCGCCGACAGGATCGGCAGATCCTGCCAGCGCGTGCCGCGCAGGGCGCGCCGCACGTGCCAGCGTTGCGCCATGGCCACCAGCCGCAGGCCGGGATCCTCGCCGATCAGCGAGAAATAGCTGCTCAGCGGCCGCTCGGTGCGGCCGATCCGGCGGCGGAAATGCCGCAGGGTCTGGCGATGGGCGGACAGGGCCGGGCCGGTGACGGCGGGGTGATCCTCGTCGGCGCCGACCGGCTCGGCGCGGCAGGTGAAATCGGCGATGCGCCAGCCCTGGGCCAGCGGCTCCAGCCGCAGGTCGATCACCCCCAGATGCGAGCCCCAGAAACCGGGCATGACCGCGGGCTTGCCGGCCAGCGTGCCGCGGCGGGCGTCGATCCCCGGCCCCTGCGGGTGGTCGGCCGAGGGGAACACCCGATGCGTATGGCCGGCGATCACCACGTCGATGCCGGGCAGGGCGGCCAGCGCGGTGGCCGCGTTCTCCATCATCGGCGCCGGGGCGAGCGCGCCGATGCCGCTATGCGCCAGCGCCACGATCAGTTCCGCGCCCTGTTCGCGCAGGGCCGCGATGCCGGTGCGGGCGGCCAGCAGGATGTCCTGAACCTCGATCTCGGCCTTCAGCCCGCGTTCCCATTCCACGGTCTGCGGCGGCAGAAAGCCCAGCACGCCGATGCGCAGCGCATGCGTCCGGCCCTGGTCGTCGTGGAACTGCCGCGTCAGCAGGGCATGGGCCTGCACCGGCAGGGGATGGTGCGGGCGCAGGTTGGTCGAGACGACGGGAAACTCGGCGCCCTCCAGCGTGCGGCGCAGAAAGCCCAGGCCGAAGCTGAAATCGTGGTTGCCGATGGTCGCCGCGTCATAGCCGAGCGCGTTCATCGCCGCGATGGCCGGATGCGGCTGGCGGGCGCCGATGTCGTCCATCTCGGCCAGGTAGTCGCCCATCGGGCTGCCTTGCAGCCCGTCGCCATTGTCGAACAGCAGGCAATTGCGTGCCGTCTGGCGTGCTCGGGCGATCAGGGCTGCTGCCCGCGACAGCCCCAGCCGCCCCGAGGGGCGGTCGGCGAAATAGTCGTAACCCAGCATATGCATGTGCAGATCGGTCGTCGCCAAGACGCGAACTGCAATGGACTTGACGCCAGAATGCGATTTGGGAACGGAGCATATGCAAGTCATGACGCATGAATGCAGTCTATTGATACATATTGCAACCTTGGATTGTATTTCATGCCTGCGGCCTGTTGGCCCTTGCGGGCGGCGACTTGCATGCCCCGGCACAACATGGGATGACCGGGGCGGTGCCTGGTTTCTTTGATTTGACTGGATCAGCAATGAAGTTTTCGACCCGACGGGATGTCGACCTGGCCGCGGAGGCCCTGTTCCGTGCAGCCAGCAATTTTCACGCCATCGAGCGGATGCTGGTGCGGCGCGGGGCGACGGTGCGCCGGCTCGACGACCTGGCCGCCCCTGGGGTGGGAATGCGCTGGCTGATCGGCTTCGACTGGCGCGGCCGCCATCGCGAAGTCACGGCCGAGGTGGCGCGGCTGGACGCGCCCGAGTTGCTGGTCCTCAACGGCACATCCGACCAGTTCGACCTGGTCATCCGCATGTCCGTGGTGGCGCTGACCCGGACGAAGTCGCGGATGATCTTCGAGACCGAGGCGCGTCCGCGCAGCATGAAGGCGCGGCTGATGTTGCAGACTGCCAAGCTGGGCAAGGCGCAGCTGGACCGCAAATTCGGCCGGCGGATCGGCGAGTTCATCGCCGACCTGGCCTCGGGCGCGCAGGCTGCCTAACGGCCGGCCTGCCTATCACGCGGCCGCCTGCGACTGCGCGGCGCGCAGCGGATCGGCCGGATAGACGCCCAGGATGTTCAGGCTGGAAGTGAAATAGTCCAGTTCCTCCAGCGCGCGGGCGACGTGCGGATCCTCGGGATGGCCCTCGATGTCGGCATAGAACTGCGTCGCGGTGAAGACGCCGTCCACCATGTAGCTTTCCAGCTTGGTCATGTTGACGCCGTTGGTGGCAAAGCCGCCAAGCGCCTTGTAGAGCGCCGCCGGGATGTTGCGCACCCGGAAGACGAAGCTGGTCATCATCGTCGTGCCGCCCTGGGCATTGGTGCGGCGGCTGAAATCGGGCTGGCGCGCCATGACCAGGAAGCGGGTGGTGTTGTTCTGCCGGTCCTCGATGCCCGAGGCGAGTTCCTCGAGCCCGTAGATCTCGCCCGCCAGCGGCGCGGCCAGCGCGGCCAGCGACGGCTCGGCCCGGCGCGCGACCTCCAGCGCCGAGCCGGCCGTGTCGGCGCCGACGATGCTGCGGATGGCGTGGCGGCGCAAGAAGCCGCGGCATTGACCCAGCAGCACCGGGTGGCTCATTGCCTCGCTGATCTGCGACAGCTTGGTGCCGGGCACCGCCAGCAGGCTGATGCGCACCCGCACGAAGCCCTCGTCGATGATGTGCAGCCCGGTTTCGGGCAGCAGGTGGTGGATGTCCGCCACCCGGCCATAGGTCGAGTTCTCGACCGGCAGCATCGCCAGCTCGGCCTTGCCGGCCCGCACCGCCTCGATCGTGTCCTCGAAGGTGCGGCAGGGCAGCGCCTCCATCTGCGGGCGATAGAAGCGGCAGGCCTGGTGGCTGTAGGCGCCGGGTTCGCCCTGGAATGCGATCACGTTCTGGGTGGGGGCGTCGGTCATGGATCACACCTTGGCTCGGGGTGGCGGCCTGGGCCTTGCCCTCGTGCCGGGCTGGCCTCCTGGTCCGTTTTGTGCTTTGCCAGCGACAACTACACCTTGAACCGGTGGAACAAAAGCGGGTAGATACGGCCAAATCCACGGACAGCCCAGGGGATCCGCAGACATGTTCGATACCATGACCGTCACCAAGGCAGCCGGTGCGCTAATCGGCTCGCTTCTGTTCCTGCTGTTGATGAGCTGGGCGGCATCGGGCATCTTTCACGTCGGCGTCTCGGGCCATGGCGCCGAGGGCGAGGAACACGCCCAGGCATACACCATCCCGGTCGAGGATGCCGGCGGGGCCGACGACGCCGCGGCCGATGAAGGCCCGGATTTCGCCACCGTCCTGGCTTCGGCCGATGCGGCCGCGGGCGAGAAGGTGTTCGGCAAGTGCAAGGCCTGTCACAAGCTGGACGGCAACGATGGCGTCGGCCCGCATCTGAACGGCGTCGTCGGCCGCGCGGTCGCCGGCGTCGATGGCTTCAACTATTCCGACCCGATGAAGGCGCATGGCGGCGACTGGACGCCCGAGGCGCTGCAAGAGTTCCTCGCCAATCCCAAGACCGTGATCAAGGGCACCAAGATGTCCTTCGCCGGCCTGCCCAAGATCGAGGATCGCGCCAACCTGATCGCCTATCTGCAGGGCCAGCAGTAAGCGGCGCGGCCCGCGCGGCAGGCATGGGGCGTCCCTTGGGGGCGCCCTTTTTCGTTGCCGCGGCCCGGCCCCGCGCGGCGGATCACGCATTTGCATGTTGAACCGGGCCCGAGGGCTGCTAGCCTTGCCGCGGGCGCGCCGCCGCCCTCGAGCAAGGCCAGAACCAGAACAAGGCCAGAACCAGAACAAGGATCGACAAGACCCGATGACGATGCGTTTCCTGCGACATGCCCCGATGCTTGCCTTCACGGCGCTTCTGCCCGGCCTGGTCTTGGCGCAGGAGCCGCAGGAGCCCCGGACCATCGTGTCGCATGGCATCGCGGTCTTCGGCGAACCCGAACTGCCAGCCGATTTCCCGCATCTGCGCTATGTGAACCCCGATGCGCCCAAGGGCGGCGAGATTTCGGAATGGTTCAGCGGCGGCTTCGACAGCTACAACCCCTATACCCACCGCGGCCGCGCGGCCATGCTGTCCAACGCCATGCTGGAGCCGCTGATGGAAGGCGTCGCCGACGAGATCGGCACCGCCTATTGCCTGCTCTGCGAGACCATCGAATATCCCGAAAGCCGCGACTGGGTGATCTTCCACCTGCGCCCCGAGGCGAAATTCTCGGACGGCACGCCGCTGACCGCGCATGACGTGCTGTTTTCCTTTGAACTGCTGCGCGACAAGGGCCTGTCCTCGTATCGCACGATCATTTCCAAGATCGTCGCCAAGGCCGAGGTGATCGACGACCGCACCATCAAGTTCATCTTCCGGCCGGATTATCCGCGCCGGGACGTGATCCAGTCGGTCGGCGGCCAGATCGTCTTCTCGCGCGAGGATTTCCGCAAGAACAAGCGCGACATCGAACAGTCGAGCAACATCCCCTTCGTCGGCTCGGGGCCTTACATGTTCGACCGGGCCGATGCCGGCCGCTCGATCACCCTGCGGCGCAATCCCGACTATTGGGGCAAGGATCTGCCGATCAACATCGGCCGGCACAATTTCGACCGCATCCGCGTCGAGTATTTCGGCGATTACGACAGCGCCTTCGAGGCCTTCAAGGCCGGCGTCTATACCTTCCGCAACGAGGCAAGCTCGATCCACTGGGCGACGCGCTATGATTTCCCTGCCGTGCAATCCGGCGCGGTGAAAAAGGAGGCGCTGCCCGACGGCAGCATCGCCAACGGCCAGGGCTGGGTCTTCAACCTGCGCCGTCCCAAGTTCCAGGACATCCGCGTGCGCGAGGCCATCGGGCTGATGTTCAACTTCGAATGGTCGAACGAGACGCTGTTCTATGGGCTTTACGCGCGGGTGAACTCGCCCTGGGAAAACAGCCCGCTGATGGCCGAGGGCAAGCCCACGCCGGCCGAGCTGGCGCTGCTGGAGCCCCTGGCCAAGGATCTGCCGCCGGGCGTGCTGACCGACGACGCGGTGCTTCAGCCCGTTTCGGGCAAGACCCAGCTCGACCGGCGCAACATGCGCCGCGCGGCGCAGCTGCTGGACGAGGCGGGCTGGAAGCCGGGCGCGGACGGCATGCGCCGCAATGCCCAGGGCGAGGTGCTGCGGGTCGAGTTCCTGAACGACAGCGCCACCTTCGACCGGGTGATCAACCCCTTCGTGCAGAACCTGCGGGCCATCGGCATCGACGCGGTGAACCTGCGGGTGGACGACGCCCAGTTGACCGCGCGCACCCGCAGCCATGATTTCGACATCGTGACGGATCATGTCTCCCAGGGCTATTTCCTGACCGGCGATACCGAGCAGACCTTCGGCTCGGAAAATGTCGGCGACGTGTTCAACCCGATGGGCCTGGCCAATCCGGCCATCGACCGGCTGATCCAGCTGGGCATCGAGGCAAAGACCGAGGAAGAGATGATCACCGTGGCCCATGCGCTGGACCGCAGCCTGCGGGCGCTGCGCTTCTGGGTGCCGCAATGGTTCAAGGCCCAGTATACCGTTGCCTATTACGACATCTTCGGCCATCCCGAGACCCTGCCGCCCTATGCGCTGGGTGAGCTTGATTTCTGGTGGTATGACGCGGATAAGGCGGCAAAGCTGAAACAATCCGGCGCGCTGCGCTAGACCCTGCGGGGCCGGCGCGGATCAAGGCGGAGCAAGGGGACGGATGGCAGCCTATATCCTGCGGCGCTTGCTGCTGATCATACCCACGCTGATCGGCATCATGCTGGTCAACTTCACGCTGACGCAATTCGTTCCCGGCGGCCCGATCGAGCAGATCATCGCCCGCGTCCAGGGCGAGGGCGACGCGCTGCGCAACATTACCGGCGGCGCGGGCGAGTCGCCGCAGAGCACCGAATATGCCGGCGCCCGCGGCATCCCGCCCGAATTGCTGGACCAGCTTGAGGTGCAGATGGGCTTTGCCCGCATCGCCTGCATGCCGGGCCACCAGGGCGAGCCGGACCTGAAATCCCCCGATTGCAGCAAGGAAAAGATCGGTGCGGCCGAGCGTTTCCTGATCATGCTGGGCAATTACGTCCGCTTCGATTTCGGCACCAGCTTCTTCCGCTCGATCTCGGTCATCGACCTGGTGCTGGAAAAGATGCCGGTCTCGATCACGCTGGGCCTGTGGTCGACCCTGATCGCCTATCTGATCTCGATACCGCTGGGCATCCGCAAGGCGGTCAGGAACGGCACGCCCTTCGACACCTGGACCTCGGGCGCGATCATCGTCGGCTATGCCATCCCGGCCTTCCTGTTCGCGGTCCTCTTGATGGTGCTGTTCGCGGGCGGCAGCTATTGGCAGATCTTTCCGCTGCGCGGCCTGACCTCGGACAACTGGGCTGATCTGAGCCTCTGGGGCAAGGTCAAGGACTATCTGTGGCACATCGCCCTGCCGGTGACGGCCACCACCATCTCCAGCTTCGCCACGCTGACGCTCTTGACCAAGAACAGCTTCCTGGACGAGATCAACAAGCAATATGTCATGACCGCCCGCGCCAAGGGCCTGACCGAGGGCCGGGTGCTTTACGGCCATGTCTTCCGCAACGCCATGCTGATCGTGATCGCCGGGTTTCCGTCGATGTTCCTGGGCGTGTTCTTCGGCTCCTCGATCCTGATCGAGACCATCTTCTCGCTCGATGGCCTCGGCCGACTGGGCTTCGAGGCGGCGGTGCAGCGCGACTACCCGGTGATCTTCGGCACGCTTTACGTCTTCGGCCTGCTGGGCCTGCTGGTCGGGATCCTCTCGGACCTGATGTATGTGCTGGTCGACCCGCGCATCGATTTCGAGCGGAGGGCCGGCTGATGGCGATGACCGAGCTGAACCGCCGCCGGCTGCGCAATTTCCGCCGCAACAAGCGCGCCTTCTGGTCGCTGGTGGTCTTCACCATCCTGTTCGTCGCCTCGCTGTTCGCGGAACTGATCGCCAACGACAAGCCGATCCTGGTCAGCTACAGGGGCGAGCTGCATTTCCCCGTCTATCGCTTCTATCCCGAGACCGCCTTCGGCGGCGATTTCGGCACCGAGGCGATCTATACCGATCCCGGCGTGCAATGCCTGATCCGCACCGGCGGGCGTGAGGAATGCTGGGACGACCCCGAGGCGACCGAGCAGGAGGCGCGCGAGACCGGCCAGGTCGCGGGCGAGGCGGTCGAGCGGGGCTGGATGCTCTGGCCGCCGATCCCCTATCACTATCGCACCATCAACAATGTCGGCACCGCCCCCAGCGCGCCCGATGCGGCGCATTGGCTGGGCACCGACGACACGGCGCGCGATGTGCTGGCGCGGGTGATCTACGGCTTTCGCCTGTCGATCCTGTTCACGCTGATCGTGACCGTGGTCGCCTCGCTTCTGGGCATCGCGGCGGGGGCGGTGCAGGGCTATTTCGGCGGTCGCACCGATCTGGTCTTTCAGAGATTGCTTGAGATATGGGGTTCAACCCCTTCGCTTTACGTGATTATCATCCTGTTCGCGATTCTGGGGCGAAGTTTCTGGCTCTTGGTCTTCGTCTCGATCCTGTTCGGCTGGCCGGCGCTGGTCGGCGTGGTGCGGGCCGAGTTCCTGCGGGCGCGCAACTTCGAATATGTCCGCGCCGCCCGCGCGCTTGGCGTCAATGACCGCACGATCATGTTCCGCCACATCCTGCCCAATGCCATGGTGGCGACGCTGACCATGCTGCCCTTCGTCGTCACCGGCACCATCTCGTCGCTGGCGGCGCTGGATTATCTGGGCTACGGCCTGCCCAGCTCGGCCCCCTCGCTGGGGGAGTTGGCCCTGCAGGCCAAGCAGAACTTGCAGGCGCCCTGGCTGGGCTTCACCGCCTTCTTCAGCTTCGCCATCATGCTGTCGCTGCTGGTGTTCATCTTCGAAGGCGTGCGCGACGCCTTCGACCCAAGAAAGACCTTTCGATGACGCCGGTTCTGGAAGTCAGCGACCTGCGGGTGGGGTTCCGGCAGGACGGGCAATTGGTGCCCGCCGTCAAGGGCGTCAGCTTCACCGTGGCCAAGGGCGAGACGGTGGCGCTGGTCGGCGAATCCGGCTCGGGCAAGTCGGTCACGGCTTTGTCGACCGTGCGGCTGCTGGGCGAGGCGGCCGAGGTCGCGGGCTCGGTCCGCTATGACGGGCGGGAACTGCTGGGTGCCGCCGAGGCGGAATTGCGCCGGGTGCGCGGCAATGACATTAGCTTCATCTTCCAGGAACCGATGACCTCGCTGAACCCGCTGCACACGCTGGAGCGGCAGCTGGCCGAAAGCCTGGCGCTGCACCAGGGCCTGCGCGGCGCGGCGGCGCGGGCGCGGATCATCGAGCTTTTGACCCGCGTCGGCATCCGCGACCCGGAAACGCGGCTGGCCGATTACCCGCACCAGCTGTCGGGCGGCCAGCGCCAGCGGGTGATGATTGCCATGGCGCTGGCGAACGGGCCGGAGCTGCTGATCGCCGACGAGCCGACGACGGCGCTGGACGTGACCATCCAGGCGCAGATCATGGAGCTGCTGGCGGAACTGAAGGCCGCCGAGGGGCTGTCGATGCTGTTCATCAGCCACGACCTGGGCCTGGTGCGCCGCATCGCCGACCGGGTCTGCGTGATGAAGGGCGGCGAGATCGTCGAACAGGGCCCGGTCGAGCAGATCTTTGCCCATCCGCAGCACGAATATACCCGCATGCTGCTGGCGGCCGAGCCCAAGGGCCGGGCCGAACCGCTGGCCGGCGACCCGCCCGAGGTGGTCTCGACCCGCGATCTGAAGGTCTGGTTCCCGATCCAGCGCGGCTTCCTGCGCCGCACCATCGGCCATGTGAAGGCGGTGAACGGCGCCACCCTCTCGGTCCGGGCCGGCGAGACGCTGGGCATCGTCGGCGAATCCGGTTCGGGCAAGACCACCCTGGCGCTGGCGATCATGCGGCTGATCGAAAGCGACGGGCCGATCCTCTACATGGGCCGCGACATTTCCAGGGTGCCGGGCCGGGCGCTGCGCGGCTTGCGCCGCGACATGCAGATCGTGTTCCAGGATCCCTTCGGCAGCCTGTCGCCGCGCATGACGGTCGAGCAGATCATCGCCGAGGGCCTGGGCGTGCATGGCATCGAGCCGGGCCGCAACCGCCGCGAGATGGTCGAGGCGATGATGCGCGAGGTCGGGCTGGATCCCGCCACCCTGCATCGCTATCCGCATGAGTTCAGCGGCGGCCAGCGCCAGCGCATCGCCATCGCCCGCGCCATGATCCTGAACCCCAAGCTGGTGGTTCTGGACGAGCCGACCAGCGCGCTGGACATGACCGTGCAGGTGCAGATCGTCGAGCTTTTGCGGCGCTTGCAGCGCAAGCTTGGGCTGGCCTATCTTTTCATCAGCCATGACCTGCGCGTCGTGCGCGCCATGTCGCATCAGATCATGGTCATGCGCGCCGGAGAAGTGGTCGAGCAAGGCTCGACCGACGCGGTCTTCGAGCGTCCCGAAAGCGATTATACCCGCCAGTTGATCCAGGCGGCATTTCTTGCGGTAACAAGTGAAGATCTTAAGGCAACCAGTTGAAAATCCTTTTTATTCACCAGAATTTCCCCGGCCAGTTCCTGCATCTGGCGCCGGCCCTGGCCGCGCGCGGCCATCACGTCATGGCGCTGACGGACGAGAAGAACCAGCGCGCCTCTCCGGTCCGCGTGCTGCGCTACAAGACACCGGGCGCGCTGGACCTGCCGCCCATGCTGGGCCGGACCTACGGCGAGATGGCCGAGCGCGGCTGGGTCGCGGCCCGCGGCTGCCGGGCCTTGCGCGACCGGCACGGCTATGCGCCCGACCTGATCTTCGGCCATAGCGGCTGGGGCGAGACGCTGTTTCTGCGCGAGATCTGGCCCGAGGCGAAGTTGCTGGTCTATGCCGAGCTGATGTATCGCACCCGCGGCCATGACGTCGGCTTCGACCCCGAGATCAGCCCCGGCAGCGACGAGGCGCGGGTCGGCACCGTCGCGCGCTCGGCGCATCTGATCCAGGGGCTGGTGCAGGCCGATGCCGGGCTGTCGCCGACGCAATACCAGGCGAAATCCTTTCCGCCGGAATTGCGCGGCAAGCTGACGGTGATCCACGACGGCATCGACACGCAGAAGGTCCGCCCTGATCCGCAGGCCGAGCTTGCGCTGCCCGACGGCCGCAAGCTGCGGGCGGGGGACGAGGTTCTGACCTATGTCTCGCGCTCGCTCGAGCCCTATCGCGGCTTTCACCGCTTCATGCGCGCGTTGCCCGAGGTGCTGCGGACGCGGCCGAATGCGCAGGTGGTGCTGGTCGGCGCCGATGGGGCCAGCTATGGCGGCCTGCCCAAGGACACGCCAAGCTGGCGCGAAAAGCTGCTGGCCGAACTCGACGGCCGGCTGGACCTGGCGCGCATCCATTTCCTGGGCCGGGTGCCTTATTCGCACTATCTGGCGCTGCTGCAGGTCAGCCGGGTGCATTGCTACCTGACCTATCCCTTCGTGCTCAGCTGGTCGCTGACCGAGGCGATGGCGGCGGGCTGCTATGTCGTCGGTTCCGATACCGAGCCGGTGCGCGAGCTGATCCGCGACGGCGAGAACGGCCGGCTGGTGCCGTTTTTCGACCAGCCCGCGCTGGAGGCGGCGCTGATCCGCGGCCTGGCCGGCGACCCCGAGGCGCCGCGCCTGCGGGCGGCGGCGCGCGACACCATCCGGCAGGGCTATGACCTGCACGGCCATTGCCTGCCGCGGTTGATCGACTGGGTGGAAAGCTTCGCGCCCTAAAGCTCGATCTCGCTTTCGGGGTCGCGTCCGGGCAGTGGCGGCGTCGCCTCGGGCGGCGGGGCCAGGCGCGGGTCGTCCTCGGGCGCGGGGCGCAGCATGTCGCGCAGCGCATCGCCCACCGGCGGGGGCGGCGGCGCGTCGGCGCGGCGGCGGATCAGGATGTCGCCATTCTCCAGCCGCTCGGGTGCCTGGTAGTTGCGCACGTCGTCCATCAGCTTGCCGATGTCCTGCAGCACCGGCGCGACCGCGCCCAGCGTATCGCCCAGGTCGCGGCCCAGCCGGTCCAGATGCGGCTCGGCCTGTTCCAGAAGGTTGCGCATGAAGTTTTCCAGCCCGCGCTCCAGCGTGTCGGATTCGTCGGGTGCAGGCAGGCCCTGCGGCGGCGGCTCGTCGGCCAGCGGGGGTTCGTAATCCTGTGCCCCGGCTGCGGCGGGCATCAGCGCGGTACAGAGGATCAGGGAAAGAAGCGATTTGCGCATGGGGCCGGTCCTTCGGCTGTTCGCAGGGGAAACATGCGCGGGGCCGGACGGGTTCCCTGGCGCCGGGGCCGCCCCTGCGGTCAGTCGCAAGCGTCGCCGCCTTCCGGATCGCGATATTCGTGCAGCCGTCCCCGCCAGTCGCGGATCGCATAGCGGCCGGGCGCGGTCGGCCGGACGTGGTCGGGGCCCAGCGGCACCTTGCCGTGCCCGCCCGGCAGGTCCAGCACATAGGTCGGCAGGCATGTCCCCGACAGCCGCCCGCGCAGGGCCGCCATGATCGCCTGTCCCTCGGCGATGGAGGTGCGGAAATGGCCGGTGCCGCGCGCCAGGTCGCAATGATGCAGGTAATAGGGCTTGACCCGGTTGCGGATCAGCGCCCGGAACAGCTCGGCCAGCACCTCGGGATCGGCATTCACTCCCCGAAGCAGCACGGTCTGCGACAACAGCGGGATGCCCGCATCGGCCAGCCGCGCCAGCGCGGCGCGGGCGGCCTCGGTCAGTTCCTGCGCGTGATTGGTGTGGATCACCACCCAGACCGCCAGCCGCGCCGGCCGCAGCGCCGCCAGCATGGCCGCGTCGATGCGGCCGGGGGCCACCACCGGCACGCGGGTATGGAAGCGTACGACATCGACATGGGCGATCGCCTCCAGCCGCGCCATCAGTGCCGCGATGCGGCGCGCTGACAGCACCATCGGGTCGCCGCCGGTCAGGATCACCTCGCGGATCGCCGGGGTGCGGGCGATATAGTCCAGCGCCGCCGCCAGCTGGGGCTCGGGCAGGGTGCCCTCCTCGCCCACCACCTCGCGGCGAAAACAGAAGCGGCAATAGACCTCGCATGTCCTGGTGACATGCAGGATCACCCGGTCGGGATAGCGATGGGTCAGGCCGGGCGTCGGGCTGTGCGCGTCGTCCCCGATCGGATCGGCCAGTTCCTCGGGGCGGATCCGCAATTCGCGCGCATCGGGCAGGAATTGCGCGGCGACGCCGTCGCCGGGCGCCCGCATGGCCTGGCGCATGGCGGGCGAGATGCGGATGCGGAACTCGGCCGCCACCGCGTCCAGTGCCTCGGCCTGCGCGGCATCGGCCAGGCCGGCCTCGACCAGGGCGGGAACGGTGGTGATCGGGCGCTGGGACAAGGCGGCCTCTTGCGGCGAAAGGGAAGGGCGGTTTATCGACCCCCTGGCCGGTCTTGGCAAGAGCGGGCCTTGCCGCATGGCTCAGGGCAGCACCAGGCTGCGGTCGTCCTTGAGCGTCCTGAGCACGATTTCGGAACGCACCTGGGCCACCTGCGGTTGCGGCAGCAGGTGGCGATGGATGAAGTCCGAAAACGCCTCCAGATCACGCAGCCGTACGTCGAGGATGTAATCGGCATCGCCCGAGACCGAAAAGGCCGAGCGGATCTGCGGATGCGCGGCGACGAAGCGGGCGAAATCGTCCTCCTTGCCCTGGCCATGGCTGCGCAGGTTCACCCGGATGATGGCGCGCAGGCCAAAGCCCAGTTTCTGCGGGTTCAGCCGCGCGGCATAGCCCTCGATCACGCCCGCCTCCTCCAGCGCCGCCCGCCGGCGCGAACATTGCGAGGCCGACAGGTTCACCAGTTCGGCCAGCGCGGCATTGGTCATCGCCCCGTCGCGCTGCAGGGCGTCGAGAATGGCGATGTCGAATCCGTCCATGCGTGTTTCTGGCATAAATCGTCTCATCCATGCGCGTTTCGTGCCTTTGTGTCCCGATCATGGCACAGTTTGCGCCCGGTTTGCATCGCATTCGCGCGATCATGGTTTCAGGACACGCGAACACTAGGGAGGAGACGCCATGGGACCGTTCCCGCATGACGCCCCGAAAGCCACGATCAGCGCCGAAAATCCCGCCGGGACGGACGGGTTTGAATTCGTCGAATTCGCCCATCCGCAGCCCGAGACCCTGGACCGCATCTTTCGCCAGATGGGTTTCGCGCCGGTGGCGCGGCACAGGCGCAAGGACATCACGCTCTATCGCCAGGGCGACATCAATTATCTGCTGAATGCCGACCCGGACAGCCATGCCGCCGGTTTCGTGCGCGAACACGGCCCCTGCGCCCCGGCCATGGCCTGGCGCGTGGTCGATGCCCAACACGCCTTGCGGCGGGCGCTGGACCTGGGCGCCAGGGAATATACCGGCAGCGGAAAATCCATCGAGGCGCCGGCGGTCTACGGCATCGGCGGCTCGCTTCTGTACTTCATCGACCGCTACGGCGATGCCGGCAGCGCCTATGCGGCCGATTACGACTGGCTGGGCGAGCCCGACCCGCGCCCCGAGGGGTTCGGCTTCTACTATCTCGACCACCTGACGCATAACGTCGTGCGCGGCAACATGGACACCTGGTACAAGTTCTACCACGACACGTTCAATTTCCGCGAGATCCGGTTCTTCGACATCAAGGGCAAGCAGACCGGGCTGGTCAGCCGGGCGCTGACCTCGCCCGACGGCAAGATCCGCATCCCGATCAACGAATCGACCGACGATCACAGCCAGATCGAGGAATACCTGCGCGCCTACAAGGGCGAGGGCATCCAGCACATCGCCATCGCCACCGAGGACATCTATGCTGCCACCGACCGCATCGCCGAGGCGGGGATGAAGTTCATGCCCGGCCCGCCCGACACCTATTACGAGATGTCGCACGACCGGGTTAAGGGCCATCAGGAACCCGTCGAGCGCATGAGAAAGCACGGCATCCTGATCGACGGCGAGGGCGTCGTCGGCGGCGGCATGACGCGGGTGCTGCTGCAGATCTTCTCGAGGACCGTGATCGGGCCGATCTTCTTCGAGTTCATCCAGCGCAAGGGCGATGACGGTTTCGGCGAGGGCAATTTCCGCGCCCTGTTCGAATCGATCGAGGCGGACCAGATCCGCCGCGGCGTGCTGAAGATCGACGCGGCGGAGTGAGACGCGGCGGAGTGAAAGGCCGGCCGGCCGGGCCCTACAGGCTTTTCGCCAGGGCCTCGAGCTGGTCGGCGGCCATGTTCCAGCCTTCGTGAAAGCCCATCTGCTCGTGCTGCCTGAGCGTTTCCTCGTTCCAGTGCATGGCCTGGGCGCGGTAATGCGTCCGCTGGCCCCGCGGTTCGAAATGCACATGCGAGACCATGAAGGCCCGCGCGGTCGGCAGCCAGCCCGGCCGGAAGGCGTCGGTCGAGACCAGCCGGCGCTGCGGCTCGATCTCCAGGAACACGCCGATATTCTCGAACCGCTCGCCGTCGGGGCCGTTCATGACGGTGAAGAAGGCCCCGCCCGGTCGCAGGTCGATGCGCGCCTCGGAGACATGCCAGGGCTTCGGGCAGAACCATTGCTTCAGCAGGTCCGGCTGGGTCCAGCAGCGCCAGAGCCGGTCGACGGGCGCATCCAGGACGCGCTCGAGCGTCAGCACGTGGTCGGGTGCGGTGGTCATGGCATTTCCTCCTTGCGGGCCGATCTGCGGGATGCGCTTGCGGGGCGAAACCCGCCTTGGCTGGCGGGGGAAGAGGCCGCCGCGTCCGGGAGCCGGGATCGCCCGCCCCCGATACTGGCGGGAAAATGCCCGCCGGCATAGCCCGCAAGCAGGGAAAGCGCCGCCGCCGGCACATGCGGCGGCATCCTGCCGGTGGCGCTGTTTCCGATCAGAAGGCGAAGTCGCCCAGGTCGAGCTGCGCCTTCTGCACGTCCTGGATGGTGACGATGGTATCGGCGGATAGCCGCAGCACCAGGTCGTCGCCGGCCTGCCGGGCACTGTTGATGACGGCCTGCACCTGCGCACGGCTGAATTCGTCGAAGTCCAGCCGGTCCATGCCGTTCTGGAAATCGGCGGTGATGCCGCGCCCGAACTCGAAGACATTGGCCGCCGCGCCGCCGGTCAGGACGTCGTTGCCGCGCCTGCCCTCCGGCCGGTCGTTGCCGCCAAAGCCGAATAGCCGGTCCTGGCCAGCCATCTTCGACAGCCCGTCGCCGGATGGCGTGCCGTTCAGCGTCTCGGCGAAGCTCGTCCCGCTCTTGCGCAGCATCTCTTGGCCCTTTCATGGTAAGGTGGCGGTTGCCCGTCCGCGGGATAACGGGGCCGCAATGCCGCAGGCTTGCTGACTGCCCTCTGATCCGGCCTGTCAGGCCGTCGTCAGGAACGCCCCGCCTGGGCGGAAGGCCGCCGGGCCGGGCTGTTGCCGTTTCGGCACGCCGCGCGCGGCGGCAGGGCCCCGCGCCGGCTTTGTCAGCCGCCCGTCAGTTCCCGGACGAACAGGGGCGGCATGAGACGGCTTGCCGCAATTCTCCTTCTGTCGCTGCTGCCGCCCTTTCTGGCGGCCGGCCAGGCCATCGCCAAGCCGGATTTCGAACAGGCGCGCGAGGCGGTCGAGCGTGGCCGGATCCTGCCCCTTGCCGAGGTGCTGGCACGGCTGCACGAAACCCAGCCCGGACGGGTGATCGAGGTGGACCTGGACGACGAGGACGGCATGATGATCTATGAGGTCGAGCTGGCGACCCCCGTCGGCCGCCTGATCGAGGTCGAGATCGACGCGGCCTCGGGGCGGATCCTGGCCCTGGACGAGGAGGACGGGGACTGATGCGCACCTTGATCGTCGAGGATGAGCCCCGGATCGCGCCGATCTGGAACGGGGCTGAAGGCGGCGGGCTTCCTGGTCGAGACGGCTGGCGAAACCGCGGTGCGCACGCTTCCCGGCCCGCGCGGCGAGCCGCTGCTGGCCAACTGGCTGCAGATCACCGTCGGCCCGCGTCCGCTACGCCAGGTCGGCGCCATGTCGATCGCGAACTGGCCCGCGCCTGCCTCCGGTCCGGCCGCGATGCACAAAGCGCCGAGCCGGGGCGGATCGCGACCCGGCTGATCGGCGTGCTGCGCCGCACGCCGCTGGGCGCCGGCATCGACTGGCAGTTTTCGGCGCCCCCCCGGCCTTGCCGCCCGCATCGACCCCGACGAACTGACAGAGGCGCTCGGCGCGTTGCTGGAAAACGCCATGCGCCATGCGCACCGTTCGCGTCTCGGCCCGCCGCAAGGCCGGCCGCATCCTCGTCGCTGTCCGGGACGACGGGCCGGGCATTCCCGAGACGGATCTGGAACGGCTCCCCCAGCGCGGCCTCAGCCTCGATCCCAGCGGTGAGGGGCAGGGTATCGGCCTGGCCGTGGTCGCCGAGATCGTCGATGCCGCGCAGGGGGAACTGCGGATGCGCAACGCCCGTCCCGGCTTCCGGGCCGAATTGCATCTCGACGCGGCAGCGCCCCATTCCCAGGGCGCGCCGCTTTCACCGTTTTGCAGATACTCATGAGGCAGGCGCCCCCGGTGCTGTCCTGGCCCGATGAATGCGCTCAGGGCAGCGTGACCGCCAGGTTGTCGATCAGCCGCACCCCGTCGAGCCAGGCCGCGACCAGCAGCCGCGCCGGCCGGCCCGGCTGCGGCTTGCCCAGGGTTTCGCCGTCGCGCAGTTCCAGATATTCGACCGGACCCACGCCCGCCGCCTCCAGCCCGGCCTGCGCCGCGGCCAGAGCGGCCTCGGCGGGTTCGCCGGCTTCGATTCGCCGCGCCGCCTCGAACAGCGCCTGCGGCAGCGCGGCGGCGCGCGCGCGCCCCTCGGCCGTCAGGCGCTGGTTGCGCGAGGACAGCGCCAGCCCGTCCCCGGCCCGCACGCAGGGGCAGGGCACGATCTCGACCGGCAGCTTCAGATCCTGCACCAGCCGGCGTACCAGCTGCAGCTGCTGCCAGTCCTTCTCGCCGAAAAACGCCCGGTCGGCCTGGGTCATGTTGAACAGCAGCGTCACCACCGTGGCCACGCCGTCGAAATGGCCCGGACGATGCGCCCCTTCCAGCGGGGCCGTCACGCCCGAGACCGAGACCACCGTGGCGTGGTCGGGCGGATAGACCTCGTCGCCATCGGGCACGAACAGCGCATCGACGCCCAGGGGCGCCAGCAGTTCCGCATCGGCATGTTCGGTGCGGGGATAGCGGGCGAAATCCTCGGCATTGTTGAACTGGCGCGGGTTGACGAACAGGGTCACGATCACCCGGTCGCAACTGGCCCTGGCGGCCCGGACCAGGCTCAGGTGCCCTTCGTGCAGCGCGCCCATGGTCGGCACCACGCCGATGCTTTCGCCGCGGGATTTCCAGCCGCGCACCAGCGCGCGCAGCTCGGCCAGCGGCCGGACGATGGGCGCGCTCATGCGGGCTTGCCCTCGCCGAAGACATGTTCGGGGCCGGGAAAGCGCCGGGCGCGGACCTCGGCGGCATAGCCGGCGATGGCGGCATCGGCATCGCGGCCCAGTTCGGCATAGCGCTTGACGAATTTCGGCCGGAAATCCGCGAACAGGCCCAGCATGTCGTCCACCACCAGCACCTGCCCGTCGCAATCGAGACCCGCCCCGATGCCGATGGTCGGCACGGCGATCTCCTGCGTGATGCGCGCCCCCAGCGCCGCGGGCAGCTTTTCCAGCACCACGGCAAAGGCGCCGGCGTCGGTCAGCGCGGCGGCGTCCTGGGCGATGCGGTCGGCCTCGTCCCGGCCGCGGCCCTGCACCTTGTAGCCGCCCAGCACATTGACCGCTTGCGGCGTCAGCCCGACATGGCCCATGACCGGAATGCCGCGCGCGACCAGGAAGGCCACCGTCTCGGCCATGTGCCGCCCGCCCTCCAGCTTGACCGCCTGGCAGCCGGTCTCGGCCATCAGCCGTGCCGCGTTGCGCATGGCCTGTTCGCACCCTTCCTCGTAGCTGCCGAAGGGCATGTCCACCACCAGGCAGGCGCGCGAGCAGCCCCGCGCCACCGCCTTGCCGTGCAGGATCATCATCTCCATGGTCACGCCGATGGTCGAGGGCAGGCCGTGCAGGACCATGCCCAGGCTGTCGCCGACCAGCGCGATGTCGCAATGCGCATCGACCAGCCGGGCCATGGGGGTGGTATAGGCGGTCAGGCAGACCACCGGCTCGCCGCCCTTGCGGGCGCGGATGTCACCGGGGCCAAGCTGGCTCTTGCGATCAGGGGTCGCGCTCATCACTTCCTCCGTTATCCAGGGCCTTGGCGGCCGCCGCCCGAATATTGGATTCGCGCCGCCATGTCTCGCAATAAAATGATGCAGATGCAGCATTCTTGCGCAGGAAAATAAGCCGGCCGGCCGGGGCAGCAATCGATGCTCGAAATTTCAAAAGCAAATACAATATGTTGGAATTCACCCCGCCCCAAGGCCGGCCCCCGTCCGGCAAGGCATGGCCGCCCCCGCGCGGCCGGCGGCTTCTTCGTTCCCCCAATACCCATGCGGCGGCGCCATCCGCGGCCAGACCTGCCCGCATGGATGCCCGCCCGCATGGATGCCGGCCCGCCCGATCCGCCCCGGCCCGCGGCTTGACATGCCGGGGACCGGGGCCTAGTGCCGGATCTGGCCCCTTGCGGGGCCGGACCAACCAGCGCCGCGCCGAATGCGGCCGTTTCCTCGGGATCGAGACATGACGCTGAAAGCTGCCATCCTTGGGGCCTCGGGCTATACGGGTGCCGAACTCGTCCGCATCCTGGCCACCCATCCCCGGATCCAGATCGCCGCGCTGTCCGCCGACCGCAAGGCGGGGCAGGGCTATGACGAGGTCTTCCCGCATCTGCGACATCTCAGGCTGCCGGCGCTGGTCAGGATGGAGGAGATCGACTTCTCGGCCATCGACCTGGTGTTCTGCGCCCTGCCGCACGGCCTTAGCCAGCCGCTGGTCGGGCAATTGCCGGGCGATGTGAAGATCGTCGACCTGGGCGCCGATTTCCGGCTGCGCGACCCGGCGGATTACCGGAAATGGTACGGGCTCGACCATGCCGCGCCCGAGATCCAGCCGCAGGCGGTCTATGGCCTGACCGAGTTCTATCGCGACCAGATCAAGGGCGCGCGGCTGGTCGCCGGCACCGGCTGCAACGCCGCCACCGTGCAATTCGCGCTGCGGCCACTGATCGCATCAGAGCTGATCGACCTCGACGACATCATCTGCGACCTCAAGAACGGCGTGTCCGGGGCGGGGCGCTCGCTCAAGGAAAACATGCTCTTCGCCGAACGCTCAGAGGATGTGGCGGGCTATTCCCAGGGCGGCAAGCACCGCCACCTGGGCGAGTTCGACCAGGAGTTTTCGGCCATTGCCGGGCGCGAGGTGCGCATCCAGTTCACCCCGCATCTGGTGCCGGTGAACCGCGGCATCCTGGCGTCCTGCTATCTCAAGGGCGAGCCGCAGGCGGTGCATGCCGCGCTGGCCGAGGCCTATGCCGACGAGCCTTTCATCGTCGTGCTGCCCTTTGGCCAACTGCCGGCGATGGCGCATGTGCAGGGTTCGAACTTCTGCCATATCGGCGTGACCGGCGACCGGATCTCGGGGCGGGCGCTGGTCGTCTCGACGCTGGACAACCTGTGCAAGGGCTCTTCGGGTCAGGCGGTGCAGAACGCCAACCTGATGCTGGGCCTGCCCGAAACGGAAGGGCTGATGCTGGCGCCGATCTTTCCCTGACCGGAACCATAGGGCGAGGTTGCGCGTCTTGTCTCGGATAGGGGCGGCGTTTCGCCGCCCTGAAGGAGGACAGCAAGATGCGTAGCCTGATTGCGACTGCCGCTTCCGCCATGCTGCTTGTTCTGGCCGGTTGCGGCGACAATCCCACCGAACGCGCCGCCACGGGCGGTCTGGGCGGGGCGGTCATCGCCGGTCCCGCCGGCGCCGTGGTGGGCGGGACCATCGGGGCCGCGACTGCCGATTGATCCGCATGATCCCGCGAGCCTGCGGATGATGCGGCGGAACGCAAAGGGGCAGGGCGCGAGGACGCCCCGCCCCCGAAAGCTTCAGCGATCAGCTCTTGGCGCGCTCGACATAGGTCAGGTCGGCGGTGTTGATGACGACCTTGGTGCCCACGCCGATATGCGGCGGCACCATGATGCGCACGCCGTTATGCGCCATCGCCGGCTTGTAGCTGGACGAGGCGGTCTGGCCCTTGACCACCGGTTCGGTCTCGACCACCTCGACCGTCACCTTCTGCGGCAGCTCGATGGCGATGGCGACGCCGTTATGGACCTGCAGGAAGACGCTGATGCCGTCCTCCAGGAACACCTTGTCGTCGCCGACCACCTCGGGCGAGACCACGACCTGCTCATAGCTTTCCGGCTCCATGAAGTGAAAGCCCTCGCCGTCCTCGTAAAGGAAGTTATAGGCGCGCTCGTCGACATGGGCACGCTCGACCTGTTCGGTGGTCTTCCAGCGTTCCGAGACCTTGTTGCCGTCCGAGATGCGGCGCAGCTCGACCTGGGTCGTCGGGGTGCCCTTGCCGGGGTGGAAATTGGTCGCCGTCAGGACGACATGGAGCTTGCCGTCGATCTCGACGACATTGCCTTTGCGAAGGCTGGAGGCGATGACTTTCAAGGCGGTTTCCCTTGCCTGCTTTTCAAATTCCGGGATGCCGGATACCAAGTCCGGCAGGATGACATCCCATAGCGTTTTTCGCAGCTTTGCGCCAGCCGCAAGGGAAAAACGACACAGATGCAGGAGGTGCGCGCATGAAACCCGCCGATGAAAGCCCCTGGTGGGACCGTGACCGCCATGCCGGGCGCCGGCCGCTGCTGCTGGCGCGAAACCGCATCCAGGCCGCGATCCGCGACTGGCTGGGCGCGCAGGGCTTCGTCGAGGTCGATCCGCTGGCCCTGGCGGTCAGCCCGGGCAACGAGGCGCATCTGCACGCCTTCGCCACCGACCAGATCGGCAATGACGGCGTGCCGCGGCGGATGTATCTGCATACCAGCCCCGAATTTGCCATGAAGAAACTGCTGGCCGCGGGCGAGGAGCGCATCTTCGCCTTCGGCCATGTCTGGCGCAACCGCGAGCGCGGGCCGCTGCACAGCCCCGAGTTCTGCATGCTGGAATGGTATCGGGCGGGCGAGGATTACCGCGCGCTTTTCGACGATTGCGCGCAATATCTGCGCCATGCGGCGGAATGCGCGGGCGCCGAGATGCTGCGCTTTCGCGGCGCCGAATGCGACCCCTATGCCACGCCCGAGGTGATGAGCGTGGCCGAGGCCTTCCGCGACTATGCCGGCATCGACCTGCTTTCGACCTGCGACGGGGCCGAGACCGATGCCGCGGCCCTGCGCGCCCAGGCCGAGGCGCGGGGGATCCGCCTGGCGGCGGACGACGGCTGGTCCGATATCCTGTCGCGCGTGCTGGTGGAGCGGGTCGAGCCGCATCTGGGCCATGGCCGGCCGCTGATCCTGGACCGCTACCCCGCGCCCGAGGCGGCGCTGGCGCGGCGCGCCGCGGACGAGCCGCGCGAGGCCGAGCGGTTCGAGCTTTACGCCTGCGGCGTCGAGCTGGCCAACGGTTTCGGCGAACTCACCGACCCGGCCGAGCAGCGCCGCCGCTTCGAGCTGGAGATGGCGGAAAAGGCGCGGGTCCATGACGAACGCTATCCGCTGGACGAGGATTTCCTGCGCGCGCTGGCCTTCATGCCGCCGGCCTCGGGCTGCGCGCTGGGGTTCGACCGGCTGGTGATGCTGGCCACCGGCGCACCGCGCATCGACGAGGTGATCTGGACCCCGCTGCCGGCCGGATGATGCCCCGCCACCGGCAGGGGCCCGATGCCCTTTCGGGAAGGGCGGCCTCTTGCCGGCGCCGGTTTTCCGGCTTTCGGCGCGGGACATCGGACGCTAGGCTGCGGCAAAAGGCTTGACCAAGGGGACAGGAATGCGGCTTTCATTGCGACTTTCGGCGACGCTCACGGCCATGGCTCTGCTGCTTGGGGGGTGCGCCGGCCAATACCCCGGCGCGGGGGTTCCCCAGCAGAGCCAGGAGATCAAATGGGGCCGCTACCAGAACCCGCCGGCCGAAAAGGTCGCCGGGCTGCGCAACTGGGTCGAAGGCTTCAAGGCCAGCGCCCGCGGCCAGGGCATCAGCGACAGCACGCTGGAATTCGCCTTCCGCGACGTGACCTATAACCCCGAGGCGCTGCGCCGCTCGCAGAACCAGGCGGAGTTCAAGAAATCGCTGTGGGAATACCTGGAGAACGCGGTTTCGGAAAAGCGTCAGGCCAACGGCCGGGCGGCGCTGGCGCAATATGGCGGCGTGCTCACGCGGGTCGAGGCGACCTATGGCGTGGACAAGGAGGTCGTTGCCGCGGTCTGGGGCATGGAATCGACCTATGGCGAGCGGCGCGGCGACCTGCCGCTGATCGAAAGCCTGGCCACCCTGGGCTATGAGGGCTATCGCGGTGATTTCTTCCGCAGCCAGCTGATGGCGGCGCTGAAGATCCTGCAATCGGGCGACATCGACCCCGGCCACATGACCGGCAGTTGGGCCGGCGCCATGGGGCATACCCAGTTCATTCCGACCACCTATCTTGCCTTCGCGGTGGATTTCACCGGCGACGGCCGGCGCGACATCTGGTCGAACGACCCGTCCGACGCGCTGGCCTCGGCCGCGAACTACCTGGCGAAATCGGGTTGGCAGCGCGGCCTCCCGGCGGCGGTCGAGGTCACGCTGCCGCCCGGCTTCAACACCGCGCTGGCCGGCAAGGGCAAGCGGCGCAGCGTCGCGGAATGGCAGTCCCTGGGCGTGCGCCAGGCCAACCAGCGGCCGCTGCCGCCCGCCGGCACCTCGACCGAGCTGATCGTGCCCGGCGGTGCCTCGGGCGCGGCCTTCCTGATCACCCGCAACTTCCACGCCATCCTGCGCTACAACAATGCCGACAGCTATGCGCTGGCGGTGTCGCATCTGGCGGACCGGCTCAAGGGCTATCCGGGACTGGCCAATCCCTGGCCGGCCGACCATCCCGGCCTGCGCATCGAGCAGCGCAAGGAGATGCAGCGCCTGCTGACCGCCCGCGGCTTCGACACCCAGGGGGTGGACGGCAATGTCGGCTCGAACACGATCAGCGCCATCCGCGCCTATCAGGCCTCGCGCGGGCTGCCGGTGACGGGCGAGCCGTCGGCCGCGTTGCTCGAGCAGCTGCGCCGCGGCTGACGGGTGAAGCGGCCGGGCCGGCGCCGCCCGGCCTTTCTCGGCATCGGTTCCCTGCTTGCTGCCGGGTCGCGTGGGAAGGCGGGCGCTGATCGGTGCCCCGATTGCGGGCCCCGGGCCGGGTGCCCGCCCTTGCGGCTTTGGCGCCGGGCTCATCGGCCTTTGAGTCCCGTATTTGCCCTGGCGAGGGTATTGCGAACCGCGCGGATCGTTTTCCTGCGGATCTTCGCGCCAAGCCATTCGACAGGCCGCAAGCCGGTGTTCACCAAGGGCAAGGACACGGCTGATGCCCTGGCATGATCCATGTTCCCGGCCAGAATCTTGCCGGTCGCTATGGCGCGTTTGACGGTCGCCGGTAGCAAGGTCGCCGGCATCCCGCGGAAGAGTGATCCGCCGCGCCCGGCTTAGATCGCGGCGCCGGAAGCGCCTGAAGGTCGGCATTCCCTATCGCGGATCGCAGGGACCGCTGCACCTGTCGATCGACAGCATTGGCATCACGGCCGGGGGCGAGGGGGAATGGAACGCGCGCAAGCATGGCGGGCCCAAGCGGCGCGTCCGGCGCAAGATCCGCTTGGGGATTGGCGAGAAAACCCCGGAAATACGGGCGGCAGAATGCACCAGCAGCGACCTCGGCGACGCACCGATGCTGCCAGAACCTCTCGACCCGATCCTTGCGGATCAGGATATCGCCAGCGTCACCGCCGACGGTGCCTTCGGCATGCGCAGGTGCCATGATGCCAGCGTCGCCCGTGGTGCCGCCGCGATCATGCCGCCCCGCAAGAACGCCAAACCCTGGGTGACGAACACAGCCGCAGCGATCATCCGCAGCAAGGCTCGGCGTGCATCCAGACGCTTCGGCAAGGCCATCTGGCGACGACGGCGCGGCTATCATCGCCTGAGCCGTGTCGAGAGATGTAAGGAGGATCAGAAAACGGTCCAGTGGACTGTTTTCCCGATGATCGGATGCATTGCGTGAAGCTGCCGGGTCAGCGACTGACAGCGCGGGACTTCGACCGTCAAGCTGCAGAGTTCCGGGCCCGGGTTGCCGTGCTGAACGGATTCACCGCCCTCGACATATCCGTCACCCAAGCCGTGGGACAAGCCTGTCCGGGGAAAGGGGCACTCCGGCCATCAACCGATTCGTGCAGCAGAGCCGCGGCATGGCGAAATACGGCGTCATCAACCCGATCTTTCGGCCTTAGCCCATCGACCTGGATTTCGACGATACCCTGATCTTCGAGGGCATCTTGGTCGACGAACGCACGGGCGAGCAATATTACCTCGACGCGCATGTCGCTTGTCGCCGGGCCTGCTTCAACGCCATGGAATACCTGAGGAGGCTCGGCCGTTCGGGCGAGCAGGGCTACATGATCCTCGGCGCCGTCCCGGTCGAGAGCCGCAGCGCCGGCATCGTGGACATCCCCCTGTCGGCGCGACGCCGGCGCTCCCGACCGGCATCCTCGACTTCGACATCCGGCCCGGCGGCGACGGGCCGAAACGCCAGGTCACGGGGGGTTCGGTCGCCAGGACCGGCTGACGGCGCCCCGCGCCCGCGTCCCGGCTTTCGGCACGTACGGCTCCACCAAAAGAGAGGTCCATGCCGCTTGCTTTCTATTGTTCCATATGGGCGCGGTGCAGTTTCTCAGCGGGCTGTGGCTCATGGGCCGGATCGAGGATCGCGAGATCGTGGCGATCAACCTGGTCTCGGGCCTGACCAAGCGCGACCGCCTGCCGATCTGCGTTTGCAGCCTGTGCAAGAAGAAGGCGCGGTCTCCCTTGCGGCGCTGGATGCGGGGCAATGCTGGGCACCGTTCGTCGGACCGCCTTGCTGCAAGCCCAGGCCATGCATGTCAGTAAGGCAGGCCCACGTAATTCTCGGCCAGTTCGCGGCGCGCGGTCTCGGATTCCGCCAGATGTGCCAGCGTGGCGCGGCGCATCTGCGCGGCGAAACCGTCCTCGCCGTCGAAACGGTGCAGCATCATGGTCATCTGCCAGCTGAAGCGCATCGCCTTCCAGATCCGCGCCAGCGCGCGGTCGGAATAGGTGTCGAGCCCGGCCTGATCGCCCTGCTTCAGCGCCGCAATCAGCGCCTGATGCAGGTAGAACACGTCCGACACCGCCAGGTTCAGCCCCTTGGCGCCGGTCGGCGGCACGATATGCGCGGCATCGCCCACCAGGAACAGCCGGCCCCAGCGCAGCGGCTCCGAGACGAAGCTACGCAGCGGCGCGACGGATTTCTCGATCGAGGGGCCGGTGACCAGCCGCGCCGCGGCCTGGGCGGGGATGCGGCGGCGGAACTCGGCCCAGAAGCGGTCGTCGGGCCAGTCCTCGACCCGGTCGCTCAGCGGCACCTGCACGTAATAGCGCACGAGATTGTGGTTGCGCATCGAGGCCAGCGCGAAACCATGCGGCGAATTGGCATAGATCAGCTCGTCGGCGACCGGCGGCGTGCGCGACAGGATGCCCAGCCAGCCGAAGGGATAGACCCGCTCGAATTCGCGGCGCCGATCCTCGGGGATGGTCCTGCGCGAGACGCCGTGAAAGCCGTCGCAGCCCGCGACATAGGCGCAGCTCAGGCGGTGGCGCCGGCCGCCCTGCGTGTATTCGACCGCCGCCTGCGGCCCGTCGAGGTCGAGGATGCGCACATCCTCGACGCCGTGCAGGATGGTGGTGCCCATGGCGTCCTGCGCGTCGTAAAGGTCATGCGTGACCTCGGTCTGACCATAGACCATGACCTGCCTGCCGGTCAGCGCCTTGAAATCGACATGCACCATCAGGTCGGCATCGGTGAGCCAGGCGCCGTCATGCGCGATGCCCTCGGCATCCATGCGGGCGCCGACCCCGGCCTCGCGCAGCAGCTCGACGCTGCCCCATTCCAGGATGCCGGCGCGGATGCGCGACAGCACATGCTCGCGGCTGGCGCGTTCCAGGATGACCGTGGCGATGCCGGCGCGGTTCAGAAGCTGCGACAGCAGCAGCCCCGAAGGCCCGCCGCCGATGATGACGACCTGAGTGTCCATGACGATGTCCGCTTGTTTCCCTGACTTGCAGCATAGGCGGCGGGCGGGCGGCGATGAATGGACGCGGGCGGCAAAGACTTGTATGAATCGTGCATGAGCGTGCCCGGCCCCATCCCGGTCTTCAACCTGTTCGGCGAGACTGCCGCCTTTCCGGACGTGATCCATTGCGAGCGGATCTGGGACCGGGCGCGTCTGCACGACTGGGCGATCTCGCCGCATCGCCATCGCGAGATGATGCAGGTCTTCGCCATGCGGCAGGGCGAGGCGCAGGTGATGCTGGACGGCGATGCCGCGTGCCTGCATGACGGGCAATTCCTGTTCGTGCCGGCGCTGGTCGTGCATGGTTTCCGCTTCCGCAAGGGCAGCGAGGGCCTGGTGCTGTCCTTTCCGCTGAGCGTCGCCGCCGGCTTGCAGGCCGCCTCGGCCGAGATCGGCCGGCACCTGTCGCGCCCGTTCTTCGGCGCGCTGGACGAGGGGCTGCTGACGCTGATCGGCCAGCTCTCCGACGCCTTCGCCGGCCAGGGCGCCTATCGCGGGCCGCTGCTGGCGGCGCTGTCGCATGCCCTGCTGACCGCGATCTGCGAACTCGACCGCGCGGCCTCGGCCGAGACGGTCGGCGGCAGCCCGCAGCGGCTGCAGCGGCTTGCGGCGCTGGTCGCGGCGCATATGGCCGAGGGCTGGCGGCCCGGCGACTATGCCCGCGCGCTGGCGATCACGCCCGGCCATCTGAACCGGCTGTGCCGCGAGGCGACGGGGGTCAGCGCCTCGCGCCATATCGAGGGGCTGGTGATGGCCGAGGCCTGCCGCCTGCTGGCCTTTACCCAGCTGCCGGTGGCCGAGATCGGCTATCGGCTGGGCTTTCACGACCCGGCGCATTTCTCGCGCCGGTTCCGGCTTTTGCGCGGCACGACGCCAAGCGCCTATCGCCGGCCCTTCATGACCGTCGCCTGACTGCTGGCACCAATCGCGCCGTCAGCCGCCCGCCGCCCGGCCGGCGATCTGGCGCGCCACCTGTTCCAGCGTGGCAAGGCCCGGCGTCGCGGCGGCCTGCCGGCGGGTCATGCCGACCGCGCCGGACAGGAACCTGGCACCGGTCGGGAATTCGACCAGCAGGCCGCGCTCGACCTCGTCCAGCACCACCCCGCGCGAGATGAACCACAGGCTGTCCGAGGCCAGGCAGATCCCCCGCCCCAGCGCCAGCGACACCGTCTCGACCAGCGGCCGGCCGCCGGCCAGCCCCAGCGAGACCAGATAGGCATCGACCGAGGCGCGGATCAGCGCCGTCGCCGGCGGCAGGATCAGCGGCGCCTCGCGCAGCGCCTCGGCGGCCGGCCGGCCGGCCGCGGGATGACCGGCGCGCGCCACCAGCACGACGTCCTCCTCGTAAAGGTGATCGAAGCTCAGCCCCGCCATTTCCGAGGGGCTGGGCAGGCGCCCGATCATCAGGTCGATGCTGCCCGCGCGCAGCATGCGGATCAGGTAGTGATGCGGCCCGGTCTCGACCGCCAGCGTCACCTCGGGCAGGATCTGCCGCAGCCGCAGCACCACCTGCGGAAAGAACCGCGTCGCCACCGTGGGCAGCACGCCGACCCGGATCGTGCCGCTGGTCCCCGGCCGCAACGCCGCCGCGCCTGCCTCCAGCGCCTGCAGGGCCTGGGCGGCATGGTGGCGAAACAGCGCGCCCTGTTCGGTCAGCACCAGCCGCCGCCCCTGGCGCAGGAACAGCCGCTGCCCCAGCAGCGTCTCCAGCTCGGCCAGGGTGCGCGACAGCGCCGGCTGGGTGATGCCTTGCCGGCGGGCGACGGCGGACAGCCCGCCCTCGGCCGCGATGTCCAGAAAGGCGCGGATATGGCGCAGCTTGATCGCCGGATGCATAATGGAATGATTATACATGATCGCTCATTTAGCATTTTTCGCCCGGAACAGGCTGTGGCAGATTATGGGTGAGAGAGGAGTTGCCATGCAAGTTCTGATGCGACCCTGGGGGGCGATGCATTACCGGATCGACGGGCCCGAGGACGGGTTGCCGGTGGTTTTCGCCAATTCCCTGGGCACCGACCTGCGGCTTTGGGACGCGGTGCTGCCGCTTCTGCCGGGCATCCGCGCCATTCGCTACGACAAGCGCGGCCACGGCCTGTCCGATTCCGGCGGCCCCGTCTCGATCGCCGATCTGGCCGAGGACGCCGCGGCGCTGATCGAGGCGACCGGCGGACCGGCGGTCTTCGTCGGCCTGTCCATCGGCGGCATGATCGGCCAGGCGCTGGCCGCGCGCCGGCCCGAACTGCTGCGTGCGCTGGTGCTGTCGAACACGGCGCCCCGCATGGGCGCGCCCGAGATCTGGGCCGCCCGCATCGCCGCCGTCCGTGCCGGCGGCGTCGCCAGCATCGCCGATGCGGTGATGGAGCGCTGGTTCGCACCGCCCTTCCGCACCACGCCGGCGCTGCATCCCTGGCGCAACATGCTGGCCCGCTGCGACGCGCAGGGCTACATCGCCGCCTGCGAGGCCATCGCCGCCGCCGACCTGACCGAAGCCGCCGCCAGCCTGCGCCTGCCCGCGCTGGTGATCGCCGGGGACCAGGACGGCTCCTCGCCGCCGGATCTGGTGCGCGGCACCGCCGATCTGATCCCCGGCGCGGATTTCCACGTCATCCCCGGCGCCGGCCATCTGCCCTGCGTCGAAACCCCCGCCGCATGGGCCGCGCTGCTGGCCCCCTTCCTTCAGGACCACGCCCGATGAGTGACCGTTACGACCAAGGCATGACCACCCGGCGCCGGGTGCTGGGCGATGCCCATGTCGCCCGCGCCGAGGCCGCCAAGACCGATTTCGACGAGCCCTTCCAGAGGCTGATCACCGAATCCGCCTGGGGCGCGGTCTGGTCGCGCGACACGATCAGCCCGCGCGAGCGCTCGATGCTGACCATCGCGCTGCTGGCGGGGCTGGGCAACGACCACGAACTGGCCCTGCATATCCGCGCCACCGCCAACACCGGCGCCACGCCCGGCGACGTGATCGAGGCGCTGCTGCATGTCGCCATCTATGCCGGCGTCCCGCGCGCCAACCACGCGATCAAGATCGCCAAGGAGACCTTTGCCGAAATGGAGGCGGCCAAGCGATGACCCTCAGCAATGCAACCGACCGCGGCCCGCTGTTCTTCCGCGACCGCGACTGGCACCCGCCGGCCTATACGCCGGGCTACAAGACCTCGATGACCCGCGCCCCGCATCGCGCGCTGGTGGCGCTCGGCTCGACGCTCAGCGAGGAAACCGGCCCCGCCTTCGGCCATGACATGATCGGGGTGCTGGACAACAACCTGGTGATGAACTTCACCGGCCAGCCTGCCATCGGCGAACGCATCATCATGCACGGCCGGGTGCTGGACGAGAACGGCCGCGGCGTGCCGAACGTGCTGGTCGAGATCTGGCAGGCCAATGCCGGCGGCCGCTACCGCCACAAGAAGGACGGCTACCTGGCGCCGCTGGATCCGAATTTCGGCGGCTGCGGGCGCACGCTGACCGGGCCGGATGGAAGCTACGAATTCCTGACCATCCGCCCGGGCGCCTATCCCTGGCCGAACCATGTCAACAACTGGCGGCCGATGCATATCCACATCTCGGTCTTCGGCACCGGCTTCGGCCAGCGCCTGATCACCCAGATGTATTTCGAGGGCGACCCGCTGATCGCGAAATGCCCGATCGTCAACACCATCGGCCAGGACCGCGCCATCCAGGCGCTGGTGGCGCCCCTGGACATGAACCGGGCGATCCCGATGGACTGCCTGGCCTACAAGTTCGACATCGTGCTGCGCGGCCGCCGCCAGTCGTTCTTCGAAAACCGCAAGGAGGGGATGTGATGCAGGGACTGGACTATCTCAAGGAAACCCCCTCGCAGACCGCCGGCCCCTATGTCCATATCGGCCTGACCCCGAACGCGCTCGGCAATCCCGGCATCTATCCGCAGGATCTGGGCCTCTCGCCGATCCGCGAGGGCGCGCGGGGCGAGCGCATCATCATCACCGGCCGCGTCATCGACGGCGCCGGCATGGTCCTGCGCGATGCGCTTTTCGAAACCTGGCAGGCCGATGCGGATGGCATCTATCCCGGCAACGACCCGCGCGGCGCCGCCGATCCGAACGTCACCGGCTGGGCCCGGGTCGCGGCGGATTTCGACACCGGCATCTGGCGGCTGGAAACCGTCAAGCCGGGCCGCGTGCCCTTCCCGGACGGCCGGCTGATGGCGCCGCATATCAATGTCTGGCTGGTGGCGCGCGGCATCAATCTCGGGCTCCAGACCCGGATCTGCTTCGAGGACGAGGAGGCGGCCAATGCCGAATGCCCGGTCCTCGCCCGGATCGAGCACAAGGCCCGCATCCAGACGCTCATGGCGAAGCGGACCGGACCGGGCGAATACGGCTTCGACTTCAAGCTGCAGGGCGAGAACGAAACCGTCTTCTTCGACATCTGAGGGCAAGGCCATGACCGCAACCCCCTGCATCATCTGCGTCGCCATCACCGGCTCGCTGCCGACCAAGGACAACAACCCGGCGGTGCCGATCACCATCGAGGAGCAGGTCGAATCGACGCAGGAAGCCTTCGAGGCCGGCGCGACGATCGCCCATTGCCACGTCCGCGACGACGAGGGCCGGCCGAGTTCCGACCCCGAACGCTTCGCCCGGCTCAAGGAAGGGATCGAGACGCATTGCCCCGGCATGATCGTCCAGCTCTCGACCGGCGGCCGCTCGGGGGCGGGTCGCGCCCGCGGCGGCATGCTGCCGCTGGCCCCCGACATGGCCTCGCTCTCGGTCGGTTCGAACAATTTCCCGACCCGGGTCTACGAGAACCCGCCGGACCTGGTGGACTGGCTGGCCGCCGAGATGGCGAAATACGATATCAAACCGGAAATCGAGGCTTTCGACCTCAGCCATATCCTCAAGGCGCATCAGATGTGGCAGGCGGGCCAGATCAAGGACCGGCCCTATGTGCAATTCGTCATGGGGGTGAAAAACGCCATGCCCGCCGACCGCGGGGTCTTCGACTATTACGTCCATACGGTGAAGCGCCTTTTCGGCGCCGATGCGCCCTGGTGCGCGGCGGGCATCGGGCCGAACCAGATCGTGCTGAACGACTGGGCGATCTCTGCCGGCGGCCATGCCCGCACCGGGCTCGAGGACAATGTCCGCCTCGACCGCGACAGGCTCGCCCCCTCCAACGCCGCGCTGGTGAAACGCGCCGCGGCGCTTTGCGAGAAATACCGCCGCCCGGTGGCGACCTGGCGCCAGGCCCGGCAGATCCTCGGCCTGCGCCCCCCTGAGCCTGCCGCCTGAGCCCTGCCGCCGGCCTCTCGCATCTTCTTTCTTGTCCAAATATCCTCGGGGGGTCCGGGGGGCAGACGGCCCCCCGGTCCCGCCATTGCAAAAGGACCGACCGATGCCCGCCGCAGCCGCCGACAGCGCCCTTTATCGCAGCCTCTTCTCGGATGACGAGACCGCCGCGCTCTTCGCCGACAGCGCCGAGATCCGCGCCATGCTGCTGGTCGAGGGCGCGCTGGCCCGCGCGCAGGCCCGGCTGGGCCTGATCCCCGAAACCGCCGGCGCCTTCATCGAGCGCGCCGCGCGCGAGGTGCAGATCGACCCCGCCGCGCTGGCTGCCGAGACCGCGACCAACGGCGTGCCGGTCCCGGGGCTGGTCGCGGCCTTCCGCAAGGCCATGGAGGCGCCCGATCATGCGCAATACTTGCATTGGGGCGCGACCAGCCAGGATATCATGGAAACCGGTCAGGCGCTGCGGCTGCGCCGGCTGACGGGGATCTGGGACGACAGGCTCGGCCGGCTGGCTGCCGCGCTCGGCCGGCTGGCCCGCGAGCATGCCGATCTGCCGATGGCGGCGCGGACCTACGGGCAGGCGGCGACGCCGACCGGATTCGGTGCCGCGATCGCAGGCTGGGGCCGTCCGCTGCTGCGCCACCGCGCGCGGCTTCAGGCGCTGGCGCCGGAGCTGGCCACCGTTTCGCTGGGCGGCGCGGCGGGCACGCTCTCGGCCATGGGCGCCGAGGGCCCCGCCGTGCGCGCCGGCCTGGCCGCGGCGCTCGGCCTCCATGATCCCGGCCACGGCTGGCACGCCGAACGCGACCGCATCGGCAATTTCGCCGCCTGGATGGCGGGGCTCTGCGCCAGCCTGGGCAAGATGGGCGAGGACCTGATCCTGATGGCGCAAAGCGGCATCGGCGAAATCCGCATCTCCGGCGCCGGCGGTTCCTCGACCATGCCGCAAAAGCAGAATCCGGTCGGCCCCTCGGTGCTGGTGGCGCTGGCGCGGCAGGCGGCGGCGCTGGCCTCGGCGCTGCAGGGCGCCGGCATCCACCGCCAGCAGCGCGACGGCGCGGCCTGGTTCGTGGAATGGCTGACCCTGCCGCAGCTCTGCATCTCGACCGGCCGGGCGCTGGCGCTGGCGCTGGACCTGTCGGGGCGGATCGCACCCGATGCGCAGGCCATGGCGCGCGGGCTCGACGACGGCAGCGGGCTGATCCATGCCGAGGCCTTCACCTTCGCCCTGGCCCGCCACATGCCGCGCCCCGAGGCGCAGGCCAGGATCAAGGCGCTCTGCGCCGAGGCGCAATCCGGCGGCCAGCCGCTGCCGGCGCTGGTCGCCCGCGACTTCCCGGATCTGGACCTTTCCGCCGCCGGCGGGCTCGGCACCGCCCCGGCCGAGGCGCGGGCCTTTGCCGAGGCTGCCGGCGCCTAAAGCCTGATCGTTTCAGGCTGGATCGGGCGTTCCCAGATCGGGGATGGTCTGCTTCGACATGGCTGCTGGGAAAGGAAGCCGGCATGCATGGCGAGACCTTTGTCCAGCGATCTTCGGACACGCGTTGTTGCGCGCGTTGCTGAGGGAGAGACGGTGCGCGCGGTTGCGTCTATGTTCGGCCTCAGCGTGCCGAGCGTTGTGAAATGGTCCCGGAGATGGCGCGCGACAGGCAGTTGCGAGGCCAGTCCGATGGGCGGTAAGCGGCGCGATGTGATGGCGCCGGGACGGGACGACGCGCTGGCGCGGCTTGCGGAACACCCCTCGTTACCCCTGCGCCGGCTCCGGGCCGGGCTGGCCGCGCGCGGGGTCAGGGTCAGCTATGGCGCGTTGTGGCGTTTCGCCCATGCCGAGGGGTTGTCGTTCAAAAAAAAAAAGACCGTCCTTGCCGCCGAGACCGGACGGCCCGACATCGCCCGCCGCCGCGCCCGCTGGCGGCGGCACCAGCACAGGATCGACCCGCGCCGGCTCGTGTTCATCGAGGAAACCTGGGTGCAGACAAACATGGCCCCGCGGCGCGGCCGGGGGCCGAGGGGCACCCGCCTGCCGGGCCGTGCGCCACAGGGGCACTGGCGCAGGATGACCTTCGTGGGGGCGCCGCGGATGGAGCGGATCGACGCGCCCTGCGTCATCGATGGCCCGATCAATGGGGATCTGTTCCGCGCCTGTGTCGAGCCGGTGCTTCTTTCCGACCCTGCGTCCGGGCGACGTGGTGGTCATGGACGATCTCGGCAGCCACAAGGGCGGCGCGGTGCGAAAGGCCATGCGGGCGGCAGGCGCGCATCTGCTGTTCCTCCCGCCATACAGCCCGGATCTGAGCCCCATCGAACACGATCGGGGGCTCACTCGAACGCATGGCGTTCGCCCCCTCATATTCGTCGCGCCCAAGCCCCTCATGCGCTCCGCCGCCGAACGCACCGTCGAAGCCGCCTGGAAACGCCTCGGCACATGACCTGACAGCTTCTCCGCAAAGGAGTGCGCCAACCACCTCAAAAACGCAGGCTATGCTTGGATTTGATATGGGCAGGATCTAGGCGGCGCCCCGGCGATCCGCGCGGATGCGCAGCGCGTCCGCCTCGACCGAGACCGGGCAGGCAAGGCCGGTGCCCCAGCCGGGACGAAACCAGCCGGCCATGGCGGCGCGGGGCACGGGCATCGATGCCCGGCCTCGCGCCGCCGCCGGTCAATAGCTGATCGCGGCGCTTTCGCGCAGTTCCGCGACGCTGGGCTTGGGGAAGCCGAAGAACTCCAGATAGGCCGGGATCTGCTCGAACAGCATGTCGGTGCCGACCTGATAGCGGCAGCCGCGGGCGCGGGCGGCGGCAAGCAGGGGCGTGATCTCGGATTTCAGCACCACCTCGCCGACGAAGGTGGCGGGGTCGAGGCGTTCGGGATCCATGGGCAGCGGGTCGCCCTCGGTCATGCCCAAGGGCGAGGCGTTCACCGCCAGGTCGAAGCCCGCCGGGTCGTTCGCGCCGGTCTCCAGCGCGATGCCGGGATAGGCGGCGGCGATACGGCCGGCCAGCGCCTCGGCATTGGCGGCCGCCGGGTCGTAGAGCGCCAGCCGCGCCACGCCCGCCCGGGCCAGCGAGGCGGCGATGGCCGAGCCGACGCCGCCGCAGCCGACGACCAGCGCCGAACGGCCCTGCAGCTCCTGGCCCTTGGCCAGCACGCCGCGCACGAAGCCCTCGCCGTCGAACATGTCGGCCTCGAGCGCGCCGTCCTCGGCCAGCCGCAGCCCGTTTGCCGCGCCGGCGATGCGGGCGGTGACCGAGACGCGGTCGGCCAGCGCCAGCGTGCTGACCTTGTGCGGCATGGTGATCAGGGCGCCGTGGATGTTCGACAGCCGGAACAGCAGGCGCAGGAAATCGGGGTAATCCTCGGGCTTGCAGCCCATCGGCACCACCACGGCGTCGATGCCGCGCCGCCGGAACCACGGGTTGTAGATCATCGGCGATTTGAAGGTCGTGGTCGGATAGCCCAGATGCGCGATCAGTCTGGTGGTTCCGCGGATCATGATGCCTTGCCTTTCCTGCTCGGGGGAAAGGCCCCGGATGGACCGGGGCCTTGCGGTGGAGTTCAGCGGCTGGCGGCGGCCTCGGTCCGCAGGTGGTCGTATTCCGCCTTTGTCACCGGTGCGGCATTCGGCTTGCCCAGATCCTCGATGCGGACCCGGTAGGTCTCGCGCGCCGACCAGGCCGCGGCGGCGGCGATGCAGCAGATGGCGAAGGTGATCGAACCCACCATCAGCGGCACATTGGTCGAGCCGGGAGGGGCGACGGTGGCGAAGAGCGCAGGCAAGAGCGCGGTGATCGTGGTGCCGATGTTCTGCGAGATCGCCATCGAGGACACGCGGGTCCGGGTCGGGAACAGCTCGGGGTAGAAGCTGGGGAAGACCGCGTTATAGCCCTGATAGACCACGCCCCACATCAGAAGCGACATCAGGATCGCCAGCGGCACCGAATGGATCGAGATCGCATAGAGATAGCCGAAGGCCAAGAGGCCCGATCCCAGCGCGCCGACGATGATCGGCGGACGGCGGCCGATGCGGTCCGACAGATTGCCGACCAGCGGGATCGCCAGGCAGGCGACGATATTGCCCAGGACCGGGATCCACAGATAGACGTCCTTGTGGAAGCCGATGCCATAGGCGGCCTGCACGGCATAGGCGGCGCCGAAGACGGTGGCGACGACCGGGATGGTGTTCATCAGCGCCATGCAGATCACCCGGATCATGTCCGGCCAGGTGGTGCGGATCGCCTCGACGACGGGCGAGCGCGGGGTGGCGTGCTCGGCCTCTTCCTGGCGGAAGGCGGGGGTTTCCTCGACCTCGCGGCGGATGATCCAGCCGGCGATGATGACGACGAAGCTCAGCAGGAACGGGATGCGCCAGCCCCAGCTGTTGAAGGCCTCGTCGGGCATGTAATGCGCCAGCGGCAGGAAGACGGCGGCGGCCAGGATCTGGCCGGCCTGCACACCTTGCAGCGTGAAGCTGGCGAAAAAGCCGCGCCGGCCGAAGGGCGCGTGTTCCATGATCATCGAGCTGGCGCCCGAGATCTCGCCCGCCACGGCGAAGCCCTGCACCAGCCGCAGGATCACCAGAAGGATCGGGGCCAGGATGCCGACCTGCTGATAGGTCGGCAGAAGGCCGACCAGCAGGGTCGAGATGCCCATCAGGAACATGCACAGGATCAGCACGTTCTTGCGGCCATGGGTGTCGCCCCAATGGCCCAGCACGAAGGCGCCGATCGGCCGGGCGACATAGCCCACGCCATAGGTCGCCAGCGAGGCGACGATGGCGACGCGCGGGTTTTCCGACGGGAAGAAGATCTGCGGAAACACCAGCGAGGCGGCGGTGGCGTAGATGAAGAAGTCGTAATATTCCAGCGCAGAGCCGATCCAGCCGCTGGCCGCAGCCTTGCCGGATTGATGCCTGCCCTTGGGCGCGATGGCCAGTGAAGCGGTCATGGGTAACCTCCCTGAAGCTGACCACGCCAGCTCCTCTGATTGCGCGGTCTGTGGCAAAAGGTCGCAAAACAAGCGAATAACGTCAAAGACCGTTTAACGCTTTATGTTAACATCAAGTTAATTCATCGGCGCCGGGATCGGCTGGAACGACGTGGCGATTCCGGGCAAGGGATTGATTTTCGTGCCTGCCGCTGGCGAAATTGCCCCGATGGCCCGATGGCCGGTGTTTTTCCGGCAAGGGCGGAAAATCAGCCCTGCTCTGCCAACTGTCGGGCGATTTTCCAGCCGAAGACCATGGCCGGGCCGATGGTGGTGCCGGGCCCCGGATAGGTGCCGCGGAAGATCGAGGCGGCGTCGTTGCCGCAGGCGTAAAGCCCGGGGATCGGCCGGCCCTCGCGGTCCAGCACCTGCGCATCGGCATTGCAGTCGAGCCCGCCGCTGCCGGCCAGATCGACCGGCACCACGCGCAGCGCATAGAAGGGTGCCTGCCGGATCGGGCCCAGGCAGGGATTGGGCTTGACCTCGGGATCGCCGTTGAAGCGGTTCACCACCGTCGAGCCGCGGCCGAAATCGGCGTCGGAACCGGTTTCCGCGAAGCGGTTATTGGCCCGGACGCTTTCGGCCAGCCCCTGCGCATCGACCCCGATGGCGGCTGCCAACGCGTCAAGGTTGCCTGCGCGTCGCAGATAGCCCTGCCGCAGCAGCCGCCGCAACCCGCGCCCGCCCGGCAGGACCAGCCCCAGCCCGTAGCGGCGGATGAAACCGGAATCGACCACCAGCCAGGCCTCGGACAGGCCGGCGCGGATCATGCCCAAGCAGAAATCGTGATAGCTTCCGGCCTCGTTCACGAAGCGACGGCCGTCGCGGCCGACGGCGATCAGCCCCGGCTTGGCGCGGTCGAGGATGATATGCGGCCAGATTGCCTGCGACCCGTCCGGACGGCCGAGCAGCGAGCAGGGCATCCACAGCCCGGCGCTGTCGCAGCCATCGTCCAGCGCCGCGCCGGCGCGCTCGACCGCGAGGGCGATGCCGTCGCCGCTATTGCCCTCGGGCGCCTGCGAGAAGGGGGCGATCTGCGGCGGGAACAGCCGCTCGCGCAGGGCGCGGTTCCAGCCGATGCCGCCGGTGGCCAGCACCACGCCGCGCCGCGCCCGGATGCGGCGCCGGCCCTGCGGGGTCTCGACCACCGCGCCGATCACCGCCTGCCCGTCGCGGATGAGATCAGCCAGCGGGCTGTCGAACCAGATCGGCACCTCGCGCCGGCGCAGGCTGAAAAACAGCCGCGCCACCAGCGCATTGCCCATCAGCAGCCGGGTGCCGCGCCGATGGCCCAGCCGGTCGCGGGCATAGCGCAGCAGGATCTTCAGCGCGGTCGTCAGGTTGCCGGTGCTGGCAAAGGGGGCAAGCAGTGCCCCCAGCTCGCCGCGCCCGACCATCATGCCGCCCAGCCCCATGAACACGTCGCGCGGCGGCCGCACCCGGTCGAATTCGGCCCCGAGCAGCCGGCCGTCGAATTCCACCGGCGCGAGCGCGCGCCCACCATAGGCCGAACCGGGACCGTCCAGATAGTCGGGATGCGCGGCGGCAGCGACGAAGCGGACCTCGGAATGGCGTTCAAGCTCGGCGATGGCCTCGGCCCCGGCGGCCAGGAACGCCTCGCGCCGTGCATCGCCGCCGCGGTTGCCGACGACATGGCGCAGGAAGGCGGCGGCGTCCTCGGCGCTGTCGGGCACCCCGGCCCGGTGGCTCAGCTCGGTGCCCGGCACCCAGGTCGTGCCGCCCGAGGTGGCAGTGGTGCCACCGACCATGCCGGTCTTTTCGCAAAGCAGCACCGACAGGCCGGCGATGGCGCCGCTCAGCGCCGCCGTCATGCCGCCCGCGCCGGCGCCGATCACCAGAAGATCGACCTCTTCGTCGAAAGCCATGTCCGTCATGCGCGCTCCCTCCTCTTTGCCCCGATGCGCGGCGGAACTTGCCACAGCTGGCATGAAAATGGAAGATGCTTTTATAATTGAACATCATTCCATATAGTGTAGGCCGGAGGAGACAGCATGACACAGGATACAAGGCGGCCGCGCCGCATTCTTCTGACCGGCGGCACCGGTTTCATCGGCCTGAGGGTGGCGGCCGCGCTGGCGGCGCAGGGCATCGTCCCGCGCCTTTTCGACCTCGAAGCCGCGATCCGCCGCACCGTGCTGCCAAAGGGCTGCGAGGCGGCGGCGGGGGATGTGACCGATGCCGATTCGCTGGCGCGGGCCGGCGAGGGCTGCGACGGCATCGTGCATCTTGCCGGGCTGATGACGGTGGATTGCGCCGCCGACCCGGCGCGGGCGGTGCGGGTCAATGTGCTGGGCTCGGCGCATGTCTTCGAACTGGCGCGCCGGCTGCGGGTGCCGGTCGCCTGGCTCAGCACCGCCGGGGTGTTCGGGCCGGACAGCGCCACGCTGCCGCGGCCGATGACCGTCTATGGCGTGACCAAGCTGGCGGTCGAGGGGCTGGCGCGGGTCCATGCCGCGGATCACGGCCTGCCCAGCCTGGGGCTGCGGCCCTATATCGTCTACGGGCCGGGGATCAGCAGCGGCATCGCGGCCGGGCCGTCCATCGCGCTGGCGGCCTCGGTCCGGCGCGAGCCGGCGGTGATCCGCTTCTCGGGCCGGGTGGGCTTCGTGCATGTGGATGACGTGGCGCGGCTGCTGGCCGCGGCGATGCTGCGGCCGATGCAGGGCGCGACGGTGCTGACCATGGCCGGCGACACGCGCGGGATGGCGGATTTCACCGCCGAGCTGGCGCGGCAGAGCGGCTGGGACGGCATCGCCATCGACGGCCCGCCGCTGCGCATTCCGGCGGATCTGACCTCGGACCCGGTGCCGGACTGGCTGGGCGCGCAGCCGGTCACGCCGATCGAGGAGGGCATCCGCCGCACGCTGGCGGAACTGGGCGGCTAGGCTTTCGGCATGCCCTTGGGCCGCAGGGTGCGCTTTTGCGCGGCGATGCGGAACGGGGCGTTCGGCGCGCCATAGCCGGCGTAATCGCCGCGGCGCTGCACGATCTCCAGGAAGAAGCCGCCGGGCAGGGCGGTCGAGTAGAATTGCAGGAACTGCCCGCCGGCATCCTCGTCATACATGATGTGATGGGCGCGCAGCCGGGCGGTGAAATCCGGATCGAGCCCGAAGCGCGCCTCGACATCGTCGTAGTAATTCGCCCCGATGCGCAGGAAGGGGAAGCCGCGCGCCGCCATCTCGGCCGCGGTGGCGAAGATGTCGTCGCTGGCGAAGGCGAGGTGCTGGACCGAGGAGCCGAAGGTCTCGTGCAGAAACTGCCCGGCCAGGGTGCGCCGCGTCTCGGCGCCGTTCAGGGTGATGCGCAGCCCGCCGGCCTGGATGGCCTGGCTGCGCACCAGCCCGTCGGGATCGACCACATCGACCATCGGCGCCTTTTGGGCCGTGAACAGGGTGGTGTAGAACAGCGACCAGCTGAGCATTTCGTCATAGGCCATGGTCTGGCCCAGGTGATCGACGCCGGCAAGCCCGGCGCCCGGCGGCGCGGGGGCGTCGAGGGCGAAATCCACCTCCCAGATCCGGCCCAGCTCGCCCTGGCGGTCCAGCAGGCGGATCACGTTGCTGCCGGCGCCGCGGATGCCGGGGATATCCAGCTCCTGCGCGGCATGGGGCGCGACATGCGGCTCGGCCCCCAGTGCCAGGGCGCGGTCGAAGGCGGCGCGGGCGTCGGGGACCATCAGCCCGATTTCGGACACGCCGGTGCCATGCGTGACCCAGGCGCTGTGGGCGTAGCCCCCGGGCTCGGCATTGACCAGCAGGTTGACGCCGCCCTGCCGCCACAGCGCCACCTGCTTGCTGAGATGCCGCCCGGCCTTTTCGAAGCCGGCCGCGGCGAGCAGGGTCTCCAGCGGCCCGGCATCCTCGACCGAGGTGGCGAATTCGACGAACTCCACCCGCTCGACCGGGGCCGGGGCGGGAAAGGCGGGCAGATCGACGGAGAGCGAAGGCTCGGCCCGGCGCACGCGGTCCATCAGCGCCACCAGGCTGCGATGGCCGTCGCGGGCCACCAGGCGCGGCAGGCCGGCGCGGAACTGGTCGTTGAAGATTTCCAGACTCAGCGGCCCGTCATAGCCGGTGGCCATGACCGCGCGGGTGAAGTCGGCGACGTCCAGGTCGCCCTCGCCCGGCATGTTGCGGAAATGCCGCGACCAAGAGAGCAGGTCCATCTCGATCAGCGGCGCATCGGCCAGTTGCACGAAGAAGATGCGGTCGCCGGGAATGCGGCGGATGCTGTCGGGGTCGAGCTTGCGGCCGAGTGTGTGGAAGCTGTCGAGGATCAGGCCGACATTCGGGTGATCGGCGCGGCGCACGATCTCCCAGGCGTCGCGGTGGTCGTTGACATGCCGGCCCCAGCACAGCGCCTCGTAGCCGATGCGGATGCCGCGCTCTGCCGCGATCTCGCCCAGTTCGCGGAAATCGGCGGCGGCGCGGTCGATGCCGCCAAGCGCCTCGGGATGGGTCGAGGAGCAGACGAGCACCAGGTCGGTGCCCAGCTCGGCCATCAGGTCGAACTTGCGCTGCGCCCGGGCGAAGGCGCGGCTGCGCAAGGGCTCGGGCAGGCCCTCGAAATCGCGGAAGGGCTGGAACAGGGTGATCTCCAGCCCATGGTCGCGGACCATGCGGCCGACCTCGGCCGGGGTGAAGTCCGAGGCGAGGAAATCCTGCTCGAAGATCTCGATCCCGTCGAATCCGGCCTGCTGGATCGCGGTGAGTTTCTCGGTAAAGCTGCCCGAAATCGACACGGTGGCAATCGAGGTCTTCATTCCGCACCCCTTTCCCTGATACGCCAAGCGTCGCAGAGAATCGGCGTAACGGCAAATGCCGATTCTGCGCTGTGATTAACCTTGCGTTAATTCAAAGCGGCGAGAAGGCCAGCGGACGCAGGATCACATGCCGTCCCGGCTGCGGCGCTGCCGGCACCGGCTCGGCGCTGCGCGGCATCAGCGCGACGGGACCGCGCGCATCGCCCGAGACCGGCTGCCACAGTGCCTCTGCCCCGGCCGGGTCCGCGCCGATCACCAGCGCGGCGCAATCGGCGGCGAAAAGCGCCGCGCCGGGGGCGGGCGCGGCATGGGCGCGCAAGCGTCCCGCCAGCGCCGCATGGAAGCGCGGCGAGGCGCGGTCGAGCCGCAGGAAACGGTTCTGCTGCGCATCGACCAGCGCGAAGGCGGCGGGGATGAAACCCCTGGTCCAGCCTTCCTCCTGCGCCAGCGCGGCGCGGCGGGATTCGCGTTCGGTCCAGTCGGCATAGCTCCACAGGTGATGGATGGTGTTCAGCGGCCCGGTCTCGGCCAGCCAATAGCCCATCAGAGGCAGGTGCCGTGTCACCAGCGGCAGGCCGCGTTCGGCCAGCAGGGCCAGGTAATCGCCTGCCGCGCCGGGTTTCAGCCGATAGCTGCGCCATTCATGGATCATGCCGGTCCCTCCTGCCGCGCAGATTGGCGTGGGCGGCGGCGCGCGGAAATGGACCGCGCGTCGGAAAGATTGGACTCAGCCCTCGGATCGCGCGGCCTGCTTGCGGAAGGCGCCGGGCGAGATGCCGACGCGCTGGGTGAAGAAGCGGTTGAAATAGGCCGGATCGTCGAAGCCGGTCAGATGCGCCACCTGTGCCACCGTGCTTTCGGTATAGACCAGATAACGCTTGGCCTCGATCACGATGCGCTCGTAAAGCAGCTCGGATGCGGTCTTGCCGCTGCGCGCCTTGCAGGCCGCGTTCAGCCGCGCCGGGGTGACGGCCAGCTCGCCGGCAAAGAAGCCCAGCGAACGCTGGCTGCGGAAATGCTCTTCGAGCAGCGCGCGATAGCGCACCAGCAGGTCGTAGTCGCGGTCCGGCGTGGCGGTGCCGGCGTCCTGATGCGCGATCGACAGCCGCAGCACCACCACCAGGATGCGCATGTATTGCGCCAGGATCGCCGTGCGCCGGCCCGGCGCCGACCAGATGAATTCGCGGTGCAGCCAGTGAAAGGTGTCGATCACCGCCGGAATGTCGAGGCCGGTCCCGGCCAGCGGATAGACGGCCGGCCGGCCCGCCGCCGTCGCCAGCCGCGGATCGCCGGCCGATGCCGTGCGCAGGCAGCCAAGCGCCGCCGTCACCGCGAACCCGTCGGTGCCGGGATCGAAGTCGATCTGGTGTACGACGCCCGCCGGCACCACCAGGATGCCGGGGGCGGGGATCGGCAGCTGGCGGTCCTCCATGCGGATGCCGCCGCCGCCCGATTTCACCAGCAGCACCTGCATGTGATCGGGATGGGCATGCGGACGAATCCTCCAATCGTTCGGGCCGCTGCGCTCGCGGATCGGCTCGATATGAAGCAGGTCCAGTTCGACATCCGCCTCCTGATCTCCATAGAGATAGTAATGCGGGATGCCGCCCGCCGCCTTGTCGCCCATGCGTTCCTCCGTCCCCCGGTCGGTTGCGAATAGTGCAAGAATTGCGCGCCAGCGTCCATTGGTTCGCGATGTCCCCCGCAGTAGCAGGAAGGCAGCGAAAAAGGGAGGGAGCCAATGGGCGCGCAGGAGCATTGCGACGTGCTGGTGATCGGCTCGGGCGCCGGCGGGCTGGCCACGGCGATCACCGCCAGAAAGCACGGGCTGTCGGTGATCGTGATCGAGAAGGAGCCGGTCTTCGGCGGCACCACCGCCTTTTCGGGCGGCGTGCTGTGGATCCCCGGCAACCGCCACGGCCGGGCGCTGAACCCGGATGACACGCGCGCGGCGGCGCGGGCCTATCTGCGGGCCGAGACCGGCAATTTCCACCAGCCCGAGGCGGTCGAGGCCTTCCTGGAGGCCGGACCGAAGATGCTGGACTGGTTCGAGGCCGAGACCGAGGTGAAGTTCGTCCCCACGCTTTACCCCGATTATCACCCGACCGTGCCCGGCGGGGTGGATGTCGGCCGCTCGGTGCTGGCGGCGCCCTATGACAGCAGCGCGCTGGGGGAAAACCTGCGCCGCCTGCGGCCGCCCTTGGCGACCATCACCTTCATGGGGATGATGTTCAATTCCTCGAACGCGGACATCCGGCATTTCTTCAACGCCACCCGCTCGCTGACCTCGTTTGCCTATGTCGCGAAGCGGCTGGCCGCCCATGCGGCCGAGGTCGTCCGCCACGGCCGCGGCGTGCAGGTAACCAGCGGCAACGCCCTGGCGGCGCGGCTGGCCAAGACCTGCTTCGACCTCGGCATCCCGATCCTGACCGAGACCCCGGCGCTGCATCTGCTGAAGCAGGGCGGCCGCGTTACCGGTGCGCAGGTCGGCGGCGCGCAGCCGCGCAGCATCATGGCCGCACGCGGCGTGGTGCTGGCCTGCGGCGGCTATGCGCAGGACCTGGCCCGCCGTGCCGGGATCTATGCCCATCTGAAGGCGGGGGGCGCGCATCACTCGCCGGTGCCCCCGGGCAATACCGGCGACGGCATCCGGCTGGGCGAGGCGGTCGGCGGCGCCTTCGAGGCCGAATACCCGCAGCCCGCCGCCTGGATGCCGGTCAGCCTGGTGCCGGGCAAGGGCGTATTTCCGCATCTTCTGGACCGCTACAAGCCCGGCATGATCGCGGTGCGGTCCGACGGGCGGCGCTTTGTCAACGAAAGCGACAGCTATCACGATGTGGGTGCGGCCATGGCCGCGGGCGACGGCGCGGCCTGGCTGATCTGCGACCATCGCACGATCCGCAAATACGGCCTTGGCCATGCCAAGCCGGCGCCGATGCCGCTATGGCTCTGGACCCGCAGCGGCTATCTGAAGCGCGGCCGGACGCTGGCCGGTCTGGCGCGGGCCTGCGGCATCGACCCGGCAGGGCTGGAGGCGACGGTCGCGGCCTATAACCGCGGCGCGCGCGAGGGGCGGGACGAGCAGTTCCGCCGCGGCGAGACCAGCTTCAACCGCTATCTCGCCGATCCGGAGCACAAGCCGAACCCCTGCGTGGCGCCGGTCGAGCGCGGCCCGTTCTACGCCGTGCGCATGGAAATGGGGGATCTGGGCACTTTCGACGGGCTCAGGACCACGGTCGAGGGCGCGGTGCTGGACCGGCAGGGCGCGGCGATCGCGGGGCTCTATGCCGTGGGCAACGACCGCGCCAGCATCATGGGCGGGAACTATCCGGGCGCGGGCATCACGCTGGGCCCGGCCATGACCTTCGGCTGGATCACCGGCCGCCATCTGGCCGGGCGCGCGGCCGCAACGGAGGATGCAGCATGAGCTGGCTTGGACTGGAAGGCAGGACCGTCGTCATCACCGGTGCCGGCGGCGGTATCGGGCAGGCGCTGGCGCGGAGCTTTGCCGCCGAAGGGGCGCGGGCGATCCTGCTGGACCGCGATCTTGACCGCTCCGGGCCGCTGGCCGAGCAGCTGGGCGGCGGCGCCTTGGCGCTGGCCTGCGATCTGGCCGATCCGGGCAGCGTCGCTGCCGCCGCCGGGCGGGTCGAGGCCGAGGGCGGCGCCGACGTGCTGGTCAACAGCGCCGCCATCCTGCGCCCCGGCGCGCTGGAGAGCGTCAGTCCCGAGGATTGGTCGGCCATGCTGGCGGTGAACCTGACCGGCTACCTGACCGCGGCGCAGGCTTTCGGGCGCGGCATGTTAGGGCGCGGGCGCGGCGCACTGGTCCATGTCGCCAGCATCGCCGCCAGCCAACCGCAGCCGGCCAGCGGCGCCTATTCCGCCTCGAAGGCGGCGGTGGCGATGCTGTCGCGGCAACTGGCCGCCGAATGGGGGCCGCGCGGCCTGCGCTCGAACTGCGTCAGCCCCGGGCTGGTGCTGACGCCGATGTCCGCCGCCTTCTATGCCGATCCTGAGGTCAAGGTCCGGCGCGAGGCCATGGTGCCGCTGCGCCGCATCGCCTCGCCGCAGGACATGGCGGATGCGGTGCTGTATCTCGCCTCGGACCGGGCGGCCTATGTGACCGGGCAGGACATCGTGGTCGATGGCGGCTTGTCGCAAAGCCTGATGGGGCTGGTGCCGAGGCCGGGCTATGCCTAGCGAGGCGCTGGTCACCGGCGGGGCCGAGGGCATCGGCTGGGCCATCGCGCAGGCGCTTGCGGCGCAGGGCTGCCGGGTCACGATTGCCGATCTCGACGGCGACAAGGTGGCGCTGCGGGCGGCGGAACTGGGCGCGGGGCATCGCGGCATCCGCTGCGACGTCACCGACGAGGTTCAGGCGCGAGCGGCGGCGGCCGTCGCGCCTTTCGGCATCCTGGTGAACAATGCCGGCATCGGCGACAGCCACCTGCCGACGCTGGACCAGGATCTGACCGCCTTTCGCCGGGTGCTGGACGTGCATCTGTCGGGAACCTTCCTGATGACGCGGCAGGTGGCGCGCGGCATGCTGGCGCGCGGGCGCGGGGCGGTGGTGAACCTGTCCTCGATCGCCGGGCTGACCGGCCTGCCGCGGCGCAATGCCTATGGCGCGGCCAAGGCCGGCATCGTGGCGATGACCCGGGCCATGGCCTGCGAATGGGCGGGGCAGGGGCTGCGCGTGAACGCCGTCGCCCCGGCCTTCGTCGAGACCGCGCTGGTCCGGACGCTGGCCGAGGCGGGCCGGATCGACCTGCCGGCCATCCGCCGCCGCACGCCGCTGGGCCGGCTGATCGAGGCGCGCGAGGTGGCGGCGGCGGTGGCCTTCCTGGCCTCGGACGCGGCCTCGGGCATCACCGGGGCGGTGCTGCCGGTCGATGGCGGCTGGACCGCCTTCGGCGATTTCGGCGAGGCGAGCCGCCCCGATTGAGCGCGGCCCCGCCGGTTTGCGCGCCGGCTGCACAAGGAACGGGCAGGCGCCTTGCGCCAAGCCGGATTTCCGGCCCCTCCGATGGCCCTGGGGCCGGAAGGGCGCGACAATCGGGCATGAGCCATCTCCGATTCGACGGGGACTTGCCATGATCGAACTGGTCTTCATCGCCTGCATGGGCGGCGCCCCGGCTGATTGCCGGGAACACAGCCTGATCTATACCGAGGTCACGCCCCTGGTCTGCATGCGTGGCGCGCAGCCGGCGCTGGCGCAATGGGTCGAGACCCATCCCGACTGGCGCATCGCCCGCTGGTCCTGCCAGACGCTGCGCCGCGAGCGCAGCATCTGACGGGGCGGCGCCTCAGGCTGCCTCCTCGATATGGCCGCCCAGGAACAGCTGGCCGACGCGCGGATCCTTGAGCAGCGCGTCGGCCCTGTCGAACATCCGCGTCTGGCCCAGTTCCAGCACCAGCCCGTAATCCGACATGGCCAGCGCCGCCTTGGCGTTCTGTTCCACCATCAGCACCGTCACCCCCTGGTCGCGCAGCCGGATCAGGGTCTGGAACACCTCCTGCACCAGATTGGGCGACAGCCCGATCGAGGGCTCGTCGATCAGGATCAGCTTGGGGTCCAGCAGCAGGGCGCGGGCGATCTCCAGCTGCTTCTGCTGGCCGCCCGACAGCTCGATGGCCTTCTGGTCGCGGCGCTCGCGCAGCATGGGAAACTGGTCCATGACCTGCTCCATCCGTTGCCGGACCCGGGACTGGTCGCGGGCGGTGATGCCGCCCAGCTCGAGATTGTGGAACACCGACAGCTGCGGCACCACGTTGCGGCCCTGCGGCACATAGGTGACGCCGCGGGCGATCATCTCGGCCGGGCGCTTGCGGGTCACGTCCTCGCCCTCCAGCAGGATCTGGCCGGAATGGATGTTCAGCAGCCCGAAGATCGCCTTGAACACCGTGGATTTCCCGGCGCCGTTCGGCCCGATCACCGTGGTGATCGATGCCTTGGGAATGCTGAACGAGGTGCCGTTCAGGATGGTGATGCGGCCATAGCCGCCGGTGACGTCCTTGAGTTCCAGCATGTCAGCCCCCCAGATAGGCGTCGATGACCATCTGGTTCGCCCGGATCTCCTCGGGCGAGCCTTCGGCGATGATCTCGCCTTGCGCCAGCACGATGATGCGGGTGCAAAGCGACATGACGAATTCCATGTTGTGCTCGATCACCACGAAGGTGGTGCCGTGCTCGCGGTTATAGGTCATCAGCCGCTCTTTCAGATGCGCCAGCATGGTCAGGTTCACCCCGCCCGCCGGCTCGTCCAGCAGCACGATGCCGGGCCCGGCCATGAAGGCCATCGCGGCATCGACCAGCTTCTGCTGGCCGTAGGAGAGCGAGCCCGCCTCGGTGTCGCGATAGGGGGTCAGGTTGAAGAACTCGATCAGCTGCTCGGCCTTGTCGGTCAGGCCGGCGTCGGACTTGCCGAAAAGCCGGCTCAGCATCGAGCCCTCGTGCTCCTGTCCGGCCAGGATGACGTTGTCGAGCACCGTCATGCGCGGAAAGACCGACAGCTGCTGGAAGGTGCGGCCGACCCCCATCAGCGACAGGTCGGCCGGCCGCACGCCGTCCGTGGACTGGCCGTTGATCTGGCAATGGCCGGCGCTGGGGCGCAGCTGGCCCAGGATGCAGTTGAACAGCGTCGACTTGCCCGAGCCGTTTGGCCCGATCAGGCCCAGGATCTCGCCCTTCTGGACGTCGAAGCTGACATCGTTCACGGCGCGGATGCCGCCGAACTGCTTCGAGATGTTGCGGACGGAAAGCACGGAGGCCGTCATAGCTGGAATCCCTTCTTCATGTCGCGGCGCGTCTCGTGCCGGGGCCGGAACTGGTTCCAGATTTTCTGCCCCAGCCCGATCAGGCCCTGGGGCGAGAACACCATCAGCACGATCACCAGAGCTGAATAGATGATGAGGTAATAGCCCTCGGTAAAGCGCAAGAGTTCCGGCAGCAGGATCACCACCGCCGCGCCCAGCATCGGGCCGAAGAAGAAGCCGGCGCCGCCCACCACCACCATCAGAAGCAGCTTCAGCGAATGGATCAGCGCGAAGCTGCCCGGCTCGATGAACTGCACCAGCGGCGATTGCAGCGCCCCGGCCAGCCCCCCGAAGGCCGAGCCGATGGCGAAGGCCAGAAGCGTCTGGCGGCGGATCTTCAGCCCCAGGCTTTCGGCGCGGATCGGGTTCTCGCGCAGCGCCTTGAAGGCCCGGCCCCAGGGCGAGCGCAGGATCCACCACATCACGAAGGCCGAGACCAGGAAGCAGGCCAGCGCGAAATAGTAGAAATTCAGGTTGCTGTCGGTCGCGATGCCGAAAACCGAGGGGCGCGGCATGCCGACCAGCCCGAAGGAACCGCCGGTGATCTCTTCCTCGTTGCGCAGCACCAGGAACAGCAGCGTGTTGAACGCCAGCGTCACGAAGGCCAGGAAATGGTGCTGCACCCTCAGCGCCGGCCAGCCGAGCAGCAGCCCGACCGCGAAGCAGGAGGAGATCGAGATCAGCGCCGCCGCGATCCAGGGCACGCCCGCCAGCGTCAAGAGCGCGGTGACATAGGCGCCGATGCCCATGAAGCCCGCCTGCGCCAGGCTGACCTGCCCGGCATAGCCCAGCGTCAGGTTCAGCCCCATGGCCGAGATCGAGAACAGCAGCCACGAGGTCAGCGTATAGATGATGTAATTGCCCTGGCCGATGGGCGCGGCGACCAGCGCCGCGATGCCCAGGACGATCAGGATGATGCGGGTGCGGGTCATACGGCGCGTCCCTCCTTGGTGCCGAGCAGCCCCTGCGGGCGCAGCAGGATGATGGCGATGAGCAGGATCAGCGGCATGGCCGAGCGGTATTCGGCCGAGACATAGACCGCCGAGAGATTGTCGATCACGCCGATCAGCAGCCCGCCCACCAGCGCGCCGCGGATCTGGTTGAAGCCGCCGACGATGGCGGCGATGAAGGCCACCAGGCCCAGCGTCTCGCCATTCGAGAACTTGGCCAGGTAGATCGGCGAGATCAGCACCGAGGCGATGGTCGCCAGTGCCGCGTTGATCAGGAAGGTATACATCACCATCCGCTTCACATCGACGCCCAGGATCTCGGCCACGGCCGGGTTCTGGGCGCTGGCCTGCATGCAGCGCCCGGTGCGGGTGCGGTTCAAGAACAACTGCAAGCCGCCGATGGCCAGCATCGAGACGATCAGGTTGCCGATATCCTGCGCCGAGACGCTGGCGCCGGCGAAGTGATAGACCTTCTGCGGAAAGATCGCCGGGAAGGGCTGGGCGGTGGCGCCGTAGAATTCCTTGACGCTTTCCTTCATCAGCAGGCCAAGCGCGATGGTGGCGATGACCAGCGGCAAGGTGCCATGCGGCAGCATCGGCTCGACCACCAGCTTCTTGAAGGCGACGCCCAGGATCAAGAGCGACAGCAGCAGCGCAAAGCCGATGGCGGGCCACATCGGCAGCCCCAGCCCCATGCCGACCAGCACGAAGAAGGCCGGCAGCATGACGAATTCGCCCTGCGCGAAGTTGATGGTCTGCGATGCCTGCCACAGCAGGGTGAAGCCCACCGCGGCAAGGGCATAGATGGAACCGGCGGCAAGGCCGGAGATCAGGATCTGGATTAACTCGGCCATGAGAGCCTCACGTCAGGTTGACGGATACGGGGGCAGGCCGGCGGAATGCCGGTGCCAGCCTGCCTCGCGTGCTGTGCGGGCCGATCAGTTCGGCGGCAGGATGGCCTTGACCACCTGCTTGCCGTCCTGGACCTCGACGAAGAAGCTTTCGCGCGACATCTCGCCGGTCTCGTCCCAGCTGACGTCCATCAGCACGCCGGGGCATTCGGCCACCGTCAGCGTCAGGCCGTGCATCTTGTCGGCGATGGCCTGGCTGTCCGCCTCGCCCACCATCTCGGCCACGCATTTGAGGGTATAGGCGGCCGTGTAGCCCTTGATGGCGTTGTGGTCGGGCGTGTAGTTGAACTTGGCCTTGAACTTCTCGACCATCTCGGTCATTGCCGGGATATTGGCGTCGGGGGTCAGGCCGACATGGCCCATGGCGCCGTTGGCGGCGTCGCCGGCCAGCTCGATGACCTTATGGCCGATCAGCGTCGTCTCGCCCACCAGCGGCAGGGTCACGCCCTGCTTGCGGGCCTCGCGCAGGAAGCGGGCGCTTTCCTCCTCGGTCAGGTAGACGAAGGCGGCGTCGGCCTGGATGCCCTTCAGCTTGACCACATCGGCCGAGAAATCGGTCTGCGCCTGTTCGGTGGGCAGGTCGGCGACGATCTCGAAGCCATGGGCCTCGGCCTCCTTCAGGAAGGATTCGTGCCCGCCCTTGCCGAATTCGGTGTTGGCCCAGACCACGGCGACCTTCTTCACCCCCATTTCCTCGGCCATGTATTTGGCCATCTTGGGCACGCCCTTCTGCGAGCCGAAGGCGGTGCGGAAGATGTAGGGGTTGCCCATCCCGGTGATCGAGGGCGCCTCGGAGCCGGTGAATTGCGGGATGCCGGCCTGTTTCGCCACCAGCATGTTCACCACCGTCGAGGACGAGAACACCGTGCCGGTGATCGCCACCACCCCGTCGTCGATGGCCTTCTGCACCATGGCGCGGCTGACCTGCGGGTCGGTCTGGCTGTCATATTCGGTGATGGCGACCGGTTCGCCCAGCACGCCGCCGTCGGCGTTGATCTCCTCGAAGCCCATCCGCACGCCGTCGCGGAAATTGGTGCCGGCGGCGGCGCCGGGGCCGGAAAGCTCGACGATCGAGCCGATCTTCAGCTCGGCCAGCGCCGGCACGGTGGTCAGCGCCAGCGCGGCGGCGGTTGCGGTCAGTGTCCTGATCATTGCGTTTCTTTCCTCCCTGGTTCGGATCCTGTTTTTCATGGGATCTCCTCTTCCTCTCCATAATCTGCCATGTCGCGTTCCACGCGAACATTGCAAAACGCGCAAAGATACATAATCGGGCGGTTATGCAGCGCCCTTGCGCCGCTCAGTCCAGCGCGATCTGCCGGACCCCCATCAGCAGTTCGGCCAGCAGCACCGCCTGCGCCTCGAACATGCCCGAGCCCGGCATCGTGCCGCAGCCTGTGGCGCGGGCGGCGGCGATCAGCGGCGGGATGGCCGGTCGCGTGACCACGTCGGCGACGAATTGCTCGGCGGTCAGCAGCCCGGCCTCGACCGGCAGCGGATCGCCTTCGCGCATGCCCAGCGGCGTCGCGTTCGCCACCAGCGCAAAGCCGCGCGGATCGGTGCCGCCGATGCGGACCCGGCCGGGAAAGGCGGCGTCCAGCCGGGCGATCAGCGCGTCGCGCCGCGCCGCATCGATGTCGTGCAGCGCCAGTTCCGAGGCGCCGCGCGCCAGGATCTCATAGGCGATGGCCGAGCCGGCGCCGCCGGTCCCGACCAGCAGCGCCGGCTTGCCGGCGACGTCGAAGCCCTGCGCGGCGATGCCGTCCATGTAGCCCTGCCCGTCGGTCGCGTCGCCGACCCAGCCCCCGTCCCGGCGCAGCATGATGTTCACCGCGCCCGCGGCCTGCGCCCGCGCGGTGACGCGGCTGCAGAAGGCCAGGCAGGGCGCCTTGTGCGGCACCGTCACCACGATACCCGGACAGTTCTGGACCGCCGCGGCCTGCGCCAGCCAGCCGGGCAGATCCTCGGGCAGGACGTGGATCGGCACCACCATGCCGTTATGGCCGCGATCCGCCATGATCTGGCTGAGCGATGCCGGCGATTTCACCTGCCCGATCGGATGGCCGATGATCGGGAAGAATGCCGTCTCTCCGTCGATGCGCAGCGGTTGGGCCATGCTGGTTCCTCTTTCCCTGTTGCGGACAGCGCCCCCGGGGCTGGCCGCGCCTTGAAACAATCACGCGCCCCGCCGTCAGGAAATGGACGATAGGGGCGGAACATTGGATTTTCGCGCCTCTGCGCCGCGGGGGCGATTCCGGCACCTCATCCGGTTCGAAGCGGAAGATCGCAGAAAATGGAATATCATTCAATATTAAAATTGACTTCCGATTTTATTTCTGACTTGATGCCCGGGAAGGCCGGAAGGAGGGTGTCCATGGATCGGATCGGGGTTGTCGTCATCGGCGCAGGTGTCATCGGGCGCACGCATATCGATACGCTGACGCGCATGTCGGGGCTGCGGCTGGCGGCGCTGGTCGATCCCGCCCCCTCGGGCCGGGCGCTGGCCGAATCGCTGGGCGTGGCCTGCCTGCCGGACGTGGCGGCGCTGATCGATTCGGGGCTGGCGCAGGCCGCCATCGTGGCGACGCCGAATGAGACGCATCTGCCGGTCTCGGCCGCGTTGCTGCGCGCCGGCATCCCGGTGCTGCTGGAAAAGCCGGTGGCCGAAAGCCTCGATTCGGCGCGGCAGCTGATCGCGGTGGCGGATGAGACCGGGGTGCCGCTGCTGGTCGGCCATCACCGCCGGCACAATCCGATCATCCGCGCCGCGCATGGGGCGATCCGCGGCGGCCTGCTGGGTGATCTGGTCATGGCGACCGTGACTTGCTCGCTGGCCAAGCCCGACGATTATTTCCAGGCGCCCTGGCGGCGCAGCAAGGGTGCGGGCGGGCCGCTGCTGATCAACCTGGTGCACGAGATCGACCTGCTGCGGCATTTCTTCGGCGAGATCGCCGAGGTGCAGGCCATCGCCAGCCATGCCCGCCGCGGCTTCCCGGTCGAGGACACGGCGGCGGTCTGCCTGCGCTTTGCGGAGGGCGGGCTGGCGACGCTGTGCATCTCGGACGCGGCGGTCGGGCCTTGGGCCTGGGATCTGACGGCGGGCGAGAACATGGCGCGGTTTCCGGCGCATCGCGTCCCGGCGCATCACTATGCCGGCAGCCGGGCGGGGCTGTCGCTGCCCGACCTGCTGCTGTGGCAGCCGCCCGGCGCGCCGGACTGGACGCAGGAACTGCAACCCCGGCCGCTGCCCGTCAGCCACGGCGATCCCTATGAGGCGCAGCTGGTGCATTTCGCCGATCTGGTGCGCCATGGCGGGACGCCGCGCGTCTCGGCCCGCGACGCCACCGCCAACCTGATCGTGCTGGACGCCATTCGCGCGGCGGCCGAGACGGGGCAACGTGTCGCGGTTGACCTTTCGGCGCTGAATCGCGAACCTGAAACCGCCTTCAACAGCGGAAGAGGATCATGAGCAGCGTTCTGGAAAAAGCCCTCGCCATCGTCGAACTTCTGGTCGATCACCCGATGGGCCTGCCGGTCACCACCATCGCGGCGGTGACCGAACAGCCGGCCAGCGGCGTGCACCGTACCCTGCAGGAACTGGCGCGGCTGGGCTATGTCCGGCAGCTGCAGGCGGGCGGCGACTACGCGCTGACCATCAAGCTGCCGGCCCTGGGCCTGGGCTTCATGGGGCGCGCCGGCATCACCGATGTCGCCCAGCCGGTGCTGGACCAGCTGGCCGCCGACAGCGGCGAGCTGATCCGGCTGTCGGTGATCGACGGCGAGCGGCTGATCTGGGTGGCGGTGGCACAGGGCGCGACGCGCGGCTTGCGCTACGATCCGGGGCAGGAGCAGGGCGTGGTCGTGCACCTTGCCAGTTCGGCCGGAGGCAAGGCCTGGCTCGCCAGCATGAGCGACGACGAGGCGCTGGCGTGCGTCGGCGCGCAGGGCCTGCTGCGCCAGGCCGAGGGCATGGGGCCGAACGCGCCGACCAGCATCACCCTGCTGCTGCAGCAGCTGGCCGAGGCGCGGGCGCGCGGCTATGCCACGGCGGTGGACAGCTATATCGCCGGCATGGCGGCCATGGCGGTGCCGGTGCGCTATCACGGCGACGGGCCGGTGCTGGGCTGCCTGTCCATCGCCGGTCCGGCGGTGCGCATGACGCCCGAGCGGATGGCGGAACTGGCGCCGCGCCTTCAGGCCGCGGCCGGGGAACTGGGCGCCGCCGCCGCGGGAACCAAGTATTTTCAGGCAAATGTCAGGGCGATCGACGCCGATGCCGAGGACGGGCGGAAAAGCGCATAGGCTTTTTCCCGGCTCGCGCCCCTGACGGGCAGGAGAGAATGGAAGCTTCATCCGAACGCAGGCTGGCCTGCGATGTGCTGGTCATTGGCTCGGGGGCCTCGGGCCTGGCGGCTGCAGTCACGGCGGCGCATTTCGGCCTGCGCGTGGTGCTGGCCGAGAAGGCGCCGGTTTTCGGCGGCACCTCGGCCTGGTCCGGGGGCTGGTTGTGGATCCCGCGCAATCCCTTGGCCCGCGCCGCCGGCATCGACGAGCCGCCGGAAGCGCCCCGTGAATACCTGCGCAGCGAACTGGGCAATCGCGCTAGCGACCCGCGGCTGGAGGTGTTCCTGGAAAACGGCCCCGAGATGGTGGCCTTCTTTCAGGACCATACCGCGATGCGCTGGATCGACGGCAATGCGGTCCCGGATTTCCACGAGACTCCGGGCGCCGCGAAAGGCGGGCGTTCGGTCACGGCCATGCCCTATGACGGGCGCGAGCTGGGCGACTGGATCGGCAAGCTGCGCCCGCCGCTGGACGTGGCGAGCCTTTGGGGCATGGGCATCGCCAGCGGCGCCGACATGCGGCATTTCTTCCGCGCCAGCCGCAGCCCGCGCTCGGCGCTCTACGCGACGGGGCGGATCGCCCGGCATCTGCGCGACCTGGCGCTGCACCGGCGCGGCATGCAGCTGGTCAACGGCAATGCGCTGGTGGCGCGGCTGCTGCGTTCGGCGCTGGACAAGGGGGTCACGCTGCTCGACAGCGCGCCGGTCCTGGCGCTGCAGCGGCAGGACGGCCGTGTCGCGGGTGCGCGGCTTTCGACGCCGCGGGGCGCATTGCTGGTCGAGGCGCGGCGCGGCGTGGTGCTGGCCACCGGCGGCTTCCCGCATGATCCGGCGCGGCTCGACGCGCTGGCGCCGCAGGCGGGCGGCGGGGCGGGGCATTTCTCGGCCGCGCCACGGGCCAATACCGGCGACGGGCTGCGGCTGGCCGAGGGCGCGGGGGCTGCCGTCGATGGCGAGCTGGCCTCGAACGTCGCGCTGGCGCCGGTGTCGCTGGTGCCGCGCCGGGACGGACCGCCCGCGCATTTCCCGCATCTGGTCGAACGCGCCAAGCCCGGCATCATCGCCGTGACCCCGCAGGGCCGGCGCTTCGTCAGCGAGGCCGACAGCTATCACGATTTCATGCGGGCGCTGATCGCCGCCACGCCGCCGGGCGAGCCGCCGCATTGCTGGCTGATCGCCGACCACAAGGCGCAGCGCCGCTGGGGGCTGGGCTGGTCCAAGCCCTTCCCATTCCCGCTGGGGCCGGCGATCCGCAGCGGCTATCTGAAGCGCGGCCGCACGCTGGAGGAATTGGCCCGCGCCTGCGCCATTCCCGGCGTGGCGCTGGCCGAGACCGTGGCCCGCTTCAATGCCCATGCCGAACGCGGCGAGGATCCCGACTTCCAGCGCGGCGAAAGCCTCTACAACCGCGTGCAGGGCGATGCGGAGCATGGGCCGAACCCTTCGCTGGGGCCGCTGCTGCGGGGGCCGTTCTACGCGGTCAGGATCGTGCCCGGCTCGCTCGGCACCTTTGCCGGGGCCAGGACCGATGCGGCGGCGCGGGTGCTGGACCGGGACGGCCTGCCGATCCCCGGCCTTTACGCCGTGGGCAACGACATGGCCTCGGTCATGGGCGGGCATTACCCGTCGGGCGGCATCACGCTGGGGCCCGGCATGACATTCGGCTATATCGCCGGCCGCGTTCTGGCCGGCCTGCCCGTGACCGGGCTTTCACAGGAGGAAACGTCATGAGCTATTACGAACTCGCCACCCTCGACACGGTGATCTTCGGCGCCGGCAAGGCCGCGCCGGGCATCGAGGCCTGGGTGGCGCAGGGGCAGGGCCGGCTGTGCGGCGCCTGGGGCACCGATATCGGCACGCTGAACCGGGTCTTTGTGCTGCGCGCCTTCGAGAGCCTCGCGCAGCTTCATGAGGAACGCGAGCGCGCCCTGCGCTCGGACAACCCCTTCGGCTGCGCCGATGAGCTGGTGCGGCTGTCGATGGAAAGCTATCGCGCGCTGGATTTCCTGCCGCCGGTCCAGCCCGGCAGCTTCGGCCCGGTCTACGAGTTCCGCACCTACAGGACCAGGGTGAACGGCATCCTGCCCACCATGGAGAAATGGCGCGCGGCGGTGCCGGAGCGCGAGGCCTATTCGAAGCTGACCGTCGCCATGTACGGGCTGGACGGCGAACCGCGCCTGACCCAGATCTGGCCCTATGAAAGCCTGGCCGCGCGCAGCGAGGCGCGGGCGAAATCGGTCGCGGACGGCAAATGGCCGCCCAAGGGCGGGCCGGACTGGTTGTCGCCCGACATGACCAGCCAGATCGCGCTGCCGCTCGGCTTCTCTCCGCTCAAGTGAGGCTGTGATGACGCATCCGCTATCGCTGGCCTTCCTGACCACATTCGAAGCCGGCCCGGTCGAGGCCGTCCGCATCGCCGCCGCCACCGGATACCAGATGGTCGGGCTGCGCATCCTGCCCGCCGCGCCGGGGGCCGAGCCTGATTATCCGCTGCTGACCGACGACCGGCTGCTGGCCGAGGTGCGCGCGGCGCTGCACGATACCGGCATCCGGGTCGGCGATGTCGAGATCGTCCGTCTGAAGCCGGAAAACGACTGGGATGTTTTCGCCCGCTTCTGTGCCCGTTGCGAGGCGCTGGGGGCGAAACATGTCCTCGTCGCCGGCGACGATGCGGACCTTGGCCGGCTGACCGACAGTTTCGCGCGCTTCTGCGCGCTGGCCGCACCGCACGGGCTGACGGCGGACCTGGAATTCATGCCCTGGACCGCCGTGCCCGACCTGGCCGCGGCGCTGCGCATCGTCGAGGATGCCGGCCGGCCGAACGGCGGCGTGCTGGTCGATGCGCTGCATTACGACCGCTCGGCCACCACGCTGGCGCAGATCGCGGCGCTGCCGCGCCATCGGGTGAACTATGTGCAGTTCTGCGACGGCGCCGTGCCCTATGATCCCGGCGACGAGGGTCTGATCCGGGTGGCGCGGGGCGAGCGGCTGTTTCCGGGGCAGGGCGGCATCGACCTGATCGGCCTGGCGCGGGCGATCCCCGAGGGCGTCACCGTCAGCGTCGAGGTGCCGCATCGCGCCCTGGCCGCCAAGGTCGATGCGCTTGGCCGCGCCGCCATGGCCCATGCCGCGACCATGGCGATCCTGCGTGCGGCGGGCCGGGCCTGAACCGCATCGGCGCGGCGAATTTCCGCGAGAAATCCGCAGCGTTCCCGGCTAGGATCGGCGCATGAAGGAACTGACTCTCCGCCAGGTCGAGGTGATCCGCGCCGTGATGATGGCCGGCACCATCCAGGGCGCCGCGAAACTGTTGAACGTCTCGGCCCCCGGCATTTCCCGGCTGGTCAAGCATACCGAGGAATCGCTGGACATCCGCCTGTTCGAGCGCAAGGCGGGGCTGTTCGTGCCCTCGACCGAGGCGGCGGCGATCTTCGAGATGGTGCATCAGGTCCATCGCCAGATGGAGAATCTGAACGCCGCCGTCGCATCATTGCGCAAGGGCGAGGATGTGCGGCTGTCCTTCGCCTCGGCCCCCTCGATCGCGCAATTCATCGCGGCGCGGGCGATCCGCGGCATCCGCACGCGCTTTCCCGACCTGTTCATCGACCTGAACATCCTGAAGATCGAGGAAACCTCGGACTATCTGCTGCTGGAGCGCGGCGAATTCGTGCTGATGAGCTCGGCCATCGACAATTCGGCGCTGTCGAGCGCGCCGCTGGCGCATGGCCGGCTGGTCGCCATCGTCCCCGAGGGGCACCGGCTGGCCGAGCAGCGGGCGATCTCGGTCCACGACCTGGCGCGCGAGCCCTTTGTCGGCGTCGATCCGGCCGATCCCTATGGCGAGATCCTGGCCCAGCCCTTCCGAGAGGCGGGGATCGAGCCGCGCTATTCCATGCGCGGCCGCTTCGCGCAGACGGTGGTCAGCCTGGTGCGCCACGGGCTGGGGGTGGCGGTGATCGACGAATTTTCGGTGGCCGAGGTCTATATGCCCGGCGTGGTGCGCCGGCCATTGGCCGAGCCCGGCGGTATTACCGCCTGGGTGGTGACGAAAAAGGATCGCCAGCTCTCCAGCTTTGCGGAATACGCCGTCGGCCGGTTTCGCCGCGAACTCGCCGCTGCGGTGGCGCGGGAAAGCTGGGATGCGCCTGCGGTCTGACGGGTGGCCGGATCCGATCCGACCCCCGCTGCCGTTTCTCTCGGCAGGGCTGCGCGGCCGGCGTCAAGGGCTTGGAGGTCGCGATCGTTGCCGGCCTGAAACTCGACCTGCCCGAGGCCGGGTCGATTTTGACGAGCCTGCTGCGCTTGCGAGAGCGTGTTTCCGGCGCCGGATTCCAAGGCCCGTATGGTTGCGACGCCGCAACGATCCGTCTGGTGGACTCCGCCGGAACGGGGATTCCGGCGGACACCTGCGGCTGCCCTGTCCGGCGTTTCCGCCCGTCCAGCCTGGCCTGGGGCTCATGTCATCCCGCTCTTTGGTGCGGTCAGAGGCCGGCGGTCGCAAAGGCCCGGCTTTGCCATGCGATATGCCGGCTTTCTGCTGGCCATGCTGGCGTTTGGCCCGGCCAGCAGCGTCATCGGCGGGTCGATGTGCCCTTGTCTCGCTCGTCGACCCCTTCGGCCGGACGCCCCAATCCCTCTGCCTGCCCGATCCCCTAACGCCGTTCGGCTTTCACCAGCAACCCCAAGGCTCCGGACCGTATTGCCGCGCGGGGCGTGCGGCTGTCCGCCCCACTCCGGGCCTTGCGGGCAAGCTGCCGCCCGGAGGGCGCCGGTTGCAGGCGCCTCCCGATGGACCCGGCCGGATCTCGTCGGGGGAATGGTTCCTCCTGCGAGCCATGAAGACCTGCAATGCAGAACATGGCCATCCTCGCCGGTAACACCCGCGCCGGAACCGACACCACCCGCTTCGGGCCGGTCACCGCACGCCTGCACTGTTCGGAAGGCCGGGCGGTGCGCGACGAGAAGGGCTATCAGGTCGAGGACGCGGAATGGCGCCGCATCGTCGCCTTCAACGGCCTGGGCTGGACCATCCGGCACTATTGCGAGACCGGCATGAAACGCCTGGTCCGCGGCCGCATCCATTACATGAAACGGCAGGATTCGGAAGGCCAGCACCGTTGGCGCGGCCTTTTTTCAACGTTATCCGTTTGATGCCTGATGCGCGGTTTCTGCGGACAGAATGTCGCGTCGCCGAAGCAGCCTTGCGAGGTGCGGGCTGCGCGGCCATGAAAATCACCTGCGCCATGTCCGGGTTCGAGCGTTGCCGGGCGGCGCCAGGGTCCAGTTGGAAGGGTCGGCGCCGGAACTGAAAGGCACATGGCATCCGAAGTCGGTCAGTCACCGTCTTGATGGGGGGCTGGTGACCGAGTTTCGGGGAGAGAGGGGGAAGGAGGGTTGACGCACCGCCGGGCCGAAAGCGCCGCCCTGAATATGGCCTTGAATGGGGATGTTCAGCAAAACCCGTCTGCTGCAAATCTTGCTGTCACGCCGTGCAAAAATTCGTGTCACGCTGCAGGCGTTCGTGCCGTCGCTGTGCCACGAAGGCGAGATGCCAAAGATGCTCCAGGAATCCGGCCGGAAAAAACAACTCTTTTCATTGGGTTGAATGGTGCCCGGAGGCGGATTCGAACCACCGACACGCGGATTTTCAATCCGCTGCTCTACCAACTGAGCTATCCGGGCGCCGAGCGTCTTGCTTCGGACAGGCGCGTTGTTATGGCAGGGCCGCTCCGCTGTCCAGAGCCAAAAACAACTTTTTCACGCTTCCCCGTCATTATCTGGAACCGGTTCGGCGGGAATGCGGTAGTCGCCGCGCAGCCAATGCGCCAGGTCCACATCCGCGCAGCGGCGCGAGCAGAAGGGGCGATACCGCTCGGCGGCGGGCTTGCCGCAGATCGGGCATTTCATGCCTTGTCCTCCGGCCGGGCGAGGCGCGACAGCGGCACGCGGTCGCGCTTGCGGCTGATCTCGTAAAGCCCCATCGCGGTCCAGCCGATCAGCACCGTCTCGGCCGGGTCGGGGCGGAAGGCGGCGCGCAGCACCTGGTCCAGCGTGCCGCGGTCGCGCTTGGGCATGGGCGCGAAATCCACCACGATCTGGCCGCCAAGACCGCGCAGCCGCAATTGCCGCGACAGGTCGCGCGCCAGGGCGATGTTTGCCTTGAGCCCAGCCGCCGGCGAATGGTCGCCGCCGGTATTGACGTCGATGGCGACCAGCGCGCGCAGCGCCTCGATCTCGGCCCAGGCGCCGCCGCCCAGTTCCAGGCGCGGGCGCAGCAATTGCAGCGCCGCCGCCTCGGCCCCGCTCGCCTCGAAGGCATCGGGCGCGTCCTCGACGGCGTCGGGCGGCGGGTCGGCCCAATCCTGCCATGCCTGTTCGGCAGGCTCGGGCGCGTCGAGCAGCAGCTCGGGCGCCCCTTCGCAATCGGCCGCGACGGCTTGCGCCAGTTCCAGAAGCTGCCCAAGCTCGGTCGCGATCTCGTCGTCTCCGGCCGTGGCTGCGGCGGAGCGGAAGACGATGCCGGGCGCATCTTCCCGGCCGTCCAGGGCGGACAGGCCCAGGCCGGCCAGCCCGTCGCGCAGCGCGCCGTCGCGAATCCGGCGCGAGACGTTCACGCCGGGCGCTCCGGGCGTCACGATCACGTGCCGGCCGCGGAAATTCAGCCGCGCCGAGACCGGAACCGCCTTGCCGTCCTCGGCGCAGCCGCTGACCTGAACCAGCAGGGACTGGCCTTCGCGCAGGCCCGAGCGGTCGCGCAGGAAGCCGCGTGCGCCTTCGGGCAGGCGCAGGAAGACGCCGCCCTGGCCTTTGACCAGCCGGTCCACCCTGGCGCGGCAGATCGCGCCGGGGGCAAGCGGGGTGACGCCGGACGGATCGACGATCAGATCCTCGAGCCTGCCGTCCTGCATCAGCGCCGCCGCATCGCGGCCGAAAATCCGTCCCAGGACGATCTGGCGTCCCTTCATGTTGCTTTTCCTTGAATTCCGATGGCAGCCAGAAGCGTCGCGGTTTCGGCCAGCGGCAGGCCGACGACGCCGCTGTAGGAACCCTGCATCCAGATGGCAAAGGCCGAGGCATGGCCCTGGATGGCATAGGCGCCGGCCTTGCCCTGCCATTCGCCGGTGGCGAGATAGGCGTCGATCTGCGCGGCGGTGAGGGGGCGGAAGCGGATGACGGTTTCCACCAGCCGCTCGCGCAGCCGGCCGCCATGGGCCAGCGCGACCGAGGTCAGCACCCGGTGCCGGCGGCCCGAGAGCAGCTGCAGAAAGCGCCGCGCTTCGGCGGCATCGGCGGGTTTTCCCAGGATCCTGCGCCCGGCCACCACGGCGGTATCGGCGCAGAGAACGGCGTCTCCGGCGTGACCGGCAAGCGCCGCGGCCTTTTCGCGCGCCATGCGCCGCACATAGTCGCGGGGGTTTTCCCCGCGCTGCGGGGCTTCGTCGATTTCCGCCGGCAGGATCCTGTCCGGCACGATGCCGATCTGGGCCAGCAGTTCCAGCCGGCGCGGACTGGCCGAGCCGAGAACCAGCGCCGGCGCGGCGGCGCTTTGCAGCGGGGACTGGGCAGCATCCCGCAGATCTTGCACCGCTGTCATCCTAGGCTCCCGGACGGTCGGCGGGCTTACTTGAAGCGGTAATTGATCCGCCCCTTGGTCAGGTCATAGGTGTTCATTTCCACCTGGACCTTGTCGCCGGCGAGGACGCGGATGCGGTTCTTGCGCATCTTTCCTGCCATATGCGCGATGATCTCATGGCCGTTCTCTAGCTCGACCCGGAATGTCGCGTTGGGCAGGAGTTCCTTCACGACACCGGGAAATTCGAGCATTTCTTCCTTGGCCATGTTCTCTCCTGTAGGATGACCCGCGCCTTGGGCGGGCGCAAGCTACATGCGTCCAGACGGGCGGTTTTTCAAGGGGAATCTGGACCTGGGCGGGCTTTCCTGGGTCGGATGGCCTGTCGGCGCCGGGATTTCGCGGAAAAGTTGCGCGATTGCGGCATTCGGGCAGGGCGCGCGCCGGCGGTTCATCCGGCCCTGACCAGGGGCGGCACCGGCTCGGCAAGGCGGAAGGCATCGGGATGGTCAAGATCCGCCAGCGGCAATTCGGCCTGGTCGGCGGGCGCTGCGCCCTCCGGCGGCGGGGCGAAGCTTTCCGCCCGCCAGCCGTCCTGCACAGGCAAAGGGGCCGCCGGCGCCACGCCCTGGCCGGTACCGCGCAGGCGGATGGCATGGAAGCCGTCCTTTTCGCCCAGCCGTCCGCGCGCAAGAATCTGGCCGTGCACGGTTTCCACCCTGGCATCGTCGAGCACGTTCTGGGGCAGGGGCAGCAGCGATCCGGGCGTGAGGCTGCGCAGCTGATGCAGGCTCAGCTTGCGACGACAGAGAATGCCGGCCAGCCGCACCGGCGCCTGCTGCATCGGCCCGGCCAGCGTTGCCGGAGCAGGCGCGGCCTTGGATGGGGCGGGCAGTCGCGCCGGGTTTCCGGCGCCGAGCGGCGGATCGGCCAGCGTTCCCGGCTCGACGGGCAGGGCGATCATCAGCCGGCCGTCGCGCTGCCCTCCGCTGCCCAGGCGGAAGCGAAAGTCCAGCCGCGCCATTTCGCCATCCTCCAGCATCAGCGACAGCGGGCGGGGATCGTCCAGGTAGGTGGCATAGCGGAAGGCGCCGAAATCGGGGCAGCCCGGCTGCGACGCGCATTCCCGGCCCAGTTCGGCCAGCAGCGCGTTCACGAAATCGGCCGAGATCGCGGCATCCGTCCGCGTGGGCCTGCGCGGCGGCGCGGCGCGCGCGGTGACGCGCCCAATCGCCTGCATTTCGATCAGCGCGGCCAGAAGGCCGGGGCAAAGCGCGGCCACGCCAAGCGCGTCACGCCGCCCCCCCAGCACAGCCAGCAAGGCACGCTCGGGCAGCAGTTCGGGCAGTTCGGCCAGCACCATGCCCGACCGTTCCACCTTTTCGACGAAGACCGGCAGGTGCAATTGCTTCTCGGCCGCGCGGGCGAGGGCGGTGGCGGCGGCACGTTCCAGCCGGAATTCCGCGACCTGCCGGGCCGAAGGGCCGGCCGCCGCGCGGGCCCGGTCGCGTTCGGCGATCAGGCGGCGCAAGACCTGGCCGGGCGCCGGGGCGGCGGACCCGTCCCGTTCCGCCCCGGCCTGTCCGGGGTCGTCCGACTGTTGCCTTGCTGCGCTTTCCATTGCGGTCCGAATCGATGCTGGCTTTGGCGCAAGATGGCATGGACCGGTTGCGAAAAGGTTTAACCCGTCGCATTTTCGGCATTTTCCGTCCCGCGATGTGGGCGCGGCGGCCGGGGCGGCAGCGCGATGCGAAAGCAGGCGCCGCCCTGGCCCGGCAGATAGCTGATCGAGCCGCCAAGGAAGCCCATGATTTCCTTGCAGATCGCCAGCCCCAGCCCGGCGCCGCCGGCGCGCGAGGGGTCGTCCAGCCGGGCGAATTTCTCGAAGATCAGCGCGCGGTTCTCGGGGCGGATGCCCGAGCCGTTGTCGTGGATGTCGATCTCGGTTCCCCCCTGGGGGCTGCGGCGGGCGTCGATGCGGATCGCCGGCTCGCTGGCGTCGCAATATTTCCGCGCGTTCGAGATCACGTTGATCAGCACCTGCAACAGCCGGTCGGGGTCGGTGATGACCGGCAGATGCTCGGCCACGGGGTTGCGGCGGATGGCGAAATCGCGCCCCGCGGCGCTTGCGCCGCCCGCGGCCAGCGCGCGCTCGATCAGGTCGTGCAGGTTGACGATGCCGGGCTTCAGTTGCGCCCGGCCCGATTCCAGCACCGAAAGATCCAGCAGGTCGTCGAGCAGCCGGGTCATGCGCCCGGCCTCGTCTTGGATGATCCCGGCAAAGCGGCTGCGGTCGGCGGCGGGCAGGTCGGGCTCCATCAGGATCTCGGAAAAGGCGCGGATCGAGGTCATGGGCGTGCGCAACTCATGGCTGATCTGGCCCAGGAAGGCGTCCTTCTGCGCCGAAAGCACGGTCAGCTTCTCGTTGCTTTCTCGCAGCATGGCGGCAGTTCGGGCCAGTTCGGCCGAGGTCAGTTCCAGCCGGCGGTTGTCTTCGCGCGCGCGGCTAGCCTCGCCCGCGACCTCCATCAGTTCGGCCACGGTAACGGAGCCGCGTCCGCCCACCCGCGCCATCAGCGCCGAGGCGGTTGCCGCGCCCACCGTGCCGGCCAGGTGGCGCTCGAAACCCGCCAGGAAGCGCGGCGTCAGGTCGGGCAGATAGCCGGATTTCCCCTGGCCCTCGGCGGCCTTGCGGAACACCTCGAGCGCGTGGTCGTTGCCCCAGATCCGCCCGGCCAGCGTCAGCAGCGCCTCGGCCTGGATCGCCGGGGCGGTTTCGCTGGCGGAGGCATCGGGGGCTATGGCATGGACGAAGGACAGCGCCTGCAACCGCTCGGTCGGTTCGGGGAAATCCACCAGCGAGATCAGCACCAGAAGCAGCAGGTTCACCGCCAGCGCCAGCAGCACCGCGCCGGCGAAGGCGTCGATCCCGGCCGGAAACGCCGGCGGCGCGGCCAGCCCCAGCGACGGCAGGAAGATCGCCCGCCCCCAGATCAGCGCCCCGGCCACGATGCCGGCGATGGCGCCGCGCCGGGTCGCGCCGCGCCAGACCAGCCCGGCGACCATGGCGGGCAGCACCTGCGCCATGCCGGAAAAGGCGACCGTGCCCATGGCGGCCAGCGCCGTGGTGCCGCCGGTGGTGCGGTGGTAAAGCCAGCCCGCGCCGATCACCGCCACGATGGCCAGCCGCCGCGCGTTCAGCATCAAGGTGCCCAGATCCTCGCGCGCCTGGGCCGGCTCGGACAGCGCGGTCTGGCGCAGCCACAGCCACAAGGGCACGAGCCAGTGATTCGCCATCATCGTCGACAGCGCGATGGCGCTGACCACCACCATCGACATGGCCGAGGAAAAGCCGCCCAGGAACACCAGCGCCGCCAGCGTGTCGCGCCCCTGCGACAGGGGCAGGGCCAGGACGTAAAGGTCGGGATTCGAGCCCTTGGGCAGCAGGTCCATGCCGACTACGGCGATGGGCAGCACCAGGAAGGACATGGCGGCCAGATAGGCGGGAAAGGCCCAGCCGGCCTGGCGCAGGCGGCTCTCGTCATTGGCCTCGACCACCAGGACGTGGAACATGCGCGGCAGCACCATGACCGCGGCGCCCGACAGGGCGATCAGGGTGAACCAGCGTTCGGGCCGGATCTGCCAGCCCTCGCCCCCGGCCGAGACGGCCATGCGGTCGATGCGCGCCAGCACGTCGGCCGGCCCGTCGGCCATGCCCCACAGCACATAGCCGCCGACGGCGAGAAAGGCGGCAAGCTTGATCACCGCCTCGACCGCGATGGCGATGACGACGCCGTGGTGGCGCTCGTTCGCGGCCAGGTTGCGGGTGCCGAACAGGATGGCGAAGGCGGCCAGCCCGACCGCCACCCACAGCGCGATATTGCCGGGCAGGGGATGGCCGCTGCTGGCAAAGGCCGAAAGCGCCATCGAGACCGATTGCAGTTGCAGCGCGATATAGGGGGTCGAGGCCAACACGCCGATCAGCGTCACCAGCGCGGCGAGCGCGGCGGATTTGCCGAAGCGGCTGGAGATCAGGTCGGCGATCGAGGTCACGCGATGCAGCCGCGCCACCCGCACCAGGCGTCTGAGGCCCCACCAGGCGCCGGCAAAGACGATGCCGGGGCCAAGATAGATGGTCAGGAACTCCAGCCCCGAGCGGGTGGCGTAGCCGACGGCGCCGTAGAAGGTCCAGGCCGAGCAATAGACCGAGAGCGACAGGGTATAGATCACCGGCCGGTCCATCCAGCGCCAGCGGCCGGCGGCTGCGGCGCGGTCGGCGGCATGGGCCAGAAGGAACATCAGCGCGACATAGACGACCGAGGCGGCGCCCAGGGTTTCAGGCGTCATCCTCGTCCTCCGGCTTTGCGCGCCCGATGGCGCGATGCAGCGCGGCGGTCGCGGCGATGGTCAGCGCCCAGCTTGCCGCCAGCCAGACCGCGCCGCGGCCGTAGCTGAAATATTGCGGCAGCCAGATCGGCGGCAACACCACCAGCACCGCGAACAGCACCGGCAGGACGCGGGCCGCATCGCCCAGCCGGCGCTTGCGATAGGCGTCGCGGCCCAGAAACAGCCGGCGCATGCGCGACCCTAGCCCGCGTCCAGAAGCTCGCGCACCATGGCGCGCAGATCGGCATTGGCAAAGGGCTTGGCCAGCGTCCGGTCGGCGCCCTGGGGCAGGTTCGCCATGCCGCGCGCGCTGAGCAGCAGCACCGGCAGCGCCTGCAGCTCGGGATCGGCGCGCAGGTCGGCCAGCACCTCGGCGCCGCTGCGGCCGGGCAGCATCACGTCGAGGATGACCAGCCGCGGCGCCAGCGCGCGGATGCGCTGAAGCGCGTCGCTGCCCTCGGGCCATTGCTCGCATTGCCAGCCCTCGCGCGACAGGATGAAGCGGACCGCCTCGGCGATGCTGGGTTCGTCTTCGATCAGCAGCACATCGACACTTGCGGTCACGGGCGACCCTCCTGGAGATTCGCGGCGATCATGGCGGCGGGCGCGGGCGTTGTCAAAACCAGGCTGCTTTCGGATCAGACCGCTTCCGGATCAGGCCGCTTCCGGATCAGACCGGCCCCAGGATCGAGGGCTCGTGCCGGGCGGCGCAGGCCGGGCGCGGGCAAATGCGGCAGGCCGGGCCCACCGCCAGCGCCGGGCGGCCGTCGCGGCTGGGGGCGGGGTGGAGCAGCATCTGCGCCCGGCTGAGCGCGGGGCCGCCGAAACCCATCGGCAGCAGCCTCTCGGCCACCGCCCAGGCGGCGAAGCGGTTGCCGTTCGTGGTCTCGATCAGCCGTGCCACCGGCAACTGCGGTTGGGCCAGCGCCTCGAACAGTGGCCAGAGCGCGCAGCCCTCGCCCGGACGCGGCAGCTCGAAACCCGGCGCGGCCAGGCGGAACAGCGTCGCGCCCGAGCCGTCGCAGACCACCAGCCCGGCCTGCGCCCAGGGGCCGGGACGCAGCATGCCCAGCCGGCGCAGCACCAGCTCCAGCGGCCGCCCCAGCCGCGCGGCGATCAGCGCCGGATCGCCCGCCGCCTCGCCCGCCTCTTCCACAGCCGCCGCCAGCGCCGCGTCGGGCAGGGCGGCGCGGTCGCGGGCCTGGGCCGCCAAGAGATCCTGCGCCATGGCCCGCGCTGCATCCGAGGCCAGTTCCGCCGCATCCGCGGGTTCGGGCTGGCCGGCGGCGATCCAGGCCTCGACCTCCTCCTGCGGCGACATCGGCACCGCCTCGTCCTCGAAACTGTCCAGATAGGCCACCAGCGACTGCGCGGTGCGCGACAGGCGCTGGCTGTCGCTGTCCAGGTTGGCGTGGAAGCGGTCGCGCCATTCCGGCTCGATCTCGGGCGTCTCGGCCAGGATCGAGGCGGTCGAGCGCAGCGCCGTGACCGCCGATTGCACCTCGTGCAGCGTCGCCAGCAGATAGGGGTCGCGAGTCATGCGGTCCGACAGCGCGATCAGCCGGCGCTCCAGCGCATCGGCGCGGCGCGCCGCCCCGGCCAGCGCCGAGGCCCAGCCGGGAAAGCGGGCGGCGAACTCGGCGATCTGGTCCAGTTCGACCGGGGCGCCGGGCTGGTCGGCGGCGCGCGCCGCCGCCTCGCGCAGGGCGCCCACCAGCGCCTCTTCGCGGTCCGAGGCCAGTTCGGTCGCGTCGATCTCCAGCGCCTCGGCCAGCCGCGACAGCAGCTCCTCGCCGACCGGGCGGCGGTTATGCTCGATCAGGTTCAGATAGGCGGCCGAGATCTCGGCCCGCCGCGCCACCTCGGTCTGGCGCCGGCCGAGCGACAGGCGGCGCTCGCGGATGCGGGTGCCGATCAGGGGGCGGGCGACGGGATGGCGGGGCAAGGAACGTGGCATGGCTCAGATCCCGTCGCGGGTTTCCTCCAGGTGACGGATCGCCTTGACGACCAGGTCGGCAAAGCTTTGCGCCGACAGCTTGTCCTTGAGGGTCTGGCTGACATTCGACACCGTCTTGTAGCTGATATTGGCCCGCTCGGCGATCTCGCGATAGCTGAGCCCCTCGGCGATGGCGCGCAGGATGTCGAGCTCGCGCGGGGTCAGGCGCGGGCGCGGCGGCGTGGCGCCGGGCCGCTCCAGCAGGGCGATGCGGCGCGCCAGGTCGGCCGGGACGTAATCACCGCCGTCCGCCACCGCGCGCAGCGCCTCGCAGATCTCCTCCGAGGGCGAGTCCTTCATGGTGATGCCGTTGCAGCCGGCCTGCAGCGCCCGCCGCGCGATGATCGGGCTGCGATGCATGGTGAAGACCAGGATCGGCTGGGTCGCGCCCGCGGCGCGCAGACGCTCGATCAGCCGCAGCCCGGCCAGCCTGGCTTCGCCCATGGTCAGGTCGACGACGATCACGTCCGGCGCCTGCCGCCGCCAGGCCCGCCAGCCCTGCGAGGGAGTGGCCGCGGCGATCACCTGGCAATCCAGCCGGCCGCGGGTGATCCATTCCCAGCCCTCGGCGACGACCGGGTGGTCATCGACGATCAGCACGCGCAGGGGCTTGTCGGGCGGGGCAAGGGCGGTTGCGGTCATCGGGCTGGTCCTTGGTCGGTCGGGCAGGGCAGATGGCATTCGGTCAGGGTCCAGCCGCCCGCGCGCCGCGGCGGCCGGTAGCGGCCGCCCAGAGCGTCGGCGCGGTCGCGCATCCCGGTCTGGCCCAGCCCTGCGCGCTCTGCTGCCGGGGGGCGGCCGCCATCGTCGGCGACCTGCGCGGTTATGCCCGTGTCCTCGCGCGCCAGTTCGACCCGGATCCTGGCCGGCGCGGCATGGCGCAGCGCATTCAGCACGCTTTCGCGCACGAAGCGGTAAAGCGCGATCCGCCCGGCCTCGCCCGGTTCGGGCAGGTCGGGCGGGCAGTCGAGCGTCATGGCGGTATCGGGCGCGATCTCGGCAAATTCGATCAGCAGCTCTTGCAGCATCTCGGCCAGGCTCGCGCCCTCGGCCGGGGCCAGACGCAGGTCGTCGATGGCGGCGCGGGCGCTTTGCCGGATCGCCCGGGCGTGGCGCGAGACCGCGGCCAGCGCCTCGGACAGGGCCGGATCGCGGGCGGTTTCGGCGGCGCGGCCGGCCTGGCCCACGGCCGCCTGCAGCGCGAAAAGCTGCGGGCCGATGCCGTCATGCAGGTCGCTGGCGATGCGGGCGCGCTCGGCCTCGGCCAGGGTCAGCATCCGGCCTTGCAGGCGGCGGTTCTCGGCCCGCTCCTCGGCCAGATGTGCGGCCAGCGCGTTCACGCCATCGGTCAGCGCCGCCAGTTCCGCCAGCCCGGTCTGCGGCGCGGGATGGTCCAGATCGCCCGCCCGCATCCGGTCCAGCGCCGCGCCAAGAAGCCCCAGCCGCCGCAGCACCAGCGCCGTGATGGCCATGGTGACGCCGATCGCCGCCAGCGCCATGGCGGCCAGCAGCGGCAGGATCAGCCGGAAGTCGGCCCAGGCCTCGGCGATCTCGTCGCGGGGATCGCTGCGGATCTCCAGCACGCCCAGCACATTGGGATATTGCGCGATGGCGATCAGCTCGCGCTGCGGCTCGGGGCGGATCAGCGCGGCGAACCATTCCGGCACCCGCCCGGGCGGCAGGCGCGGCGGCAGGGCCAGCGCGACCGGCTGACCCGAGGCGTCGCGCAGCTCGGCGGACAGGTGCCGCTGCGCCTCGATTTCGGCGGCGATGCGGGCGGCCTGCTCCATCATGTCGCGCCGCTCGAAGGCGGTGGGCAGGTGCAGCGTGGCAAAGGCATTGGCCAGCCGGAAGGCCGAGCCGGTCTCGTCCCGGACCGAGCCGCGGGCATTGAGGACCAGCACCGAGGCGACGACGGCGCAGATCGCAAGCCAGGCCAGGGCCGAGCCGCCAAGCGCCAGAAGCCGCAACGCCACGCCATGCGGCCGCCCGTGCCGGGCCGGCGCGTCATCGGCAGCCGCGATGTGGCTGGTTGCGTCCATGTCTCTCCCTGCCGCCTGCGGCGGCTCCCCAAGGAAAGACTAGGATGCGGATCGGGGCGGGGCAAGCGGGCTGCGCGTCCCGCGAAGGGGCCAAAGCGAAAGGGCCGGGATGCAGTCCCGGCCCCTGGAGATGCGGTGCCCGGCTCAGGCGTGCGAGCCGGCGGGCTCGGCCGGTTCGGGGCGGCCGAGCGCGCGCCGCACCAGCACGAAGAACAGCGGCACGAACAGCACGCCCAGCACCGTGGCCGAGACCGTGCCGCCCAGCACCGTGGCGCCGATGGTGTTGCGGCCGTTGGCGCCGGCGCCCGTGGACAGCACCAGCGGCAGCACGCCCAGCGAGAAGGCGACCGAGGTCATGATGATCGGCCGGAACCGCTGGCGTGCCGCCTCGGCCACCGCCTCGTAAAGCGGCTTGCCCTGCTCGGCCTGCTCGCGGGCAAATTCGACGATCAGGATGGCGTTCTTGCCGGTCAGGCCGATCACCGTCAGCAGGCCGACCTGGAAGAACACGCCGTTGTCGAAGCCGCCCAGCCAGGCCCCGACCAGCGCGCCCAGCACGCCGATGGGCATGGCCAGCATCACCGCGAAGGGGATCGACCAGCTTTCGTAAAGCGCGGCCAGGCACAGGAACACCACCGCCAGCGACAGGCCGTAAAGCAGCATGGTCTGGTTGCCGGCCTGCTGCTCTTCCAGCGAAAGCCCGGTCCAGGCCACGTCGAAGCCGGCCGGCAGCTGCCCGGCCAGTTCCTCGATCGCGGCCATGGCCTGCCCGGACGAGACGCCGGGCGCCGGGCTGCCCTGGATCTGCATGGCGGGCACGCCGTTATAGCGGTCCAGGCCCTGCGGCCCATAGCTCCAGCGGCCCTCGGCGAAGTTGGAAAACGGCACCAGCCCGCCCGAGCTGTTCCTGACCCGCCACTTGTCGATGTCGGTCGGCAGCGCGCGCGATTCGGATTCCCCCTGCACATAGACCCGCTTGATCCTTCCGCGGTCGATGAAATCGTTCACATAGCGCCCGGCCCAGGCGACCGAGAGCAGGCTGCCCACATCGGTGGCCGAGACCCCCATGGCGCCCGCCTTGCGCCAGTCGATGTCGAGATTGTATTGCGCCGCGTCCTCCAGCCCGTTCGGTCGCGCCGAGGCGATGCGGCCGTCCTGCCCGGACATGCCCAGCAACTGGTTGCGCGCGTCCAGCAATTGCTCATGCGCCTGGCCGGCGCGGGCCTGCAGGTAGAAGTCGAAGCCCGAGACGTTGCCCAGCTCGATCACCGAGGGCGGCACGATGGGGAAGGCCATGGCGTCGCGGATGCCCATCAGCGCCGGAAAGGCCCGCCCGGCGATGGCCTGCACCGACTGCTCGGCACCCGGCCGCTCGTCCCAGTCCTTGAGTCGCAGGAAGGCGATGCCCATGTTCTGCCCCGATCCGGCGAAGCTGAAGCCCGAGACGCCAAAGAAGGACTCGACATTGGCGGATTCGTTCTCGGCGAAATAATGCTGGATCTGGTCGATCACCGCATCCGTGCGCTCGGAAGTGGCGCCGGTCGGGCCCTGGATCAGGACGAACATGATGCCCTGGTCCTCGTCGGGCAGAAAGCCGGTGGGGGTGCGCAGGAACAGCAGGACCATGGCCGCACCGATGCACAGATAGATCAGCATCATCCGCAGCGGCCGGCGGATCAGCCAGTTCACCGAATTGCCATAGCCATGGATGGTGCGGTCGAAGCCGCGGTTGAACAGGCCGAAGAAGCCGCGGGTCTTGTGGCCGTGCTCGTTCTTCAGCAGCGTGGCGCAAAGCGCCGGCGTCAGCGTCAGTGCCACCAGCACCGACAGGCCCATGGCCGAGGCGATGGTGATGGCGAACTGCTTGTAGATCACTCCGGTCGAGCCGCCGAAGAAGGCCATGGGCACGAAGACCGCCGACAAGACCAGCGCGATGCCGATCAGCGCCCCGGTGATCTGTCCCATGGACTTGCGGGTGGCCTCGCGCGGCTCCAGCCCTTCCTCTTCCATGATACGCTCGACGTTCTCGACCACGACGATGGCGTCGTCCACCAGCAGGCCGATGGCCAGCACCATGGCCAGCATGGTCAGCGTGTTGATGGTGAAGCCAAGCGCCGCCAGCACGCCGAAGGTACCGAGCAGCACCACCGGCACCGCCAGCGTCGGGATCAGCGTCGCGCGCCAGTTCTGCAGGAACAGCAGCATGACGAAGAACACCAGCACGATGGCCTCGATCAGCGTCTTGACCACCTCTTCGATCGAGATCAGCACGAAGGGCGTGGTGTCGAAGGGGATGACGTATTCCATGCCCTCGGGGAAGAAGCGGGCGAACTCCTCCATCCGCGCCTTGACCCGCTCGGCCGTGTCCAGCGCGTTCGCGCCCGAGGCCAGGCTGATCGCCATGCCCGAGGCCGGCTGGCCGTTGTAACGGGCATTGGTCATGTAGTCCTCGGCGCCGATCTCGACGCGGGCCACGTCCTTCAGCAAAATCAGGCCGCCGTCCTGTTCCGCGCGCAGCACGATCTGCTCGAAATCCTCGGGGGTGGAGAGCAGCGATTGCGCGGTGATGGTGGCGTTCAGCATCTGCCCCTGCGGCGCCGGCTGGCTGCCGAAGGAGCCGGCCGAGATCTGCGCGTTTTCCGACGAGACCGCCGCCACCACGTCCGAGGGCGTCAGCTCATAGGCGGCCAGCTTCGACGGGTCCAGCCAGATGCGCATGGCATATTGCGCGCCGAAGACCTGGACCGAGCCCACGCCATCGACCCGCGAAAGGTCGTTGACCAGGTTCGAGATCAGGTAATCGGCCAGGTCCACCTGTTCATAGCGGTCGTCCGACGAGGTCAGGCCGACGACCATCAGGAAGCCCGAGGCGGATTTCTCGACCGTGATGCCCTGGCGCTGCACCGGCTCGGGCAGAAGCGCGGTGGCCTGCGCCAGCTTGTTCTGCACCTGAACCTGGGCGATGTCGGGATCGGTGCCGGTCTCGAAGGTCAGCGTCGTGGTCGAGGTTCCGGCCGAGGTCGAGCTGGACGAGAAATAGCGCAGCCCGTCCAGCCCGGTCATCTGCTGCTCGATGATCTGGGTGACGGTATTGGCGACCGTATCGGCCGAGGCGCCGGGATAGGTGGCGCGGATCGTCACCGAGGGCGGCGCGATCTGCGGATATTGCGCCACCGGCAGCGATGCGATCGACAGAAGCCCGAGCCCCATGATCAGGATCGAGATCACCCAGGCGAAGACCGGACGGTCGATGAAAAAGCGGGCCATGTGCGGTTCCTGTGCTGTTCCCTCGCGGCGTCCGGGGTCAGTTCGTCGGCTGTGCGGCGCCGGCCTCGGCTGCGGTCTCTGCACCCGCGGCTTCCGCGGCGGGTTGCTCTGCGGGCTCTTGCGGGGATTGCCCCGCGGGCTGTTCGCCGGTGCCGGCTGCGGGCGCGGCCGCTTCGGCGGCCCCGCCTGCCGCGGCTTGGGGCGCGGCGGCCTGGCGTTCCTCGGGCGTCACGGTCATGCCGGGGCCGATCTTCTGCAGGCCCTCGACCACGATGCGGTCGCCGTCATGCAGCCCCGCGCTGACGATCCAGCTATTGCCCATGTCCTGAAGGATGGTCAGCTGGCGCTGCTCGACCGCATTGTCGGCATTGACCACCAGCGCGACGGGCTGGCCGCGGCGGTCGCGGGTGACGCCTTCCTGCGGGGCAAGGATCACGTTGCGCGCCGTGGCCTGCTGCACCACCGCCTGGACATACATGCCCGGCAAGAGGGTGCGGTCGGGATTGGCAAAGGCCAGGCGCAGCGTCACCACGCCGGTCGTCTCGTTCACATAGGGCTCGGCCGCGGTCAGCCGGCCTTCCTGGGCGTATTCGGTGCCGTCGGCCAGGCGCAGCGTCACCTTGCGGTCCGGCTGGCCCTCGGCGGATTGCGCCGCCATCTCGCGGCGGAAGCGGATCAGTTCGGCGGCCGATTGCGTCACGTCCACATGCACCGGGTCGAGCTTGCGGATCACGGCAAGCGGCGTCGGCTGGCTGGCCGTCACCAGCGCGCCCTGGCTGGTCTGCGCCAGGCCGATCTCGCCGTCCAGCTCGGCGCGGATCGTGGTGCGTTCCAGTTCGATGCGGGCGGTCTGCAGCTGCGCCTCGGCGACTTTGACCGCGGCCTCGGCCGAATCGCGGGCGGCGATGGCATTGTCGGTCGTGCTTTCGCTGGCGACGCGGCGGTCGCGCAGGGCGCCCACGCGCTCGGCCTCGCGGCGCGCCGCCTCGGCCTGGGCGCGGGCCTGGGCCACGGCGGCCTCGGCCTGGGCGACGGTGGCCTGGTAGGTGGTGGCGTCGATGCGGAACAGCGGGTCGCCGACCTTCACATGGCTGCCTTCCTCGAACAGCCGCTCGGTGACGATGCCGTTGACCTGGGGCCGCACCTCGGCCTCGGCCGAGGCGGTGACGCGGCCGGGCAGGGTGGTGGTCAAGGGCACGTCCTGGGCGTGAAGCGTGACCACGGTCACGGCCGGCGGCGGCATCTGCGAGGGATCCTGGGCCAGGACGGCCATCGGAGAAAGCCCCGCCGCGAGCGGAAGGATCACGGAAATCGCCATGCGGCGCGATAGCGCGAACATCGGTTTGCTCCGGCTATTTGCTGACGGTTGCATAACGAACAGTTTCGCATGGGATGATCAATCCCGAAACCGCTTCGGTCCGCGACGTTGCGCCACCGGCGAAACCCGGCCGCAGGCTTGGGGCAGCGGGCGGCCCGTTGAGCCACTCCGCGATCATTGGGCGGGCTCTGGGGTGATTTAAGCTGCTCTCCGGCTCTGCCGGTCGGTTTCGCTCTGGTTGACGCAGACCGCGGCGGGCGGCTGTCCGCCATGGGCGGCGCGAGGCCGCTCTGGTGGCTGCAGAAGGCGATCCACCTGCCGGCGCCGGCCCTGGCCTGCGCGCCGGTCTCCCAGGCGTGCGGGTAGGCGCATTCATGCATCAGGGATCGCCGGAGGCGCTCGATGAAGACGGTGTCGAGACAGCGCCCCTGCCATCCATCGAGATGCGGGTGCGCAACGCAGAAATCCGCCGCCGGCGTGTTCGAGATGCGCCAGGCCAGCAGCTTGCGGGGGAACCGGTCCATGACGGCGACCGGGCAGAGGCAGCCCCGCCGCATCGGCAGATCGGCGATGCCGGCGCACCCGACCTGGTCGGGTTGCTCGACCCGCGCCCCCCCCCAGCGGATAGGTCTTGCGCCCCGGCGCGGGCCTGCTGGCAGCGGGTTTCCGGCGGATCGGCATCAAGCGCATGAGCCGCATCAGCCGCCGGCTGCGCGTGACGTTCACGGCATGGCCTTCGTTGTGCAGGGGCCGGGTCATCTGCTGCACGCCGGCATCTGCTGCACGCCGTAGCAGGGCGTTTCCGGAAATTGCCGGTCGATCAGCCGCATAGGGGCGAGGTTCATCCCGGTCTCGTCCCTTGCTGCGCAACAGGACGCGGACCGCGGGATCGAGGACCGCGGGATCGACAGCAGGCGGCATGGCGCCCCGAGCGACAGCGCGGGACGGGAGCGTTCAATCATCGCGTTCGGGATCGGCCTTGAACCGGTGGCGGTTTCGATCCCTCATCACTGGCCGGTCCAGGGCCTGGGCTTTCCGGACAGGAAGCGTTGGCGCCGGCCGGCTTCCCGATCCGGGCGTGCAGCGACCGCATCGTGGCCTCATCGATCCCAGCCTTCTTCCCGCCGCGTTCGAAGATGTCCGACGCCCCTTCGAGCAGCGCCTTCTTCCATTGATGGATCATCGTCGGGCGCACGCGGTATTCCGCGGCCAGCTCCGGCACGATGCGCCCGCCCTTCGCGGCCTCCGGCGCCACCCGAGCCTTGAAGCCCGCGTCATGGTTCCTGCCTTTCGGCATCGTCCGATCCCCTCGTCCCTGGAGACCAGAAGACGGCGGATCGCAGCTTGCCTCACTGGCCGATTCTCGGCGGATAGCTCACCTCGACTGGCTGCGTTACCGATGGGGTATTTGAGGAACGAAGAAGCGCCGGGCGCAGATTGGCCTTGCGGCGGCCGGCTCGAGACAGTAAGCAATCCGGGCCTCGCGGGTGTAGCTCAATGGTAGAGCCGCAGCTTCCCAAGCTGAAGACGAGGGTTCGATTCCCTTCACCCGCTCCACGGCTTCCCCAGCAAACACAATAAAAGCCTTGCATTGCTGGGGTTTGTGCCGCTTTTGGTTCCAAAGTTGGTGCCAGAATGGGGGGTCTGCGATGGCTGGTCAGGTCAGGCATTTGAAAGTCAAGAACGGTCGATTCTATGCCCGCATCGCCGTCCCGGCGCATCTTCGCCAGATCATCGGAAAAACCGAACTGGTCACGCCGCTAGGTGGCGAACGTCGTGCTGCCATGAAGGCGCTGCCCGCCGCCGTGGCGATGCTTCAACGCCAGATCGCCACCGCCGAGGCATCCACGGCCGGCGACCGGCAGGCCGGCCCGAACGGTCCTATCACGACCGCCGACTATGGCCGTGCCGTCTGGCAACGCTACACGGCGGCATTGGCCGAGGACGAAGCGAAACGGGATCGCCTGCCGAGCGTGGATGCTATCGAGGTAGAGCAAGACAAGCTGATGCAGAGGGCGCAGGCAGGTCAGATCGCGCTTGCTGACCCTCTGGCCGTGCTGGACGCCTCGCTTGACCTGCTGGTGATGAAGGATGCCCAGGCATTCGACCAGAGCGCCCGGCAGGCCAAGCTGGACGCCCTACGCGCCGACCTGACCGAGAATCGGACGCATCTGGTTGAGCATGAGATAGACGCTTACCTTGATCGCCATAGTCTGACCGCGCCCGAGGGATCGGCGGAACGCGCCACCCTGGCAAAGCGGATCATGCGCGCCGAGATAGAGGCGCTACAGCGCACCCTGGAGCGGGACCAAGGCAACTAGGGTCAGGATTCATAACCAATAAATGACGGTTGCCGCGAGCGCGATGGCCGAGAGGAAGACCTTCGGGCATCTGTCGTATCGGGTTGCCACGCGCCGCCAGTCCTTGAGCCTGCCAAACATGATCTCGATGCGGTTGCGCCGCTTGTATCGGCGCTTGTCGTATTTGACCGGTGTCTTGCGCTGCTTTCGGCCGGGGATGCAGGCTCGTATCCCCTTGTCCTGCAAGGCTTCCCGGAACCAGTCGGCGTCATAGCCGCGATCCCCGAGCAGCCAATCGACCTTTGGGAGGCTGCTGAGCAACGCCCGCGCCCCGATGTAGTCGCTGACCTGCCCTGCGGTGACGAACAGGTCGAGCGGTCGGCCCTGGCTGTCACAGATGGCATGCAGCTTCGTGTTCATGCCGCCCTTGGTCCGGCCGACGAGGCGTCCACGCCCCCCTTTTTCACGGCCAAGCTGGTCGCGGTGCGGTGCGCTTTCAGATAGGTCGCGTCGATCATCACGGTCTTTTCCTCGCCGTGGTCGGCGGCCAGCCCGATCATCATCCTGGCGAAAATGCCTTTCTCGCTCCAACGCTTCCACCGGCTGTAGAGCGTCTTGTGCGGCCCATACTCCCTGGGGGCATCTCGCCAGCGCAAACCATTGCGATTGATGAAGATAATCCCGCTTAGAACACGCTTGTCATCGACGCGTGGCTTGCCGTGCGACTTCGGGAAGAAAGGGGCAAGCTTGGTCATCTGCTCGTCAGTCAGCCAGTACAGGTCGCTCATGTCACCGCTCCGTTTTCCGAGCCGTGAATCACGTAGCACACTGAAAATCAATGCATCCTGACCCTAACCCAAATCAGCCTCCGGAAAACCCGGCGCGGTTCATCCCGAGCGTGCGGAACAGATCTACCGGGCCAAAGCCTCCGGAGTGCTCAAAGCTGAAGTTCGAGCTATACACGAAAAACTCTTCGAAAAAGTTGAAGATGAGAATGAGAAGGCAATCGCACTTCTGATGGTGGTCGTGGGGTTATGGCTGACGGATCGTGTCTGGAGTTCCACGGCAGAATCCGATTCCCTTCGGCAGTCGCTGGGTCAGACCTACCGGCGGGAGTGTCAGGAAATGCTGTACGAGTTCTTGGTGGAGCAGGCTGGATAGGCTTCCCGTGCCTGAACCATGATGCAGTCTTTGCCCGAGGCTCCGACCGTCTCGGGCGACCTTGCATTTTATCTCGCCAGCAGCCCGACCCTGGGGCATCTCTTGGGGCATAACCCTCTCCGTCGCCCAACCGCCATGACGAAGCAGGTCGCGAGCCAATCTAAGCTATTCCGTCGAAAAGGTCCGGAAAGATCCCGTTCGTGAGAATAGAAAATATCATCTTCTTATTGACTTAGATGAATTGGCTGGGGCGGTAGGATTCCTGTTAGACGGAAGATCTGGTACCAGAATGTTGCCAACTGGTGGCCAGGCGGGGCAACAGGCGGGGCGCTTACTCAACCGGCATCGTAAGTTTCCATGCAGCGGTCGTAGGCTGCTTCAGGGATCTTCTCTAAGGCTGGGTGGCCCGGTTCATACAGCTTAGGTAAATCCCCCCCGTATGAGGTAAACTGAGGAACCTCTTGTATCTGAAATAGAAACAGAAACAGGAGCTTACTTGATGACCAAAAACAACTTTCAGCGCCTTGTCAAGCCTGCCTTTCATTCAGTTAGACGTTGGCTGAGCCTTATGCTGATCGCATGGGTGGCATCCCGGATCAGTCGGGAACTGGCCATGGCGATCTACACGGAAGCTCTCAAGGCGGGGTGGTACGATGCAGCCCGGTGACGTGGTGGTAATCGCTGCCTTTGACGAGGTGCCGGAGCATCTGTTCCAGACCGAGCAGGTGCTGATGACCATGTGACGGGGATCGTCCTCACCGGCCCGTTGGCGGGGGCGTACGGAGAGCCAGGCTTCTCGATGATTCTCAGGGTCATTGAGGACGACGAGCCTCGGCTGGGAACTCAGCAGTCCCTCTAAGCCAAAGCAACCAATCGGAAAAATCAGAAACACTAGGGCGTGTTGACAAAAGGGATTCACCGGGCGCGGTGATCGTGATTCAAGCTGGTATCTGCAATGGAGACCAGCGTGGCACGAAACCTGATGTCGAACGACGAGTGGGCGTTCTTTGAACGCTTCATCCTGGCTGTCCGTTCTCCGAACGGCCGCAAGCCCACGAACCATCGGCTTGTTCTGGATGGGATTTTCTGGATCGCCCGAACGGGGTCGCCCTGGCGCGACCTGCCGGAAGAGTTCGGCAAATGGTCGTCTGTCTATCGGCAGTTCCGGCGCTGGACGTTGGCGGGGCTGTGGGAACAGATCCTGGAGGCGCTGAACGAGAGCCGGATCGTGCCGGATGCGCTGCAGATGATCGACAGCACCGTGGTTCGCGCTCATCATCAGGCAGCGGGCGCAAAAGGGGGACTCCGCGCCAAGGTTTCGGCCGCTCGCGAGGTGGCTTCACGACCAAGATCCATCTGCGGGTCAATGCGGCAGGCCTGCCCATGAGAACCGAGATCACGGCCGGGCAGACATCGGACTACCTCGGCTTCGATCTGGTCATGGCTGACAACCTGCCCGAGCCAAGCGTTCTGCTCGCAGACCGCGGCTACGACTCCGACAACATCCGCAAGACCATGGAGGTGCGCGACGTGGTGCCGGTCATCCCCATGCGCAAAACCCGGAAGCTACGGGTCGCCGTTGACCGCAGGCTCTACCGCCTGCGCAATCTCGTTGAGCGGTGCTTCAACAAGCTCAACAATGCCCGTCGCGTCGCCACCCGCTACGACAAGACCGCCGAAAGCTTCCTGGGCTTCATCGACATCACGTCGATCCGCCTCTGGCTCCGCCATTTGTCAACATGACCTAGAAGAATGGGGCGGATGCCCCAGATGGAGGTCGCATGTCTGTGCGGATCAAATACGCATATCTCAAGCAACAGACTTGGCTGTATCGCAGGAACTACCCAAAGGAACTCCAGCCTGTTCTGGGGCAGGCCATGAAGCAGTCGCTGAAGACCGGGGATGCCCGGATCGCCAAGGCACGGGCCGCCGAGGTCAATGCCAAGTATGAGGAGGTGTTGGCGAAGGCGAGGGCGGGGCAGGTGGTGGAGAAGCCGGTGCCCGTGATGGTGGCGCCACCGGTGTTCTCGCCCGTGGTGCTGGTGGGGCGCAGGACAGTCAAGGAACTTGCCCGTACCTATCTCGATCGCCGGTCGCGGGAACTTCAGCACGGTGGGTTCAAGTCGGTCAGGTTCTCGGTCGGCCTGTTCGCGTCGGCCTATGGGACGAGGCAGATTGGGGCCGTCACACGTGACGATGCCGTGGCCTTCGTGCGGAAGGTGGCGCTTCTCGGCTGTCATGCCGGGAAGTCGTGGCGAACCCGTGGCTATGGGCTGGACCAACTCATTCAGGCCAGCCATGGCGAACGTATCTCTGCCCGGACACAGCGGCGGACGGTCAGTCAGGTCGGGCATTTCCTGGATTGGGCGGTGTACGAAGGGGAGTTAGTGGCGAATCCCTTCAAGACCGTGCGGGTGGAGGCCAAGGGCAAAAACCGCAGTTACGCGGCACTGACGGACGCCGAGGTCGGGAAGCTGGTGGGCTTAGACGATTCCCGGATCGGTGACGTCCTGCTGTTCTGCCTGTTGACCGGGATGCGAGCCGGTGAAGCTGTTGGGCTGGTCAGGGAGGATTTGGTCTGGAAGGGCAATCTGGGCTGGTTCGTCTGGGTCAGGCCCAATGCGGTGAGGACCCTGAAAACCGATGCTGCCGAACGCTTTGTCCCGCTGCATTCAGCCCTGACTCCGGTTCTGGAAAGGCTGCCGAGGCAGGGGCGGCTGTTTCCTGATCTGACGGTTTCGGTCGTGACCAAGCGGTTCGCGACGATGCGGACGGCTCTGGCGCTGGACCGGCCCGGTGTCGTGTTCCATTCCACCCGGAAATGGTTCGTGACGCAGTGCGAGCGGGCAGGGGTGCCGGAGCATTTCACGGCATCCATCGTCGGGCACCAGTCGGCACGGTCGGAGAACAGGATGACTTACGGCATCTACTCCGCCGGGATCAGCGATGAGCAGAAACGCGAGATCGTCGAGAAGGTGGGGCTGCCATGCCCCTGATACCTGACATTGACGAGTTCGAGGAGCGGGCCGCTATCATGGAATATGATGGCGGTCTTTCTCGTTCCATGGCCGAGGATCGGGCGGCGCAGGAGCAGGGTTTCCGGGATGCGGCCCAGTTCCGGGAAGCCCTTGCCTATTACCTGCACACCGGGCGTCTGGGAGGGTGGGATGACTGAACCCCTGGAGGTCTATTCTCTCGTGCAGCGTGACGGGCGGTGGTGGCTGCCCTACGGCCCAGAAGCCGATGCCGAAGCTCTGGCACGGGTTTTCAGCAGCGATTGCTCGGTGGTGTTCCTCGGGCCTGATGGTGGCAGCCTTGCCTATGATGTCACGGATGAGGGGGAGGAGGTGGTCAGGCTCGATGATGGGGCATGGCTTCCTCTGACATCCGCTGTTCTCGTCCCGTGGCAGCAGCAGGCCATTCAGCTTGTCATGGATGCCATCGACTGCATGTAGGCTTTTCCTCGGCGGCTTCGGTCGCCGGGGATCACCCACTTTTCTTTTTTCTTCGGAGACCCAAATACATAGGCCAACACGAACACGGGGACAGGATGCAACAACAGTTACAAGGGGATGAGCCAGCCAACAAGAAGCAGGAGGCGATCTTCGATCCTCAGCATTCCCGGCCTCTGAGCACCACGATCTGGACGGAAGACCCCGCCTTGGTCGGTCTGGTGCAGGATATCTGGAACCAGCACTTTGCTACCGGGGAGGCAGAGAAGCAGAAGGGCGGCAAGAAGCCCAGACGGCCTTATATCGAGCAGCTACGGGTCTTGGTGACGGACCTTTATCTGGCGTGGCAGGAGGATCCTCTTCTATGCTTGGGTATGCCCTTCTCGGAGGGGGCATGGGATAGCCAATCCCGCTATAACCCCTTGGGGCTTTCCAAGCATCTGGTGGTGCTAGTGAAACAGCTACAGGTGGCAGGTCTCGTGCGAGTATCGGCGGGAAGCTTCGTCGCCCCCGGTGCGAAGGGTAACCGGACGGGCAGGATACAGGCCAGCACGGAGCTTCAGAAACGATTCGAGGTGTTGGCTGTTGATGGTCGATCTATCCAGGTCGTCCCCTCGGAATGCGTTATCCTGAAGGAGGGTGAAGGGGATTATAGTCGTGCAGTGGAATACCAGGACACAGATAACACCCTCTGCATGAGGCAGGTGTTGAAGGCTTATAACGATCTGCTGGCTCAGACCTTCATCGACATCCCCACCCTGGAGCAGCCGTGGGTCGTCCGGCAGGACAACAGGGGAAAGGACATCAGGGTCGCTGTCGGACCTCGCCATCAGCTTGTCAGGCGAATATTCAGCCGGGGTTCATGGGAGATGAACGGGCGGTTCTATGGCCCGTGGTGGCAGGGGCTGAATAGCAAGCTACGATCACAGATATTCATCAATGACACTCCGACTGTCGAGATCGACTTCAAGGCCATGCACATCCAGATTCTGGCAGCGCAGCAAGGGGTGGAGCTTCCTCCTGATCCCTATGAGCTTCCCCCTGGACAGTTCCCCGATACCGATCCTGATGAGCAACGCAGGCTGGTCAAGCAACTGGTGCTGACGGCTCTGAATGCCAAGGATACTCGTTCTGCCTGTTCAGCCTTTCGGGAAGGGCTTGAGGTTGGACATCCCGGGAAACACTTGAAGAATACTACCCTCCAAAAGACCATCGACGCCTTTAGCGAGCATGTCCCGGCGCTGGCGGGTAGCCTTTGCTCGGATGTAGGCATCAGGTTGATGTTCACTGATTCCCAGATTATGGAGTGGGTTATCACGCATTGCACTCTCCTGGGTTTGCCTGTTCTGACCATTCACGACAGTGCCATCATCCCCTACACCCACAGCAAAGTATTAGCAGAAGCGATGAAGCAGGCTGCTGTTGAGGTGGTCGGTCGGGAAATTCCCTTGGAAGCAAAGGCTCTGGGGCTGGACACGATGCAGGATAGTCCTGTTCATGTTCGACAGGATTTCCAGACATGGCGCGAGACGGAACGCTGTGAGGGATACCTGACAAGGCTCAAAGAGTGGGAGGATACTACAGGAAGGGAGCTTGTTCCTTTCAGTATGGTTAGATGAGGAGGAGGGAAGGAGGATGCAGGAGGAAGGCTTCGATAGTCCTTCTTCCCCCCCTTCTTCCCCATACTTATACATATCAATGTTTTGTATATGTGAGACTGGAGCTCTAGGGTCAGGATTCATAACCAGTAGATGACGACCGCGGCGAGGGCGATGGCTGAGAGGAACACCTTGGGACAGCGATCATAGCGTGTCGCGACACGCCGCCAGTCCTTGAGCCTGCCGAACATGATCTCGATGCGGTTGCGCCGTTTGTATCGGCGCTTGTCGTATTTGACGGCCTTCTTGCGCTGCTTTCTACCAGGGATGCAGGCGCGTATCTCCTTGTCTTTCAACGCCTCTCGGAACCAGTCGGCGTCATAGCCGCGATCTCCGAGAAGCCAGTCGACCTTGGGCAGACTGCTCAGTAACGCCCGCGCACCGATGTAGTCGCTGACCTGTCCAGCGGTGACGAACAGGCTGAGCGGTCGCCCTTGGCTGTCGCAGATGGCGTGCAGCTTGGTGTTCATGCCGCCCTTGGTTCGACCGATCAGGCGACCACGCCCCCTTTTTTCGCGGCCAGGCTGGTCGCAGTGCGGTGGGCTTTCAGATACGTCGCGTCGATCATCACGGTCTTTTCCTCGCCGTGTTCCGCAGCCAGACCGACCATCATCCGGGCGAAGATGCCTTTCTCGCTCCAACGCTTCCACCGGCTGTACAGCGTCTTGTGCGGTCCGTAGGCTTCAGGGGCGTCGCGCCAGCGCAAGCCATTGCGATTGATGAAAATAATTCCGCTCAAGACCCGTCTGTCATCGACCCGAGGCTTGCCGTGGGACCTGGGGAAAAAAGGGGCAAGCTTGGCCATCTGCTCGTTGGTCAGCCAGTACAGGTCGCTCATGTCACCGCTCCGTTTTCCGAGCCGTGAATCACGCAGCGCGTCGAAAATCAATGCATCCTGACCCTAGACGGGTATGTTTCTGTCCTCTCAGGCTTCTTGTCCGCTTGAAATACGTTCTTGGCGATCCTAACCTCGGGTCACGGTTTCTTGATGAGGTTTCAATGAGGGTCACATTCGAGCAGTTGGTGCAGGAAGTGAATACAGCCCCGCCGAAGAGGAAGCTGCGAAGGCTGCTAGAGCGGACAGACCTTCCTGCCGATATCAAGGCGATCCTGTTCGAACTGTCAGACCTTACAGTCCAGATCGGCGGTAAGGTTCTTGCAATAGGTCGCAAGTTGCTCGACTTCGCGCTCAACCTATTGCGGGCCTTTCCCGCTATGGCTTTGGGTGTGATCGTTGCCTATGTAATGGCTGCTCTCATCGCGTCATTGCCGGGAGGGCCGATCACCAGACGGCTTGCTGCGCTCCTTACTCCTCTGCTACTGGTCTTAGGGATCGGTCATGGTGTTCTGGTGGACATGGGCAGTCCAGATTTCCGGCAACGAGTGGACAGACTGCTCGATTCCTTTGGTGCTCTGGTGGGTGTTAAATCGTGACGGATCAAGTCGAGGAGATGATGGAGGAACTGGGTAAGGCCGAACTGGTCGTGGTCGATACCAACAAGTTCAAGATCAAGCTGGGCATCGGTGAGGACGCCTATACCACGCAAAAGCTAAAAAATCTTTTCGATACTGTCATGGACGCAAAGGAGGCTGTCGGTGTGGGAAGCGCCGGCGCGGCTACCGTGTCCACATTAATTCCGGCGGCAAGCACAGGGTTGCTCACCAAGGCTGCAGTTGCCGTGGGGCTTGCTTCGGCACCGGCGACAGCCCCGCTTGCCTTGGCGGTTATAGCGACGGCAGGTGTGCTCTCTGGTGGTGCCTATTTCGGGGCGAAACGGATGCTCCTGGGTGCCGGGTCATCCAACGTCGAGACCATTCCGAAGTTCATCAATACGCCGATCGACCTGTTGGGGGCTGCGCTGTTCGACATGATCGCGGGGCTTGCCATGAAGGTAGCCGAGTTCTCTGCCCCGATAGATGATGCGGAGCGGGAAACGGTGGTCAACTATTTTTTCGAGGAATGGGGCATCGCGCCTGGCTACGCTCGCCGTGCGCTTCCATTGATCGAGTTGCAGATCAAGAAGCAGAGCCTCAAGGAGATGGCGCGGACATTGGCCGAGTTCCAGATCGACAACCCCGACTGCAATCCCGACGCCATCCGTAAGAACATCTGCCAGTTTCTGGATGAGCTTGCGCATGCCGATGGCGAATTCGATGAAAAGGAAGCGCTGGCAATCGAGGCCGTGGAACGTGAGTTTGCAACCACGCTCTCACCCCAATCCCGACTGATGCGGAAGGCTGGACGCTATTCCTCGCAGGTCGCCGGCGTTGCACAGGGCGGGGCATCGGCTGTCACCAGCGGGGCCAAGTCAGCAATCACTACCCTACGCAGCAGACTGTTCGGGAAGAGGGAAGGCTAAGCCGTTCGACCTGCTAGTCCACGCCTGGCAGCATATCCTTCGCTCCTCATGCCGCATTCCTAATCACTTGGACCGCGCAAGAAATCTCCCTGTAACCACCGATAAAAAGGCAAACATGAAACTTCCAGCACTCTTCCTCGGCGCTACCCTCCTGCTAGCCGCCGGTTGCGCCCAGTCAACAATCCAGCCGATGGCAAAAGATACCTTCAAGGTATCGACCCAAGCCGCACCTGCCTGCGGGGCGAACGGCGCAAGGAATGTCGCTTTCAAGACAGCATCCATAGAGGTCATCAGGCGCGGTTATGACAAATTCATCATCGTCGGCGACGCATCGGCTTCCAACTTCTGGTCCGGCGATCATAGCCAGGACATGGTGGTGAAGGTGATCCCGGAGGGTAGCCGCGAAGCTGCCAATGCCTTGTCTGCACGTCAGCAGCTTGGTGATAACTGGCAGGAGCTTTTGTCCAAAGGTGCCCCGACCACCTGCTCATAGCAGGGGGAAGGTTGGGGCCATCGGCCCTTCTACGCGACAGGAACCATCCAGAATCCCCGGACACATCCTGTTCGGGGTTTTTCTTTCTGGATAATCAAGGGGGCGCTGCTTCCCTCAAACCTCGATCCGACCGTAGCCTTCCCGACCAGCACCCATGCCACCAGCCACCTCTGCCCACCCCACCCTGGGGCATCTCTTGGGGCATAACCCTCTCCGTCGCCCAACCGCCATGACGAAGCAGGTCGCGAGCCAATCTAAGCTATTCCGTCGAAAAGGTCCGGAAAGATCCCGTTCGTGAGAATAGAAAATATCATCTTCTTATTGACTTAGATGAATTGGCTGGGGCGGTAGGATTCGAACCTACGGTACACGGTACCAAAAACCGTTGCCTTACCACTTGGCCACGCCCCAACTTGTGGAGGCGTATCTAGCCAAGCCGACGGGGGGGTGCAAGAGGCAAAAAGGAAAAATCTTGTGGCTTTCGCGCCGGAGTTCTATGGGCCCGCCATGGAACAGGTTGATACAGTCATTCTTGGCGCCGGGGCGGCCGGGCTTTTCTGCGCCGGCTCGATCCTGGGGCAGGCGGACGAGCGGACGCAGCGGATCGTCGTGCTGGATCATGCCCGCGCACCGGGCGAGAAGATCCGCATCTCGGGCGGTGGACGGTGCAATTTCACCAATCTCGCGACCGGGCTCGATCGCTTCGTTTCGGGCAACCCGCGCTTTGCGGCATCGGCCCTGGCCGGCTTCACGCCGGCGGATTTTCTTGCCCTGGTCGAGCAGGCGGGCATCGCCTGGCACGAAAAGACGCTGGGGCAACTGTTTTGCGATGGCAGCGCGCGACAGATCATCGATATGCTGCTGCACCGGATGCGCGGTGCCGAATTGCGGCTTGGGATTGCCGTGGCGGGGGTAGAGCCGGCAGGTGGCGGCTTCGTCGTCGCCACCGCGCGGGGGCCGCTGGCGGCGCGGCGTGTGGTCGTGGCAACGGGCGGCAAATCGATTCCCAAGATGGGGGCGACGGGGATCGGATATGACATTGCCGCCCGTTTCGGGCTTGCGCTGGCCGAGCCAAGGGCCGGGCTGGTGCCGCTGACCTTTGCCCAGCAGGATCTGGACCTTTGCCGGCCGCTGGCCGGATTGTCGGTCGCGGCCGAGGTCAGCCATGGCGCGGGACGGCGGCGCACCCGCTTTCGCGACGGGCTGCTTTTTACCCATCGCGGGCTGTCGGGACCGGCGATCCTGCAAATTTCGAGCTTCTGGCGGCCGGGGGAGGAGATCGCCGTGGATCTGGCGCCGGATACGGATGTCGCGGCGGGCCTGCGAGAGATCCGCGGCCAGGGCGGGCGGCTGGGCGTGGGATCGGCCTTGTCGCGCTGGCTGCCCGCCCGGCTGGCCGAGGCGATCGCCGCCGAGGCGGGGCTGGCGGGCGCGCGGCTGGCCGACCAGGGCAATGCCGCGCTCGAGCGGCTGGGGGCGCGGGTGAATCGCTGGACCCTGCGCCCGGTCGGCAGCGAAGGCTGGCGCACGGCCGAGGTCACGGTGGGCGGCGTCGATACGCGTGCGCTCGATTCGCGGAGCATGCAGGTGAAATCCGTCCCCGGCCTTTACTTCATCGGCGAGGTGGTCGATGTCACCGGCTGGCTCGGCGGCTATAATTTCCAATGGGCCTGGGCCTCGGCCCATGCCGCGGCCCAGGCCATTGCGGCCGGCTGATCAGTCCATCACCGGATCGGATTTGGCCAGCGCGTCGAAGCGCATGAGCGAGGCGATCAGCGCCGGCATCCGCTCCAGCTGGATCATGTTCGGCCCGTCGGAGGGCGCGTTGTCGGGATCCTGATGCGTCTCGATGAAGACGCCGGCCACGCCCAGCGCCACCGCCGCCCGTGCCATGACCGGCGCGAATTCGCGCTGCCCGCCGGACGAGCCGCCCTGACCGCCCGGCTGCTGCACGGAATGGGTCGCATCCATGATCACCGGCCAGCCGGTCCGCGCCATGATCGGCAGGCTGCGCATGTCGGCGACCAGGGTGTTGTAGCCGAAGCTGACGCCGCGCTCGGTCAGCAGGATGCGCTTGTTCCCGGTCGAGGCGACCTTTTCGGCGACATTGGGCATGTCCCAGGGGGCCAGGAACTGACCCTTCTTGATGTTCACCGCCGCCGGTGTCTCGCCCGCCGCCAGCAGCAGGTCGGTCTGGCGCGACAGGAAGGCCGGGATCTGGATCACGTCCACCACCGAGCCGGCCAGCCGGGCCTGTTCGATGTCATGCACGTCGGTCAGCACCGGGCAGCCGATGCGCTTGCGCACCTCCTCGAGCATGCGCAGCCCCCCGTCGATGCCGATGCCGCGCCGGCCCCTGAGCGAGGTGCGGTTGGCCTTGTCGTAGCTGGCCTTGAAGACGAAGCCCGCCCCCGCCTTGGCGCAGGCCTCGGCCACGGTCTCGGCGATCATCAGCGCGTGATCGAGGGTTTCAAGCTGGCAAGGCCCGGCGATCAGCGCCAGGGGCCGATCGTTTCCGAAGGTGACATTGCCGATCTGGACATGATTCATGAGGATACCTGTTCGCGCAGGATCGAAGCGGTGAGCGAGAGCATCAGGTAGATGCCCGAAAACACCAGGAAGGCCACGATCGTGTTCTGGAAAGCCTTTGGATAGGTCGCCTCGTCCGGGGGCACCGGGGCGACGGAAAGCGAAAGATAGCGGACCTGCTTGTTGGCCTCGATCCGCGCAGTTTCCATCTGCGCGGCGGCATTGGCCAGCAGTTCCTGCCGGGTGGCAAGGTCGGATTCGGCGATGCGGATCTCGCCCGAGATGGTCGCCAGCGAGCCGCGGGCGGTATTGCCTTCGGTCAGTTGGCTGCGGGTCTGGTCCAGCATCTCCTCCAGCCGGCCGATGTCGCCCCTGACGCCCGCGACGCGGCTGGCATTGGGGCGCTGGTTGGAGAGCAGCTGACCCAGTTCCAGCTTCTTTTCGGCCAGCTGGCGCTCGAGATCGGCGATGCGGTTCATGATCACGCTGCCTTCGGCCGCAGGGTCCAGCACGCCCAGCCTTTGCTGCAGTTCCTGGACGCGGCGCTGCGCCAGCAGCACCTTGTTCTCGGCATCCTGATAGCTTTCGACCGAGCCCTTCATCTGGTCCTCGCGCAGCCGCGCGGTCATCTGGTCCACCTGTCCCTCGGCATATTTGATCAGCGCCATCGAAAATTCCTGGCTGAGCTCGGGATCGGGGGCGATCACCTCCATGTTGATCACGCCCTCGGTCGGATCGTAGCCGATCTTCACCAGGTTGCGATAGAGCCTGTAGGCCTGTTCGTTGGTCGCATCCGGCAACAGGCGCAGGATCGGGTCCATGGCCGGATCCTGGAAGGCCCGCTTGAAGCCCAGATCCCTGTCGAGCCGCAGCATCGCATCGCGCGAGGTCAGATAGCTTTGCACCGACACCGAATCGGTATTGGTGGCCATCTGCGTGCCGCCGAAAATCCCGCCGATCCCGCTCGAGCTTGATTGCTCGGCCTGCTGGATCTGGAATTGCGAGACGGTGGCGTAAAGCGGCGTGGCGACGAAGAAATAATACCAGCCCGCGATCAGCGTCGGCAGTCCGACAAAGGCCGCCAGGCGCGCAAACAGCATCAGAAGCTTGCGGCGCCTGCGCCGGGCGATGTCCTGCTGGATGCGGATGATCTCGGCCGCGCGCCGGTCCTCGGTCAGTTCCTCGCGCGAGGGCAGGTTGGGCGTGCCGGGGGGCAGGGGCGTGATCTCGGTCCCGCGCCGGCGGGGGCCGGAGCCATCCCCGCGCATCGGCACCGGCATGGTGGTGCCGGCCGCCGAGGCCGCCGCCTGGGCGCGCGCCCCTTCCTCGGACAGAATCTTGCTGACCGAGGCGCGGTGGAACGGGTCGATGCCGCGGTCGCGCAGCAGGACGACCGCCTCGTGATCCGACGCCGCCTCGATCTCATGCATGGCGGCGATGCGGCGCGCCATGCGCAGCTGGCGATCGGTCAGGTTCTCGGCTCGCACGGCGGCGATGCGCTCGGCCAACGGGGGCTGATCCGGCGCCGCCCCGTCCCTGGGCATATCGGCCGGCTGCGGCGCCGCGCCGGGAAAGCGCATGTCGCCGAAGCCGTCATCACCGGTGGCGAAAAGCTGCCCCATGTCCTGCGCAGCGGGCGGGGCTTCGGTGCGTTTCCTGATTTCGACCCTTGCCTTGCCCTTTTCTTCGGCCGCTGCGGGTTCCTGGCCGACGGCCAGCACCGATTCCTCGCGGCGGGTGCGATAGGCGCGCGCCTTAGGCGGTGTAGTCATAATATTGCTTCGCCTCTTCGAGGGTTTCAAAATGGTAGAGCTTGCCGTCGCGCAGGACAGCCGCGGAATTGCAGAACTTTTCAATGGTTTGCGCCTGGTGCGACACCACGACCACTGTCGCCGACCGAAGGCGTTCGTAAAGCACGGTCCCGGCCTTGCGGTTGAACTCCGGGTCGGTGGTGCTGGGCATGCCCTCGTCGATCAGGTAGATGTCGAATTCCAGCGCCAGCATCAGCGAAAAGGTGAAGCGCGCGCGCATGCCGGCACTGTAGGTGCCGACCGGCATGTCGAAATATTCGTCGATGTCGGTCAGCCAGCGGCAGAAGGCCTCGACGTAATCCGGGTCGAGCCCGTAGATGCGGGCAATGAAGCGCGCATTCTCATTGGCGCTGAGCGACGAGGTGATGCCGCCCATGAAGCCCAGCGGAAAGGACACCCGGCATTCGCTGCGGATCGTGCCCTCGTCGGGCTTTTCCAGCCCGCACATCATGTTGATGATCGTGGTCTTGCCGGTACCGTTGGGGGCCAGGATGCCCATCGACCGCCCCAGCTCGATCCGGAACGAGGCGCGGTCCAGGATCACCTTGCGTTGCATGCCGGTCCAGAACGACTTGGAAACATTGTCGAATTCGATCATCTGGCCGTCCTGATCCGCGCGCGGGCGCGGCATGGTAATGGTTACGACATACACAGTCCCGCCGCGCGCCGAATACCCCCGGCCGCGGCAGGCCGGACAATATGCCGGGCGGGTCGCGCTGTCCACCATGGCGATCAATGCTTTATATATCGTGAATGCCGACCCTTTTTTGCCATGGCCGGGGTACCTATCTGCCGGGCATGCCCGCCTTGCCCAGCCTCCTTCGCGAGATTTCCGCCTGCCGCCTCTGTGCGCCGCGCTTTGCGGTGACGGCGACCGCGCATAGCCCGCGCCCCGTCGCCTGGTTCCGCCCCGGCGCGCGCATCCTGGTCGTCGGCCAGGCGCCGGGCATGCGCGTGCATCTGGTCGGGCGGCCCTTTGCCGACCGCTCGGGCGACCGGCTGCGCGACTGGATGGGCCTGTCCGAAACCGAGTTCTATGACCGCTCGCGGATCGCCATCGTGCCGATGGCCTTCTGCTTTCCCGGCTATGACGCCAAGGGCGCCGACCTGCCGCCGCCGCCGATCTGCGCCCGGACCTGGCGCGCGCGCGTCATGGCCGAGCTGCGGCCGCAGCTGACGCTGCTGGTCGGCGGCCATGCGCAGCGTTGGCACCTGGGGGCCGCAGCGCGCGGCGGGGTGACGGCGACCGTCGCCGGCTGGCGCGATCATGCGCCGCACATCTTCCCCTTGCCTCATCCGTCCTGGCGCAATACCGCCTGGCTGCGGCGCAATCCCTGGTTCCAGGCCGAGTTGCTGCCGGAACTGCGCGCCGCCGTTGCCGCCCTGATGAGAGAAGCCGATGACCCCGCTGGATGAGCTTTGCCAGGTTCCCTTTCACGAGGCCGATGCGCCTGCCCGGTCGCGCATCCTGTCGCGCCTGGCCGATACCGAGCTTTTCGTGGCGCTGCTGGCCGAGCCGGCCGACGACCGCGCCGAATTGCGGCTGTTCGACTTGCCCGAGGGGCGCTTTGCCCTGGCTTGCGACCGCGAGGAGCGGCTGGCCGGTTTCGTCGGCGGCCCGGTTGCCTATCTCGCGCTGCCGGGCCGGGTGCTGGCCGCGGCCCTGGCCGAGGAGGGGCGGGGCCTGCTGGTCAATCCCGGCCATGCCTCGCAGCTGATGCTGGATGCGGGCGTGCTGGGCTGGCTGGTCGGGGCGCTTCAGGCGCGGCCCGGCATGGCGCCGGACGAGGCCGCGCGACGGCTGGGCGCGCCTTCGCCCGAGGCGGTGGCGCTGCTGGCCGAGCCCCTGGCGCAGCGGCTGGGCGATATGGCCGGGCTGGTCGGGCGGCTGGCGCTGGTCGCCGCCGAATGGCAGGACGGGCGGCAAGGCCATGCGTTGATCCTGGCCGGCGTCGATCCGGCGTATCAGGCCGCGGTGGCCAAGGCTTTGGCCGAGTTGCTGGCCTTCCTGCCCGAGCTGCCCGGCGGCGTGGATATCGGCTTTGCCGAGCCCGACCTGCCCACCGGGGCGCTGGTCATGGAACCCCCGCCGCCTGCGCCCGCGCCCGAACCGGTGCGGCGCGATCCCTCGGCACCGCCGCGGCTGCGCTGAAAAGGCAAACGAAAACCCGCCCAAAGGGGCGGGTCTTTGCGTGATCACCGAAAATTGATCGGCCGCGAGTCAGGCGCCCCAGTGGCGGATCGGGCCGCAATCCATATGGACGAAGTTCGAGCGCGAATATTTGCCGACCCCGCCAGCATTGCAGGCGGCCGCGGCCTTGTACATCTGCGAGACCGAGCGCGATTTCAGGCGCAGGTCCGCAGCCTTGCCCACCATGTGCAGCGAGTTCTTGGCCACGCCCGAGGACCGCGAGCGCAGCATGGCGTTGGTCTGGGGCGAGCGATAGCCCGACAGCATCATATAGGGTTCATTGGTTTGCAGCAGCCTGTGCGAGGCCGCGGCGATGTCGATCGTGCGCGGGTCGATTCCGATCGCCTGGCCGGTTCGCCAGTCGCGCATGAAGATGTTGATTTCATTCAGGGCATCCCGGATATACTTGCCTTCGACCCAGTAAATCGTGTCGATGCTTTCGCCCGTGCGCCCCGAATACATGCGAATGCGGCGGATGTCGCCGGCACCTCGCAGCAGACCGAAGGCATTGGCCATAACCGGCGCTGCTGCCACCGTGGTCGCCGCGAAGACGCCAAGGATGCCCCGACGCGAGAGAGATTCGAACGTCATGTCAGATCGCCTGTCCTGCTTTCGTTGTTCTTGCCGCCCGTTGAAACGGCGCGCTCCGGTTTAGCCGGAACCGGTTAAGACTATGTCACCAGCGCGCGAGCGGAGGGAAGCTTTTCGTTCCGCAGGCGGCGAAGTTCTGCCATTCTCGGCAAGAATCCGCCGAAATCCGTGTGATTCGGAACCAAAGCGAATGTTTCTGCGCCGCCGTGTTCACGCTGCATCAGTGATGCAACAAAAAACCTGCGTCGCTGGACCGGAATCCGCCCGGATGCGAAGATTTGCCACAGGTGTTGAAGGGAATGTCAGGTGCGCTCTTTCGGGCTGATTCGTGTGATGGTTGTTGCGGCCGTTCTGGCCATGCCGCGTGCCGCCGCCGGCCAGGCGCTGGATGCCGCGCCCATGGCCGCGCTTCCGGCGCCGAGGCTGAGCTTTTCCGAAACGGAAATGCAACTGGCTGAGCGGGTCGCCGACCATCCAGGCCTGGCCGATTTCTATGGCACCAACGGGCTGAAGCCGATCTTCGCGGGTGCCGAGGGGGCCCCGCGCCGGGCCGCGCTGATCGAGGCGCTGGGGCAGGCAGCCTCGCACGGGCTGCCTGCCGCGCGCTATCGCCAGGCCGCGTTGCGCCGGCTGGACGATGCGGGCGCCGATACGGTCGAGGGCGAGATCCGCTTTGCCCGCGCCTTTGCCGACTGGAGCCGCGACGTGACGGGCGGGATCCTCGATCCGCGCAGGGTCGAGCCCGGCATCAAGCGCGAGGTGCAGCGCCCGCGCACCGGCGACCTGCTGCGCGCCTTTGCCGCCGCCGACGATCCGGCGGCGATGCTGGCCACCCTGCCGCCCCAGGATCCGCGCTACGAGGCGCTGCGTCAGGCGCTGGCGCGGCAGTCGCAGCTGGTGGCCCCCGCCGATGCGCCGCCGGTGCCCGAGGGGCTGTGGCGCGAGGGGACCAGCGATCCCGCCGTCGCGGCGCTGCGCGTGCGCCTGGCCTCGGTCGGTTTCGCCGCGGCGCCCCAGGGCAGCCCGCTGACCTATGACGGGGCGCTGGCGCAGGCGGTCGCCGCCTATCAGCGGGCGGCGGGGCTGCCGGCGGATGGCGTGGCCGGGCCGCGCACGGTGGCGCGGCTGAACCGCGGCACCGGCCCCGAGTCCGAGGCGATCCTGGTCGCGCTGGAGCGCATGCGCTGGATGGCCGGCCATGACCTGAACGCCCGCCACGTCTGGGTGAACCTGCCCGAGTTCAACGCCCGCATCTACGAGAACGGCCGCGAGATCTTCGAGACCCGCGTGGTGATCGGCAAGGCCAACCGGGAATTCGAGACGCCCGAGTTCAGCGAGACAATGAAATACATGGTGGTCAACCCGCGCTGGAACGTGCCGCGCTCGATCACCGTCAAGGAATACCTGCCGCGGCTGCAGGCCAACCGCCATGCGGTCGGCCATCTCGACGTGGTGGATGGGGCGGGCAATGTCATCCCGCGCGACCGCATCGATTTCCGCAAGTATACGGCCAAGACCTTTCCCTACCGGATGCGGCAGAAACCCAGCGACGACAATGCGCTGGGGCAGGTCAAGTTCATGTTCCCCAATCCCTGGAACATCTATCTGCACGACACCCCGACCAAGCATCTGTTCAACCAGTCGAGCCGCGCCTATTCGCATGGCTGCATCCGCGTCGGCCGGCCCGTCGACCTAGCGCATGAGCTGCTGACGGGCCAGGTCGAAAACCCCGAGGCGGTGTTTGCCAAGGCGCTGAAATCCGGGCGCGAGACCTATCTGAACCTGCGCCCGCCGGTGCCGGTGCATCTGGTCTATTTCACCGCCTTCCCCGACGAGACCGGGCAGATCCGCCGCTTTCCCGACATCTATGGCCGCGATGCGCTGGTGCATGCGGCGCTGGTCAAGGCCGGGCTGGATTCCGCGGCCGCGGATGAATAGATGAACCCCAACCAAAGGGGAGCCGCATGACACTGACCATCGCCGAACTGGCCCGCGCACTTGATGCCCGTCTCTGGGGCGAGGGCAGCCTGATCGTCAACGGCGCGGCCGAGGCCGGCCAGGCGCGCGAGGACCAGATCGCCCTGGCGACCACGCCCGCCTATGCCGAGAAGCTGGCGCCGGGCGGCATGGCGCTCTTGGCCGAGGGGGCCGATCCCGAGGCGCTGGGGCTGCGCGCCGCCATCCTGGTCGGCCGCCCGCGACTGGCCATGGCCGGGCTGACCCGTGCCTTCGATCCCGGCCCCGGCATCGCGCCCGGCATCCATGCCAGCGCGGTAATCGACCCGACGGCCGAACTGCCCCAGGATGCCGCCATCGGCCCCTTCGTGGTCATCGGGGCGCGGGTGCGGATCGGGGCGGGGGCGCGCATCGCCTCGCATGTCTCGATCGGCGCGGATACGGTGATCGGCCGCGATGCGCTGATCCATGCCGGGGTGCGGATCGCCCATGGCGTGACCATCGGCGACCGGGTGATCCTGAACCCCGGCGTCTCGCTGGGCGCGGACGGGTTTTCCTTTGTCACGCCCGAGAAATCCGGCGTCGAGGAGATCCGGCAATCCCTGGGCGAGCGGTCCGAGATCCGCCAGCAGCACTGGACCCGCATCCATTCGCTGGGCGGGCTGGAGATCGGCGACGATGTCGAGATCGGCGCCAATTCCACCGTGGACCGCGGCACCATCCGCGCGACCCGCATCGGCCGCGGCACCAAGATCGACAACCTGGTGCAGGTCGGCCACAATTGCGTGGTGGGCGAGGATTGCCTGCTTTGCGGCCTGGTGGGCATCGCCGGCTCGGCCCGGATCGGCAATCGCGTGGTGCTGGGCGGGCAGGTCGGCGTCTCGGACAACATCTTCGTCGGCGACGACGTGATCGCGGGCGGCGCCACCAAGATATTCACCAACGCGCCGGCCGGCCGGGTGCTGCTGGGCAGCCCGGCGGTCAAGATGGAGACCCATGTCGAGGCGCAGAAGAACATCCGCCGCCTGCCACGGCTTTACGCGCAGGTGGCCGAGCTTCGCGAAACTGTTAAGAAACTGCTCGACAAGGGCGGCGTGGAATAGCATTCCCGCATGTAATCGCCCCTGACCGGGACAGAACGGAGGCCGAGATGACAGAAATCCGCGACCGCATCATCCAGATCATCGCAGAACAGGCGATGCTGGATCCTTCCGAACTGCAGCTCGAGATGTCGCCGCAAGAGATCGGCATCGACAGCCTGGGCCTGGTCGAATCCATCTTTGCCATCGAGGAAGCCTTCGACATCTCGGTGCCCTTCAACGCCAACGAGCCCGAGAAATCCGACTTCGACATCTCGAGCCTCGGCGCCATCATCGGCGCCGTGGAAAAGCTGGTTGCTGACAAGGCATGAACGCCAAGAGGGCCAAGGGCGACAAGACGCCCAAATCCGAACGCAAGCCCGGCAAGGTCAAGGGCAAGGTCAAGAACGCGACCAAGCTCGCCCGCACCATGCTGGGCCGCGTCATCATGGGGCGCCATGCCAACGGCATGCGCCGCGTCGCCATCACCGGCATGGGCACCATCAACGCGCTTGGCCGCGACGTGCCCTCGACGCTGGAGGCGATGCGCGAGGGGCGCTGCGGCATCGGCCCGCTGGAGTTCCGCGATGTCGAGCGGCTGGCGATCCGTATCGGCGGCCAGGTTCGCGACTGGGAGGCCGAGACCTATTTCAATCGCCAGCAGATCGTCCTCTATGACAAGTTCACCCAGTTCACCCTGCTGGCCGCGCGCGAGGCGGTGACGCAGTCCGGCCTGGTCTTCGAGGGCGAGCTGGGCCTGCGCGCGGGCGTGGTGCTGGGCACCGCCGCCGGCGGCATGACCACCTGGGACGAGAATTACCGCACCGTCTATGAAGAGGGGAAGAACCGCGTCCATCCCTTCGTCGTGCCCAAGCTGATGAACAACGCCGCCTGTTCGCATCTGAGCATGGAATACGGGCTGCTGGGCCCCAGCTTCACCGTGGCCACCGCCTGCGCCAGCTCCAACCACGCCATGGGCCTGGCCTTCAACATGGTGCGCTCGGGCGCCGCGACCGTCATGCTGACCGGCGGGTCCGAGGCGATGCTGTGCTTTGGCGGCGTCAAGGCCTGGGAGGGCTTGCGCGTCATGTCCAAGGATGCCTGCCGGCCGTTCTCGGCCACCCGCAATGGCATGGTGCAGGGCGAGGGGGCGGGGGTCTTCGTCTTCGAGGATTGGGAGCACGCGGTGGCGCGCGGCGCCGACATCCTGGCCGAGGTGGTGGGCTTTTCCATGTCGGCCGATGCGCAGGACATCGTCATGCCCTCGGCCATCGGCGCCGAGCGTACCATCACCGGCGCCATGCTGGACGCGCATATGCGCCCCGACGAGGTCGGCTATATCAACGCCCATGGTACCGGCACGGCCGCGAACGACAAGACGGAATGCGCGGCGGTGGCCCATGCCTTCGGCCATCATGCCGACCGGCTGATGATTTCCTCGACCAAGTCCATGCACGGCCACCTGATCGGCGGCACCGGCGCGGTCGAACTGCTGGCCTGCATCATGGCGCTGCGCGACGGCGTGATCGCGCCCACCATCGGCTACGAGGAGCCGGACCCGGAATGCGCGCTGGACGTGGTGCCGAACGAGGCGCGCGAGGCCAGGGTCGAGGCGGTTCTGTCCAACGCCTTCGCCTTCGGCGGGCTGAATGCGGTGATCGCGCTGCGCAAGGCGTGACGTCATTATGGCGTTGGGAAGCAGCAGCTTGCCATGGAAGGCTCCGGGCCTTCCTGGCTGAGTTTCAGACCTTTGCCGCGGCTTGGATGTATTACCGCGCCACCTCGCGCGGGCGCAGCATCAGCCACAAGAGCGCGCCACCGGCCAGCACCAGGAAGGGCAGCATGGCGAGGTTCACCGCGCTCCAGCCCGCCTGGGCCGAGCCGCCCATGCAGTTCATCAGCCCGCCCGAGGACAGCGAGGCCAGGAACACCCCGCCGAAGACCACGGCATCGTTCAAGCCCTGCACCCGCTCGCGCTCCTCGGGCCGATAGGCGCGGGTCAGCATGGCGGTGGCGCCGATATAGCCGAAGTTCCAGCCCAGTCCGAGCAGGATCATGGCGATGAAGAAATGCGCGAGATCGACGCCCGACAGCGCCACCGCCCCGGCACCGGCCAGGATCGCCAGACCGGCCATGACGATGCGGGTGGCACCGAAGCGGGCGATCAGGTGGCCGGTGAAGAACGAGGGCGCGAACATCGCCAGCACATGGCCAGAGACGATGTTGGCCGCATCCGCGGTGGCAAAGCCGCAGCCCACCACCGCCAGCGGCGCCGAGGTCATCACCAGGTTCATCAGCGCATAGGAGACCATGCCGCAGATCATCGCCACGGCGATCTGCGGCACGCGCAGAATCTCGCCCAGCGGCCGGCCCTGGGCATGGCCCCGGGCGGGGGCAGGCGGGCGCGGAATGTCGAGAAAGGCGAAAAGCACCGGCCCCAGCAGGTTCAGCCCGATGATCGCGGCATAGGTGGCCAGGAAGGGGATGGCGGTCACTTCCGCCGTCCAGCGCACCAGCAGCGGGCCGGTGAAGGCGGCGGCAAGCCCGCCCGCCAGCACCCAGGAGATGGCGCGCGACTGGAACTCGGGCGGGGCGCAATCGGTGGCGGCAAAGCGGAAGAAGCCCTGCGCCGCCATGTAGACCCCGGTAAAGAGCGCGCTGGCGGTGAACAGCCAGAAGCTGCCGCTGGCCAGGGCATAGGCGGCGATACCCGCCCCCAGCGCCGCCGAGCCGCAGGACAAGAGGAACCCCGCCCGCCGGCCGTGCCGGCGCATGAAGCCCGAGAGCGGCCGGGCGGAGAGCGCCGAGCCCAGGATCATCATCGACAGGGGCAGGGTGGCGATGCAGGGATTGGGGCTCAGCATCTGGCCGGCCAGCCCGCCGACGATGAAGATCATCGACATCTGCGCCCCGAGCAATGCCTGCGCCAGGAGCAGCACGACGACGTTGCGCCAGGCCCGGCGCATCGGGTCGGTCTCGGTCAGCGCCATGGCCATGCTGCGCCTCAGCGCAGGGCGCGCGCGTCGCGGGCGCGGGATTCGATCGCCGCCCAGTCGCCGGCGGCCAGCTCGGCATCGGGTGCGATCCAGCTGCCGCCGACGCAGACCACATTCGGCAGGGCCAGGTAGCCGGGGGCGTTCTGCAAGGTCACGCCGCCGGTCGGGCAGAAACTGACCTGCGGCAGCGGCCCGGCCAGGGATTTCAGCGATTTCGCCCCGCCCGCCGCCTCGGCCGGGAAGAATTTCAGCATGGAATAGCCCAGTTCCATCGCCCGCATCACCTCGGAGGCGGTGACGGCGCCGGGCAGGAGCGGCAGGCCGATATCCTCGCAGGCACGCGCCAGCCGCTCGGTCAGGCCGGGCGAGACGGCGAAGCTGGCGCCGGCATCCCTGGCCCGTTTCGCATCGTCCGGGGTCAGCACCGTGCCGGCGCCGACATGGCCGCCCGGCACTCTGGCCATCGCCCGGATGACGTCGAGCGCGGCGGGGGTGCGCAGCGTCACCTCGAGCACCGGCAGGCCGCCGGCCACCAGTGCCGTGGCCAGCCCCTCGGCGCGGCCGGCGTCGCCGACGACCAGGACAGGGATCACCGGGGCGAGTTCGCAAAGCGCGCGGGTCTTCTGGGACTGCTGTTCGGGGGTCATGGCGGGTCTCGTTCTTGCGGAAATCTCGCGGCAGGTTGCGCTTTTCCGCGCCGCTGCGCAAGGGTTCATGTTAGCGTTAACTTGACGCGGGCAGGCCGGCGAAAGGAAAAGGGGGCTGTCTGCCCCCTCTTGCGGCCGGTGGCCGCAATTCACCCCCGAGGATATTTGGGCAAGAAAGAAGCCGTCAGCCGCCGAGGCTGCTGCGCCCGCCCGAACGCGCGGTGGCCGAGGCGCCGAAGCCGCCGCGCTGGCTGACCTGGGCCGCCGACATCGGCGGCTTGCCGATGGTCGAGGGCGCGCGCTGGAAGGTCGCGGCCGGCACCTTGCCGGCGCCGCGGTTGCTGGCGAAGCTCTGGTCGCCCTTGGGCGTCGAATAGCGCCCGTCGGCCGTGTTCACCATCGGCTGCGAGAAGATGCCGCCGCCGCGCGACAGCATCGAGCCCATCATGTAGCCAACCAGCAGCGGCATGAAGGAAAAGCCGCCGCCCGAGCCCTGCGCCTGCTGGGCCGGGTCGCCGCCGCAATTGCCCAGGCCATGTTCCTGTTCGCACAGCTCCCTGGATTCGTAGCGCGGCGCGGTTTCCAGGAATTCCTGCTGGGCGGCGGCAAAGTTCTTGCGGCAGTCCTCTTCGGTGAACCACAGGGTTTCCTGCTTGCTGGCGGCGATGCAGCTTTCCAGGTCGGGAAAGCTTTGCGCATCCATGCGGTCGTCCTCGCAGCCGGCCAGCGCCAGGGTCGCGGTTCCGGCCAGCACCAGCGCGACATGGCGCGAGCGTTTGCGGGGGAGGCGTTCGGTCATGGTCAGCCCTCGATGAAATGCGGCTTGAAGCGCGACAGGTTGTGGGTGATGGGCGAGCGGTCCTCGCGCAGGCCGAGGCCGCAGCAGCTTTCGCCCACGATCCAGGCGCCGAGGACCGGGCGGAAGCCGCCGAAATCCGGCAGCCGGGCCAGGCCCTGCACGATCATCGGGTGATGCGAATAGCTGTCGTCGCCGGTGCGCGCCACCTCGCGGCCCGCCTCGCGGATCACCACCCCCGCGCCTTCGCGCGAGAAGATCGGCTTCAAGACATGGCCCTGGGCCAGCGTGTCGCGCGCCGCCTCGAAGGCCGGGGCCAGATCGGGGGCGGGACTGCCGCCCGCCATCGCTTCCTGCACGTCGGCCAGGAAGAAGGCGGGCAGCAGGTTCGGATGGCCGGGGAACATCTGCCACAGGAGCGGCAGGATGCCCTTGTTCGACAGCACCGCCTTCCAGGGCGGCTCGATGAAGCGGGTGCCCGAGGATTGCAGATGCGCGGCGAAATCGTCGCGCAGCATGTCCTCCCAGGGGTAGAGCTTGAAGAGCGTGCCGATGACGCGCGACTGGTCGTCGGCGAATTGCCCCTCCTCGGTCAGGCCGATCTGCGAAAGCGCGGTGAAATGCGCGCCCAGGCCAGCCTCGCGCGCGGCCCAGGCCAGGGTCTCGACGGTGGCGTAATCCTCGGGATTGTCGGGATCGGCGGTGAAATGCACCTCTTCGCCATCGGTGCAGATCTGGGTCCAGCGCGCCACGATCGCCTCGTGGATGCTGTTGAACTGGTCGGCATCCGCGTCGAGCACCCCGGCCGCCCGCTGCTGTTCGAACCAGAGCCATTGGAAGCTGGCGGATTCGTAGAGCGAGGTCGGCGTATCGGCATTGTATTCCAGCAGCTTCGCCGGGCCATGGCCGTCATAGGCCAGGTCCATGCGCCCGTAAAGCTCGGGCTCGCCCCGCGCCCAACTGGCCGCGACCAGATCCCAATGCGCGCGCGGGATGTCGAGCCGGGCCAGCCAGGCCTCGTCGCGGGTGGCGCGGTCCACCGCCTCGCGGCACATCGCATGCAGTTCCGTCGCCGGGGCCTCGATGTCCTCCTCGACCTGGCGCAGGGTGAAGCGATAGGCGCTGGTTTCGTCCCAATAGGGCTCGCCGCCCATGTCGGCGAAGCTGAAGCCCAGCTTCTCCGCCTCGTCGCGCCAGCCGGGTCGCTCGGGAAGGGTGCGTTTTTCCATGGTCTCTCCTTCCGCCCGAGATAGGACGGGGCGGCGGCCCGGCGCAAGCCTTGGGCGGCGATTTTCCTGGCCGGGGGCCCGGATGCATCGGCGTTGCCCCGCGCCGGGCGATGCGCCCGGCCATGTGCCCCGGCATGCGGGGCTTGCGGCAGGGACGGCTTCGCGCCAAGCTGCTACCATTCCAGCCCCGCGAGCGACGGGGCGCGACAACAGGGATGATCCGTCATGCAGAACCGTTTCCCGCTTCGCGCGCTCATGCTGGCCTCGGCCGTGACGCTGGCGCCTGCCTCAGCGACCTGGGCCGAGACCCCCGCCGATACGCTGGTGATCGCCCATCAGATCGACGACATCATCAGCCTGGACCCCGGCCAGAGCTTCGAGTTCTCGGGCCAGGACGTGGTCAGGAACCTCTATGACCGGCTGGTCGATATCGACCCGCTGGACCTGGCGGCGGGGATCAAGCCCAGCCTGGCCGAAAGCTGGGAAGTCAGCGAGGACGGCAAGACCATCACGCTGACCATGCGCGAGGGGGTGACGTTCCATTCCGGCAACCCGGTCCGGGCCGAGGACGCCGCCTGGTCGCTGCAACGCGCCGTCAAGCTGAACAAGTCGCCCGCCTTCATCCTCAACCAGTTCGGCTTCACCGCCGAGAACGTGGACGAGCGCGTGACCTTCGACGGCAACAGGCTGGTGCTGCAACTCGACCAGCCCTATGCGCAAAGCTACGTGCTGAACTGCCTGGCCTCGGAGGTCGGCTCGGTCGTGGACAAGGAAACCGTGATGGCCCATGCCGAGGGCGAGGATTTCGGCAATGCCTGGCTGTCCACCAACGATGCGGGCTCGGGGCCCTTCACCCTGGCCGCCTGGCGCCCGAACGAGGCGGTGCAGCTGACCGCCAATCCCGATTACTGGCAGGGCGCCCCGGCAATGGCGCGGGTGATCGTGCGCCATGTCCAGGAAAGCAGCGCCCAGCGGCTGCTGCTGGAGCAGGGCGACGTGGACGTGGCCCGCAACCTGACGCCGACCGATGTCGAGGGCATTGCCGGCAACGACAGGCTGAAGGTGATGGACGAGTTGCGCGGCCGCATCCTCTACATGGGGCTGAGCCAGAAGGATCCCCTGCTGTCCCGCCCCGAGATGGTCGAGGCGATGAAATACCTCATCGACTATGCGGGCATGGAATCGAGCTTCCTCAAGGGCCAGTGGAAGGTGCATCAGAATTTCCTGCCCGAGGGCTATCTGGGTGCCTCGGACGAGAACCCCTGGACCTATGACATCGAGAAGGCCCGCCAGATCCTGAGCGATGCCGGCATCACCTCGGGCACGGTCAAGACCGTCGTGCGCGACATTCGCGAATATGTCGACGCCGCCCAGACCTTGCAAGCCGCCATGGCGCAGGTCGGGCTGACGCTGGAGATCCAGCAGATGACCGGGGCGCAGGTGCTGGATGCCTATCGCGCGCGCCAGGTGCCGATCTTCATCGGCGAATGGGGGCCGGATTACGCCGATCCGCATACCAATGCCTCGACCTTCGCCCATAACCCGAACAATGCCGACGATGCCGGCCTGTCGCAGCTGGCATGGCGCAACAGCTGGGCGGTGCCCGACGAGATGAACCGCGCCGTCGAGGCCGCCACGCTGGAGGGCGACACCGACAAGCGCGTGCAGATGTACCTGGACATCCAGAAGCAATATCGCGAGATCGCGCCGATCATCCCGATGTTCCAGAAAATCGAGCAGGTGGCGATGCAGCAGAACGTCCAGAACTGGACCTCGGGCGGCTCGGTCAGCTCGGTTCTCTATCGCCAGGTGACGAAGGAATAAGGCGTGGCCCAGCCCGATCTGGTTGGTCAGCCGGGGCAGGGCGCCCCAACCCCGGCCGGCGGCAGAGCGCCACGCCGCACCATGCGGCTGGGCCGGCGGCTTGCCGGGCTGGGCTTGTCGCTGGTGCTGACGCTGCTCGGCCTTTTGCTCGTCACCTTCGTCATTGGCCGCGTCATGCCGATCGACCCGGTGCTGAAGGTGGTGGGCGAGCGCGCGACACAGGCGCAATATGACGCGGCCTTCCAGGCCATGGGACTGGACAAGCCGATCTGGCAGCAGTTCCTGCGCTACATGGCCGAGGTGCTGCAGGGCGATTTCGGCCGCTCGATCTCGACCGGGCATCCGGTGGCGCAGGACCTGCGGCGGGTGTTCCCGGCGACGGTCGAGCTGGCGACGCTGGGCACGCTGATCGGCGTCTGCGTGGGCGTGCCCTTGGGCGTGGTCGCCGCGGCGCGCCGGGGCGGCTGGATCGACCAGATCGCCCGCGTGGTGGCGCTGGTGGGCTATTCCATGCCGATCTTCTGGCTGGGGCTGATGGGGCTCTTGCTGTTCTACGGCATTCTCGGCTGGGTCGGCGGGCCGGGTCGGCAGGGCATCATATACGACGGCATGGTGCCGACGGTCACCGGGCTGATCCTGGTCGACAGCCTGGTCGCCGGCAACTGGGCCGCCTTCCGCGACGCCTTCAGCCATATCGTGCTGCCGGCCAGCCTGCTGGGCTATTTCAGCCTCGCCTATATCAGCCGCATGACCCGCAGCTTCATGCTGGAGCAGCTTTCGGCGGAATATGTCGTCACCGCCCGCGTCAAGGGCCTGTCCGAGCGCCGGGTGATCTGGGGCCATGCCTTCCGCAACATTCTGGTGCCGCTGATCACGGTGATCGCGCTCAGCTTCGGCTCGCTTCTGGAAGGGTCGGTGCTGACCGAGATCGTGTTCTCCTGGCCCGGCATCGGCCAATACATCACCAAGGCGCTGCTGGCAGGCGACATGAACGCGGTGCTGGGCGGCACGGTGGTCGTCGGCGCCTGCTTCGTGGCGCTGAACCTGCTGTCCGACATCCTCTACCGCCTGCTGGACCCGAGGGCGACATGACCGAGACGACACGCGCATGGCTTCTGTCCGATGCGCCGCAGACCCGGCGGCAGGCGCGGCTGGGGGCGATCTACCAGGGCTGGCTGACCTTTCGCGCCAACCGGCTGGCCATGGTCGGGCTGGCGATCCTGCTGGGGCTGCTGTTCGTCGCCGCCTTCGCGCCCTGGCTCTCGCCGCAGAACCCGTTCGCGCAGAATCTGGCCGAGCGGCTGAAGCCGCCTTCCGCGCAGCACTGGCTGGGCACGGACGCGCTGGGGCGGGACATCCTGTCGCGGCTGATCCACGGCTCGCGCGTGACGCTGTTCATCGTCGGCACGGTGGCGCTGATCGCGCCGGTGATCGGGCTTTTCGTCGGCACGGTGGCGGGTTTCGCCGGCGGCTGGGTCGATCAGGTGCTGATGCGCATCACCGACATCTTCCTGGCCTTTCCCAAGCTGATCCTGGCGCTGGCCTTCGTCGCCGCCCTCGGGCCCGGCATCGGCAATGCGGTGCTGGCGCTGGCCATCACCTCATGGCCGCCCTATGCGCGGCTGGCGCGGGCCGAGACGCTGACCATTCGCAATGCCGATTACATCGCCGCCGCCCGGCTGCAGGGCGCGGGACCGCTGCGGCTGCTGATCGGCCATATCTGGCCGCTCTGCGTCAGCTCGCTGATCGTGCGGGTGGCGCTGGACATGGCGGGGATCATCCTCTCCGCCGCCGGGCTGGGCTTTCTCGGCCTGGGCGCGCAGCCGCCGATGCCGGAATGGGGCGCGATGATCTCGGACGGGCGCGGCTATATCCTCGACTTCTGGTGGGTCGCGGCCATGCCCGGCATGGCGATCTTCGTCGTGTCGTTGGCCTTCAACCTGCTCGGCGACGGCTTGCGCGACGTGCTGGACCCCAAGGGGGGCCGGGAATGAGCCCGCTGCTTTCCGTCCGGGATCTGCGCGTCAGCTTCCCGACCCGCTCGGGCACCTTCCAGGCGGTGCGCGGCGTCAGCTTCGACCTTGGCCGCGAAAGGCTGGGCGTGGTCGGCGAAAGCGGCTCGGGCAAGACGATGACCGGCCGCGCCATCCTCGGCCTCGTGCGCCCGCCGGGGCGGGTCGAGGCCGAGCGCATGGCGCTTGGCGGGGAATCGATCCTGGACCTGCCGGAATCGCGGCTGCGCCGGCTGCGCGGCGCGCGCATCAGCATGGTGATGCAGGATCCCCGCTTCAGCCTGAACCCGGTGATGACCGTCGGCCGCCAGATCGTCGAGGGTTATCGGCTCCATACCGGCACCAGCCGCGCCCAGGCCCGCGACAAGGCGCTGGAGATGCTGGCCGCGGTGCAGATCCGCGACCCCGAGCGGGTGTTTCATGCCTATCCGCACGAGGTCTCGGGCGGCATGGGCCAGCGCATCATGATCGCGATGATGCTGGCCCCCGACCCCGAGATCCTGATCGCGGACGAGCCCACATCGGCGCTGGACGTCTCGGTCAGGAACGAGGTGCTGCGCATCCTCGACCGGCTGGTCCGGGAACGCGGCATGGGGCTGATCTTCATCAGCCACGACCTGAACCTGGTCGCGCAATTCTGCGACCGCGTCCTCATCATGTATGCCGGCCGCGTGGTCGAGGAACTGCCCGCCCGCGACCTGCATGCCGCGCGCCATCCCTATACGCAGGGCCTCCTGAACAGCCTGCCGCGCCTCGACCGGCCGGTCGAGCGGCTGGCGGTCCTGCAAAGGCAAGAGGGCTGGCGCGACGCCCCGCCGGCGGGAACCCCGTGATGCCGCTTCTTCGTTCCCCAAATACCCATCCGTCCCGGTGCCGCCCATGCTGACGGTCGAGGATCTGAACGTCTGGTTCGGCCATGCGCCCGAGCGCGTCGATGCGGTCGGATCCGCCAGCTTCGCCGTCGGGCCGGGCGAAAGCTTCGGCCTCGTCGGCGAAAGCGGCTCGGGCAAGTCCACCATCCTGCGCGCCGTCGCCGGGCTCATCGACAGCTGGTCGGGCCGCATCGCGGTCGCGGGCAGGCCGGTCGCCGGCAGCCGCCGCTCGCGCGGGTTCCACAAGACGGTGCAGATGGTGTTCCAGGATCCCTATGCCAGCCTGCATCCGCGCCATTCCGTCGACCGGGTGCTGTCGGAAACCCTGCACCTGCAGGGCATGGACCGGATCGACGCCCGCATTACCCGGCTTCTGGATCAGGTCGGGCTGGGGCAGGGCTTCCGCTTCCGCTATCCGCACCAGCTGTCCGGCGGCCAGCGCCAGCGCGTCGCCATCGCCCGCGCGCTTGCGGCCGAGCCCAGGCTGCTCTTGCTCGACGAACCGACCTCGGCGCTCGATGTCAGCGTGCAGGCCGAGATCCTGAACCTGCTCGCCGACATCCGGGCCGAGCGCGGGCTGAGCTATGTCCTGGTCAGCCACGACCTCGCGGTGGTGGCGCATATGTGCGACCAGCTGGCGGTGATGCGCGCCGGCCGCATCGTCGAGGAAATGGACGCCGCCAGCCTGCGCGCCGGCAGGGCGCAGGGCGATTACGCCCGCGCGCTGATCGCCGCCAGCGCCGGCTATGTCCGCGAAGCCTAGACCGCCACGCCGAAGATCGTGCCGATGCCGGCAGTGGCCGCCAGCGCCAGGGTGCCGCCCGCCATCACCCGCAACACCGCCCGGCCGGGCGGCGCGCCGCCGGCCCAGGCCCCCAGCGCCCCCAGCAGTCCCAGCGCGACCAGCACCGCGACCAGCACGCTGGCGACGACCTGGCCGCCGGGCGCCAGGATCGCTGCCAGCAGCGGCACCGCAGCCGCGATGCTGAAGGTGGCGGCCGAAGCCAGCGCCGCCTGCAAGGGATTGGCGTTCGAGGCCTCGCTGAGCCCCAGCTCGTCGCGCACATGCGCGGCCAGCGCGTCATGCTCGGTCACCTCGCGCGCCGCCTGCAGGGCGGTGCCGGGGCTCATGCCGCGCGATTCGTAGATGGCGGCCAGTTCGTGCAACTCGGCCTCGGGCATCTCGCGCAGGGCGGTGCGCTCGCGGGCGATGTCGGCGCGCTCGGTATCCGATTGCGAACTGACCGAGACATATTCGCCCATGGCCATGGACATCGCCCCGGCGACCAGCCCCGCCAGCCCGGCGATCAGGATCGCCTCGCGCCCCGGATCGGCGGCGGCGACCCCGGCGATCAGCGCGCCGGTCGAGACGATGCCGTCATTGGCCCCCAGCACCGAGGCCCGCAGCCAGCCCATGCGGTTCACATAATGCGGATCGTCGGGATGGGCGCTGGGTTGCTTGCTCATGGCTGGCCTCGGCTGCTGCGTCGCGGGCAGCTTAGCCGGCCGTGCCGGATTTGCCAGCCTTGCGTCCCGCGCCCGGCGCCGTCACGCTGCGCCCAGGCGAATCCCGCAGAACGGAGGTGACATGCGCGACGACCCGATCCTGCCGCCGGCGCGAAACCTGATCGGCGGCGCCTGGCTGCCGGCCGCCTCGGGGTGCGAGATGGCGATGATCTCGCCCATCGACGGCCGGCCTTTTGCCGCCATCGCCGATTCCGGTCCCAAGGATGTCGACGCGGCGATCCGCGCCGCCCGTGCCGCCTTCGAGGGCGACTGGGGCCGGCTGACCGCCGCCGAGCGCGGCCGGCTGATGCTGCGTCTGGCCCTGCGCATCGAGGCCGAGGCCGAGGCGCTTGCCCAGCTGGAAACCCGCGACAACGGCAAGCCCGTCGCCCAGTCGCGCGCCGACATGGCGGCGCTGGCGCGCTATTTCGAATATTATGGCGGCGCGGCCGACAAGCTGCATGGCGAGGTGATCCCGTTCCTGAACGGCTATGACGTGACGGCGCTGCGCGAGCCGCATGGCGTCACCGGCCATATCATTCCCTGGAACTATCCGGTGCAGATCTTCGGCCGCTCGGTCGGCGCGGCGCTGGCCATGGGCAATGCCACCGTGACCAAGCCGGCCGAGGATGCCTGCCTGACCATCCTGCGCATCGGCGAACTGGCGGCCGAGACCGGCTTTCCGCCCGGTGCCATCAACATCGTCACCGGGCGCGGCGAGGTCGCCGGGCGGGCGCTGTCCGAACATCCCGGCGTCGATTTCATCAGCTTCACCGGCTCGCCCCAGGTCGGCCAGGCCATCCAGATCGCCGCGGCGCGCAATCACATCCCCTGCACGCTGGAACTGGGCGGAAAGTCGCCGCAGATCGTCTTCGAGGATGCCGATCTCGAGGCCGCCGCGCCGGTGATCGTGGGCGCCATCGTGCAGAACGGCGGCCAGACCTGCTCGGCCGGATCGCGGGTGCTGATCCAGCGCGGCATCTGGGACCGGCTGACGGCAATGCTGGCCGAGCGTTTCCGCGCGGTCGAGGCCGGCCCGGCCGAGGGCGCGCTGCTGGGCCCGCTGATCTCGGCCCGGCAGAAGGCACGGGTCGAACGCTATGTCGCCGAGGCCGCAGCCCCGTTGATCGCGCGGGGCGGCGTGGCCGCGGATGCGTCCGCAGCCGGCTTCTATGTCGCGCCGGCGCTGTTCGGCCCGGTCGACCCCCAAAGCCCGCTGGCCCAGGAAGAGATCTTCGGCCCGGTGCTGGCCGCCATCCCCTTCGACACCGAGGCCGAGGCGGTGGCCATCGCCAACGGCACCGAATACGGGCTGGTCGCCGGCATCTGGACGCGCGACGGCGACCGGCAGGCGCGCCTGGCCCGCGCCATGCGCTGCGGGCAGGTCTTCATCAACGGCTATGGCGCCGGGGGCGGGATCGAGCTGCCCTTCGGCGGGGTTCGCAAATCCGGCCATGGGCGCGAAAAGGGCTTCGCCGCGCTTTACGAATTCTCGCGGCTGAAAACCGTGGTTCATCGTTTCGCATAACAGGGAGAGAGAGCATGCGGCTGCAAGGCAAGACGGCATTGGTGACGGGCGGCGCCTCGGGCTTCGGGCGCGGCATCGCCGAAACCTTCGCGCGCGAGGGCGCGCGGGTGGCGGTGCTGGACATCGACGGCGAAGGTGCGGCGGCGGTGGCCGCGGGCATCGACGGGCTCGCCATCCCCTGCGACGTGAGCCAGGGCGACCAGGTCCGGGCCGCGGTGGAGAAGGCGTGCGAAAGCTTCGGCAGCCTCGACATCGTGGTGAACAATGCCGGCTGGACCACGCCGAACGGTCCGCTGCTCGACACCGACGAGGCGGCGTTCCGCAAGATCTACGACATCAACGTGCTGTCGATCTTTCACATGACCCATGCCGTGCTGCCACATTGGCGGACGCGCGGGCAGGGCGTGATGATCAATGTCAGCTCGACCGCCGGCATAAGGCCGCGGCCGGGGCTGAGCTGGTACAATTCCTCGAAAGGCGCGGTGAACACCCTGACCCGCAGCCTGGCGGCGGAACTGGCGCCCGAGGGCATCCGCGTGAACGCCATCGCCCCGGTGATGGGCGAGACCGGGATGCTGGAGCGGTTCATGGGCTGCGAGGACACGCCCGAGAACCGCGCCCGCTTCCTTGCCACCATCCCGCTGGGCCGGCTGTCGCAGCCGCGCGACATCGCCAATGCGGCGCTTTACCTCGCCTCGGACGAGGCCGATTTCATCACCGGCGTCATCCTCGAGGTCGATGGCGGGCGGACGGTCTAATTCACCGACACATATCTCCGCAACCATATGCGGATGGAGGCGAGTTGTACGGATGCGAGGAAATTGCCGTCTCGCTTGTCGTATCGCGTTGCGATGAACCGGAAATGTTTGAGTTTGCCGAAGAACCGTTCGATCTGATTGCGGGCGCGGCAGAGAACCGGATCGAAGGGAGGAAAGCGTTTTCGGGTCGGTATGGGACGGATATTGGCCCGGGCACCCTGGCCGGCGAGCAGGATCCGGCCCGCGCCGATGGGCCCGACCATATCGTCCCCCGAGCGTCCGTCATGCGCCTGGCCTTCGGTCAGGTTCAGGCGGATCGGGCGGCCGCGGGCATCGACCACAGCGTGGATCTTCGCGGTCAGCCCACCGCGCGCGCGCCCCATGCAACGGGATCGCCCCCCTTTTTCGGGCGGTTCGCCCCATGCTGGTGAAGCCGGATCGAGGACGGGTCGATCATCTGAACTTTCCCGTCATAAGCCTCTGACACGGCTTGCAGAATGCGCGCCCAATGGCCCGCCTTGCGCCAGCGGCTGAAGCGGTTCACGCAAGCCGTAAAGGGGCCGTAGCGCGCTGGAATGTCCGCCCAGGGCGCCCCCGTCCGCAGCCGCCAGAAGATGCCGTTCAACACCCGCCGGTCATCCACCCGCTTCACGCCGCGCACCTTCGTTGGCAACAAAGGCCGGATCACCTCCCGCTCGAGATCCGTCAGATCGAAGCCTGCCATCCCACCTCCTCATGCATGTGCAGAAGTGAAGCACAACTCAGCCCGCACCGGAATCCCGTCTCCGGAATCCCGTCTATGGGTATGTGACCTAGGGCGCCCCTGACCGGTCCGCGCCCTGCGCCCGCCGCGTGGCAATGCTGCGCCACAGAAAGGCCAGCGTGAACAGCGCCGTCAGCACCAGCACGATGGTCGGTGCCGGGGCGCTGTTCAGCCAGAAGCTGGCCCAGACCCCGCTGACCGCCCCGAAGGCCGCGACCCCGACCGAGGTGGCCAGCATGGCGGGCAGCCGCCGCGTCATCAGGAAGGCCACGGCCCCCGGCGCGATCAGCAGCGCCACCGCCAGGATGATGCCGACCGCGCTGAGCATGGCGACCACCGTGGCCGAGATCATCGCCAGAAGCCCGTAGTTCAGCACATGCAGCGCCAGCCCCGAGACCCGCGCCTGCACCGGGTCGAAGGCCAGAAGCGCGAAGTCGCGCCATTTCAGCACCAGCACCAGCCCGACCACGGCCGAGATGCCGCCGGCCAGCCGCAGGTCCTCGGGACCGACGCCCAGCATGTTGCCGAACAGGATATGGTCCAGGTGCAGGTCGGTCCGGATCGCGGTGTAAAGCACCACCCCCAGACCGAACATGCCCGACATGACGACGCCCAGCACGGTGTCGGCCTTGACGCGGCTGTTGTCCTGGATCCAGCCGGTCAGGGCCGCGCAGCCCAGGCCGGCCAGGAAGGCGCCAAGGATCAGCGGCAGGCCCGCGACATAGGCCAGCACCACTCCGGGCAGCACGGCATGGCTGACCGCATCGCCCATCAGCGACCAGCCCTTGAGCACCAGAAAGCAGGACAAAAGCCCCGCCGGCAGCGCGATCATCAGCCCGATCAGCGCCGCATCGCGCATGAAGGGAAAACTCAGCGGCATCACCAACCAGTCCATCACGCGGCCTCCTTCAGCGCCTCGCGGGCGCGGCGGCGGGCGGCAAGCAGGCCGTGCTTGGGCGCCAGCAGGAAAGCGGCCAGGAAGATCAGCGTCTGCAGGCAGACGATCACCCCCCCGGTCGCGCCGTCGAGGAAGAACGAGACATAGGCGCCAATGGCCGAGGTGAGCGAGCCAATCGCCACCGAGATCAGGATCAGCCGCGGAAAGCGGTCGGTCAGCAGATAGGCGGTGGCCCCCGGCGTCACCACCAGCGCCACGACCAGGAAGGCGCCGACGGTCTGCATCGCCGCGACGGTCGAGGCCGAGAGCAGGGTGAAGAACAGCACCTTCAGCGCCTGCGGGTTCAGCCCGATGGTGCGGGCATGGCTTTCGTCGAAGAACACCACCATCAGGTCGCGCCATTTCGCCGCCAGCACCAGCGCCGAGATGCCGCCGATCAGCGCCAGCTGCAGCGTGTCGCCGGGGGTGATCGCCAGGATGTTGCCCATGGTGATGGTCTGCACGCTGACCGCCATCGGATTGAGCGAGACCATGAACAGCCCCAGCCCGAAGAAGCCGGTGAAGATCAGCCCGATGATCGCGTCCTCGCGCAGGCCCGTGCGCTTGTTCAGAAACAGCATGGTCAGCGCGGCAAGCCCCCCCGACAGGAAGGCCCCCAGCGCGAAGGGCAGGCCCAGCATATAGGCCCCGGCAACGCCCGGCACGATGGAATGCGACAGCGCGTCGCCGATCAGCGACCAGCCCTTGAGCATCAGATAGGCCGACAGGAAGGCGCAGACGCCGCCGACCAGCGCCGAGACCCAGATCGCGTCGGTCATGTAGCCGTATTCGAAGGGGACAAGCAGCGTGCGGATCATTTCGGCGCCGCCTCTTCTTCGCGGGCGCTGCGCTGCTTGTCGTCGTAAAAGACCAGCGGGCGCTCGTCGTCCGACAGCACGGTCAGCGCGCGCGGGTCGTCGTCCGCATGCAGGTGCCGCGCACCCAGCACGAAATGGCGCAGCACGCCGCCGAAGGCCAGGCGCAGGTTGTCGGGCGTAAAGACCTCGGCCGTCGGGCCATGGGCCAGCACGGTGTTCTTCACCAGCACCACCCGGTCGCAATATTCCGGCACCGAGCCCAGGTCGTGGGTCGAGACCAGCATGACCCGCCCCTCGTCCCGCATCTGCTGCAACAGCTCGATGATGGCGGATTCGGTCTTGACGTCCACGCCGGTAAAGGGCTCGTCGAGCAGGATCACCCAGGCGCCCTGCGCCAGGGCGCGGGCCAGGAAGACGCGCTTCTTCTGGCCGCCCGACAGCTCGCCGATCTGGCGGTGGCGGAAGTCCTGCATGTTCACCCGCGCCAGCGCCTCGTCCACGGCGCGGCGATCCTCGGGCCGGGCGCGGCGCAGAAAGCCCATATGGCCGTAGCGGCCCATCATCACCACGTCCTCGACCAGCACCGGAAAGGACCAATCCACCTCCTCGGCCTGCGGCACATAGGCGATCAGGTTCTGGCGCAGCGCCTGCGGCACGGTCAGGCCCAGCACCCGCACCTTGCCGGCCGCGGCCGGAACGAAGCCCATCAGCGCCTTGAACAGCGTGGATTTTCCCGAGCCGTTCACCCCCACCAGCGCCGTGACCGAGGCTTGCGGCACCGTGAAGCTGGCATCCCGCAGGGCGGTGAAGCCGTTGCGATAGGCCACCGTCAGGCCGGATACCTCGATGCCGGCGGCCTCATGCATTGCTCAGCGCCTCGACGATGGTTTCCGAGGTCACGCGCAGCAGGTCCAGATAGGTCGGCACCGGCCCGCCGGCCTCGGACAGGCTGTCGACGTAAAGCACGCCGCCATAGCGCGCTCCGGTTTCGGCCGCGATCTGCCGGGCCGGCCGGTCCGAGACGGTGCTTTCCGAAAACACCACCGGGATATTGTGCTGCTTGATCGCATCGACCACGCGCCGCACCTGCTGGGGCGTGCCCTGCGCATCGGCGTTGATCGGCCACAGGAACAGCTCGCGCAGGCCGAAATCCCGCGCCAGATAGGAAAACGCCCCTTCCGACGTGACCAGCCAGCGCCGTTCCTCGGGCAGGGCGCGGGCGGCGTCGCGCAGCGGGCCGATGGTCCGCGCGATCTCGCCCTTGTAGCGGCCGGCATTGGCGCGATAGCTGCCAGTGCCCGCGGGATCGGCCTTGGACAGCGCGGCGGCGATGTTGTCGACATAGACCAGCGCCGTGTCCAGCGCCATCCAGGCATGCGGGTTGGGCTTGCCGTCGTAATGCCCGCCCGAGATCGGCATCGGCTCGATCCCATCGGTCAGCGTAGCCGAGGGCAGGTCGCCCAGGTTGCGCAGGAACTGCTCGAACCACAGCTCCAGATTCAGCCCGTTGCGCAGGATCAGGCAGGCGTCGCGGGCGCCGATCAGGTCGCTGGGGGTGGGTTCGTAATTGTGGATCTCGGCCCCCGGCTTGGTGATCGAGACCACTTCGGCCCGGTCGCCCGCCACGTTGCGGGCCATGTCGGCGATGATGGTGAAGGTGGTCGCCACCTTGAACCTGCCGCCCTGCGCCAGCGCCGAGGCGGGAAGGATGGCGGGGGCGGCCAGTCCGGCAAGGGCCGTGGTCAGGAATGTTCTGCGCTTCATGATCCGATTCTTCTGCTTCGGGCCTCGTTTCTGCCGCCGTTATCTGCGAATGATTCTCAACTGTCAAGCCAGTTGCAATTTTTTCGCAACTGGGCCAGAAAACCGCATGGAGATCGAAACCCGTGCCGAAGCCTTCGAGGCCGCGCTGCGCCGTGCCGGCGTGCGCATCACCCGCCAGCGGGCCGCGCTGCTGCGCGTGCTTGCAGCGGCCGAGGACCATCCCGATGCCACCCAGCTGCACCAGCGTGCCATGGCGGCCGGGGCGGGGGTGTCGCTGGCGACGGTCTATCGCACGCTTTCCGCGCTGGAAGCGCAGGGCATGATCCAGAAGCTGGAATTCGAGGGCGAGCCGGCGCGGTTCGAGCCGGCCGACGGCCACCACCACGACCACATGATCGATGTCGAGACCGGCGAGGTGATGGAGTTCGTCAACGAGCGCATCGAGCGCCTGCAGGCCGAGATCGCCGCCGAGATGGGCTACGAGATCGTCCGGCACCGGCTGGAGCTTTACGTCCGGCGCCGGCGATGAGCCTGACGGTCTTTGACAAGATCATCTCGGACCGTGGCTCGCGCTATGCGGTGTCGGGCGGGCCGGCGCGGACCCGCGCCGAGGCCGAGGCGCTGCTGGCCGAGTTGAAGCGCAGCAAGCGTTTCGCCAAGGCCACGCATAACAGCTGGGCCGCGGCGCTGTCCGGCGAGGCGATGCGCGACGACGACGGCGAAAGCGGCGCCGGCCAGATCATCCTGCAGATGCTGGAACGCGCCGGGCTGACCGACCATGTGGTGATCGTGACGCGCTGGTATGGCGGCAAGCATCTGGGCGGTGACCGCTTTCGCCATGTCGTCGATGCCGTGCGGCACTATCTGGCGCAGGTGGGGCGCTAATCCTCGCCCTTCACGGCATGGGCGCGCAGCAGTTCCAGCGGCACGATCTCCAGCGTGCGGGCATGGGTGGCCTCCAGCACCACCTCGGGCGCGGCGAATTCCTGCGCCGCCTGCAGGAAGCGCGCGGCGCAGAGGCACCAGCGATCCCCCGGCTGCAGCCCCGGAAAGCGGAACTCGGGCCGCGGCGTGCTGAGATCGTTGCCCAGGTATTTCGACAAGGCCAGGAACTCGGCCGTCACGATGACGCAGACGGTATGGCGCCCGCGATCCTCGGGGCCGGTATTGCAGCAGCCGTCGCGGAAGAAGCCGGTCAGCGGCGCGGTCGAGCAGGTTTCCAGCTTGCCGCCAAGCACGTTGAGCGCGGGGTCCATGTCAGGTCTCCTTCGGCTGCCAGTCGATCCAGCGGGCATGGAAATCCGCCCGGCCGAGGCTCCATCGCCGCATCCCGCCGCCGGCCCAGAGCCGCAGGGCCAGCGCCGCACCTTCGCCGCCGTCGGCCTCCATCGACAGATGCGCCAAGGGCCGTTCGGGGCTGGCCTTGGCCCCGGCGTCCTGCAGCGCGGCCTCGATGCGCCCTCGCGTGGCGGCAGGGAAATATTGCGCCGCAACGGTGTGATAGACAAGCCTGCCATGAGGACAGGATTCGGCCAGCCGGGCCGGCAGCCAGTCGGCCGCGTCGCCGCGATCCACCCGCGGCGGATACCGCTCGGCCAGCGCCAGCGCCGCCTGCATCCGCTCCAGCCGCGCGCGCTGGTCCGGCCAGATATAGGACAGCAGCCGCAGCCCGTCCCGCGCCGGATCGAGCGGGTTCAGGTCCACCCCCCGCGCCGCGCCGGTCGCCAGCAGGGCATGGGCCGGGATCGTGCCGCGCCATTCCGGGCTCAACCAGACCTCGGGTTGGCGCTCTCCCAGAAAGGGCGGATCATGTTCCGTATTTGCAACAAGACTGTAGCGCGGAAAGTTCAGGTTGAGTCCAGCACTTGCGCCCAGTTCCAGCAGATCGAGGCGGCACCGGCCGAGCAAGCCGGCCAGGAACCGGCCCGCCGCGATCAGCACCGCAGCGCGGGCGACCTCGTTGGTCTGCGGCGCATGCTCGATCCATTCCAGGATGCGGGATTGATTATCCTGAATTGCCTGGGAAATGCTTCGGTGGAGCACTGCGTCATTGGCCTCGGCATAGGCCTGCGCCAGTTTCGGGTCGTCCCCGTTCAGCACCAGCGCGTGCAGCGCGCCGCAAAGCCGCAACGGCACCGAGTCGGCGCGGTAGCTGGGATCGCCGGGCCATGTCCGCACCCGCCGCGCCAGCGCATCGTCCCCGGCCTCAAGGATCGGCGCCAGTTGTTCGCAGATCCGCGCCGTCAGCGGCGAGCCAAGCGCGCGGCAGGCCTTGGCCTGCATCGCGAAGGCATCGCGCCAGGCCGTCACCGGAACCGCTCGGTCAGGGCCCTGAGCCGGTCCGACAGGCTGGGCGGCTCGGCCGCGGGATCGTTGGCGGGTTTCGCCGCGGGCCTGGCCGGCGACGCCTTGCCGGGAAGCTCCGGCCGCGTGCCGCTGTTGCGCGGCGGCGCCACCCGCGCCGCGACCGCGTTCATGAAACGCGCATCGTCGCCCGCGGCCAGCGCCGCCGCGCCGTCCGAGATGCCGCGCAGCAGGTCGTCCAGCCCGGCCTCTTCGGCCTTGGCGAAATCCGACAGCACATAGCCCGACACGCGGTTCTTGTCGCCGGGATGGCCGATGCCGATGCGCAGCCGGCGATAACCCTCGCCGATATGCTGGTGCAGCGAGCGCAGCCCGTTATGCCCGGCATGGCCGCCGCCGGTCTTCAGCCGCAGCTTGCCCGGCGCCAGGTCCAGCTCGTCATGCAGCACGGTCACGTCCTCGGGGCCGAGCTTCAGGTAGCGCATCGCCTCGCCGACCGACTGGCCGGACAGGTTCATGAAGGTCGCGGGCTTGAGCAGGGCGACGCGCTCCTCGCCCAGCCGGCCCTCGGCGATCTCGCCCTGGAACCGCGCGCGCCAGGGGGGGAAGCCGTGGTCGGCGGCGATGCGATCGACCGCCATGAAGCCCACATTGTGCCGGTTCGCGGCGTATTTCGCGCCCGGATTGCCCAGGCCGACGATCAGTTTCATGCGTTTCTCCGTCGCTCGGGCGCCAGATTACCGGCCCGGCCGGGCAGGGGCAAATTTTATCGCTCTCTTGTCCTCGCGGCCCGGCGTTACTAAGACTCTGTCAACCTTTCGCGTCTAAGAGCGGTCCGGCGCGACCGCAGCCTTGGGACGAATCGCGAAACGGGCAGGCCAGGCAGGGACAAAAGCAAGGACAGACATGCACGATCCGGCAGAATTCTACATGAACACGCTCGTCCCCATGGTCGTCGAACAGACCAGCCGGGGCGAACGTGCCTATGACATCTTCTCGCGCCTGCTGAAGGAAAGGATCATCTTCCTGTCCGGCCCGGTGCATGACGGCATGGCGACGCTGATCTCGGCGCAGCTCTTGTTCCTCGAGGCGGAAAACCCGACCAAGGACATCAGCATGTATATCAACAGCCCCGGCGGGCTGGTGACGGCGGGCCTGTCGATCTATGACACGATGCAATACATCAAGCCGCGCGTCTCGACGCTGGTGGTGGGGCAGGCGGCCTCGATGGGCTCGCTGCTGCTCTGCGCCGGCCAGCCGGGGTATCGCTTCTCGCTTCCGAACAGCCGCATCATGGTCCACCAGCCCTCGGGCGGCTTCCAGGGCCAGGCGACCGATATCCTGATCCATGCGCGCGAGACCGAAAAGCTCAAGCGGCGCCTGAACGAGATCTATGTCAAGCATACCGGCCGCACCCTGCAGGAGGTCGAGGAGGCGCTGGAACGCGACCGCTTCATGTCGCCCGAGGAAGCGAAGGAATGGGGCCTGATCGACGAGATCCTGACGGCGCGCGGCAAGGCCGAGCCGGGCCAGTGATCACGGCTGCGGGAAGCAGCCGGAGGCCGGCGTTTTGGGGCCGGGGCGGACGTTTTGGGGATTGTGACGGGCCGGGGGGGCTCGTAACATGATGGGCAACGCATGGCGTGGCCTGGCCACGTCCGAAACAGGCGGTCGTCCGGCGCTTTTGCCGGGCTTCCGGTGTTATACGAGGATGAACTGATGGCCAATCCGACCGGCGGCGACAGCAAGAACACGCTCTATTGCAGCTTCTGCGGCAAGAGCCAGCATGAGGTGCGCAAGCTGATTGCCGGTCCCACCGTGTTCATCTGCGATGAATGCGTCGAACTCTGCATGGACATCATCCGCGAGGAGACCAAGTCCTCGGCGCTGAAATCCGGCGACGGCGTGCCCACCCCGCGCGAGATCTGCAACGTGCTGGACGATTACGTGATCGGCCAGGAACATGCCAAGCGCGTGCTGTCGGTGGCCGTCCACAACCACTACAAGCGGCTGAACCACAGCTCCAAGACCGATATCGAGCTGGCCAAGTCGAACATCCTGCTGATCGGCCCGACCGGCTGCGGCAAGACGCTGCTGGCGCAGACCCTGGCGCGCATCCTGGACGTGCCCTTCACCATGGCCGACGCCACCACGCTGACCGAGGCCGGCTATGTCGGCGAGGATGTGGAAAACATCATCCTGAAGCTGCTGCAGGCCAGCGAATACAATGTCGAGCGGGCGCAGCGCGGCATCGTCTATATCGACGAGGTCGACAAGATCACCCGCAAGTCCGACAACCCCTCGATCACCCGCGACGTCTCGGGCGAGGGCGTGCAGCAGGCGCTTCTGAAGATCATGGAGGGCACGGTCGCCTCGGTGCCGCCGCAGGGCGGGCGCAAGCATCCGCAGCAGGAATTCCTGCAGGTGGACACGACCAATATCCTGTTCATCTGCGGCGGCGCCTTTGCCGGGCTGGACCGGATCATCGCGCAGCGCAACAAGGGCACGGCGATGGGCTTCGGCGCCAATGTCAAGGAAGACGACGACAAGGGCGTGGGCGAGCTGTTCAAGCAGCTCGAGCCCGAGGATCTGCTGAAATTCGGCCTGATCCCGGAATTCGTCGGCCGCCTGCCGGTCATCGCCACGCTGGGCGACCTGGACGAGGCGGCGCTGATCACCATCCTGACCCAGCCCAAGAACGCGCTGGTCAAGCAGTATCAGCGGCTCTTCGACCTGGAGGGCGTGAAGCTGACCTTCACCGAGGATGCGCTGACCGCCATCGCCCGCCGCGCCATCAAGCGCAAGACCGGCGCGCGCGGCTTGCGTTCGATCATGGAGGACATCCTGCTGGACACCATGTTCGACCTGCCCGGCATGAACAGCGTCGAGGAAGTGGTGGTCAACGAGGAGGCGGTGGATAATCCCGCGGCCAAGCCCCTGCTGATCCACACCGATTCGAAAAAGGAAACCGCGACGGCGGGCTAGGCCCGCATCGCCTGCAGGCTCGGCCGGCCGCACCGGCGCCGGTCGGTTCCGCGCCGCGACGGCGCGCGCGGCATGGTGCAGGCGGGCCTTGGGTGCCGCCTTTTTCGCCGGTTCCATCCGCGCGCGTCCAGCCACGCGGAACACGTCCCGGGCCAACGGGCCGCGACCGGCTTGCCGGCGCGCGGTTCCCGGCCGTGCTGGGATCGGCTTGCCCGGCTCGGGCTTCACCGGGCTCCCGGCCCGGCGCCGGTCCGCGACTGCCGCGCCGATCCTCCTTCACGATCTGCCGCGGACGCATCGCGGCAGATCCATTGCGGCCCGCAGCCTCGGCTGCCATCTCAAGACAAGGAACGGCCACACGCCATGCAGATGCATCTCTTCGGGATCTGCAGTTCATCGCCGGGCGGATTCATCCTCGACCCGCGCCACCAGATGCCCGGACCGGCCATCCGGTTTGGCACCGGCAGAAAGCGGCGGGCGGATCCTTCGCAGATGGCTCGGGGCGCTCGCGTCCCTGCCCATGCCAAGCGCCTCGATGGGCGGTCGGACGGCGCCACCGGCTGCGTCGATTTGCCCTGTCGGGGGCGTCGGGGACCAAGCCTCTCTGGACCTTCGCCGCAACTTGCGCCATATCTCCACCACACCCGATTGATGAGGTTCGCACCCATGTCGTTTCTGCTGCGCTTTCTGACCTGGTGGAACAGCCAGACCTTGAACACCCAGGTCTGGACCAAGCTTTACGGCGAAAAGGTCGGCGAGGACGATCAGGGCAATGTCTATTACCAGTCCGGCGGCGGCAAGCGGCGCTGGGTGATCTATAACGGCGAATCCGAGGCAAGCCGCATCTCGCCCGAATGGCACGGCTGGCTGCATCACACCTACAAGGAGCCGCCGACCGCGGCCCCTCTGCCGCACAAGCCCTGGGAAAAGCCGCATGAGCCAAACCTGACCGGCACGCCTGCCGCCTATCACCCGGCGGGCTCGCTCTATCGCGCGCAGCCGGTCGAGCGGCGCGACTACGACGCCTGGCAGCCCGAGTAGGCGCATGAACACCGCCGCCGAACGGGCCGAGCTCTGGGTTGGTGCGGCGGTTCTGGCCGTGGCGGCCGGGTTCCTGGCCTGGTCCACCGCCGGCGGCAGGCTGGGCGCGCAGCTGGCCGGCGGCTATGAGCTGCGCGCGGCCTTTCCGAACGTCGACGGCATCGAGGTCGGCACCGATGTCCGCGTCGCCGGCGTCCGGGTGGGGCGGGTGTCGGCGGTCCAGCTGAACCCGCAGACCTATTTCGCCGAGGCGCGTCTGCGCCTGCCCGACAGCATCCGCCTGCCCAGCGACAGCGCGGCGCTGATCCAGTCGGACGGGCTGCTGGGCGGCGCCTATATCGAATTGCAGCCGGGCGGCGCGCCCGACAACCTGGCACCCGGCGACGAGATCGAGGATGTGCAGGGCGCGGTCAGCCTGATCTCGCTGATGATGAAATTCGTGGATGCGCAAAGCACGGACGACAGCCCATGACCGACCTTCTGACCCGCGCCTGCCTGTGCCTGCTGCTGGCCGCCAGCCCCGTCCTCGCCCAGGAGGAGGAGCCGGCCGAGGACCAGCAGCTGATGATCGACCCGGCCTTCAGCGACGATCCCGATGCGGTGGTCCCCGTCGAGCCCTCGGCGGCCGAGCGCCAGCGCGCCGCCGAAGCCGCGCGCGGCCCCGAGACGGCGCGCGGCACCGGCGCGCAGCTGCGCGGGCTCGACAAGATCACCGGCCGGACCCAGGATTTCACCCTGGCCGTGGGCGAGTCGGTCGCCTTCGGCCGGCTTCAGCTCAGCCTGGCGGAATGCCGCTATCCGGCAGCGGACCCGACCTCGGATGCCTATGCCGAGCTGACGATCACCGACAGCCAGGCCAATGCGCGGCTGTTTGCGGGCTGGATGATCGCCTCGTCCCCGGCGCTTTCGGCGCTGGACGATCCGCGCTATGACGTCTGGGTGATTTCCTGCAACAGGGCCTGAGCGCCGGGCAGGGCACAGCCGGCAAAATCGGCGCGAACCCCGAGCGCGGCGGCAAGCCGGCGGCGGTATTCCGCGCGGGGAATGGCCTGGCCGCCCATCGAGGCGAGATGCGGGTTCGGATATTGGGTGTCCCACAGCACGAAGCCGCAGCGCGCCAGGTGCGATGACATCCAGATCAGCGCCGCCTTGGAGGCATTGCTGCGGCGCGAGAACATGCTTTCGGCAAAGAACGCCCCGCCCAGCGTCAGACCGAACATGCCGCCGATCAGCTCGTTGCCGGCCCGGACCTCCAGCGAATGCGCGTGGCCCATGCGGAACAGATCGCGGTAAAGCGCCATGAGCGGCGCGTTGATCCAGGTTTCCGCGCGATCGGCGCAGCCCTGGACCACACCGGTGAAATCGCGGTCCAGGGTCGCATGCCAGCCGCAATGGCGCAGCACGCGCCGCATCGAGCGCGAGACATGCACCCCGCCCACCGGCAGGATGCCGCGCAGCCCCGGCTCGAACCAGTAAAGCTGGGGGTCCGAGGCGGACTGCGCCATCGGAAACACCCCCTGGGCATAGGCGGCCAGCATCCGTTCGGCTGTCAGGCCCCCACCGCTCATGCAGGGGCCGCCGGTCGCGCCGCTTGCCGCATGGTTCAGGCGCTGACGGCCATCTCGGCCAGCCAGCGTTCCAGCCAGTGGATCGAGTAATCGCCGCGCTGGATGTCGGGATTTTCGATCAGCGCCCGGAACAGCGGCACGGTGGTGTCGATCCCGTCCACGATCAGCTCGCCCAGGGCGCGGTTCAGCCGCGCCAGCGCCTCGGGGCGGTCGCGGCCATGCACGATCAGCTTGCCGATCAGGCTGTCGTAATAGGGCGGGATGCGGTAGCCGTCATAGATCGCCGAATCCATCCGTACGCCCAGCCCCCCCGGCGCGTGATATTGCGAGATGGTGCCGGGCGAGGGGGTGAAGTTCGGCAGCTTTTCGGCATTGATCCGCACCTCGATGGCATGGCCGCGGATCTGCAGGTCTTCCTGGCGGAACTCCATCTCCTCGCCGGCGGCGACTAGGATCTGCTGGCGCACCAGATCGACGCCGAAGATCGCCTCGGTCACCGGATGCTCGACCTGCAGGCGGGTGTTCATCTCGATGAAATAGAACTCGCCCTCCTCGAACAGAAACTCGATGGTGCCGGCGCCGCGATAGCCGATCTTGGCCATGGCATTGGCGCAGATGCCGCCGATGCGGGCGCGCTGCTCGGCGGTGATGACCGGGCCGGGCGCTTCCTCGAACACCTTCTGGTGGCGGCGTTGCAGCGAACAGTCGCGCTCGCCCAGGTGAACGGCGCGGCCGCGGCCGTCGCCAAAGACCTGCACCTCGATATGGCGCGGCCGTTGCAGGTATTTCTCGATATAGACCTCGTCATTGCCGAAGGCCGCCTTGGCCTCGGCACGGGCGGTGCGGAAGGCGGTCTCCAGCGCGGCCTCGTCCTGGGCGACCTTCATGCCGCGCCCGCCACCGCCGGCGGTGGCCTTGATGATGACCGGATAGCCGATCTGCGCCGCCACCCGCTTGGCCGCGGCCACGTCCGCCACGCCGCCGTCCGAACCGGGCACCACCGGGATGCCCAGCGACTTCGCCGTCTCCTTGGCGGTGATCTTGTCGCCCATGATGCGGATATGCTCGGCCGAGGGGCCGATGAAGGTGATGCCGTGATCCTCGACCATCTGCACGAAGGCGGCGTTTTCCGACAGGAAGCCATAGCCGGGATGCACCGCCTGCGCGCCGGTGATCTCGCAGGCCGAGATGATGGCAGGCTGCGACAGGTAGCTGTCGGTCGAGGGCGGCGGGCCGATGCAGACGGATTCGTCGGCCATGCGCACATGCATCGCATCGGCATCGGCGGTGGAATGCACGGCGACCGAGGCGACGCCCATTTCGCGGCAGGCGCGGATCACGCGCAGCGCGATCTCGCCGCGGTTGGCGATCAGGATCTTGTCGAACATCCGCGCCTCACTCGACGACCATCAGGGGGGCGCCGAACTCGACCGGGCTGCCGTCGTCGACAAGGATGCGCTTGACCGTGCCCGAGCGGGGCGAGGGGATATGGTTCATCGTCTTCATCGCCTCGACGATCATCAGCGTCTCGCCTTCCTTGACCTGCTGGCCGATGGCGACGAAGGGCGTCGCGCCGGGCTCGGGCGCCAGATAGGCGGTGCCGACCATGGGCGAGGTCACGACGCCGGGCAGGCTGGCCGGATCCTCGCTGGCGGGGGCTGCAGCCGGGGCCGGGGCGGGCGCGGCGGCAGGGGCCATCGCCGCGGGGGCGGCAAAGGCGGCCGGCGCGGCCTGTTTCTGGTGCTTGGACAGGCTGACGGTCAGCCGGTCGTTTTCGTCATATTCGCGCTTGACGGTCAGTTCGGTCAATTCGTTGCGATCGAGCAGTTCGGCCAGGGCCTGAATGAAGGCGACATCGCCCTCGTGGTGGCGCTTGTCTTGACCAGCGTTTTTGGATTCGTCGCTCATGCCGTCCTCTGGATGTCGTTGTCGGGGCCCGCGTTCTGACTGCGCGGCGGATTTGGGCGTCCTTATAGACCGTCGGACAACCCGAGGGAAAGGGATTCGCCGCCTAGCCCCTGCGTTTCCAGCGCCGATGCACCCAGAACCACTGCTCCATATGGTCGCGGACCAGCCGCTCCAGATCGTCGTTCAGCGCCTGCATCATGGTCGGGGCGTCGCTGTGGGGGATGGGCGCGCCGACCTCGACGCGAAAGCTCAGCCCGTCGGGCTGGCGCACCCCGGCGATGGGCAGGATCAGCGCGTCATAGCGCAGCGCCAGTTCCGCCGGGGTCAGCACCGTCCTGGTCGGCAGGCCGAAGAAGCGCAGTTCGGCGCCGTGGTCGTCGAACTGGTCGAAGCCCAGGGACAGCCAGCCGCCGCCCTTGAGAAAGCGCAGCATGGCCGCAAGCCCGGCGCGGCCGCGCGGGAACATCGGTTCGGCGATGGCGCGCATGGCGGGGATGTAATGGCGGTTGAACGCCTCGTTGTTCATCGGCCGGTAGAGCGCGCCGACCGGCCAGCCGCGCCCCGCGAGCGCGGCGCGCATCGCGTCGTAATTGCCGAAATGCGCCACGGCCAGGATCACCGGCCGACCCGCCTGCGCCGCCTGTTCCAGCGCCGGCAGGCCCGGGCCGGTCAGCGGGTCCGCGGCATGGATGCGGTCGGTGAACTCGGCCCCGGAATAGATCTCGGCCAGTGAGCGGCCGGCATTCTCGGGCACCGCGCGGGTCAGGCGGCGGATCTCGGCCGCGGGCAGGTCCGGGCGCGCCATGGCCAGATTGGTGCGGATGCGCTGGCGCCAGCCGGCCAGGGGTCCGAGCAGATGGGCGAAGAACCAGCCCATCGCCGGCACCCGCCGCCGATAGGGCAGGATACGCGCCAGCCCCATGACAGCCAGGAAGGCGCCATTGGCGATGCGGTCGCGCAGCGGGGCGGGTTCCTGGGTCTCGGTGTCGGTCTCGGTCATTGCGGCCCCGTTCCGGCGGCCCGGTTCATCGCGCGGGCCTCGCGCATCCAGACATATAGGCCCGCAGCCACGATGATCAACGCGCCGATGAGGGTCCAGCGGTCCGGCAGGGTGCCCCAGATGAGCCAACCCCAGAGCCCGGCCCAGACCAGCCCGGTATAGCCGAAGGGGGCGATGGCCGCCGCCTCGGCCAGCGAGAATGCACGGATCAGCAGCGCCTGCGCCGCTGTGCCGAGCCCGCCGAGCAGCAGGAAGGCCCAGAGATCGCCGACCGGCCGCCAGACGAAGGGCACGGCAAGCGAGGAGAGGACCGTGCCGACCAGCGCCGACCACAGGATCGAGGTCGCGGTGGAATCGCTTCTCGCCACGCGGGTCAGGATGGCGCCGGCGGCATAGGTAAAGGCCGCGGCGAGCGCCAGCAGAGCGGCGGGATGGAAGACGCCGGCGCCGGGGCGGATGATGAGCATGGCGCCGCAGAAGGCGGCGAGGATGCCGAGGATGCGGCGGATGCCGATGGATTCGCCCAAAAAGACGGCCGCGCCCAGCGTGATCAGCACCGGGTTGAGGTCCATGATCGCGGTCGCCTCGGCCAGGCCGATGAATTGCAGCGCGCTGAAGAACAGCAGGCCCGAGCCGAATTGCGTCACGCCGCGGAAGAACTGCACCACCGGGCGCCGGGTGGCGAGGGCATGGCGCAGCCGCGGCGCGAAGATGACCGCGACGATGGCCAGGTTGGTGACGAAGCGCACCCAGACCACCTGCACCGGGTGGTAGAGCGTCGAGAGATGCTTGCCGGTGGCATCCATCAGCGTGAACAGGAAGATCGCCAGCAGCAAGAGCAGGATGCCGTGCAATTGCGTGGCGCGGCCCGGATCGCCGGCGGGGGCGAGGATCGGCGGCAGGGCGCCGGGGCTGGGTTCGGGCGGTGTCATGGCATGTCCCTCTTGTTTCCGCTTATGCCCGTGGGCGGCGGCGGGGTCCATGGGGGCGAAGCGGGTGCCTGCCTGCACCGTCGCATGAGTTTTTGGGGAAGGGTGAAAGGCAGCCGCGGCGGCTTTCCCGGAGCGCCGGGGCATGGGTATTTGGGGAACGAAGAAGCCGGCGGGATGGGAGGGGGCCGCGCCGGAGCGGGCGCGGCCCGGAAGTGCTTAGCCGAGCAGGCGGCGGGCCTCGGCGACGGTCGCCTCGGCGGTGATGCCGAACTCCTTGTAAAGCGTGGGTGCCGGGGCCGAGGCGCCGAAGCCGGTCATGCCGATGAAGCCGGAGGCTTCTTCGCGGCCGCGCTCGCCCAGCAGCAGCCAGTCCCAGGGCTGGCGCACGGCGGCCTCGATGGCGACGCGCACCGTGCCGGCGGGCAGGATCTGCCGGCGGTATTCGGCCTCCTGGTCGCGGAAGAGTTCCATCGACGGCACCGAGACGACGCGGGTCGGCACGCCTTCGGCCTCGAGCGTCTCGCGGGCGGTCACCGCGATCTCGACCTCGGAGCCCGAGGCCATCAGGATCACCCTGGGCGCGGCCGAGGCCTCGCGCAGAACATAGGCGCCCCTGGCCGAGAGGTTCTCGGCGCCCGCATCCTCGCGCAGCAGCGGCAGGTTCTGGCGCGACAGCGCCATGACCGTCGGCGTCGATTCGCTCGACAGCGCGATTTCCCACGCCTCGGCGGTCTCGATCAGGTCGCAGGGGCGCAGGGTCAGCGTGTTGGGCGTGGCGCGGCAGATCGCCAGATGCTCGACCGGCTGGTGGGTCGGGCCGTCCTCGCCCAGGCCGATGCTGTCATGGGTCATGACATAGGTCACCGGCAGGCCCATCAGCGCCGAAAGCCGCATGGCGCCGCGCGCGTAATCGGTGAAGCACATGAAGGTGCCGCCATAGGGGCGCAGGCCGCCATGCAGCCAGATGCCGTTCATCGCCGCCGCCATGCCATGTTCGCGGATGCCGTAGTGGATGTAACGGCCCTGGCGGTTTTCCGGCGTGAAGACGCCCAGATCCTTGGTCTTGGTGTTGTTCGAGCCGGTCAGGTCGGCCGAGCCGCCCAGCGTCTCGGGCAGTTCGGGGTTCACCACCTCCAGCACCATCTCGCTGGCCTTGCGGGTCGCGACCTTGGGCTTGCTGGCCAGCGCCTGTTCCTTGAGCGCCGCGATGGTGGGCGCCAGCCGGTCGCTGACGCCGCCCGAGATGCGGCGGGCGAACTCGTCGCGGTTCTCGGCCGCATCGACGCGGGCCGCCCAGGCCTCGCGCTCGGCCCGGCCGCGGGCGCCGATGGCGCGCCAGTCGGCCAGGATGTCCTCGGGCACGGTGAAGGCGGGCGCCTCCCAGCCGAGCGCCTCGCGCGCGGCGGCGATCTCGGCCGCGCCGAGCGCCGAGCCATGCACGCCCGAACTGTCCTGCTTGTTGGGCGCGCCGAAGCCGATGATGGTCCTGCAGGCGACCAGCACCGGGCGGTCGTCCTTGCCGCTGGCGGCATCGGCCAGCGCGCGCTCGATATCGGCGGGGTCGTGGCCGTCGCAGGAAAGCGTGCGCCAGCCCGAGGCTTCGAAGCGTTTCAGTTGGTCCGTCGAATCCGACAGCGACACCCGGCCGTCGATGGTGATGTCGTTATTGTCCCAAAGGACGATCAGGTTCTTCAGCTTCTGGTGGCCGGCCAGGCCGACGGCCTCTTGGCTGATGCCCTCCATCAGGCAGCCGTCGCCGGCGATGACCCAGGTCTTGTGGCTGCACAGCGCCTCGCCGAACTGGGCGCGCATCGCCTCTTCGGCGATGGCGAAGCCGACGGCGGTGGCGATGCCCTGGCCCAGCGGGCCGGTCGTCGTCTCGACGCCCTCGGCATGGCCGAATTCCGGATGGCCGGCGGTGATCGAGCCCCATTGCCGGAAATTGCGGATCTGGTCGATCGACATCTGCTCGTAGCCGGTCAGGTAGAGCAGCGAATAGATCAGCATCGAGCCGTGGCCCGCCGACAGAACGAAGCGGTCGCGGTCGAACCAGTTCGGCGCGGCCGCGTCGAATTTCAGGTGGTTGCGGAACAGGACCGTGGCGACGTCGGCCATGCCCATCGGCATGCCGGGATGGCCCGAGTTCGCGGCTTCGACGGCGTCCATGGAAAGGGCGCGGATCGCGGTGGCGAGGCGCCAGTGAGCGGGATCGGCCTTGCGGCGGGCGGCGATGTCCATATCGGGGTTTCCGTGCTGTTGTATGGCGGCACGTCCTGATAGGCAGGAGGGCGGGCGGTTGCAAGCCGCAAGGGGAGGGGGAGGGCGGTTTCGCATGACAAGGCACCATGCCATCATCGGTTTCCGGCAGGATCGGATCGGCGCGCGGCTGATCTGCCTGCTCAATGTGATGCGGATCGCACGCAAGTTCGGCGTGGCGGGGCGCTATCTGTGGCTGTCGCAGCCCGACGGGCCCTATCCCGAACTGGTCGATCCGCGCGATTTCCTGGACCCCGCCTTCGTCGCTGCGCATATCGACATCGTCGCGCGCGCGCCCGAGCGGTCGGAACTACGCAACCTGCCCGCCGCGGCGCCGGGCATGAACGGTGCCGGTTTCGCCCGCACACTGGCCGAGGGGCGGCGCTATGAATGCGACAGCATGTCCGAGATCATCCGCTTCATGGACGAATCCGAGGCCGAGGCGGCGGCCGGCCTGCGCGCCGCGGCCGAGGAACTGGTGCTGTCGCCGCGGCTGGCGCGGGCGCTGGCAGGGGCGCGACGCATCCTGGCCCGCGCCGGCGGCGGCCGGCCGCTGGCCATCCATGTCCGGCGCGGCGACATCCTGGACGGCGATCCCTGGTCCTATTCCTCCTGGGCGTCGAAATATGTGCCCGACGAGTTCTTTCGCGCCTTCGTCGCCGCGGTGGATGGGCCGGTGATCGCCTTTTCCGACACGCCCGCGGCGGTCGAGCATCTGCGCCAGGGCGATCCCCGCATCCTGCCGGCCCATGAGCTTCTGGACCCCGGCGCGCTGACCCCGGCCGAGCGCGACCTGCTGGAACTGCTGCTGATGGCCGGCTGCGAACAGGTGGGCGCGCCCAGCTACAGCGCCTTTTCGCGCGCCGCGGCGATGGTGGGGCAATGCCGGGTGGTGGCCCTGCCGGAGGCGCTGCCCGAGGATCTGGGCAACGCCGCCCATGCGGCGCTGCTGGAACGCGTGCTGTCGCGGCCGGAGAGTTTCTTTGCCCCCGGCGATCTGGCGCAAAGCGTGAGCTATGCCGCCGGTCATGCCAGGCGCTGCGGGCGGGCAGAAGACCTGGTCGAGGCGCTGGCCGGAAACCGGGCCTTGCTGGAGCGTTTTCCCTTTCTCTACCGCGAGCTTGCGATTGCTGCCTGGTCGGCCGGCCTTCGGCAGAAGGCGCGGCGCCTGGCCCGGCAGGGGCTGGAGGCGCCACTGATGCGCAATCGCGACAAGCCGCAATGCCGGCAGGTGCTGCTGGTGACGGGCGGGCAGGGCGGCAATGCGGACGGCGCCGGGCCCGGACCGGACGCGGCCTTGGTGGGCATGATCTTTGCCGGGCGCTCGGCCGAGGGACCGATCATGCCGGCGGTGGCGCATCGGCTGATGCATAACGGCGGGGCGGCGCGCCGGGCGCTTGGCTTTGCCCCCGAATTGCTGGCGACCTATGCCCAGCCCGACCCGGAACGCGGCAAGGGCCGGATCCTGCCGCTGTGGCTGCTGCGGATCGACTGGTCGGAGTTCATCCGCGATCCGGGGCCACAGCGCGAATTGCTGGTCTGGCCCGACCTGTGGCGCAAGCTGGGCCCCTGTGCCGAGGCGCTGGCGCCAATCGAGGCGGCGCTGGCCAGGGGCGAACGGCCGGAACCGGCCGACGGGGATGCGGCCTGGCTGGGGTTCTGCGCCTCGGTCCTGCGGCTGCATGGCCGGCTGAACCGGGCCTTCGCCTTGCTGCACTGGCTGGATGCGGCGCGGCCGGGACAGATGCTGACCCGCAAGCGGCTGGCCGATGCCTGTTTCGCCGCCGGCAATCGCAAGGCCGGCTGGCGCTGGCTGGATGCGGCGCTGGCGCTGGCGCCGGACCAGCCGCTGCTGCATCTTTCGGCCGCCCTGCGCGCCGCCGATGCGCAGGATGCCGCGCGGGCCGAGGCGCATCTGCGCGCCGCCCAGGCGGCCTGGCCGGAACTGGGCCTGCCCGAGACCCTGCGCCGCGCCCTGCACCGGCAGAGACAGGCGGCCGCGGCCGGGAATGCCGCGTCCTGCGCGGAGCGGGCCGGGTGATCACGTTATCGTCATAAAGGATTTGCCAAAACCCGGACGCCAGCGCAGTCTTGCGAAAACGCAAGCATGATCGGCAAGACAGGGGGCCCCTCATGGCAAGAACCGCGACATCCGCAGCCGATCCGGTCGACGAGATCCTGCCGCCGCTGCGGATGGCGACCCTGGGCCTGCAGCATGTCCTGGTCATGTATGCCGGCGCCGTGGCGGTGCCGCTGATCGTCGGCCGGGCGCTGAGGCTCTCGCCCGAGGACGTGGCCTTCCTGATCTCGGCCGACCTGTTCTGCTGCGGCATCGCCACCATCATCCAGTCGCTGGGCATGACGCGCTGGTTCGGCATCCAGCTGCCGGTGATGATGGGCGTAACCTTCGCCTCGGTCGGGCCGATGGTGGCCATGGCGAACGCCTATCCGGGGCCCGAGGGGGCGCGGATGATCTTCGGCGCCATCATCGGCGCGGGCATCGTGGCCATGCTCATCGCGCCTTTCGTCGGGCGGATGCTGAAGTTCTTTCCGCCGCTCGTCACCGGCACCATCATCCTGGTGATCGGCGTCACGCTGATGCGGGTGGGGATCAACTGGATCTTCGGCAACCCGGTCGGGCCGACGGCGCCCAAGGTGGTGGACCCGGTGGCGGTCGGCTGGCTGAACCAGCTGCGCGACCTGGCCGGGACCGGCGCCGTGCCGGCGCTGCCCGAGGGCTTTGCCCCCGCGCCCAGCGTGCAGAACCCGCTTTACGCCCAGCCGATCAATATCGCCATCTCGGGCGTGGTGCTGGCGGCGATCCTGCTGATTGCCCGCTTCGGCCGTGGCTTCGTCGCCAATATCGCGGTGCTTCTGGGCATGCTGATCGGCGCGGGCCTGACCATCCTGCTGGGCCAGATGACCTTCGAGAAAGTGGCCGAGGCGCATTGGTTCGGCATCGTCGCGCCCTTCCATTTCGGCATGCCGATCTTTGACCCGGTGCTGATCGTGACCATGGTGCTGGTGATGATCGTGGTGATGATCGAATCAACCGGCATGTTCCTGGCGCTGGGAGAGATGACCGGGCGCGAGGTCACGCCGCAGCGCCTGACCGCGGGCCTGCGCACCGATGGGCTGGGCACGCTGATCGGCGGCATCTTCAACACCTTCCCCTATACCTCCTTCAGCCAGAACGTCGGGCTTGTCGGCGTCACCGGGATCAAGAGCCGCTTCATCTGCGTCGCCGGAGGGCTGATCCTGATCCTGTTCGGGCTGGTGCCCAAGATGGGCGCGGCGGTGGAATCGCTGCCGACCCCGGTGCTGGGCGGCGCGGGGCTCGTCATGTTCGGCATGGTGGCGGCGACGGGTATCCGCATCCTGTCTACGGTGGATTTCGCCGGCAACCGCAACAACCTGTTCGTGGTGGCGGTAGCGCTCGGCTTCGGGATGATCCCGCTGATCGCCCCGGACTTCAAGCAATGGATGCCGCATGCCATCCACCCGCTGGTCGAATCGGGCATCCTGCTGGCGACCATCGCGGCGGTGGCGCTGAACGCCTTCTTCAACGGCACCGGCGGCAGCATCGAGGCGGCCAAGCGCGCCGCCGGCATGGCCGATCACTGATCGGCGGCGGGCTTGTCCGGCGGCGGCACCCCCAGCGGGCGGATACGCAGCCGGGTGATGCGGTTTTCCCGCCGCGCCAGCACCTCGAAACGGTAGCCGTGGAAGGAAAACACCTGGCCCGCCGCGGGGATCGACTGGGCCATGTGGATCACCAGCCCGGCCACCGTGTTGGCCTCGTCGTCGGGCAGGGACCAGTCCAGCGCCCGGTTCAGGTCGCGGATGGTCATCGCGCCGTCGACCAGGTAATCGCCCTGCGGGCCGGGCAGCAGCGATTGCACGGCATCCATGTCGTGTTCGTCGGTGATCTCGCCGACGATCTCCTCCAGGATGTCCTCGAGCGTGATCAGGCCGCGCAGGCTGCCATATTCGTCCACCACCAGCGCGAAATGCGTCCGCCGCCTGAGGAACTCGCGCAGCTGCTCGTCCAGCGGCGTGGTCTCGGGCACGAAATAGGGCGGCATGGCGGTGCTGAGCACGTCGAAATCGCGCAGCGCCTCGGGGCCGCTTTCCTGAAGCGCCCGGCGCACGCCGCGCAAGAGATCCTTGGCATGGATGACGCCGATAACGTTCTCGCGCTCGCCGCGATAGACGGGCAGGCGGGTATGGGGGCTTTTCAGCACCAGATCCAGCACCTCTTCGGCAGTCTGGCCGGCGTCGATCATCGCGATGCCCGAGCGGTGCAGCATCACTTCCTCGACCGAACGCTCGCCCAGGTCCAGCGCGCCCAGCAGCCGGTCGCGTTCCTCTTTCTGCACGGCACCGCTCGACTCGGCCACGGCCAGCGCATCGGCGATCTCGTCCTGCACGGAAAACACCGGGCCGGCGCTGCCGGCGCGGATGCCGAAAGGCGCCAGCAGGCCGCGCGCCGTCAGCCGCGCCGCCCAGACCACCGGCGCAAGGATACGGGCCAGCAGGGCCAGGGGGCGGGCGAGGCGGCCGGCCGTCTCCTCGGGGGCAAGGCGGGCCAGGCTGCGGGGCAGAACCTCGGCCAGCACCAGCATTGCCAGCGCCAGGACCAGCACCGCCAGCGCCGCCCCGCTCCAGCCCGACAAGCCCAGGCCAAGCGCCGCGGCAAGGCTGGCGGCCAGGATCTTGACCAGAGTGTTTCCGACAAGGATGGCGCCGTTCAGGTTTTCGCTGTCCTCCTTGGCCGCCAGCGCCTCGGCCGCCCGCCGGTCGCCCTTGTCGGCGCGGGCGCGCAGCTTGCTGCGGCTTGCCGCGGTCAGCGCCGTCTCGGCCCCGGCGAAGAGGGCCGAAAGCGCCAGAAGCAGCAGGATCGCCGCGCCGATCAGCCAGAAGGCCGGGTCATGGCCGGGGGTCGGGTCGGGAACAGCCGGCGGGATCATGGCTCTTTGTCGTCGCGATGGGCTTGGGCCAGCGGATGATGGTTCAGCACCAGATCGCGCATCCGCGTGTCAAGGACATGGGTATAGATCTCGGTCGTGCCCAGGTCGGCATGGCCCAGAAGCGTCTGGATCGCCCGCAGGTCGGCGCCGCCTTCCAGCAGATGCGTGGCAAAGGCGTGGCGGATCACATGCGGCGAGACGCGGGCCGGGTCGATGCCCGCCGCCAGCGCCAGCTGGCCCAGCAGGGCGTTCATCGCCTGGCGCGTCATGTGCCCCTCGCGCGAGGCGGCGGGAAACAGCCAGCGCGCGCCCTTGCCTGCGACCAGCCGGCCCAGCGGGCTTTCGGCGGGGGCATTGTCGCGGCGCCTGAGCCAGGCGGCCAGCGCCCGGCGGGCCGGATCGCTCAGCGGCACCATGCGCTCCTTGCCGCCCTTGCCGCGGATCAGCAGCAGCGCCGGGTCGCCCCGGCAGGCGCCCACGGGCAGCGAGACCAGTTCGCTCACCCGCATGCCGGTGGCATAGATCAGCTCGACCAGCGCCAGGTTGCGGACGCGCTCGGTCTCGTTGCGGCCGATGCGGGGCAGGGCGTCCAGCATGGCCTGCACCTCGGCCCGGTCCAGAACCTTGGGCAGGCGCTGCACCCGGCCCGGCCCGCTGATGCGGCCGGCGGGATCGTCCTCGCGCCAGCCTTCGTCCAGCGCGAAACGCATGATCTGGCGGATCGCCGACAGCCGCCGCGCCCGCGTCGCCCGCGCAAGGCCCTGGGCGTCGCAATAAGCCAGGTAATCCTCGATCCCCTCGCGCGGGACGGTCAGCAGGGTGCCGCCGCGCGTCGCCAGCCAGTCGACGAAATCGCGCAGGTCGCGGCCATAGGCCAGCAGCGTGTTGCGCGCCGCCCCCGCTTCGGCCGCCTGCGCGTCGAGAAAGGCCGAGATCCGGCCTCGGTCGTCAAGCCGGCCGCTCACGGCAGGCCGGAGCCCGGCGGGGGCGTCATCACCGGGGCCAGGATCAGCTCGACCGCCGCCTGGCGCGCGATTTCCTGCTGGCCCAGCACGCGCAGGACGCGCAGGCCCTGCGCCGCGCGCGGCAGGTCGCCGTCCAGACCGGCATCGACATCGGCGATGGCGGCCAGCAGCGCCTCGCCCCGCCGGTTGGCCAGGATCAGCTGCGCGGCGCCTTCCGGCAGGCTCCGCTCCGACGGACCCAGGAAAGCGGGGAAAAGCGCGGCCGCCCGCGGCTCGCCCTCGCCCGGCGGCGGGGCGCTTTCGGGCTCGCCCTCGGCAAAGCGCAGAAGCCACAGGTCGAAACCGGCGGCATCGGCGGGCGGGGCCTGCACCACCTGCGGCTGCGCGGCTTGCAGCGCCAGCCACAGCGCGATGCGGCCAGCGCGGCCATCCAGCCCCAGTGCGCCGACCTCGGCCCCGACCATATCGGCCAGCGCCGGGCCAAGCCCGGCCGCGACCATGGCGTCGAAGGCAGGCGGCAGGGCATGGCCCACCCCCGCCAGGTCGCGCATCAGCAGCGCATCGGCCAGGGCCTGCACGGCGCCGGCGCGGTCCCAGACCCCGCCCGAGGCGGCGGGCTTCTGCTCCAGATAGATCATGCGCAGCTGCGAGGCCGGGATCGCCCCGGCCCGCGCCAGCCGCTCGGCCGCGTCCAGCCGGGCCTTCCAGCCCTCGTTCTGGTCCAGGTCGGCCAGGGCGAAGGCCAGGGGCAGGCCGGACGAGGGCAGGGGCTGGCCGATCGCCTCGTGCAGGCGCAGCTCCAGCGGCGTGACCACGGCGGGCGGCACCAGTTCCTCGGCGCTGTCGGAATAGCCATCGTCCAGGTAATGCGCCAGAAGCGCCGCCATCTGCGGGTCGATCCGCCCCATGGCCTGCGCGCCGTGAAACACCAGCGCCGCAGCCGACCAGTCGCCGCCGAAGGCCAGGCAGAAGATGCGCGCCGGAAAGCTGGGCGCGACGCCGGGGGTGCGGTCCATGGTCTCGCAGGCCTGGGCCTCGTCGCCGGACAGGAGCGCGATGTCGAAAAGCCGCCGGAACCGCTCGGGGTCGCCGGGACCGGCGGCCTTGAGCAATTCCTTGGCGGCGCCAGTGGCACCCATATCCAGAAGCTTGTCCACGCGGGCCAGGAACAGCGCGCCTTCCTGTCCGGCCTCGGTCCGGGCCGGGCGCAGCTGCGCGGCCAGCAGCCGCCGCTCCAGCCGCCGCAGCGCCGGCAGGCGCGGGTTCGAGGCGCGGATCAGCCGCACCAGCACCGCCGCCTCGCTGTCGCCCCAGAGATCCGGAGGCAGGCCGGCCGCGCGCGGCGAAACCGTGCCCTTGCCGTCGGGATTGCCCTCGCCCAGCCGGGTCACGCCGACCGGCTCGACCGCGCCGGTGGGGGCAAGCTCGCGCCTGGCGCGCTGCCGCAGTTCGGGCGGGCGCGCGTCGCCGGGTCGCCAGGACGAGATGTTGTCGGGCTCGCGCACGCTGCCCGACAGCCAGTCGCTGGCCGAAAGCGGCGGCTTGGCCCCGGCCGGCAGGGCCAGCGCCAGCCCGGCCACCAGGGCGCAGGCCAGGCCGAGGCCGTCAGTCGAGGTCATTCTGCCCCGCCCCCGCATCCTCGGCCGTCGCAGCGGTCTGGGCGGCATCGCCGCCATCGGCGGCCGCGGTCGCCGCGGGGGCCGGTGCCGGCGCGGGCGCTGCGGCCGGGGCGGCTGTCTGCGCGCCCAGCTCCAGTTCGACCGGCATGCGCATCTCGCGCGGGTCCGAACTCATGTCGCCGAAATAGGCATAGCCGGCCAGGCCCGCCAGAATCAGGATGACCAGAACCACCACCACCTTCAAAAGCCGCATGAATTGCCCCTTCCGCCTCGATATGCTTGCAATGCCGGTCTGTCGCCGGTTCCCGTGAAATATATATGGCATTTCCCGAAAGATCACGCCATCAGTCTGTCCGGTTGAATGAGGCAGGGACCGGGTGTTGATGCGGCGTAACATCGTGCTGATCGGAATGATGGGGGCGGGCAAGACCGCGATCGGGGGCGAACTTGCGCGCCGGTTGCGCAGGCCCTTCTCGGATACCGATGCCGAGATCGAGCGCGCGGCGGCCATGACCATCCCGGAAATCTTTGCCCGCGACGGCGAGGAATTCTTTCGCGCCCGCGAATCGGAAGTGCTGGGCCGGGTGCTGGCCTCGGGGCCCGGCATCGTTTCGACCGGCGGCGGCGCCTGGCTGCGCCCCGAGAATCGCGCCCGCATCGGCGAAGACGGCGTCTCGGTCTGGCTCGACTGCGATCTGGAGACGCTCTGGCACCGGGTCCGGCACCGCCCGACGCGGCCGCTGCTGCAGACCCCCGACCCGCGCGGCACGCTGGAGCGGCTGCTGGCCGAGCGCGGCCCGGTCTATGCGCTGGCCGACATCCGCGTCCCCGCGCAGCGCGGCGACAGCATCGAACAGACGGCGGAGCGCGTGCTGGACGCGATCCGCGCACATGACCCCGCGATCCTGGAGGGCAGATGAGCATCGAGACCGTTCACGTTGACCTGGGCGCGCGTTCCTATGACGTGCGCATCGGCCAGGGCCTGCTTGGCCGGGCAGGCGAGGAGATCGTCGCGCTGGCCGGGCGCCGCCGCGTCGCCATCCTGACCGACGAGACGGTGGCGGCGCTGCACCTGCCGGCGCTGCGCGAGGCGCTGGCCCGGCAGGGGATCGAGGCGCCGGCCCTGGCCCTGCCCGCCGGCGAGGCCACGAAATGCTGGGCCGAGCTGGGCCGCGCCGTGGAATGGCTGCTGGCCCAGAAGGTCGAGCGCAAGGATCTGGTGATCGCGCTGGGTGGCGGGGTGATCGGCGACCTGGCCGGTTTCGCCGCCGCGATCCTGCGCCGCGGCCTGCGCTTCGTGCAGATCCCGACGACGCTTCTGGCGCAGGTGGACAGTTCGGTAGGCGGCAAGACCGGCATCAACAGCCCGCAGGGCAAGAACCTGATCGGCGCCTTTCACCAGCCGGCCTTGGTGCTGGCCGATATCGACGTGCTGACCACGCTGAGCCCGCGCGATTTCCGCGCCGGCTATGGCGAGGTGGCGAAATACGGGCTCTTGGGCGACGAGGGCTTCTTCGCATGGCTCGAGGCCAATGCCGCGGGGCTGGCAAGCGATCCGGCGCTGCGCCAGCGCGCCGTGCGCCATTCGGTGGCGATGAAGGCCGGCATCGTGCAGCGCGACGAGACCGAGCAGGGCGAGCGCGCGCTGCTGAACCTGGGCCATACCTTCGGCCATGCGCTGGAATCGTCCACCGGCTATTCCGACCGGCTGCTGCATGGCGAAGGCGTGGCCATCGGCTGCACCCTGGCCTTCGAGCTGTCCGCGCGGATGGGCCTGTGCAGCCAGGAGGCGCCGTCGCGGGTGGCGGCGCATTTCGCCGCCATGGGCCTGCCCTCGCGCATTGCCGACATTCCGGGCGAGCTGCCCGATGACGAGGCGCTGATCGGGCTGATGGCCCAGGACAAGAAAGTGCAGGACGGCAAGCTGCGCTTCGTCCTGGCGCGCGGCATCGGCCAGGCCTTCGTCACCGATGCGGTCGATCCCGCCTTGCTGCGGCAGGTGCTGGCGCAATCGCGCTAGGGTCGCGGATCCTCATCAACCCCCGCATCGGCCTCGATGTCGGGGGGCGGCGGCTCGGTGCGGCGGCGGGGCGGCACCGGCTCGTCATGGCCCAGCTTGCGGTCGCGGTCGCGGCGCAGCGCCGCCCGGCCCAGCATCAGCAGCGTGATCGGGGTCGAGATCATGATGAAGATGCCGATCATCAGCTCATGCACCACCACGCGCCCCTCGCTCAGCGAGAACATCAGCATCGAGGCCAGGATGATCAGCAGCGTGCCATAGCTGTAGCCCAGCGTCGGCGCGTGCAGCCGCTGGTAGAAGCTTTTCAGCCGCACCAGGCCGACCCCGCCCAGCAGCGTCAGCGAGGCGCCGACGACCACGAACAGCGCGATAATGACGGCGGCCCAGGGCGGCAATTGCTCCAGATGCATCATTCGATCACCTCGCCCCGCATCAGGAACTTGGCGGCGCAGACCGTGGTGACAAAGCCCAGCACGGCGATGACCAGCGCGCCCTCGAAGAAGAAGACATTGCCGTTGCCCATGCCGATGACCAGAAACAGCAGCATGGCGATGGAATACATGGTGTCGAGCGCCAGAACGCGGTCCTGCGCACGCGGCCCGCGCAGCATGCGCCAGCAGGCCAGCGCCAGGGCCAGGATCAGGGCGATCTGGGCATAGCCCAGGGCAAATCGCAGCAACTCGGCCGTCATTCGAATATCTCCATGAGCAGCGCCTCGTAGCGGTCGCGGATCAGGCTTTGCCAGTCGTGGTCGCTGCGCAGGTCGAGGACATGCAGCAGCAGCCGGCCCTCCTCCAGGTCGAATTCGATCCAGGCGGTGCCGGGCGTGCCGGTCAGGATGATCGCCAGCACCGCCAGCGCATTGGGATCGCGCAGGCGCAGCGTCAATTCGACGAAGCCCGAATGGTACTTCGGATGGTCGGGGCCAAGGAGCAGCACCCGCGCCACCGCGATATTGGAGCGCAGGATGTCCAGCGCCACCACCGCCATCAGCCTTGGGATCGCCAGCCAGCGCCGGAAGACGGGCCTGGGCGGATGCAGGTGCTCGACCGACCAGCCCGCCCCCAGCGCGATCAGCGTGCCGAGCAGCAGGTGGCCCGGCGTGAAGGCGGTCAGGAACAGCCACATCAGCACCAGCACGGCTGAAAGCAGCGGATGGGGGACGAGCCGATTCATTGCGCCACCTCCTCTGGCCCATTCTCGTGCGTAGGCTCGGGCTCGGCAACGGGCTCGGGGGTAAGGCTTTGCACCGGTGCGGCGCGCACGTCCTGCGCCTCGGCCAGGACGGCATTGCGATAGACGCGGGGCTCGAGCAGCGCATCGGCCGTGGCGCTGGTATAGCCCAGCAGCGCATCCGAACGCACGGTCTGCAGGCCGATCATGCCCAGCAGCATGACCACCGGCACCACCTCCAGCGCCAGGATGCGCGGGGTCGGGCCTTCCTCGGCCCAGAAGCGGCGGATGCCGAAGCGCATCAGCGCGATCAGCGCCCCAAGGCCCGACAGGATCAGCATGGCGGCATAGGCCCACAGGATCACCGGCAGATGGCCCGAGGCGGGCAGGTTGTCCTGCACCGCACCGCGCAGGATGGCGAACTTGCCGACGAAGCCCGGCATGGGCGGCAGGCCGGCGATCATCGCCGCGACCAGACCGAAGCAGATCGCCATGGTCAGCCAGCTGACGGTGCGCTGGCTGGCGGGGGCGGTGGTGTCCTCGACCGTGCCCAGCCCCATCGGCGTCCAGCGTTCCGAAAGCGGGTCGAAGCCGTCGCCCTCGTCCGGGGCGTCGTCGTCGCCCTCGTCGTTGCGGCTGACCGGCTCGGCGATCAGGAAGAAGGCCGAGATGGCCGCGGTCGAGCCCACCATGTAGTAAAGCGCGCCGCCCAGCATCGAGCTGCCGCCCCCCGCCTGGGCAAAGCCGATCGCGGCCAGAACCGTCCCCGACGAGATGATCGCCAGATAGCCGCCCTTGCGCGCCAGTTCCGGCGTGCCCAGGATGCCGATCATGCCGAAGGCCATGGTCAGAACGCCGCCGATCATCAGCACCGAGGCGCCGAAGCCGGCCGAGGGCCCGGCATCCGGCCCCAGCACCAGCAGCGACAGCCGCAGGATGACATAGATGCCGACCTTGGTCATGATCGCCATGATCGCGGCGGCGGGCGGCGAGGCGGCGCCATAGGTCGGCGGCAGCCAGAAGCACAGCGGCCAGGCCGCCGCCTTGATCAGGAAGGCAAGCCCCAGGAAGGTCGCCGCGGCATGGAACAGCAGCCGCTCGGCATCGTCGAGCCAGTGCAGGGCCCGGGCGATATCGGCCATGTTCAGCGTGCCGGTGGTGCCATAGACCAGCGCAACGCCGATCAGGAAGAACAGCGAGGCCGCAAGGTTCACCGCCAGGTAATGCAGCCCGGCCTTGATCCGCTCGGGGCCCGAGCCATGCAGCATCAGCCCGTATGAGGCCGCGAGCATCACCTCGAAGAACACGAAGAGGTTGAACAGGTCGCCGGTCAGGAACGAGCCGTTGACCCCGGCCAGCAGGAACTGGAACATGCTGTGGTAATGCTGGCCCTTGCCGTGCCAGCCGGCGGCGGCATAGACCAGCGAGGGCGCGGCCAGAAGCGCGGTCAGCATCACCATCATCGCCGAAAGCCGGTCCAGCACCAGCACGATGCCGATGGGCACCGGCCAGTCGCCCAGGCGGTAAAGCCCGACGACCGTGCCGCCCTGCTCGGTCGCGGATTTGACGTCGGCCATCAGCTCGACCGAGGCCAGGAAGGTCAGCCCCACCGCCACCAGCCCGATGATCAGCTTGGTCTGCCGGCTGCGGTCGCTGTAAAACAGCATGAGCGCGCCGGCCACCAGCGGGATCAGGATCGGCGCGATCATCAGGTGGTCGGGCATGGCCGCATCGTTCATCATGGATGACGCTCCTTGCCGTCCACGTGGTCGGTGCCGGTGGCCCCGCGCGAGGCGATCATCAGCACCAGGAACAGCGCCGTGGTGGCGAAGCTGATGACGATGGCGGTCAGCACCAGCGCCTGCGGCACCGGGTCGGCATAGGCGGTCGGATCGACGAAGCCGCCCTTGGGCATGATCGGCGCGGCGCCGACGTAAAGCCGGCCCATGGCAAAGATGAACAGGTTGATGCCATAGGCCAGCAGGCATAGGCCGATGATGACCTGGTAGGAGCGCGGCCGCAGCAGCAGCCAGACGCCGGAGCCGACCAGGATGCCGATGGCAAGGGCAAGGATCAGTTCCATCAGCGCGGCTCCTCGGCGGTTTCCAGCGGCCGGGCGCGCGGGGCGACGCGCAGCGACTGGTGGGCAATGGCGATCAGCATCAGCACGATGGCGCCCAGAACGGTCGAGAACACGCCGAAATCGAACAGCATCGCGGTCGAGAAGGGCACCTTGCCGATGACCGGGAACTCGAGATACTGCGCATGCGCGCTGAGGAAGGGATAGCCGAAGATCCACGACCCGGCCCCGACCGCCGCCGAGATGGTCAGCCCCGCCGCCATCCAGCGCATCGGCAGCACGGTGATCCGCGCCTCGACCCAGCGCACATTGGCGGCGACATATTGCAAGAGCAGGCCCACGGCCAGGGTGACGCCGGCGGCGAACCCCCCGCCGGGCAGGTCGTGGCCGCGGAAGAACAGATAGGCCGACAGCGCGATGATCGGCGCGAACATCCATTGCATCAGCACCGAGGGCACGAAGAGATAGGCCTCCAGCGCCTGTTCCTCGGCATCGAGCTGCGGGCGCGGGCGTTCGACGCTTTCGGGCGCGGGCCGGAAGCGGCGCAGCAGCGCATAGACGGTCAGCCCGACGACGGCGAGGACGGTGATCTCGCCGAAGGTGTCGAAGGCGCGGAAATCCACCAGGATGACGTTGACGACATTGGTGCCGCCGCCCTCGACATAGGCATTGCGCAGGAACCAGTCGCCCAGCGAGGTGCCGGGCGGGGTCAGCAGCACCGCCAGCGCCAGCGCCGTCATGCCCGTGCCGCAGGCCAGCGCGATCAGCAGGTCGCGCGCGCGGCGCGAGCGGGCCGTGAGGTTGTTGTCGCCGGGGATCTCCTGGTCGCGCTTGGGCAGCCAGCGCAGGCCCAGCAGCAAAAGCGCGGTGGTGGCGATCTCGACCAGCAGCTGGGTCACGGCCAGGTCGGGGGCCGAGAGCCAGACGAAGGTCGCGCAGGTGACCAGGCCCGCGCCGCCCATCAGCACCAGCGCCGCGAAACGGTGATACTTGGCCTGCCAGGCGGCGCCGACGGCGCAGGTGCCGCCGACCAGCCACAGCAGGGCAAAAACCAGCTCGCTCGCGCCCAGTTCGGGCATGGGCACGTTCCAGTCCAGCCGGCGCAGCACGAACCAGGCCCCGGCCAGCGACAAAAGCACCATGGCACGCAATTGCGACTGCAGCCCGTTCGCCGACAGCACCCGCAGCGCAAAGCGCGGCAGCCGGATGGTAAAAACCTGCAGCAGCCAGTCGAAGCCGCGGGCAAAGTCCAGCCGGCGCATCACCCGCGTGCCGTCCTCGCCCGAATCGATCAGCCGGCGCGGCAGCAGGTAGATCAGCGCGCCCAGCGACATGGCGATCAGGCTCATGATCAGCGGCGGGCTGACGCCGTGCCAGATCTTCAGGCTGAAATGCGGCAGTTCCGGGCCGACCACGGCCATGCTGGCGGTCTGCAGCCAGGTGCCCAGCACCTGCTGCGGGAACATGCCGACCGCCAGGCAGATCGCCACCAGGATCGCCACCGGCAGGCGCATCAGCAGGGGCGGCTCATGCGGTTCCTGCGGCAGGTCGGTGGCGGGCGGGCCGAAGAACACCGTGACGATGAAGCGCAACGAATAGGCGGCGCTGAACGCCCCGGCCAGCACCGCGACATAGGGCGCGAAACTGTCCAGCGAGCCGCCGTTGTTCCAGACATAGGTCGCCTCGAAGAACATCTCCTTGGACAGGAAGCCGTTAAGCAGCGGCACCCCTGCCATGGCGCCCGAGGCGATGATCGCCAGCATCGCCGTGACCGGCATCACCCGCGCCAGGCCCGACAGGCGGCGCATGTCGCGGGTGCCGGTTTCGTGGTCGATAATGCCGGCGGCCATGAACAGCGAGGCCTTGAAGACGGCGTGGTTGACGATGTGGAACACCGCGGCGATCAGCGCAAAGGGACTGCCGATCCCGGCCAGCGCCGTGATCAGCCCCAGGTGGCTGATGGTGGAATAGGCCAGCAGCCCCTTGAGGTCATGGCGGAACAGCGCCACCACCGCCCCCAGGAGCAGCGTGGTCATGCCGATGCCGGTGACGATCTGGAACCAGGCATCCGTGCCCCCCAGCGCCGGGTGAAAGCGCAACAGCACGAAGACCCCGGCCTTCACCATGGTCGCCGAATGCAGATAGGCCGAGACCGGCGTCGGCGCCGCCATGGCGTTGGGCAGCCAGAAATGGAACGGGAATTGCGCCGATTTGGTGAAGGCGCCCAGCACGAACAGGATCAGCACCACGGGATAAAGCCGATGGCTGGTGATCTGCGGCCCGGCGGCCAGAACGGCGTCGAGGTCGTAGCTGCCGGCGATCTGGCCCAGCAGGATCATCGCCACCATCAGGCACAGCCCGCCCGAGGCGGTCACGATCAGCGACATCCGCGCCCCGTCGCGGGCGTCCTGCCGCTGGAACCAGTAGCCGATCAGCAGGAAGGACACGATGCTGGTCAGTTCCCAGAACACCACCAGCATGATGATGTTGCCCGACAGCAGCAGCCCCGACATGGCACCGGCAAAGGCCAGCAGGCTGGAATAGAGCCGCGGCACCGGGTCGTCGGGCGACATGTAATAGCGCGCGTAAAGGATCACGAGGAACCCGATTCCCGCCACCAGCACCATGAACAGCCAGGAAAACCCGTCGATGCGGAAGGTCAGGTCAAGCCCGATGGAGCTGACCCAGTGGAAGGTGCCGGTGATGTGCTGCCCCTCGGTCACGGCGGGGTAAAGCACGCCCAGGATCACCAGCGCGACGATCATCGTCAGCCCGGCCAGCCAGGCTTCGGCATTGCGCGCCCCGATGGGAAGTGTGGCCGCCAGGGCGGCCGACACGAATGGCGTCAGAACAAGCAAGAGCAACAGGTTCTGTTCGACCATCGTGTTCCTTTTCCGGTTCGGGCTGTGCGCAGATAATAGACGCGCAGGCGCGGAAAACACAACCGACCCGGTCGATAAAAACGACGCAAAAATCCAGGATCAGGAATATTTTATCGCACCGCCGCGCGAGGCGCCGCGCCGGGGCCTCAGCCGCCCCGGATTCGCGTCACGTCGCGCATCTGCCCGCCGGTCAGCAGCAGCTCAGCCGGCATGGGATGGCTGATGAAATGCAGCGGGCTGGCGGTCGGCCCATAGGCGCCGCAGGCATGGATGGCGATCAGGTCGCCTTCCTCCAGCCTGGGCAGGGCGACACCGCCGCCCAGCTTGTCGATCGAGGTGCAGAGCGGGCCGGAGATGTCCTGCCTTTCCTCGGGCCGGGCGCCGTCTTCGTCGCCGCCGACCCGGTGCATGACGTAATTGCGCCGCAGCACCATGCCGAAATTGCCCGAGGCGGCCAGGTTGGCGTTCAGCCCGCCGTCGCAGATGGCGATTCGGCTGCCGCGCGACTGCTTGACCGAGACGACGCGGGTCACGAACCAGCCCGCCGGCCCGACCAGGTAGCGGCCAAGCTCCAGCACCAGCCGGGTCGCGGAAAAGCGCGCGGCGAAGGCGTCGAGTTCGGGGCCGATCTCGGCGGCGATGGCGGCAAGGTCCAGCGCGCTGTCGCCGGGATGGTAGGGAATGCCCAGGCCGGCGCCGAAGATCAGCTTTTCCGGGCGCAGGTCCAGAGCCGCGCAGGTATCGGCAAACACCTGCATGAAGATGCGCCAGTTCTCGCAGATCGCCTCGGGTTTCAGGCATTGCGTGCCGGAATAGATGTGCAGCCCGATGATCTTCAGGTTCGGCAGGGCGGCGATCTGCGGCAGGATCTCGGCCGCCTCCTCGACATCGACGCCGAAGGGGCTGGGCCGGCCGGCCATCTGGTCGCCGAAGCCCTTGGGCACGCGCGCGGGCGCCAGGCGGACCAGAACCGGCTGCACGCGGCCCAGTTCGCCGGCGATGGCATCGGCCAGCCGCGCCTCGCGCAGGCTTTCCAGCACCAGCTCGCCCAGGCCCGCCTGGGTGGCGGCGCGCAACTCGGCATCGCGCTTGGCCGGGCCGGTGAAGCTGATCCGCTCCGCATCCCAGCCCGCCTCCTGCGCCAGCGCCAGCTCGCCGCCCGAGGAGATGTCAAGGCAGTCCAGCCGGCCCCGCATCCAGTCCAGCAGGGCCGGGTTCGGGTTGCTTTTCACCGCGAAGCTGACGGCGAACCAGCGCCCCAGATGCGCGCGCAGATGCGCCAGCCGTTCCTCGACCAGGTCGGTGGCATAGACATAGCAGGGCGTGCCGAAACGCGCCGCGGCCTCGGCCAGGTGGCGGTCGAGGTCAGTCAAGGGTCTGCACATAGGCCAGGATGGCATCGACCGTGTCGAAATTCTCCAGCGTCACGTCGCCCGGCTGCACCCGCAGCTCGGCCTTTTGCTCGACAAAGGAGATCAGCCCGACCATCGCCACCGAATCCAGCATCCCGGTCGAGAAAAGCTCGGTATCGCCATCGAGCGGCGTGTCGATGTTCAGTTCGCTGCGGATATAGCGGAGCAGATCGTCCTTGCTCAGGCTCATGGATCCAATGCCTTTCTGGTCAGTTATGCAATGCCGCACGGGCGGCGGAAATGATGGCCGGGCGGTCCAGCTTGCCGCTGGCGGTGCGCGGCATGGCGCCTGGCCAGGGATGGTAGTGCTGCGGACGCATGTAATGCGGCATGGCGCGGGCGCAATGCGCGGCCAGCGCGGTTTCGTCGGCCTGCGGCAGATAGGTCACCACCGCGTGAACCGCCTGGCCCAGGTCCGCATCCTCGACGCCGAAGGCCACCACGTCGGTCACAAGCCCGCTTTGCGAGATCGCATCCTCGACCTCGGTCGGCGACAGCCGGAAGCCCAGGGTCTTGATCATCTCGTCCATGCGGCTGACGAACCACAGGTCGCCATCCTCGTCGACGCGCACCAGATCGCCCGACCAGACCACCGGCTCGTCGCCCAGCAGATGCGCCAGTTCGGGGCAGGGGCGGATCTTCTGCGCCGTCACCTCGGGCTTTTCCCAATAGCCCATGCTGACCAGCGGGCCGGCATGGACCAGCTCGCCCTGTTCGCCGGGACCGGCCACGCCCTCGCCATGCTTGACGGCGAAGACCTGCGCGTTCGGGATCTGCCGGCCGATCGAGCCCATCTTGGCCGCGAATCTCTCGGGCGGCAGATAGGTCGAGCGGAAGGCCTCGGTCAGCCCATACATCAGGTAGATGTCGACGCCCGGAAATACCTGCGGCAGCAGCTCCAGGATGTTCGGGGGGATCTTGCCGCCGGTATTGGTGATGCGCCGCAGCGCCGGCAGGTCGGTCGGGCGATCCACCAGCAGCCGCACGATCTGGTTCCACAGGGGCGGCACGCCGGCGATCCCCGTCACCGATTCGGCCTGGGCCATGCGGATGATCTCGGCCGGCATGGTCAGCGGCTGGTGCACCACCGTCCCGCCCGTCAGCAGCATGGTGGTCAGCTGGTTCAGCCCGGCGTCGAAACTGTAGGGCAGCACCGACAGCAGCCGGTCGCTTTCGTCCAGCCCCAGATAGTCCGCGACCGAGATGGCGCCCACGCGGATGTTGCGATGGCTGAGCATCACCCCCTTGGGCGCGCCGGTCGAGCCCGAGGTGTAGATGATCATCGCCAAGCCGCGCGGGTCGGGTTCGTCGGGCGCGGAAGCCTGGTCGGCGGCAAGCGCCCCCCAGGGGTCCGCGCCCTGGACAAGGCCCTCGGCCTTGCCCTGAACAAGATAGGCCGTGCCCTCGGGCAAGGCATGTTCGCCCACCAGCGCCTCCAGGGCGTTGCGGGGCAGGATCGCCGCGCGCGCCCGGCTGTCGCGGGCGACATAGGCCAGCTGCGCGGGCGTCCAGCGGATGTTCACGTTGATGACCACGGCGCCCATCTTCCAGGCGCCGAACATGGCCGCGACCTCGTCTATGCCCTTGCGCAGATGCGCGATCACCCGGTCTCCGGGCCGGATGCCGCGCCGGACCAGCCAGTCGGCCACGCGCCCGGCCTCGGCCGCCAGTTCGGCATAGGTGACCGCGCGGCCCTGGTCCACCGCGGCGATCTTGTCGGCGCGGGCGGGCAGGTTGTCGGCCAGAAGGCGCCACATGCTGCGGTCGAAATCGTCACTCATCGGCGGGGGCCTTCTTTCTGGCGGCAAAGATCGGCAGGCTGGGATAGATCTTGGCGGGCGAGCCGATCACCACCGAATCCGGCGGCACATTGGTCGTCACCGCGGTATTGGCGCCGATCCGCACCCGGTCGCCGATGGTGATCGGGCCCAGCACGCAGGAATTGACGCCGATGAACACGTCGTCGCCGATCACCGGCGCGCCGGGGCCCATGTTGGTGCCGATGGTGACATTGTGCATCACCCCGCAGCGGTCGCCGATCACCACCTCGGGATGGATCGACAGCGAGCCCTCGGCATGGATGATGTGGAAATCCTTGCCCAGCCGCACCTGCGGCGGGATCCAGACCTTGGTCACGTTCAGGATCAGGATCTTCATCAGCGCATAGGGCTTGCCGGCCAGCCAGCGCAGCAGCGGGTTCTTCACCCCGATGGCCCAGCGGCCATAGCGATAGACGGCAAGCGAGACGAAGGCGGGCTCGGTCAGCGAACGGCCGTGTCGTCTGTAGTCATCCCGGAGAGTTTCGAACATCACCATGCACTTGCTTAATCACTTCGGCGGGAAATAAGGGTCGCCCGCCCCCATATTCCGATGTCTCGCGGCAAACTCAACCTGACTGTTAGGACGGGTTTCAGGGGTTTTGGGCCGCGATCAGGTCGAGCGTGCGCCGGATCTGGTCCCATTCCACCCGGTAGCCGCGGGCTGTGCCGGACCCCACCACCATCGCGTAATGCTGCTGCCAGCAATCCGTCAGCAGCTTGAGCGAGGTGGTCACCCGGTCCGCCGGCTGCAAGGTCAGCACCGTGCCGCCCGGCGCCATGGCGATGACGCCATGGGCCAATTGGCTGCCCTCGACCCCCGCCACGATCCGGGCCGCGCCCGCCGCCGCGGCCAGTTCGTCGGCATCCTGGCGGTCAATGTAGAGGGTGCGGAAACCGTATTCGGCCTCCAACCGCTCGGCGATCTCGGCCTCGTTCTCCAGGATGCGGGCATCGCCGCTGGCGCCGCGGAAGATGAAGACGCCGGGCAGGGGTTCCAGCGCCCGGCCCTGAAGGATCAGGGCGCGGTTGCGCTGCGCGCGGGCGCGGCGGTGGCTGTTGCTTTGCAGGTCGTCGAACAGGATCAGCTCGTCGAAATGCACGTCGCCGATGCGGCGCGGCGCCATGCCCAGCAATTCCTCGTAGCGCGCGATATGGCCGCCGCGCAGCGGCGCGGAGGTCACCGGCGCGCCCGTCTCCTCGGCCAGGCGATAGGCAAGGCAGTCGTTCAAGAGCCAGTTGCCGAACCAGCGGTTGCCGATCCAGCTTTCGTAAAGCGCGCCCGACAGGCTTTCGCGCGGCCGGGCATAGCTGAAGGGCGCGCGCTTGTGCGGGCGCAGGTGGCGCTCGGCCCCGCGCGCATGCAGCACGCCATCGACGAAATCCACGTCGCGGAAGCGATAGCCCATGGTGGGCGGCGTCTGCTCGGCCGGGTTGCCCTGCATCTGTTCCAGGATGTCGGGCAGGGCGCCGAACTCGGTGCGCGCGATATGCTCGATCTGGTCGGGCAGCCAGATGCCCGGCATGACCTCGACCACCTCGGCCGGAGAGATCTCCCATCGCTCGACGGCGGTGGCAAAGAAATCCGCGGGGCCCAGCCCGGCAAGGCGGCGCAGGCGGTTATGGGTCGGTCTGAGGGAATGCATGGCGGCTCGGCTGGCAGGGTCGGGTGGAGTTTGCGGGCGGGCGCCGGCGGGCGCAAGAGACAGAATGTGCAGTTCAGTTCGGATCCGGCCCCTTCAGCGCCGCGACCAGCGCCTGCGCGATCATCGCGTGATCCTCGGCCGAGGGGTGCCACAGGCAGGCGTTGCGCCGCGGATCGCCCAGCACGACCAGGCGGTTGGCCAGGCCCCGGCGATCCAGCAGTTCCGAGGCGGTCCGATGCGCCTCGACCAGTTCGGGCCCGTATTCGCCGAAGGCCAGCAGCACCAGGGTCGCGCCGGGGTTTTCCTGCGCGCGGGCGGCGGCGAAATCGGCCAGCGCCGGGCCGAACTCGTGGCGCAGCTGGCCCTTGTCGCTCCAGCGTTCGCCGGGGGCGAGTTCCGAGCCGAACACGTTCGAGCCCAGCCCGATGACCACCATATCCGCCTTGCGCTCCGGCAGGGGGGCCGCATCCGGCTGTCCCGGCAGGGCCAGGGGATAGAGCCGGTCCATGGTGCGGTCGGGCTCGGCGCCGCCGTAGTTGCGCAAGAGCCCGATGCCCGAGCGGGCGACGATGCGGTAATCCGCGCCCAGCGCCGCCGCGACCTGCGGGCCGAAGCCGCGGCTGGTATCGGTCGCGGCATAGATCTCCTCAGCCTCGCAATCGCGGCGGCTGGCGGTATTGGCAAAGCCGACGGTATCGGAATCGCCGATGAACTCGATCAGCCGCGGCGCCGGGTCGGGCGGCGGCAGCGCCTGGGCCGAATCGTCCAGGAAGAAGCCGCCGAACAGCGCCGGGCCGGCGGATTCACTGATCTTTTCGGCGCGGATCTCATGCCGGCCGGGGGCGAGGCCGCGGATATGCAGATCCTGCCGGCCGGGGCGCGAGACCTCGACCGCCTTGCCGTCCAGCGTCACCCGCCAGCGATTGACCGCATCGTCGAAGCGCAGCACGATCCCCGTGCCCTGAAACCGGGCCGAGGCGTGAAAGCCCGGCCATTCGTGGCGATAGCCCTGGCCCGCGGGGCCGGGGGCGGCGCGGCCGGTCGCCTGGGCGGGCAGGGCGGTCCATCCGGGTCGCGGCGGGCCGAGTTCCGCCTGGAATCCCGCATCCCCGGCCAGGCTCAGCGTCGGCACCGGCGTCGCCGGGCGCGGCGGTTCGGGCCAGACCAGGAAAGCGGTCCCCGCGACCAGGGCGGCGACCAGGACCGTCGCGCCGATCCGCCTTGTCCAGATTGCACCCATGACCGCCCACCCGAAACCCTGGCGCCGATCCTGATCAAGCCGGGCCGGCAAGTCCAGCACCCTGCCGGTCAGCCGCGAAATTCGGCAAGGATGCCGATCGCCTCGTGCATGTCATAAGGGTGATTGCCGATGAAGAAGCCGTTGCGGTCGATCTCCTCGGCATGGCTCATCGGCCCATGCAGGCTGTGATCCATCAGGCGCAGCACGGGATTTTGGGTGAAATTGCCGCTGACGATGGGCCGGGTCTCGAACCCGAGGGCGCCGAGCCGGGCCAGAATCCCGCGTCGCGTCAGGCCCGTTTCCGGCCGCAGCACCAGCGAAAATCCGAACCAGCTGCTTTTGCCGGTTTCGCGCTGGATGCGGAACAGCGGGTGGTCTGCCATCGCCTGCTGCCAGAGCGCGCCATTCGCGCGCCGCCCCTCGATCAGCCGCGGCAGCTTTTCCAGCTGCGCCCGGCCCAGGGCGCCCGACATCTCCAGCGGACGCAGGTTGTAGCCGGGCAGGACGAAGCGAAAGCTTTCCTCGAAGGGATCGTCGCTCTTCTCGCCGGTCACGCGGTTGAATTTCGGCAGGTCGCGCGTCCAGCCATGCGCCCGCAGCGCCAGCAGGATGTGGTAAAGTTCCTCGTCATCGGTGACGACCAGCCCCCCCTCCATGGTCGAGATGTGATGCGAGAAGAAGGTCGAAAACGTCCCCATCACCCCGAAGGTGCCGCATTGCCGGCCGCCGAAGGTGGCGCCCATCGATTCGCAATTATCCTCGATCAGCACGATATTGCGGGTGCCGATGAGGGCACGGATCGCGTCGAAATCATTGGGATTGCCCAGCAGGTTCACCGCCATGATCGCGCGGGTGCGGGGTCCAATCGCCCCGGCCAGCCCGGCAAGGTCGTAGTTCAGCGTCTCGCGGTCGATGTCGACGAATTTCAGGTGCAGCCCGTATTGGTGCAGCGGAAAGAAGGTGGTGGACCAGGAGACTGCCGGCACGATCACCTCGTCGCCCGGCATCAGCCGCAAGGCGGGGTTCTGCGTATGGCGCAGCGCCGCCGCCATGGCGAGATTGGCCGAGGAGCCCGAGTTCACCATCACCGCGTAACGGCTGCCGGTGAAACAGGCGAATTCTTCCTCGAAGGCCGCCACCTCGGGGCCCATGGAAAAGCGGTCCGAGTCGATCACCCGTTGCAAGGCGGCCCGTTCCGCCTCGTCCCAGCTGGAAGTGGCAAGGGGAAAGCCGCTCATGGCTGATGCTCCAGATACCAGGCATAGGTGGCGGCGATGCCCTCGCGCAGGCCGGTTTGCGGCGCCCAGCCCCATTCCGTCTGCCGCGCCACGGACAGGAGCTTGCGCCGCATGCCCACCGGCTTGCCCAGGTCGTGGACAAAACGGCCCTGCCAGCCGATCACCCCGGCCGCGATGCGGTAATAGTCGTCGATGGCATGATCCACGCCCGGCCCGATATTCATCACTGCCGGCACGGACGAGGGACCGGCCAGCGCCCGCAGGATCGCCTCGGCCAGGTCGCCCGCATGCATGAACTCGCGCCGGGCCGTGCCGTCGCCCCAGATCTCGACCGTCTCATGGCCCTCGACCCTGGCGCGGTGGATCTTGTGGATGATCGCCGGCAGGAGGTGCGACTGGCCTGGGTCGAACTTGTCGAAGGGGCCGTAGAGGTTGCAGGGTACCAGCGTGCGCCATTGCAGGCCGCGATCCTCGCGGCAGGCATGGTCCACCAGCCGCATCGCCATGATCTTGGCCAAGGCATAGCCCTCGTTGCTGGGCTCGAGCGGGCCGGTCAGGATCTGCTCCTCGGCCAGGCCGCAATGCAGGTCGCGCGGATAGACGCAGCTCGAACTCAGGTTGATCAGCACCGGGATACGCGCCTCGCGGCAGGCGGCGATCAGGTTCAGCCCGATGCGGGCGTTCTCGATCAGATACCGCATCGGCTCGGCCAGGTTGGCCTGGATGCCCCCGACCACGCCCGCGGCATGGACCACCGCATCGGGGCGATGCCGCGCCAGCCAGTCCCGCAGCGCGTCCGCGTCGCACAGGTCCAGCTCGGTGCGCGCGGGCGCCAGCACCTGCCAGGCGGCGATGCCGGGATGGGCGCGCAGGTTGCGCCCGACCATGCCATGCCCGCCGGTGATGAACAGCCGTGCCATCTATCGCGCCTCCTGCGCGACGGCCGGACCCAGCCCATGCCGCTTCAGCAACGCATTCTGCCGTGCCGCCCGCAGGTCGGCGGCGACCATCTCGGCGATCATCTCGCGCAAGCCGGTCCGGGGCCGCCAGCCCAGCCGCCGATGCGCCTTGGCGGCATCGCCCCGCAGGCTCGCCACCTCGGCCGGGCGGAAATACTTGGGATCGACCCGCATCACAACATCGCCCGGACGCAGGGCCGGCGCCCGGTCGCCCGCGACCGAGGCGACCAGGGCGACCTCATCCAAGCCCGTGCCGCGAAACTCCAGCGCGATGCCCAGCTCCTCGGCGGCCCAGGTCAGGAACTGGCGCACGGAATGCTGCTCGCCGGTGGCGATGACGTAATCGTCGGGCGCATCGCATTGCAGCATCAGCCATTGCATGCGCACATAGTCGCGGGCATGGCCCCAGTCGCGCAGCGCGTCCAGGTTGCCCAGGTACAGGCAACCCCCGACCCCCTGGGCAAGATTGGCCAGCCCGCGGGTGATCTTGCGGGTGACGAAGGTCTCGCCGCGGCGCGGGCTCTCGTGGTTGAACAGGATGCCGTTGCAGGCGAAAATCCCATAGGCCTCGCGATAGTTCACCGTGATCCAATAGGCATAGAGCTTGGCCACGGCATAGGGGCTGCGCGGGTGAAAGGGCGTGCGCTCGGTCTGCGGCACCTCGCGCACCAGCCCGTAAAGCTCGGAGCTCGACGCCTGGTAGAACCGCGTCACCCGCTCCAGCCCCAGGAAACGGATCGCCTCCAGCAGCCGCAGCGTCCCCAGCCCGTCAACGTCGGCCGTATATTCCGGCGCCTCGAAACTGACCGCGACATGGGATTGCGCACCCAGGTTATAGACCTCGTCCGGCCGCACCTCGGCCATGATCCGAGTCAGGTTCGAGGCATCGGACAGGTCGCCGTAATGCAGCAAGAAGCGCGGCGCGACCTCATGCGGATCCTGGAAGATTTGATCGACCCGCTGGGTGTTGAAGGAAGAGGACCGGCGCTTGATGCCATGCACCTCATAGCCCTTTTCCAGCAGGAACTCGGCCAGGTAGGAGCCATCCTGCCCCGTCACCCCGGTAATCAGCGCCTTCTTCACCATGAACCGCTCACTCTTGAACCACGAAACCGCGAAACCGTGAAACCATGCCGCCTGGCGCCGCGCGGAAGGGCAGGCGGCTTCTTCGTTCTCCAAATACCCACCCGGCCGCACCGCCCGAGCCGGGGGCGCCGCCTGCGCGCCGCCCCATGTTTCTGCATTGCCCAAATACCCGGGGCAACCGTACCGCCGGACGCGGCCGCGCCTATTTCGCGGCGTCGAAGACCGGCTGGTAGATTTCCTTCAGCCGCGCCACCGCCTCCTGCGGCGACAGCTCGACCGATTCGCCGCTGCGGCGCGAGGTCAGCTCGACCTTGTTCGCCGCCAGCCCGCGCGGGCCGACGGTGATGCGCCAGGGCAGGCCGATCAGGTCCATGGTGGCGAATTTCGCCCCCGCCCGCTCGTCGCGGTCGTCATAGAGCGGGTCCAGACCCTGCGCCTTGAGCTCGGCATAAAGCGCCTCGCAGGCACCGTCGGTCGAGGCGTCGCCCTGCTTGAGGTTGACGATCCCGGCATGGAAGGGCGTCACCCCCTCGGGCCAGATGATGCCCTTGTCGTCATGGCTGGCCTCGATGATGGCGCCCAGAAGGCGGCTGACGCCGATGCCGTGCGAGCCCATGTGCACCGGCACGCGCTGGCCGTCCGGGCCGACCACGGTGGCGCCCATCGGCTCGGAATACTTGGTGCCGAAATAGAATATCTGCCCGACCTCGATGCCGCGCGCCTGGCGGCGGCGCTCCTCGGGGATCTGCTCGAACAGCGTCGCGTCATGGGTCTCGTCGGTACGGGCATAGCGGCTGGTGAACTCCTCCAGCACGGCCTGGCATTGCGCGACATCGTCGTAATCGATCTGGCGGTCGCCGAATTTCAGGTCGGTGATCTGGCTGTCGTAGAACACTTCCGACTCGCCGGTCTCGGCCAGCACCAGGAATTCATGGGTATAGTCGCCGCCGATCGGGCCGCCGTCGGCGCGCATCGGGATCGCCTGCAGCCCCATGCGCTCATAGGTGCGCAGGTAGCTGACCAGGTGCCGGTTATAGGCATGCAGCGCGTCTTCCTTGGTCAGGTCGAAATTGTAGCCGTCCTTCATCAGGAACTCGCGCCCGCGCATGACGCCGAAGCGGGGGCGGATCTCGTCGCGGAACTTCCACTGGATGTGATACAGCGTCAGCGGCAGATCCTTGTAGCTGTTCACGTGGCCGCGGAAGATGTCGGTGATCATCTCCTCGTTGGTGGGCCCGTAAAGCAGGTCGCGCTTGTGGCGGTCGCGGATGCGCAGCATCTCCTCGCCGTAATCGTCGTAGCGGCCGCTCTCGCGCCACAGGTCGGCGGGTTGCAGCGTCGGCATCAGCATGGCGACATGGCCGGCGCGGGCCTGTTCCTCGTGCACGATCTGCTCGATGCGGCGCAGCACCTTGAAGCCCAGAGGCAGCCAGGAATAGATGCCGGCCGCCTGCTGCTTGATCATGCCGGCACGCAGCATCAGCCGGTGGCTGACGATCTGGGCCTCTTTGGGGTCTTCCTTCAGGACGGGCATGAAATAGCGCGACAGACGCATGGCGAAATCCTCATGATGGCCGGCACGGGTTAGCGGATCGCGGATAGCGGGGCAACGCCCTTCCTTGCAAGCCGGGCCGCGACCGTCCACATAGGAACGCAAACGCGGGGACGGGAGCGACAAGACCCATGCAATTGCCGGTGCAGAAACAGATCCTCTATTGGGGCGGCGCGCTGGTCGTTCTGCTGCTGGCGCTCTGGGGGGTGGGCAATGCCGTCATGCCTTTCATCATGGGCGCGGCCGTGGCCTATCTCTTCGACCCGCTGGCCGACCGGCTCGAGCGGCTGGGCCTGTCGCGCACCGCCGCGGTCGTCATCCTCACGCTTTGCGGCCTGCTGCTCGTGGTGGCGCTGTTTCTGCTGCTGGTGCCGGTGCTGGTGCGCCAGACCACGGCGCTGATCGAGACCGCGCCCGAGATGTTCCAGCGCCTCCAGCTGTTCCTGATGACCCGGTTCCCCGAGATCTTCACCGAGGGCAGCCCGGTCAACAGCGCATTGTCCAACATGGGCCAGCAGATCAGCGAGCGGGGCGGGCAGCTGGTCAGCACCGTGCTGGGCTCGGTCATGGGCGTGGTCAGCATGGTCATGCTGATCGTGATCGTGCCGGTCGTCGCCTTCTACCTGCTGCTCGACTGGGACAACATGGTGGACCGGCTGGACGAGCTTCTGCCGCGCCAGCATGCCGGCACCATCCGCCACCTGGGACACGAGATCGACGCGGCGCTGTCGGGCTTCGTGCGCGGGCAGGGCATGGTGATCCTGATCCTGGGCACCTTCTATTCGGTCTGCCTGGGCCTGATCGGCCTGCCCTTCGGCATCGCCATCGGGGTCATCGCCGCCTCGCTGTCCTTCATTCCCTATGTCGGCGTGCTGGTCGGCGGCGCCACCGCCATCGGCGTGGCGCTGTTTTCCTTCTGGGGCGAGCCGGTCTGGATCGGCGCGGTCATCGCGGTCTTCGTCCTGGGCCAGATCGTCGAGGGCAACTACCTGCAACCCAAGATCGTCGGCGGCCATGTCGGGCTGCACCCGGTCTGGTTGATGCTGGCCCTGACGGTCTTCGGCACGCTGTTCGGCTTCGTCGGCCTGCTCATCGCGGTGCCGGCGGCGGCGGCGCTGGCGGTGCTGGTCCGCTTCGGCGTCGCCCGCTACAAGGAAAGCGCGCTCTATACCGGGCGCGAAGTGCCCTCGCCGCCGGCGCCGCCGACCATGGTCGAGCTGGTGCCGCGCGGCACGACCGAGCGGGCGCGCCAACTGGCGCAGATGTCGCGCGACGTGGCGGTGGCGCAGATCCATCGCGAGGAGCACCTGGCGCATCTGCTGGAGAAACACCAGCACCGCCAGCAGGCCGGCGAGATCCCCGATGCCGAGGGCCCGCCTTCGCCCTCCGAGCTTTGGACCGAGGCGCGCGACAGCCTGCGCGGCAAGGACGACTGAGCGGTGGCCAGACAATTGACCCTGGACCTGACGATGCCGCCGGCCTCGTCTCGCGACGATTTCCTGATCACCGCGGCCAATCGCGACGCGCTGGCCATGCTGGACGTGCCGGGCCGCTGGCCGCAGAGGCGGCTGCTGCTGATCGGCGGGCCGGGATCGGGCAAGTCGCATCTGGTCGGCTTCTGGGCGGCCGAGCATGGCGCGCATGTCAGCCATGGCTGGACCCTGGCTCCCGACAGCGTGGACGAACTGGTCCGCCCCGGCGCCGCGCTGGTCGTCGAGGACGCGCATGAGATCGGCGGCAATGCCACGGCCGAGCAGGGCCTGTTCCACCTGTGGAACCTGGCCGGGGCACGGCAGGCGCTGCTGCTGATCACCGCGCAGGCACCGCCGCGCGACTGGGGCGTGGCGCTGCCCGACCTGCGCTCGCGGCTCGAGACGGCGGCGCAGGCGATCCTGGGCCCGCCCGACGACGCGCTGCTGCCGGCGGTGCTGGTCAAGCTGTTCGCCGACCGCCAGATCCAGGTCGCGCCCGAGGTGGTGGACTGGCTGGCGCTGCGCATGGAGCGCGACCTTGACCTGGCCCGCCGCCTGGTCGCGGCCATCGACCGCGAATCGCTGGCCGACCGCCGCGCCATCACCCGGCGGCTGGCGGCCGAGCTTCTGGACAAGCTCACCCCTGCCGACGCATGATCGCCCCGCGTTTTCCCCAAGTTCCGTGACATGACCCAGGCCGATTTCCTGAAATCTCCCTTTCCCGCCCCGCGCGACCTGCCCGACGGCCCGCCCGAAGGGCCCGCGCGCTTCTTCAACCGCGAGATCAGCTGGCTCGCCTTCAACTGGCGCGTGCTGGACGAGGCGCGCAATCCGCGCGTGCCGCTGCTCGAACGGCTGCGCTTCCTGTCGATCTCGGCCACCAATCTCGACGAGTTCTACACCGTGCGCGTGGCCGGGCTGCGCGAGTTGGTGCGCGAGGGCAACACCACCCTGTCCGACGACGGGCTGACCGCGGCCGAGCAGCTGGCCCTGGTCAATGCCGATGCGCGCCGGCTGATGGGCGCGCAGCAGGCGGTCTGGAACGGCCTGCGCCGCGAGATGGAACAGGCCGACATCGCCATCCTGTCGCGCGGCCGCGTGACCCGCGCCGAGGAGGAGTTCCTGCGCCGGCATTTCATGGACCAGGTCTTTCCGGTGGTCTCGCCCCTGGCCATCGACCCGGCGCATCCCTTTCCCTTCATCCCGAACACCGGCTTTTCGCTGGCGCTGGAACTGGCACGGGAAAGCGACGGGCGGCAGATGCAGGCGCTGGTGCCCATTCCCCAGCAGATCGCCCGCTTCATCCCGCTGCCGGGCGGCAAGCGCTTCCTGCGGCTGGAAGACCTGCTGCTGATGCATCTGCCCAGCCTGTTCCCCGGCTATCGCGACATCGGCCATTGCGCCTTCCGCGTGCTGCGCGACAGCGACCTGGAGGTCGAGGAGGAGGCCGAGGACCTGGTGCGCGAATTCGAGACGGCGCTGAAGCGCCGCCGCCGCGGCTCGGTCATCCGGCTGAAGATCACCGCGGGCGCGCCCGACCGGCTGCGCCGGGTCATCATGCAGGAACTGAACGTCGATCCCGAGGAGGTGGTTGAGGTCGAGGGCCTTCTGGGCATGGCCGACCTGCGCGAACTGGTTCTGGACAGCCGCCGCGACCTGCAATGGCCCAGCTTCACCCCGCGCGTGCCGGAACGGGTGCAGGACCACCATGGCGACATGTTCGCGGCGATCCGGCAAAAGGACATGCTGCTGCACCACCCCTACGAGACCTTCGACATGGTGGTGCGCTTCCTGGCGCAGGCGGCGCGCGACCCGAACGTGCTGGCGATCAAGCAGACGCTTTACCGCACCTCGCGCGACAGCCCCATCGTCGACGCGCTCTGCGAGGCGGCCGAATCGGGCAAGTCGGTGACGGCGCTGGTCGAGCTGAAGGCACGTTTCGACGAGGCCGCCAACATCCGCCAGTCGCGGCGGCTGGAACGCTCGGGCGCGCATGTGGTCTATGGCTTCATGCAATACAAGACCCATGCCAAGATCAGCGCCGTGGTGCGGCGCGAAGGCGACCAGCTGGTGACCTATACCCATTTCGGCACCGGAAACTATCACCCGATCACCGCGCGGATCTATACCGACCTGTCGCTGTTCACCTGCGACCCGGCGCTGGGGCGGGACGCCTCCAAGGTGTTCAATTTCCTGTCCGGCTATGTCCAGCCCGAGGGGCTGGAAAACATCGCCATCTCGCCCATCGACCTCAAGGAGCGGCTGCTGGAGCTGATCGCGCGCGAGGCCGATTTCGCCCGCCGCGGCCGCCCGGCCGAGATCTGGGCCAAGATGAACAGCCTGATCGACAAGGACGTGATCGAGGCGCTTTACGCCGCAAGCCAAGCCGGGGTTCGGATCAACCTGGTGATCCGCGGCATCTGCGGGCTGCGTCCCGGCATCGCGGGCCTTTCGGACAACATCCGGGTGAAATCCATCGTCGGCCGCTTCCTGGAACATTCCCGCATCGTCTGCTTCGGCAACGGCTTCGGCCTGCCGTCCAAGCGCGCGCGGGTCTTCATCAGCTCGGCCGACTGGATGGGGCGCAACCTCAACCGCCGGGTCGAGGCGCTGGTGGAATGCTTCAACGAGACGGTGAAGGCCCAGATCACCAGCCAGGTCATGGCCGCCAACATGGCCGACGAGGCGCAAAGCTGGCTTCTGCAGCCCGACGGGCGCTATCTGCGCTATCTGCCGGCGGGGCGCGACGACCTGTTTTCCTGTCACAAGTTCTTCATGGAAAACCCTTCATTGTCGGGACGCGGCAGTGCGGGTGCCCGTGACGTTCCGGCTTTGATGCACTCGACGGATTGACGCGAAGGGGCCAATTGCCCCATCCAAGGCGCGCGCCCGGCGTGGTAACGGAATCGAGAGGAACCCGATGAACGGCATCCTGACCGCAAGCGGAGAAACCATCGAACCCTTCGGACGCTCGCTGTTCGAACGCGCCTCGGAACGGGCGCTGAGCCGGGTGGGCGTGGTCGATGTCGGCTCGAACTCGATCCGCATGGTGGTCTTCGACGGGGCGGCGCGCTCGCCGGCCTATTTCTACAACGAAAAGGTCATGGCCGGGCTGGGCTCGGGCCTGGCCACCACCGGGCGGCTGAACCCCGAAGGCGTGCGGCGCGGCATGGCAGCCCTGCGCCGCTTTGCGGTCCTGGCCGACAGCATGGGGATCAAGCCGCTGACCTGCGTCGCCACCGCCGCCGTGCGCGAGGCCGAGGACGGCCCCGCCTTCCACAAGGCGGTCGAGAAGGAGACCGGGCTGAAGCTCTGGGTCATCGACGGCGAGGAAGAGGCGCGGCTTTCCGCCCAGGGCGTTCTGCTGGGCTGGCCGGATGCCAAGGGGCTGGTCTGCGACATCGGCGGCAACTCGATGGAACTGGCCGAGGTCGAGAACGGCAAGGTCGGCCGCCGCATCTCGACGCCCCTGGGTCCGTTCCGGCTGCAACAGGTCAAGGGCGGCGCCTCGGGGCTGCGCGACCATATCCGCGAGACCATCGAGACGGCGGCCGAGCGGCTGGGCCGCGGGCATGAGCAGATCTACCTGGTCGGCGGTTCCTGGCGGGCCATCGCGCGGCTGGACATGGAGCGGGCGAAATACCCGATGACCGTGCTGCACGAATATCGCATGTCGCCCCAGGCCGTCGCCGACACGGTGAAATGGATCGGCGACCGGAGCGTGGCGGACATGCGGGCGATGACCGGCATCTCGCAAAGCCGGATGGAGCTGGTGCCGCTGGCCAGCCAGGTGCTGCGCCAGCTGGTGCAGAGCTTCAAGCCGAAATCGCTGGCCGTGTCCTCATACGGCATCCGCGAAGGGCTGCTTTACGAACAGATGCCGGCCGGGTTGCGCTCGCGCGATCCGCTGATCGAGGCGGCGCGCTTTGCCGAGCGGCAGATGGCGCGGATGCCGGGCTTCGGCAAGAAGCTCTACCAGTTCCTCGAGCCGCTGTTCGGCAACCTGCCGGCCGAGCGCGACCGGCTGGTCCGGGCGGCCTGCCTTCTGCACGACACCACATGGCGCACCCATCCCGATTATCGCGCCGACGCCTGTTTCGACAATGTGACGCGGGCCAACATGGCGGCGCTGTCGCATCCCGAGCGGGTCTTCCTGGGCCTGTCGCTGCTGCATCGCTACAAGAACAGCCGCGCCAATTCGCCCATGGCGCCGCTATTCGCGCTGCTGTCGGACAAGGAGATCCGCGAGGCCGAGGTGCTGGGCAAGGCGATGCGCTTCGGCGCCATGTTCTCGGTCAAGGATCCGGCCGAGGCGGGGACGCTGAAATTGCAGCGCAAGAAGAAGCTCCTGGAGCTGAAGCTGACCCGGACCGGGCGCGCGCTGATGGGCGAGGTGGCCGAGGCGCGGTTCCGCGCGCTGGCCGAGGCGCTGGAGGTCACGCCGGCCGTTACCGGAGGCTGAGGGGCGGGGATTCTCCCATAGCGGGAATCTTCTCTGAATAGACAACTTTACCGTGCAAAGCGGCCGTGGCATTTCCCCGCGCATGGGGGCGGCGATCCTTGTGCGTCTTTGCCGAGTGGTCCGGTTGCGGATCGCCGCCCCCGCGCCCCGCCGGTGCCCCCCGGCAGTCGGGGGTGCATTCAGCCGCCCCAGCTCCGCTCCAGCAGGTCCAGCCAGTTCCGCCAGGCGATCTTCTCGACCAGGTCGCGGCCATAGCCATGCGCCAGCATCGCCTGCACCAGGTTCGGCAGGGCCGCGGCATCGGCCAGATCCTCGGGCATGTCGGCGCCGTCGAAATCGGAACCCAGCGCCACCCCGTCCTCGCCCAGGAACGCAAGCAGGTGATCCAGGTGGCGCAGCATGACCTCGAACCCGTGCATCGGGTCGCGCCGGCCTTCGGGATGCAGGAAGCCCACGGCGAAGTTCAGCCCGACGAGGCCCCGCGATTCGGCGATGACCCGCAATTGCCGGTCGGTCAGGTTGCGCGAACTGGGCGCGACGGCATGGGCGCAGCTGTGGCTGGCGACCAGCGGCGCATCCGAGAGCCGCGCCACGTCGTCGAAACCCTTTTCGTTCAGATGCGACAGGTCCAGCATGATGCGCAGCCGGTTGCATGCGCGCACCAGATCCTTGCCCGCATCCGTCAGCCCCGGCCCGGTATCGGGCGATGAGGGAAAGGCGAAGGGCACGCCATGGCCGTAGCGCGTCGGCCGCGACCAGACCGGCCCCAGCGAGCGCAGCCCCATCGCATGCCAGACATGCAGCGCATCCAGGTCCGGGATCGGCTCGGCACCCTCGATATGCAGGATGGCGGCGATGCGGCCCCGGGCCATGGCCGCGCGGATCTCGGCCGCGGTCCGGCAGATCGCCAGCGTGCCGGTGCGCTCCATCGCCATCAGCTGCCCGGCCTGGGCCAGCGCATGGGGCAGGGCCTGGGCAGGCAGGACTTCGGGCGGCAGGGGCAGGGCGAAGGGCGGGTTCTTCTTGAGCATCGCCGCCAGCGCATCGTCCGGGCCGGGCGGCGAGGGCGTCCAGATCGCGAAGAAACCGCCGGCAAACCCGCCCGCCTTCATCCGCGGCAGGTCCAGATGGCCGCTGCCGTCGCCCTCCAGCCAGAGCCGGTCGCGGCCCGGTCCCGCAGCCACCATGCGCTGCAAGAAATCGTTGTGACCGTCGAAGACCGGAATCATGCTCATGTCCTTTCGCATTGCGCGCCGCCACCATGGCGCGGACGGAAAACCGCTGCAACCTTGCCCGCTTCGCCGTAAGCTGGGCCCAGAGCCAGCCAAGCAGGGAGCCAAGCACCATGACCCGCATCGACAAGGAATTCTCCGGCCAGACCGTGATCTGCACCTTCGAGGTGACGCCCGGCACCGCGCATGACGTGCTGGACGCGCTGAACGACGCCTATGACCAGGTGATCCGGCACCAGCCCGGCTATGTCTCGGGCGCGATCCACCTGAACGATGCCCAGACCCGGATCTGCACCTATTCGCAATGGCGCGACCGGCGCGACTACCAGGCCATGCTGCGCCACCCCGAGATGCGCCAGCGCAACCGCGCCATCCATGGCATGTGCCGCCATTTCGAGCCGGTGATGTACGAGGTGGTCGATACCTGGAAGACCTGATGCGGAAAGCCGATGCTGCGGCTGCGAAAAGCCGTGCATTGCGCAAGCTTAGCCCCTAGTCTGGCAGGAAACAGGCGGGCGATTGCCGGAACGGAGGGGCTCATGGCGGGACGCATCATCACGATTGCCCAGCAGAAGGGCGGCTCGGGCAAAACCACCATCGCGGTCAACCTGGCGGTGGCCCTGCGCGGGCGCGGCCATTCGGTCGCGCTGCTGGACACCGATCCGCAGGGCAGCATGGGGCGCTGGTTCCTGGAACGGCTGGAGCGGCGGGGCGAGGACGAGGCGCTGGAATTCACCACCTCCTCGGCCTGGGGCGCCAGCTACGAATCCGACAAGCTGAAGAAACGCTTCGATTTCGTCATCATCGACACGCCGCCCAAGATCGACAGCGACCTGCGCCCGGCGTTGCGGGTGGCCGACCTGGTGCTGGTCCCAGTGGCGACCAGCCATGTCGACCTTTGGGCGACCGAGGGCGTGCTGGACCTGGCCCGGCGCGAGAAATGCGACACGCTGATCGTGCTGAACCGCACCCGCTCGCATGCGCGCCTGACCGGAGAGGTGGCCGAGGGCGCCGCCGCGCTGGGGGCCGAGGTGGCGGCGGCGCAGCTTGCCAACCGCGTCGCCTATGCCGAGGCGTTGGGGCAGGGGCTGGGCGCGGGCGAGACCGCGCGCCACGCCACCGCCCGCGCCGAGGTCGATGCCCTGGCCGAGGAGGTGCTGGCCACCCTGCGCTGAACCGCGATTCGCGGAAATCCGCCGATCCGCCGGGGTCGGGGAAACCAACCGCCATTCCAGGGGTTAGGTCGGCAGCAAGTCCAGACTCATGAGGTCAAGATGAAACTCCCGCTTTCCCTTGCCGTTCTGGCAACTCCCCTTGCGCTGGCCGCCTGCACGCCCGAGGCGCCGCCGCCCCCGGAACCCGAAACCGTCTCGGTCGATCCCTGCGGAGCGGCGCGTTACAGCCACCTGATCGGCCAGACCTCGCCCACCATCTCGATGCCCGAAGGGCAGATGTATCGCATTGCCCGCGAAGACCGGCCGATGACCATGGAGATGATCCAGGACCGGCTGACCTTCATCGTGGACAGCCGGGGCAAGCTGCTTTCGGTCAGTTGCAGCTGACCCGGACGCCGGGGGCGGGGCACCCCTGCCAAGCCCCGTTGCCGCGCGTCAGCTGCGCCGCCGCGACCGCTTGTTGCCGCCGCGCTGCCCGGCCCGCCCGGCGGTCGAGCGTCCCGAGGATTTGACCGCCGCCTCGGCCGCCTCCTCGATGGCGGATTGCCGGGCCAGCGGGTCGTCGGCCACGGCCAGTTCCACCGCCTCCAGCCGCTTGACCTCGTCGCGCAGCCGCGCGGCTTCCTCGAATTCCAGGTTCTCGGCCGCCTTGCGCATCTGCGCCCGCAGCGCGTCCAGATGCGCCGCCAGATTGGCGCCGACCAGCGGCTTCTCGATCCGCGTCGTGATGCGCGCCTGATCGGTATCGCCCTGCCACAGCCCGGCCAGCACGTCCTCGACATTCTTGCGCACGGTCTGCGGCGTGATCCCATGCGCCTCGTTATAGGCGATCTGCTTCTGGCGCCGGCGCTCGGTCTCGGCCATGGCGCGTTCCATGCTGCCGGTGATGCGGTCGGCATACATGATGACCCGGCCGTCGGCATTGCGCGCCGCCCGGCCGATGGTCTGGATCAGTGAGGTTTCCGAGCGCAGGAAGCCCTCCTTGTCGGCATCCAGGATCGCCACCAGCCCGCATTCCGGGATGTCCAGCCCCTCGCGCAAGAGGTTGATGCCGACCAGCACGTCAAAGGCCCCCAGCCGCAGGTCGCGCAGGATCTCGATGCGCTCGATGGTGTCGATATCGCTGTGCATGTAGCGCACGCGGATGCCCTGTTCGTGCAGATATTCGGTCAGATCCTCGGCCATGCGCTTGGTCAGGGTCGTGACCAAGGTGCGATAGCCCTGCGCCGCGACCTTGCGCACCTCGTCCAGAAGGTCGTCCACCTGCATCTCGACCGGGCGGATCTCGACCTGCGGGTCCAGCAGGCCGGTGGGGCGGATCACCTGCTCGGTAAAGACGCCGCCGGTCTGGTCCAGTTCCCATTGCGCGGGGGTGGCGCTGACAAAGACCGATTGCGGGCGCATGGCGTCCCATTCCTCGAATTTCAGCGGCCGGTTGTCCATGCAGCTGGGCAGGCGGAAGCCATGCTCGGCCAGGGTGAACTTGCGCCGGAAGTCGCCACGATACATGCCGCCGATCTGCGGCACCGAGACATGGGATTCGTCGGCAAAGACGATGGCATTATCCGGGATGAACTCGAACAGCGTCGGCGGCGGCTCGCCCGGCGCGCGGCCGGTCAGATAGCGGGAATAGTTCTCGATCCCGTTGCAAACACCAGTCGCTTCAAGCATTTCCAGGTCGAAGTTCGTGCGTTGCTCAAGCCGCTGCGCCTCCAGCAGCTTGCCCTCATCGGTCAATTGCTTCAACCGCACCTGAAGTTCGGCGCGTATCCCTTTGATGGCCTGTTGCAAGGTCGGGCGAGGGGTGACGTAATGGCTGTTGGCATAGATGCGGATCTGCTTGAAACTGTCGGTCCTGGCGCCGGTCAGCGGATCGAATTCGGTAATTGATTCAAGCTCGTTGCCGAAGAAGTCGAAGCGCCAGGCCCGGTCTTCCAGGTGGGCCGGCCAGACCTCGATCACATCGCCGCGCACCCGGAAGCCGCCGCGCTGGAAGGCGGCGTCGAGGCGCCGGTATTGCTGCGCCACCAGTTCGGCCAGGAACGCGCGCTGGTCGTAGCTTTCGCCGACCACCATGTCCTGGGTCATCGCCGAATAGGTCTCGACCGAGCCGATGCCGTAGATGCAGCTGACCGAGGCGACGATGATGACGTCGTCGCGCTCCAGCAGGGCGCGGGTGGCCGAATGGCGCATCCGGTCGATGGCCTCGTTGATCTGCGATTCCTTCTCGATATAGGTATCGCTGCGCGGGACATAGGCTTCGGGCTGGTAGTAGTCGTAATAGCTGACGAAATATTCCACGGCGTTTTCGGGGAAGAAGCCCTTGAACTCGCCGTATAATTGCGCAGCCAGCGTCTTGTTCGGGGCCAGGATGATGGCGGGTCGCTGGGTCGCCTCGATCACCTTGGCCATGGTGAAGGTCTTGCCGGTGCCGGTGGCGCCCAGCAGCACCTGGTCGCGCTCGCCCTCCTGGATGCCTTTTGCCAGTTCGGCGATGGCGGTGGGCTGGTCGCCGGCGGGCTGGAACTCGGAATGCATGACGAAGCGCCGGCCGCCTTCCAGCTTGGGCCGGCTCACCTCGGGAAAGCGCGCGACGGGGGCGTTGGTGTTGTTGTGGCCCATGGTTTCACCTTTGTTCCTGCCTGGGTCAATCTGGCGCATTCGCGCCCCAATGCAAGCCCGGCCGGGGAATATGCGCCATGCGGGGGCGGCAATCCGGCCGCGATGGCGGGAAATCGCGCCAGGGGCATCTTGATCGCCCGGCCGGCTTCGGGGATAAGGCGGGAAGCAAGAACAGAGGGTTCCCGCCATGCGCGTCCGCATCTACAAGCCCGCCCGCAACGCCATGCAATCCGGCACCGCCCGCACCAAGAACTGGGTGCTGGACTTTCCGCCCGCCGATCCGCGCGAGATCGACCCGCTGATGGGCTGGACCAGCAGCGACGACACCCAGAGCCAGGTCCGCCTGCGCTTCGAGACCCGCAAGCAGGCCGAGGATTACGCGCGCGAACATGGGCTGGATTACGAGGTGATCGAGCCCCATACCCGCGCCCCGAACATCCGCCCCCGCGGCTATGGCGAGAATTTCGCCCCCGACCGCCGCGCGCCCTGGACGCATTGAGCCAGGGCGGATCGGCGAGCCAGGGCGGATCGGCCGCCGCGGCTGCCGGACGGTCAGGAGCCGGGCGGTCAGGAGCGGCGGGACGCACTCAGCACCGGTCTGGGCACCGGTCCCAGCAGCGCGCGCCGGAAGTCCCACAGGAAAAGCGTCCATCCCGCCATCCAGCCCGCCGCTGAAAGATGCAGTAGCAGCGCCCATGCGTCCGCGCCGGCACAGCACATCAGCAGGCGCATCAGCACGGCCAGATTGACGAGGCCGAAGGCAAGGGCCAGCGGGCGCGATACCGCAAGCCGGCCTGCTTTGCGCGCCATGGCCGCCCGTCCCATGATCGCAAGCATCATCGTGCCCATGGCGCCCATGGTGATGGCGTGAATCGCCGTGGTCATGTCGAGCCCGGCCGAGGGTCGCTGCGACAGGCCCGCCAGGACCAGGCCCAGCGGCAGCCATAGCCAGGCCAGATGCAAAAGCAGCAGCGCCGGGTAGCGGCCGGCACGCCAGCTGCGCCACAGGACCATGCGGGCCAGTTGCAGGATGCCAGAACCGATCAGGAGCGGCCCGGCAAGCCCCGGGCGATCCAGCAGCAGCGCCGCCATGGCCAGAAGCAACCCCAGCAAGCCGGCGCCGGCAAGCCAGCGCGGCTCGGTCGGGGGCGGCCGGCCGGAGGACGCGGCCCAGTGCCGGGTGAATGCCGCAAGGGCGCGGCCACCCACCAGGCAGAGGAGCAGCGCGAACAACAGGGGCGCCATGTCCTGCGCAAGGCCTGCGGCAACGGGCCCCGGCCCGGCGATGGCCAGCGCCTCGACGCCGCCGAGGACCAGGGGCGCCAGCGCGAGCGGCAGCTTCCGCCAGACCCCGGCCCTTGCGGCCCGCCATGACAGCAGGCTGCCCAGAACGAGGAAATAGGCCGTCGCCGTCACAAGGCCGAAGGGTCCAGGCGGGCCAAGGGCGAAGGCCAGCCGCCCGGCAAGCCACAGCGCCACCATGACCGCGGTCGTGGCCGGCGCGACCCTGGGGCGGCCGGTCCATGCGGGCAATGCGGTCAGCAGATAGCCCCCGACGGCCGCACCGCCCATGCCGAACAGCAGTTCATGGCGATGCCAGGAGGGTGCATCGACGCCGATCCCGGGCGGAATCAGCCAGACCGATGGCACGAGAGCCGCCCAAAGGCCGGCCAGAAGAAACAGCGGGCGATGCGGCGCCAGCCACAGCCCATGGGTCAGAGAGCGAAGCATCGGTTTCCGGCAGTTGCCGCGAATGCCGCATAGCGCAGAAGAGCGCGGAGGTTGTCAACAGGCCGGCAGGGCGGCTTCCGCCCGCCAGCGGTCCCAGGCGCGCGCGATCCTTGGGTTTCAGCCGATCGAGGCCGCTGGCCGCCCGCCTGGCGTCGGGGATGCGCCTGACACGCCGGCAGAGCTTGCGTCGCTTCGCCTCGGCTATTCTGGGCATGGCATCTGCATCCGGCTCGGGGCAATCCGCAGCGGTTCGTCACCCAGCCGCGGCTCCAGGCCGCGCAGCTTGCGCAGATGCAGCAGGAACCGGTCTTGGAAAAACGCGGCGATCTCGTCGGGATCGAAGCCGCGGGTAAGCAGGAACGGGACGCGGGACATGCGGGGTTTCGGCCTGGCAAAGCCCGGCCGTGGATGGAGGTTCGATCCGGATCGGCTTGGGGCAGGGGGCTGGCCTGCCTGGCTGGAACAGTGCCGCGGTTGTTAGCGGGACGGGGTCCGATGCACACCATTACGCGCTGTGCGATGCACAGGTCCAGGAGATGACGTGATCTTTCGCCTGATACCGGGCAGCGCCATGCCTAGGATGAAAAGCTGTGCTTGCAGGGTGATTATGACGGGCATGGATGGCATTCCTCGCAGCATGATGGGACCGGGCGGGAAAGCTGGCGCTTCCCGGGGCATGGGATGGAAATTTCGGCTGACCTGTCTCCCGGCGAGATGCTCAGGTCGCCATGGCCGGGCTGGACCTGCGGACGAAGCGGCGTTGCCTGGGCTGCGTCAACAGGAAGAATCCGCCCGCGGCTGCCCAGAGGCCGCGCATCCGCGCGCTGATCGCCGGCACCGCAGCCCTAGGGCAACACACTGTATTCTAAATAAATATCCTTGGAGACAGCCCGCGAATAGCCATCGTTTGGCCGAAAATAGCCGCCGAAATGGCTCTCATCCGACCAATGTTCCGGTGATCGCGACTGGAAGCCGCCCGCGTTGGGTCGTTTAAATAGATAATCCGAATTATGTAAAAAAAATTCCGCCTGAAGCAGGCGCGCCGGGCTGCGACTTATTAGCCATGGCGGGTACAGGCACTTTCTTTCCATCTTGCCGCATCATAGTCTGCTGGGTGAACCCCGCAATTTCGGCCGCCGCGAGTCAGGCGGCCTCGACCAGCAAGGAGAGCCCATGGCCGTTCGTCCTCCGGTTTGCGATTTCGGTGCCAAGGCGCCGGACTTCACGCTGCCTGATCCCGATGGCCGCATGGTCTCGTTTCGCGACATCGCCGGGACGCGCGGCACGCTGGTCATGTTCATCTGCAACCATTGCCCCTATGTGCAGGCCGTCATCGACCGCATTCGGCGCGACGCCGCCGAATTGCAGCAACTGGGCATCGGCGTCGTGGCGATCTCGGCCAACGACGTCGGCGAATATCCGCAGGATGGACCCGAGCAGATGAAGATCGAGGCCGAGAAGCACGGCTTCACCTTTCCTTATCTCTATGACGAAAGCCAGGACGTCGCGCGCGCCTATGGCGCCGAATGCACGCCGGATTTCTTCGGCTACAATGCCGCGGGCGAGTTGCAGTATCGTGGCCGACTGGACGCCTCGGGCCGCAATCCCGCCCCGCCGGATGCCCGGCGCGAGCTGTACGAGGCCATGGTGCAGATCGCCGAAACCGGGCAGGGCCCGCGCGACCAGGTGGCCTCGATGGGTTGCTCGATCAAATGGAAGGCGTGAATGAACATCTGCTTTGCCCCCTGCCCCGTGGTTTTCGATCTTGACGGCACATTGATCGACAGCGTGCCCGACATCCATGCCTGCGTGAACGCGGTATTGCGCCTGCATGGCGTGGCGCCCCTGACGCTGGATCAGGTTCGCGGCTTCGTCGGCGGCGGCGTCGACCTGCTGTGGCGGCGCGTCATCGGCACCACCGCGCTGCCGGTCGAGGCGCATCGCGACCTGGTTGCCTCGTTCATGACCCGCTATCACGACGCCACCGGCCTGACCCGGCTTTATCCCAATGTCGCCGAGGCGCTGGGGATCCTGGCCGATCGCGGCTATCCGCTGGGGCTTTGCACCAACAAGCCCCTGGGCCCGACGCGGGCGATCCTCGACCATTTCGGCATCGCGCAACTGTTCGGGGCCGTGGTGGGCGGCGATTCCCTGCCCCAGCGCAAGCCCGATCCGGCCCCCCTGCGCGCGGCTTTCGCCGGCCTGGGCGCCGATCCCCTGAATCCGCGCGGGGTCTATGTCGGCGACAGCGAATTCGACGAGGAATGCGCCAGCAACACCGGCGTCCCCTTCCTGCTGTTCACCCGCGGCTATCGCAAGACTCCGGTCGAGCAGATGACGCATCGCGGCACGTTCGACGATTTCGCTCGCCTGCCGCTGCTGGTCGAGGAAACCTCGGCGGTCGGCTAGGTTCATCCGGCATCGCGGCGCTTGACAGGACGGCAAAACGGAAGGAACCGTCGCCGCATGCCGCCATTCCGGCCCGACCGAAGCCCAAGGAGCTCCGCATGGACCTGCGACAACTGACCCCCGACCTTGCCGTGGCCGCCCAGATCCGCCCCGAGGATCTGCCAGCCTTGGCCGAGGCCGGCTTTCGCGTGCTGATCAACAACCGCCCCGACGAGGAGGTCGGCCCGGACGAGGGTGACGAGGCGATGCGCGCGGCGGCCGAGGCGGCGGGGATGGCATATCACTTCAACCCCTTCCCCCCCGGCCAGATCACGCCGCAGATGATCTCGGCCCAGGCCGAGGCGCTGGCCGCGCCCGGACCCAAGCTGGCCTATTGCCGGTCCGGCAACCGCTCGACCGTGCTCTGGGCGCTGGCCCGCGCCGGACAGGAACCGGTAGCGGATCTGCTTCAGACCGCGGCACGGGCGGGCTACGATCTTTCGGGTGTCCGACCGCTGATCGAATCACTGGCCCGACAGGATGTCTGATCGCCGTCGGCCGGGAACCTTGGCCGACGCGGCGGGTTTCCCATGCGACAGCCAGCGATCGGGCGGATCCCTTGCCCGGCCGGCCCAAGGGAGGAATCCGTCATGAACTCGATCATCTATCTTGTCGGCCTTGTCGTCGTAGTGCTGTTCATCCTGGGGCTTCTGGGCCTGCGCTGACATCCTGCCTGCGATTGGCGCTGGCCTTTCGCGCCCCTCTGCGTTACCGGGGGCGCAAATTCTGAAAAAGGCCCCCTATGGACATCCGCAATATCGCGATCATCGCCCATGTCGACCATGGCAAGACGACCCTGGTCGATCAGCTCTTGAAGCAATCGGGCAGTTTCCGCGAAAATCAGGCCGTGGCCGAGCGCGTGATGGACAGCAACGACATCGAGCGTGAGCGCGGCATCACCATCCTGGCCAAGGCGACCTCGGTCGAGTGGAAGGGAACCCGCATCAATATCGTCGACACCCCCGGCCACGCCGATTTCGGCGGCGAGGTGGAGCGCATCCTGTCGATGGTGGACGGCGTCTGCCTGCTGGTCGATGCCGCCGAAGGTCCGATGCCGCAGACCAAGTTCGTGACTTCCAAGGCGCTGGCCCTGGGGCTGCGGCCCATCGTGGTGCTGAACAAGGTGGATAAGCCCGCCGCCGATCCCGACAAGGCGCTGGATGAGGTGTTCGACCTGTTCGCCAACCTGGGCGCCAGCGACAAACAGCTTGATTTCCCGCATCTTTATGCCTCCGGCATCGGCGGCTGGGCCGACGAGACCCTGGAAGGGCCCAGGAAGGACATGACGGCGCTGTTCGATCTGGTGCTGCGCCATGTCGAGGCGCCGAAACAGATCGAGCGCCAGGACGAGCCCTTCCAGATGCTGGCGACCACGCTGGGCGCCGACCCGTTCATCGGCCGCATCCTGACCGGCCGGGTCGAGGCCGGCCGCGCCAAGGCCGGCGACACCATCAAGGCGCTGTCGCGCGACGGCGAGCGCATCGAGCAGTTCCGTGTCTCCAAGGTGCTGGCCTTCCGCGGCCTGAACCAGCAGCCGATCGACGAGGCGGTGGCGGGCGACATCGTCACCCTGGCCGGCATGTCCAAGGCTACCGTGGCCGATACGCTCTGCGCGCTCGAGGTGGACACGCCCCTGCCCGCCCAGCCCATCGATCCGCCGACGATCAGCGTCACCTTCGGCATCAACGACAGCCCGCTGGCGGGCCGCGACGGCAACAAGGTGCAGTCGCGGGTGATTCGCGAGCGGCTGATGAAAGAGGCCGAGACCAATGTCGCCATCAAGGTCGAGGACACGCCGGGCGGCGACGCCTTCATCGTCTCGGGCCGCGGCGAACTGCAGATGGGCGTGCTGATCGAGAACATGCGCCGCGAGGGATTCGAGCTGTCGATCTCGCGCCCGCGCGTCATCTTCCGCGAAGAGGACGGCCAGCGCCTCGAACCGATCGAGGAGGTCATCATCGACGTCGATGACGACTATACCGGCGTGGTGATCGAAAAGCTGACCGGCGACCGCAAGGGCGAGATGGTGGACATGCGCCCCGCCGGGACCGGCAAGACCCGCATCGTCGCCCATGTGCCCTCGCGCGGGCTGATCGGCTATCACGGCGAGTTCATGACCGACACCCGCGGCAACGGCGTGCTGAACCGCATCTTCCACGGCTGGGCGCCCTACAAGGGCGCGATCCAGGGCCGCCGCCAGGGCGTGCTGATTTCCATGGAGGACGGGGTTTCGGTGGCCTATGCGCTGTGGAACCTGGAAGAGCGCGGCAAGATGTTCATCGGCGCACAAGAGCAGGTCTATCAGGGCATGATCATCGGCGAGCATTCGCGCGACAACGACCTGGAAGTGAACCCGCTGAAGGGCAAGAAGCTGACCAACGTGCGTGCCTCGGGCACGGATGAGGCGGTGCGGCTGACCCCGCCGGTGCGCATGTCGCTGGAAGAGGCCATCGCCTATATCGACAATGACGAGCTGGTCGAGGTCACGCCCAAGAACATCCGCCTGCGCAAGCGTTACCTGGACCCGCACGAGCGCAAGCGCCAGTCCCGCGCCGAGGGTTGAGCTTCTTTCCGCCGCTTGGGATTACAGGCTTTCGCGGCGGAGAAACTCTGTTAGATTTGAAGCAAGTTGTCTCAGGAGCGGCTGATGGAAGGCCGGGGGAATATCTATCAAAGCTTGATCTTCGCCGCCCAGGAGCATCTGGAGGAAAGCGGCCGGCTGCCCTCTGACCTCGCCGAACTTGCCCCGCGCACCGCGGCGAGCGAGGAAGAGATCCGCAGCATGTTCAGTTCGATCGAGGAACTGCACGAGGGGCTGATCTATCACGCCGTCACCCTGCTCAACGATGCGCTGCGCGAGGGGGTGATCCAGGCCAATACCGCCGACCCGATCGAACAGATGCATTCGATCGCCCACAGCTATCTGGCTTGGGCCGAGGCGAATCCGACGCTGTTTCGGCTTCTGGTCGATAGGCTTTGCGGCCCGATCAAGCCCGGCAGCGCCTTGCATCGCTATACCAGCTCGATGCGCGACCTCTATCACCGCAAGCTGTCCGAGGCGCAGCGGCTCGGCATCCTGTCCCCGGACACCGACATCGACATCTCGACCATGATGCTGCATTGCCTGGTCAAGGGCGGCAACATGATGTTCCTGACGCGCAGCACCGATCCCTGGTTCGACGGCGATTCCCGCTCGACCCGCGAACTCGCCGAACGGATATTCGCCGAGTTCATGGGCAACCTGATCCGGGCCAATGCGCCCGCATCCGCGCCCGCCACCAGCGAAAAGGCCTGAGCGGGACGCGGCTGCGCTTAGATCTGGCGTTCGGGCAGGTTCACCACCAGCCCGTCGAGTTCCGGCGTCACCTTGATCTGGCAGGTCAGGCGCGAGCGCACCGGATCGGGCTGCCAGGCGAAGTCCAGCATGTCCTCTTCCATCGGATCCCTGGGCGGCAGCCGGTCCACCCATTCCGACGCCACATAGACATGGCAGGTCGAACAGGCGCAGGCGCCGCCGCAATCCGCATCGATGCCGGGTACGCCGTTGTCGCGCGCGCCCTCCATCACGGTCATGCCGGGTTTGACGTCGATTTCGTGGACGGTGCCGTTGTGCTCGATGTAAGTGATCTTGGCCATGGGTGCCTTCCTTGCGCTTCATGCCGCAGATAGGTCATCGCGCCGCAAGAGAAAAGCCCCGCCCGCGCGGCGGTTTTCCGCATCCTGCTGCGCGGCCCTGGGCCTGGCGCGCTAGAAAAGCGATTTCTGGCCCCGGGGCTCGCGCGGCTTGCGGGCGGGTTTTGCCGGGGGCGCGTCGGGGCGCGCCGTCAGTCGGCCGTCCAGGAACTCGATCTCGAAACGCGGGGCCTGCGCCGCCTCGGCCGCCTCGGTCAGCAGGCCCGCAGGACCATGCACGACGGCGAATCCGCGGCGCAGGGTCTCGCGATAGCCCAGCGTCTGGCGCAAGCGGTCCAGCCGCTCCAGCGCCTCGCGGCGGGGCGGCAGCATGCGCGCGGCGGCGGCGGCAAGCCTTGCAGCCATGCGCTCCAGCATGTCGCGGTCGCGGGCGGTCTGGCGCGCGGCATCGGCCAGCATCCGCGCGCGAGCCCGCTCCAATCGGCTGCCGAGCTCGGCCAGGCGCTCGGTCCGGCGCCGGCCCAGCCGCTCAAGGCAAAGCGGCAGCCGCTGCCCCTGCCCTTGCAACGCATCGCGCCGGCTGCGCAGCATGGTGCGCAGGGCCGACAGCGACAGCGGCAGCGCGTTCAGCCGGTCGCGGCGGGCGCGCACGAAACCGCGCAGCGCCGGCTCCAGCCGCTCGGCGAACAGGTCGAAACGTTGCCGGGCCGGGTCGGTCAGCGCCTGCGGCCGGCCAAGCGCGCGGCCCAGGTCGGCCAGCCGCTGGCGCCGGCGCTGGTTGCCCCCCTGGGCGGCGCGCATCATCCGGGCCCGGATCTCGGCCAGCCGGGCGGCCAGTTCGGCGCGCACCGGCACCGCCATCTCGGCCGCGGCGGTGGGCGTCGGCGCCCGGCGGTCCGCGGCGAAATCGATCAGCGTGGTATCGGTCTCGTGCCCCACGGCCGAGATCAGCGGAATCGCGCTGGCGGCGGCGGCACGGACCACGGCTTCCTCGTTGAAGCCCCAGAGATCCTCGAGGCTGCCGCCGCCGCGGGCGACGATGATCAGCTCGGGGCGCGGGATCGCCCCGCCCTGGGGCAGCGCGTTGAAGCCCTGGATCGCCGCGGCGACCTGCGGCGCGCAGCCCTCGCCCTGCACCGCCACCGGCCAGATCAGCACCCGCGTCGGAAAGCGGTCGCGCAGCCGGTGCAGGATGTCGCGGATCACCGCGCCCGAGGGCGAGGTCACGACGCCGATCACCCGCGGCAGATAGGGCAGCGGGCGCTTGCGCGATTCGTCGAACAGCCCTTCGGCCGCCAGCGCCTTGCGGCGCTTCTCCAGCATCATCATCAGCGCGCCGACGCCGGCGGGTTCGAGTTCCTCGACGATCAGCTGGTATTTCGACTGGCCGGGAAAGGTGGTCAGCCGGCCGGTGGCGATGACCTCGATCCCCTCCTCGGGGCGGGTCGAGAGGCGCGCGGCCTGCCCCTTCCAGGTCACGGCGGCGATCACAGCGCGGTCGTCCTTGAGGTCGAAGTAAAGGTGCCCGGACGAGGGGCGCGAGACGCGGCCGATCTCGCCGCGCACGCGGACGCGGCCGAACTCGCCCTCGAGCACGCGCTTCACCGCGCCCGAGATCTCGGAGACGGTGAATTCATGGGCGTTGCTGGCGGGCGTCTCTTCGAAAAGCTCCATGGCCCGGTTGTGGCGCGGGGCGCGGGCGGGATCAAGGGGTTTGGGGGATTGATCCGGCGCGGGGCAGTTCCTAGAAGTCGCCAGACATTCGCAAGGGGGCCTTTTCGCATGAACATCCTGATCCTCGGCAGCGGCGGGCGCGAACATGCGCTGGCCTGGGCGATCCGGCAGAATCCGAAATGCGACCGGCTGTTCGTCGCGCCGGGCAATGCCGGGATGGAGCCGCTGGCCCGGCTGGCGGAACTGGACATCCTGTCCGGCCCCGCCGTGATCGGCTTTTGCGAGGAGAACGCCATCGACCTGGTGGTGATCGGCCCCGAGGCGCCGCTGGCGGCCGGCGTCGCCGACGAATTGCGGGCGGCGGGGATCCTGGTCTTCGGCCCGTCCAGGGCGGCGGCGATGCTGGAGGCCTCGAAAAGCTTCACCAAGGCGGTCTGCGACGCCTGCGGCGCGCCGACCGCCGCCTGGGCGCGCTTCGATGCCGCCGAGCCGGCGCGGGCCTATATCCGCGCGCAGGGCGCGCCCATCGTCGTGAAGGCGGACGGGCTGGCCGCCGGCAAGGGCGTGACCGTCGCGATGACCGAGGCCGAGGCCGTCGCCGCCGTAGACGACGCCTTCGGCGGCGCCTTCGGCACGGCCGGGGCCGAGGTGGTGATCGAGGAGTTCATGGAGGGCGAGGAGGCGAGCTTCTTCGTCCTGTGCGACGGGACGGATTGTCTGCCGATCGGCACCGCCCAGGACCACAAGCGCGTGGGCGACGGCGATACCGGGCCGAATACCGGCGGCATGGGCGCCTATTCCCCGGCCCCGGTGCTGACCGAAGCCATCCAGGACCAGGTGATGGCCGAGATCGTGCGCCCCACCGTGGCCGAGATGGCGCGGCGCGGTACGCCGTTCCAGGGCGTGCTCTATGCTGGGCTGATGATCGAGGGCGGCCGGGCGCGGCTGGTGGAATACAATGTCCGCTTCGGCGACCCGGAATGCCAGGTGCTGATGATGCGGCTGGGCGCGCAGGCGCTGGACCTGATCCTGGCCTGCGCCGAGGGCCGGCTGGGCGAGATGGCGGTGAGCTGGGCCGACGACCACGCGCTCACCGTGGTGCTGGCCGCGAAGGGCTATCCCGGCGCCTATGAGAAGGGCAGCATGATCGGCGGGCTCGATGCGCTGCCCGAGGACAGTTTCCGCATGGTGTTTCACGCCGGAACCGCGCGGCGCGACGGGCAGATCGTCGCCACCGGCGGGCGCGTCCTGGCCGCGACCGGGCGCGGGGCGACGCTGGCCGAGGCGCATGCCCGCGCCTATGCGCTGGTCGACGGCATCGACTGGCCCGAGGGATTCTGCCGCCGCGACATCGGCTGGCGCGCGCTTTGAGACGCCGCGCCTGCGGCACGGGCGGATGGGTATTTGAAGAACGAAGAAGTCCCCGGGGCGGTGCGAGATGGCATCGCCCCGGCCGGTTCCAGGGCCGGGAAAAGTCCGGCGGGCGTATTTTTTGCCTTTTCAAGCCGGTGGCGCGGGTCTTATAGTCCGCGCCATGACTCGGATGCAGCAGATCATTGCCACGGCCCCGCACGCGCATGACGGCGCGCGCATTGCCGTGAACCACCGCGGTCTCCTTCTTCTTACGCTGCGCTGAGCGGGTCTCCGGGCCGCCGCTCAGTCAGGTTCGTGCCCGGACCCTATGCGAGCATGAAGAAGGATTCCCGACATGACCGATCCGAACCGCGTCCTGATCTTTGACACCACCCTGCGCGACGGCGAGCAATCGCCCGGCGCCACCATGACCCATAGCGAGAAGCTGGAAATCGCCCAGATGCTGGACGAGATGGGCGTGGACATCATCGAGGCGGGCTTTCCCATCGCCTCGGAGGGCGATTTCGCCGCCGTGAGCGAGATCGCGAAACAGGCGCAGAACGCCGTGATCTGCGGCCTGGCCCGCGCCCAGTTCCCCGATATCGACCGCTGCTGGGAGGCGGTGAAGCATGCGAAGCGCCCGCGCATCCATACCTTCATCGGCACCTCGCCGCTGCACCGGGCCATCCCGAACCTGGACATGGACCAGATGGCCGAGCGGATCGAGCAGACCGTGAGCCATGCCCGCAACCTGTGCGACGACGTGCAATGGTCGCCGATGGACGCCACCCGGACCGAGCACGACTATCTGTGCCGGGTGGTCGAGATCGCCATCCGCTGCGGCGCCACCACCATCAACATCCCCGACACCGTGGGCTATACCGCGCCGCGCGAATCGGCCGCGCTGATCCGCATGCTGCTGGAGCGGGTGCCGGGTGCCGACGGGGTGGTCTTCGCCACGCATTGCCACAACGACCTGGGCATGGCGACCGCCAATGCCCTGGCCGCCGTCGAGGCCGGCGCGCGCCAGGTCGAATGCACCATCAACGGGCTGGGCGAGCGGGCCGGCAACACCGCGCTGGAAGAGGTGGTGATGGCGCTGAAGGTGCGCCACGACATCATGCCCTATACGACCGGCATCGACACAACGAAGATCATGGGCATCTCGCGCCGGGTCAGCCAGGTCTCGGGCTTTCCGGTGCAGTTCAACAAGGCCATCGTCGGCAAGAACGCCTTCCTGCACGAATCCGGCATCCACCAGGACGGCGTGCTGAAGAATGTCGAGACCTTCGAGATCATGCGCCCCGCCGATATCGGCCTGAACGAGGCCAATATCGCCATGGGCAAGCATTCGGGCCGCGCCGCGCTGCGCTCGAAGCTGCGCGACCTGGGCTACGAGCTGGGCGACAACCAGCTGAAGGACATCTTCGTGCGCTTCAAGGCCCTGGCCGACCGCAAGAAGGAGATCTACGACGACGACCTGGTGGCGCTGATGCAGGACAGCGCCGCCAATACCGAGCACGATTACCTGCAGGTGAAGCACCTGCGCGTGGTCTGCGGCACGGACGGGCAGTCGGCCGACCTGACCATGACGGTCGGCGGCGAGGAAAAGACCGTCCATGCCACCGGCGACGGCCCGGTCGATGCCTGTTTCAACGCCGTCAAGGCGATCTGGCCGCATAAGGCGCGGCTGCAGCTCTACCAGGTCCATGCCGTGACCGAGGGCACCGATGCCCAGGCCACCGTCAGCGTGCGCATGGAGGAGGAAGGCCGCATCGCCACCGGCCAGGCCTCGGATACCGACACCATCCTGGCCAGCGTCAAGGCCTATGTGGGGGCGCTGAACCGGTTGAAGGTGCGCCGCGACATGGTCGGCGAAGGCGCCGATGCCAAGCAGGTCAGCATGTATTCGCACTGACCGCCGCGGGAAGTGACGGGGGCGGTCAGGCCGCCCCCTTGCGTTCCACGAAGCCCAGGTCGACGCCTTGCAGAAAGGGAAAGTCCTCGGCCAGTTCGCGCTGGAACTCGGCCGGGTCGAGTTGCTGGAACCATTTCGGGAACCTGGCAACGATGGTGGCGACGGAATCGCCTTCGTCCCAGCGGGTCTGCACATAGCCCAGGCCGTCCACGTCGGTGAAGGCCGGGAAATACCTGGGCAGCTGGAAGTGGTTATAGGCATAGATGCAGCGCCCCGGCCCGCGCATGCGCACCGCCGCCCCCGCGCCCAGGAAGGGCTGGTGCGCGCGCCAGTAGCTGATCGGCTCGCCCTCGTAGCTGCCCATGACCAGACCCTGCGGGTAGCTGATGGCAAAGGCCGGCAGGTCGGCGAAGCGCCGGGCATGGCGGCGGATGCGGGCGACGTGATGGCGGCTGAAGGCGTCGTCGTCATCGACCCGGAACTGGATCACCGGCCGGCCCGCCGCCTCGGCCGCCTCGCGCAGGGGCTCGCGCAACGCGTTCACCGTCTCGCGCCTGTCCGAGACGATCAGCCGGATCTGCGGCACGCCGGCGCACAGATCGCGCAGCCGGTCCAGCCAGGGACGCGGCATATCGGGCGAGGTCAGCAGCCAGAAGCGGAAATCCGCGTCGGTCTGGGCCTTGATCGAGGGCAGGCACAGCGCCTGGAAGGCGGCAAAGCGGCGCTCCAGCCGCTCGGGCGCGTAAAGCATGGCGCCGCGCTGCGCCAGACGCTCGGGCGCACCGGCCCCCTGCCCCGCGGTCCCGGCCCAGTCGCAGCGGCCCAGGAAGGAAAAACGGCAGATCCCCACGATAACGTCCTGCAAACCCTGCCCTTTCCTCGTCACCAAAACCGGCGGCAGCCTAGCAGCCCGTGCCGGCCGGTCAAGCGCGCGCGCCGCGCCTTGCGCGAAACAGGGGCGCGGCCCGGCGGGGCATCATTTTCCGGTTTCCCCGCGCCAAGGCTCGGCCTATATGTCCAGCACCTTCGACGGGGCGACTCGTCGGGGCAATCGGGCAATGGCCGCGCGCAAAAAGGGCGGCAGGAATGCCGTCTTGGCAGGGACGGCGGAAGGGGTAGTTCACATGGCCTTTGGCGGGTTGTTTTCCACCGATATCGCGATCGACCTGGGGACCGCGAACACGCTGATCTACGTCAAGGGCAAGGGCGTCATCCTGAACGAGCCCTCGGTCGTCGCCTATCACGTCAAGGACGGCAAGAAACAGGTGCTGGCGGTGGGCGAGGACGCCAAGCTGATGCTGGGCCGCACGCCGGGCAGCATCGAGGCGATCCGGCCGATGCGCGAGGGGGTCATCGCCGATTTCGACAGCGCCGAGGAAATGATCAAGCATTTCATCAAGAAGGTGTTCAAGCGCACCACCTTCTCGAAGCCCAAGGTCATCATCTGCGTGCCGCATGGCGCCACCCCGGTCGAGAAGCGCGCCATCCGCCAGTCGGTGCTTTCGGCCGGCGCGCGCCGCGCCGGGCTGATCGCCGAGCCGATCGCGGCCGCCATCGGCGCCGGCATGCCGATCACCGAGCCGACCGGCAGCATGGTCGTCGACATCGGCGGCGGCACCACCGAGGTTGCGGTGCTGTCGCTGGGCGACGTGGTCTATGCCCGCTCGGTCCGCATCGGCGGCGACCGGATGGATGACGCGCTGATCAACTACCTGCGCCGCAGCCACAACCTGCTGATCGGCGAATCGACGGCCGAGCGCATCAAGACCCAGATCGGCACCGCCCGCATGCCCGACGACGGGCGCGGCGCCGCGATCATGGTGCGCGGCCGCGACCTCTTGAACGGCATCCCGAAAGAGATGGAGATCACCCAGGCCATGGTCGCCGAGGCCCTGGCCGAGCCGGTGCAGCAGATCTGCGAATCGGTGATGGTGGCGCTGGAGGCGACGCCGCCCGACCTCGCCGCCGACATCGTGGACCGCGGCGTCATGCTGACCGGCGGCGGCGCCATGCTGGGCGAGCTGGACCTGGCGCTGCGCGAGCAGACCGGGCTGATGATCAGCCTGGCCGACCAGCCGATGAGCTGCGTGGCCCTGGGCACCGGCAAGGCCCTTGAATTCGAAAAGCAACTGCGCCACGTGATCGATTACGACAGCTGAGCGGGTTTGGCCCATGGCGCGCAAGGGCCCTGATTACGCGGCTCCGGTCCGCCGCATCCTGGTTTCGCTGCTGGTGCTGGTGCTGCTGGCGGTGTTCCTGTTCTGGCAGATCGACAGCCCGCGCGCCGAGCGCATGCGCGCCGCCTTCATCGACCGTTTCGTGCCCAGTTTCGACTGGGTGATGGCGCCGGTGACGAAGCTGTCGCGCATGGTCTCGGGTTTCCAGTCCTATGCCCGGCTCTACGAGCAGAACCAGGAATTGCGGCGCGAGCTGCAGAAGATGGCGGCCTGGAAAGAGGCGGCCGTGCAGCTGGAACAGGAAAACGCCAAGCTTCTGGCGCAGAACAATGTCAGGATCGACCCCGCGCTGACCTCGGTCTCGGGCGTGGTGCTGACCGACAGCGGCACGGCCTTTCGCCAGTCGGTGCTGCTGAACGTCGGCGCGCGCGACGGCATCCTGGACGGCTGGGCGACGATGGACGGGCTGGGGCTCGTGGGGCGCATCTCGGGCGTGGGGCAGACCACCAGCCGGGTCATGCTGCTGACCGATCCCTCCAGCCGCATCCCGGTGACGATCCTGCCCTCGGGCCAGCATGCGCTGCTGACCGGGGACAACACCGCCCTGCCGGCGCTGGACTTCATCGAAAGCCCGGAAAACCTGCGCCCCGGCGACCGGGTGATCAGCTCGGGCGACGGGGGGGTGTTCCCGCCGGGCCTGCCGGTCGGCCAGGTGGCGTTGGCCAGCGACGGCCGGCTGCGGGTGCGGTTGGCCGCCGATTATGGCCGGCTGGAATTCCTGCGCGTGCTGCGCAGCCACCCGGCCGAGCAGCTTTCCGATACCGGGCTGCTGATCCCACCGCCGCCGGCGGATTTCATCGGCCCGCCCCTGCCGCCCTTGGCCGACATGCAGGCGGCCGGCGAGAATTCCGAGGCCGCAGCCGGGGCCGGGGATGATTGATCCCGCCCGCCGCCGCCGGTTCCTGGGGCAGGCGCTGTTCGTGGCGCTGTTCCTGGCGATCCTGTTCTGGCGGCTTCTGCCGCTGGCGCCGGGCCGCATCGGTTGGCCGGGGCCGGACCTGGCGCTGTGCCTGGTGCTGGTCTGGGTGCTGCGCCGTCCCGAACAGGTGCCGGTCGCGACCATCGCCGCGCTGTTCCTGATCGAGGACATCCTGCTGATGCGCCCCATCGGCCTGGGCGCCGCCCTGGCCGTCATCGTCACCGAGGCCGCAAGAAAGCGCGAGCCGCATTGGCGCGAACTGCCTTTCATGGTTGAATGGCTGCGGGTGGCGACGCTCCTGGCGCTGATGATGGTGGCAAACCGCGTATTGCTGGCGGTATTTTTCCTGCCCCTTCCCCCGTTCGGGCAGGTGATCTTGCAATTCATCGCCACGATCGCCGCCTATCCGCTGGTCGCGGGCCTTGCCGGCTGGGCGCTTGGCCTGCCGCGCGGCCGCGCCGAACGAGACACGAGGCATCGCTGAGCCATGCGCAAATCGGAACGCGAAATCGCCGAAAGCAGCCGGCTCATCACCCGCCGGGTGCTGATGCTGGGGACGATCCAGGCGGCGGTGGTGTCGGTCCTGGGGCTGAAGCTGCGCTCGATGCAGGTGGAACATGCCGACGAATACCGGATGCTGTCGGACGGCAACTCGATCAAGATCCGGCTGCTGCCGCCGGCGCGCGGGCTGATCCTGGACCGCAACGGCACCATCATCGCCGGCAACGAACAGAACTATCGCGTCACCCTGACCCGCGAGGAGGCGGGCGATGTCTCGGCCGTGATCGCCCGGCTGCGCCACATTATCCCGATGAGCGACCGCCAGGCCGCCGAGATCCTGGCCGAGATCCACAGGCGCAGCGCCGTGACCCCGGTGCTGGTGGCCGACCGCCTGACCTGGGACGAGTTTTCCTCGATCGCGCTCAATGCCCCGGCCCTGCCCGGCGTGACGCCCGAGGCGGGGCTGTCGCGCAGCTATCCGCGCGCCGGCGATTTCGCGCATGTGCTGGGCTATGTCGGCCCGGTCTCGGATTACGACCTCTCGAAGATCGAGGATCCCGACCCGGTGCTGCGCCTGCCCGAGTTCCAGCTGGGCAAGGTCGGCATGGAGGCCAAGCTGGAAGAGGCGCTACGCGGCAAGGCCGGCTCGCGCCGGGTCGAGGTGAACAGCGCCGGGCGCGAGATGCGCGAGCTGTCGCGGCAAGAGGGGCAGCAGGGCGCCACGGTGCAGACCACGCTGGACGCGGGGTTGCAGAATTTCGCCACCCAGCGGCTGGGCAGCGAAAGCGCCGCGGCGGTGGTGATCGACGTGACCAACGGCGACATCCTGGCGATTTCCTCCTCGCCGGTCTTCGATCCGAACAAGTTCGTGCGCGGCATCTCGGGCCCGGACTATCGCGCGCTGATGGAACATGACCACCGCCCGCTGGCCGACAAGACGGTGCAGGGTGTCTATCCGCCCGGCTCGACCTTCAAGATGGTGACGCTGCTCGCAGGGCTCGAGGCCGGGGTCATCAACGCCGGTTCGCGCTTCTATTGCCCCGGCTATACCCAGGTCGCCGGGCGGCGCTTCCACTGCTGGAGCCGGGGCGGGCACGGCATGGTCGATGCGCTGCGCAGCCTCGAACATTCCTGCGACGTCTATTACTACGAACTGGCGCAGCGCGTCGGCATCGACCGCATCGCCGCCATGGCGCGCAAGCTGGGGATCGGCGTGCGCCACGACCTGCCCATGTCCGCCATTGCCGAGGGCATCGCGCCCGACCGGGCCTGGAAGAAGGCGCGCTACGACCAGGAATGGCAGGTGGGCGATTCGCTCAACGCCTCGATCGGCCAGGGCTATGTCCTGGCCTCGCCGTTGCAGCTGGCGGTGATGACGGCGCGGGTGGCGACGGGGCGCGCGGTGGCGCCGCGGCTGGTGCGCGCCATCGACGGCGTGGCCGAGCCGGTGCCGGAATGGCCGGAACTGGACATCAACCCGCTGAACCTGCGCACGGCGCGGGCGGGCATGGACGCGGTGATGAACGCGCCCCGCGGCACCGCCCGCCGCTCGCGCATCCTGGCGCCGGAATGGCAGATGGCCGGCAAGACCGGCACCAGCCAGGTGCGCAACATCACCGCCGCCGAACGCGCCCGCGGCGTGATCTCGAACGACCAGCTGCCCTGGAACCGGCGCGACCATGCGCTGTTCGTCTGCTTCGCGCCCTACGAGATGCCCCGCTATGCGGTCTCGGTCGTGGTCGAGCATGGCGGCGGCGGCGGTGCGGTGGCGGCCCCCATCGCCCGCGACATCCTGCTTTATGCGCTGGCGGACGGCCTGCCGCCGCTGACCGCTTATCCCGAATCCGAGCGCGCCAAGGTGCAGGAAATGTGGTCGCGCCTGAACCTGACCCCCTCGGCCCGCAAGGGCGAGGGACGCGCAAGGGCCTGAGCCATGAGCTATCTGGACTATCACGTCGCGCAGGTGCCGACCGGCTGGCGCAAGATCCTGTATCTGAACTGGCCCCTGGTCTTCCTGGTCACCGCGGTCAGCTGCATCGGCTTCCTGATGCTCTATTCCGTCTCGGGCGGCGACATCGACCGATGGGCCGGCCCGCAGATGGAACGCTTCGCCGTCGGCATGGTGCTGATGTTCGCGCTGGCCTTCGTGCCGATCTGGTTCTGGCGCTCGATCTCGGTGGCCTCCTACGTGATCTGCGTCGGCCTGCTGGTGCTGGTCGAGGTGATGGGCCATGTCGGCATGGGCGCGCAGCGCTGGCTGGTGCTGGGGCCGATCCGCATCCAGCCCTCGGAGCTGACCAAGGTCGCCTTCGTGCTGACGCTGGCGGCCTATTACGACTGGCTGCCGGTGGAAAAGGTCTCGCGCCCGTTCTGGGTGCTGGTGCCGGTGGTGCTGATCCTGCTGCCGACGGGGCTGGTGCTGATGCAGCCCGACCTGGGCACCTCGATCATGCTGATCGCAGGCGGCGGCATCGTCATGTTCGCAGCCGGCGTCAGCCTGTGGTATTTCGCCGGCGTCATCGCCATCGTCGTGGCCGGTATCACCGCGGTGATGGAAAGCCGCGGCACCGACTGGCAATTGCTGCACGACTACCAGTTCCGTCGCATCGACACCTTCCTCGACCCCGGATCGGACCCCTTGGGCGCGGGCTATAACATCGCCCAGGCGCAGATCGCGCTGGGATCTGGCGGCTGGTCGGGGCGCGGCTTCATGCAGGGCACGCAGTCGCGGCTGAACTTCCTGCCCGAGAAGCACACCGATTTCATCTTCACCTCGCTGGCCGAGGAATTCGGCTTTGTCGGCGCGGGATCGCTGCTGATGCTTTACGTGCTGATCCTGGGCTTCTGCCTGTATTCGGCGCTGACCAACCGCGACCGCTTCGCCAGCCTCATGACCATCGGCATCGCCGGGACGTTCTTCCTTTACTTTTCCATCAACATGGCGACGGTGATGGGCATGTTGCCGGCCAAGGGCTCGCCCCTGCCGCTGGTCAGTTACGGAGGAACCTCGCTGATGATCCTGCTGATGGCTTTCGGCATCGTGCAATCGGCCCATGTCCACCGGCCGCGGGGCTGAGGGGATGCGGGTGCTGTTCGCCGCCCCCGCACATCTGTGGGATGCCTGGTCCCCCGCCCTGCGCGCGGCCTGCCCCGAGATGGAGCTGTGCCGCGACGGCGATCCGGCGGGCTTCGACGCGCTGATCTATGCGCCCGGCTATCCCGAGAACGGGCAGGCGCTGGACTTCACCCCCTTCACCCGCGCCCGCGTGATCCAAAGCCTCTGGGCCGGGGTCGAGCGCATCGTGACCAATCCCACGCTGACCCAGCCGCTCTGCCGCATGGTCGATCCGGGGCTGGCGCAGGGCATGGTGGAATATTGCACCGGCTGGGCGCTGCGGACGCATCTGGGCATGGACCGCTTTGCCCAGGACGGCGCCTGGCGCAACCGGCTGACCCCGCCCCTGGCGCAGGGGCGCGGCGTGACGGTGCTGGGCATGGGCGAGCTGGGCCGGGCGGTGGCCTTGGCGCTGGCGGGGCTGGGCTTCCGCGTCGCCGGCTGGTCGCAATCGGGCCGCCCGGTGCCGGGGATCGAGGTGCTGGCGGGCGACGCCCTGCCCCAGGCCCTGGGCAGGGCCGAGATCCTGATCTGCCTGCTGCCCGACACGGCCGGGACGCGCAACCTGCTGGATGCCGAGCGGCTGGCCCTGCTGCCGCCGGGCGCGACGGTCATCAATGCCGGGCGCGGCACGCTAATCGACGAGGCGGCCCTGCTGGCGGCACTGGACCGCGGCCGGCCGGGCCATGCGGTTCTGGACGTATTCCGGCAGGAGCCGCTGCCGCCCGACCATCCGTTCTGGCGCCATCCCGGCGTCACCGTCACCCCCCATGTCGCGGCTGAGACACGGCCCGCCAGCGCCGCCCCGGTGGTGGCCGAGAACCTGCGCCGTGCCATGCAGGGCGCGCCGCTTCTGCACCTGGTGGACCGGGTGCGCGGCTATTGAGCGGCTGTTTCGGGCAGCAGGCCGGCAATCCTGCCGTTTTGCGCAACTTGCACGCGAAAGGAACCCGGCGGATAAGGGGGCCGAAGGTAACGGCCCAAGGCCGATGGAGCGATTTCGATGACGATCACCCCCGTTCTGCTGGCCGGCGGCTCCGGCACCCGGCTCTGGCCCGTCTCGCGCAAGAGCTTTCCCAAGCAATTCGCCCCGCTGGTCGGCGAGGAAAGCCTGTTCCAGGCCTCGGCCCGCCGCCTGTCGGGACCGCGCTACGGCGCGCCGCTGGTGATGACCAATGCGGATTTCCGCTTTATCGTCGCCGAACAGCTGGACCAGATCGGCATCGTGCCCTCGGCCATCCTGATCGAGCCCGCCGGCCGCAACACCGCCCCGGCGATCCTGGCCGCCGCGCTGGCCGCCGCCGAAAAAGACCCCGATGCGCTGCTGCTGGTCGCGCCTTCGGACCATGTCGTGCCGGATGCCGAGGCTTTCGGCCGCGCCGTTGATCTGGGCCTGCCCGCCGCGCGGGCCGGCCGCATCGTCACCTTCGGCATCACCCCCACCCGCCCCGAGACCGGCTATGGCTACATGGAGGCCGAGGGCGGGACCGACAGCGGCGGCGAAGCCCCGCTGGTGCTGAAACGCTTCGTCGAAAAGCCCGACGCGGCGAATGCGGCGCGGATGATCGCGCAGGGCAATTTCCTGTGGAACGCCGGCATCTTCCTCTTCGCCGCCCGCACCATGGTCGACGCCTTCAAGGCCCATGCGCCCGACTATCTTGCCCCCGTGCAGGCGGCGCTGACCGAGGCGCGCATGGATCTGGGCTTCCTGCGGCTTGCGCCCGAACCCTGGGACCGGCTGCCCGACCTGTCGGTGGATTATGCGGTGCTGGAGAAGGCCGACAACCTGTCGGTCGTGCGCTATTCGGGCCATTGGTCGGATCTTGGCGGCTGGGACGCGGTCTGGCGCGAGATCCAGGATGCCGCGCCGGCCGAACGCGGCGCCGTGACCGATGCCCGCTCGACCGCGATCGACTGCGACAACGTGCTGCTGCGCTCGCAGGACGAGGGGATCGAGGTGGTGGGCATCGGCCTGCAGGACGTGATGGTCGTGGCCACTGACGATGCCGTTCTGGTCGCCGGCATGGACCGCGCGCAGGAGGTGCGCAAGGCGGTCAGCGCGCTGAAGGCCAAGGGCGCGCGCCAGGCCGAGCATTTCCTGCGCGACCACCGCCCCTGGGGCTGGTTCGAGACGCTGGCGCTGGCCGACCGCTTCCAGGTCAAGCGCATCGTCGTCAATCCCGGCGCCGCGCTGTCGCTGCAATCGCATTTCCACCGCTCGGAGCATTGGATCGTGGTTTCCGGCACCGCGCGGGTGACGGTGGATGAAACCGTGACGCTGCTGACCGAAAACCAGTCGATCTATGTGCCGCTGGGCGCGGTTCACCGGCTGGAAAACCCCGGCAAGGTGCCGATGGTGCTGATCGAGGTGCAGACCGGCGCCTATCTGGGCGAGGATGACATCGTCCGCTACGAGGATGTCTATTCGCGCGGCTGACCCGCTCGCGGCATCGTGGGGCGCGCCGGCTTGCGGGGCCGGTGCCTGCCGTCTAACCATGGCCGGCGATGAAACGGATGACGAAAACCCCGATCGCGGCCGCATTGCTGCTGGTCCTTGCCGCGCTGACCGCGCGGGCCGAGGATCTGACCGTGCAGCTGAGCGGCGTGGCGCCGGCCGAATCCGCCGGCTATCTGGTCGCCGAGGCGCGCGGCTATTACGCCGAGGAAGGGCTGACCGTGCGGCTGCTGGCCGCGGATCAGGCGGCCCCGCCCTTCGAGACGCTGGCGCGGGGCGAGGCCGATCTGGCGGTCGCCTGGATGTCCACCGCGCTGGTCGCCCGCGAAAACGGCCTGCCCTTGGTCAATATCGCGCAGATCTTCGCCCGCCCCGCGCTGCGGCTGACCTGCCTGCGCGAGACGGGCGTGACAAGCGCCGCCGATCTGCGCGGCAAGACCATCGGCAGCCGGTTCGGCGGCACGGAATATCCGCTGCAGGCCTGGCTGAACCGGCTGGGACTGGTCGCCGACGGCAGCCTGTCCGGAGTCAGCCTGCTGGCGCAATGGTCGGGGGCCGAGATGCTGCGCCAGAAACAGGCCGCCTGCATCAGCACGCTCAGCCACGACCCGGTGCCGGGCGAGGGGCTGGTCGAACTCGATCCGCAGGACCAGGGCGCCGCGGTGCTGGAGGACGGGCTCTATGTCCTGGCCGGCGCCCTGACCGCCCCCGAGGCCGAGGCGCGGCTGGCCCGGTTCCTGCGCGCCAGCATGAAGGGCTGGCACGAGGCGGTCGCGGCGCCCGAGGACAGCGCCCGGTTGATTCTTGGTCCCGACCCTGATCCGGGCGCCTTGCAGCAGCAGGCCGGGATGCTGCGCGGCATCGCCGGGCTCCTGTCGGCCACCGGCGCGCTGGACGAGGCGGATTATCGCCGCACGGTCGAGACCCTGCGCGCCGGCGGCAGCCGCGCGGTGCTGCGCCGCGAGCCCGAGGGCGCCTTCACCGCCGCCGTCAGCGACCGCGCCGCGCCGCCCGAAGCCGCCGCCGCCGCAGACCGCGACGCCGCGCCGCTGCGCTGATCGCAATGCCCCCTTGCCGGCCCCGCCGGGCGCGGGCAAGAGGAGGCGCATGAGCGACGACACCCCTTCCCCACGCCACAGCCCCATCGAAGATGCGCAGGGCCTGGCCTATGGCAGTTTCATGGCCGCGGTCGGCGTGCTGCTGCTGACGCATCTGGGCTTTGTCACCGGCCAGACGGCGGGGCTGGCGATCCTGATCTCCTATGCGACGGGTTGGGGCTTCGCACCGGTCTTCTTCGTGGTGAACCTGCCGTTCTACTGGCTGGGCTATCGCCGGCTGGGGCTGGGCTTCATGCTGAAATCCTTCATCGCCGTCGCCACGATGTCAGCGCTGGTCGCCATCCTGCCGGCGGGGCTGCAATTCGGCCATGTCCACCCGGCGGTCGGGGCGCTGCTGGTGGGATTCCTGACCGGCTCGGCGCTGCTGGCGCTGTTCCGGCACGGCGCCTCGCTGGGCGGGGTCGGCATCGTGGCGCTGTATCTGCAGGACGCCACCGGCTTTCGCGCCGGCTGGACGCAGTTGATCTTCGACGCCTGCCTGTTCGCCTGTGCGCTGATGCTGCGCGACTGGCAGCTGGTGGCCTGGTCGTTCCTGGGCGCGCTGGTGCTGAACCTGGTGATCGCGATCAACCACCGCCGCGACCGCTATGTCGTCTAGGGGCGGCCGGGAAGGATCTTGAGCCCGTCCTGCGAAGGAGATGGTCCCCAAGCTGGCGCAATTCGGCCCGGACATTCGCGTTTTCCGGGCCGTTCCTGGCGAACGCCCCGGATTCCAGAGCCGGGTCGAGGCCCCACGCCGCTTTTCGGCAGCCGGCCAGGGGGCGACTCAGGCCGCCACCCCCAGCGCGCGCTTGACATTCGCGGTCCAGCCCAGCAGCCGCTTGTCGCCCTCGACGATCGCCGGCCGCTTCATCAGCGAGGGCTTGGCCGAAAGCATCTGCAAGGGCGTGCCGGCACGCTCGTCCTCGGACATGCCGCGCCAGGTCAGGCTGGCGCGGTTCACCAGCTTCTCGCCGAAATCGGTGATCATGCGCTGCCATTCGTCCTGGTCCAGCGGCGCCTTGGCCACGTCGCGGAACTCGACCTGCCAGCCCGCGGCCTGCAACTCGGCCTGCGCCTTCTGGCAGGTCGAGCAATGGGCAAGCCCATACATCTGAAGCCGCCCGGCCATCACGAACGGTCCTGGGCAGGCGGGGTGGAAAGGGATGATGGTGCCTGGATCATGCGGTTGCTCCTTCCTGGCGGTTGGTTGGGGGCTAATGGCCGGCGTCATGCAGCCGGGCGCGGATGCGCCGCATCCCCAGCCAGACGCCCAGCACCGCGACGGGGGTCAGGACCGCGACCAGCACCGCCTTGTCGATATGCAGCGCATGGGCCAGCGGGTAAAGCGCATAGCCCAGAAGGCCCACCGCGTAATAGCTGATCGCCACCACCGACAGCCCTTCGACCGTGTGCTGCAGCCGCAATTGCAGGTCGGCGCGCCGGTCCATGCGCTGCATCAGTTCCTGGTTCTGGGCGCTGCGCTGGACATCGACGCGGGTGCGCAGCAATTCGCCGGCGCGCTCGCTGCGGTCCAGCATGGCCGAGAGCCGCTTCTCGGCCGATTTCGCGGTGCGCATGGCGGGCAGATAGCGCCGCGCCATGAACTCGGTCAGCATCTGCCCGCCCAGGAAGCGCGATTCGCGCAGCGAGGCGATGCGGTCCATGACGATGGCCTCATAGGCCGCATTGGCGCCGAAGCGGAAGGCATGCTGGGTCGCGGCGCTTTCCAGCCGGGTCGAGACCGACAGCAGGTCTTGCAGCACCGCGTCGGCCGGACGGCTCTCGTCGCTCATGCCCTGGACGATGTCGCTGAGCTGCGGATCCAGCGCATTGAGCTGCCAGGTCAGGTCGCGCGCACGCCCCAGGCCCAGCATCGACATGGCGCGATAGGTCTCAAGGTCCAGCAGCCGCTGCACGATGCGGCCGATCCGGCCCGGCTGCGTGTTCGGCTTGACGAAAAGCGCAAAGCGCATCCAGCCGGCCGGGTCGATGCGGAAATCGCCGGCGACCACCGCCGCTTCCTCCAGCACCCAGACCGAGGCCATGCTGTCGGCCGCGAACCATTCCGACAGGCGCGGCAGGATCTCGGCCGGGTCGTCGGGCAGGATGTCGACCTGGATCATCACCGCCGCGACGCGCTTGCCGGGCGCCTGGTGCTGCCAATCCTCGGGAAAGATCGCCCCGGCGGAAGGATCGAAGGGCCGCGGCGGCAGGCCGGGCGCAAAGGCGGCATAGGTCACGAACTCGGTATGGCTTTCCCAGCGCAGCTGGTGGCGGCCAAGCTGCGCGGTGTAATGGCCCGCGCTGGTATCGGGGCGCGGCGCGCCGTGGCGGGCGCAAAGCTGGGCCAGATGCGCGACATCCCTGCCCCGGTCGCGGTTGGCGGCGTCCCGCGGCTCCTTGATGGCCAGATACACCGCCGTGCAGGGCGCCTGGAGCCGCGGCGAGGGCCGGGCGTGCAGTTCGTTGACCAGCGCATAGCGTTGGGGGTGTTCGTCTTCGTCGTTCATGGCCGCATGATTAGCCGCTGCCGCGTTTCTCGCAACAGGAAAGCCCAGCGATTCCGAGGCGCTGGCAAATCTGCCACGGGCCGGGCACGCCGCATCAGGATTTCGTGAAGCCAGGCTGCATTGCCCGGCCGGTCGCTGGGGGGCAAAATGGCCAAAACACCGGATCGAGGGGCAGGACAGGATGACGGGCTGGCTGGGACGTATCGTCGCATTGGGGCTTTTGCTTGGGTTGGCGGCCTGCGGCCCCAGCAAGTTCAAGAGCTATTCCGGCCCGCCCGTGACGCAGGTCGTGGTCAACAAGGGCGCGCGGCAGATGCTGCTGCTGAACGGCAACACGGTGCTGAAGGCCTATCGCATCGGGCTGGGCAACGAGCCCGTCGGCCACAAGCAGTTCGAGGGCGACGGCCGCACCCCCGAAGGGCTTTACTATATCGACCGCCGCAATCCCGACAGCCGCTATCACCTGTCCGTCGGTATCTCCTATCCCAATCCGCATGACTCGATGCAGGCCGCCGAGCTGGGCCGCAGCGCGGGCAGCGACATCTTCATCCACGGCCAGGGGCCGGAGGGCCGCGCCCTCTCCAGGCAGAGACCCGACTGGACCGCCGGCTGCATCGCCGTCACCGATGCCGAGATCGAGGATGTCTATGCCATGGTGCGCGACGGCACGCCGATCCTGATCACGCCCTGAGCATCCGCCAGCCCGAAGGCCCGGCCCGAAGACGGTACCGATTCGGCCCGCCATGGCAGCGCGTGGGCCCGGTGATGCTGCCGTTTCAAGGCCGGATCCGACCGTTTCCGGACAGGATCCGGCCCCTTTCGGCCGGGGGTCGAGCCGGCCGGCCGCCATACGCGCAAAGCTTGTATGGCAGACCTGTTCAAAAGGGCATATACTCATCGGCGGCGGCAAGGATTAACAATTTACATTAAAATGTTAACTCCAAGCTTCATCCCCCATGTACCTGCCCCCCATCATCCATGACGCCCTGATCGATTCGGCCGAAACCAAGGGCTACGTGCCCGGCGCCATCGAAAGCGTCATGCGCTTCGGCCCGCATTCCCGCTGGCGCGCGGGGGTGATTGCCGATTGTTCGGCCAAGCGGTCGCAGGCCCTGGCCACGCGCTGCGCGCTGCTGATCCCGCGCAAGGGCAGGCGCACGCTCAAGCTGGCGGTGCATCCCGCGCTGCCGGCCGATGTGATAAAGTCGATGCTGAACGCGATCTGAAGACCGATGCGCCCGCCCCATGGCAATGGACGCCGCGGGAGGATGCCGGCCGGCGAACCCGCGCCGACCTTGCCGGTGCCGAAGCTCAGCTGCCCCGCCGCTTCAGATCCGGCCGATCTGTTCGGGCAGGATGACGGTGAAGCGGCTGCCCTGCCCGCGCTCGCTTTCGATGCGCAGCCGGCCGCGATGCCGGTTCACGATATGCTTGACGATGGCCAGGCCCAGCCCGGTGCCGCCCTGCTCGCGCGAGCGATGCGTGTCGACGCGATAGAACCGCTCGGTCAGCCGCGGCAGGTGCTGGGGCTCGATCCCCTCTCCCTGGTCGGCGACGCAGACCGCCCAGGCCGGGCCGCGCAGCACCGGCTCATGCGCCAGCCGCTCCAGCGTCACCGTCACCACCCCGCCGGCGCCGCCGTATTTCACCGCATTCTCGACCAGGTTGTGAAACACCTGCACCAGCTGGTCGGCATCGCCGGGCACCGGCACCTTGCCGGCCGGTGCCTGCAACTCCAGCCGCACCCCGGCAGCGGTGGCCGCGGGCGCCAGCGTCGCCACCACGCTGCGCAAGAGCCCGGCCAGGTCCAGGTTCTGCGCCGGGCGGCGGCGCTCGTCCTGCTCGACCCGGCTCAGCGACAGAAGGTCGGCCACCAGCCGGTTCATCCGCCCCGCCTCGCGCTCCATGATGTCGAGGAAACGGTCGCGCGCGGCCGGATCGTTGCGGGCCGGGCCGCGCAAGGTCTCGATGAAACCCATCAGCGCGGTCAGCGGCGTGCGCAGCTCGTGGCTGACATTGGCGACGAAATCGCGGCGCATCTGCTCGGTTTCCTCGTCGCGCGAGCGGTCCACGATCGCCACCGCCGCGCCCAGCAGCCCCGGCGCCCGCAGGGCCGTGACCGTCACCTCGCAGAACACCCGCCGGTCGGCCGCGCCCAGGGTGACGGCCAGCTGCGCCCGCTCCTGCCCGGCCAGCACGGCATCCAGCGCGGCATTCACTTCGGGATGGCGCAGCACGGTGACAAAGGGCCGCCCGCCCGGCACCGCGCCCAAAAGCGCCTCGGCCGCCTCATTGGCGCCGATGATGCGCGCATGGCTGTCCACCGCCAGCATCGCCACCGGCACGCCGCGCAGCAGGGCGTGCAGCCGCTCTTCGATCATCCGCGCGCGACCTGCGCCAGCCCCTGGCGAAAGCGGGCGGCGTTGCGGTGATAGCCCTCGGCCGATTGCAGCAGCCGCGCGCGTGCTGCCTCGTCCAGTTCGCGCACCACCTTGCCCGGCGCCCCCATGACCAGCGAGCCGGGCGGGATCACCTTGTTCTCGGCGATCAGCGCCCCGGCGCCGATCAGCGAGCCGGCGCCGATCCGCGCCCCGTTCAGGATGATCGCGCCCATGCCGATCAGCGCGCCGTCCTCGATGGTGCAGCCGTGCAGGATGGCGCGGTGGCCGATGGTGCAGTTCGCGCCGATGCTCAGCGGATAGCCGATGTCGGTATGGCAGACCGTCAGATCCTGCACGTTCGAGTTGCGGCCGACGCGGATCTCCTCGTTGTCGCCGCGCAGCACGGCGCCGAACCAGACGCTGGCGCCCGGCTCCAGCACGATCCTGCCCATCAGCTGCGCATCCGGCGCCACCCAGGCATCGTCGGCGATTTGCGGCGCGATGCCGTCCAGTTCCCAGATCATGCGCTTTCCTCCTCCATGAGCGCGCGGACGAAGGGGCCCAGCCCCACCTGCCGGGCGCGGCGCATCCGCTCGGCCCGCAGGATGGTCTTGAGCGCCTCGGCGCTGCGGTCCAGGTCATCGTTGACGATGACATAGTCGTATTCCGCCCAATGGCTGATCTCGTCGCGGCTCTTGCGCATGCGCGCGGCGATCACCTCGGGCGCGTCCTGCTGGCGCCCGACCAGCCGCCGCTCGAGTTCGCGCAGGCTGGGCGGCAGCACGAAGATCGAGATCACATGTCCGCCCAGCGACGAGGCGCGGATCTGCTGGCCGCCCTGCCAGTCCACGTCGAACAGCGTGTCGCGCCCGGCGCGCATCGCCTCTTCGACCGGGCCGCGGGGGGTGCCGTAGAAATTGCCGAAGACCTCGGCATGTTCCAGCATCTCGCCTGCGGCGACCATGGCGCGGAACTGCTCGGGGCTGCGGAAATAGTAATGCTCGCCCTCGACCTCGCCGGGGCGCGGCTTGCGTGTCGTGGCCGAGACGGAAAAGCGCAGGCCGGGATCCCAGTCCATCAGCCGCCGCGCCAGCGTCGATTTCCCCGCCCCCGAGGGCGAGGACAGGATCACCAGAAGTCCGCTGCGCTCCATCCTTCTCCGCCTTGTTCCCCGCATTCCAGCGCCGCCTGAATGGCCCCGCCCGCCAGCAGGGTCAAGCCCGCACCGCGGGGCGACCTCTTAACCAGCGGTAAAGAATTCGCTCGGCAGCCGGAAGGGAAAGGTCTAGATTTGCGGCAAGGGCTGGTTTCGTGGGTGACAGGTAAGGCCGGGACGGATGGCGAACGACCACGGAGAGGACGGGGATTCCCCGCACGGAGCCGATTCGCCTCGGCCTCGGCCCGGCAAGCTGCTGCATCTGGCCGATTACGAACCCGTCCAGCTCGAGCGCATCTTGGGCGAATTGCGCGGCTACTGGGAAGGGCTACGCCATGGCCGCGCCATTCCCGACCGCGCCGATGTCGAGCCGCGCGGCATCCGCCGTTCGCTGGACTATGCCTTCATCCTGGAACGCATCGCGCCGGGTGCTGCCCGGTTCCGCTTGGCCGGGCGGCATCTTGTCGACCTGATGGGGATGGAGGTGCGGGGCATGCCGCTTTGCGCGTTTTTGCACACCAGTTCGCGGGGCCGGCTGTCGGACGTGCTGGAAAGCGTGTTCCGCGCCCCGCAGATCGCCGAGATCGCGCTGGCCTCGCCCGCCGGCTATGGCCGCCCGGCGCTAGAAGGGCGAATGCTGCTCTTGCCGCTGCGCTCGGACCTGGGGGACGTGACCCGGGCGCTTGGCTGCCTGGTCGCCGAGGGCCGGATCGGCGCGGCGCCGCGCCGCTTCGACCTGCTTTCGGACATTGTCTCCCCGGTCATTCCGGGCGCCAGGGTGCTGGAGCCCTCGCCCTCGCGGCCGGGATTTGCCGAACCGGCACCGCGCTGGAACGGCGCGCCGCCCGCCGATGCCGGCGCCCCCCTGCCCCGCGATGCCAGCCCCGAGGAACGCCGCGCGCGTTTCCGCCTGATCCGCAACGACAAGCCGCCAAGGCGGCCCGGCCCCCGTCCCTGATTCCCGGCCTGATCCCCGGATCGGGCATGGGCCGGCCCATGCGCGCATGAAAAAGGCGGCAGAGCCAAGGCCCGCCGCCCTTTTTTCCGATCATCGCCGGGGATCAGCCGGCCTTGGCCTGCTTGCTCGTGCCATTGATGCGGCGGTTGCGCAGTTCCTCGGCCACCAGGAAGGCCAGTTCCAGCGACTGGCTGGCGTTCAGCCGCGGATCGCAGGCGGTGTGATAGCGGTTCGACAGATCCTCGTCCGTGACCGCGCGCACGCCGCCGATGCATTCGGTGACATCCTGGCCGGTCATCTCGAAATGCACGCCGCCGGGGATGGTGCCCTCGGCGCGATGGACGGCGAAGAACTCGCGCACCTCGCGCAGCACCGAATCGAAGGGCCGGGTCTTGTAGCCCGAGGCCGACTTGATGGTGTTGCCATGCATCGGGTCGCAGGACCAGACGACGTTGGCGCCTTCCTCGCGCACCGCCTTGATCAGCCGCGGCAGGTGGTCGCCGACCGTGCCGGCGCCGAAGCGGGCGATCAGCGTCAGCCGGCCCGGCTCGTTTTCCGGGTTCAGCCGGGCAATCAGCGCCTTGAGGTCGCCCTCGCTGATCGAGGGGCCGCATTTCAGCCCGATCGGGTTCTGCACGCCGCGGCAGAATTCGACATGGGCGCCGTCGACCTGGCGGGTGCGATCGCCGATCCAGATCATGTGGCCCGAACCGGCGACCGGCAGGCCGGTGGTGGAATCGATCCGCGCCAGCGCCTCTTCGTATTCCAGCAGCAGGGCCTCGTGGCTGGTGTAGAAATCCACCTGGCCCAGCTCATGCGCGGTTTCCGAGGTCACGCCCGCCGCAGCCATGAAGGCCATGGCGTCGCTGATCCGGTCGGCGATATCGCGATAGCGCGCCGCTTCCTCGCCGCCGGTGAAATCGCTGATCCAGCTTTGCACCCGGTGGATGTCGGCATAGCCGCCGGTCGAGAAGGCGCGCAGCAGGTTCAGCGAGGCCGCGGCCTGGGTATAGGCCGCCAGCATGCGCTGCGGATCGGGAATGCGCGCCTCGGGGGTGAAGTCGAAGCCGTTGATGATGTCGCCGCGATAGCTGGGCAGCTCCTGCTCGCCCATCTTCTCGGTCGGGGCCGAGCGCGGCTTGGCGAACTGGCCCGCCATGCGGCCGACCTTGACCACCGGCAGCTGCGCGCCCCAGGTCAGAACCACGGCCATTTGCAGCATGACCTTGAAGGTGTCGCGAATGTTGTCGGCCGAAAATTCGGCAAAGCTTTCGGCGCAGTCGCCGCCCTGCAGCAGGAAGGCGCGGCCGGCCGCCACCTCGCCCAGCGAGGCTTTCAGCCGCCGCGCCTCGCCGGCAAAGACCAGCGGCGGGTATTTGGCCAGTTGCGCCTCGACGGCGGCGACGGCGGGCTGATCGGGATAGTCGGGCATCTGGACGCGCGGATAGGCGCGCCAGCCACGCTTGTCCCATGCCTTTGCCGGGGTCGCGGAACTGGAATTCGTCGGTGCCATGATCCTATCCTTCATGCATGCGCTGCCTGCCATATAGAGGGTGCAGGACCAAAGGAAAAGCCTTGCGCGCGGCGCGATTGCCTGCTGATCTGCCGCGAATTCCAGATGCGCGACCGACATGCCAGAGCTCGATCCAGCAGCCCCCCCCGTTCCTGGGCCCGATCCGGCCCCCGCGCTGCGCTATGTCTTCCTGTTGCTGGACCGTTTCACCATGGTCTCTTTCGCCGCCGCCATCGAGCCCTTGCGGCTGGCCAACCGGCTTTCCGGCCAGCCGCTTTACGAATGGCGGCTGATCGGGGAACAGGGCGAGACCGCGCTTTGCTCGAACGGGACGCGCATCCTGCTGGACGGCCCGCTCTCCGAGACCCGGCGCGGCGACACGGTGCTGGTCTGCGGCGGGCTGGACGTGGCGCGGGCGGCGACGCGGCCGGTGCTGGCCTGGCTCAGGCGCGAGGCGCGGCGCGGCACCCGCATCGGCGCGCTTTGCACCGGCGCCTGGGTGCTGGCCGAGGCCGGGCTTCTGGACGGTCGCCGTGCCACGATCCATTGGGAGAACCAGGACGGGTTCGCCGAGAAATTCCCCGATGTCACCCTGATCCGCACCGTCTTCGTCGAGGACGGCAACCGGCTGACCGCCGCCGGGGGCACCGCCGCCATCGACCTGATGCTGCGCCAGATCGCCCGCGACCACGGCGCGGAACTGGCCAATCGCGTGGCCGATCAGATGATCCACACCGCCATCCGCTCGGAGGAGGACCAGCAGCGCCTGTCCAGCCCGGCCCGGATCGGCGCGCGCCACCCCCGGCTGGCGCAGGTGCTGGCCCGGATGGAGGCCAATATCGAGGATCCCGTCAGCCCGGCCCGCCTGGCGGCCGAGGCGGGCCTGTCGCCGCGCCAGCTGGAACGGCTGTTCGCGCGCCATCTGGGCCGCTCGCCCAAGCGGCACTACATGGAACTGCGGCTGGAACGGGCGCGCCACCTGCTGCTGCAGACCCCGATGAGCGTGATGGAGATCGCCCTGGCCTGCGGCTTCGCCTCGGCGGCGCATTTCTCGAAATGCTATCGCGCGACCTATGGCTGTACCCCCTATCGCGAACGCGGCGCGGCCGGCGCGGGCTAGACGAACTTCCGCTGCGGCAAGTGCCGGATCTGCCGCTTTGTCCAGTCGCCAACATGCTTTTCTTTTCATTCGCGCGCTTATAACCTGTCAGACAGGACAATGTTCCACTCAGGGAGACGACTGATGAAAAAGCTTCTTCTGGCCAGCGCCGCCGGAGCCTTGCTTGCCGGTGCCGCCGGCGCCGAGGAAATCAAGATGGGCATTTCGCTGGGCCTGACCGGGCCCTTGGAATCGATCTCGCCGGCAATGCAGAAAGGCGCGGAACTGGCGATGAAGGAGGTCTCGGACAGCGGCAAGCTGCTGGACGGCTCGACCGTGACCCCGGTGGTCGCGGACAATACCTGCACCGACGCGGCCGCCTCGGTTGCGGCCGTCACCCGCCTGGTGACCGCCGACGGCGTCAAGGGCGTGATGGGCGGCATGTGCTCGGGCGAAACCATCGCCTCGCTCGAACAGGTCGGCGTGCCGCAGGGCGTGGTGATGATCTCGCCCTCGGCGACCTCGCCGGCGCTTTCGACCATCGACGACAAGGGCTTCTTCTTCCGCACCTCGCCCTCGGACGCGCGCCAGGGCGAAGTCATGGCCGATATCGTGCTGGAGCGCGGCATCAACAGCGTCGCCGTCACCTATACCAACAACGATTACGGCAAGGGCCTGGCCGACAGCTTCGCCGATGCCTACAAGGCCAAGGGCGGCACCGTGACCGTGGTCTCGGCCCATGACGACGGCAAGGCCGACTATTCGGCCGAAGTCGCGGCGCTTGCCGCCGCCGGCGGCGATGCGCTGGTCGTGGCGGGCTATGCCGACCAGGGCGGTTCGGGCGTCATCCAGGGCTCGCTCGACACCGGCGCCTTCGATACCTTCGTGCTGCCCGACGGCATGGTGAACAACGTGCTGGTCGAGAAGTTCGGCACCCAGCTGGAAACCTCGTTCGGCCAGAACCCCTCGGCCGAAGGCGAAGGGCAGGAAAAATTCGACGCGCTCGCCAAGGAAGCCGGCTTCGACGGCACCTCGGCCTATGCCGGCGAATCCTATGACGCCGCCGCGCTGATGCTGCTGGCCATGCAGGCCGCCCAGTCCTCGGACCCCAAGGTCTACAAGGACAAGGTGATGGAAGTCGCCAACGAGCCGGGCGAGAAGATCTATCCCGGCGAACTGGCCAAGGGGCTGGAACTGCTCGCGGCGGGCCAGGACATCGACTATGTCGGCGCCACCTCGGTCGAACTGATCGAGCCGGGCGAAAGCGCCGGCGTCTATCGCGAGGTCGACTTCAAGGGCGGCAAGCTGAACGTCGTAGGCTATCGCTAAGACACGCAGGTCGCGGAAAGGGTCCGGTCTCCGGACCCTTTTCACAATCAAGAACAATCCCGTAAGGGAAATTCTTCATGCAACGCATGAAGGTGGGGAGCACTATGATCCAGGTCCACGACCTGCATAAGCATTTCGGAGGCTTCCGCGCCGTCGATGGCGCCAGCCTGATGATCGAGACGGGCTCGATCACCGGATTGATCGGCCCGAATGGCGCCGGAAAATCCACTCTTTTCAACGTGATCGCCGGGGTTTTGAAACCGACCGCCGGCCGCGTGACCATGGCGGGCGAGGACATCACCGGCCTGCCGCCGCACGAGCTGTTCCACAAGGGGCTGCTGCGCACCTTCCAGCTGGCGCACGAGTTTTCCTCGATGACGGTACGCGAGAACCTGATGATGGTGCCCGGCAGCCAATGCGGCGAGACGCTGGTCAATACCTGGTTCCGCCGCGGCCGCATCCGCGAGGAGGAACGCGCGCTTCGCAAGAAGGCCGATGAAGTGCTTGAGTTCCTGACCATTTCCCATCTCGCCGACGAAAAGGCCGGCAACCTGTCCGGCGGGCAGAAGAAGCTGCTGGAACTGGGCCGCACCATGATGGTGGATGCCAAGATCGTCTTCCTGGACGAGGTCGGCGCCGGGGTGAACCGTACGCTGCTGGGCACCATCGGCGATGCCATCGTGCGGCTGAACAAGGAGCGCGGCTATACCTTCTGCGTGATCGAGCATGACATGGATTTCATCGGCCGGCTTTGCGACCCGGTGATCGTCATGGCGGCGGGCCAGGTGCTGGCCGAGGGCTCGGCCGACAGCATCATGAAGAACGAGGCGGTGATCGAGGCCTATCTGGGCACCGGCCTGAAGAACAAGGTCGCGGCCGAAGTGGCCGAGGAGGCCGCCTTCGGCGAAAGCCACGGCGCCCAGCCCGGCCTTGGCGCCGAGGCCGGCCGCGGCGGCGACGGCAAGCCAGCGGGGGAGATGTGATGGCAGAGCCCTATCTTTCCGCCACCGCCATGCGCGGCGGCTATGGCAAGGCCGACATCCTGAACGGCTGCACGCTTACCGTGGACAAGGGGCAGATCGCGGTGATCGTCGGCCCGAACGGCGCCGGCAAATCCACCGCAATGAAAGCCGTCTTCGGCATGCTGCACCTGCGCGAGGGCCAGGTCACGCTGGCCGGCGAGGACATCACCCATCTGACGCCGCAGGAGCGGGTGCGCAAGGGCATGGGCTTCGTGCCGCAGACCCACAACATCTTCCCGACCATGACGGTCGAGGAGAACCTGGAAATGGGCGCCTTCATCCGCGAGGATGATTACCGCGACACCATGGCCCAGGTCTATGAGCTGTTCCCCGCCGTGGCCGACAAGCGCAAGCAGAACGCGGGCGAGCTGTCGGGCGGCCAGCGCCAGCAGGTCGCCGTCGGCCGGGCGCTGATGACCAAGCCCAGCCTCTTGATGCTGGACGAGCCGACGGCGGGCGTCAGCCCCATCGTCATGGACGAACTGTTCGACCGTATCATCGAGGTCGCCCGCACCGGCATTTCCATCCTGATGGTCGAGCAGAACGCCCGGCAGGCGCTGGAGATCGCCGATATCGGCTATGTGCTGGTGCAGGGCGCCAACCGTTACACCGACAGCGGGCAGGCGCTTCTGGCCGATCCCGAGGTCCGCCGCACCTTCCTGGGGGGCTGAAGATGGACATGCTGAACGCCCTCGTGGCCATCCTGAACTTCGTGGTGATCCCCGCCGCCTCCTATGGCGCGCAGCTGGCGCTCGGCGCGCTGGGGGTGACGCTGATCTACGGCATCCTGCGCTTTTCCAACTTCGCCCATGGCGACACCATGGCCTTCGGCGCCGCGCTGGTGATCCTGATCACCTGGGGGCTGCAATCCATCGGCATCGGCCTGGGCCCGTTGCCGACCGCGCTGATCGCCCTGCCCGTCGGCATCGCGCTGACCGCAGTGTTCATCCTGGGCACCGACCGTGCGGTCTATCGCTTCTATCGCAGCAAGCGCTCGGCCCCGATCATCCTGGTCATGGCCTCGGTCGGGGTCATGTTCATCATGAACGGGCTGACCCGTCTGATCATCGGCGTGGACGAGATCCGCTTCGACGACGGCGCGCGCTTCCTGGTCAGCGTGCAGCAGTTCCGCGCCTGGACCGGGCTTTCCGAGGGGCTGTCGCTGCGCGTCAGCCAGGTGCTGACGCTGGTGGTGACGGCGCTGGCCTGCTGGGCGCTGTTCCGCTTCCTGAACCGCTCGCGCGCCGGCAAGGCGATGCGCGCCTATTCCGACAACGAGGATCTGGCGCTGCTTTCCGGCATCGATCCCGAGCGGGTGGTGCGCCTGACCTGGATCATCGCCACGGCGCTCGCCGTGACGGCGGGCACGCTTTACGGCCTAGACAAGTCCTTCAAGGTCTTCAACTATTTCCAGATCCTGCTGCCGATCTTTGCCGCCGCCATCGTGGGGGGGCTCGGCAATCCGCTGGGTGCGGTGGCCGGCGGCTTCATCGTCGCCTTCTCGGAGGTCGCCGTCACCTATCCCTGGCGCAAGATCGCCACCTATCTGGGCTTCGAGCCCCAGGGGCTGCTGCAACTGCTGTCCACCGAATACAAGTTCGCGGTCAGCTTCGTGATCCTGATCGTGGTCCTGCTGTTCCGGCCGACCGGCCTGTTCCGCGGCAAATCCGTCTGAGGAGGGCGTTTATCCATGTCGAATACACGTCAAGCCGAAGCGGTCAGCCCCTGGCGCGCGCCGGTGCTGTTCCTGATCCTGGCCGCGCTGTTCCTGGCCGAGGGCAGCTTTCGCAACGCGCTGTTCTCGGGCAGCTGGAACACAGCGCTGGCCATCCTGAACATGGGGCTGATCTCGGCCGTCATGGCGCTGGGTGTGAACATGCAATGGGGCTATGCGGGGCTGTTCAACGCCGGTGTCGTGGGCTTTTTGGCGCTTGGCGGGCTGGCGCCGGTGCTGGTCTCGACCGCGCCGGTGCAGGGCGCCTGGGCCGCGGGCGGGCCGCGGCTGATCCTGGCCCTGCTGGTGGGGCTGGGAACGCTGGTGCTGGCGGCGCAGGCCTGGAAGCGGGTCTCGGGGCTGATGCGGGTGCCGGCGCTGATCGCGGTGCTGGTGCTGGGCTTCGTGCTTTACCGCTGGCTGTTCGATCCGGCGGTGATGGCGATCGAGGCGAACAATTCCGCCCGCGCCGGCAATATCGGCGGGTTGGGCTGGCCGGTGCTGATGTCCTGGCCGGTCGGCGCGCTGTTCGCCGCCGCGGCCGCCTGGGGCGTGGGCAAGGTGGCGCTGGGGCTGCGCTCGGACTATCTGGCCATCGCCACGCTGGGCATCGGCGAGATCATCGTCGCGGTGATGCGCAACGAGGAATGGCTGTCGCGCGGGGTCAAGAACGTCTCGGGCATCCCGCGCCCGGTGCCCTATGAGCTGGACTTGCAGAACAGTCCCGATTTCGTGGCCCGCGCGGCCGAATGGGGGCTGAGCCCGGCCGTCGCCTCGGGGATCTGGGTCAAGCTGCTTTACGCGGGCCTGTTCGGCATCGTGCTGCTGGGGCTGATCCTGCTGGCAGAACTGGCGCTGAAATCGCCCTGGGGCCGGATGATGCGCGCCATCCGCGACAACGAGACCGCCGCCGAGGCCATGGGCAAGGACGTCACCCGCCGGCATTTGCAGATCTTCGTCATCGGCAGCGCGGTGATCGGCCTGGCCGGCGCGATGATGGTGACGCTGGACGGGCTCTTGTCGCCGAACAGCTTCAACCCCCTGCGCTATACCTTCCTGATCTGGGTGATGGTGATCGTCGGCGGCTCGGGCAACAACTGGGGCGCGGCGCTGGGAGCGATCCTGGTCTGGTTCCTGTGGATCAAGGCCGAGGTCTGGGGCCCCGAGCTGATGCGGCTGGTCACCGGGCCGCTGCCTGCGGGCGCCCTGCGCGACCACCTGCTGGGCAGCGCCCCGCATATGCGCTTCATCGCGCTGGGGGTGGTGCTGCTGCTGGTGTTGCGCTTTGCGCCACGGGGGCTGGTGCCCGAGAAATAGCGCGGCGCGGCCGCGGGGGCTTTGCCCCCGCACCCCCAGGGTATTTGGAAAACGGAGAAAGGCGCGGGCCTGCGCCTTTTTTCACGCTGCGGTGAGGGTGATCGGCGTCCGGTTGCCCTGCGCGAAGCGGCGCAGCACCGCGGGATAGAGCCGGTGTTCCTGGACCAGGACGCGGGCGGCCAGCGTCTCGGCCGTGTCGCCGGGCAGGACCGGCACCCGCGCCTGACCGAGGATCGGGCCGGCGTCGAGTTCGGGCGTGACCAGGTGGACGGTGGCGCCGGCCTCGGCATCGCCGGCATCGATGGCGCGCTGATGCGTATGCAGGCCGGGATATTTCGGCAGAAGCGAGGGGTGGATGTTCAGCATCCGGCCCTGGAAGCGCCGAACGAAATCCGGGGTGAGGATGCGCATGAAACCGGCGAGGCAAAGGATGTCGGGCTGCGCGGCCAGCAAGGGTTCCAGCAGCGCCGCCTCGAATGCGGCACGGTCGCCGCCGAAGGCGCGGTGGTCGATGGCGAACCTCGGCACGCCCATGGCCTCGGCCCGGGCGAGCCCGGCCGCCTGCGGGTCGTTCGAGCCGACGACGACCGGGCGGGCCGGGTGGCTGCCGGTCATCGATTCGACCAGCTTGACCATGTTCGAGCCGCCGCCCGAGATCAGGATGGCGACGCGCTTCACCGCAGCCGGCCGGAGTAGCGCACGCCCGCGCCGGGCCGGACATGGCCCAGGCGGACCACCGTTTCGCCCTCGGCCTTCAGCAGCGCCTCGAGCTCGGCGGCGCGCTCGGCAGCCACGGCCAGGATCATGCCGATGCCGCAATTGAAGGTCTTGAGCATCTCGGGCTCGGCGATCTCGCCCGCCTGGGCCAGCCAGTCGAAGACCGGCGGCAGGCTGAAGCTGTCGAGATCGACCTCGGCCCCCAGCCCCTGGGGCAGGACGCGCGGCAGGTTCTCGGTGATGCCGCCGCCGGTGATATGGGCCGCCGCATGCACGCCCCCGGCACGGATCGTGGCCAGGACGGGACGCACGTAAAGCCGGGTCGGAACCAGCAGCGCCTGGCCCAGCGTGCCCATGCCGAAGGGCGAAGGCGCGTTCCACTCCAGACCGGCATGGTCGGCCACCCGCCGCACCAGCGAGAAGCCGTTGGAATGCACCCCGTCCGAGGCGAGGCCCAAGAGAACGTCGCCATCCGCGACGCCTGCCGGCAAGGCAGTGCCGCGCTCCATCGCGCCGACGGCAAAGCCGGCGAGGTCGAAATCGCCGCGCGCATACATGCCCGGCATCTCGGCCGTCTCACCGCCGATCAGCGCGCAGCCCGAGCGGCGGCAGCCCTCGGCGATGCCGTTGACCACCCGCGCCGCCTCGTCGACCGACAGCTTGCCGGTGGCGAAATAGTCCAGGAAGAACAGCGGCTCGGCACCCTGGCAGACCAGGTCGTTCACGCACATCGCCACCAGGTCGATGCCCAGCCCGTCCAGCTCGCCCGTGTCGATGCCGATGCGCAGCTTGGTGCCGACCCCGTCGGTCGCGGCCACCAGCACCGGATCCTGGTAGCCGGCAGCACGCGGATCGAACAGCGCGCCGAAGCCGCCCAGCCCCTCCATCACGCCGGGGCGGCGGGTGGCGGCGGCGGCGGGCTTGATCCGCTCGACCAGTGCATTGCCCGCGTCGATATCCACTCCGGCCTCGGCATAGGACAGGCCGCTCTTGCGCTGCTCGGTCATCTTCGGGATCCCCTTTGCTTTGACGCCCCGATAGCGCAGGCGGGCCGCGCAGGCAATGTGCCCGCTGCGACCGGGAGCGGATTTGCCGCCGCTGCCGCCGATGCCATGCCGCGCGGCGGCTGTTGTCGGTGCCGGCCGCAGCGCATTATGATCAATATGCGACCATAACGAAGCCATGCGGCGAATCAAATGCCTGCCACGCTGAGTCTGATGGGATCCGTGCGCCTGCGCGGCGCCGATGGGGCGGATCTGACCCCCCGCAGCCAGAAGGCTCGTGGCGCGCTGGCGCTTTTGGGCACGGCACCGGACCTGCGCCTCAGCCGGGCGCGGTTGCAGGATCTGCTGTGGAGCGAGCGGGCCCGGCAGCGCGGCTCTGACAGCCTGCGGCAGATGCTGCGCGAATTGCGCGCCTCGCTGGGCGCCGAGAAGGGGCTTTTGCTGACCGGCGTCGGCTGGGTGGGGCTGGATCCCGAGCGGCTGCGCATCGACCTGACCCCGGTCTATGATGCCGGCGGCGCGCCGATCGAATTCGCCGCCGACATCGACGTACCCGACCCGGAATTCGAGACCTGGCTGCGCGACATGCGCCTGCGGCTGACGCCGGATTGCGACGGGCCCAGCATCCTGCAACGGCCCGCGCCGCCCCCACCTCCACCCCCGTCTCCCGCCGAGCCCCGCTGCGCCGCCGAGCCGGCCGCCGGCGATTACGTCGTGGCCCTGCAGCCGGTCGAAAGCAATGACGGCCGCGCCCATGTCATCGGCGAGATGATCCTGAACGAAGCCGCGGCCCGCGCTTGCGAGATGATCCCGGCGGTGCTGGATGACCGGCCCGACATGCGGGCGCCGAAGGCCGGCATCCAGATCAGCGCCATCTGCTATGCCGCGGGGACCGACTGCTCGCTGATGGTGGTGATGCGCGACCTTGCCACCGGCGCGCGCGGCTGGACGCGGCGCTTCACCATCCGCGCCGCCAACGAGACCGCGACCATGCGTCATGCGGTGGCGCAGATCGCGGTGGCCCTGCTCGACCGGGCGCGGCGGACCGCACCGCCGGCGCAGGGGCTGACCTTCCCGGTCTGGGACGTGTTCAGCTATTCCCGCGACCGCCTGGAATCGGCCGACCGCATCCTTGCCTCGCTGCCGCGGGAACGGCAGAGCGGCGTCGCCCTGGCGCTGCGCTCCTATCTGCGCAACACGCTGATCAGCGAGCGGCTGACCGAGGATCCGGCGCGCTGTTCGGACGAGGCCGAGGCCTTTGCGCGACAGGCGCGCGACCTGGCGCCCGCCAACCCCTCGGTGCTGGCGGTGGCTTCGCTTTCCGCCTCGTGGCGGCGGGATGCGGTGGGGGCGCTGGAACTGGCGCAGGCCGCCTGCCGCAACGATCCCGACAACGAGCTGGCCTGCCATGCGCTGTCGCAGGCGCTGACCGATGTCGGCCGCGATCTCGAGGCGCTGGAGGCGACCGAGCGCGGCGCCCGCGGCGCCCTGGCCGAACTGGGCCCGGCCTCGTGGCTGATGCGCCGGGCCGTGGTGCAGCTGCGGCTGGACCGGCTGGGCGATGCCGAGAACTCGGCCGCGGCCGCCTTTGCCTTTGCCCCGGACAACCGGCCCTCGCTGCGCTTCCTGGCGGCGCTGCGCTATCATCGCGGCGACATGGCGGGCGCCGCCGACGCGCTGCGCCACCTGCGCCGGATCGAGCCGGATTTCTCGCTGGAGCTGATGGCCGAACCGGATTACCCGGTCGCGCCGCTGCGCATGGCCAGGCTGATGGGGATCACCCGCTCGGGGCTGTAGGGCACGGATTTCAGGGCGAGACCAGCACCTCGACCGCGATGGGCGCCCCGCCCCGGCCCAGATCCAGTACCAGCCGGGCCCGGCCGGGGGCGATGGCGGAAAATGCCAGGACCAGCGGCGGACCCGCATCCGGCCGCGGCCGTTCGGGACCGGCAAGGATCGGGGCGCCTTGCAGCCGGGCCAGGCGGGGATCGCGCGCCGCCGCCTCGGACAGGCTGTTCAAATGCATCTCCAGCCGGTCGCCGCAGCGCAGGGCCACGGGGCCCGAGAGGTGATCCTCGTGCAGCACGCAGGTCATGGGCCGTTGCCGCAACGGATAGCGCAGCGGCGGCGCGCCCATCGCCATCGCCCGCTGCATGCTGTCGAGCCAGGCGCCGCGCAGCCGCGCCGCGGTCAGGTCTGCCCGGTCCAGCCGCGCCCCGGTCAGGTCGGCACGCTCCAGCACCGCGCCGCGCAGGTCGGCATCGGACAGGTCCGCCAGCCCCAGGCTGGCCCGCGACAGGTTGGCGTTGCGAAACCGCGCCCGCGCCGCGCGGGCCGACCACAGGCTTGCATCCGACAGCTGCGCGTCGGTCAGGTCGGCCTCGGTCAGGTCGGCATAGGACAGGTCGGCCCCCACCAGCGTCATGCCCGACAGATCCAGCCCGGCCAGGTCGGACCCGGCCAGGTGCAGGCGTCCCATCGTCGCGATGCGCCGGACGATCTCGGCGCGGGTATATTCCGCCATGCTCCCTCTCTCGGACAGTCCTCGCCAAGAGTGTGCGGCCAGTCAAGTGCCCGGAGGCGGCTGCCTCCGCCTCCGGGCTACCGGATCGTCAGTCACCCAGGTCAGACTGGATCCAGTAACGCTTGCGGAAGCCGCGCACGCATTCGATCTCGATGCCCTGGCGGGCGACGAGACGCGCGGTGTTGCTGCGGATTCCGTATCCGATTTCCGTGGTGCCCGGCAGGATGCGCAGGCTGAGCGGCGCCGCCCCGCGCGCGGCCAGGTCGCGCATCAGCCGCGCCGAATGCTGCGCCAGGATGCGGGTGATCGCCTGCGGCTCGGGCTCGGGCAGGCCCTCGGACCGGGCAGGCGGCGGCGGGTCGTCGGGCAGGCCGTGGCGATGGGCGCGCGGGGCCATGCGCTCGGCCACCCGGCGCAGGGTCGATTCGATGCGCAGCACGGTGCCGTCCGGCCGCATCGCCAGCCGCAGCGTGCCGGCATCCGGGGTCAGCACCGGGATGCCGTCGATCGCCTGGCGGAACTGCACGATGATCTCGTCCAGGCTTTCCGCCGGCGGCTCGTCCAGCCGGCGCAGGCTGGCCGTCGCCGAAAGCGCCAGCGAGACGCGGTCGAAGACCAGCTCGATCCCCGCCGGCAGAAAGCCGTATGACCGCAGCACGGACCGGGCGCGGCTGACCAGGGCGCGGCGCGGCGGCATCTCGCGCAGGCCGCCGCGTCCCGGCGCGCCGGGCTCCAGTTCCAGCAGGATATGCCCGTCCGGCCGGCGCTGGAAGCGCAGCGCCCCCCGGCCGGCCGAGACCGCGTCCTGCGCCTCAAGGCCCGCCAGCGCCGGTCCCAGCCCCAGCCGCGACAACACCGACCGGGCCAGGGCGCGATCCTCGGTCACCGGCACCAGCCGCACGGCGCCGAACTCGGCCGGCGGTTCGGTCAGCGCCGCTTCGCGCTGGTAAAGCGCCCGCGGCGCGTGCCAGCGCCAGGCCCAGCATTGCGTCCCGCCGCGCTGCGCCGCGAAGCGCCGCTCGCCGAACAGCATGGCCAGCGCCGCCTCGCGATCGGGCGCGCAGGCACAGGCGACCGGGCTTTGATCGGGCGCGATGTCCCAGGCGCTGTCCAGCCAGGACTGCGCAAAGGGCTTGCCCATCTGCCAATGGCGCCAGAAATTCGCGCCATAGCGGCCCGAATCCCAGCAGATCGAATCAAAGCCGAACAGCATCCGCAGCCCGTCATTGGCCCGCGCCCAGCTGTAAAGCGGGCTGAAGCCCCGCCCGACGCGCAGCGACTGGCTGGTGGACCAGAACAGATAGCGCAGGCTGTCCGTGCCCAGCCGCATGCGTTCCGAGGTCAGGCAGGCGTCGGCCCCGGTCCAGAGCGCCCCCATCGGCAGGTGGAACACCCCGTCATCCTCCATCCGGCCATGGCCGGCGTGATAGAACACCCGCACCGAATCCATGTCCCGGCCCGGCGCATGTTCCATCGCCTGCCGGTCGTAGATCCAGGATTTCACCGCAGCGTCCCGGCGCCAGAAATCCGGCGTGGCGAACCGGTCCACCACATCCAGGAACCCGCCCGCATCGCGATGCGCGGCATGCAGCGCCCCGGCGGCGCGATAGGTCTCGACGCTGCAGGCGCCATAGAGCCGGGGGGCGAGGCCGGGCATCTCGGCGGCTTCCGCAGGATCCGCCGCCACCTCCGTTTCCCGACCCGGCCGGGGGTGCAATTGCTGCATCCCATCGAAGCCGGAATCGGATCGGGAAACGAAATCTTCCATGCCGAAGCTCCTTGCAGGACACGCGCCGGATCTTTCGGACCCGGCAGGCGGACGCGGTCACAGGTTGCGTCGAAGCTAGGCCGGGCGGCGTGAACTGAACGTGAATCGATGATTAATGCACAAAAGGCTGGGAAATCCCGGCATTCTTCCCAGGAATGAAAGCCCTTCCGGGCCACAATTGGACGAATCAGCCGCTTTCGCCGGCGCGCGAAGCCGGCGCCATGCCCAGGGAAAGCTCGCGCGCGGCCTCGATCACCGCCTCGGACATGGCTTCGAGCCGCGCATCCGACATGCGCAGGCTCGGCCCCGAGACCGAGATCCCCGCCGCCGCCTCGCCCGCCAGGTCGAAGATCGGCGCGGCGATGCAGCGCATGCCGGGGGTGCGCTCCTCGTTGTCCAGAGCATAGCCGCGGGCACGGATGCGGGCCAGGTCGTCCAGAAGCGCCTGCGGGTCGGTCAGGGTCATCTCGGTGAACCGCTCCAGCCGCATCTCGCGGATCATGCGCTTCAGGTCCGCCGGCCGGGCATGGGCCAGCAGCGCCTTGCCGATCCCCGAGGCATGCAGCGCCGAGCGCGTGCCGGGCGGAAAGAAGGCGCGGATCGTCTCATGCGTCTCGGCCTGGCTCAGGAACAGCACCGCGTCGCCGTTCAGGATGCCCAGGTTCGCCGTCTCGCCCGTCACCTCCATCAGCCGGCGCAAGAGCGGCCGCGCCCGCTCGACCAGGCCCGAGCGGCGCATGAAGGCCGAGCCGTGGCGAAAGGCCGTGGGGCCCACATGCCAGGCCTGGGTCTGGCTGTCGCTTTCCGCGACCCCCCGTGCCGCCAGCGTCACCAGAACCCGGTGTACGGTCGAGGGCGCCATGTCCAGCCGCTGCGCGATCTCGGTCAGGGTCAACCCGCTGGAAACCGCGATCAGGTCGAGGATGTCCAGCGCCCGGTCCAGCGCCCGGATGCCGCCCGAATCCTCGGCGCCCAAACCGCCGGCACGGCCCCTCGGGCGGCCCCTTTTGCGGATCTGAACCGACATTCAATTTTTCCTTTCGACAACTTTTTTAATTTCTTGAAAATGACCCCTGGGCTTTGGAAAAGACCAACCAGCTGATTCAACGTCACTTTAAGCCATTTTTCCGCGATTGCGAAATATTTTTCAGAAAAATTGCATCAATGGACAGCAAAACGTAGCTTGGTCCACAAGCGCAGGAGGAATTGCCATGACCAGCCAGAACCCGATCTTCATCCCCGGCCCGACCAACATCCCCGAGGAGATGCGCAAGGCCGTCGACATGCCCACCATCGACCACCGCTCGCCGGTGTTCGGCCGGATGCTGCATCCGGCGCTTGAGGGCGTGAAGAAAGTCCTCAAGACCACGCAGGCGCAGGTTTTCCTGTTCCCCTCGACTGGCACCGGCGGCTGGGAAACCGCGATCACCAACACGCTGTCGCCCGGCGACAAGGTGCTGGCGGCGCGCAACGGCATGTTCAGCCATCGCTGGATCGACATGTGCCAGCGCCACGGGCTCGACGTCACCTTCGTCGAGACCCCCTGGGGCGAGGGCATCCCCGCCGACCGCTTCGAGGAAATCCTGACCGCCGACAAGGGCCACGAGATCCGCGTCGTGCTGGCCACGCATAACGAGACCGCGACCGGGGTGAAATCCGACATCGCCGCCGTCCGCCGCGCGCTGGACGCGGCCAAGCATCCGGCGCTGCTGTTTGTCGATGGCGTTTCCTCGATCGGCTCGATGGATTTCCGCATGGACGAATGGGGCGTCGACATCGCCGTCACCGGCTCGCAAAAGGGCTTCATGCTGCCGCCGGGCCTGGCCATCGTCGGCTTCTCGCCCAAGGCGATGGCGGCGGTCGAAAGCGCGCGCCTGCCGCGCACCTTCTTCGACATCCGCGACATGGCGACCGGCTATGCCCGCAACGGCTATCCCTACACGCCGCCGGTCGGGCTGATCAACGGGCTGAACCTCAGCTGCGAGCGGCTGCTGGCCGAGGGGCTGGAGAACGTCTTCGCCCGCCATCGCCGCATCGCCGGCGGCGTGCGCGCCGCTGTCGATGCCTGGGGGCTGAAGCTCTGCGCCGTCCGCCCCGAGCTTTACTCGGACAGCGTCAGTGCCATCCGCGTGCCCGAGGGCTTCGACGCCAACCTGATCGTCAGCCATGCGCTGGAGACCTATGACATGGCCTTCGGCACCGGCCTGGGCCAGGTCGCGGGCAAGGTGTTCCGCATCGGCCACCTGGGCAGCCTGACCGACGCCATGGCGCTGTCCGGCATCGCCACGGCCGAAATGGTGATGGCCGATCTGGGCCTGCCGATCCGGCTGGGCTCGGGCGTCGCCGCCGCGCAGGAACATTACCGCCAGACCACCGCCGCCGCGCAGAAGAAAGCCGCCTGAGGATGAAGGACGCCATGTATATCCCGACCTATGAGGACATGCTGGCCGCGCATGAGCGGATCAAGCCGCATATCCGCCGCACGCCGATCCGCAGCTCGGACTATCTGAACGAGTTGACCGGCGCGCAGCTGTTCTTCAAATGCGAGAATTTCCAGGAGCCGGGGGCCTTCAAGGTCCGCGGCGCCACCAATGCGGTCTTCGGCCTTGACGAGGCGCAGGCGGCCAAGGGCGTCGCCACGCACAGCTCGGGCAACCATGCCTCTTGCCTGTCCTATGCGGCGATGCTGCGCGGCATCCCCTGCAACGTGGTCATGCCGCGCACCGCGCCGCAGGCCAAGAAGGACACCGTGCGCCGCTATGGCGGCAAGATCACCGAATGCGAGCCCTCGACCTCTTCGCGCGAGGAGACCTTCGCCAAGGTGCAGGCCGAGACCGGCGGCGATTTCGTCCATCCCTATAACGATCCGCGCGTGATCGCCGGCCAGGGCACCTGCGCCAAGGAACTGATGGAACAGGTGGACGGGCTGGAAGCGGTCGTGGCCCCTATCGGCGGCGGCGGCATGATCTCGGGCACCTGCCTGACGCTTGCGACGCTGGCGCCCGAGGTCAAGGTGATCGCGGCCGAGCCCGAGCAGGCCGACGACGCCTATCGCAGCTTCAAGGCCGGCCACATCATCGCCGACGACGCGCCCAAGACCATCGCCGACGGGCTCCTGGTGCCGCTGAAGGATCTGACCTGGCATTTCGTCAAGAACCACGTCAGCGAAATCTACACCGCCTCGGATGCCGAGATCGTCGATGCGATGAAGCTGATCTGGAAGCACCTGCGCATCGTGATGGAGCCCAGCAGCGCCGTGCCGCTGGCCACCATCCTGAAGAACCCCGAAGCCTTCGCCGGCAAGCGTGTCGGCATCATCGTCACCGGCGGCAATGTCGATCTCGACAAGCTGCCGTGGAACTGAACCCGAATTGAGGAGAGTGCCATGAACGCGAAAACGGATTTCTCCGGCTACGAGGTCGGCTACGACATTCCCGCCCTGCCCGGCATGGACGAGAGCGAGATCCAGACGCCCTGCCTGATCCTCGACCTGGACGCGCTGGAGCGCAACGTCAGGAAGATGGGCGACTATGCCAAGGCCCACGGCATGCGCCACCGCAGCCACGGCAAGATGCACAAGTCGGTGGACGTGCAGAAGCTGCAGGAGTCGCTGGGCGGCGCCGTCGGCGTCTGCTGCCAGAAGGTCAGCGAGGCCGAGGTCTTTGCCCGCGGCGGCATCAAGGACGTGCTGGTCACCAACGAGGTGCGCGAGCCGGCCAAGATCGACCGCCTGGCCCGGCTGCCCAAGCTGGGCGCCACGGTGACGGTCTGCGTCGATGACCTGGCCAATATCGCCGACCTCTCGGCCGCCGCGCAGCGCCACGGCACCGAGCTCGGCATCTTCGTCGAGATCGATTGCGGCGCCGGCCGCTGCGGCGTGACCACCAAGGAAGCCGTGGTCGAGATCGCCAAGGCCGCCGATGCCGCCCCGAACCTGACCTTCAAGGGCATCCAGGCCTATCAGGGCGCCATGCAGCACATGGACAGCTTCGAGGACCGCAAGGCCAAACTGGACGCCGCCATCGCCCAGGTGAAGGAAGCCGTCGACGCGCTGGAGGCCGAGGGGCTCAAGCCCGAATTCGTCTCGGGCGGCGGCACGGGGTCCTATTATTTCGAAAGCAATTCGGGCGTTTACAACGAATTGCAATGCGGCAGCTACGCCTTCATGGATGCCGATTATGGCCGCATCCACGATGCCGAGGGCAAGCGCATCGACCAGGGCGAATGGGAGAACGCGCTGTTCATCCTGACCTCGGTGATGAGCCACGCCAAGCCGCATCTGGCGGTGGTCGATGCCGGCCTCAAGGCGCAGTCGGTCGATAGCGGCCTGCCCTTCGTCTATGGCCGCGACGACGTGAAATACATCAAGTGCAGCGACGAGCACGGCGTGGTCGAGGACAAGGACGGCGTCCTGAAGGTCAACGACAAGCTGCGGCTGGTGCCGGGCCATTGCGACCCGACCTGCAACGTCCATGACTGGTATGTCGGCGTGCGGAACGGCAAGGTCGAGACGGTCTGGCCGGTCTCGGCGCGCGGGAAGGGCTACTGATGCTCGTCGTCGCCGAAAAGGAAATCGCGGGTCTGATGACCCCCGAGGCGGCCTTCGAGGCCATCGAGGCGGTCTTCGCCTCGATGGCCCGGCGCAAGGCCTACAACTTTCCCGTGGTGCGCGAGGCCATCGGCCATGAGGACGCGCTCTACGGCTTCAAGGGCGGCTTCGACGCCTCGGCCCTGACGCTGGGGCTGAAGGCCGGCGGCTACTGGCCGAACAACCAGAAGCACAACCTGATCAACCACCAGTCCACCGTGTTCCTGTTCGACCCGGATACCGGCCGGGTCTCGGCGGCGGTGGGCGGCAACCTGCTGACGGCGCTGCGCACGGCGGCGGCCTCGGCCGTGTCGATCAAGTATCTGGCGCCCAAGGGCGCCAAGGTGCTGGGCATGATCGGCGCCGGCCACCAGTCCGCCTTCCAGATGCGGGCGGCGGCCAATGTGCACCGGTTCGAAAAGGTCATCGGCTGGAACCCGCATCCCGAGATGCTGTCGCGCCTTGCCGATACCGCGGCCGAACTGGGCCTGCCCTTCGAGGCGGTCGAGCTGGACCGGCTCGGGGCCGAGGCCGATGTGATCATCTCGATCACCTCGTCCTTCTCGCCCCTCTTGTTGAACGAGCATGTCAAGGGCCCGACGCATATCGCGGCCATGGGCACCGACACCAAGGGCAAGCAGGAACTGGACCCGGCGCTGGTCGCGCGCGCCCGGGTCTTCACCGACGAGGTCGCGCAGTCGGTCAGCATCGGCGAATGCCAGCACGCCATCGCCTCGGGCCTGATCCGCGAGGATCAGATCGGCGAACTCGGCGCCGTCGTCGCGGGCGACGATCCGGGCCGCGGGGATGCCGAGGTCACGATCTTCGACGGCACCGGCGTCGGGTTGCAGGATCTGGCGGTCGCGCAAAAAGTCCTCGAAATCGCAAAACAAGAAGGACTGGCGCAAGAAGTCGAGATTTAACGGATAACGTCCTGAAACTAGGGAGGTATAGGACGAATGCAAGCCATCGACACCAGCCCCGGCTTTGACCCGGTCGAGGAGCGCATCGCCGCGCCTCGACTGCTGGCCCTGGGCTTCCAGCATGTTCTGGTCATGTATGCCGGCGCCATCGCGGTGCCGCTGATCGTGGGCCGCGCCCTGCAGCTTTCGCCGCAGGACGTGGCCTTCCTGATTTCCGCCGACCTGTTCGTCTGCGGCATCGTCACCATCATCCAGAGCTTTGGCGCCACGCAATGGTTCGGCATCCGCCTGCCGGTGATGATGGGCGTGACCTTCGCCGCCGTCGGGCCGATGGTCGCCATCGCCTCGTCCAATCCGGGACAGGAGGGGGCGCGGATGATGTTCGGCGCCATCATGGCCGCCGGGCTCATCTCGATCTTCTTCGCGCCACTGGTCAGCCGGCTGTTGCGCTTTTTCCCCAGCGTCGTCACCGGCACGGTGATCCTGGTGATCGGCGTCAGCCTGATGCCGGTGGGCATCAACTGGATCTTCGGCCTGCCGGTCGGCCCGACCGCGCCGCAACTGGTCGATCCCGCCGCCCAGGCCTGGCTGGAGGCCGCCCGCACCGCCGGCGACGTCCCGGAAAGCGTCAAGCTGATGCCGACCGTGCCCAACCCGGAATACGCCTCGCTGTCGCGCATCCTGATCGGCATCACCGTGCTGGCCGCGATCCTGCTGATCGCCCGCTATGCCAGGGGCTTCGTCGCCAATATCGCAGTGCTGCTCGGCATCATCATCGGCGGGCTGCTGGCCGCGGCCATGGGCATGATGCATTTCGAGGGCATCGCCGAGGCCGCCTGGTTCGCCCCGATCAAGCCGCTGCATTTCGGCATGCCGATCTTTGACCCGGTGATGATCCTGACCATGCTTCTGGTCATGTTCGTGACCATGATCGAATCGACCGGCATGTTCCTGGCGCTTTCCGACATCTGCGGCCGCCGGATGACGCCCAAGGCGCTGTCGGCCGGGCTGCGCGTGGACGGGCTGGGCACCGCGATCGGCGGGCTGTTCAATACCTTCCCCTATACCTCCTTCAGCCAGAATGTCGGGCTGGTCGGCGTGACCGGCGTGCGCTCGCGCTTCGTCTGCGTGGCGGGCGGCGCGATCATGATCGTGCTGGGCTTGATCCCCAAGATGGGCGCGCTGGTCGAATCGCTGCCGACCACGGTGCTGGGCGGCGCGGGGCTGGTGATGTTCGGCATGGTCGCCGCGACCGGCATCCGCATCCTCTCGACGGTGGATTTCAAGGGCAACAAGCACAACCTGTTCATCGTCGCCGTCTCGCTGGGCCTCGGCATGGTGCCGATGATCGCGCCCGATTTCAACCAGTGGTTGCCGCATTCGCTGCACACGTTGATCCATTCCGGCATCCTGCTGGCCGCTGTGGCCGCAGTTCTGCTGAACTGGTTCTTCAACGGCGCCCCGCATGCCAGCGACGAGGAAATCGCCGCCGCAGCCCACGCCGCCGAGGCGCATTGATGACGAAACGCCTGCTCATCAGGGGCGCCGAAGTGGTGGTCACCATGGACGGCGCCCGGCGCGAGATCGCAGGCGGGGACATCCTGATCGACGGCGGGGTCATCTCCGCCGTCGGCCCGGGTCTTTCCGCCGAAGGCGCCGAGATCGTCGAGGCCGGGGGCTGCGTCGTCACCCCCGGCTTCGTCAACACCCATCACCACCTGTTCCAGACCCTGACCCGCGCCGTCCCGGCCGCGCAGGATGCGGCGCTGTTCGGCTGGCTGCGCACCCTCTATCCGATCTGGGGCCGCATGACCCCCGAGGACATCCGGCTCTCCACCCGGATCGGCCTGGCCGAACTGGCGCTCTCGGGCTGCACCTGCTCCTCGGACCACCTCTACCTGTTCCCGAACGGGGCGCGGCTCGACGACAGCATCGAGGCGGCCGCGGAAATCGGCATCCGCTTCACCGCCACCCGCGGCGCCATGTCGATCGGCGAGTCCAAGGGCGGCCTGCCCCCCGACGCACTGGTCGAGGACGAGGCCGCGATCCTCAAGGACAGCGAGCGCCTGGTCGCGGCCTTCCACGATCCGAATCCCGGCGCCATGGTGCAGGTGGGTCTCGCCCCCTGCTCGCCCTTCTCGGTCAGCCGGGAACTCATGCGCGACGCGGCCATCCTCGCCCGCGAAAAGGGCGTGCGGCTGCACACCCACCTGGCGGAAAACGACGAGGACATCGCCTATTCGCTGGAAAACTTCGGCATGCTGCCCGGCGACTATGCCGAAAGCCTGGGCTGGACCGGTGAGGATGTCTGGCACGCCCATTGCGTGAAACTGTCGGAGAAGGAAATCGACCTCTTCGCCCGCACCGGCACCGGGGTCGCGCATTGTCCCTGCTCGAACGCGCGGCTTGCCTCGGGCATCGCCCCGGTGCGCCGGATGCGCGACGCGGGCGTGCCGGTGGGCTTGGGCGTCGACGGCTCGGCCAGCAACGATTGCAGCCATCTGGGGCTCGAGGCGCGCCAGGCCATGCTGGTCGCCCGCCTCAAGGACGGCCCCGCCGCCCTGGGCGCGCGCGAGGCGCTGGAGATCGCCACGCTCGGCGGCGCCCGGGTTCTGGGCCGCAGCGACATCGGCGCACTCGAGCCCGGCAAACGCGCCGACCTGGTCCTGTGGGACGTCTCGGAGCTGCCGGCCGCCGGAGAATGGGATCCGGTGGCGGCGCTGGTTTTTTGCGCCCCGATCCGCCCGCGCGCGGTCTATGTGGAAGGTCGCCTCGTGGTGCAGGATCACCGCCTGCTGACCGCCGATGCGAATCGCCTGAACGAACAGGCCCGCGCCGCCATTGCCCGGCTCGCAGATTGACAAGGAAAGGAAGACAATGCCCGGTTATCTGACCACCCATGTGCTCGACACCGCCAACGGCACGCCCGCGGAAGGAATGCGGATCGAACTCTACCGCCTCGACCCCGAGCGCCGGCTGATCGCCGAAACCGTCACCAACCACGACGGCCGCACCGACAGGCACATCCTGCCCGAGGCGGAATTCCAGACCGGCGAATACGAACTGGTCTTCCATGTCGGCGCCTGGCTCGACGCCCAGGGGCACCAGGCGGCCAAGCCCCGCTTCCTCGACCAGGTGCCCCTGCGCTTCGGCATGTCGGAACAGGACCATTACCACGTGCCGCTGCTGATTTCGCCCTACGGCTTCTCGACCTATCGCGGCAGCTGAAGCACCGGCGCTTTTCTCCGTTTTCCAAATACCCTGGGGGTGAAAGGCCCCTGGGGCCTGAGGGGGCAAAGCCCCCTCTTTTTCGTTTCCGCAGGACCCGGCAAAAGATTTTCAACGCATCGTTAAGACAGCAAGGGGAAATGCGTTAATACTCGCAACCCCGCGAAGCGGCTAGTCTTTCCCCAGCTAGACAGGAGACAGAACATGTCCGATTTCGCCGTCATGTGGGATTGGCTCGCCTTTGCCATCCGCTGGACGCATGTCGTCACCGCCATCTGCTGGATCGGCTCGTCCTTCTATTTCGTCGCCCTCGACCTGGGGTTGCGCAAGGTGCCCGGCCTGCCGCCCGGCGCGCATGGCGAGGAATGGCAGGTCCATGGCGGCGGCTTCTACCACATCCAGAAATACCTGGTCGCGCCCGAGCGGATGCCCGAGCATCTGATCTGGTTCAAATGGGAAAGCTACATGACCTGGATCTCGGGGGCGGCGCTCCTGATGGTCACCTATTGGGTCGGCTCCGAGCTGTTCCTGATCGACCCCGCCAAGATGGAGCTGGCGCCCTGGCAGGCCATCCTGATCTCGGCCGGCTCGCTGTCGATCGGCTGGCTGATCTATACCAACCTGTGCAAGTCCAGGCTGGGCGAGACCCCGACCCTGCTGATGCTGATCCTGTTCGTGCTGCTGATGGTCATGGGCTGGGCCTATAACCAGGTCTTCACCGGCCGCGCGGTCATGCTGCATCTGGGCGCCTTCACCGCCACGATCATGACGGCGAACGTGTTCTTCATCATCATGCCGAACCAGCGCATCGTCGTCGCCGACCTCAAGGCCGGGCGTCCCGCCGATCCGAAATACGGCAAGATCGCCAAGCTGCGCTCGACGCATAACAACTACCTGACCCTGCCGGTCGTCTTCCTGATGCTGTCGAACCACTATCCGCTGGCCTTCGCGACGGAATACAACTGGGTGATCGCCGGGCTGGTCTTCCTGATGGGCGTGACCATCCGCCACTTCTTCAACACCATGCATGCCGGCGGCGGCATGAAATGGTGGACCTGGGCGGTGACGACGATCCTGTTCATCATCGTCATGTGGCTTTCGACCGCGCCGATGTTCCGCCAGACGCTCGAGGAGGCCGAGGCGCGCGTCCTGACGCCTTCGCAGCAGGCGATGGTCGAGGCGCCCGGCTGGGAGGACGCCTATAACGCGGTGATGGGCCGCTGCTCGATGTGCCATGCCAGGGAGCCCTCTTACGAGGGCATCCACACCGCGCCCAAGGGCGTCTTGCTGGAAACCCCCGACGACATCACCCGCGCCGCGCGCGAGATCTTCATCCAGGCCGGCGTGACCGATGCCATGCCGCCCGCCAATGTCAGCTTCATGGAGCCGCAGGAACGCCAGGCGATCATCGACTGGTATCGCAGCCTGCCCAAGACCCTGGCGTCGAACTGAGACGGGGCGCTTGAGCCTGCCATACCGCCGCCCTATGCTCGGGGCGGCCTTGTCATGTCCAGGAGCGCCCCTTGCCCGCCACCGTCCAGCTTCTGGCCTTTGCCGCCATCGCGCTTGGCATGGTGCTCACGCCGGGACCGAACATGGTCTATCTGGTCTCGCGCGCGATCTGCCAGGGCCCGCGGGCGGGCCTGATCTCGCTGGCCGGCGTGGCATCCGGCTTCGTCTTCTACATGCTTTGCGCGGCCTTCGGCATCACTGCTCTCGTGCTGGCCGTGCCCTATGCCTATGACGCGCTGCGCATCGCCGGCGCGGGCTATCTACTGTGGTTGGCCTGGCAGGCGGTGCGGCCCGCGGGGCGCTCGGTCTTCCAGTTGCGCGACCTGCCACCGGACAGCCCGCGCCGGCTGTTCGCCATGGGTTTCCTCACCAACCTGCTGAACCCCAAGATCGCCGTAATGTACCTGTCGCTGCTGCCGCAATTCATCCGGCCCGAGGCGGGCAGCGTGCTGACGCAATCGCTGGCGCTCGGCACGGTGCAGATTGCCGTCAGCGTCAGCGTGAATGCGCTGATCGCGCTGGCGGCGGGCCAGATCGCCGTCATTCTGGCCAGACGCCCGGCATGGCTGCTGGTCCAGCGCGGGCTGATGGGCACGGTGCTGGCCGGGCTGGCCCTGCGCATGCTCACCGAGGCCCGGCGCTGAACCCGCTCAGGCAAACACCCCCCGCACCTCCCGCGCGATGAAATCGGCAAACAGCCGCACCTTGGGATCCTGCAGGCGGCGATGCGGCGTCAGCACGCCGAATTGCGAAGGGATCGGCGGGTAATCCGGCAGCACCTCGACCAGCCGGCCCGAGGCCAGATGCTCGGCCACCTCGTATCGCGGGCGGTTGACGATGCCCCTGCCCCCCAGCGCCCAGTTGCTCAGCACGTCGCCGTCATCGGCGTCGAACTTGCCGTTCACCAGCATTTTCTGCGGCCCCTCGGGGGTTTGCAGCACCCAGTAATATTCCGGGCTCCTCGGATAGCGCAGCAACAGGCAGTTATGCGCGGTCAGATCCTCGGGGCGCTCGGGGCGGCCGTGCTGCTCCAGGTAGTCGGGGGTCGCCACCAGCGCGCGCCGGCATTCCGCGATCCGCCGCCATTTCAGCGCCGAATCCTGCGGCTCGCCCAGGAAGAAGGCCAGGTCGATGCCGTCGGCGATGATGTCGACGTTGCGGTCCGACAGCCGCAGCCGCACCTCGACGCCGGGATACTCGTCGCAGAATTTCGGCACCAGGGGCGCGATCAGCCGCCGCCCCAGCCCCAGGGGCGCCGTCACCCGCAAGGCGCCATGCGGCATGCCGGAAAAGCCCGAGACCACCGCCTCGGCCTCGTCCAGCGTCTCGATCACCCGCCGGGCATTGTCGTAGAAGGCCCGCCCCACCTCGGTCGGCACCAGCTTGCGCGTGGTGCGGTTCAGAAGCCGCACCCCATAGCGCGTCTCCAGATCCTTGATCCGGTTCGAGGCGACGGCCGGCGACATGCGCAGGTCGCGCCCGCCGGCAGTGATCGAGCCCAGTTCGACCACCCGGACGAAGACCCGCAGACTTTCAAGATATGGCATGGATTCAACCCGCCTCTTTCAAGGAATCGCTGAAAGTCTTATGCTCAATCCGAGATTTCGCAAAGAGCAATTCGCATCTAGGCTTTTCCCATACCCAGCCATCCCGAGCGAGGACCGAATGGGCCACGAATTGCGCTTTCTTCTGAACAATACCGAGATCCGCCTGACCGAGGCGGGCTCGCGCGACACGCTGCTGGACTTCCTGCGGCTGAACCGCCGCCTGACCGGCACCAAGGAGGGCTGCGCCGAAGGCGATTGCGGCGCCTGCACGGTTCTGGTCGGCCGGCTGCATGAAGGCCGGCTGCATTACGAGCCGATCAACGCCTGCATCCGCTTCCTGGCGTCCTGCCACGGCTGCCATATCGTCACCGTCGAGCATCTGCGCGGCGCCGATGGCGGGCTGCACCCGGTCCAGGCCGCCATGGTCGAGCATCACGGCAGCCAATGCGGTTTCTGCACGCCGGGCTTCGTCATGGCGCTTTACGGGCTATGGATGCAGAACCCGCGCCCCGACATGCTGGCGATCGAGACCGCGCTGCAAGGCAATCTCTGCCGCTGCACCGGCTACGAGCCGATCGTGAAGGCCGCCTTCGCCGCCAGCGAGGCCGGCGGGCAGCACATGGACGCGCTGACCGTCGAGCGCGACCGCGTCGCCGCCGCCCTGCAAGCCATCCCGGCCGAGCGGGTCGAGGTCTCGCGCGGCGAGGACCGCGCCATCCTGCCGGCCGATGCCGCCGACCTGGCGCAGGTGCTGGCCGAGAACCCCAAGGCCACCATCGTCGCGGGCGCCACCGACGTGGGCCTGTGGGTGACGAAATTCCTGCGCGACATCTCTCCGGCCGTGTTCATCGGCCATCTGGCCGACCTCAAGCGGATCGAGATCGCCGAGGACCGGGTCACCATCGGCGCCGGCGTGACCTATACCGAGTTCGAGCCCTTCCTGCGCCAGCATTTCCCCGAGGCGGTGGATTACTGGCTGCGCATCGGCGGCTGGCAGGTCCGAAACGCCGGCACCATCGGCGGCAATGTCGCCAACGGCTCGCCCATCGGCGAGACGCCGCCCCTGCTGATCGCGCTGGGGGCCACGCTGCGGCTGCGCAGCGCCGGGGGCACCCGCGAATTGCCCATCGAGGATTACTTCATCGAATACGGCAAGCAGGACCGCCGCCCCGGCGAATTCGTCGAGGCGATCACCGTGCCGCTGAAGGGCGAGGCGAAGATCGCCGCCTACAAGGTCAGCAAGCGCCATCACGCCGACATCACCGCCTCGGCCGCCGCCTTCCGGGTGGAAACCGACGGCGCCACGATCATCGACGCCCGCGTCGCCTTCGGCGGCATGGCCGCGACGCCGAAACGCGCCCCCCAGGCCGAGGCGGCGCTGAAGGGCCAGCCCTTCACCGCCGAGACCTTCGAGGCCGCCGCGCGCGCGGTCGCGGGCGACTTCCAGCCGCTCAGCGATTGGCGGGCCAGCAAGGAATATCGCCAGCAACTCGCCGCCAACTTCTTCCGCCGCTTCTGGCTTGAACAGCAGGGCGCAGACCACCGCCTGAGGAGGGTCGAATGAAACAGGACGTTTTCGTCAAGGGCGCCGCCCATACCCCCATCATCCACGACTCGGCCGTGAAACATGTCACCGGCCAGGCCGATTACACCGACGACCTGCTGGAGCCGGTCGGCACGCTGTACGCCTATCTGGGCCTTTCCACCGTCGCGCATGGCCGCATCGTCTCGATGGATCTCGATGCAGTGCGCAAGGCCCCCGGCGTGCATCTGGTGCTGACCGCCGCGGACATTCCCGGCCATAACGACATCTCGCCCACCGGGCTGCACGACGAGCCGCTGCTGGCCGAGGACGAGGTGCAGTTCCATGGCCAGCCGATCTTTGCCGTGGTGGCCGAGACCCGCGACCAGGCCCGCCGCGCCTGCCAGCTGGCCCGCGTGGAATACGAGGAACTGCCCTTCGCCATCGACGCCATTTCGGCCCGCGACGCCGGGCTGGGCTATGTGACCAAGCCGCTGAAGCTCAAGCGCGGCGACATGGCCGAAATGGAGCGCGCGCCCCGCCGCATGTCCGGCCGGCTGACGGTCGGGGGGCAGGAGCATTTCTACCTGGAAAGCCAGATCGCCTTCTCGATCCCCGGCGAAGACGACGAGGTCACGGTCAACGTCTCGACCCAGCATCCCAGCGAGGTGCAGCACATGGTCGCCCATGTGCTGGGCGTGCCCTCGAACGCCGTGGTGGTGAACGTGCGCCGCATGGGCGGCGGCTTCGGCGGCAAGGAATCGCAGATGAACCCCTTCGCCTGCATCTCGGCGCTGGCGGCCAAGAAGCTCAAGCGCGCCGTCAAGCTGCGCCCCGACCGCGACGACGATTTCTCGATCACCGGCAAGCGCCACGATTTCGTCATCGACTACGAGGTGGGTTATGACGAGACCGGCAAGATCCACGCCGTCGACGCCGATTTCTACGCCCGCTGCGGCTTTTCCTCGGACCTCTCCGGGCCGGTGACCGACCGGGCGCTGTTCCATGCCGACAACGCCTATTACTACCCGGCGGTCGAGCTGCGCAGCCATCCGATGAAGACCAACACCTGCTCGAACACCGCCTTCCGCGGCTTCGGCGGCCCACAAGGGGTGGTCATGGCCGAGCGCATCGTCGAGGACATCGCCTATCAGCTCGGCCGCGACCCGCTGGAGATCCGCAAGCTGAACCTCTACCAGAACGGCCAGCTCACCCCCTATCACCAGGAGGTCGAGGACCAGATCCTGCCGCGCATCTTCGAGGAGCTGGAGGCCAGCAGCGACTACCACGCCCGCCGCCAGGCGGTGCTGGACTGGAACGCGCACGCCGAAAGCGAGGGCGGCGCGATCCGCAAGGGCATCGCCCTGACCCCGGTCAAGTTCGGCATCAGCTTCACCGCGACCTGGTACAACCAGGCCGGCGCGCTGATCCACATCTATTCCGACGGCTCGATCCACCTGAACCACGGCGGCACCGAGATGGGCCAGGGCCTGAACACCAAGGTCGCACAGGTGGTGGCCGAGGCGCTGGGGGTCAGCATCGACCGCATCAGGATCACCAAGACCACGACCGAGAAGGTGCCGAACACCTCGGCGACCGCGGCCTCGTCGGGCTCGGACCTGAACGGCATGGCGGCGCTGGACGCCTGCCGCCAGCTGATCGAGCGGCTGACCGCCTTCGCCGCCGAGGCCAAGGGCGTGCCGCCCGAACTGGTCAGCATCGGCGAGACGGTGCAGATCGGCCAGGAGGAAATGCCCTTCGCGGACTTCATCAAGACCGCCTATCTGGCGCGGATCCAGCTGTCGGCTGCGGGCTTCTACAAGACCCCCAAGATCCACTGGAACCGCGACACCGGGCAGGGCCGGCCGTTCTATTACTTCGCCTATGGCGCCGCCTGTTCCGAGGTCTCGGTCGACACGCTGACCGGCGAATACGTGATCGAGCGCGCCGACGTGCTGCACGACGTAGGCCGCAGCCTGAATCCCGCGCTCGACAAGGGCCAGGTCGAGGGCGCCTTCGTGCAGGGTACCGGCTGGCTGACCAGCGAGGAACTGTGGTGGGACCAGAAGGGCCGGCTGCGCACCCACGCGCCCTCGACCTACAAGATCCCGCTGGCCTCGGACCGGCCCAAGGTCTTCAACGTCGCGTTGGCCGACTGGTCGGTGAACCGCGAGGCGACGATCAAGCGGTCGAAAGCGGTGGGCGAGCCGCCCTTCATGCTGGGCATCTCGGTCTTCCAGGCGCTGAACATGGCGGTGGCGAGCTTCAACGGCTACCGCGAAAACCCGCGCATCGACGCCCCGGCCACCCCCGAGCGCGTGCTGATGGCCGTCGAGCGGCTGCGGCCATGATCCGGGTCGAGATCACCCGCACGCGCGGCTCCTCGCCGCGCGAGAAAGGGGCGGCGATGTTCGTCACCCCCGGCACGGTGCGGGGCACCATCGGCGGCGGCCAGCTGGAATACATGGCCATCGACCGCGCCCGGCAGATGCTGGCGCGCGGCGAGGCCGCCGCCCGCATGGACGTGCCCCTGGGCCCCGAGATCGGCCAATGCTGCGGCGGCCGGGTCGAGCTTGCCCTGACCCGCGTGGCCGAAGCCCCGGCCGGCCCCGAGCATCCGCAGGTGCTGATCTTCGGCGCCGGCCATGTCGGCCGGGCGCTCGCCAGGGCCCTGGCGCTCCTGCCGCTGCGCCCGGTCCTGATCGACCAGCGCGCAAGCGAACTGGCGCAAGCGACGGGCGAGACCCGCCTCACCCCCCTGCCCGAGGCCGAGATCCGCAAGGCCCCCTTCGGTACCAGCTACATCATCGTCACCCATGACCACGCGCTGGACTTCCTGCTGGCGGCCGAGGCGCTGCGCCGGATGGACGCACCCTATATCGGCATGATCGGCAGCCGGACGAAACTGGTGCAGTTCCGCCGCTTCGCCCGCGCCCAGGGGCTCGATACCGACCGGCTGACCTGTCCGATCGGCGCCGGCTGGTCGCGCGACAAGCGCCCCGAGGTCATCGCCGCCTTCACCGCCGCCGAAATCATCGGCCGCCTGACCGAAACCGTTTCACCGTTTGAAAAATACCCATGCGACAGCTGATCCGGGGGCGCACGCTCTCCTTCCACGCCGACCCCACCGAGACCGAGAACGCCTTCACCTATCACGAGGACGGCGCCATCATCACCGAGAACGGCAAGATCGCGGCCATCGGCGACTATGCCAGCCTGCGCGACCCCGCCCTGCCGGAGATCGACCACCGGCCGCACCTGATCCTGCCCGGCTTCATCGACACCCATATCCATTTCCCGCAGGTGCAGGTGATCGCCAGCTGGGGGGCGCAGCTGCTCGACTGGCTCAACACCTATACCTTCCCCGAGGAATCGCGTTTCGCCCAGCAGGGCCATGCGCCGCTGATGGCCGAGAGGTTCCTCGACCTGCTGCTTTCGCACGGCACCACCACCGCCGTCGCCTTCTGCTCGGTGCATCCGCAATCGGCCGAGGCGCTGTTCTCGGCCGCCGAGGCGCGGGGCATGGCGATGGTCGCCGGCAAGGTAATGATGGACCGCAATGCCCCCGAGGCGGTGCTCGACACCCCGCAACAGGGCTATGACGACAGCAAGCGGCTGATCGAAACATGGCACGGCCGCGGCCGCCTGCGCTATGCCATCACCCCGCGCTTCGCCATCACCTCGACGCCCGAGCAGATGGAGATGACCGGGCAGCTGGTGCGCGAACATCCCGATTGTCATATCCAGACGCATCTGTCCGAGAACAGGGACGAGATCGCCTTCACCCTCAGCCTCTATCCGCAGGCGCGCGACTATCTCGACATCTACGAGACCTACGGGCTCTTGTCCGAGAAGCTGCTGCTCGGCCATTCCATCCACCTGGAACCGCGCGAGATCGCCCGCATGGCCGAGACCGGCTCGCGCGCGGTATTCTGCCCGACCTCGAACCTGTTCCTGGGCTCGGGCCTTTTCGACGAGGCGGGCCTGCGCGCTGCGGGCGTGGTCAGCGGCATCGCCACCGATGTCGGCGGCGGCACCAGCTACTCGATGCTGCAGACCCTGAACGAGGGCTACAAGATCCTGCAGTTGCGCGGCCAGAAGCTGCATCCCTATGCCGCCTTCCACTGGGTGACGCGCGGCAATGCCCTGGCGCTCGGCATGGCCGACCGCATCGGCACGCTCGACCCCGGCAGCGATGCCGACCTGGTGGTGCTCGACAGCCGCGCCACGCCCGCGATGGCGCTGCGCATGGACCGGGCCGAGACCCTGGCCGAGGAGTTGTTCATCCTGCAGATCCTGGGCGACGACCGCGCCATCGCCCAGACCTATGTCGCCGGGAAACCGATGCTCGGGTGAGGTGGGGACTGGTTGCTGCAAAAGAAAGGATAAGCGTGCGCAAGCGAAAGCAATAGCGTGCGCAAACCCGTCAAGCGGAATTTCTCCGGCAGCGCGGTTTACGCCAGCAGATCGGCGACGTGGCTGCGATCGTAGATACGCGCGCTGCCGCCCGCCGGGACGATCCCGCGCGCATCAAGGCGCTGCCGGAGGCTGTCCCAATCCATGCGCGCCTTGCCCCCCAGTGTGCGAAAACTGATGAAACGGTCGTGAAACGCCTGCCGATCGGTCGCCGTCAACCGCAAGTGATCGCCGCCACGCGGCCCCCGGATCCGACGAAAGGGCAAGCCCATCCGCCGGATGAACGTCGCCAGTTCGGCAGTGCGCAACCCTTCAGAGCTGGCGAAGACAGCCAGGGAAACCGCCTCGCCCTCCTGTCCGACATGGCCGAGATTGACCAGAACCGAGGCAAATCCGGATCGTTGCAGATACTTCCCCACCCGAGGCAAACGGCCATCCCGGATCCGTTCGATCACCTCGGGAACCGTCAACTGCAACCTTGATGCGGCCTCCGCCAGGCTGCACCAGTCGTGCATCGCGACATAGACCGGCATCGCGCCGACAAGCAGATCATCAATCAACCGCTGCGTCGCCAGCGGATCCCAGCGACCGTGGGGACTGGTCATCCTGATCGTGAAGCAGGCAATCGAGCAGGCCTTGACCCGCGAGTCCGGGCATCTGAGGGTCGAACATTTCGTCGAGGCCTGGGTGCACAGGACCGGCATCACCCCAGCAGCTTCGCCGTTTCTCCACCGGCAATACGCCGCAGCCTTTCCGCGTGATCGCATTTTCTGGTCACACCAGGATGCGTGAGGCGGTAGCCGCCTTGAGCGACCGCAAGACGAACCCGCCGTCGCCAGGATTGTTCAGCGGGTGAGGGCTGCACCTTCTCGGCCTTGGGGTGCGCCTTTGGTCGTTGCCTGGCATGGAAGGTGGGTGCGGTAAAACCCGAGAGGCGTTTTTTCGGATTCGTCTGCGAACGCCTGGGCATCAAACCAGCGGCGGTCATGATGGTGGGTGACAGCGCGACATCCGACATCCACGGCGCGCGGGCTGCGGGTCTGCAAGCCATCAGGATCTGTCGCGACGACAGCTTGCGCCAATCGGAGGACATCGCCAATCTTGAAGAGCCGATTTCGGCCTTTGCAGGCGACGGAGGCAGATCATGACGCAGTCGGACCACTCGGATGACCCATGCAACAGGCGCAAGCCGGCGGGCAAGCGGCAAGGCAAGCCGGGAGATGAGGCCCCCTTTGTCGAGCGAATGCGCCGGAAAGCCCTATCCCGTGCGCAAGACGAAGCGGATATGGCCAGCGGGCGCATCAGCAGGCAGCAGATGCAGCAGATCAACAGTGCCGGCCTTGGGCGCATCCTGCGCAATGCACGCATTGGCAGGCGTGGCCGCTCCGACGGGGACAAGAGGATGTGATTGGTCTTCGCGCCCGATGGAAGATGGCACGACCGATGAGTTCCCTTGGCGTTCCTCTATGGGCGTGGAACTGACCGGATCGTCCTCTCGATGTCGCAGAGGCAATTGCGGCGGTGCTTTACGAAGTTACTGGAACAATCTTCCGGCCACCCAGCAAAACGGCAAGGCAATGGCCTTTCTGTTTTCCAATGACCTGCTCCATCGCGACCTATGGACTGACCTCGGGCCCGCGCAGGATCATCCCGACCGCCGTCACGCCTTCAGCATCTTGACGACTTGACGTGCCGTGGCCTTGGCCGAAGCCGGGTTCTGTCCGGTCACCAGCCTGCCATCGGTCACGACATAGGGCACAAAGGGCAGCAGCGCCTTGCCATAGCGCGCGCCGCGCCGCTTCATCTCGGCCTCGGCATTGTAGGGCATGTGCTTCGCCACGCCAGCAAGGCTCTCCTCGGTCCAGGAAAAGCCGGTCAGGCGGCGGTCCTCGACCAGCAGACGGCCATCGGCCAGCCGGGTATTCAGCAGCCCGCAATAGCCGTGGCAGACTGCCGAGACGATCGCGCCACGCTCCCATATCCGCCGCGTGATGTCCTGCAAGCCGGTGCTGCCGGGGAAATCCCACATCACGCCATGGCCACCGGTGAAATAGATCGCATCATAGGCGTCGGCGTCGACCTCCTCCGGCGCGGCCGTCCGCTCCAGCAGCGCCATGCGCGCCGGATCGTTCAGCCAGGACCGGGCCGAGGCGTCGAGCAGCGGCCATTTCAGCGCCCGCGGCTCCAGCGGAGAAACCCCGCCGGCCGGGCTGACAATGTCCTGCCGATAGCCCTGGGCTGCGAACGCGTCCCAGGCATGGCTCAACTCCGACAGCCAGAGCCCGGTCTTGCGACCTGGATCGTCATAGTGACCGCGGTTGGTCACGACATGCAAAATGCGCTTGTGCATGCCCGATCCTCTCATGCGGCAGAGCGGCGTTGCAACCAGCTGCGATAGCGGCGGCTGCGGCGCGCCATGCGCAGCCGGTCGCGGACCAGCACCCAAGGCGCCCAGGCCTGCGGGCGCGGGCTGCGGCCGGCACCGAGGCGGCGCAGTTGCAGCTTGGTCAGCGCCATGGTGGCCAGGCCCGAAAGTGCGCGGTTCTTCCAGCGCACCATCGGCACATCGACCGCGGCCTCGCCCGCCTGCCAGCGGTTCGGCAGGTCCGGGGCATAGGCCAGCGCCTGCGCGAGGCCGACCATGGCCACGCCGGCGCGGTCGCCCTCGGGTGCCAGCGCGGCCTCGGCGGTGGCGCGGCGGCGGATGCCGCCCGTCACCATCACCGGCATGCGCGCCTCGGCCACGATGTCGCGGGCGAAATCGACGAAATAGGCCTCGCGGGCCAAGGTGCTTTGGCGGGTGCTGGCCTGTTGCGGCCGGCCGTGCATGGCCGGGCTTTCATAGGGTCAGGATGCATTGATTTTCAGTGTGCTACGTGATTCACGGCTCGGAAAACGGAGCGGTGACATGAGCGACCTGTACTGGCTGACTGACGAGCAGATGACCAAGCTTGCCCCTTTCTTCCCGAAGTCGCACGGCAAGCCACGCGTCGATGACAAGCGTGTTCTAAGCGGGATTATCTTCATCAATCGCAATGGTTTGCGCTGGCGAGATGCCCCCAGGGAGTATGGGCCGCACAAGACGCTCTACAGCCGGTGGAAGCGTTGGAGCGAGAAAGGCATTTTCGCCAGGATGATGATCGGGCTGGCCGCCGACCACGGCGAGGAAAAGACCGTGATGATCGACGCGACCTATCTGAAAGCGCACCGCACCGCGACCAGCTTGGCCGTGAAAAAGGGGGGCGTGGACGCCTCGTCGGCCGGACCAAGGGCGGCATGAACACGAAGCTGCATGCCATCTGTGACAGCCAGGGCCGACCGCTCGACCTGTTCGTCACCGCAGGGCAGGTCAGCGACTACATCGGGGCGCGGGCGTTGCTCAGCAGCCTCCCAAAGGTCGATTGGCTGCTCGGGGATCGCGGCTATGACGCCGACTGGTTCCGGGAAGCCTTGCAGGACAAGGGGATACGAGCCTGCATCCCCGGCCGAAAGCAGCGCAAGACACCGGTCAAATACGACAAGCGCCGATACAAGCGGCGCAACCGCATCGAGATCATGTTTGGCAGGCTCAAGGACTGGCGGCGCGTGGCAACCCGATACGACAGATGCCCGAAGGTCTTCCTCTCGGCCATCGCGCTCGCGGCAACCGTCATTTATTGGTTATGAATCCTGACCCTAGTTACGCGGCCATGTCTTCAGTTTCCAGAGCGGCGTAGAAGTTGGCCTCTGCTTCCGAAGGCGGGATGTTCCCGATCGGTTCGAGCAGACGGCGGTTGTTGAACCAGTCGACCCATTCCAGCGTGGCATATTCGACAGCCTCGAAGCTGCGCCACGGGCCGCGACGGTGGATAACCTCAGCCTTGAAGAGGCCATTGATCGTCTCGGCCAAGGCGTTGTCATAGCTGTCGCCGACGCTGCCCACCGATGGTTCGATGCCAGCTTCCGCCAGCCGCTCACTGTAGCGAATGCTCAGGTACTGCGAACCGCGGTCGCTATGGTGGACCAGCCCCATGCCCTTGGACGGGCGCCGATCATGCACGGCCTGCTCCAAGGCATCGAGCACGAACCCTGCATGGGCGGAAGTGCTGACGCGCCAGCCCACAATCTTGCGGGCATAGGCATCGATGACGAACGCGACGTAAGCGAAGCCTTTCCAGGTGGCGACATAGGTGAAGTCGTCGTCCATTGGGCTCGGACCAATGGCGCCACAATGGACGACCCCAGAGCATGTTCGGCGCAGGCACGCGAAACTGGCGGTTGACCTTGTCCAGCGGGCATGGCGCCTTCTTGTCCGGGATCGTGGTCCGGTGCGGCTTGCCGCGAATAATCCCCTGAACGCCCATGCCCTTCATCAGCCTTGCCACCGTGCATCGGGCAATATCGAAGCCTTCTCGGCCCAGCTGCCGCCAGACCTTGCGCACGCCGTAGACGCGCCAGTTCTCCTCGAACACGCGCAGGATCTCTGGCCGCAAGGCCTCGTCCCGGCGCGCCCGGTCGGACTGCCGCGTGGGATCGGCCCGCTTCGCCAGATGATCGTAATAGGTGGACGGGGCAATCGGCAGCACGCTGCAGATCGGCTCGACCCCGTGTGCATCCCGATGCGCGTCAATGAACGACACCATCACTTCGACCGGCGGTCGAGCTCCGCCATCGCAAAATACGCTGATGCCTTGCGCAGGATCTCGTTCGCCTGGCGCAGTTCCCGGTTCTCCCGCTCCAGCGCCTTTATCTTCTCGGCCATCTCGGTCGGTATGCCCGCGCGCCTGCCGCTGTCGACCTCGGTCTTCTTGACCCAGTCATTCAACGTCTGCGGGGTGCAGCCGATCTTCGCCGCGATCGACATGATCGCCTGCCAGCGCGACGGATGCTGAGCCTCGTTGTCGAGAACCAGCCGCACCGCACGTTCGCGCACTTCAGGGGAAAACTTGGTCGTCGTCTTGCTCATGATGCTCCATCCTACTCAGGAGTTGGAGCCTCCGGAAAACCCGGCGCGGTTCACCGGGGCGCAGCTCGGGTGCGGAGACAAGCGCCACCGGCTTGAGGACGGCAGTCTTCACCGGTCTTTGTACCGCTTACCAACGATGCAAAGGCGTTGCTCAGTTCGAGCCGAAGGCGTTCTCGATGATCTCGACGCGCCCGAACTGATCGACAAGGGCGGCATCGAAACGCATCGCGGTCAGCAGTCCCGAAGGCAGGCGCCCACAATATTCCAGCGCGGCATTGCAGATCCGCGCGATCTGCCGCGTCCCGATCCGTTCCGCCGCCCCGGCGTGAAAACGCGACTTCTTGACCTCCACAAAGGCATATTCGTCATCCTTGCGCAGGATCAGGTCGATTTCGCCGCCGCGCCCGCGCCAGCGTTCGGCCATGACCTCATAACCGCGCTGGCGATATTCTCGCGACACCGATTCCTCGGCGAAACGGCCGGAGGAATAGGCGACGGCACCTTGCCGGGCCTTCATGCCCAGGGCAGAAACCGGCGTTCCGCCGGAAATCCGTTCCAACCTCATTCCCGCTCCTTCTTCATCTCAAGCGCCAGCGCATAGATTTCGCGCCGGGGACGCCCGAACCTGGACGCCACTTCCGCAGCTGCTTCCTTTACCGGAAGCGTGCCCAGCAGGCCCGCCAGGGCCGCGCGCAAACTGTCCTCGTCGGCGACGACCGGCTCGGGGCGCCCGAACAGCACCACGATTTCGCCGCGCAACCCCTCGGCCGGGATCCGTTCCAGCAGCTCTGCGGCCGTGCCGTGCATCACCTCTTCGAATTTCTTCGTCAGTTCCCTGCAGATTACCGTATGCCGATTCGCCTCAGTTTCGCAGAAATTCTCCAACAGTTGCTTAACGCGCCTGGGGCTTTCGAAAACGATCACCGTCGCATCGACCTTGCGCCAGCTTTCGACCCAGCTTCGCCGCGCTCCGCTTGCCGCCGGGGGAAAGCCCACGAACAGGAACCGGTCGCTGGGCAGGCCCGAGACCGACAGCGCCGCCAGGGCCGCCGAGGGGCCGGGCAGCGCCCGGACCGCAAAGCCCGCCTCGGCGGCATCCCGCGCAAGCCGGTAGCCGGGATCGGCGACCAGCGGCGTGCCGGCATCCGAGGCATAGGCCACCGACCGTCCCTGGCCCAGGGCGGCAAGCACCGCCGGACGCTGCCGGTCGGCATTGTGGTCGTGATAGGCGATGATGCGCCGGCCGCGCAGCGGGATGCCGTGAATATCCATCAGGTGCCGCAGGTTGCGCGTATCCTCGGCCGCCAGGACATCCGCGGTGTTCAGGACGTCGAGCGCGCGCAGGGTGATGTCGCGCGCTGTGCCGATCGGGGTCGCAACCAGGTAGAGCCCCGGTTCGGGCGAGGCGGCCGAGACGGTCAGGGAAAGCGGCCGCGCGCCCGTCCCGGTTGTGCTGGCGCCATCCTCCATCGCGGTCCCTTTCGTGCTGCCGGGGCAAGTTGCCATGTCCCGAATATGCCAATAACCTGCCCCCATCAAACCCCCAGCCTCGATCCAACAGGGAATCACGCCATGACCGTCCTGAAAACGATCCGCGGCGCCTTCGACCTGCGCCGCCCGCTCGCGCGCATCGGCGCTGTCCTTTCCGCCCTGGCACTTGCCGCCTGCCAGCCGATCGAGATGGGAGCCTCGGGCCCGCAGACCGGCCCGAGCATCGATCCTTCGCAGCCGGTGCAGGTGGCGCTGCTGGTGCCGGGCGGCACGGGAAGCGCGGATCTGGACTGGCTGGCGCGCTCGCTGAGCAATTCCGCGAAGATGGCGGCGGCCGATGCGCGCGGCGCCACCATCGACCTGCGCATCTACGATGCGGGCTCCGAGCCGGGCACCGCCGTCGCCATGGCCAACCGCGCCGTGGCCGAGGGCGCCAAGATCATCCTGGGTCCGCTTTTCGCCGACAGCGCCAATGCGGTCGGCAATGCCATGGCGCCGCAGGGCGTGAACGTGCTGTCCTTCTCGAACAATACCGACATCGCCGGCGGCAATGTCTTCGTGCTGGGCAACACCTTCGACAACGTGGCCGACAGGCTGGTGAAATACGGGGTCCGGAACGGCAAGCGCCGCATCCTGATGGTGGCCGAGGACGACACGGCCGGCCAGGTCGGCGCCCACGCCATCGAGCGGGCGATCCGCCGGAACGGCGCCACCCTGGCCGGGACCGCCGTGCATCCCCTGTCCCAGTCCGGCATCGACGGTATCGTCCCGAACGTCGCCCAGGCGGCGCTTTCGGGCAATGTCGATGCGGTGTTCCTGACCGCGAACCAGGGCGCGGTGCTGCCCTATCTGACCGACAGGCTGGCCGATGCCGGCGTCACCTCGGCCACGGTGCAGATGATGGGGCTGACGCGCTGGGACCAGCCCTCGGCCCGGCTGCAGCTGCGCGGCGTGCAGGGCGGCTGGTTCGCCATTCCCGACACCACGATGAAGGCGCAGTTCGACCAGCGCTATCGCGCCGCCTATGGCGAGACGCCGCATGAGCTGGGTTCGCTGGCCTATGACGGGGTATCCGCCATCGCCGCGCTGGTGCGGGCGGGCAAATCCAACGCGCTGACCACCTCGGGCCTGACGCAGAACTCGGGCTTTGCCGGGGTCTCGGGCGCCTTCCGCCTGCGGCGCGACGGCACCAACGAGCGCGCGCTGGCCGTGGCCACCGTGCGGGGCGGCCAGGTGGTGGTGCTGGATCCCGCGCCGCGCAGCTTCGGCGGCTTCGGGTTCTGATCTTGAGCGCCAAGGACACCGACAGCCTGCCGCAAAGCGCCCCGGCCCTGCCTGGGGCGCATTCCATGTTCAGCCCCGAAAGCTTCCTGCCGGCGCTGACCGAGGCGCTGAGCGACATCGCCGAGCCGCGCGAGATCCGCGCGCGCACCGTGGCCATCCTGGCCCAGGCCCGCAGCGCCGCCATGAGCGATATCGCGGCGGGCTTCATGTCCCATCCCCGCGCCGCGCGCGAGACGGTGCGCGCCATCGCCAGCCTGACCGATGCCACGGTGGCGGCCGTCCATCACGTCGCCACCACCATCCTGCATCCCCTGCTCAACCCGACCGATGCCGAGCGGCTGGCCGTGCTGGCCATCGGCGGCTATGGCCGGGCCGAAATGGCGCCGCAATCCGACGTCGACCTGCTGTTCCTGACGCCGTGGAAGGTCAGCGGCTGGGCCGAGAGCGTCGTCGAATCCATGCTCTACATGTTGTGGGATCTGAAGCTGAAGATCGGCCAGTCCACGCGCTCGATCGACGATTGCCTGCGGCTGGGCGCGGGCGACATCACCATCCGCACCAGCCTGCTGGAACACCGGCTGATCTGCGGCCATGCCGCCGCCGCCGAAACCCTGCGCGACCGGCTCTGGGCCGAGCTGTTCGACAAGACCGTTCCCCAGTTCATCGAGGCCAAGCTGGCCGAGCGTGCCGAGCGCCACCGCCGCCAGGGCGGCCAGCGCTACGTGCTGGAACCGAACGTCAAGGAGGGTAAGGGCGGCTTGCGCGACCTGCAGACCCTCTACTGGATCGCGAAATACATCCACCGGGTCGACCGCGCCGTCGAGCTGGTCGACCTGGGCTTCTTCACCCGCGAGGAGCATCTGACCTTCTGGCAGGCCGAGGATTTTCTCTGGGCCGTGCGCTGCCACCTGCACCTGATCGCCGGACGGCCGCAGGACCAGCTGACCTTCGACATGCAGGTCGAGGTCGCCCGCCGCATGGGCTATCGCGACCTGGGCGGCCGGCGCGCGGTCGAGATCTTCATGCAGGACTATTTCCTGCACGCCACCCGCGTGGGCGAACTGACGCGGGTCTTCCTGGTCGCGCTGGAGGCCCGCCACCTCTATCGCGCGCCGATCATGAACATCCTGTTCCAGCGCCGCCGCCGCGTCCGCGCCGGCTTCCGCATGGACCGCGGGCGGCTGACCTATGGCGACGAGCGGCAGTTCCTGTCCGACCCGCTGAACATCCTGCGGCTTTTCGAAGAGGCGCTTCGGACCGGCATCCTGATCCACCCCGACGCCATGCGCGCCGTCACGGCCAACCTGGACAGCATAGACGACCGCATGCGCTCGGACCCCGAGGCGGTCAGGATCTTCCTCGACCTGCTCTTGAAGCACGGCAACCCGGAACGCTCGCTGCGGCGGATGAACGAATTGGGCGTGCTGGCGGCCTTCATCCCGGAATTTGCCCCGGTCGTGGCGATGATGCAGTTCAACGTCTATCACCATTACACGGTGGACGAGCACCTGATCCAATGCGTCGCGGCGCTGGCTGCCATCGAGCGCGGCGAGGATGCCGAGGATCTGCCCGTGGTCAGCAAGATCATGAAGGGCAAGGTGAACCGGCGGGTGATCTACCTGGCGGTGCTGCTGCATGACATCGGCAAGGGCCGGGCCGAGGATCACTCGATCCTGGGCGCCCGGCTGGCGCGGCGCATCTGCACCCGCTTCGGCCTGCCGGCGGACGAGATCGAGACCATCGAATGGCTGATCCGCAACCACCTGCTGATGTCGGACGTGGCGCAAAAGCGCGACATCGCCGATCCGCGCACGCTGCGCGACTTCGCCAAGGCGGTCAAGACCACCAAGCGGCTGGACATGCTCTTGGTGCTGACCGTCTGCGACATCCGCGGCGTCGGCCCCGGCACCTGGAACAACTGGAAGGCGATGCTGCTGCGCAAGCTGCACGAGGAGACCAAGCGCGCGCTGGAAAACGGCCTCGAGGAGCTGAACCGCGACAAGCGCATCGGCGAGGCCAAGCGGTCGCTGCGCCACCTGCTGACCGCCAAGGGCTGGGAGCCCAAGGCGATCAAGGCCGAGCTGGGCCGGCATTACGACAACTATTGGCCGGGCCTGCCGACCGAGACGCAATATGTCTTTGCCGAGATGCTGAAGGATCTGGGCGAGGACGAGATCCGCACCGACCTGCATCCCGACACCGACCGCGACGCGACGCGGGCGGCCTTCGTGCTGGCCGACCATCCCGGCATTTTTTCGCGCATGGCCGGGGCGCTGGCGCTGGTGGGCGCCAATATCGTCGATGCGCGCACCTATACCACCAAGGACGGTTTCGCGACCGCGGTGTTCTGGCTGCAGGACGCGGACGGCCATCCCTATGCCGCCGACCGCCTGCCGCGGCTGCGCACCATGATCCAGCGCACCCTGGGCGGCGAGATCGTCGCGCGCGAGGCCCTGGCCGGCCGCGACAAGCCCAAGAAGCGCGAGGCCGCCTTCCGCTTCCCGACCCATGTCACCTTCGACAACGAGGCCTCCGACGTCTATACGGTGATCGAGGTCGATACCCGCGACCGGCCCGGCCTGCTCTACGACCTGACCCGGACCCTGGCCGACAACCACATCCAGATCGCCAGCGCCGTGATCGCCACCTTCGGCGCGCAGGTGGTGGACACTTTCTATGTCAAGGACATGTTCGGGCTGAAGCTGCACCAGCCGGGCCGCCGCGAGTCGCTGGAAAAGAAGCTGCGCCAGGCGATCAAGGAAGGGACCGAACGCGCCGAACGGGCCGAGCGCCCGCCGGGCGGGACGTTCTGAGGGACAGAAGATGCAACCGATCAGGCTAATCCGGGGCTTTCTCTCGGTGGGGGCGTGGACTCTGGGCAGCCGCGTGGTGGGCTTCGTGCGCGACGTGATGATTGCCGCCTATCTGGGCACCGGCCCGGTGGCGCAGGCCTATATCGTCGCCTTCACCCTGCCCAACATGTTCCGCCGCTTCTTCGCCGAGGGCGCCTTCAACACCGCCTTCGTGCCGATGTTCGCCAAGCGGCTGGAAAGCGGCGAGAACCCGCGCGGCTTTGCCGAGGAGGCCTTCTCGGGCCTGTTCTCGGTGGTGCTGGCCGTGTCGCTGGTCGCGCATCTGGCGATGCCCTGGCTGGTGCTGATGCAGGCGGCGGGCTTTCAGGGCGACGAGCGTTTCGAGCTGGCGGTGATCTATGGCCGCATCTGCTTTCCCTATATCCTGTTCATCTCGCTGACGGCGCTCTTGTCGGGGCTGCTGAACGCGGGCGGGCGCTTCATGGCCGCGGCCGCCGCGCCGGTGCTGATGAACCTCATCCTGATCGCGGCCATGCTGCTGGCTGACTGGCAGGGCTGGGACATGGGGCTGGCGATGGCCTGGTCCACCCCGGTCTCGGGCATCGCCCAGCTTGCCGCGGTCTGGTGGGCGGCAAAGCGCATGGGCTTTGCGCTGCGGCTGCGCCGGCCGCGGCTGTCACCGGACATGCGCAGGCTGCTGGCGGTGGCGGCACCCGCGGTGCTGGCCGGGGGCGTGGTGCAGGTCAACCTGCTGGTCGGCCGCCAGGTCGGCTCGTTCTTCGACCGCGGCATCGCCTGGCTGACCAATGCCGACCGGCTGTATCAGTTGCCGCTGGGCGTCGTCGGCATCGCCATCGGCATCGTGCTCTTGCCCGACATCTCGCGCCGGCTGAAGAACGGCGATACCGGCGGCGGCCGCCATGCCTATAACCGCGCCGCCGAATTTGCGCTGTTCCTGACCGTCCCGGCCGCGGTGGCGCTGGTGATCGCGGCCTATCCGCTGATCTCGGTGCTGTTCCGGCGCGGCGCCTTCCTGACCGCCGATGTCGGTCCGACCGCGCTGGCGCTGGCGATCTATGGCCTGGGCCTGCCGGCCTTTGTTCTGCAAAAGGTGCTGCAGCCGCTGTATTTCGCCCGCGAGGACACGCGCACCCCGTTCCGCTTCGCTGTCTGGTCCATGGTGGTCAACGCGGTGGTGGCGCTGGGGCTTGCGCCCTTCATCGGCTTTTCCGCCGCCGCCTGGGGCACCACCGTCGCCGGCTGGACCATGGCGGCGCAGCTCTGGCGCGGCACGAAAGCCTTTGGCGAGGCGGCCGAGCTCGACGACCGCTTCCGCCACCGCCTGCCCCGCATCTGCGCGGCATCCGCGGTCATGGGCGCGGTGATCTGGGGCCTGATGCTGGCCCTGGGCGATACGCTGGAGCAGCCCGGCACCCGCTATCTGGCGCTGGCCGCGCTGGTCCTGGGCGGCATGGCGGCCTATGGCGTGGCGGCGCTGGTGCTGGGCGCGTTCCGGCCCTCGGACCTCCGCGCGGGCCTGCGGCGTCAGCGCTGACGGATCTGGCGCATCACGCGCCCGATCCCGCCCGGCACCAGCACGAAGGACAAAAGGAAACCGCAGCAGAAGCCGGCGATCTCGGCGATCCAGGTCAGGCTGCCGGCCTGGAACAGGATGCCGAAGACCAGCTGGAAGGCCAGCAGCATGCCGATCAGGGTGAAGGCGCGCAGCCGGTTCGCGTTCTCCTGCCCCAGCCGGGTCCAGAGCAGGAAGGTGAAGGCGCCGACGAAGCCGTAGACCGCCGGGTAGCCGCCGATCAGCGCCTGGAAGCGGAACTGCGGCAGAAGCCCCGCCGCCAGCGTATAGACCAGCGCGCCCCCGACGGCCGAGCCGAAGAACAGCGCCGCGACCGCCCAAGGCCGGAACTGGTTCGCGATCAGGTTTCCCAGCGCCAGCGTGAAGACGATGACGAACAGCGCATGGGTCAGCGACAGATGCACGAAGGAATAGGTCAGGATGCGCCAGCTCTGGTCCAGCAGGAGCACCTTCATCTGCCACAGCCGCAGCACGAATTCGGGGATATAGGCGGTGCGCTCGACCGCGATCTGGCGCATGGCAAGGCCGGCGCCCTGCCCGCTGCCGCCGATGAACCCCATCTGCGCAAGGCCGAACACCGCCTCGCAGGCGATCATCGGCAGGGCGATCATCCACACCACGGCGGGCACGGGGTTCAGGGGCGATTCATCGTAACCGGGTCGCATCATGGCTCCTTTCCAGCGGGCTGTTGCGCAACCCGTCACCCTGCGGGCGGTTGCGCCCGGACGGGGCAAGAGGTAAGCCAGCCACCGGGATTTTCCAAGCAGGTAGTGCCATGACCACGAGCTTCGCCAAGCGCATCTTCTCCGGCATCCAGCCCTCGGGCGGGCTGACGCTGGGCAACTATCTGGGCGCGCTGAAACGCTTTGCGGACTATCAGGGCAAGGGAGCCGAGACGATCTATTGCGTCGTGGACCTGCATGCGATCACCGTCTGGCAGGAGCCCGAGAAGCTCAGGCACAACACCCGCGAGGTCGCGGCGGCCTTCATGGCCTCGGGCGTCGATCCTGAGGTCTCGATCCTGTTCAACCAGAGCCAGGTTTCGCAGCATGCCGAACTGGCCTGGCTTTTCAACACCGTGGCGCGGGTAGGCTGGATGTACCGGATGACCCAGTTCAAGGACAAGGCCGGCAAGAACAGCGAAAACTCCAGCCTGGGCCTGCTGGCATACCCGTCGCTGATGGCCGCCGACATCCTGGCCTATCACGCCACCGCCGTCCCGGTGGGCGAGGATCAGAAGCAGCACCTGGAGCTGACCCGCGACATCGCCGCCAAGTTCAACCACGATTACGGCGTGGACTTCTTCCCGATCACCGAGCCGATGATCGAGGGCGCGGCGACGCGGGTCATGTCCCTGCGCGACGGGTCCAAGAAGATGTCGAAATCCGATCCCTCGGATGCCAGCCGCATCAACCTGACCGACGATGCCGATGCCATCGCGCAAAAGATCCGCAAGGCGCGCACCGATGCCGACCCGCTGCCGGGATCGATGGACGGCCTGAAGGACCGGCCCGAGGCCAAGAACCTGGTCAATATCTATGCCGCGCTGACCGGCGAGAGCGGCGACCAGGTGCTGGCCCGGTTCGAGGGCCAGGGCTTCGGCGCCTTCAAGCCGGCCCTGGCCGAGGTCGCGGTCGAGGCCCTGGCGCCGATCACCCGGCGGATGACCGAGTTCATGGCCGACCCGGCCGAGATCGACCGCATCCTGGGCCATGGCGCCGGCCAGGCGCAGGCCATCGCCGAGCCGATCGTCGAGCGCACCAAGGACATCATGGGCATGATCCGCTCGCGCTGAGCGCGGGCTGTCCACGAATGTTGCAATGACTTCCCGGCAGGATGGGCTATGATTCCCCATCCTGCCGCAAAACGGGAAAAACCATGCCTGATCAATTGTCGAGGATGCTCGGCGAGCGCCCATGGTTGCTGGCCGATGGGGCCACCGGAACCAATCTCTACAACATGGGGCTGGCTTCGGGCCAGGCGCCGGACCTGTGGTGCGAGACCCATCCCGACCAGGTGCGCGTGCTGCACCGGCAGATGATCGCCGCGGGCGCCGACATCATCCTGACCAACAGTTTCGGTGCCAATGCCAGCCGGCTGCGGCTGGCCAAGGCGCAAGACCGCGTGGCCGCGCTGAACCGCGCCGCCGCCCGGCTGGCGCGCGAAGCGGCGGCCGAGGTCGGCCGCGCCGTGGTTGTCGCCGGCTCGGTCGGCCCGATCGGCGAGATCATGGCGCCGATGGGCCGGCTGACCGAGGCCGATGCCACCGCCATGTTCACCCAGCAGGCGCAGGCGCTGAAGGAGGGCGGCGCCGACGTGCTGTGGATTGAGACGATCAGCGCCGCCGAGGAAATGCGCGCCGCCGCCAAGGCCGCACAGGCGGTCGGCATGCCCTGGTGCGGCATGATGAGCTTCGAGCCGGGCGGGCGCAGCATGATGGGGGTGACGCCGCCGCAGCTTGCCTCGCTGATCGACCGGCTGCCGCATCCGCCCCTGGCCTATGGCGCGAATTGCGGCACCGGCCCGGCCGAGCTGCTGCTGGCCGTGGCCGGGTTCGCCGCCTCGGGCAACGAGCGCCCGCTGATCGCCAAACCGAATGCCGGGGTGCCGCGCTATCAGGACGGCGGGCTGATCTATGACGCGACGCCCGAGGTCATGGCCGAGTTCGCCGTGCTGGCGCGCGACATGGGCGTGCGCATCATCGGCGGTTGCTGCGGCACCACGCCTGCGCATCTGGCCGCCATGCGCGACGCGCTGGTCGCCGCACCGCGCGGCCCCCGCCCCTCGCCCGAGCGGATCTCGGCCCGCATCGCGCAGGTGATGGGGCCGGGCGAGTAGTCAGAACAGCGACAGCTGGTCCCCCGCCCGCGGCGGCGGGGCGAAGCGGCTGCAATCCAGCACTTCGGATTCGCGCTGCAATCCCAGCCGCTTGCGGGCCAGGCGGAAACGCTGGTGCAGCAGGTCGGCCTCGGGCCCCTCGCCGCGCATGCGGCTGCCGAAGCGCGGGTCGTTGTCGCGTCCGCCGCGCATCGCCTGGATGCGCGCCATGACATGCGCGGCCTTGCCAGGATGGTGCCGCTCCAGCCAGTCGCGGAACAGCGGCGCCACCTCCAGCGGCAGGCGGATCGGGATCATGCCGGCAGCACTCGCCCCGGCGTCGCGGGCGGCCTGCATGATGCGCTCCAGCTCATGCTCGGTCAGCACCGGGATGATCGGCGCGACCATGACCCGCACCGGCACGCCGACATCCGAAAGCACCCGGATCATTCGCAGCCGGGTCGAGGGCGCGGGCGCCCGCGGCTCCATCTGCCGCGCCAGATCCGCGTCCAGCGTGGTCAGGGAAATGCAGACCATCGCCTGCCCCTTGGCCGCCATCGCCCCGAGCAGATCAGCGTCGCGCATCACCGTGGCGCCCCGCGTCACCAGGCTAAGCGGGTGGTTCCAGTCGTGCAGCACCTGCAGGCAGCTGCGCATGATGCCCAGCCTGGCCTCGACAGGCTGGTAGGGATCGGTATTGGTGCCAAAGGCGATGGGCGCGACGGCATAGCCGCGCCGGCCGATCTCGGCCTCCAGCAGTTCGGGGGCGTTGGGCTTGGCGACGATCCGCGTCTCGAAATCCAGGCCCGGCGACAGGCCCAGATAGGCGTGGCTGGGCCGGGCGAAGCAATAGATACAGCCATGCTCGCAGCCGCGATAGGGGTTGATCGAACGGTCGAAGGGGATGTCGGGCGAGCTGTTGCGGGCGATGATCGAACGCGCCCGCTCCTGCGTGACCTCGGTGCGCAGCAGGGCCTGCTCTTCGGGAATGTCCCAGCCGTCATCCTCGCGCTCGGTTCGATAGGGCTCGAAGCGTCCGGCAGGGCGCGAGTCGGCGCCGCGGGCGCGCAGGATCTCGTCGGGATTGCGGGGTGGCAGGCGCATGCCGCCAGACTAGAACATTTCGCGAACATTTTCCAGATCGTGCCGCGAAAGCGCAGCCGGAATCGGCAGCGGAACGCACAAAGCCGGATCTGGGGCTTTTCGACGCGCGCCGGCGGGGCCATATTGAAGGCAACGGAGGATGCCATGCCGCTGCCGCATTTCCTGATCCTGATCCTTGCCGTGATCCTGGCCGCCGGGCTGACGATCTGGGCTGCAAGCGCCATCGGCATTCCGCTGTTCGCGCTGGGGTTCCTGGCGCTGCTTGCGGCGGCGATCGCGCATCTGACGACGCGCGATCACCGAAGCTAGTCACCCCGCCGCACCAGGCGGGCGGGCTGGAAACAGGGCGCCGCTGGCGCCATTTTCCGTCATTTCTGCGGCGTTACGCCGCTGCATCGCTTGGCTTCTCGGCGTTTTCCTTGACCGCGGAAAGCGCGGCCTCCTCCGTCCATGCCCGCCCGTTCGCACTCGGATCGTGCAGGACCGTCCAGGCCCAGGCGGCCACGCCAGGCTGTTTCGGATCGTGACAGATACGCCCCACCGGCTCCTCATTGCGGCAAATGGTCCAGTCACCCGAAACGGGGTTGCCGTCCACCACGGTCTGAATACGTGTCCACATACGAGATCCTTTCTTGTCTTTTCGTTGATCGCCCTGCATGGCCGCAAGTTACGGGCAGCCATGCGCGCGGACGATGGTCGCAGCGCCGGACGAATGCGAATCGGCGCGTCACAGGCTTGATGTCATCACGCAAACCTGACCGCTTCTTTAACCGGCATTCTCCGGCGCTGCAATAAATCCGCTGCGTTCCGACGCGGCGGCGTCTAGTCCGAAAGCAGTTCCGTATCCCAGTACAGGAAATCCATCCAGCTTTCATGCAGGTGATTCGGCGGGAAGCGCCGGCCTACGGCGTGCATTTCTTCGGGCGTTGGCCGGCGCGGCGGCCGGCGCAGCCTGAGCCCCGAATGTTTCAGCGATTTGTTGGCCTTCTTCAGGTTGCAGGGCGAACAGGCGGCGACGACATTCTCCCAGCTGGTCACGCCCCCGCGCGAGCGCGGCACGACATGGTCGAAGGTCAGCTCGCCCTTGGCGCCGCAATACTGGCAGCAGAATTCGTCCCGCAGAAAAAGATTGAAGCGCGTGAAGGCCACGCGCTTCTGGGGTTTGACGAAATCTTTCAGCACGACGACCGAGGGGATGCGTATCGCGTGATGCTGGCTTCGCACCACCTCGTCATATTCGGCGATGATCTGGACCCGGTCCAGGAACACCGCCTTCACCGCTTCCTGCCAGGGCCATAGCGACAGCGGATAATAGCTGAGCGGCCTGAAATCGGCATTTAGAACCAGCGCAGGATGGTGGCGCAAGAAGGATGGCTCGCGCACGAATTGGGTTCGAAAGTCGCCATGGTCGTCCAGCATCGGCCCTCGCTTCGCCTTGTCCGGGACGGGTCAGAACATGGCACCGACTATATATCGCGGCTCCGGGCTGACAAGTCCCTGAATATATGCCTGGCGCACAAATAGCCGGGCGGCGTGACAGGCGCGTGACAAGGCCCGCCGCGACGGCTTTACTGCGGCGAGGCGATCTTCATCAGCACCAGCCCCGCGACGATCAGCACGGCGGCGACAAGCCGCAGCGCGTCGGCCGATTCGCCCAGCAGCAACACGCCCAGGACGAAGGTGCCGACCGCGCCGATGCCGGTCCAGATGACATAGGCGGTCCCCAGCGGCAGCACCTTCATCGACAGCGACAGGAACCAGACGCTGGCCACCATGGCGGCCAGGGTGATCGTGGTGGGCCAGGGCCGGCTAAAGCCCTCGGACTGCTTCATCGCGAAGGCCCAGACCACCTCGAGCAGCCCCGCCACGCCCAGATAGATCCACGCCATGCCGCGTCCCTGTCCTGCCCCGGGGCAGGCTGGCGCGCGGCGCGGCCAAGGTCAAGCCGGTCTGGCCCGGCAGCCCGATTGCTGGCAAGATGGCGGCATGACGCCACCGCCGCCCACAACCCCGCCCAAGCTGATCGGCACGCTGGAATCCGCGCTCTACGCCGAGGATCTGGACGAGGCCGCCCGTTTCTGGACCGGCATCATCGGCCTGGAGGAAATTGCCCGCGTGCCCGGCCGGCATGTCTTCTTTCGCTGCGGGGCGCAGGTGCTGCTGGTGTTTCGCGCCAGCGCAACGCGGGTGCCGCCCAAGCCCGGCGCCCGCCTGCCCGTGCCGCCGCATGGCAGCAAGGGACCGGGGCATTTCTGCATGGGCGCCGCGCCCGGCGCATTCGACGCCTGGCGCGCGCATCTGGAAGCATCGGGAATAGGGATCGAGGCCGATTTCACCTGGCCCCAGGGCGGCCGCTCGCTGTATTTCCGCGATCCTGCCGGGAACTCGATCGAGATCGCCGACCCCGCGATCTGGGCGTGAGCCCGCGGGGCCGGCCGGGAAGGTCAGCGACGGGCGCGCACCGCGGCGGGCTGCGGCGCCAGAAGGCGCAGGGAAACCATGCCGGCCGGAATCAGGGCGATTGCAGTCATCCAGATCAGGGTCATATGCGTCCTCCTTGGCTCCTTACTTCAAAGGTAGGGGCTGCGGACCGTTTCGCAAGTGCGAAACCGGGCGAAAACCCTATGACCCGGCGGCAAACCGCTCTTTCAGGAAGGCCAGCGCGACCGACAGCCCGTCGGGCGAGATGCCGTGCCCCGTGCCCTTCATCACATGGCCATAGACGGTGAACCCGGCCTTTTGCAGCGCCTCGCCGGCGATGCCCATGCTTTCGAAGGGCACGACCGGATCCTGGTCGCCATGGATCAGCAGCACCGGCGGCTTGACCCGCGCCGGCGTCAGGTTCTCGGCATCCAGCAGCCGGCCGGAAAAGCCCACCACCCCGGCGATCTCCTCGTCGCGCTGCGGGGCGACGGCCAGCGCCATCATCGTGCCCTGCGAAAAGCCGACCAGCGCCAGCCGATCCGCGCCCAGCCCCTCATCCGCCAGAACCTTGTCCAGGAAGGCATTGATGTCCTGGAAGGATTGCGCGGCCGAGGCCTGGGCCTGCGCCTCGGACGAACCGTCCATCCAGGGGATCGGAAACCATTGATAGCCCATGGGATTGTTCACGCAGCGTTCGGGCGCGTTCGGGGCATAGAAGGCGGTGCCGGGCAGATGCGGCGCCAGCGGGTCGGCCAGGCCCAGCAGGTCGGCCCCGTCGGCGCCATAGCCGTGCAGGAAGACCACCGCCGAATCGGCCTTGCGCGGGCCCTTGCGTTCGGATTTCAACTCGCGCGGCATCTCGTCCCCCTTCAGCGGACGCCCTCGCGCCCTTTTGCGACCCGGTAATAGGCCCAGAGGGCGCGCGCCGCAACCGCCCGCCAGGGCCGCCAGGGCTCGGCCAGTTCGGCCAGCGCCGCCGGGCGCGGCCGGTCCGGCAGGGCGTAGAGCAGCCGCGCCGCCTCGGCCAGTGCCAGGTCGCCCGCGGCAAAGGCATCCGCCCGGCCAAGCGCGAATTTCAGATAGATGTCGGCGGTCCAGCGCCCGATGCCCGGCAGCGCGGTCAGCCGGGCGATCACCTCCTCGTCGGGCAGCACCCGCAGGCCGTCCCAATCGAGCTGCGCCACGGCGATGCCGCGCAAATAGCGGATCTTCGGCCGCGACAGGCCCACGGCGCGCAGCGCCTCGTCATCGGCCGCAGCGATCCCCGCCTCATCGGCCAGGCCGGCCGCGGCCATGCGCGCGCCGATGGCACTCGCGGCCTGGGCCGAGATCTGTTGCGAGACGACGGCATCGCGGATCGCCGGAAAGCCCTCGGGCCAGCGCCGCAGCGGCAGGGGCAGCAGCGCCGGCAATTCGCGCGCCCAGACCGGGCAGGCGCGCATCAGATGCGCCGCGCCTTCCTCCAGATCGGCGGCGGCGCGGATCTCGCGCATCAGCCCTCGTCCTCCTCTGCCAGCCGCGCCTCTTCCTTCAGCCGGGTCTCGAAGGCCATCGAGATATGGTGGCGCAGCGCCTGCTCGGCAGCCGCCCCGTCATGGGCGGCGATGGCATCGACGATGGCCTGATGCTCGTCCAGCGTGACCACGTCGCGGCCCTGCGCCGCCAGGCTGGTGCGCGCCATCAAGGCCATACTGCGATGCACCAGGTCCAGCTGCTGCACCAGGTAGCGGTTATGCGAGGCCAGGTGGATCTGGTGGTGAAAGCGGCGATTCGCCCGTGCCAGCGCCTGCGGATCGCCCAGGATGGCGCGGTCGTCCTCGACCATGCCGGCCAGCACGCGCACCTCTTCGGGCGTGGCGTGGCGGGCGGCCAGCCGCGCCGCCAGCGCCTCAAGCTCGGCGCGCACGGTGTAAAGCTCGGCCAGCTGGTTGTGGTCCAGCGTGGCGACGATCAGGCTGCGCCCGTCGCGCTTGAGCATGGACTGGGTCTCCAGCCGCTGCAGCGCCTCGCGGACCGGGGTGCGCGAGACGCCGAAGCGTTCGGCCAGCTCGGATTCGACCAGCCTGTCGCCGGGGCGATAGATGCCATTGTCGATGGCAGAGAGGATCAGGGAATAGGCGTCTTTCATGCCCGCACGATCCGCGCTCGGAACGGCGATTGCAAGCGCCATGCCGCGGGTTTAGGCAGGGGCCATGGATTTTCGGCATGTCACCACCTGGATCTTCGATCTGGACAACACGCTTTATGCGCCCGAGGTCAGGCTTTTCGCCCAGATCGAGCGGCGCATGACCGCCTTCGTCATGCGCGAGCTGCGCGTGACCGAACCCGAGGCCAACCGGCTGCGCAGCCATTACTGGCGCAGCCACGGCACCACCCTGGCCGGGCTGATGGCCGAGCATGGCGTCGATCCGCTGCCCTATCTGCGCGAGGTCCATGACATCGACTTCACGGTGCTGACCCCCGACCCGGAACTGGCCGGGCTGATCGCCGCCCTGCCCGGCCGCAAGATCGTGCACACCAACGGCGACAGCGCCTATGCGGCGCGGGTGCTGGAACATCGCGGGCTGATGGTCTTCGACGCCATCCATGGCGTCGAGGAGGCGGATTTTCACCCCAAGCCCGATCCGCGCGCTTATGCCGCAGTCCAGGCCGCCGAGGGATTCGACCCCGCCCAGGCCGCCATGTTCGAGGACGACCCCCGGAACCTCGCCATCCCGCATTCGCTTGGAATGCGGACGATTCTGGTCGGTCCAGGCCGCCACGGCCCCGACGAACTGGCCCAGGATCACGACCATGGCCCGCATGTGCATCACCGCACCGGGGATCTGGCTGCCTTCCTGCGCGGGCTTGCCGCAAGCCCAAGCTTGGCTAAGATTTGACCCTCGCCGACAGGAAACCCAAGAAAAACAGGGAACGCGCATGTCCGAACCACTCACCCCCGCCGAGGCGCAGGCCGAGGCGCGCACCGCCACCTTCCTTTTCACCTTCGCGCTGCTGGTCGTCGTGCTGGCGGTTGTCGGCCTCCTGCTCTGGGGCCTGCCGGCGCTCGGCATGCTCGCCCTTGCGGCGACCGTGCTGATGTTCGCCATGCTCGCCGCCTATGCGGCCGGGTTCTAGGCCGGCCCGCACCGCCCCCCTCACCAGCCCTGGCGCCAGACCATGCAGATCGACGATACCGAGATCCTCGTTTCCGGCGGCGGCATCGCCGGGCTGATCGCCGCGGCCGCCTTCGGCAGCGCCGGGCATTCCGTGACCTGCGTGGACCCCGCCCCGCCCGTGACCGAGGAAGGCGCCCAGGGTTCGGACCTGCGCAGCACCGCCTTCCTGCACCCCTCGATCGCGGTGCTGCAGGCGGCCGGGCTCTGGGACCGCCTCGCGCCGCATGCCACCGCGCTCCAGGTCATGCGCATCATCGACGCGGGCGGGAAATTGTCGCAGGCGCGGCTCACCCGCGATTTCGACGCCTCCGAGATCTCGGACCAGCCCTTCGGCTGGAACCTGCCGAACTGGCTGCTCAAGCGGGAAATCTCAGCACGGCTCGCCAGCCTGCAAAACGTCCGCTTCCTGCCCGGCACCGGCACCGCGGGGCTGGTGGCGCGCGACAGCGAGGCGCTGGCCACCCTGACCGATGGCAGCCGCATCCGGGCCAGGCTGGTGATCGGCGCCGACGGCCGCAACTCGCCCACCCGCGAGGCGCTCGGCATCGGCATCCGCACGCTGCGCTACGGGCAAAAGGCGCTGGCCTTCGCCGTCACCCATGACCGCCCGCACGACAATGTCTCGACAGAGATCCACCGCTCGGGCGGCCCCTTCACCCTGGTTCCCCTGCCCGATCGCGACGGCAAGCCCTCCTCGGCCGTGGTCTGGATGGAGCGCGGCCCGGAAACCGCCCGGCTGCGCGCCCTGCCGCCCGAGGATTTCGAGGCCGAGCTGAACCGCCGCTCGGCCGGGGTGCTGGGCCATCTGACCCAGGCCACGCGGCTGACGGAATGGCCGATCATCAGCCAGATCGCCGACCGCTTCACCGGTCCCCGCACGGCGCTGATCGCCGAGGCGGCGCATGTCGTGCCGCCCATCGGCGCGCAGGGGCTGAATATGAGCCTTGCCGATCTCGGCGCCCTGATCGCGCTTTCGGCCGGCGATCCCGGCAGTGCGGACTCGCTCGCCGCCTATGAACGCCGCCGCCGCCCCGAGGCGCTGGCGCGGCTGATCGGCATCGACGCGCTGAACCGCGCCAGCATGATCTCGGCGCGTCCCCTGCGCGATCTGCGCGCTGCCGCCCTGGGCGGGCTCTACGCCGTCGCCCCGGTGCGCCGCATCATGATGCGCGCCGGCCTGGGCGTGACCTGAGCCGCTTTCACCGTTTCCCAAACACTCATCCGGCCGCGCCCGCCTGGCGCGACCCGGCTTCTTCGTTCCCCAAATACCCAGGGGACCGCGCCGCCGGCAGCGCCCTTCCCGGCTGGCGCGCGCCCGCGCAATCTGCCAGATAACGGCCATGGCCAAACCGATCACCGCCTTCACCTGCACCGCCTGCGGCGCCAACCATCGCAAATGGGCCGGCCGCTGCGACGCCTGCGGTGCCTGGAACACCATCATCGAGGAAGCGCCGCTTTCCCAGGGCCCGGGCCGCGGCCTCGGCACGCTCAAGGGCAAGCCGATCCCGCTTTCCGGCCTCGCCACGCAAGAGGCGCCGCCGCCGCGCGCCACCTCGGGTATCGCCGAACTGGACCGGGTGCTGGGCGGCGGGCTGGTTCCCGGCTCGGCGATCCTGGTCGGCGGCGATCCGGGCATCGGCAAGTCCACGCTGCTCTTGCAGGCCGCCGCCGCCTTCGCCCGCGCCGGCCAGCAGGCCGTCTACATCTCGGGCGAGGAAGCCAGCGCCCAGGTCCGGCTGCGCGCGCAGCGCCTGGGTCTCGGCGACGCGCCCGTCCGCCTGGGCGCCGAGACCGCCTTGCGCGACATCCTGACCACGCTCGATGCCGAGCGGCCCGATGTCGCGGTGATCGATTCGATCCAGACGCTCTGGTCCGACCGGATCGAGGCGGCGCCGGGCTCGGTCGGCCAGGTCCGCGCCAGCGCGCATGAGCTCGTCACCTTCGCCAAGCGGCGCGGCACCTCGGTCATCCTCGTCGGCCATGTCACCAAGGAGGGCCAGATCGCCGGTCCCCGCGTGGTCGAGCACATGGTCGACACCGTGCTTTATTTCGAGGGCGAGCGCGGCCACCAGTTCCGCATCCTGCGCGCCCACAAGAACCGCTTCGGCCCGGCGGACGAGATCGGCGTCTTCGAGATGACCGGCGGCGGGCTTTCCGAGGTCGCCAACCCCTCGGCGCTGTTTCTGTCCGAACGCGGCGAGGCCAGCGCCGGCTCGGCGGTCTTCGCCGGGATCGAGGGCACGCGCCCGGTGCTGACCGAGGTGCAGGCGCTGGTCGCGCCCTCGACATTGGCAAGTCCCCGCCGAACCGTGGTCGGACTGGATAGCGGCCGGGTCTCGACCATTCTCGCCGTGCTGGAGGCGCGCTGCGCCGTCCCCTTTGCCGGGCTCGACGTTTTTCTCAACGTTGCCGGGGGGATGCGCGTCGCCGAGCCTGCCGCGGATCTTGCCATCGCTGCGGCGTTGCTCAGCGCGCGCGAGGACGTGGCGCTGCCGGCCGAGGCGGTGCTTTTCGGGGAAATCAGCCTGTCGGGCGCGCTGCGCCCGGTCGCGCAGGCGGAAAACAGGTTGAAAGAGGCGCAGAAACTTGGTTTTTCACGAGCGATCCTGCCTTCGGCCACCAAGGTCGAGGGCGTGGCCGGGATGCGGATCGACCGCACCCCGGATCTGACAAGTTTCGTGGGCGAGACATTCGGCGCCGGATGAACTCGTCCCAAAGACGCGGACAATCCCGCGAAAGGGCGTGAAAATGGACGGATTCACCATCATCGACGGCATCGTCGCAGCCGTGATCATCCTCTCGGCGATCCTGGCCTATGCGCGGGGATTCGTGCGCGAATCGCTGGCGATCCTGGGCTGGATCGGCGCGGCCGTGCTGGCCTTCATCTTCGCGCCGACGGTGCGGCCGATGGTGGCGCAGGTGCCGGGGCTGAACAAGTTCCTGGCCGACAGCTGCGAACTGGCCACCATCGCCGGCTTCGCCGCGGTCTTTGCGCTGGCGCTGGTGCTGTTTTCCATCATCACGCCGCTGTTCTCCTCGGTGGTGCAGCGCTCGGCGCTCGGCGGCGTGGACCAGGGCATGGGCTTCCTGTTCGGGGTGGCGCGCGGCATCCTGCTCGTCGCCATCGCCTTCATCGTCTATGACCGGGTGATGGCCAGCCAGCCCGTGGCGGTGGTGGACAATTCCCGCTCGGCCCAGGTGTTCGAGCGCATGCGTGGCCAGATGGACCAGCAGATCCCGCAGGACGCGCCGGGCTGGGTGGTCAGCCGCTATGAGCAGCTGGTGCGCAGCTGCGCGCCCACGGGCCAGCCGGTCGATGCCCAGACGCCCACTCCGGCTCCCGCCGCGCCGGCGAATTGAGCCGATATGGCCAATTTGTGACATAAAATGCGCCCCGCGATGGCCGTGGGGCGTGACTTCGCCCGCCTGACACCCTAGATTGGCGTCAAGCGTCCCATATACCCCTGCCCCGGAATAGCCCCAAGAGTCGGTGATGATGCAGCCATTCCTTGCCCATCCCTTCGATTCCGACCGCCTGCATGAAGAATGCGGCGTGTTCGGCGTGATCGGAGTGACGGATGCCGCCAATTTCGTCGCATTGGGGCTGCATGCCTTGCAGCATCGCGGTCAGGAGGCCGGCGGCATCGTCAGCCACGATGCCGAGCAGGGCTTCAACAGCGCCCACCGCTTCGGCTATGTGCGCGACAATTTCACCAAGCAAAGCCTGATGGAGACCCTGCCCGGCTCGCTCGCCATCGGCCATGTGCGCTATTCCACCGCCGGCACCAAGGCGGCGACGGCGATCCGCGACGTGCAGCCCTTCTTCGGCGAATTCGCCATGGGCGGCTGCGCCGTGGCGCATAACGGCAATATCACCAATGCCATGGCCCTGCGGCGCGAGCTGATCGAGCGCGGCTCGATCTTCCAGTCCTCCTCGGATACCGAATGCATCATCCACCTGATGGCGCGTTCGATACAGCGCAATATCCCCGAGCGGATGAAGGATGCGCTGCGCCGGGTCGAGGGCGCCTTCGCGGTGATCGCCATGACCCGCACCAAGCTGATCGGCGTGCGCGACCCCTTGGGCGTGCGGCCGCTGGTGCTGGGCCGCATCGGCGAGGACGGCTTCGTGCTGGCCTCGGAAACCTGCGCGCTCGACATCATCGGCGCCGAGTTCCTGCGCGAGATCGAGCCGGGCGAGATGGTGGTGATCTCCAAGGGCGAGGTCGAAAGCTCGCGGCCCTTCGGCCCGTCCAAGGGCCGGTTCTGCATCTTCGAGCATGTCTATTTCTCGCGCCCCGATTCGATCATCGGCGGCCGCTCGGTCTACGAGACCCGGCGCCAGATCGGCGTGGAACTGGCGCGCGAAGCCCCGGTCGAGGCCGACCTGGTCTGCCCGGTGCCCGACAGCGGCACTCCCGCCGCCATCGGCTATGCCCATGAAAGCGGCATCCCCTTCGGCATGGGCATCATCCGCAACCAGTACATGGGCCGGACCTTCATCGAGCCGACCGAGCAGATCCGCAACATGGGCGTGCGGCTGAAGCTCAACGTCAACCGGGCGCTGGTCAAGGGCAAGCGCGTGGTGCTGGTGGACGATTCCGTGGTGCGCGGCACGACCAGCCGCAAGATCAAGGACATGATCCTGGATGCAGGCGCGGCCGAGGTGCATTTCCGGATCGCAAGCCCGCCCACCGCCTGGCCCTGCTTCTACGGCGTGGACACGCCCGACCGCGAAAAGCTGTTGGCGGCGCAGATGTCCGAGGAGGAGATGCGCGAATGGATCGGCGTCGACAGCCTGGCCTTCGTGTCGCTGGACGGTCTCTATCGCGCCGTGGGCGAGGCCAAGGGCCGCAACAATGCCTGCCCGCAATATTGCGACGCCTGCTTCTCGGGCGAATATCCGGTGGCGCCCTTCGACCAGCTTGAGCGCGGCTTTCGCATGAAATCCGCCGGCGTCCCGAACCCCGTCACCGGCCACGCGGCAGAATGACCGCTCCGGCGGTGCTGTGCCATGCCCGGATGAGAGCCGGTATCAATACGGGCTCTCCCTCTTTCTGAACGATTGATTTCCGGATCGGGACGGGCGGACAGCCGCGCTTTCGCGGGTGCCGGCTGCCCAGCTTGGCCCTTGGGACAGGGGCGCCGGCATTCGGCCACACGGCCTTGGCAGCAGCATGGATGGCGCATCGCCGCCACCTCGGGCCTTATACCCATGCCGAAAAAGAAAAGAGCCGCATCTTGCGGCTCTTTCCCGTTCTGTCGCAAGGGGCGGGCCGGCGGGCCCGCCTTTCGCGGCCGCCTATTCGACCATCGGCAGGAGCTGGTCGATGCTCTTCTTTGCGTCGCCATAGAACATGCGCGTGTTTTCCTTGTAGAACAGCGGGTTCTCGATGCCGGAATAGCCGGTGCCCTGGCCGCGTTTCGACACGAACACCTGCTTGGCCTTCCAGACCTCCAGAACCGGCATGCCGGCGATGGGCGAGTTCGGATCCTCCTGCGCCGCCGGGTTCACGATGTCGTTCGAGCCGATCACGATCGCGACGTCGGTCGAGGGGAAATCCTCGTTGATCTCGTCCATCTCCAGCACGATGTCGTAGGGCACCTTGGCCTCGGCCAAGAGCACGTTCATATGCCCCGGCAGACGGCCCGCCACCGGATGGATGGCGAAGCGCACGTTCTTGCCCTTGGCGCGCAGCTTGCGGGTCAGCTCCGACACCGATTGCTGCGCCTGCGCCACCGCCATGCCATAGCCCGGCACGATGATGATCTCGTCGGCATCGTTCAGCGCCGCGGCCACACCGTCGGCGTCGATGGCCACCTGCTCGCCCTCGATCTCCATCGCCGGGCCCGCCTCGCCGCCGAAGCCGCCCAGGATCACGCTGACGAAGTTGCGGTTCATTGCCTTGCACATGATGTAGCTCAGGATCGCACCCGAGGAGCCGACCAGCGCCCCCACCACGATCAACAGGTCGTTGCCCAGCGTGAAGCCGATCGCCGCCGCCGCCCAGCCGGAATAGCTGTTCAGCATCGACACCACCACCGGCATGTCGGCGCCGCCGATGCCCATGATCAGGTGATAGCCGATGAAGAAGGCCAGCAGCGTGATCAGCAGCAGCCACAGCACCGCCGGCCCGATCCCGGCGCAATAGAGGATGCCCAGCAGCACCGACAGCGCCAAAGCACCCGCGTTCAGCATATGCCCGCCCGGCAGCTTGCGGGGCTTGCCGTCGATCTTGCCCGCAAGCTTGCCGAAGGCCACCACCGAGCCGGTGAAGGTCACCGCGCCGATGAAGATGCCCAGGAAGACCTCGACCTTCAGCATGGCGATCTCGGCCGGGGTCTTGTGCGCCAGCACCGCGGCGAAGCCCTCGAAATGCGCGGCGGCATCGGCGGCGCGGACGCGGATCACCCGCGCCAGCTCGAACTGGGCGTTGAAGCCGATCAGCACCGCGGCAAGGCCGACCAGGCTGTGCATGGCCGCGACCAGCTGCGGCATCTCGGTCATCTGCACCCGCTTGGCCACGACCCAGCCCACGGCGCCGCCGATGGCCAGCATGATGAGCGTCAGCCCCCAATTGCCGTAACCCGGCCCGATCAGCGTCGCCACGATGGCCAGCGCCATGGCCGCGATGCCGTACCAGACCGCGCGCTTGGCGCTTTCCTGGCCCGAAAGCCCGCCCAGGGACAGGATGAACAGCACGGCCGCGACCACATAGGCGGCGGTGGTGAATCCGTATTCCATGCGCCCTCTCCCCTTACGACTTCTGGAACATGGCGAGCATCCGGCGCGTGACCAGGAAGCCGCCGAAGATGTTGACGCCCGCCATCAGCACCGACAGCGCCGCGAGCAGCACCACCAGCCAGCCGCCCGAGCCGATCTGCAGAAGCGCGCCGACGATGATGATCGAGGAGATGGCGTTGGTGATCGCCATCAGGGGCGTGTGCAGCGAATGGCTGACGTTCCAGATCACCTGGAAGCCGACGAAGACCGCCAGCACGAAGACGATGAAATGCGACAGGAAGCTCGCGGGGGCAAACAGGCCCACCAGCAGCATCAGCACCGCGCCCGCACCAAGCAGCGTCACCTGGCTGCGGGTCTGGGCGCGGAACTCGGCGATTTCCTTCTCGCGCCGTTCCTCGGGGGTCAGCTCCTTCGGCTTTTCCTTGGGCTTCGCGGCGGCGATGGCCGCGACCTTGGGCGGCGGCGGCGGCCAGGTCACGTCGCCGTCGAAGGCGACGGTGGCGCCGCGGATCACGTCGTCCTCCATGTTCTGCACGATGACGCCGTCCTTGCCCGGCGTCAGGTCCGAGAGCATGTGGCGGATGTTGTTTCCATAGAGTTCAGATGCTTGCGCGCCCATCCTCGACGGGAAATCGGTATAGCCGATCACCACCACGCCGTTTTCGGTGACGATGCGCTCGTCCGGGACGGTCAGGTCGCAATTGCCGCCGCGCTCGGCCGCCAGGTCGACGATGACGCTGCCGGTCTTCATCGCCTCGACCATGTCGGCGGTCCACAGCTTCGGCGCGTCGCGGCCGGGGATCAGCGCCGTGGTGATGACGATGTCCATTTCGGGCGCAAGCTCACGGAATTTCTCGAGCTGCTTTTCGCGGAACTCGGGGCTGGAAGGGGCGGCATAGCCGCCGGTGGCGGCGCCGTCCTGCACCTGGTCCTGGAAGTCCAGATAGACGAATTCCGCGCCCATGGATTCGATCTGCTCGGCCACCTCGGGGCGCACGTCGAAGGCGTAGACCTGCGCGCCCAGGCTGACCGCGGCGCCGATGGCCGCAAGCCCGGCGACGCCGGCACCCACCACCAGCACCTTGGCCGGCGGCACCTTGCCCGCCGCCGTCACCTGGCCGGTGAAGAAGCGGCCGAAATTGTTCGCCGCCTCGATCACCGCCCGATAGCCGGCGATATTGGCCATCGAGCTCAGCGCATCCATCTTCTGCGCGCGCGAGATGCGCGGCACCATGTCCATGGCGATGGCGGTGACGCCCTGTTCGCGCGCCAGCTCCAGCAGGTCCGGGTTCTGCGCCGGCCAGAAATGCGAGATCAGCGTCTGGCCGCGCCGCATCTGCCTGAGTTCGCCCTCGGTGGGCGGGCGGACCTTGACCACCACGTCCACCGCACCGATCAGCGCCGCGGCACTGGGCGCGACGGTGACCCCCGCGGCCTCATAGGCGGCGTCGGAAAACCCCGCCCGAACCCCCGCGCCTGTCTCCACATGGATCTCATGGCCCAGCTTCTGCAGATGGGCCGCAGAGGACGGCGTCACAGATACCCGCGCCTCCCCCTCGTAACTCTCCTTCAATGCGCCGATCTTCACGAGGCGATCTCCCATGTTAGCGACTTTCAGCGTCCCCCATAGCAGAGCGCAACAATCTTTCACAAGGGAGTGAGGCGCCGCACATTCCAGGAATGTGACCCAGCGTCAAAAACGCCGTTGCCGAACTCAGTAGTCGCTTACCAGCAGGTGCTGCGGTGGCTCGTCCTCGCGGACATTGGCAAAACGGCCGATGGGCGCGGCAAAGATATTGTCGGTCAGGTCGTCGTTCACGGTCGAGACCTCTCCGATCAGCACCGGTCCGCCCTCGGCCCAGAATTCGTGCCAGTCGTCCGGACGCAGCGTCACGGATTCGCCCGGTGCCAGCCGCAGCACGCCGCCCGGCGCCACCTCGCGCGCGATGCCGTCGCAATCGACCCGGCAGGGCGCATTGCGGTCCATGCGGCCCTGGGTGTCCGAACTGCAAAGCCGGATCGCCAGCGTCGCGCCCCAGCGGTTGATGATGTCCTCGGTCTTGATGACATGGGTATGCATCGGGCTGATCTGGTTTTCCTGCGAGATCAGCAGTTTTTCGGCATAGACCATGCCCCTGCCCGCCTGCAGCTCGGCCAGCCGGCCGTTGCGCAGCGTGAACAGGAACAGGCCCAGCCGGTCGAAATCGCCCTGGCCGTAATCGGTGATGTCCCAGCCCAGCCGGCCTTCGCGAATCGCCGGCGTGGCGCGGGCGCGAAATTCCTCGGGGCTCCAATGCGCAAAGGGTGGCAGGTGAAAGCCTGCCTTGCCGATCAGTTCGGCGGCCTCGGCCATGATGCGGTTGATGCGCGAGCGTTCCACGATGCCCTCCCTAAATCCAGCGCCTGACCTGCATCCTATAGCGGTCATAGGCGGAACCGAAAGCGGCGGCGATCACGGCCTCCTCGCGCAGGATGAAGCGGCGCTGCAGCAACAGGGCAAAGGCCGGCACCGTGACCAGCCCGGCCGGCGCGGCCAGCGCCAGCATCAGCCCGGCCAGCAAAATAACGTCGGCCAGATAGATCGGATTGCGCGAAAAGCGGAAGGGGCCGGCCGTCACCAGCGCCTCGGGCCGGCGGCCGGGCATGACGGTGGTGCGCGCCCGCCACATGGTCAGCGCCGCCCAGAGCATCAGCGCCAGCCCCGCCGCGACCAGCAACAGGCCCAGCCCGCGCAGCGCGGCCGGCAGGTCCAAGGGCACCAGCCGACCCAGCACCGCCCCGGCCGATGCGAACAGCGCCAGCCAGACCGGCGGCAGGCCGGCCAGCCGCGCGATCACGCGGCCTTCTGCGCCTGCTCGGCCTTGGCCTGCAGGCGGCGGGCATGCAGCACCGGCTCGGTATAGCCCGAAGGCTGCATGCGGCCCAGGAAGACCAGGTCGCAGGCCGCCTGGAAGGCCACCCCGTCATAGCCCGGCGCCATCGGCAGATAGGCCGGGTCGCCCGCGTTCTGGCGGTCCACCACCGCGGCCATCTTGCGGAAAGTATCCATGACCTGCCGGTCGGTGACGATGCCGTGATGCAGCCAGTTCGCCAGAGACTGGGCCGAGATGCGCAGCGTGGCCCGGTCCTCCATCAGCCCGACATCGTTGATGTCCGGCACCTTCGAGCAGCCGACGCCCTGGTCGATCCAGCGCACGACATAGCCCAGGATGCCCTGGCAGTTGTTTTCCAGCTCGCGGGCGATCTCGGCCTCGCTGTAGTTGCGGCCACCGGCCAGCGGGATGGTCAGCAGTTCGTCGAGCCGCAGGGGCCGGCGCAGCGCGGCGATCTGGGCCTGGCGGGCAAAGACATCGACCTTGTGGTAATGCGTCGCATGCAGCGTCGCGGCGGTCGGGCTGGGCACCCAGGCGGTGTTGGCGCCGGCCATGGGATGGGCGATCTTCTGCTCCAGCATCTCGGCCATCTTGTCAGGGATCGCCCACATGCCCTTGCCGATCTGCGCCTTGCCCGAAAGGCCGCAGGCCAGGCCGATGTCGACGTTGCGATCCTCGTAGGCCGAGATCCAGGGCTGGGTCTTCATCTCGCCCTTGGCCAGCATGGCGCCCGCCTCCATCGAGGTATGGATCTCGTCCCCGGTGCGGTCCAGGAAGCCGGTATTGATGAAGGCCACCCGGTGCTTCGCGGCGCGGATGCATTCCTTGAGATTGGCCGAGGTGCGGCGTTCCTCGTCCATGATGCCCAGCTTGACGGTATGGCGCGGCAGGCCCAGCACCTCTTCGACGAAATCGAAGATCTCGCAGGCGAAGGCGACCTCCTCGGGGCCGTGCATCTTGGGCTTTACCACATAGATCGACTGCGTGACCGAGTTCTTCGGCCCCTCGCGGTCCAGGTCGCGCTTGGCGCAAAGCGCCGTGACCATGGCGTCGAGCAGCCCCTCGTAGACCTCGTTGCCCTCGCGGTCCAGCACGGCGGGGGTGGTCATCAGGTGGCCGACATTCCTGACCAGCATCAGCGCGCGGCCCTTGGCAGTGACTTCCGAGCCGTCGGGCGCGGTGAAACTCACGTCCGGGTTCAGGCGGCGGGTAAAGGTCTTGCCGCCCTTTTCGACCTCCTCGGCCAGGGTGCCGTCCATCAGGCCCAGCCAGTTGGCATAGGCCAGCGCCTTGTCCTCGCCATCGACGCAGGCGACGGAATCCTCGCAATCCATGATCGCCGACAGCGCCGATTCGATCACAATGTCCGAGATGCCCGCCTTGTCCTGCGCGCCCACCGGCTTCGAGGAATCGATGACGATGCGGATCAGCAGGCCGTGGTTCTTCAGGAAGATGTCGGTCGGATTGGCGCCGTCGCCGCGATGGCCGGCGAACTTGGCCCCTTCACGCAGCGCCGGGACCAGCGCGCCGTCCTTGACCGACAAAGCCTCGACCGCGGCCCAGGAGCCCTCGGCGAGCGGCGCGGCCGTGTCGAGGAAGTCGCGGCCCCAGGCGATCACGCGGGCGCCGCGCGCGGTGTCATAGCCCTTGCCCTGCGGCAGGTCGCCCAAGGCGTCGGTGCCGTAAAGCGCGTCGTAAAGGCTGCCCCAGCGCGCATTGGCGGCGTTCAGCGCATAGCGCGCGTTGGTGATCGGCACCACCAGCTGCGGCCCGGCCACGCTGGAAAATTCCGGGTCGGTCTCGGGCGTCTCGATCTGGAAATCCTCGCCCTCGGGGACCAGATAGCCGATCTCGGCCAGGAAATCGCGATAGGCTCCGGCATCCTTCGGCTCGGCGCGATGGGCGATATGCCAGGCGTCGATGGCCGATTGCAGCTCCTCGCGCCGCTCCAGCAGCGCCCGGTTGCGCGGGCCGAACTCGTGCAGCAGCGTCGAAAGCCCTTCCCAGAACCGGCGCGGCTCGACACCGCTGCCGGGCAGCGCACGCTCGTTGATGAAGGCGGCAAGCGTCTCATCCACCCGCAATCCTGCCTTTTCCACGCGACCCATCGCACTTCCCCTTGCTTCAATTGTCCGGCTGGCTTGGTGTGCCGTGGTATGCCAAACGGCAACGGGTTTCAACCGGCCCGACCTTCAACTATTCCGCAATTCTATCTTGCGTAAAAATTGAAAACCGCCGCCCGAGAGACCGGACGGCGGCACGCACCCGCTTGGGACGATCAGTTGCTCGCCGGCGGCGCGGCGGTGGTATCGTCGGCCGGCGGCTCTTCCACGGTCACGGCATCGTCCAGCGCCTCGCCGGCGTCCTGCATCGCCTCGCCCATGGCCTCGGCGGCATTGTCGGCGGCTTCCTGCGCAGCGGTTGCAGCCTCGCCCGCGGCTTCCGCAGCGTCCTGCGCGGCTTCGCCGGCAGCGGCGGCGGCGTCCTCGGCCGCCTCGCCCATCGCCTCGCCCGCGGCTTCGGCGCCGCTTTCGACGGCGGTGGCGGCATCGCTCGCGGCCTCTCCGGCGGCATCGGCGGCGTCTTGCGCAGCGGCGGCCGCATCGTCAGCCGCATCCGAGGCAGCCTCGGCCGGGGTCTCAGTCGTGGTTCCGGCCGGCATGTCGGCGGTGGTATCGGCGGGCTCGGTGGTGGTCACGGCCGCGTCTTCGCCGGTGGTCGCGCCTTCGTCGCTGCCCATGAAATACTGCAGCACGAAATAGGCGATGGCCAGGGCCAGCAGGATGCCGATGATCAGCGGCAGCGGAGAGGCACGCCGCTCGACCGGCTCGACATAGGTTTCGGGCGCCGCGGCCGGGCGCTGTGGGTCGGTGCCTTCCGTCCGCTTCGGATCGTTCGGATCGTAATGGGCCATTCTTGTTCCTCGCTCTTCTGGTTGGCGCATGCGGCTGGTCGGCCGGGACGGACCCCGGCTTGCGACGCGGCTGTCCTGCGTCTAACACTTGGGTTTCGCACAAGTTCCCCCGTGCCGCCGTTTTTTTTCACCTGCCCGGAAGGTGCCGCATGACCGTCACGCAATATCTCGCCGACTGGCGCCCCTATCCTTTCGAGATCACCGAGACCCGTCTGGACTTCGACCTCGCCCCCCGCGCGACGCGGGTGCGCTCGCAGATCGACTTCCGCCGCAAGGGCGCGGGCGACCTGGTGCTGGACGGGGCCGGGCTGAAGACGCTGTCGCTGGCCATCGACGGCCGCCCGCTCGACCCCGCGCAAGTCGCGGGCGAGCGGCTGGTGATCCCCGCCGCCGACCTGCCCGACGCCTTCACCTTCTCGGCCGAGGTCGAGATCGACCCCGAAGCCAATACCGCGCTGGAGGGGCTTTACCTGTCCGGCGGCATGTTCTGCACGCAATGCGAGGCCGAGGGTTTCCGCCACATCACCTGGTATCCCGACCGCCCGGACGTGATGGCGCCCTTTCGCGTCACCATCCGCTCGGACCAGCCGGTGCTCTTGTCGAACGGCAACCCGGTGTCGCAGGCGCCGGGCCAGGCGGTCTGGCACGATCCCTGGCCGAAGCCCGCCTATCTCTTCGCGCTGGTCGCGGGCGCGCTGGTGGCGGTCCCGGACAGCTTTACCACCCTGTCGGGCCGCGAGGTGGCGCTGAACGTCTGGGTGCGCCCCGGCGACCAGGACCGCGCCGGCTATGCGATGGAATCGCTGATCCGCTCGATGAAATGGGACGAAGAGGCTTACGGGCGCGAATACGATCTCGACGTGTTCAACATCGTCGCCGTGGATGATTTCAACATGGGCGCGATGGAGAACAAGGGGCTGAACATCTTCAACTCCAAGCTGGTGCTGGCCAGCGCCGAGACCGCGACCGACGGCGATTACGAGCGCATCGAGGGCGTGATCGGCCATGAATATTTCCACAACTGGACCGGCAACCGCATCACCTGCCGCGACTGGTTCCAGCTTTGCCTGAAGGAAGGGCTGACGGTGTTCCGCGACCAGCAGTTCACCAGCGACATGCGCTCGGCGGCGGTCAAGCGCATCCATGACGTGCAGACCCTGCGCGCCCGGCAATTCCGCGAGGATGCAGGCCCCTTGGCCCATCCGCCGCGCCCGGACCATTACCAGGAGATCAACAATTTCTACACCGCCACCGTCTATGAAAAGGGCGCCGAGGTCATCGGCATGCTCAAGCGGCTGGTGGGCGATCAGGGCTATCGCCGGGCGCTCGACCTCTATTTCGACCGCCATGACGGCCAGGCCTGCACCATCGAGGACTGGATCAAGGTCTTCGAGGACGCCACCGGCCGCGACCTGACCCAGTTCAAACGCTGGTATACCGATGCCGGCACGCCCCGGCTGACGCTTTCCGAGGACTGGCAGAACGGCCGGCTGACCCTGAATTTCCGGCAGGAGACCGCGCCCACCCCCGGCCAGCCGGAAAAGCCGCCGCGGGTCGTTCCCATCGCGCTCGGCCTGATCGGCCCCAATGGCGACGAGGTGCTGCCGACCACGGTGCTCGAGATGACCGAGGCCGAGCAGAGCTTCCATTTCGACGGCCTGGGCGCGCGGCCGGTGGTCTCGCTCCTGCGCGGCTTCTCGGCACCGGTCACGGTCGCGCGCGAGATCGCGGCGGACGAACAGGCGCTGCTGCTGGCGCATGACACCGACCCTTACGCCCGCTGGCAGGCCGGCCACGACCTGGCGCTGGACGCGCTGATCGCGCGGGCCACAGCGGGCGAAGGCGGCGCCGAGTTCAGCCGCGCCATCGGCGGGCTGCTCGACGATGCCGAGGCCGACCCGGCCTTCGCCGCCCTCTGCCTGTCGCTGCCCGGCGAGGAGGAGATCGCGACGACCATCGCCGCCCGCGGCCAGATCCCCGACCCCGACGCCATCCATGCCGGGCGCGAGGCGCTGGCCCGCGACATCGCCCGGGCGCATGAGCCGGCGCTGGCGCGGCTCTACGAGGCGATGCAGACCCCCGGCCCCTACCGGCCCGATGCCGAGGGCGCGGCGCGGCGCAGCCTGCGCCTGGCTTGCCTGGGCCTGCTGTCGCGCATCGATGGGGCCGCGCGGGCCGAGGCGCTGTTCGCCGCCGCCTCGAACATGACCGAGCGGCAGGGCGCGCTGGAATGCCTGATCGCCGCGGGCAAGGACGAAAAGGCATTGGCGAGCTTCGCACAGCAATTTGCCGGCAACCGGCTGGTCATGGACAAATGGTTCATGGTCCAGCCGCTGCGCGCCGCGCCGGACCGCGCCGTGGCCCGCGCCCGCGATCTGGCCGCGCGGCCGGATTTCGACTGGAAGAACCCCAACCGCTTCCGCGCCCTGATCGGCGGGCTGACCGCGAACCACGCCGCCTTTCACGCCGCCGACGGCTCGGGCTACGGTTTCACCGTGGACTGGCTGATGCGGCTCGACCCGGTGAACCCGCAGACCACGGCGCGCATGTGCTCGGCCTTCGAGACCTGGACGCGCTACGACGCCGGCAGGCAGGCCCATGCCCGCGCGGCGCTGAACCGTCTGGCGGCAATGCCCGACCTGTCGCGCAACACATCCGAGATGGTTACGCGCATCCTTGCCGGTGGCGCCTGACCATGGCCGAACCGCTCTTGCGGGCGTCCCGCGGGCGCGGCAATACTGGCCGCATGGATGCCCGCGAGGACATGAAACGCCGTCTCGATCCGCTGATTGCCGAGCGGGCGCCCTGGCTTTTTTCGGGCCGACGGCACCACGCGCTGGCGCGGCAACTGCTGATGCGCCTCTTGCGCTATCCGCGCACCCTGGACCTGGCGGCGGAATACCGCGACCTGCCCACGGACGAGGTCATGCGCCGCATCGCCGCGCTGATCCTGCGCGATCTCTGCGTCGAGGGGCTCGAGCATATCCCCGCCACCGGCCCGGCACTGATCGTATCGAACCACCCGACCGGGATTGCCGACGGCATCGTGCTGAACGCGGTGATCTCGGCGGTCCGGGACGATCTGTTCGTCTATGCCAATCACGACATCCTGCGCATCCTGCCGCAATTCGACAGCCTGATCGCCCCGGTGGAATGGCGCGTCGAAAAGCGCAGCCACGCCAAGACCCGCGCCACTATGGATTACACGCGCGAGGCGCTGGGACGCGGGCGGATCGGCCTGATCTTCCCCTCGGGCCGGCTGGCCAAGCGCCGCGGCCTGAGCCTGCACGAACGCCCCTGGATGGCCAGCGCGGCAATGATCGCGAAGAAGTTCGACGCGCCGATCATCCCGCTGCGCATCCGCGCCCGGAACTCGGCGCTGTTCTACCTGCTCGACGCGATCCACCCGACGCTGCGCGACGTGACGCTGTTCAACGAGGTGCTGAACAAGGCGGGCCAGCCCTTCCGCGTGACCATCGGTCCCCCGATCTCGGCCGCGTCGCTGCCCGGCCGCAGCGAGGACGGCATCGCGCTCCTGCGCGACGCGGTTCTGGCCCTGCCGGCGCCGGGCCAGAATGCCGTGCGCATGCCGCAGATCCGCGGGCTGTTCCAGCGCCGCCACGCGCTTGCCAAGCCGCGCCCGATCGAGTGAGGGGCGGGCTTTGCCTCCGCAATCGGCGTTGCAGATGGGTATTTGAAGAACGAAGAAGGCAGGTGCTGCGCCCAGAATCAGGGAACGGCACCCGGCCTCTTCGTTCCACAAATACCCCTGCGGCCGCGACGCCGGGCCCGCCGCCGCCGGCCGTCACACCACCATGTCGTCGCGATGGATCAGCGCGGCGCGGCCGGGATAGCCGAGGATGCCCTCGATCTCGTCGCTGCGATGGCCGGCGATGGCGCGCGCCTCGGTCGAGGAATAGCGCACGAGGCCCGCGGCCAGCCGCGCACCCTTGCCATCCAGTACCACCACCGGGTCGCCGCGGCCGAAGCGGCCCGATACGACGGTGACGCCCGCCGGCAGCAGCGACTTGCCCTGCCCCAGCGCCCGAGCCGCACCGGCATCGACGGCGATCTCGCCCTTGGGCTTCATCGCCGCGATCCAGCGCTTGCGCGCCGCCTGCGGGTCGGTATCGGGTAGGAACCAGGTCACCCGCGCGCCACCCGCCACGGCAGAGAGCGGGTTCAGCACCGAGCCCTCGGCGATGGCCATGGCGCAACCGCCCGCCACCGCCGTGCGCGCGGCCATGAGCTTGGTCTTCATGCCGCCCTTGCTGACGCCCGAGATCGGGTCGCCGCCCATGGCCTCGATCTCCGGCGTGATCTGTTCGACCACCGGCAGATGCCGCGCAGAGGGGTCGGTCTTGGGATTGGCGGTATAGAGCCCGTCCACGTCCGACAGCAGCAAGAGCTGGTCGGCGCCGCAGGTCACGGCGATCTGCGCCGCCAGCCGGTCGTTGTCGCCGAAGCGGATCTCGTCGGTGGCCACGGTGTCGTTCTCGTTCACGATGGGCACCACGCCGAGGCCCAGCAGCGTCTGCATGGTCGCGCGGCTATTGAGATAGCGGCGCCGGTCGGTGGTGTCGTCCAGCGTCACCAGCAGCTGCGCGGTCTTGACGCCATGCGGAGCCAGCGCCTCCTCATAGGCGCGGGCCAGCTTGATCTGGCCGACGGCGGCGGCGGCCTGCGACTGCTCGACCCGCAGCGGGCCGGCGGGCAGGCCCAGCACCTGCCGCCCCAGCGCGATAGCGCCCGAGGAGACCAGCACCACATCCGTGCCCCGCGCCCGTGCCTGGGCCACGTCGTCGCAAAGCCCGCGCAGCCATTCGGCGCGCAGCCCCGCGCCGTTCACCAGCAGCGCCGAGCCGATCTTGACCACCAGCCGCTGCGCGCGGCCCAGTTCCGGCGTCACGGCTGCCACGGCTTGTCTTCCCGATCCTCGGCGGGCCTGCGCGAGGGCGCGATCCGCGACCAGAGCGCGCGCAGGACCTCGGTCACGCCCTCGCGCGAGACGCCGGACATCAGCAGGACCGGGCCGCCGATCTCGGCCTCGAGCGCCGCCTTGCGCTCGGCCAGAGTCTCGGGGTCGAGCGCGTCGATCTTGTTCAGCGCCGTCACCCGCGGCTTTTCCGCCAGCGCCGGGGAATAGGCTTCGAGTTCGGTCAGGATGGTACGGGCGTCCTGCGCCACGTCCTCGGCGGTGCCGTCGACCAGGTGCAAAAGCACGCGCGAACGCTCGACATGGCCCAGGAACTGGTCGCCGAGCCCCCTGCCCTCGCTTGCCCCCTCGATCAGGCCGGGAATGTCGGCCATGACGAATTCATGCCCGTCCACGCCGACCACGCCCAGGTTCGGGTGCAGCGTGGTGAAGGGGTAGTCGGCGATCTTGGGCCGCGCGTTCGAGACGGCGGCAAGAAAGGTCGATTTCCCGGCATTGGGCAGCCCCACCAGCCCGGCATCGGCGATCAGCTTCAGCCGCAGCCACAGCGTGCGCTCCACCCCCGGCTGGCCGGGATTGGCATGGCGCGGCGCGCGGTTGGTCGAGCTTTTGAAATGCAGGTTGCCAAAGCCGCCATTGCCGCCCCTGGCTAGCAGCACGCGCTGTCCGGGCTCGGTCAGGTCGGCGACCACGGTTTCCTGGTCCTCTTCCAGGATCTCGGTGCCGACCGGCACCCGCAGCAGGATGTCGTCTCCCGAGGCGCCGGTGCGCTGCGCCCCCATGCCGTGCCCGCCCGACTTGGCAAAGAAATGCTGCTGGAAGCGAAAGTCGATCAGGGTGTTCAGCCCCTCGACCGCCTCGGCCCAGACATCGCCGCCCTTGCCGCCGTCGCCGCCGTCCGGCCCGCCGTGCTCGATGAACTTCTCGCGGCGGAAGGACACGCAGCCCGCGCCCCCGCCGCCCGAGCGGACATAGACCTTGGCGAGATCGAGGAATTTCACGGGCGCAATCCTGTCGGCTGTGGCAAAGCCGTGGGATACGCGCTTGGCCGTTTCCGTGCAAGTGGCGTGACTTTCACCCGGCCGGTGAATTAGATGGGCCGGCGACGAACGAGGGGAGACGCCATGCCGGTCCTGACCTATGCCACGCTTTTCACCGCCATCACGCTGGAGGTGGTCGGCACCACCTTCCTGCAGCGCAGCGAGCAGTTCACTCGGCTTGTCCCCACGCTGCTGATGGGGCTGTGCTATGCCGGTTCGTTCTACTTCCTGTCGCTGGCCTTGCGCGCCATGCCGCTGGGCATCGCCTATGCGATCTGGAGCGGGCTCGGCATCGTGCTGGTCTCGCTGATCGGGCTGGTCGTCTTTGGCCAGCGGCTGGATTTCGCGGCGGTGCTCGGGCTTTCCATGATCGTCGCGGGGGTGGTCATCGTGAACCTGTTCTCGGGCAGCGTGACGCATTGAATCGCCTCCACCCTTAACATTCCGGCAATCGGGTCTAGATAATGTCCGAAGGGAGGGCCGCGATGATCCACTTCGACAACAGCTATGCCCGACTGCCGGAAGGTTTCTTCACCCGCACCCGACCGACGCCGGTGCGCGACCCGCAGCTTGTGGCGCTGAACCGGCCGCTGGCCGAGCGGCTGGGCTTCGACGCCGACTGGCTTGCCAGCCCCGAGGGCGTGGCCGTGCTGGCCGGCAACGCCCTGCCCGAGGGGGCCGAGCCCATCGCGCAGGCCTATGCCGGCCACCAGTTCGGCGGCTTCGTGCCGCAGCTCGGCGACGGGCGCGCGGTCCTGCTGGGCGAGGTGGTGGCCCCCGACGGGGCGCGCTTCGACATCCAGCTGAAGGGCGCGGGGCCCACGCCCTTCTCGCGCCGGGGCGACGGGCGGGCCTGGCTGGGTCCGGTGCTGCGCGAATACCTGGTCAGCGAGTTCATGGCGGCATTCGGCATTCCGACCACGCGCGCCCTGGCGGCCGTCACCACCGGCGAGACGGTGATCCGCGAGACGGTCCTGCCCGGCGCGGTGCTGACCCGCGTGGCCGCCAGCCATATCCGCGTCGGCACCTTCGAATTCTACGCCGCGCGCGGCGACCGGCAACGGCTGCAGCTTCTGGCCGATCACGTCATCGCCCGGCACTATCCCGATGCCTCGGGCGCGGCCGACCTGCTGCAGCGCGTGGTCGAGCGGCAGGCGGCGACCATCGCCGGCTGGATGGCGCTCGGCTTCATCCACGGGGTGATGAACACCGACAACATGTCGGTCTCGGGCGAGACCATCGACTACGGCCCCTGCGCCTTCATGGACGGCTACCGGCCCGACAAGGTGTTCAGCTCGATCGACGCCCAGGGCCGCTATGCCTGGAACGAACAGCCCAACATCGCGGTCTGGAACCTGGCGCAATTCGCCAGCTGCCTGGTGCCCCTGATGGGCAATGACGACGCGGCGGTGGCCGAGGCCACGCGCATCGTCCACAGCTTCCCCGGCCTCTATCAGGCCGAATGGCTGAACCGCTTTGCCGCCAAGCTGGGCATCGCCGCGCCGCAGCCCCAGGATCGCGCGCTGATCGAGCGGCTCTTGACGCTGATGGCGGCCGAGGAGGCGGATTTCACCCGCACCTTCGCCGGGCTGGTGGATGGCCGCGCCCGCGACGAGTTCAGGGCGCCCGAGCGGTTCGACGCCTGGGCCGAGGGCTGGCAGGCGCGCATCCGCGACCTGCCGGACGCCGCGCAGGTCATGGCGCGCGCCAATCCGCGCCGCATCCCGCGCAACCACCGCATCGAGGCAGTGATCGCGGCCGGGCGCGAAGGCGATTACGGCCCCTTCCACGCGCTCGACGCCGCCTTGCGCGCCCCCTTCCAGGACCGGCCGGAATGGGACGGCTATGCGCTGGCTCCGCAGCCAGATGAGATCGTCCGCCGCACCTTCTGCGGCACCTGAGCAGCAGCGAAAGGCCCTATGCCGAAAAGCCCCGACCGCCTGAGACTGGCCAGCTACAACCTGCACAAGTGCCGCGGCATGACCGGCCCGCACGCGCCCGAGCGCAACCTGCGCGTCATCGCCGAACTGGATGCCGACGTGATCGCCCTGCAAGAGGTCGATTTCCGCTTCGGCGCCCGGCCCGAGGCGTTGCCGCGCAAGCTGATCGAAAAGACCACGGGCATGGTCCCCGCCCCCTTTCTGGGCACCGGCGAAAATTCGCTGGGCTGGCACGGCCAGACCATCCTGCTGCGCCCCGAACTGCGCGACAAGGCCGAGATCCGCCGCCTGCCCCTGCCGGGGATCGAGCCCAGGGGCGCGCTGGTGCTGCGCCTGCCGGGGCTGACGGTGGTAGCGGTGCATCTGGGGCTGATGCGCTCGTCGCGCCGCGCGCAGCTGTCGCGCATCATCGCCCAGTCGCGGCGCATCGGCCATGACCGCATGGCGCTGACCGGGGATTTCAACGAATGGCACGATTCGCGCGGGCTCGAGGCGCTGGAGGCGCTGCGCGTCATCACCCCGGGCCCCAGCTGGCCCGCGCCCTTCCCGCGCCTGCGCTATGACCGCTTTGCCGTCTCGCGCAGCATCGAGGTGCTGGATTGCGGCGTGCTGGACAACGAGATGGCGCGGGCGGCCTCGGACCACCTGCCGGTCTGGGCCGATCTGGCGGTCGATGCGCATGAGGAGGTGCCGCGCGGCTATCAGCCGGCCCGCGTCACCTCGCGCATTCCCGGCGAGGATGGGGCGGCCGGGGCGGATTGACGCTTTTCTGCAACTGCGAAGGCGGTTAAACAGCGCCAAAGCTCGTCAGCCAAGGGGGACGCAGACATGACCGCCATCATCGACATATTCGCGCGCGAGATACTGGACAGCCGGGGCAACCCGACGGTCGAGGTCGATGTGACGCTGGAAGACGGCACCATGGGCCGGGCGGCGGTGCCCTCGGGCGCCTCGACCGGCGCGCATGAGGCGGTGGAAAAGCGCGACGGCGACAAGGCGCGCTACCTGGGCAAGGGCGTGCTCGAGGCCGTCGCCGCCGTCAACGGCGAGATCGCCGAGAACCTGATCGGCGAGGATGCGACCGAGCAGGTCGCCATCGACCGCATGATGATCGAACTGGACGGCACCCCGAACAAGGGCCGGCTGGGCGCCAATGCCATCCTGGGCGTGTCGCTGGCGGTGGCCAAGGCCGCGGCCGAGGCCTGCACCCAGCCGCTCTATCGCTATGTCGGCGGCGCCGGTGCCCGCGTGCTGCCGGTGCCGATGATGAACATCATCAACGGCGGCGAACATGCCGACAACCCGATCGACATCCAGGAATTCATGATCATGCCGGTGGCGGCGGAGAACATCCGCGAAGCCGTGCGCATGGGCTCGGAAGTCTTCCACACGCTGAAGAAGGAACTGTCCTCGGCCGGCCTCGCCACCGGCGTCGGCGACGAGGGCGGCTTCGCGCCGAACCTCAGCTCGACCCGCGATGCGCTGGACTTCATCCTCAAGGCCATCGAGAAGGCCGGCTACCAGCCCGGCGACGACATCATGCTGGCGCTGGACTGCGCCTCGACCGAATATTTCAAGGGCGGCAAATACGAGATGGCCGGCGAGGGCAAGTCGCTGAGCCCGGCCGAGAACGTCGCCTACCTGGAAGCGCTCTGCAACGACTACCCGATCCTGTCGATCGAGGACGGCTGCGCCGAGGACGACTGGGACGGCTGGAAACTGCTGACCGACACGCTGGGCAGCCGGGTGCAGCTGGTCGGCGACGACCTCTTCGTGACCAACCCGGCGCGGCTGGCCGAGGGCATCGCGAAGGGCTGCGGCAACTCGCTGCTGGTCAAGGTGAACCAGATCGGCACCCTGACCGAGACGCTGGACGCGGTGCGCATGGCCGACCGCGCGCGCTATACCTCGGTGATGTCGCACCGCTCGGGCGAGACCGAGGACGCCACCATCGCCGACCTGGCGGTGGCGACGAATTGCGGCCAGATCAAGACCGGCAGCCTCGCGCGCTCGGACCGGCTGGCGAAATACAACCAGCTGATCCGCATCGAGGAAATGCTGGGCGCCGCGGCCGAATATGCCGGCAAGTCCATCCTGCGCGGCTGATCCGCGGGGCATCGCAACGAAGCAGGGCGGCCCAGGCGGCCGCCCTTTTCATATCCACCAGCGATGCGTCAGGGCAAAGGCGCCAAGCGCCAGGCGGCGGCGGAATTCCGAAGGGGCGGCACCGGCCAGCGCCTCGATCCCCCGCGGCGCGGCCCGCAACGCGGCCCGCACGCCCGCCCCGGCAAACAGCACCGGCGCCAGCCGGCGCGGCACGAACCGGCGCTGCGCCCGGGCCTCGGCAAGTTTCGCACGGGCCTTGCCTGCAATCCCGGCCAGCACCTCGGGCGAGGCGTCCCAAAGCCCGAGCCCCAGCCCCTGCAAGGCCGGCAGCGCGGCCAGCCAATGCGCCAACCCCACCCCCTCGGCCTGGGCGTCGACGACCTCGGCAACATCCGGCTTTCTCCGTTTTCCAAATACCCCGCGGGGGTCCGGGGGCGCGAAGCCCCCGGCAGCCTCCCAGCCCATGGCCTCGGCGGCGAAGCGCGCCAGCGGCACCGCCGTATCCCGCACATAGGCCGCGACGGCTTCGGGCCCGTCCAGCGGCTCGCGCGCCGCATCGCGGCGCCGCGCCTCGGCCAGTACCGGGAAACCGGCGGCGCGCGGTCCCCAGGCCTCGGCCAGCGGCGTCAGCAGCTCATGCGACTGCACCTTGCCGGCGCCGATGTCCTCCAGCCGCTCGATCCACCATTGCAGCCGCATCTCGGCGATCAGCGGCTCGGTCGAGGCGAGCGGCGCACGCGCCAGCTCCAGGTTCAGCGCATAAAGCGTCAGCAGCCGCGGCCGCGCCTCAGCGGGGGCCAGCAGACAGATGCCGAAGCGGTCGGGATCGTGCTCGCGCAGCGCCTCGGCGCAATCGTCCAGGCTCATGCCGGCACCACCCTGTCGCGGATCAGCTTCCAGCGGATCGCATCGACCAGCGCCTCGAAACTGGCATCGACGATATTGGGCGACACGCCGACGGTGGACCAGCGATGGCCCTGGCCGTCGGCGCTGTCGATGATGACCCGCGTCGCCGCCTCGACCCCTTCGCCGGTGATGCGGACGCGGAAATCCACCAGATGCATGTCGTCGATGGCGGCCTGATAGGGGCCCAGATCCTTGGCCAGCGCCCGCCACAGCGCGTTGACCGGGCCGCGGTCATGCCCCTCGGCATCCATGCTTTCGCTGACCGAGAGCATCCGCTCGCCGCCGATCTGCACCACCACCACCGCCTCGGAAACCGAGATGCGTTTCCCCAGCGCGTTCCGGCGCCGCTCGACGGTGACGCGGTAGCGCTCGACCGAGAAATAGTGCTGCATCCGGCCCAGCTCGGCCAGGGCCAGCAGCTCGAAGCTGGCCTGGGCGCCGTCATAGGCATAGCCGGCATCCTCGCGCGCCTTGACCAGGTCGAGGATGCGCGCCAGCGCCGGATCGTCGCGACCGACCTCGATCCCCGCCTCGGCCAGACGCGCGCGCAGGTTCGACTGCCCGGCCTGGTTCGACATCGGGATGATGCGCTCGTTGCCCACGGTGGCGGGGTCCACATGCTCGTAGGTCGCGGGATTCTTCAGGATGGCGCTGGCATGCAGCCCGGCCTTGTGGGCGAATGCCGAGGCGCCGACATAGGGTGCGGGCCGGGCGGGCGGGCGGTTCAGGATCTCGTCCAGCCGGCGCGAGATGCGCGTGAGCCCCGCCAGCCCCTCGGCGGTGACGCCGGTTTCCAGCGCCGAGCGATAGGGCTCCTTCAGCAGCAGGGTCGGGATCAGGCTGGTCAGGCTGGCGTTGCCGCAACGCTCGCCCAGGCCATTGAGCGTGCCCTGCACCTGCCGCGCCCCGGCAGCGACGGCAGCCAGCGTGCAGGCCACGGCATTGCCGGTATCGTCATGGCAATGGATGCCCAGCCGCTCGCCGGGGATGCCGGCCGCGATCACGGCGCGCGTGATCTGCCCCACCCGGTCGGGCAAGGTGCCGCCATTGGTGTCGCAAAGCACGATCCAGCGCGCGCCCGCCTCCAGCGCCGCGCGCAGGCAGGCCAGCGCATAATCCGCGTCCTCGTCGTAGCCGTCAAAGAAGTGCTCGGCATCGAACAGCGCCTCGCGGCCCTCGGCCACCAGATGCGCGACCGAGGCACGGATATTCTCGAGGTTGTCCTCCAGCGAGATCCCCAGCGCCTCGCGGACATGGAAGGGATGCGTCTTGCCGACCAGGCAGACCGCGCGGGTGCCCGCGTTCATCACCGCCGCCAGCACGTCGTCGTTATCGGCCGAGCGACCGGCGCGCTTGGTCATGCCAAAGGCGGTCATGGTGGCGCGGGTCGCCGGCGCCTGGGCGAAGAAATCGCTGTCGGTCGGGTTGGCGCCCGGCCAGCCGCCCTCGATGTAATCCACGCCCAGCCGATCCAGCATCCCGGCGATCTCGGCCTTTTCGGCGGCGGAAAACTGCACGCCCTGGGTCTGCTGCCCGTCGCGCAGCGTGGTGTCGTAAAGATATAGGCGCTGACGCGTCATCGGGGCGGCCCCTTTCGGCTGGCTGGCATGCGGTTATTCGGGCAGTCTGGCGGCGTCGAAATCCGGGCCGGGCAGAAGCTCGACCCCGGCAGGGCCCATGCGGACCTCGACCCCCGCGTCCAGAAGACGCTGCTTGAGACCATCCACGGCCGAGAAATCCTTGCTGGCCTTGGCTTCTGCCCGCAACGCATTCATGCGCTCGGCCCAGGGCGACAGGTCGGGGCCCGCGGCGATCCAGCCGCCCAGCTCCTCGGTCAGCAGGCCCAGCATCCGGGCGCCGGCAAGCAGCCCGGGCGCATCGCCCTGCCCTGCCATCTCGTGCAAGGCCGCGATCGCCCCCGCGGTATTGAGGTCGTCGGCAAGCGCGGCCAGGACGGCGAGGGCCGGGCTTGGCGCGGGCTCGATGCCCGCGACAAGGCCGCGCCACTTGCGCAGCACCGCCTCGGCTTCGCGCGCCTTCTCGGCCGTCCAGTCCATCGGCTTGCGGTAATGCGTCGACAGCAGGACGAAGCGGATCACCTCGCCCGGAATGCCCTGGTCCAAGAGATCGCGGACGGTGAAGAAATTGCCCAGGGATTTGGACATCTTCCGGCCCTCGACCTGCAGCATCTCGTTATGCAGCCAGACGCGGGCGAAATCGCCATGCGGATGGGCGCAGCAGCTTTGCGCGATCTCGTTCTCGTGATGGGGGAATTGCAGGTCGATGCCGCCGGCATGGATGTCGAAGCTCTCGCCCAAAAGCTCGTAGGACATGGCCGAACATTCGATATGCCAGCCCGGACGGCCGCGTCCCCAGGGGCTGTCCCAGCCCGGCAATTCGTCGTCCGAAGGCTTCCACAGCACGAAATCCATCGGGTCTTCCTTGAAGGGCGCGACCTCGACGCGGGCGCCGGCGATCATGTCGTCTACCGAGCGCCCCGAAAGCTTGCCGTAATCGGCGTAACTCCGCACCCGGAACAGCACATGGCCGTCGCGCGCATAGGCATGGCCGCCGGCGACCAAGGTCTCGATCATGGCGATCATCTGGGCAATGTAATCGGTGGCGCGCGGCTCGTGATCGGGACGCTCGGCCCCCAGCGCGTCCATGTCGGCGTGATACCAGCCGATGGTTTCCCGCGTGCGCTCGCGGATCAGCGCCTCCAGCGTGCCGGGGGCGCCGGCCTCCTTGCGGGCCAGGGCGGCGGCGTTGATCTTGTCGTCCACGTCGGTGAAGTTGCGCACATAGGTGACATGGTCCGCGCCATGGACATGGCGCAAGAGCCGCACCAGCACGTCGATCACCACCACCGGCCGGGCATTGCCCAGATGCGCCCGGTCATAGACCGTCGGCCCGCAAAGATAGAGCCGCACATTCTGCGGGTCGATGGGCCGGAAAACCTCTTTCCGGCGCGTCCTGGTATTCGTCAGCCTGATCTCGACCATGACTTCCCCTTTGCGGGCGTCGTCAGGTCACGATGAACCGCCCGCCTGAATTTTCAGCCGGTAATGATGCAGCGGGTGGTGGCGGTTCCTGCCTTCATGCGCCCCGCCTTAACGCATTGTCTTGCCTATGCCAAGAGAGGCTGCAAAACTTGGTCCATGAGCCGCGAACTGGTCAACGAGATCTGTGCCGCACAGCCTGGGGCCGAGTGGTCGGATCCCTGGGGCGGCGGCCATGATTGCTGGAAGATCGGTGGCAAGACCTTTGCCGTGACCGGTGCAGTCGGCACCCATGTCTCGGTCAAGACCGACAGCACCGAGATGGCCGAGTTCCTGATCGAGACCGGCGTGGCCGAACGCGCGGCCTATCTGCATCGCAGCTGGGTGGCGCTGCCGCTCGATTCGGCCCCCGACGAGCTGGCGCATCGCATCCGCCATTCCTATCGGCTGGTGCGCGGCGCCCTGCCCAAGAAGGTGCAGGCCGCCCTGCCGCCCCTGTGACGAAAATGGCCGGCCCCGCGCAGGGGACCGGCCAGAGACGCAGGGCCGAGCGACTGGCCCCGCGCCGGAATCGCCCGGTGATCAGGCAGGAACCTGCGCGGCCAGCTGTTGCAGCAGGCCTTCCATCTGCTGGCAAAGCGCCGCTTCGGTGGTGTTCTGCTCCTTGGCGGCGTCTTCCAGCGTCCGCTCGACGCCCATGGCCGAGACGGCGCCTTCCTTGCCCTTGGCCTCGGCCGCATCGCCCTGGGCGCTGTCGCCCGCCGGGATCATCGCCAGCAGCTTGGTCTGGATCTCGACCGCCTTGCCGTCGATATGGCCCTGTTCCTGGCAATAGGCCAGGACGCCCAGCTGGTTGCGCGCGCTTTCATAGGCGGCGGCGCTGTCCTGGGCCGGCACGGCAGCGGGCGCCTCGGCCGTAGCCGGGGCCTCGGGGGCGGCGGGCGCGGCCGGGGCCGCGTCTTGCGCCAGGGTCACGCCTGCGGTCAGGCCAAGGGCCAGGGCGGGCAGGATTGCGAAACGTGCGATCATCTCGATCTCCGTCTGTTGCGTGTGCCGGGACTGTGGCACGCCCCAGTCAGGGCCGCAAACCGGCTCGGCGGAATGCCGCGGCCGGTTTCACGCCGATCAGCGGAAAAGCACCAGCGAGCCGGGGGACCAACTCACATTCGCGCGGGTGCCGACATCCTGCACCTCGCGGCCGAAGACGTTGCGCATGGCGATCCGCACCGGCCGCACCTGGCCGTCGAAGCCCGCCGAGCCGTCCAGCCGCACGTCGTAATAGGTCATGTCGCCGTAATAGACGACCTCGTCGATCACCCCCTCGGCCACCCGGTTCGTGCCCTGCGCGCCGGGCGCCAGCAGCGACACCGCCTCGGGCCGGAAGCCGACCGAGGGGCCGTCGTCGCCGGGATCGGCACGGCTGACATTGGCCAGGGGAATATCGACGCGGCCCAGCCCCGGCGCCTCGATCTGCACGGCCTCGCCGGTCTCGCCCAGCACGCGGGCAGGCAGGAAGTTCATCACCCCGATGAAATTCGCCACCCGGCGGCTGGTCGGGCGGGCATAAAGCGCCTCGGGCCCGTCCATCTGGGCGATCTGGCCCTCGAACATCACCGCGATGCGGTCGGACATGACCAGCGCCTCCTCCTGGTCATGGGTGACAAGAACGAAGGTGATGCCGACCTGGCGCTGCAGCTTGATCAGCTCGACCTGCATCTGCTCGCGCATCTTGCGGTCCAGCGCCGAAAGCGGCTCATCGAGCAGCAGCACCTTGGGCTTGAGGATCAGCGCCCGCGCCAAGGCCACCCGCTGCCGCTGCCCCCCCGACAGCGCATGGCTGGCGCGGTTGCCATAGCCTTTCAGCCCGACCATCTCCAGCGCCTGCTCGACCGCCGCCGCCTTCTCGGCCCTGCTTCGCGGGTCGCGGCGCAGCCCGAAGCCCACGTTCTCGGCCACGGTCAGATGCGGGAAGATGGCATAGGACTGGAACACCATGTTCGTGGGCCGCCGGTTCGCCGGCACCTCCTGCATGTCCTGCCCGTCGATCAGCACGACGCCCGAGGAGATGTCCTCGAACCCGGCGATGGTGCGCAGAAGCGTGGTCTTGCCGCAGCCCGAGGGGCCCAGCAGCGAAAAGAACTCGCCCGAGCGGATGGTCAGGTCGATGCCGCGCAGCGCGTGATAATCGCCGTAATGCTTCTGCACCTGCCGGATCTCGATCATCGGCTTCGCCCCGGCCATGGCGGCGCGATGGGCGGCGGTGGTCTTGGGGCCCGGGTTTTGGGTGGTCACAGGAAGCCTCCGGTATCCTTGGCGCCGGTCTTCGCGATGCCGCGGCGGCGGAAATATTCGGCAATGGTCAGAAGCAGGATCGACATGAGCACCAGCACCGTCCCCAGCGCCATGATCATCGGGATCTGCTTGGGGAAACGCAGCTGGCTGAAGATATAGGTGGGCAGCGTCGGCTCGTTCCCGGCCAGGAAGAAGGCGATGATGAACTCGTCGAGGCTGATGGTGAAGCTCATCAGCAGGGACGAGATGATCCCCGGCATGACCAGCGGCAGGATCACCAGCCGAAAGGCGCTGATCCGCGTCTCGCCCAGGTCATAGGCCGCCTCCTCCAGCGAGCGGTCGAGCGAGTTGAAGGCGGTGGACAGGATCACCGTGGCATAGGGCATGCAGATCAGCGTATGGCCCAGGATCACCGTCAGGATGCTGAGCTGCACGCCCAGCGACAAAAGCACCACCAGAAGCGAGATCGAGACGATGATCTCGGGCAGCACCAGGGGCAGCATGATCAGCCCCATGATCGGCCCCTTGCCCGGAAAGGTGAAGCGGGTCGAGGCGCGGGCGGCGAATACGCCCAGGCAGGTCGCCAGGATCGAGGCGCTGACGGCGATGGTCAGCGAATTGGTCAGCGCCCGGCGCAGCGAGGCATTGCCCCACATCTGCGCGAACCATTCCGTGGTGAAGCCCCGCAGCGGAAAGGCGATGATCGTGCCCGAGTTGAAGGCGAAGATCGGCAAGAGCAGGATCGGCGCGTAAAGGAACAGCAGGTAGATCAGCGCATAGGCCCGCAGGCCCCCGCCCTTCATTGCCGCACCTTCAGGAAGCGGCGGTTCAGACCGATGAAGGCCAGGCTGATCACCGCCACGATCAGCATGGCCGTCACCGCCAGCGCCGAGCCCATCGGCCGGTTGTCCAGATCCAGCATCTGCGCCTGGATCATGTTGGCGATCATCGGGATCTTGCCGCCGCCGATCAGCGCCGGGGTGACATAGTCGCCGATGGTCGGGATGAAGACGATCAGCGCCGCCGCCACCACGCCGGGCATGGCCAAGGGCAGGGTGACGCGCCAGAAGGTCATGGCCCGGCTTTCGCCCAGGTCGCGCCCGGCTTCCAGAAGCGAGCGGTCGATCTTTTCCAGCGCGATGAAGATCGGCAGGATGGCGAAGGGCGCATAGGCATGGGCCAGCGTGATCACCATGGCGTTGACATTGTAGAGGATGAAGGTCAGCGGCTGCTCGATCAGCCCCAGCGTCTTGAGCCCCGAGTTGATGACGCCGTTATAGCCCAGGATCACCTTCCACAGGAACACCCGGATCAGGTAGCTGGTCCAGAACGGGATGGTGATGAGGAACAGCCACATGGCCTTTTTCTGCGGCGCGACGGCAAAGGACAGGAAATAGGCCACCGGAAAGGCCAGAACCACGGTGGCCAGCGTCACCAGCGCCGCCACCCCCAGCGAGCGCAGCATGATGCGGTGAAAGATCGGGTCGGCCCAGACGGTGCGGTAATTCTCCAGCGTGAACTCGCGGATCACCGTCAGGTAGCCGTCCTTGAAGAAGGAATAGGCCAGGATGGTCAGCAGGGGTGCTGCCAGCACCAGCACGGCATAGCCCAGCGGCGGCGCGATCAGGGTCAGGCCCTGAGCCGTCTGAGATCGGTTTCCTGACGCCATGCCCTGCCCTGTGAATCCCTGTCGCTTGGGGTGGCAGGTTTCCATATCCGCGCCGCGAGGAAAAGGGTTTTCCTGCGCTGCGGCGACCGTTACGCCGCCTGGAACTGCGCCGCCACCTCGCGCCGATGCGGCTGGGCGCGATGCTCGACCAGGTAGATCCCCTGCCAGGTGCCCAACTCCATCCGGCCGCGCACGACCGGGATCTGCAGGCTGACGGGCAGGATCGCGGCCTTCAGATGCGCGGGCATGTCGTCCGGCCCCTCGGCGCGATGCGTCAGGTAGCGCATAGACGGATGGTCGGCCGGCGGCGCGATGCGGTCGAGCCAGGCCAGCAGGTCGCGCTGCACGTCCGGATCGGCGTTCTCCTGCACCAGAAGCGAGCAGGAGGTATGGCGCACGAACAGCGTCACCACACCGTCCCTCGCGCCGATGCCGCGCAGCCAGGCCGCCACCTCGGCCGTGAAATCATGGCAGGCCGGCCCGCGGGTCGGGATGGTGAAGCTGGTCCTCAAGAGCGGCCTTCCCGCCAGGACGATTCCCGCCCTTTTTCAACCATGGGCTTCTCCGTTCCCCAAATACCCAATGAGCTATTCCGCCGCCTCGCCCGGTGCTTCCAGCGACTCGGCACCGTCATGGTCCAGCGCCAGCCGCTTTTGCGTGCGCGCGCCCAGGTCGCGCAGCATCTCGGCCTGGCGGATGACGTTGCCCGGCCCGCGGGTCAGCCGGTCCATGGCGGTGGCGTGGCTTTTCTGCGCCCGCTCCAGCGCGCTGCCCACATCCTCGACCGCCGAGACGAAACCGTGCAGCTTGTCGTAAAGCTGGCCGGCGCGGGCGGCGATGGCCATGGCATTGGATTCGCGCCGCTCGACCGTCCAGATGTGATCGACCGTGCGCAGCGTCAGCATCAAGGTGGTCGGCGTGGCCAGCCCGACGCGGTTCTCCATCGCGTGCCGCGCCAGGTCTGGATCGACGCGCAGCGCCTCGGAAAAGGCGCCCTCGACCGGGATGAACATCAGCACGTAATCGACCGAGCCCTCGTCGATCGCCTGATAGCCCTTGGCCGCCAGCCCGGCGACATGGGCGCGGACCGAGGCAACATGGCGGCGCAGCGCGGCGTCGCGGGTCGGCATGTCCTCGGCATTCACCGCCTCCTCATAGGCGTTCAGCGAGACCTTGCTGTCGATCACCAGAAGCTTCTTCTGCGGCATCTTCACGATCACGTCCGGCCGCCACAGCTTGCCGTCGGCGTCGCGGTGGCTCGCCTGCGTGTCGTAATGCGTGCCGGCGATCAGGCCGGAATCCTCAAGGATGCGCTCCAGGATCATCTCGCCCCAGGCGCCGCGCTTCTGGCTGTCGCCCTTCAGCGCCCGGGTCAGCGCCACCGCCTCGCGCGAGATGTCCTCGGAACGCTTGTGCAGGTATTCGATCTGCTCGCGCAGCCTTGCGCGTTCCTCGTCGGTGGCCTTGTTGCGGGCCTGAAGCTCGGTCTGGAAGCGGTGAACCTGGTCGCGAAAGGGCGTCAGCAGGGCCGACAATTGCTCGCCATGCGCCTTTTGCATCTCGCTGCCCTGGGATTTCAGCGTCTCGTTGGCCAGCAGGCGGAACTGGCCGGTCATCTCCTCGCGCAATTCGCGCAGGGTGGCGATGTCGCGCGCGGCCGCCTCGCGGTCCTTCTGCGCCGCCAGACGGGTTTCCGCCAGCTCGCGCTCCAGCCCCGAGACCTGCTGGCGTTCGCGGTGCAGCGCGTCGGTCAGCCCGTCGCGTTCCTCGACCAGTTCCTGCAGGCGCTGGCTCAGCGATTCCGCTCGCGTCTCCAGCCGGCTTACGGCCAGAAGCTGGTCGCGCAGCCCGGCCGTTTCGGCATCGAGCCGCGCCTGCAGCTCGGCCTCGCGCCGCCGGGCCAGCAGGGCATCCGCCTGGGCCGAACGCCGCGTTCGCCACAGCGCAACAAGGCAAAGCGCCAGCACCGCCAGCGCCGCGATCAACAGCAGCCGCAGATTGCCCGCATCCGCCAGCCATGCCTGCATTTTTTCCGCCTCGCCCATCGGCCCCTGCGCCTTGTCCCAACCGCGGTTTCGCGTCGCTTGCCGGGACTGTTCCCGTTTTTCCCCAAGAATGCAAGCGCGGCCCCCTTCCTTCGCCCCGGTTGCGCCCCTAGCCTTCGCCTGAAAACCGCAAGAGGAGATCAGGCATGGTCAAGACCGTCGCCGTCATGGTGGGCTCGCTCCGCAAGGATTCTCTCAACCATAAGCTGATGAAGGCATTGCAGAAACTGGCCGAGGGCCGGTTGCAGTTCCACCTGCTGCATATCGGCGATCTGCCGCATTACAATGAGGATCTCTGGGCCGAGCCACCCGAATCGGTGCTGCGGCTCAAGGACCGGATCGAGCATTCCGACGCGGTGCTGGCGATCACGCCGGAATACAACCGCAGCTATCCGGGCGTGATCAAGAACACCATCGACTGGGGCACCCGGCCCTATGGCCAGAACTCGTGGAAGGGCAAGCCCGCGGCCGTCACCGGCACCTCGCCCGGCGTGATCGGCGCGGCGCTGGCGCAGGCGCGGCTGAAAAACGACCTGGTCCATGTCGGCACGGTGATGATGAGCATGCCCGAGGCCTATATCCAGTGGAACGCCGATGCCTACGGCGCCGATGGCAGCGTCACCGACGAAAAGACCGCGAAATTCCTGCAAGGCTTCGTCGATTCCTTCGCGGACTGGATCGAAAAGCACGGCTGAGCCCGGCCGCAGGACGACAAAGGCCGCGCCCGAAAGCGCGGCCTTCTTGCGTTGATCGGCCGGTTACTGGTCCAGGAAGGACCGCAGCTTGCGCGACCGGCTGGGATGCTTGAGCTTGCGCAGCGCCTTGGCCTCGATTTGGCGGATGCGCTCGCGGGTGACGCTGAACTGCTGGCCGACCTCTTCCAGCGTGTGGTCGGTGTTCATGCCGATGCCGAAGCGCATGCGCAGCACCCGCTCCTCGCGCGGCGTCAGCGATGCCAGCACCCGCGTGGTGGTTTCCTTGAGGTTTTCCTGAATGGCGCTGTCCAAGGGCAGCACGGCATTCTTGTCCTCGATGAAATCGCCAAGCTGGCTGTCCTCCTCGTCCCCGATCGGGGTTTCGAGAGAAATCGGCTCCTTGGCGATCTTCATCACCTTGCGGACCTTTTCCAGCGGCATCTGCAGCTTTTCGGCCAGTTCTTCGGGCGTCGGCTCGCGGCCGATCTCGTGCAGCATCTGGCGGCCGGTGCGCACCAGCTTGTTGATCGTCTCGATCATGTGGACCGGGATGCGGATGGTCCGGGCCTGATCGGCGATGCTGCGCGTGATCGCCTGCCGGATCCACCAGGTCGCGTAGGTCGAGAACTTGTAGCCGCGGCGATACTCGAACTTGTCCACCGCCTTCATCAGGCCGATATTGCCTTCCTGAATGAGATCAAGGAATTGCAGGCCCCTGTTCGTGTATTTCTTGGCGATCGAGATCACCAGCCGCAGGTTCGCCTCGACCATTTCCTTCTTGGCCTGGCGCGATTCCTTCTCGCCGCGCTGGACCTGGCTGACGATGCGGCGGAACTCCTCGATATCGACGCCGACATGCTGGCCGACCATGGCCATCTCGGCGCGCAGGCTTTCCACCTGGGCGCGGGATTTCTCGAACAGCGCCTGCCAGCCGCGGCCCTTGTGCTGCATCATGCGCTCGACCCAGGTCGGGTCCAGCTCGCTGCCGCGATAGGCGTCGATGAACTCGCGCCGGTTGATGCGCGCGGCATCGGCCAGCTTCACCACGTTGGAATCGATGGTGACGATGCGGCGGTTGATGCCATAGATCTGGTCGACCAGCGCCTCGATGCGGTTGTTGTGCAGGTGCAGCTCGTTCACCAGCGCGACGATGCGCGAGCGCAGTTCCTGATAGGCGCTTTCCTGCGCGGCCGAGAAGGTGCCGTCCTCGTTCAGCGTCGCCGACATGCGGTTGTCCTGCATGTGCGACAGCTCCTCGTAGCCCCGCGCGATGGCCTCCAGCGTCTCCAGCACCTTGGGCTTCAGCGAGGCTTCCATCGCCGCCAGAGACAGGTTCTGGCCGTCGTCCTCGTCCTCGTCCTCCTCGCGGCCCATGGGGTTGCCGTCGGCGTCGAACTCCTCCTCGTCGCGCGCGGCACCGTTGGCCGCGGCGGGGCGGGCCTCGGTCGGCAGCACCTCCTCTTCCTCGCCATCCTCGTCCATCGAGCGGCCGAAGGTGGTCTCCAGGTCGATCACGTCGCGCAGCAGGATGTCCTCGTCCAGAAGCTCCTGGCGCCACATGGTGATGGCCTTGAAGGTCAGCGGGCTTTCGCAAAGCCCGGCGATCATGGTGTTGCGGCCGGCCTCGATGCGCTTGGCGATGGCGATCTCGCCCTCGCGCGACAGCAATTCGACCGAGCCCATCTCGCGCAGATACATGCGCACCGGGTCGTCGGTGCGGTCCAGCTTTTCCGTCTCGGCGGTGGCGACCGTCAGCTCACGCGAGCCCGAGCCGGTGGTGGTCAGCTCGCCGCCCGTTTCGGCCTCCTCGGCCTCCTCGTCGTTCTCGACCACGCGGATGTCCATTTCGGACAGCATGGACATGACGTCCTCGATCTGGTCGGAACTGACCTGTTCGGGCGGCAGGACGGCATTGAGCTGGTCATAGGTGATGAAGCCGCGTTCGCGCCCTTCGGCGATCATGCGCTTGACCGCGGCCTGCGACATGTCCAGCGAAGGATCGTCATCCTTGGCCTCGGGCTTCTGGTCTTCGTCGTTGGCTGCCATGCTGGCTCCCTTGAAGCGGTGATTCGCGAATCGGCGAATCGGGATCGGCTATCGGCCGGTTCTAGCGCGAATCGCAGGCGATTCAAAGCCTGCGAGCCGGCCTCGGCCGGGGTGATTCGGCGCAGGTGATTCGCGCGCCTTTCAGCGGCGCGGCTTGCGCCAGATCTCGTTCTTCAGCGCCGCATCGAGGATGGCCCGATAGGCGTCGCTGTCCTCGCCCAGGTCCGACAGGTCGGCCAGCGAGGGGTGGTCGGCCTGCTGGCGGGCACGGGCGGATTGCGCCATGCGCCAGGTCAGGCCCTCGTCCGCGAGCCCCTCGATCTCGGCCTCGGCACGGGCGATTTCCTCGCGCGCGGCACGGCGGGCCTCGATCCGGTCCAGGGCATTGGCAAGGATGCCGGCGGCGGCATCGCGGTCATGCGGGCGCAGGATCGCCGGGGCCGCCCTCACATGGGGGTCGGCCATGATGCTTTCAAGGGCGCGCTGCCCGGCCTGGGATTGCGTCCCCGACAAGAGATCGTGGACCAGCGCCGCGCGGTCCGCATCCTGCGGCTCCAGCCGTTCCAGCCGCGATTCGACCGGGGCGATCAGGCCGGGATGGGTGGCGCAGATCGCCAGCACCATGGCCTCGACCAGCGCCTCGGCCTGCTGCCCGTCCATGTCGGGCGAGGAAAGCCGCGAGGCCCGTGTCGGTGCCGTCGGCGCGACCGGCTGGAAGCGGGCGCCGCGCCCCCCTTGCCACTCGCGGCCCTGCCATTCGCGGGCGGGACGCGCGGGCGCGGGGGCATCGGCGCGGCGGCGGTTGCCGAACAGCTCCCATTTCAGGTTGCGCAGCACGGCGTGGTAATGGTTGCGGGTGTCCTTGTCGGGGATCTTGGCCACCGCCTCGGCAAGGGCCTTGTCCAGCGCCGCGCGGCGCTCGGGGCTGTCGAAGACCCGCCCCTCGGTCTCGCGCCGCCACAGCAGGTCGACCAGCGGCCGCGCCTCGTCCAGCACGGCGCCCATCGCCCCTGCCCCGCGGGCGCGGATCAGGTCGTCCGGGTCCAGCCCCTGCGGCAGGAAGGCAAAGCGCAGCGCCTGCCCCGGCCCGGTCATCGGCAGCGCCAGGTCGATCAGCCGCATCGCCGCGCGCAGGCCCGCCTCGTCGCCATCGAGCGCGATCACCGGCTCGGGCGAGATGCGCCACATCAGCCGCAGCTGGTCCTCGGTGATCGCGGTGCCCAGCGGCGCCACGGCGCCCTCGAAACCCGCCCGGACCAGGGCGATCACGTCCATGTAGCCCTCGGCCACCACCAGCGGCCTGCCCTTGGCCACCGCCGCCCGCGCCGGGCCGATATTGTAGAGGTTGCGGCCCTTGTCGAAGAGCGGCGTCTCGGGGCTGTTGAGGTATTTCGCCCGCGCGTTCGGGTCCATCGCCCGGCCGCCGAAGGCGATGCAGCGCCCGCGCCCGTCGCGGATCGGAAAGGTGATGCGGCCACGGAAGCGGTCGAAGGGCGCACCGCCCTCGTCGGGCTTGGCCGCCAGCCCGGCCTCGACGATCAGAGCCTCGGCGATGCCCTTGGCACGCAAGGCGTTGAACAGGCCCTGCCGCTGGTCGGGGGCGAAACCGATGCCAAAGGCTTCGCAGGCGGCCTCGTCCAGCCCGCGCCGGGCCAGATAGGCCCGCGCCGCCTCGGCCGGGCCCATGCCCAGCTGCATGCGGAACCAGCGCACCGCCTGCTCCATCACCTCGACCAGTTCGGTGCGGCGGTCGGCGCGCTGCACCTGACGCGGGTCGCGCTCGGGCATCGGCAGGCCGGCCTCGGCGGCCAGCAGCTCGACCGCCTCGATGAAGCCCAGCCCCTCGGCCTCGCGCAGGAAGGTCAGCGCGTCGCCCTTGGCGTGGCAGCCGAAGCAGTAATAGAAGCCTTTCTGGTCGTCGACATGGAAGGAGGCGGTCTTTTCGCCGTGAAAGGGACAGGGCGCCCACCAGTCGCCCTTGGCCTGATTCGAGCGGCGCAGATCCCAGACCACCTTGCGCCCGATGACGCGTGACAAAGGCACGCGGGCGCGGATCTCGTCAAGGAATTGCGGCGGAAGGCTCATGCCGCCTTATATCGGATCACGCCGGCCGGTTGCAAAGGGTCATGCACCGACCGCGCCGCGCACCAGTTCGCGATAGACCGCGACCACCCGCTCCTGGTCCAGCCGCCCGCCCTCGCGGTACCAGTTGGTGACGCCGGTCAGCATGGCGATCAGCGCCATGGTGGCCAGCCGGGTATCGGGCACGGCCATGGTGCCCTCGGCCTCGCCGGCGATCAGGATCGCCTCCAGCGCATCCTCGTAGCGACGGCGCAGGGCCGCGATTTCGGCACGGTTTTCCGGCGTCAGGTTGCGCAGCTCCATATAGGACAGGAACACCGCCTCGGGGCGCTCCAGGCTGGTCTGGATGTGAAAGCGCAGGAACGCCTCCAGCCGGTCGAGCGCCGGCCGGGCCGGATCGTCGCGCCAGGCGGCCAGCAACTCCTCCATATGCACCCGCAGCAGGTCGGCCAGGAGCGCCTGCTTGTCGGCGGTATAGCTGTAAAGCGTGCCGACCTGCACGCCGACCTCGGCCGCGATCTGGCGCATCGAGACGGCGGCATAGCCGTGGCGCGCAAACAGCCTGCGCGCGGCGTCGCGGACCAGCGGTCCGGTGATCTCTGCCCTTGAGCCCTGGGTTCTTGCCATGTCGTCTTCTAGGCGGCGAGCCGCGGCAAGGTAAAGAGCGCATCTTGCCCCCGCCGCCCCGCCGGGCCTATGGTCCGGCGCATGAAGACATGGGGGAACGGCATGGGGCGGATCTGGGGCGGGCGGATCTGGGGCGCGCTGGCGCTGGCAAGCCTGGCCGCATGCGGCGACATGGTGGGCGACTATCCCGAACTGATGCCGACCGACCGGCTGCTGGCCGAACCGGCCCTGCCCGGCCATGCCGCCGATGCCGCCCGCGACCCCGCGGCGGCGGGCGGCGCGCTGGATGCGCGCGGCCGCTCCCTTGCCGCCCGCGCCGGCACCGCGCCGGCGGCGGGCGACGCCGCCTTGCAGCGCCGCGCCGAGGCCCTGCACGCCCGCGCCAGGGCCCTGTCGCAGCAATCCCCGGCCGAGGACTGCCCCGAGGGCAGCACCGACTGCGCGCCGAACTGAGGAGAATGCCATGCCGGTCATCACCTGCATCGAGGATCTGAAGGCGATCTACCGCCGGCGCGTGCCGCGCATGTTCTACGACTATGCCGAAAGCGGCAGCTATACCGAAAGCACCTTCCGCGAGAACTGCTCGGACTTCCAGCGCATCAAGCTGCGCCAGCGCGTCGCGGTGGACATGACCGGACGGACGACGGAAAGCACCATGGTCGGGCAAAGGGTCGCCATGCCGGTGGCCCTGGCCCCGGTCGGCATGACCGGCATGCAATGCGCCGATGGCGAGATCAAGGCGGCGCGGGCCGCGAAAGCCTTTGGCGTGCCCTTCACGCTTTCGACCATGTCGATCTGCTCGATCGAGGACGTGGCCGAGGCGGTGCAGGCGCCGTTCTGGTTCCAGCTTTACGTCATGCGCGACCAGGAATTCCTGGAGGCGATCATCGAGCGGGCCCGGCGCGCCCATTGCTCGGCGCTGGTGCTGACGCTGGACCTGCAGATCCTGGGCCAGCGCCACAAGGATCTGAAGAACGGGCTATCCGCCCCGCCGCGGCTGACCCTGCCGGTGCTGCTGGACCTGGCGACGAAATGGCGCTGGGGCATCGAGATGCTGCAAACGAAGCGCCGCTTTTTCGGCAATATCGTCGGCCATGCCAAGGGGGTGGGCGACCCCTCGTCTCTGGTCGCCTGGACGGCCGAGCAGTTCGACCCGCAGCTCGACTGGGGCAAGATCGCCCGCATCCGCGACCTCTGGGGCGGCAAGCTGATCCTCAAGGGCATCAACGACCCCGAGGACGCCCGCATGGCCGCGGATTTCGGCGCCGATGCGATCATCGTCAGCAACCATGGCGGCCGGCAGCTCGACGGCGCGGTCAGTTCCATCCGCATGCTGCCCGAGATCGTCAAGGCGGTGGGCGACCAGGTCGAAATCCATCTCGACAGCGGCATCCGCTCGGGCCAGGACGTGTTGAAGGCGCTGGCCATGGGGGCGCATGCCACCCATATCGGCCGCGCCTTCATCTATGGGCTGGGTGCCATGGGCGAGACCGGCGTGACCCGCGCGCTGGAGGTGATCCAGAAGGAACTGGACATCACCATGGCGCTCTGCGGCGAGCGGGACGTGAAGAACCTGGGCCGCCACAACCTGCTGGTGCCGCAGGATTTCCTGCAAGCCTGGGGCTAGGCGGCCGGATCAGGGCGCCGGATCGGGCCGGGTCTGTTCGCCTTGCCCCCGCGTCCTTTCCTTGCCGAATCCGGGGATCCGCAACCGGCCCAGAAGCATCGCGGCCAGGGTCGGCAGGCCGACGGCGAACAGCATCAGCTCGCCCAGGTGCTCGAAGCCCAGCAGGCGGGCCAGATGCAGCGCCATGACATGCATGAAATAGATCATGGCCGAGATCGGATCGAGCCGGATCGGCGGCTGCGGCATGGCCGTGCCCAGCACCGCCACGAACAAGGCCGGCGCCGCGACGTAAGAGCTGATCGGGATGTCCAGCATCACCTGGTCGCTGCGCCAGGCCTGCACCAGCCAGGCCTCGGCCATCAGCAGCCCGGCCCCGGCGGCGGTGGCAGCCAGCGCCAGCCGGCGCGGCGGCAGCCCCTGCAGCCCCAGCCGGGCCACGCGGCGGCCGCAGAGATAGCCGATGGCCACGAAGGGAAAGCACATGAACAGGCCGTTCGAGAATTTCTTCACCCCGATCTGCATGATCCCGGACAGGGCGACATATTGCAGAACCAGCCCGATCGCGGCGCAGACCGCCGCCGCCGCCAGCAGGATGCGGTATTCATAGGCCGGCGCGACCCTGCGGGCAAAGCCGCGCAACAGCAGAACCACCGCCCCGGCAACCAGGATGCCGGCCATGAACCACAGGTGGAAATAGCCCCAGGCCAGGGTCTTGAGCAGCGAGACGAGCCCATGCACCTGATCCATCCAGAAAGGCAGATAGACCGCCATCCAGAACAGGTAGAGCGCCGCCACGCGGGCCAGCCACTTGTTGCCCTTGCCGCGCGCCACCGCCGAATAGAGGAAATAGCCCGCCACGATGCAGAAGGTCGGCACCATCACCCGCATCAGCCCGTTGCCGATCATGAACAGCTGCGGCGTCATATGCGACTGCAGCCAGTAGGTATGGGCAAAGGCCACCAGGACCGCCAGTCCCAGCTTCAGATAGTCCAGCGAATGAATCCGATGCAACGCGAAAACCCCGACCCGCACTGGAGCAAGCTTTGCAACCAGCGAGGACGATCTGACAAGCATTTTCCCCGCGGCATGCAACTGTTTTTTCGCTTCACATCCGAATGACGTCGCGCTATAGGCGCGGCTTCGGCCATGCACCCTTGGAGGATGGCCGCGAACCGTAACCAAAGGAATACCATCATGGCCAAAGAGATCCCGGATCTGGTGGCCGAGGCACGCGCGGGGACAGGCAAGGGGGCCGCCCGCCAAGCTCGCCGCGAAGGCAAGGTGCCCGGCATCGTTTATGGCGACGGCAAGGAGCCGCAGCCCATCCAAATCGAGTTCAACTCGCTGCTGACCAAGCTGCGCGCCGGCCGCTTCATGTCCACGCTGTGGAACCTGAAGATCGACGGCCAGGACGACGTGCGCGTCGTCTGCCGCGGCGTCCAGCGCGACGTGGTGAAAGACCTGCCGACGCATATCGACTTCATGCGCCTGCACCGCAACACCCGCGTGAACCTGTTCATCCACGTGAACTTCGAGAACCACGACGCCGCCCCCGGCCTCAAGCGCGGCGGCACGCTGGTCGTGGTGCGCCCCGAGGTCGAGCTGGTCGTGACCGCCTCGGACATCCCCGAGCAGATCACCGTGGACCTGACCGGCCGCCAGATCGGCGACACCATCCACATCAACGACGTGGTGCTGCCGGCCGGCGTGAAGCCGACCATCGACCGCAACTTCGTCATCGCCAATATCGCCGCGCCCTCGGGCCTGCGCTCGGCCGATAACGAGGAAGCTGCGGCTGCCGAAGGCGAGGCCGCCGAGGCCTGATTGCGGGCCGAGGCCGGACAGAATCGGGCGGCACCCCTGCGGGCGCCGCCCTTTCTCTTGCCGTCATGGCCCGCGATTGCTAGGAGATCGCGCCTGACGCGAAGGGGAAACGCATGGAACCGATCCATATCATCGGCGCCGGTCTTGCCGGCTCCGAGGCCGCCTGGCAGATCGCCCGCGCCGGCCTGCCGGTGGTGTTGCACGAGATGCGGCCCCAGGTCGCCACCTTTGCTCACCGCACCGGCGATTGCGCCGAGATGGTCTGCTCGAACAGCTTCCGCTCGGATGACGACCGCATGAACGCCGTGGGCCAGTTGCATTGGGAGATGCGGGCGGCGGGCGGGCTGATCATGGCCATGGCCGCCCGCCACCGCCTGCCCGCCGGTGGCGCATTGGCCGTGGACCGCGACGCCTTCTCGCAGGCGGTGACCCAGGCGCTGCAGGCCGAGCCGCTGGTCAGCTTCCAGCCCGGCGAGATCCGCGAATTGCCGACGGAGGGCCGCTGGATCGTCGCCACCGGCCCGCTGACCTCCGAGGCGCTCGGCCAGTCGATCCGCGGCCTGACCGGGGAAGGCTCGCTGGCCTTCTTCGACGCCATCGCCCCCATCGTCCATGCCGAGAGCATCGACATGTCGATCTGCTGGCGGCAAAGCCGTTACGACAAGGGCGAGACCGAGGCAGAGCGCACCGCCTATATCAACTGCCCGATGACGCGCGAGGATTACGAGGGCTTCATCGACGCCCTGCTCGCCGCCGACAAGACCGAGTTCCACGAGGGGGAAACGGCCGGCTATTTCGACGGCTGCCTGCCGATCGAGGTCATGGCCGAGCGCGGCCGCGAAACCCTGCGCCACGGCCCCATGAAGCCCGTGGGCCTGACCAATGCCCATAACCCGGCCGAAAAGCCCTATGCCGTGGTGCAGCTGCGCCGCGACAATGCGCTGGGGACGCTCTACAATATCGTCGGCTTCCAGACAAAGATGAAATATGGCGCGCAAATAGATGTTTTCCGGCGCATTCCCGGATTGCAGGACGCCAGATTCGCCCGTCTGGGCGGCATCCACCGCAACAGCTTCCTGAACTCACCGCGGCTGATCGACGACCGGCTGCGGCTGCGCGCGCGCCCGAACCTGCGCTTCGCCGGCCAGGTGACGGGGGTCGAGGGCTATGTGGAATCCGCCGCCATGGGCCTCTTGGCCGGGCGCATGGCCGCGGCCGAGGCACTGGGGCGCGACCTGCCGCCGCCGCCCGCCACCACCTCGATGGGCGCGCTGGTCAACCACATCACCGGCGGCGCGGATGCCAAGACCTTCCAGCCGATGAACGTGAACTTCGGCCTCTACCCGCCGCTGGACGCGATGCGCGGCGGCCGCAAGGGGCGCAAGGACCGCTACCCAGCCTATACCGACCGCGCAAAAGCCGATTTCCAGCAATGGCTTGCAGGACAATCTTGAACCGGACGCGCTTCGCCCCCTCGCCGACCGGTCCCTTGCATCTGGGCCATGCCTTCGCGGCCCTGACCGCCGCGCGGCTGGCCGATCCCGGCCAGTTCCTGCTGCGCATCGAGGATATCGACCAAGGCCGCTGCCGCCCGGAATACGAGGCGCTGATCGCCGAGGATCTGCGCTGGCTGGGCCTGGACTGGCCGCGGCCGGTCATGCACCAGTCCCAGCGCCTGCCCGCTTATCAAGCTGCGCTCGAACGGCTTTCGGCGCTGGGCCTGACCTATCCCTGCCGCTGCCGCCGCGCCGATATCCGCGCCGCGCTCTCGGCCCCGCAAGAGGGCGCGGCGCCGCGGATCGGTCCCGACGGCCCGGTCTATCCTGGCACCTGCCGCCAGCGCCGCATGGCCGATGCCGGAACTGATGACGCCATCCGCCTGGATGCGGCGCGGGCGCTGGACCAGCTAGGCCTCGACGAGATCGCCTTTCTCGACGAGAACGTCGCCCCCGGCCGGCCGCACCAGTTGTCGGCGCAGGATTTCATCGCCGGCATCGGCGATGTGGTGCTGGCGCGGCGCGGCATGGGGACCAGCTATCATCTTGCGGTGGTGGTGGATGATGCCGCGCAAGACATCACCCTGGTCACGCGCGGAAAAGATCTTCTGGATTCAACGTGGATCCATGTCGTCCTTCAGAAACTGCTGGAACTGCCGACACCACGCTATCATCACCACCGGCTGATCCGCGACGAGCAGGGCAAGCGGCTGGCCAAGCGCGACGACGCGCGGGCGCTGAAGCTTTTCCGCGACGAGGGCGTCAGCGCCGAACAGATCCGTCAATCCCTGGGGATCTGAGGCGCCATGATGACAACCTCCTCTCCCCCGCGGATGGCGGTATAAAAGCAGCTGCGCCGGTTGGTGTGGCAGGCCGGCCCGGCCTGGTCCACCAACAAAAGCAGGCAGTCGCGGTCGCAATCCACCCGCAGCTCGACCAGCTTCTGCACATGGCCCGAACTCTCGCCCTTGACCCAGAAGCCCTGGCGCGAGCGCGACCAATAGGTGACACGGCCCGTCTCCAGCGTCCGTTGCACGGCCTCGGCATTCATCCAGGCCATCATCAGCACCTCGCCGCTCTGATGATCCTGCGCAATGGCGGGAATCAGGCCCTTCGCGTCATATTTCAGGCTGGCAGGGTCGAACATCGGCTTTCCTTTCGGGCTTGCCGTCCCTATCTAGACCGGGCGGCAGCAAGGGAAAAGACCATGTCCGACAGCGACCTGATGCAGCTCTATTCCCGGCGCATCTTGGCGCTGGCCTCGGATATCCCGCATCTGGGCAAGCTCGACCATGCGACGGGCAGCGCGCATCGCCGTTCGCCGCAATGCGGCTCCTCGGTGACGGCGCATGTGGCGATGCAGGACGGCCGCATCGCCGATTTCGCGCAGGAGGTGCGGGCCTGCGCCCTGGGCCAGGCCTCGGCCGGGGTGCTGGGCCGCACCGCGCTTGGCCGCTCGCGCGACGAAATCGCGCGCGCCCGCGACGAACTGCAGGCCATGCTAAAAGCTGACGGTCCCGCCCCCGCCGCCCCCTTCGACGAACTGGAGGCCCTGCTGCCCGCCCGCGAATTCCCCAACCGCCATGCCTCGATCCTGCTGGCCTGGGAGGCGCTGCTCGGCGCCATCGACGCCTCGCCGGCCTGATTTTCACCGTTTCCCAAATACCCCCCGCCGGAGGCACCTGCCGGCGCAACCGGCACATGCGCCCGGACAAAGAAAAGCCGGCCCGCAGGGGACCGGCAGTTGCGCGCATGATCGTCCGGGGGAAGGTTACGGCCCCAGGCGAAGGGCCGTCGATTGCGCGGGGCAGTAAGGGATCAGGCCGCCAGGATCGAGGGCAGCGAAAACAGGATGATCGCGGTCACCGAAATCGCGACGGTGCCAAGCAGGTCAGAGAGGGATTGGCGGGTCATGGGTCTCTCCAAGGTTCGTTTATGCTTTGTTCTCATGAGCGGCGAACAAAGTAAAGAACTTTTTAAGAACATCATGCGAACATCTAGCCGGCGCTGATCAGCCGGATGGCGCGGTCCTGCTCCATCAGCCACAGAAGCAGCCGCACGGCCTGGCCGCGCTCGCTTTCCATGGCCGGGTCGCGCTCCAGGAAGTTCTGCGCATCCTTGCGCGCCAGCGCCATCAGCCCGGCCTGGCGTTCCAGGTCGGCGATGCGGAACCGCGGCAGGCCGGATTGCGCGGTGCCGATCACGTCGCCGGCGCCGCGCATCGCCAGGTCTTCCTCGGCGATGCGGAAACCATCCTCGGTCTCGCGCAGGATGGTCAGCCGCCGTCGGCCGGTCTCGGACAGCGGCTCGTGATACATCAGCAGGCAGCTTGACGCGCCCGAGCCGCGCCCGACCCTGCCGCGCAGCTGGTGCAGCTGCGCCAGGCCGAAGCTTTCGGCGCGCTCGATCACCATGATCGTCGCCTCGGGCACGTCGACGCCGACCTCGATCACCGTGGTCGCGACCAGGATGCGCGCCCGGCCGGCGGCGAAATCGGCCATGGCCGCATCGCGCTCCTCGGCCGGCATCTGGCCATGGACCAGCCGCACCTGATCGCCGAACCGCGCCCGCAACTCCTGGAAGCGCGCCTCGGCCGCGGTCAGGTCGATGGCCTCGCTTTCCTCGACCAGCGGGCAGACCCAATAGGCCCGCGCCCCGCCCTCGAGCGCCCGGGCCAGATGCGCCACCACCTCGGCCATGCGCGCATCCGAGATCACCGTGGTGCGGATCGGCTGCCGCCCGGCGGGCTTTTCGTCCAGCACCGACAGGTCCATGTCGCCGAATTGCGCCAGCGCCAAGGATCGCGGGATCGGCGTTGCCGTCATCACCAGCATATCGGGCGGCAGATGCCCGCCCTTGGCGCCCAGTTCCATGCGCTGGTTGACGCCGAAGCGGTGCTGCTCGTCGACGATGGCCAGCCGCAGGTCGTGGAACGCGACCGATTTCTGGATCACCGCATGGGTGCCGACCAGGATGTCGATCCGCCCTTCGGCGAGGTCGGTCAGGATATTGGCACGGGCATCGCCCTTGTCGCGGCCGGTCAGCGCCTCCAGCCGGATGCCGGCCAGCCGCGCCAGCCGCTCCAGCGCGCGGAAATGCTGGCGGGCGAGGATCTCGGTCGGGGCCATCAGCACACCCTGCCCCCCCGCCTCGACCGCGACCAGCAGCGCGAGGAAGGCGACCAGCGTCTTGCCGGCGCCGACATCGCCCTGGAGCAGCCGGTTCATCCGTCGCGGCACGGCCATGTCGGCGGCGATCTCCTCGACCGCGCGGCGCTGCGCCCCGGTCGGCGGCCAGGGCAGCCCGGCCAGCACCCTAGCGCGCAGATGCCCGTCCCCCTGCGTGGCCAACCCGGCCTGCCGCCGCCGGTCGCGGCGCAAGAGCGCCAGCGTCATCTGATGCGCAAGCAGCTCGTCATAGGCCAGCCGCGCCCGGGCCGGATCGGTCGGCGACAGGCCGGCCGGCCCTTCCGGCGCATGGGCGCGGGCCAGCGCCGCGGCCCAGGCCGGCCAGCCCTCGCGCGCCAGGACCGAGGCGTCGATCCATTCCCCCGCCGGCGGCAGCCGCCCCATCGCCACCTGCACCGCCTTTTGCACCACGCCCTGCGTCAGCCGGCCCGAGAGCGGATAGACCGGCTCGAAATCCGGCGGCGGATCCGTGCCTTCGGCGCCGATATGGTCGGGATGCACCATCTGCGCCATGCCGTCGAACAGCTCGATCTTGCCGGAAACCAGCCGCCGCGCGCCCAAAGGCAGCTGGCTTTCGATCCAGTCCTTGCGCGGATGGAAAAAGACCAGCTGCAGATCGGCGCTGCCGTCCGAGCAATGCACCCGCCAGGGCCGGCCCTTGGCCGTGGGCGGGCTGTGGCGCTGCACGGTGATCGCCACGGTGACGATCTCGGGCGGGCGGGCCTCGGTCAGGCAGGCGATCGGGCGGCGGCGGATGCCGGAATGCGGCAGGGTCAGGATCAGGTCGCGCAGCCGCGTCACGCCCATCTGGGCAAAGGCCTCGGCCGCGCGCGGGCCGACGCCCGGCAGGGTCTCGACACCCGCGAACAGCGGAAACAGCGCCGGCGGGCGGCCCGGCGTCACCCCTGGGCGATCGCCAGCCATTCGTCCTCGTCGATGACCTTGATGCCCAGTTCGGCGGCCTTCTTCGCCTTCGACCCGGCGCCGGGGCCGGCGATCAGCAGGTCGGTCTTGGCCGAGACCGAGCCCGCGACATGGGCGCCAAGCGCCTCGGCCCGCGCCTTGGCCTCGGCCCGCGTCATCTTTTCCAGCGTGCCGGTAAAGACCAGGGTCTTGCCGGTGATGGCGCTGTCGGCGGCACGCTTCTCGGGCGGCAGCACGGTCAGAAAGCCGAGCAGCCGGTCGATCGCCGCCCGCTCGCGCGCATTGGCGAAGGCGTCCGACAGCGACATGGCCAGCACCGGGCCGATGCCGTCGGCGGCGATCAGCCCGGCCCAGGCCGCACTGGCCTCGGGCGGCAGATCGACCTGCGCCAGCGCGGCGGCGCGCGCCTCGGACGGCCGGGCGCGGCGGCCCTCGGCCTGCGCGGCCGCGCGCTCGGCCTGAGCCGCATCCTCGGCCAGGCGATGCGCCACAGCCGCCGGGCGCGCGGTGTCGAGCGCCGCCTCCAGCGCCTCCCAGCTGCCGTAATGGCGGGCGAGATCCTGCGCCGCGACCTCACCGACATGACGGATGCCAAGAGCGAAAAGCAGCCGCGCGAACGGGATCTCGCGGCGTTTCTCGATGGCCTGGAACAGGCTGGCGGCGCTTTTCTCGCCCCAGCCCTCGCGGTTTTTCAACTGCTTGGGCTGGCCGGGGCCGTAGCGGTCCTGCAAGGTGAAGATGTCGGCCGGTTCGGCGATCCAGCCATCGCGGAACAGCTCCTCGACCAGCTTGGCGCCCAGCCCCTCGATGTCAAAGGCGGCGCGCGAGACGAAATGGCGCAGCTTCTCGACCGCCTGGGCCGGGCAGATCAGCCCGCCGGTGCAGCGCCGGACCGAATCGCCCTCTTCCCTTATGGCGGGCGAGCCGCATTCCGGGCAGGTCTCGGGGAAGGCGTAGGGCACGGACTCGGGCGGGCGCTTGGCCAGGTCCACGTCCGCGACCTTGGGGATCACGTCGCCGGCGCGATAGACCTCAACCCAGTCGCCGATGCGGATGTCCTTGCCGCCGCGGATCTCGCTGCCGTCGGCGCCGCGGCCGGCGATGTAATCCTCGTTATGCAGGGTGGCGTTCGAGACGACGACGCCGCCCACCGTCACCGGATGCAGCCGCGCCACCGGGCTCAGCGCGCCGGTGCGGCCGACCTGGATGTCGATGGCTTCCAGCCGGGTCCAGGCGCGCTCGGCCGGGAACTTGTGCGCCAGGGCCCATCGCGGCGTGGTCGAGCGCATGCCGAGCCGTGCCTGATAGCCCAGATCGTTGACCTTATACACCACGCCGTCGATGTCATAGCCCAAGGTCGCGCGCATCTGTTCGATCTCGGTCCAGGCGGCCAGCATGTCCTGCACCGAGCCGCAGATCCGGGTCAGCGGATTGGTCTGGAAGCCGAAATCCCGCATCCGCCGCACCGCTTCCATCTGCGTGTCGGCAAAAGGCGCGCTGACCTCGCCCCAGGCATAGGCAAAGAAGCGCAGCGGCCGGGCCGCCGTCACATTGGGATCGAGCTGGCGCAGCGAGCCCGCCGCCGCATTGCGCGGGTTGGCAAAGACCCGGCCGCTGTCGGACTGGTTCAGCTTCTCGAAATCCGCATGCGACATGTAGACCTCGCCGCGGATCTCCAGAATTTCGGGCCAGCCGTCGCCGGCAAGCTGGCCGGGGATGTCTGCAATGGTGCGGGCATTGGCGGTCACGTTCTCGCCCACCGCACCGTCGCCGCGGGTCGCGGCCTGGACCAGCCGCCCGCCTTCGTAGCGCAGCGACAGCGACAGCCCGTCGATCTTGGGCTCGGCGGTGATCTCCAGCGGCGCGCCCGAAGCCAGGTTGAGGAAAGAGCGCACCCGCTGCACGAAGGATTCGACATCGCCCTGGGTGAAGCCATTTTCCAGCGACAGCATCGGCAGGCGATGCGGGATCTTGGCAAAGCGCGTATCGGGCGCGGCGCCGACCTGCTCGGTCGGGCTGCCGGGATGGGCAAGCTGGGGGAAACGCGCCTCGATCTCCTCGAGCCGACGCTTGCGGTCGTCGTATTCGGCATCGCTGATGAAGGGCGCGTCTTCCTGGTAATAGGCCAGGTTCGCCCGCGCCACCTCGTCGCTCAGCCGGGCATGCTCGGCCGCGGCGGCCTCGGCGTCCAGGCTCGAAACGGGCGGCAAGGCCGCCGCCGGCACTGCCGGCTCCCCCGCGGGAGCCGTCCGATCCTCGTCATCTCCGGCCATCTGCCCTCCGCCTTCTGCCGGCCCCGTGGGCCGTGATCTGCGCAGCAGGTGATACCGGGGCGAAGGCGGGATTGTCCAGCGCCGGCCCCACGGCGTTGCGCGACCCCGACGCCCGCGACGCTCAGGCGCGCAGGGCCATGCGCTCGGGATTCTGCATCTCGGAGGCGGGATCGCGCAGGACATAGCCGCGACCCCAGACCGTCTCGATATGGCTTTCGCCGTTCATCGCCGCCGCCAGCTTCTTGCGCAGCTTGCAGACGAAGACGTCGATGATCTTCAACTCGGGCTCGTCCATGCCGCCGTAAAGGTGGTTCAGGAACGTATGGAAAGCCCAAGGGAATCAATGCCGATGGCTGAAATATCGGTCAGGACAAACCGGGACCGAATCGGGAATCTTGAAACGCCCCACCACAGAGGAATGACGCCATGAACGGTGCGGAACTGATCACCCTGGGCGGACCGCTCGCTTTCGGCGTGGCCGGTCTGATCTGGGCAAGACACGCTACCCGCGTTCGCCGAGCGCAGAAGCCTACCCACCCCCGCGACCAGAAGGAGAGGGAAGAATGACCAGATCCGCAGCCAGCAGGGCCACTGACCGGATGGCCCGAGCCAAGAAGGTGAGGGGCGAAGAGCATTGGCAGCCCGCAAAGGCATCCCCGTTCGGGCTGCTGGTCTTGGACGGCGAGAAGTTCGAGACGCGCTGGGGAGCGATCAAGGCGGCTCGAAACATCCTTCGGAAGGAGAGGACATGAGCGACGAATGGGAGCGCGACTGCCTGCATTGGCGAGGCAGGACGCTGACAGGCCAGCACAAGCACTGGTGCGACGAATGGGACGGGCTGCCGGTCGATGAGACGTGCCCGGAGTGGCCTTGCGGCTGCACCCTGCCCCAGCCCCCGGAGGACGCGCGATGAGTGACGACCTGATAGAGCGGCTGCGGGAGTGCGCCGAATGCAAGTCAAGCGAGGCTTGGGGGCGGCTCGACGGCGGGCAAGACCTCTGCATTGGCGCCGCGCTCGCCACCGAAGCCGCCGACGAACTCGCCCGCCTCCACACGCAACTCGGCTTGCAGAAAGCCATGGTCCAAGAGGAACGCCGTCTGCGCATCAGGCGTGAAGCGGAACTGGACAGTCTCCGCGCCGAGGTGGAGAGGCTGCGCGCCGCCCTATCCGACGAGCGGGCGCATGCGGACGCGCTGGCGGAGGCCGTGGAAATGTTCGCGACGGATCGCAATTGGCTGCAAGGCGGCCCATTCGATCCGTGCAGCCCATCGTTCACAGGGACATCAATGGCATCAGCAGTGGCGAAGCAGCACCGCGCCCGGCGTCAGGGGTGACAGCCCGCCGCCATCTGGTCCAACAGCCGCAGCCCTGCCCGCTGCGACTGCGCCCCGCCGTCCTCGACCAGCGCCGCTGCCAGCGCCTTGCGGGACGCCGCGGTGCCGTCACAGATCGCGGTCTGGCTTACCGGCGTGCCGGCGCAGGCGGTCAGTAACGTCAGCGTCGTCAAGATCATCAGTCGATACATCGTCCATCCTCCTGCGCGTCTCACGATAGGCCGCATCCTCTCGCGCCTGTGCGTCCGCCCTGCCCCGTGACCGGCCCTTGAGCCATGCGCCGAGAACAGCAGCGAGGGCCAGCCCGAGCGCAGCGAGCCAGCCCTTGATCCGGGCGATCATGTCGGATCGCCGCGCTTGCGGGCGATGAGATAGACGCCCTCGGTGATGGCCGCGATGCCCATGCCCAGCAGGATTGCCAGATCGGGGTCATTGGCGATCTGATAGCCGGTATCAGGGCCGAGCATGCCCCAGCCGACAAGGATGCCGGCGATGTAGCGCAGGATGATGCGGGCGATCAGTTGGGGCATGTCACTTCCCTCCGAACATGGACTTGAAAAGCGCCAGAAGCGCGGCGATGATGCCAGATGACGGCGCCGCAGGCTTGGTGGCGTTCGGCGTCGTCACCTTCGACATGGCTATTGCCGTCTCGCGCACGCTTTCCACGCGGCGCGTCCAGCCCTTGCCGTAGGTCGGCCACAGCAACGCCCCGGTCTTGGTGTTTTTCGCCACCCGCAGGAACGCCAGCCGCGCGCTGATCGCCCGGTCAATCACGGCCTCGGGGTGCGCCGCCTTTGCCGCTGCGATGGTCTGCGGGCCGATCATCCCGTCAGCCGTCACGCCGAGCGCAGTTTGCAGCCATTTCGCGCCGCGCGAGACTCCGCTGTTGACTGCCGCGTCGAAGGCCACCAGATCCAGCCCCGCCGGCAGATCGTCGCCGCGCACGGCATCCCAGTAGTTCTGCCGGTAGATCGCAGCCACCTCGGCGTCGGAGATGTTCCGCAACTCGGCCTTGGTGATCGGCCGTCGCTTCCAGGCGCGATAGGTGGCGAAGGTAATGCCCTTCATCGTCGCTCCGCCGGCGTCGCGCGGGTCGTCCGCCCAGCCCCCCTCGTGAGCGAGGGTTTCGGCCAAGCAGCGGTCGAAATTGCTTCTCATGGCGCTCTCCTATTTCCGCCAATGCTTCCAGAGGTCGATGGCCTGCTTGGGGTCGTTCACCGCGATCAGCAGCCAGCGCATGGCGCCCTCGGCCGTCAGGGTGACGACAGCGGCGGCAATGGGCTGGGGCACGCGCAGGATTTGGGCGGCGTAATCGGTGCCGATCCATGCAGCGCCAATCGCCACGACAGCGGTAGTGATGACGCTGACAGGGCCAAGCTGCGCCGAGGACTTCACCTTGACGATCAAGGCCACGCCGACGGCGATCCAGAAATCCAGGCTGCGGAAGGGGCTCGGATCTGTCATCAGGCAGGTTTCCCTTTGAACCAGGTATTCGATCCAGCCCCAGTTACAGTTCCTCCGCTGCCCAACTGAACGGCGATATCGAATACATCAGATCCGTTCGCATATGCATCGACTGTCACAGCCAGCGTGGAGTTGCTCCCGCTACGCGATACATGTGATGATTGAGCCAGCAGAACACCGTTCTTTCGAAGTATAATAGTGTTTCCACTGTCAGACAGGCCGCTACATAGCAAAGCTGCCGATAATTCATACCATCCAGCCGGCGGCGTCCATTCACTGGTTCCGGAATTATAAAATCCGCCGTGGTCGCGCGTTTCGGTGCCGAAAGTGACCTTGGTTACTGTATTGTCAGGGATGGTTTGGGGTGTCCCGCCCTTCGTTGCCTGGAAACGTGCTCGACCATCATATCCGACTGGATAGTACCCGTCGGCATATTGGCGGCGTTTCATAAGGACCATCCGATCTGATCCAGACCCAAAACCAAGCGAGAACGGCGAAGTGACAGCAAACGCGTTCAATACGTTTATGCCAGTCCCTTGGGTAGTGCTGAAACACCCGAGCCAAAAGCTATCAGCCGGCCCTTCCTTGATGGTCACATCAGCTGCATTTCCGATGCCGGTGACATAATATACCCCACCTTCTTGTGGATAGATGGTGTTGGGCCCCGTGGTCAGTTGGACGGCCGTCTTGTTGAAGGCCACCGGCGCCCCTCCGTAGGCAGCCATCGCTGCGCGCACAGAGGCGTGAGCGGCCGGATCCATCATCGACAGGTTGACTAGGGTGCCGTGCCTCACAGGCATGGAAGATAGCACCATCTCGCCAGCAGACCATGGCCCGGCCAAGTCCGTGGCCGTGTAGCGCAAGGGCAAAACAGACCTGACGCCATTGATGTCGTTGTGCGCATCGACCAGCATGTCATAGGCTATGCTGACGCTGCCGCCCGATAGATAGCGTCGGGGGACGATGGATTGTCCCTCGATCTTGAAATTCGGGTCTGAAACCTCGTTTGAAAATGCCCAAGGTCCATTAATTGACGATCCGAAATAAATCCGGATCCGCTTGGTATCTTCATCCTTGAGGGAGAGGCAATATCTACCATCTTCACCGCGGACGATATGCGGATCAATCAACGACTGCGTGTCCCCATCAGGGTCTATCGCTACAGGCTCATCAAATGTCAGAGCGTTCAGGTCGTTGCATCGTGACATATATGTGCGGAAGTGCTTGACCGTATTGCCAAAAGCATCTGTGAAATCTGCACCGTACCTGACGGAGGCGAAAACATAAAGCGTGCCGTCTGTATCGAAAAATCCCTCCGCGCCCCAAAAGAAATCGGGAGGGGACGATCCGCCCGGCAATGGGGTGTTCGCGTCCGTGATCGGATCAGGGCCAAAGTTACAAAATGTCCTATCCCACGTTATCAGATCACGCGACCGGAAAACTGCAAAATCGCGTGTTCCCACAACATAAGCGGCATTGATAAAATACCAGACGCCGTCCTTGAAAGTTATCGATGGCGATAGGCCACCCATCGCAACACCATTGCCAAACTCCAGAGGCAAGGTATTGAGGTGGTGCATTTCTTTAGTCGTCTGGCCGACCAGAAGACGCACCTTTCCACCGCTGATATCCTGATCGAAGGAGAGGAATAGGAACGAGTTATCAGGCAGATCGGGGCAACGAACTCCGTCCACCCCCATATCCCACATAGCGGAGTTCATGCCCGTGGCCGCGCTATCAACGATATAGCGGATACCCTCGATGCTGATTTCCCGGCCATCGGGGAACTGCTGGACAATCGCCGCCGCCGACATGCGGCTGGCGAAAGTCGGCGGAACCGACGCGGCCGCAGCCTGCGCATCCTCCGCCGCCTCGCGCGCCTGCGCAGCATACTCTGGCGCCGCCAGCGCAGCCGCCATGGCCTCCTCGCCGCCGATTTCTGACGACACCGGCAAGGTCAGCGCCCTGCCCTGCGCCTCGCGAAGATCCTGGATCTGCATGATCGTCAGGTCGAGGTCGCTCTCGACCTGCTCCGTCCTGACCCGGCCCTGCGCGTTGTAATCGCTGCGCTGGAGGTTCGGCACGGCGCGCAGCAGATAGATCTGGTCGCCGCTCTGGATACCGGTCGAGATGACGACGGTTCCGTCCGCCGTCCCTATCCCGGTATGGCCTATGCCCGAGGTCAGGTCGGTTTCTTCGCCGTCCCGGACCCGGATCACCCGCAGGTGATCCTCATCAAGCAGCAGGAAGTCGCGGGGAAACGTCCCGCTCGTCCCGGTGACGTTGAAGGGGCCTGCCTTGTTCTTCGCGCTCTCTACCGTCATCTTCGCCTGCCTGCATGGGGTCAGGCGAAGGGTAGGAACCAGGAGACGGGCGATATATGTTGGCGGGGGGTGCATGGAAAAGCCCCGCCGGAGCGGGGCTTGCCAGGATTTCGCTCGCGGGGTTCAGCCGATCAGCGCACGAGCCTCGGCCCAAAGGCCGGGGCAATCCTCCTCGCGTGGCAGATCATGCTTGCCGCCGGTTGACCTCGCGAACATCTTCGCGGCGAAGTCCCGCAGGTTTTGCGGCGGCATTCGGGCGATTTCATCCTCGATGTCGGTCTGCCGCTGCGAGAGTTCTTCGAGCTCATCCTCCGGCATGTTCTGATCGTCGCAGGCCGAAATGACAATCCGAGTATGGGCCTCCCACTCCCGGAACAGCCGCATCACCGGCGTGTCGGCCGGGTCGATGATGCACAGCGCCGAGGCCGGGGCAGCAACCAGAGCGGCCGGGCCGGCGGCGAGAAGGGCGCGGCGGTTCATTGGGCACCCCCGATCAGCTTGGCAGCGGGGAACACCAGCTTCGCCAGCTTTTCCAGCCCGCGCGGGGTGACGCGAACCTGTTCCGTTACCTTCTCCGAGCCGTCAGCCCGCAGCACGGTCGTCACCTTGTGTTCCAGCAGGCCCGATGCGGTCTTGGACTGATAGCCGAGATCATGCGCGGCGCCGGGGCGCTTATAGATCCAGCCGTTCTCGCGCAGCCACCCGAACAGATCCTTCGGGCGCATCTGCAAGGCCTTGGCTGCATCGGTGATGCACAGTGAGCCGTCAGCCTTCGCGATCCGGTCGAGCGCCTCAACGTCCTCCTGCATGGCCTCGATCTGGGCCGCCTGCGCCTTCATGGTCGCATCCGCCTCGATCAGTGCCGCCGCCATCAACTGCGGGCCGGTCAGCATGGCGGGAACCCCCTGCCCTTCCAGTTCCAGCCAGCGGTCGATGATCCGCTTGCGCAGGACCACATTGTAGCCGGCGACAAGCGTCAGGGTCAGGTCTTTGGGCAGACAGTATTCCTCCTGCTGCCGACCCGCAGCGTCTTGGTAGGTGTGAGCAAATCTGCTCACATCGTCCCCAAGGCCGCTCATCATCGCCTTGATGTCCCGGCGAACGTCCGGGTGCCGCTTCTCGCACAATTCCGCGATCTCGCGGCTGGACATGGTGAGCGGCTCGTTCATGCCACCGATGATTGCCGGCATCTTGATTTCCGGCCGGTTGTGTTCCATCTTCATGGTCAGTTCCTTCTGGTGAGTTGGGATGATCGAAGGCGTTGGGATGGCCGTCCCGGCGCCTTCATTTGTTTCAGGATGCCTCAAGCTGCACCCCCTTGATCCGCATGGCGGTCTCGATGGCGGCGAGAATCTCGCCGTTCATCGGGCGATGGTTGCGGGCGGCTTCTTGTTTGATCCGATCCCGCCACCCCTTCGGGAGACGCAGCTGGAACTGATCAAGTTGACCGCTCGGGTAGTCTGTTCGTTTCTTCATGCCTTATCCTATCCAATGGGTATGGTCATGTATCCACTGGATAGGGCCTTGCGTCAAGAACTTTCTGCACCCATTGGATAGGTATGGCTGAAGAATCGTCTCGCGCATGGAAAGACCAGTATATGCTCCGCCTCCCCGACGGGATGCGGGACCGAATCAAGGCTGCCGCCGAGGCGAACAATCGCAGCATGAACGCCGAAATCGTGGCGACGCTGGAGAAGGAATACCCGGCGCCGCCGATGAGCCTTAACGACATCATCATCACGTTGCTTGAAAGGCTTAGAGGGGCGCCTGCATCAGAACATCAGAGCATCGCTGATGCGGTAAACGCCCAGCTTAAGGAGGCGAACCTGCCTTATGAAGTGCACCCGGAGGTCGGCCATGACGGGCGCCCCGTGCTTCAGTTCGCCCCCAGGCAAGGCTAACCCATGTCCCTGATCCGTAACGAGCGAACAAAGCTGCTGGCGACCAGCGCAGACCGGCCTCAGCCCCGTACGGAATAGTTATCCACATGCTGATTTGGTGTTTTGTGGATTTCTTCCTATGTTATACACGGGTGCAACAGCGCCAGATTCGACGACCGGAAGGAGGTTCAGCATGGCAAACGGCCAATATCTGCACGAAACCTACCCCGTCGAGCGCGGGGTGCAGCGGTTTCGCGAATTGATCGTTTACATCTCGAAGGAATGTGCCAAGGATCCGACCTTCGGCGCGGTGAAGCTGAACAAGATCCTTTACCATTCTGACTTTACCGCCTTCGAGAAGTTCGGCGTGCCACTGACAGGCATGCGGTATTTCAAGCTGCCGCAGGGGCCGGCGCCGAAGGCGCTCATCCCTACCCGCAGGGAGTTGATCGAAGAGGGGGCGATCCGTCTGGAAGGCCCAGACGATCCCAAAGAAATCGGCTTCCACCGAACCGTTGCGCAGCGCGAACCAATCATGCAGTTCTTCACGCGAGACGAGATCGACATCGTCGACCACTTCATTGAGGAACTGTGGGGGCAAAGCGCCAGAGAAGTGAGCGATGCGTCGCACGATGTCCGCTGGCGCGTGGTGAATCTTCGGGATGCTATCCCCTATGAATTTGCCCACCTGGACACGTCCCCGCTGAGCCAGGCCGAACAGGATCGGACGAGGGAACTCGCTGCGGAGCTGGGTTGGTAACGTTGCTCTGGGCCATCGTTGAGGATGAGAACTATTTGCGCGGCGTCGCCAACTGTGGCGGCGCCCGGTCGGTTGACGAGGCCATTGCGCCTATCCTGTATGCGCTGGCCAGGTATCCTATGGGCTTCGACGAAACCGATGTTAAGGGCATGTATCTGGCGCGCACCAAGCTGCGGATCAACGGACCAGACTTCACGCTTTCCCACAGCGTCTGGTTCTGCCCTGACGAGAAAACCAAGACCGTCGAACTGCGCTGGATTGAGATAACGGCGCCAGATGCAATGGCCGACGATCTCGACTACATCTGAGGCACACCGTGCGGCAAGCATCACCCGGCGGAGTGATGGGCGGCGCCTTACCAGGCGCCGTATTTGTCCTCGAACCTGTCAAAGCTGGCGCTCACCCGCCGAACCTCTTCTTGCATACAGCGCGCCATGTCCGCAGTGCCGATCTTAAAGCCGTAGCCCATGCATATCTCCGTATAGTAAGCTTTTTTGGCTTCCGGCGTTGCAGTGCTGAACCACGCCAGGCTTCCTTTCTGTCCCTGAGTCCCGTCGGGATTCACCGGCACACACCCAGATAGGACGGCAACGGCGAGGGCTAAGATAGCGATCTTTGACATGGTTCCTCCACAGGCTACAGTCGCGACAATATCACCGCCCCGTGATCTGTCGAGCCGTTAATCCCTCGTCGCGTCCCGCCCGCTGAACACGCCCTGCACTACATGCCACGGCCGCGCCAACCCTTGCGCCAAGACCCAGAATCCGCTCATCATACCCTCAGCCGGGTGCCGGCTGCGACGGACGCCCCGCGCGTCGGCAGAGGTTGCCGCCCGACCGCTACGAGAGGGAAGAAATGGTCGATCTAGATGACCCGCGAAACTTCTCGGTCTATTTGGCCGCTCGACATGAGGTAACGCTCGAACGAGACAAGCAAGAGTTCCGGAAAATTTCCGAAGAAATGTCCAGTATGGCCTATCCAGTCCTCCTGTATCTGGCGGTGGGATGCGGAGTCTATATCCTCTATTCTATGACCACCCAAAAATTCGAGCCTGCGATAGTCGTGGCTGCGGCGACCGCAGCGATCTGCTCCTACCGAATAATTCAGTATCGAGGCCTCAAGAGACAGGCAGAGCGACTTGAGAAGAAATGGGCTGATTCCGGCGTCCGTCTGACACCCTAAGCTCAATCGCTAAGGCTCTCCTTCAACGGATTGACGATCTGCCCGTCGATCAGCCAGCGCCAATAGGGCAGGCTGGCGAAAGGCGTCAGGCGGCGCAGGGTGCCCACGTCTCCGGCGGTCATGTCCAGGTCGCCATCAAGGGCGCGGAACCCCATGCCGACGGCCGACCCCAAATCAGTTAGCATTTCGAAGGACGGACCGGCATATGACCCGACTACCGACCGCGACGCAAAGCGAGACGCGGGCGCCTTCTGGCTCTTGCTGGGGAATGCCGCGGCGGCAGTGCGATAGATGCCAGGACCGCCCAGCTTTTCCATGGCGTTGCTCACCTCGAACGCGAGAGAGAAGATGCCGGACCTGTCCAAGCCCTCGGCAATCCAGGTGCCCGGATTATCCGAGATTTCGCGCCCGCTTTCGAGCTGCTTGAGCATGTAGATGAACGACCCGATTGCCGACATGGCGATGACGCCGCCCCAGAACCGGGTCTGTTTTTCTTGCAGGCCGCGCAACAGGACGCGCTGGTTGGAGGCTAGGGCGAAGGAGCGGAATTGCAGCAGCATCCTGCCGACCGTGGTGCTGGCGAACAGCGGCACGTCAGCAACGCCCTTGGTGACGATGATGCTGTCCACGTCCTTGTTGATCGCCGCGCGCCAGGAACGCACCATGTGATCCATCTCGGCCGGCCAAACCTCGGAATTGGCGACCCGCACGCCGTCGATCACCTGGCCATGCTCGCGGAACAGCCGCCCCAGCAGCGGGGCGCCGTCCCGGCCCAGGCCGAGATAGGCCATATATGCCTGCTCTGCCTTCGGAAGCGCATCAAATCCACGCTCTGCGGCAATCTCGGCATTCTTCAGGATACGGTTCTGCGTCATCGTCGCGGCCAGCGTTTTCTGGAAATCGTTCCAGTGCAGCAGGCCGGTCATCTTCGTGAAACCGACGGAGGCATTCTGGAGGAACCGTTCAAAAGGCGAGCCTTGCGCATAGGGGTCGGTCAGGTCGGCCAGCGTCGCGAGGCGAGAATGCAGGATCTTTTCCGAAATGGCCCCGGCCTCCTTGGCCTCCTTCTTCGCCAGCTTGATGCCCTGCATGTTCCTGATCAGCGGCTTGAGCCCATCCTCCATGTAGGATTTCAGTCCATGAACCATGGCCGGGCGCACAGCATCCGTGAGCGAAGATATGGTGACGCCGCCAAGGGCGCGCAGGTAGTTGAAGGTCATCGCCGCATTGGCGATCCGGCCGAAGGCGGTGGTCTGGGAACGCGCGTTATAAGTGCCGCGCAGCATGTCTCGCACAGCCTGGATGTCCTCAATATCAGATTTTTCCTTGGCGGCGAGTTTCGCCAGTTGCTTCTGCTTGGCCGTCTCTGGCAACTCGGTGTTCTTCTCCAGTTCGGCGCGGATCTGGGCGTATTGCTCCCGGATGGTCTTGATCTGATCCTTCATGGTGACGCTGCCGAAACGCGTTTGCAGCTCGACATCGGCCGACATCACGCGGGCATACCGGCGCATGATCAGGTCGGCATTGCTGTCCAGGAACTTCTCGACCAGTTCGTCGGGAATATGAAAGGTTCGCTCTGCCAGGGGGCCGCGCTTGGTGGGAATGATATTCGACGGCAAGTCGGCATCGAGCGCGCGGCCGGTGACAACTTCATAAACGCTGTCCACGATTTCATCGAGGTAGTTCTTGCGATCCGCATCGGACAACCAGTCGTATTCGCCGCGCCGCCCCAGGGCTTCCAGATCGGCGTCGATCTTCGCCAGCTTGGCCAGATCGGCCTCGTCCAACTCGCTCACGACACGGCCGGCCAGCGTGTCCACGCCGGAGCGGAATGCACGCATGGCATCGTCTGACATCACATCGGCCACGCCGCGGGCAACGCCATCGGACAGCGTCGACGCATCAGCCTGCCGACCCGCTATGCCGCGCTCGATGGCTTCTCGCGCGCTGCGCAGGCTGGTGGTCGCCTTGTCCGTCTCGGCCGCCGCGCGCTGCGCCGCCGCCGTCACCTGCCCGTCGAAGTAGTTGCGCAGGATCTGCTTGAACTCGGCTTCGTTCGCTTCGATCACGGGGCGATTCCAGACCCGCGAGAAATAGCTCTCGGCCGTGTCGACGCTGACCCCCTCGGGCAGCAGCCCGGCCGCGACGGCCCGATCCTTCAGCGGATCGAACACCTTGGAGCGGATCGAGGCAGCGGCTTGGGCGACCTCGGGTATGTCGCTGCGGTCGCCGCGGCGCATTGCCTGTCCCACAGCGTTGTTGAACTCGGTGCGGGTCATGGCCACGCCGCGCTTGCGCATGGCCTGATAAGCCCCGTTCATGTCCTCGACGGTCGAGCCGACGGCGCCGCGGGTCCATTCCTTCATCGAGGTTTCCGCCGCGGCCTCGCCCTGCCCTTCGAGGTTGCGCTTCAAATAGACCGGGTTCTCCATCAGCTGCGATGCGATTTCCCGCACCGCGACAGACGGGCTGTGCAGGGTGCGCAGAAGCGGGTTGAGCCGCGCCGTGGCCTTCGCCGCCTTGCTGGCAGCCTTCCCCGCCACACCGAAATCGTCGAGGGTCACGGCGGGCGCCGCCGCCGCGCCAGCACTTTCCGGCTTGGCCATGATCGAAAGCTCGGCGTGCAAGGCATCCGTAGCGGCATCGAAATCAGGACGGGCGGCATCCTCCATGAGCTTCGATGCCGCCTTGTATTCCGAGCGTGACATGAGCGCACCGGCCCCGGCGCCAAGAAGCGCGCCCAGAACCACCGATCCGCCTATAGTCCATGCCGATTCCTCTGCCGTGCGGGTCTGCTGCGTCGCCTGCAATCCGGCCTCCTGGAGCGCGGCGGAAACGCCGGCTGCCGCCCCGACGGATAGTGCCGACTTTGCAGCGGAATAGCCGATCTTGCCGCCGGTGCGCGCCAGGACGCCGCCGGGAAGAAGCGTCGGGAGGTCGGCAAGGCTCGCGCCGAATTGCGAAGCCGTTCCCACCCAACCCGATGCCTCAAGGATGCGACGGTTCCGAATTTCTCGGTCGATGTCGGATTTTATCGCGGCTGCGGCCTTGGCGTTGAACGCGCCCTCAAAGCGGTCCATGTGATCCTCGTATCCGGCGATATCGTCGAAGACGTTGTAGTTTCGGTCGATGTCATAGAAATCGCCCTGCGTCCTTGCCCACAGCGACTCGGACGCCAGCGCGGACCCGACCATGTTGTCGCGCTCAAATGCCGCCCCGAGAGTTTGGGACAGGGACGGATCGAGTCCAAGCCCGGCGGGAACCTTCGGCGTTCCAAGAACGGTATCGCGATCAATGGGCATGCTGCTCTCCCTGAAAATCAAAAGCTGACGGCGGCAGCGCCATAGAGTGGCGAGTTTTCCATGAGTTCCTTACCTTGCTCATGAAGTTTCATCAGCCGGTCACGCTCCTTCATTGCCTCGGCCTTCCGAGCCGCCAGGGCCTCGTCCTGCGACGGAGGCTCGGCATAGAACGGATGCTGCGCGCGCTGAACCTTACCCTCCCCATCCACGAACCAAAGCTCATAGCGCGGCGGGCGCCCGGCCTGCACATCGGCGGCCGTGTCATCGTATGCCTGGAGGAATACCGACTGAACGAACCCTTCTTTCGGCACGATCCCCTCCTCTGCGAGAGCCGCGCGTGCCTGCTCGCCGATATAATCGTGGGAGCCGTCGATACCGGGCGGATAGGTCACCTCAGGAGGCAAACGGGTGACGGCACCAGAACCGGAAGGCAGGTATTTCGAGGGGCCGTAAAGCCGACGGAACCGCTCGTCGGCAAGCACCTTCGCCTTGTCCTGGTCGCCGCCAGCATCAAAAAGGGCCTGCTCCAGTATCTCGCCATACTCTTCGACCGCCGCAGATTTTTGCAGCTCATTTTCACCGAGGGCCGGCGCACGGCTGAAAATCCCGGGGTCGAATATCGCCCTGACGCTCTCTGGCGTCGCCGTGTCCTTGATCCATTTTTTGGCGCCCTCAGACTTCAATAGCGCATCTCGCTCGCGACGCTTCTGCGGGTCGTTCAGGTCCATGATCTGTTTGGCGGCCTCGTCCTGAGACAAGCCCAGCACGCCGGTCGAATGATTGAACATCGCCACCTTGTCGGCGATTTCAGACCCTCCCTCGCGCCGCCCGAAGGCAGCAGGATCGAGGGAATGCAGGCGCGAGGCGAGAATGAGCGCGTCTTTCATTCCGGCAGAATCCTGACCAGAAAGAGCCGTTCGCAGCGCGCCCATGATCGGCGCGGGGACAAGGCCGGTCTGCTCGACGATCCCAGCCGCCAAGGCGCCAGCGTCGGCGCCCTCGGGCAGGCTGCTGGACATCTCGTTCCAGAGATTATCGACACGTTTCTTGCCGTCGGCGCTGTATCGGTCGATGCGCAGCCCGCCACCTTCGCCGAAGGCCAGAACATCGGCGCGGGTCTGCTGGACGGCCTTGGTCTTTTCGTTGAACGAGTTCAGCAACGTGGCCTTGGTCCCGTCATCAATGCCCATGTTCAGGATTTCCTGAGCCGTAAGCGTCGGATCTGCGGTCGCAATCCTGAGCCTTACGTTGTCCTCGACCTGCTGGATCTGGGCCTTGACCGCGGCTTGCTGCTTGGTCGACCACGATGCGACCCCGCTGGCTGCTGTCTCGCGCACTTGCGCGGCAAGGTTGCCGGGAAGGGTGTTGATCGCAGAGGCGACCTGGGGGCTTAGAGCCACCGCCCCGCCCATCTTCCTGGCGGACCATGCCTTCAGGTCAGCGACACTCATGCCGCGCAGGAATCCGTTCGCCTTAATCACCTCCTCGGGAAGGATGGTTTCCACAGCCGCGCCATCATCGGCGGAAAGAATGGAGTTCGCGCCGCCGGAGCCGAGGAAGTGAGCCAGATAGACATTCCCCGGCGTTGCGGCATGTCCCGACCGCAGCAGCGCGGCCGAGTTTTCCGCAGCATACCGCTTTGTCATCTCACGCGACAGGGCGGCATCGGATCGAAGCGCCAGAATTTCGGCATCCGATTTGCCGGCCGCAAGGTCCGGGCGGTAGGATTTCACCGTTTTCAACCAAGTGCTGTCGATGAACTGTCCCAAGCCCGATGCAGTAGAATTGGGGTTCTTGGCGGTCGGGTTCCCGCCGCTTTCCGCGCCGATAATACGATCTGCCACCTGATCAATCGCGCCACCGGCAGATTGCGCCGCTGCGATCGCATCCCGCCCCGCGGCCTCGCTGAGGGGGCCGACTAGCGCGCTGTGCAGGTTCATCAGATCGACGGCGGAAAACTTGTCCGCATTCGTCGCGACGAACTCGGCCGCTGCGACGGGATCGTTCTGCATCATGTTCATGGACGTGAGGCGGTAGACCTCGGACTGGACCCGGCCCAGCTCCTCCTGCGTCTGCTCTGGCGACCAGCCCTGCCGTGATGCCTTCTCGGCTATCTCGTTTCGCGCGATCTGCATGGAACGGTCCAGCAGTGCGGGGTTGAGAACCGCGTCATCGGCTGCCGCCTGAATACGGGCGTCGGCCTGGCTGTCCAGATAGGTGATCCGCTCCCGCCCGGCGTGCTGGTCGATGTCGAGATTCGCGGACTGGAGTCGGCTATCGAGCGCGCGCTGCGCCATCTCCTTCGCGGCCGGGCTTAGCTCGCTCAACCGCTGGTCATAGGCACGTTGTAGGCCATCCATGGCCGCCTTGCGACGGGATAGAGCATCACCGCCCTGGGCATAGAGATAGCCGCGCTCCGGGTCATAGAGCGTTTCCCTGACGGTCTTTGCGAACGCAGTATCCGCCGCCTTGGCGTCGGCCTCATCGACATCGGCCTGCCACTGGTCGAACATCTGCCCGACATCTGCCAGGCCCTTGGCGACCTGCCCGAAACCGGACTGGCGCGCCGCCACGCCCACGGGCTGACGGGCCTGCACCACCTCGCGGCGCTCATATTGCGGAACCCTCATTGCCATCACGCATACCTCGGAGTTGCACGGTCACGCGCCCATTGGCTGTATTTCTCGCCAACCTTGGCGCCGGTCGACAGGATCGTGCTGGCTGCGCCCCAGCGCCCCTGCGACAAGGCATTGGCGCCCTCGGTGCGGCTGTTGGCCGCCATCTGGGAATAGTTGCCCGCCTGGTTGCGGAAGTTCTGCCGGATCGCGAACGCATCGTCCTCGATGGCGGCCTTGGTGTCGTCCAGCATCTCGATGGCCGAGGCCGAGCTGACATCGACGCCGTTCGCTGCCATTGCGACGCGTTGCTGCGCCAGCACGGCCGCACCGGCCCGGCGCTTGCGCTCGGACTCGTCCTCGCCCTGGCGGATCGATTCCCGCGCCGCGGCTTCCTGCTGTTTCGCCGTGGCCTCGGCTGCGGCCTGCGCCGCTCGGCCCTGCTGGACCGCAGAATAAGCGCCGACCACGCCGGAGCCGATGCTGAACAGCGATCCCAGGCTGCTGAACAGGCCGCCTCCCCCGGACGAAGTGGCGGCGGTCAGTGCGGCGGTCAGCGGATCAAGGCACATCAGTTCATCTCCATCTCGAAATGCAGGAAGCGATGCCCCTGCAACACCACCGTCTTTTCCGCGTCGAACCGGAAGCCGATCCAGCGGAGCCAGCGCCGCGCGACCAGGTTTTCCTCGGCCACCAGGTTCCAGAGCCGGTGGAAGTCCTGGCCCAGCCATTCCACCCCGACCCGCGACCCCGCGACGAACTCGCGCCGCACCTGCGGCCGGTCCACGGCGCGCGTCATCATCGCCCAGGGGAAGCCGGTATAGGACAGGGCCGTCGCCGCCTTCACCCCGAAGATACAGACCAGATCGCCATCCATGTATGCTGCGCGGGACCGGCGCGACCCGGCAACCAGCCGCAGCAGATCGGCCCGCGCGTCGCCCGTCCCCATGCAGTCCAGCTCCAGGCGGTCTATGGGGCGCAGGCGCGGCAGCAGGGCGTCGATCACATCGGGCGTGACGGGCGCGACCGTGACCGCCATGTCAGTTCCTGCCGATGCTAAGCTCGACCGAGATGGCCAGCACCGTCATGGGCAGCGGATAGTCCTGCCGCAGCGTCACCGTTCCGTCGCGGTTCCATTGCGCCGGGACGGTCAATTCGTGCATCCCGGTCCAGAGCGGGATTTCCTCGGACAGATCGCCGCCGGTCTGCACCAGCTCGCTTTCCCGGCCGTCATCGGTGACGACCTTGATGCCGCGGGTGTTCTCCATCTGGATCCGAACCGCGCTGACGCTGTGCGGCCGGCCCCGCGCCGATCCGACATCATCGAACTGGATGGCCGGCGGCAGCGTCTCCATCTCGGCGGTGAAGGGCAGTCCGACATGCACCACGCCAGCGGCGTGTGGCAGGGTCACGGCACCGCCCTGAACCGTCAGGCCGGTAATCACGTCGCCGTCGGCCAGGGCGACGACCTCGCGCCCCTCCAGGTGATCCAGCCCCGAAATCGTGATCGCGGGCGCCCCGGCATAGGTGATGCCGCAATCGACGAAAAACGCATCGGAGGCCGTGGCGAAATCCCTGTCGTCGAACCGCTCGACATAGCGACGTTGCTGCCCGTCCACCTCGCGCCGCACGATCAGGTAGGTGGCATCGTTCGCACCTTCCGGGATGCAGGCCACGCTTTCGACCACGCCGTCGATATCCATCTCCGTCCATGCCCAGACCTGATGCTCGCGCTTGTAGGTCAGCGCCAGCAGCTTGCCATTGTCCAAGGCCACCCAGATGATCGACCAGGGGTTCTTGGCCATGGCCCAGCTGACGATGCGGCGGCCACGCAGGAAATGCGAAGCAAAGATGGTCAGATCGTTGCCGGAATAGCCGTCGCTTTCGTAAGTATAGCGCAGATCGCGAACCCCGCGGCCGGATCGGTCCACAAACAGGACCGTGTCATCCGCCACCAGCGGCTTGACCGCCGCGCTTCCGATATAGCCGTGCTGCGTCACGATGGGGTTAAGCGCATCGAACCCGCCATCCGGCCCCGTCACCGAAAATTCGCCCGCGCTGGTGAACACCAGCAATTCGCGCAGCTGGAGCATCGCGCGGATGCGGTTCAGCTGCTCGCCGGCCATGTCGAACTCCGCCCGGTCGGATGAGGTCATGTTCTGCGACCGCGTGAAGTTCAGGTAATCCGCGACGCGCGAAAGCCAGATCGTCTCCGGTTGCTCGTCGCTCGCGCCGAAGGCCAGGCGCTGCTGGTAGATCGAGACGACGGAGGGGTACTTGCCGGCTTCGTCGAAAAGGTCCGCCTGGACCGGCGGTGTAACGGTCGTGTCCGGCGAGATATTGTCATCCCGGAAAACCAGCAAGGTAGTGAACCCGATGTAGCCCGGAACACCGTTTCGCATCCGATAGACTCGATACTCCGACGCGCCGGGGACCGAGGTATATTCTATCTGGTTCCAGGCTCCCTGCTCCCCTAGATAGCCCGCGTTTTCCACCAGTCCCACCGGCGAAGGGAAGCCTTCGACACCATCCACCACGGCGGAAACTCGATACCGATAAATGTCGCTACCGCTGCCGCTCGACGTGCCGGAAGTGATGGTGGGGCTCGGCACCGCCGGGTTGATCGGAACCGTGGCGATGCTCCAATCCGTTTCGCCATTGCGCATGATCCGCCGCGGCGCGACCTCACGGTGCGCGGTAAAGATCACATCGACCGATTGCACAGCATCCAGCGCCTGGGCCTGGTCCGCGGTCCAGGGCGTCGCGATGGTGTAATCCGCCCCCCCGGATTGCAGCCGCGCGCCGTTCTTGACGAAGCCCATCTCGTTCTGACCCAGGATCAGCACCGAGGCGTCATCCGCCTCGCGCACGAAGGGCAGAAGCCGGTGGCGATATGTGCTGTCCATGACCTCGCAGACGAACCGCAGGCCCGGCCGGTTGCTGACGCCGCCGTGGGCGTGGACGAATACGTTGCGGCCCTTGCGCAGGGCTGTGTCGTAGCGCGCCAGATCGATACGGCCCCAGAGCGCCGGGCCGAGGACGCCGGAGGCGAAGGATGGCTGGATGCGGGCGGCCGGCATCAGAAGCCCCTCACGCGCAGTTGCATGGGATAGAAGGTCTGCTCGGTTGCGGGCCGGCTGTTGAAATCGGCAACCATGGCCTGGTCGAGCAGTTCCGTCGCCTCGCGCTTGGCGCCTGTCACCTTCGCCGCGTCCCTCGTGATCGGCATCGCGATTGCGGCGGCCAGATGCGCGGCCAGCGTGTCGGCAAAGCCTGCGGAAAACACGGTCGGATCGGTGACATCGCGGGTGTATTCGATCACGGCCCCCGGCACGTCGGAATAGATCGAATCCGCCGTCACCTCGCGCAGCGTGTCGGGCGACTGGCCCATCTGCATCGCCATGCGCGCTGCGGTGACATCGTTCACCCAGCGGATCGCCGCCATGTGTCCGGGCCGGGCGTAGCGATAGGACCACGCGCCGGCCCGGTCGTTCAGCGTCTCCTCGACCAGCTTTTCGCGGCGCGAGGCAAAGACCCAAGGCCAGCGCTCCAGCAGCGACCGGCGGATGCGGTCATAGTGCAGTTTGCACTGCTCCGCTTCCGGCGAGGATTCCTCGAATGCCGTGATGGTTCTCGACCCCAGATAGGTCGTCAGCGCAACATTGCAGATGGCGATGGCGGATTGCATCGGAGGCTCCGGTTATCGCGGGTCGATCCACAGCCCTGCCGCCTGGAGGGCGATCACGGCGGCGGCATAGTTCATGGCAAGGATGATGAGCATGGTGGCCTCCAGGAAAGCCCGGCCCCATGACGGGACCGGGCAGCCGATCAGTCGGCGTTCAGCTTCTCGGTGACGCGCTCGATCATCGTCTCGCGCTTCATCGCGTGGTGGGGCTTCTCGCCCATGACCGTCTCGTAATGGGCGCGCAGCTCGTCGTCGGACATGTCGGCCATATCCTTGGCCTCGCTCGCCGGCTCGGGCGATTGGCCCGTGGCCTCGAACACCTCGGCCTCGGTCGCCTCGCGCATCCAGCGTTCGGAGAACAGGCCCGCCTCGATGCGAAACGGGCCGTCCTCGGGCTCGTGCCAGAGCCGGTCGGGCGACTGCCCGCGCAGCTTGGCCACGACCCACATCTTGCGCTCATCAGCCATTGGTCTGGAGCCCCGCAGCGATGCCGGCCGTGATCTTGCCCGCAGTGGGCGTGCCGACCACGACGTAGTTCAGCCGCATGTAGCGCTGATCGGCGCCGAACGGGATGACCGGCACGGGGAACTTGTAGCCCGCCTTGAGATCGGCGACCGGGATGGCGGGCGAGGACGCGACGACCTTCGAGCTGGCGAAGGTGTTGGCCGCGGCCATCTGGACCTGCACCGTGACGCTGGTGCCGTCGGCGAAGTCCTCGACCACCTGCACCAGCAGGGGGATATCGTAGTTGCCGCCGATGTCGCGCTTGAGCGCGGCCGGCGACAGGACGGGCTGCGCCGTATCGCCCAGATCGATGTGGTTCGTCGAGACGGCCGTGGCGGTCAGGGCCTGCGCGTCCGAGAACAGGTTTTGTGCGTCGAGATGCATGGCATCCTCCATGTCGAGATGATGGTGACGCCCGGCCCGCGCAGGGCCGGGCCTGTTCTTACGGGAAGGTAATCGCAGCCTCGGCGTTGCTGATCGCGTCCAGTCGGCGCACCGGCATGTCGCCCCACATGGTGACGCGCTCGCCCGCGACCTCCTCGACGCGCAGCTGGACGTTCTTCTTGTTCAGTGCCTGCTTGCGCAAGAACTTCGCCACGGTGCGGCCGACATAGATGACGGTCTTGCCCTCGACCAGGTTGCCCTTGCTGTCGATGCCGACGCGGCTGGCCGTGTCGATCATCTCCTCGGCGTCGATCATCAGATCCAGGAGGTCCGCGCCGGTCGCCGCGTCCTTGGTCAGCGCCGACACGTCGATGTTGCAGATCCGCGCGTTGCCACGCCAGTCGCCCACCGACAGGCCCATGTCCCATTTCAGGTGGTCGACCAGGGCGCGGAACTTGCCGCTGCCATCCTGCGCATCCCAGAGCTGGGCGCCCATGTCCTTGTGAGACAGGCCGGCCGCCGAGCCCTTGGGATACAGCAACGTGGTGGCGCGAGGCCCCCAGGTCACGAACCAGATCGAGGTGTTGTCGGAACCCGTGCCGCCGGCATTGATCAGCTGGCGGCCCGAAGCCACGGCGGGATCGTCGTAGCGCACGTCCAGCCCCATGAACCCGTCGGGGGTCACGGCGGTCGAGCCATAGATCATGTTCCGGGCCATGAACTGGTTGAAGCCTTCGATCAGGCCCGACATCTCGGACGCGCGAAACGCCGCCTCGTTGCCGTTCAGCTTGGCCAGCGCCTCGTCCACGACCGAGAACTCCTCAGCCATGCCGGTCGTGTCCACGACCTTTGCGGTGGTGGTCTTGCCCTGCTTGACGCCGGCGTTGTAGCGGCGCCATGCCGGCTCGGGAATGCCCGTGCGGATGACGTGCTGGTGCTTGGTGCCGTCGTTGCATTCCGTGAACACCGCATCCTTGAGGATCGGGTTCGATTTCTCGGCAAGCTCGATGATGTTGGCGATCTTGCCGTCCGGGTCGGTGCGCGACAGAATATCGACAAGGCCCGGATTCTTCACGTTCAGCTCGGCCATGGGTTAGTCCTTTCCGTTGCCGTTGCCATAGAGTGCGTCGGCGAAACTGCGACGCGTCGAAGTGCCTGTCTGTCCGGTGACGACGGCGGTATCCGCCACCATCTGCCCCACCTTCCAGAAGGCGCGCACAACGTCCGGGTGGCTTCCCAGCCCCGTATCGTCGAGCATCTTACGGAGTTCGGGAGATCCGACCGCCTCCAGGCCCTTCACGGCCGTGGCGACATTGGCGTCGTATTTCTCGCCTCCGAACTCGGCATCCTTGCGCAGGTCGCCGGCCCAGGCATCCAGCTGGGCATTCCGCTGCTCCAGCATCTGTTTCTGGGCATCGCCCGCGACACGCGCCTGCCGCATCGCCGCTTCGGTCAGCGCCTCGCGCGCCGTGGCGTTCGGATTGGCCTTGAGCCAGGCGTCCATGTCGCCAGCGAAGGCGTCGAAATCGGCCTGGAATGCCTCGGCCCCTTCGGGGGCGGCAAGCGAGAAGGCTTCTGCGCCCGCTTCGGCGTCGCCGGCCTTTTCGGCATCCTTGCCCTCGGCGGCCTCTTGCTCGGCGGCCGCGGCGGCATCCGTCACATTGGCGTCGTCCCCTTCGGCGGCGGTCGCCGCGGCGGCTTCGGTGGTGTCGGTCGAGGCATTGGCTTCCTCACTCATCAGCTTGTTCCTTTTCGACTTGCTGTTCTGCGGCGAGATGGATGCGGTCCATCATCTCGGCGTGTTCGATCTGCATGGCGGCGAAAGTGCGCACGTCGTGCGGGAAGATGCGGTCGTTCAGGATCATCAGGCCGACCTCGCGCTGGCCGGCCCGCAGGCCGTCCAGGTCGGTGCCGAGGTGCGTCTGCGCGAACAGGTGGCAGCGTTCGAGGATCGACCACATCACCAGCCGCCCCTCGCGGGTGCGCAGCACGGCGTCCCACGCCTGCCGGACCTCCAGCGCCCGGCGCTCCGCGATGATTTCCGCGATCCGCTCGGTCATAGCGCCGCCCCCCGTTGCAGGGCGTCGATGCCGTTCAGGTTGGCCTCGCTGAGCAGCTTGGCTGCGCCCGCCATCGGCTCTGCGGCCGCCACTGCCTGGGCTTGCGCAGCGGCGCGCGCCTTGGCGTCGCGGACCTCGCGCAGCTCGTCGGGCGACAGCAGGATGCCGGGCGGGCCGCCAACCTGGTCCGCGAACTCGCGCATCATCTGCTCGCCGTCGATCATGTCGATCACGTCGGGCTTGATCTGAGCCAGCGTGCCGGCGAACCCGATGGTCCGTTCGATCGCACCGATCCCGATGGCTTTCTGCGCCTGGGCCAGCAGCGAGATGTATTCGACCTTGATCGGCTGGCCCACGATACCCTCGGGCGCCTCGGGCAGGATGTCTGCCTCCTGCATATAGGCGAACGTCGCCTCGATCAGCGGTTGCAGCAGCTCATGGTCCAGGCTTTCCAGAACCGGGCCCAGGGCCATCAGCTTTTCCTCGTGCCGCTCGGCAATCTCGCGCGCGGTGATCTGGCTGCGCCCGTCCAGCGCCAGCGCGGTCATCTGGAACAGATCCTTGTAGAACGCGACCTCGACCCGGCGCTGCGTTTCCTGGATGTCGAGCAGCAGGCCCTGGATATCCGGCCTGACTTCATAGGCCGGCTTGATGCCGCCGGTGGAAAGATCGGTGGTCGCCATGGCCGTGAAGCCGCCCGGCACGTTCTTGAAAAACATCGCGCCCTGCGTCGGCCCGCCGATCAGCGGCGGGTTGTGCATCTTCTGGATCGCGATGGCCTTCTGTTCCTGCGACACCTGCAACGAGCGGGCGTCGCCGAGGGCGACCATGCCGGGAGACGACGCCGACCAAGCCTCGCCCTCAACCTGTTCCCAGCGCGGCGCCAGAAGCGGCTTGACGCGGTGCCCGCCGATCTGGAGGAACTGACCGCCGGGCGCATCCTTTTCCCAATAGATCGAAGCCCAAGCCCTGCCGCTGGCCTGCATGGCCTTCGGGTCGCCATCGGCGCGCTTGTCGATCATGTGGCATATGGTGAAGGTCTGGTAATACTCGCCCGTGTCCCAGGCGCGCTTGACGTGCTGCGACACGCCATCCAGCCCCCAGGTTTCGACGATGCCACGCACCGGCATCTTGATCTCGCGGTAAAGCGCGGTGACGCGGCCGTTGCCGTCCTCGCCCAGCCGGAAGCGCCCGACCTGGAGATTGTGGCCGCGCACCACGTCCTCGAAATCCGGGACGATCAGGTTGGCCGCGGTGCCGTAGAGGCCCAGGTCGCCATAGGTGCTGTCGAGCATGCGGTAGATGTTCGACCCGCGCATGACCTCATACATCCGGCGCTGGACTTCGTGCAGCCAGTCCTTGACCTCGAACTCGGCCTCGTCGGCCGTCGAGCCGCGCAGGCCCAGGCGGAACCAGGGGCGCGACGGCGAGGTGACGCCCGACATCAGCCCGGCGCGCAGCGTGCGCAGGGCCATCTGGGCGGTGTTGTCGAGAATGCGCTTGTTGATCGAGGAATCGCTGCGCCGCTCGTTCGCCTCGAACCGCCCGCGCGTCGGCTGGATCGCATCCCGCAACTCGCGGAAATGCGCCTGCCAATAGTCGAACTCCTGATTCATCGCCTGCCGGCGATAGTCCAGGGTCTTGCGCAGTTGCTGGTTGACGACGGCGGGCATGGACGATCAGGCCCCCAAGATGGTCTTTTTACCGTCGGGCGCGTAGCTCTGCCCGGCGGTGTCGGTCAGGATGGTGCCCTGCCGGCCCGATTTGGACCGGGGGCGCGAGGCGGTGTTGAACACCGGAGCCTTGCTGGCCTGGTATTGTGTCGGTTCAGGAACGTCCGGGCTTCCGCACATGATGACCTCTCGTTTTCGTCGAGGGCATCATGCGAGGCTGGCAGCGGGTGATATATGTTGGCCTAACGCCAATCCCGCACGAGGCGGGTTGAGCGGGTCAGGCATGCCGCCTCCTGTCAGGGGGTTAGGAGGGTGCCGTCGAGGTAATACCAGTCACCCCAGGCGCCCCCTGTGTTGTTGTTGTGGCGCATGATCAGGCGGGGAGGCTGGTTGAACTGGATGCGCCAGCCGACTTGGATGCAGGTGTTGCCCACCTGGCGCTTGGCTTCAATGACATAGCCATCCCCGCCGGGACCAGATGCAATCCGAACTGCCCTCCATCTGCCTACAATCGCGTCCAGGTCAGTCACCGCCTCTGGGTTGACGTCGCCCGTGTTGCCGCCGAAGCCAACCGCCATGGCGCGCGGATATGTCACCTGCGCCGATCCGGTGGTCTGCCCCTGTGTGACCGCATCCCCGCGCAGGGAGGTTGCAGTCACCTCTCCCAGCCGTGTCGGCGTCAGGATCGGCGCACCAGTCGTCGGGCGCGGCGGCGAGGCGATGCTCACCACCATCTCAGGCGAGCCATTGGGGCCAAAGCGATGCGCAGCCTGGGACGCGCGCGGGAACGTCCCACTCGGATGCACCATGCCCCAGCGTATCTGCACCTCGGTCGATCCGGCAGGCGGGTCCACATAGGTCATGGCAGACCGCGACCCATCGCCATAAGGCGTCAATTTGCCGTAGAAATCGGCCCGCACCCTGTTGCCCGCGACCGCTACCGCGCCGTAGCGCGGGCTGTTGCCGCATTGCTCCAGCCAGCCCGAGAAGCTGAAACCATCAGCGGTGCCCAAGAACAGGCAGGTCGCGGTGCCGCCATAGTTGTTGCTGCCGTTGCCGGTGCCGTGGAATTTGGCATTGGTGATTTCGATGGCGGAGCAGTTGCCGAGCAGCGCCGGGATTACCGCCACGTTGGCATAGCCGGTGCCCTCGCAGCGCAAGTTGGTAAATCCGACATTGTCGGTGCGAGACACGCCGGGCGCATGAACCAGCCGGTCCACATGCAGCTGCGGCGCGAGGGCCAACAACGCGTTGGTCACATCGGACGCCGGGGCGTCAGCCACCGTGATGGTGTCGCCAGAGTGGGCGATGACGGTGGTGGTCAGCGTCCCCAGATTGGTCATCGCCGCGCCGGGGAAGCGGGCGAAACCCAGCGTCACGAAGCGGCCGACCAGAGACTGCCCAACCGGCGCGGACAGCGTCCATGTCGTCCCGGATGTGGATGCGCGGAGCGCCTCAAAGGAGCCTGTCTGATCCGTGACGTTGACGCTCGGGGCCTCGGCCAGCGTGATCTGCGTTGGGCTGTCCACGCTGGCGATTTCCGCCCAGAAATTGAGCCTCAGATCCCGGTCAACCTGGCCCGCTTGCGACAGACAGAAGAGTTTTCCGACATGCTGCGCGTCGAAAACTGCCTGGGTGGAGGTCACGACTGAGCCGACATTCGAAAACCGGACAGCCGCCGGCATATGCCCAAGCGTGCCGCCGAACTCGGTCGGCTGCCAGCCAGTATTGAACAGGTTAACATCGTCAAAATCGCTGTTGACGACATTCTCCATCATCAGGCTGATGTTGCGCAGGCCGCGCACATGCAGACCGGCGATGCGCAGGTGCTGCATGTTGTAGAGCTTGACCGCGACCGGCTCGGTCCACGACCCAGACCCGACGATGGACCAGCCGCCCTCTATCGAGGATAGATAGGCATTCCCGCCGGATTGCTCCCAGCGGAAAAACACCTCGGGGACGGGATAGGTGATGCCGTGATGCGCCCAATACCCACTGGTTCTGATTGACGCAACGGCCAGCCAATTCTTGATCCGAAACTCGGTGCTGTCGAAGCGGAACGAAAAGCGGTTTGCCCCATAGGTCGCGCCGTCCATGTCCCAAAGCGCCTGACAGGCCGTCTCGCTGAACGCCTCTTTGCACACCGCGAGCCGCAGGCAGGGATAGATCGCGATGGACTGCCGGCCGCCGGATTGCGCCGACCAGAGCAGCATATCGTCATGCATCAGGCGAATGGCATCGCTAACCCGGACCTCGTTTTGCCCGGCGATATCGCCCTCTAGCGCGGCCATCATGTCGTCGGGGTGCAGGTAATCCGTGAGATACCACCGTGCAAAATCCCGCCTCGCCTGCACCTGCTGCGCCTCTGTCGCCTTGGCGTCGGCGGCGGTGGCTTTGTTGTCGGCCGTGACTGCCTTGGCATCTGCCGTTGCGGCGGCGCCGGCTGCGGCGGTTGCGACAGCCTGGGCCGATGCCGTCGCCACCTTGAGCGCGGCCGAATCCAGCGTGGCGAACTCGGGAACGACCTTGAGCAGAGTCACCGACACAGCGACGCCCGCGCCCCTGGCCCAGATGATTTCTGCCCCTTTGACCGGCCACATCATCGAACCGTTGAGCGAGTGTCCGCTGGTCACATCGCCGCGGGGCGGCTCGCCATCTGCGACGGCCAGTTGCACCGAGCCATAGGCATCGATCAGCGCCATGGCCTCTCGGCCCTCGGCCTGTGCGATCTTCTGCCAACCCGAGGACAGGATGATGCGTTTCGTCGCGCTGGCCATCAGGTCACCGTCAGGTTGGTCGGGGTGGAGGCGCTGGCCCAGAGGTGCTGGGCGGCGACGAGCGGCAGGTCCGTCTTGCCCGTGACGCGATGCCCGGTCTGCGGCGGGATGTCAGGCGGGATGGACTTCGCGCCGACCGTGACGGCGAGGTTGAACTGCCCGGCGCCCTCGACCTTGACCACCCGGCCGTCAGCGCGCCCGCTGGCGATCCGCGTCCAGGAATTGCCCACCGTGAAATTCTGCGTCGTCGCCATGGCCCGCCCGTCTTTGCTCGGGGGCAGGATATGGGCGGCGCTGGGGGCGATATATGTTGAGGGTCAGCCTTGGCACATCAGGCCGGGCCGGGTAGAATCAACGGGTCGCGAGGTGTTACCAGCACCAGCGCGACCCTAACCATAGCCCGATCATGGAGGATCGAGGATGGCTAAGAAGCCGCTTCCCACGCCAGAGCAGCTGCGTCAACTGCTGCGCTACGAACCTGAGACTGGCAAGCTGTTCTGGAAAGAGCGCGGGCTGGAATGGTTCTCGGACGGCGCCAAGACAGCAGTCCACGCCCGCAACATGTGGAACGCGCGTTGGGCCGAAGCAGAAGCGCTCACAGCGACGACAGCGAATGGCTACCTGCATGGCAACATCCTGGGCGTAAAGATCATGGCGCACAGGGCCTGTCTGACCATTATAAACGGCGAATGGCCAGCCGGTGATGTCGATCACATCAATGGGATTCGGGACGATAACCGGGCTGATAACTTGCGTTTGGCAACACGAACTCAGAACCTGCGCAACGCAAAAAAATCAGCCAAGAACACCAGCGGGCACACCGGCGTCTACTGGTCCCGCGATTGCCAAAAGTGGTGCGTGAAGATCAGGCACGGCGGTATCAACCATCACCTTGGTGTATTTGCGACGATAGACGAAGCCGTGGCGGTCAGGCGCGCGGCCGAGACGCAGCACGGCTACCACCCCAACCACGGCAGGCGCTAGCCCTCTCCCCAAACCGGATGCCACTGGCTTTGCGCGCGCTCCTCTTGCTGCCTTGCCACGGAGCGAGCGACCACCGGGTAAGAAAACGTGAGAGCTAATGCATCAGCCATGTCTGGCGAGGAAATACCCCGTTTTTTCATATCGCTTTTGCGTTCCAATACGATCCGGTTATTCGCGTCGTAGGAGTAAAGCGGGCCAGTCAAGTCCATCTCAAGCTCGCGATCATCCGGGACGCAGCCTCCAGATTTGAGCCACTCCCTCATGACCGCCCATATTTCTGCCCTTTTGTTCGCTGTCTTCGGCACGCCCTCGATGGCGCGATCAGCCTTGCCGCCGAAGTTCACGCCCACGACGCTGTATCCCATCTGCCGGCAACGGTCGATCACGCCACCGCCCACGCCGCCCTCGTCGATGAACACGGCATCAGGGCGCAGGCGGTCAATCTCGGCCATGACGCGCGCGGCGACTGCCATGGTATCGGCGCCCTTCATGATGATCGGCATCTCGGTCTTGGCGTCCCTGCCCCGTCGCGCCCAGATCACGCTGCGGTCATCACCGAAGCGCGCCACGTCCACGCCCAGCACCAGTTCGTCGCCGATGGTCGGGTTCGGCTCACGCGCCATCGCCTCGCGCACCAGCCCGCCGCCGATGAACTGCATGTCCGATTCGGCCTCGTAGTCGCCTTCCCAGATGTGGCGATAGCGTGCCTCATCGCCCGCGAGGTCCAGCAGCCGCTCCTCCTCCAGCTCGGGGCCGCGGAACGGGTTGTCGCGCCAGTTGGCCTCGACGACCGTGCGGCTGTCCGCGAAGCGCGCGTCCTGGCGCATCATCACGTCCACAGGGTCGGAGCGCAGGCGGGGGTTGTAGGTGAACCAGATCTGCGACCCCGGCTTGCGCAGCGTCGGGCGCAGCATGTCGAGCGGCCCCTGCCCCGCGGTCGCGGCTTCCTCCCACCAAGCGATGTCGAAGCCCTCAAGCGACTTGATGTTCTCGGCGTTGAACTCGTTCATCCCGTTGAATGCGATGATGCCGTTGCCCGGCGTCCTGATGATCCGATCCGATTCCACCGGCCTGATGGCATCTGCCACCCCGAGACGGGCCGCCGTCTCGACCAGCAGCTTGAACACCGACTGGTCGAGGGATTTTTGCACGTCGCGCAGGCAGATCGACGAAAGGCCGGGCTCCGTCAGGTGGCGCACGATCATGTGCATGGCCCGGTCCCAGGACTTGCCCGACCCGCGCCCGCCCCAGGCGCACAGATACCGCCGCTTCGACTTCCAGAGCGGGGCAAAGACCTTGGGCGGGCGAACGTCGAGGATCATGCGTCAGGATATCCGACATTGCGGCAGGATTGGATTACCTCGTCCACCAGCAGGATATTCTCGTCTATTTTTTGCTGACACCGACCGCGCGGAAATAAATCGGAAAGATCAGTCATGGCGGATCGCAGGTCGAGGGCGCGCCTCATCTTTTCGCGCGCCTCATCCGGGGACAGCATTCCCGCGCTGAGGCGCCGCAATAACGCCCTGCACCGAATGCGGGTGAGGATAATCATCACCGTGATCAGAGGCCATAGGATAATCATTCCTCGTCCCCCACGAACTTCACCTCGACACGCTCGATCTGCACGCGGCCGTTGATGTCCAGATCCAGCTTGTCCCCGTATTTTTTCGGCTGGCGCTTGCCGGCCGTCCATTTCAGCGCGTCGATAGCCGCACGGGCTGCCTGAGGGTCCAGCTTGCCCGCCAGCACGCGGTCCACGATGTCGCCGATCTTGTCAGCGTCGGCGTCTGCTTGAGCTTCGCGCGCGCGCGCGTAATTGGCCTGGAAATCTGGGTCAGCAGCCAGCCACTTCATCACGGTCGTATACCCCGGCATGCCCTTCTTGCGCAGGTGCTGGAGCAGGCTTGATCCGCTTGCGATGGCCTCGCAGATGCCGGCCTTGTGCTTGGCTATTTCATCGACGCTGTAGGCCATGATTACACCCCTCCGTCATGAAGCTGCGCGACCTCCTTGCGGCATGCTGAACACATCCGCATGCCGTGATCTATGTTGGCCGACACGCCGCACCGCATGCAGCGCCGCACAGGACGCAGGACACGTCCCGCATCAGGCTTCAGCACCCCGGCGTCACGCATGAGCCGCGCCGCGGCGAGCGAGCCGTATTTGTTCGAGATGCGGGCGCGCAGGCTGTTGTGCGTCACGCCATGCCGCCGGGCGGCCTCGGCATAGGTCGCGTCCGGGGTGGTGATGATCCACGCCTCGGCGTCGTCGATGGGTCCGGTCTTGTAGGGCGGCGCCATCATTTCCTCCGGCTTGCGATATGCCACAGGCCGCAGGCGCGGCATCGGTAATGGCTGCTGGGCAGCCGGCGCTTGGTCGCGACCTTGTGCGCCATCTGCGCGGTCGCGAACGCCTCCTTGCCGGCGCAGGCCGCTGCGACCCACTCGGTCGCGATGCCGCTCTCGCCGAAAACATCCCGGACACGTTGGTTGGTCTGTCGGGCCATGCTCGTCCTCATTCGGTCGGCGCGATGCCGGTGATGGTCTTGGGCTGGAGCTTTTCGGATTCCGCTCGCGCCGCCTCGATCTGCCGCATCGCTGATGTAACCGCTTCGCGCATGGTGACAATTTTCCGGTCGGTCATGATGCCCTCTGTCTGGCTTGGAGATTGCGATATCGATCCATGAGTTTCTGCCGCTGGGCCTCGGCCTCGCGGTCAGCCCTGTCGCCGATGGCAGCCCATTCCCGGTCGATTTCGCGCTTTTCAGCCTCCGCCTCCGGCGTGGAGAACGTTGGAGAAGATGCCGATGCTCCTCCAGTGCGCTGGCGCTTCTGGTCGGCGAAATCGCGCATGTGTCCGTCGAAGAACCGCAGTGTGCTCGCCGGGGCGCCGCGCTTCTTGGCAGCCCCGTCACGGATCACCGAAACAATCTCGGATTCAGTCAGGCCAAGCCGGACCAGCCAGTCATCGACGGCAAGCATATCAGCCGCATCGCCTATCGCTGTCGGCCTGCCTGTTGCCGGATTGATCCCGCTTGGATGCCCCCCAGCGGCCTCGATCAATCGCTCTCGAAATGTCCCGTCTGGCGGCAGCGCAGCAGCCTGCGGATCAGCCCGGACAGTAGCCTCACTCTTATCCCTATTGCTGCTGCTACTTTCTGTATCTGTATCTGTATCTGTATGGTTGATCGCCCGTTGAACGTCCGTTGCCAGGGTTTGTTGATTTTGCTGCCTTTTTTCGGCGCTCGCTTTTCCTGCCTTAGATGCATTTTTCAAGTCGTGCGAACGATTTGAAATTTCGACTTCGGCCCGGTCGTTGGAAAGCATCCCGTCGCGCAGGGTGATTTTGCCGAGATCGAGCAGTTTTTCGAGCGTCTTGACGAAGGTCTTTTCTCGCATTCCGCAATAGGTCGAGAGGCGCAGAGGGTGGTATTCTACCGGCCCGTTTTCCTCGTAAATCCTGGCCAGCAACATGGTGTAGAGACCGACTTCCTGGGCGCTGAGGCCCCGCACCCCGTTCATGAAATCGGCGGGGTAGAACTTGAACCATGCCGCGCGTATGTCAGGCATAATCATCCCCCCACACGCTGTTCGTCGCCATGGCGCAACGGCATCGAGCGGTGCCCGTCTCGCCCATGCGCTGCTTGTTGACGATGATCTCCATGCGTCCCTTGGCGCGATCCATCTTGGACTGCCACTCGACCTGTGCGTCGACGGGATCGGTGATCGCCGGGCGCCCCTGCAGGAGGTAGTATTCTTCCCGGTAACAGAACAGAATGTTGTCGGCGTCTTGCTCAAGCTGGCCGGATTCGCGCAGGTCGGACATGACCGGTCGTTTGTCGTCGCGGCTCTCGATCTGGCGTGATAGCTGCGACAGGGCGATGACCGGGATCTTGAGCGTGACAGCCATCTTCTTGAGGGCGAGCGAAATGGCCGTGATCTGCTCATACCGGTTCTTGCCTGGCGCGGTCATCAGCTGGGCGTAGTCCACGATCAGCAATTTCAGGTCTGTGGCCCGCGCGATCTGCCGGACAGCAGAAATCATGGCTCCGGCATCGGAAAACCTGCTGGACAAAAACGTGATCGGCAGTTGCGCGGCCGCGTTGGCCTGCTCGATGAACATGCGGCATTCATCCTCGGTCATCGCTCCGCTGCGCATCTGGATGTAAGGAACGGCGCGCCCAGCGTTTGCCGTGGCCTCGGACGCCGCCCGCATGGCCATCGCCTCTGGCGTCATTTCCAGAGAGGCGATGGCCACAGCATGGCCCGCACGCGCCGCGTGAAGCGCAATCGACAGCGCGACCGCCGATTTTCCCGATCCGGGGCGACCGCCAAGGATGGTCAGTTCGCCAGGGAAAAATCCGGGGATGATGCTGTCCAGTGTCGATATGCCAGACCGGATCGAAAGCTGATGGTCGCCGCGATATGCGGTCATAGCCTGTTCAATCGCGCCGGTCATGGCGCGCAGCATTGAGACAGGCCCGTCCGTGTCTCCGATCTGCGACATGGCCATCATGGAGGTTTCGAGCCGCGCCGCCACATCCGCGGCCTTGATGTCGCCCCGCGCCAGCGATGCGGTCGCCTCGGAAATAGCCGCCTGGATCTGCCGCTTGCGGGCCAGTTCCGCCAAGGACTCTGCATATCCCTTGACGGCTGCCGGGCCGGGCGATGCGGATGCTATGCGGACCAGATACCTGCCGCCGCCCAGCTCTGACAGGCCGGGGTGATCCGCCATTTCCAGGGCGACCGTGACCGGATCGGCCAACAGGCCCGCCCTGTGCTTTTCCAGAATGGCTGAGAAAATGTCGGCATGGACCGGATCAAAGAACAGGTCAGCACCGCCCATGCGGTCGACCAGACCGGCCCGGTCCGCATTCATCAGCAGCTCGCCCAGGATCATCTGCTCGGCCTCGACCGAGAACATGGCCGGGGCCTCGTCTCGGATAGGGGTAACGGTATTCATTCCGCTGCCTCCGGTTTTTGGTTGGTGGATCTTTCCAGAAGCTCGCGCGCCAGATCGCCTATGCTGCGGAACGGTGCGGGCGCCTGCTGGGGTTTCTGTTCAGCCATCAAACCACCTCCACCTCGACGATCACCGCGCCCGCCTTGCACCGCTCGCCGCGCTCCAGCACCATGGCCCGCCATTCCCCATCATCGACGCCAAGGGCATCGGCCAGCGCGTCGAAGGCCGGCTTGAGCCGCTTGGCAAGGTTGTCGAAGTCGTAGCGGCTGACCCGCGGCGGCGGGCAGGCAACGACGACGATGCGTGACACGACCGTGCCGGCCGGCAGCCGCGGCACAGCCCTGCCCTTCTCGCGCATCAGCAGCGAGCAGCGCGCCTTGTAGGCGCTGGCGAGGCGGGCCTTGCCGCGGTAGTCGCCCTGCGATCCGTTGGGCGACAGGCCGGACGGCGGCCAGGGGAGAGTGGCCTTGGCGACGATCATCAGCTCAGATTCCCAGCCTCGCGCGATAGCTGGCCCGCAGCCTTAACCCGGCCCCCCCCCATTCGCCCTTACGGACAACGGCGCCGAGGTCGCGCACCAGGCCCTTTGGATAACCCTTGCGCTTAGCTGCGCTGGTCGCGTCCTTCTGGGCGTCGCTGTAGGGCTCTCCGACAACATGGCCATCGGCATAGAGCCGGGCGAAATGCTCCAGCTCGCGCTCGGTGGCGTCCCAGAGGCGATCCTTGACCGCCAGATCCTCGGCCGTTTCCTTGAACTTCATCTCAGGCCCTCCGATGGGTTGACTGGCCATCCGCCGCGGCCTGGAGGCGCCCCAGCGCCGTCGCGAGCCTCTGGCGAATACCCTGTGTCTCGACTGATTTTGGTGCGCGGCACGGGCATTCCGCGAGCGCGACGCGAAGGCCGTGAACCTCGGCCAAGGGTATGCGGATGACGGCATGGCCATCCTCGACGCGGACGGAGGCGGTCGGAGTCATGCCGAAGCCCTTCCGGTCGCTTCATCCGGGAACCCGCCCCATTGCGATGCCATTGCGGCAGCGAGGCCGGGGAAGAAGCGCGACCGATCTGCCTTGCGGGTCGGCCCCGGCGCCGCGCGGTGGATCTCGTCGCGTGCCGTGCTGCCGTCCAGCGTACCGGTCGGCTTGAGCTTGGGCAGGCCGCGCAACCACAGGCAGGTGCGCTTTTTCACGTTGTCCGGGCCGGCTTCGTCGGTCCCGAACTGCCACGGCTGGACGCTCTGCGCGAACGGCTCATAGCCGCGAATGCGCGCCTTGGCGTGCTTGTGCATGACCGGGTTTTCCACGGCGACGCGCGGGATCGGAGCGTTCCAGCAGTCCGAGAACAGCGCGGCGCCCTCATCCAGCAGTCGCCACATGATCGCCAGACGGGTGTCGCGATCCATCGCGTGCCACGCCGCTTTCTCGGCTGTCGTGGCTTCGTCCGGGGCGTTGGTCGGCGGCTCCTTGAGCCAGCGGACACCGCTATTCGCCAGCCGGGTGCAGGGCGGATGCATCACCGCCAGCAGATCCCAGCCATCGTGTAGCAGGTCGCGCACGTCACCGACGATGTGGCGGTTACTGCGATCCTCGGCCGGCATCAGGTCGCAGGACCACGCATCATGGCCGAGAGCGGCAAAGGCGCGGCGGACGATCCCGCTGCATTCGCAGGCAATCAGCACCCGCATCACGCCGCCTCCATCAACACCAGCGCCCGCTCCACGGAGATGTTGAGCGCCTCGGCGATGTCGGCCAGCGAATAGCCCTGCCCTCGCAGGATGCCGACCATCTCGCGCCGCGCCCGGTCGGCGGGTTTGAGCCTCGCCACCTTGGGCGCCGCCTGGGCCCGGGCCAGTTCCTCGACCCGGACGACCATCGCGCCGGGATAGGGCGTCACCGCCCGCTCCATAGCGGCCTGCTTGTCCGCCGCCCGGATGACGTGGCTGATGCGCCCGCCGGCCGCCGTCTCGACGGTGATCTGGAATTTCGGAAGGGTCATTGGGCTTTCCTTTCCCGGCGCTCGATCTCCTCATTCAAAAATTTTTGCAGGGAGGTCAGGCGCGTGGCAGCGAAGTGGGGCAGGAAGGCCAACCCCACGAAAAGCATGATCGCCCCCGTCACGAGGGTCTTGAGCATGGAGAGGGTCAGGATCATCCCCTTCCCTCCATGAAGTCCATGAACCGCCGCCCGGCGAGCGCGACCACGTCACCCGAAGGCCGGTTCGCGCCGTTCCACCAGTTCAGCGCCGTCTGGAAGGTCACGCCGAACGCCACCGATACCTCTTCGGGGTTCCGGTAGTTGGCGCGGATGAAATCCGACCAGAACGCGGCGAACCGCGCGCGGAAACTGCGCGGGTCAAAAACTTTGGGCAAAGACATTTGAGTGGTTCCTGTGCTGATTGGTCCTTGTGCATGAGGACGATCAGCAGAACGGTGAGAGGGGGCGGCAGCGGTCATCGCGTCGCCTCCTCGGGAGTTTGGGCGGGCGGGTTCTCGGCCATGTAGGCCAGAACTTTCTGCGCGATCTTCATGGTGCAATCGCCGCCGTTCACCAGGCGGTCATAGAGCCGGCTGTTGTTGGCGGCGCGTCCGGTAATCGTCGCCGGGGCGAGCCCGGTCTTCGACGAATGCGCTTGAATCGCTTTGATAAGATGTTCTCGGTCCATGACCAAAATATGGACTTTTGTCCACCGCTCGTCAACGGACTATTGTCCAGTGGCGGCAATCTCTTGCGGGCGCTTAGATGCGTGGCATGACAAAGCGGTTTTTCGACGCCCTTTCAGATGCCTTGGCCGCAACCGGCTGGTCCATCCCGGACCTAGCCGCTAGATCCGGCGTATCAAAAGATCAGATCACGAAGTTCATGCAGCGATCCAAGAAGGGCGTGCCGGCCTCGACGAATGTCGATGATGCCGTGAAGATCGCCCACGCCTTCGGGCTTACCCTCGACGAGATGATTCAGGACGACACGGCGCAGCTTCGATCCGAAGCCGTGCTTCTGTGGCAGTCACTGACGCAAGGAGAGCGGGATTTGCTGCGAGCCGCCGCACGCGGGCAGCGCGAGACGCAGGATCAGGGGCCTCCACAATGAATCGAAGGGCGGAAACAAAACCTCGCAGATCTTCATCATCCTTCACCGCCAAAGCCTCCCATTCCTTCTCCACAATAGGAACATTAGGCGAACATCCGCCCATGGGGCGACATGACGAAAAGGACAGGTGCGGTGAATGTTCGAGGCGGTGACGGCGGCAATAATCATGTCGGGTATAAGTGCGTTTCTGTCGAAAACAGGGTGGCGAGGTTTTTTGTTTGGCCTCGCAATGCTTACCGCGACCGGCGTCTTGCTGTTGGCAATCTTCTGGCTGATAGGCGCGCTTCCGTGATCCGAATCCTTGCTGCTGCCATGTTGCCCTTGCCTGGGTCCGCAGCGGCCATGTGCTTCGAGCCGTCCGAACCCTACTGCATCAGGGCATATGGCACGTTCGACGACCAATTCAGCTTTGAAAGCTGCCGCGGGCAACTCAGGAGCTATCAGAGCGATGTTGAGAGCTTCTTGGACTGCCAGCAGCGAGAGATCGACGATTCCGTAACCAAGATCGAGCAAGAGCAGGACAACATCCAGACAGCACAGAGAAAATCACGGGACGCTTTGGACGAGTTCAACTCTGCGGTGGAATACTGGAACTGCAAGGCGAACGGGGGGTCGATATGCTGACCCCCGAGGCCCGCATAGCCGCCCTCAAGGCCGAGGTAGCCGCTACGCAGGACGCGGCTGCGGCGATGGTGGTGACGACGATCCAGGCCATGGGTGCCACGCCGGGGCAGATGCTGCTGATCGCGCGGGAGTATCAGGCCATCGCGGACGGCCGGCGACGCAGCAGGATCACCGGCATCATCGCGCGGAAGGTGGCGGAGAGATTGAGGGGCGAGGGGTGAAATAAACCCCATATCGCCGAATCTGTGGCGATTCCGCCACATGACTACATATCGCGCCGAGAATCTGCATGGCCACAGGGTCTTGCGATTGATTGGTCATTTTCCCAGAGGGTAAAAAGAGAACGGCCGCAGGGTGTTGGAGCACCCTACGGCCAGAAGAACCCACCGTTGGCCCGGTGGAGGTGTGAATTCACAAGTGTTGTTATGCCAGCACCTGGGATTCTCGTCAAGCCGGGCCTCAACTCAAAGGAGGCCGCTATGCCGGCATACATCGTCGCTTATGACCTGAGAACTCCGGGCAAGGACTATACCAACCTCATCAAGGCCCTGGAATCCTTCCCGCACTGCAAGCCGCAGCAATCACTCTGGCTAATCGAAAGCGCTTATGGAGCAATCGCCATTAGAGACGCCCTCTCTAAGCACCTAGATTACAACGACACCATCATGGTCAGCGAAGTGAGCAGGTCTTGGGCTGGCAGGGGGATGCCCAAGTGTGGAGCTTGGCTCAACGCTAAGGGCTATTGATCCCGGTAGCTTAGAGCTTGCTGCAAGTTATCATCAATGGCCCCGGGCGGGCCATGCAGCACGCCCGGGGCCGCCCTCACGATATCCACGTTGCAGCCCTCTGCGCTAAGCGCGCGCAGGACGTCATGGCCAAGGTTCGTATCGGCCTCAACGTAGAACCGATGCCCTTCCTGAGTTAACCGCATTCCCATCCTCCGAATCGCCCGCCCCACGGCGGGCTTTTTGCTGCCACCGGCACCGCGCTGGCAGGGGCAGGATAGCATGGGCGAATCGGGGATGCAGCAGTTCATCAGGACATTTGTCCACTTTTCTGTTGACGTGGACATTTGTCCATGCAATCTTCATCTCAACGGCGCACCCCACCGCGCCAGCAGATGGAGCATCCCATGTCACGCCTGAACATCGAGAACTGCGTCGTCTGGGGCGCGATTGCGTGCCTGGTCGTCGCCTTCTGGGCGTCGGCCGTCGTCTTCGGCGTCCCGTTCGCCCGGCACCTCATCGAAGCCGCGACGCAGCGCCCCGCCGCCTGCGCCGGACTGAACGGCTGGGACTGCGCGGCCCGCGCGGAAGGGGGCTGGTGATGCCGCAGCCCGTCAACCTGAACGACCTCGCCAATATGCCAGGGTTCGGAGCGGCCAAGGCTGCGCTCCAGAAGGCCGGGCATTGGGATGAATTTGCCGGCGCAGGCCCGGAGCGTTCCTTCACGGTAGAGATCGAGGCCAGTTCGAAAGTCACGGCCACGATTACCGTCAAGGCCAGATCCCGTGCCGAAGCGGAGAAGATAGCCGACAGGCGCATCGAAGGCGGCAACGTCGATTGGGACGTAGGCCGCTACGACCTCGAAATCGACAGCATTGAAATTCGCGACAGTCAGGAGGACCGCTGATGGCCTTCCAGTTCGAGCCCTACCGCATCCCGCCGCACAGCGGCAGCGAAGACATCTCGGACGTGTGGGCCGAGGAAACCGACCCGGAGAACGAGCGGGGCGAGTGCTGCGAAGCGTTCTTCGACGACGAGGTGAGCGGCTACGGCTGCCACTGCGCGCTGATCGCAATCCGGGTCACCGGCGGGCTGGGGGATGACCTCTGGTCGGTGAACCTGCCCCGCGACATGGCGATGAAGCTGCTGAACCCCATGACCGTGACCCGGCTGGAGCGCCTGCGCGCCGACCGGCTGGACGAAGAATAACCCGAACCGGCCGGCGCCTCCCATTCCTCCCAGCCGGCCGCCCTGCCCCTGCGGCTTTCCTCCTCCCTGGCCGCAGGGGCGACAGTTTCAAACGAGGTTGAAGATGAAAGACTTGCTGACAGGCGCGCTTGGGCCGGGGGTCCATGACATCAGCGCCGAAGCTTATCACGCCGATCCGGCCGCCGTTCCGTCCATGTCCTCGACGCTGGCGCGGCTCATGCTGGCCCGCAGCCCGCGGCACGCCTGGACCGCGCATCCGCGGCTCAACCCGGATTATGAGTCGGTCGAGAAGAAGACCTTCGACATCGGCAGGGCCGCGCACCGGGCGGTGCTGGGCAAGGGCGGCGATTTCGTCGCGTATCCCGATCATGTGCTGGCGAAGAACGGTGCGGCCAGCACCACGGCGGCGAAAGAATGGGCGGAAGAAATTCGCGCCCGCGGCATGACGCCGGTGAAGTCCGACGAGTTCGACGCGGTGAACGATATGGCGGCCGAGATCATGGCGCGGCTCGCGTTCATGGAAATCGCATTTCCGCCGGCCAGGTCGGAGTTGACGGCCATCGCGGAAATCGACGGCGTGATGTGCCGCGCGATGATCGACCACGCGCCCGAAGACCCGCGCCAGCCGCTCTGGGATCTGAAAACCACCACCGACGCGAGCCCGGACGCGGTGATGCGCTCGATCATGGCCTATGGATACGACATCCAGGCCGCGCACTACACGGAAGTGTGGAAGGCTGCGACGGGCGAGGACCGGGCGTTCCGGTTCGTGTTCGTCGAAAAGGAGGCGCCGCACGAATGCTGCGTCGTCCAGCTCGGCGGCGACAGCATGGTCATGGCGCGCAAGCGCACCGCACGGGCGCGCGAAATGTGGCGGCATTGCCTGACCACCGGCCAGTGGCCTGGATATCCCGCCGAAATCGTCCAGCTGGAGCTGCCCGAGTTCTACCAGGCGCGCTGGCTGGAGCGTGAAACCTTCGAGGCCGAGGTGAAGAAAGCCACCGGCCGCGATGTCCTTGAAGCCGCCTACAGGTGGCAGGCCCCCGAAAATCATGGAGAAACGCCGTGGGCATGATCCGCTTCATTCCGGTCGCTGAACTGAACGACCCTCTTACCCTGTCCATCGGACTGTCCGGCGGATCGGGAACCGGGAAGACCTATACCGCGCTGCTCATGGCGCGCGGCATCGCCGAGACGATGACGGGCCGCAAGGGCGCACCCATCGGCTATGTCGATACCGAGAACCGCCGAGCCCTGCACTACAAGGCGGCATTCCCCGAAATGTGCCATTTCGATTTCAAGGCGGTCGACGAGGCCGGCAATCTGGTCGGGTTCGGCCCGGAACGGTGGATCGAGGTCATCGACGCCGCAGAGGCAGCCGGCCTGCCGGTGCTGATCCTCGACAGCTTCTCTCATGCCTGGGAGGGCGTCGGCGGGGTGCTGGACCTTCACGCCACGACGCTGGAGCGCCTGACCGGAGGCGACGGCTCCTTGGCCGACAAGCGCAGTCAGCTTGCCTGGGCAGAGGTGAAACCGCGCTACCGCCGTCTTATCGATCGCATCGTGCGCGCCAAGACGAACATCATCATCTGCACCCGAGCCAAGCCGGTCATGCAGAGCGGATTCGGCAGCAAGACCAAGAACGCCCGCAAGACTAAGACCCGCCGCGAGGACGTGCCGTGGGATCCGGCCAGCGATGGCGATCTTATGTTCGAGATGACGACGATGGTCATACTCGACCCGTCGGCGCCCGGCTGCCCGGTCCACCAGATCAAGGTCGCTGACCAGTTCAAGACGCTGCTGGACCCGCGGCGCCCCATGGGCGTGGATACCGGGCGGTCCATGGCCGAGTGGGCCAAGGGCCAGGGCGACGCGCAGAGGCAGAAAGAGATCCTCGATCACGCCCGCGAGAAGGCGCGCGAAGGAACGGCCCGCTTTACGGACTGGTGGCGCTCAGGCGAAGGCATTGCCGCCCGGTCGGTAGCGCGAACGATCATCGACGAGTTGAAAGCGCTGGCCGAGGCAGCGGATCGTGATGCCGCCGCCTCCGAGGACGATCCGTTCGGAGATGCTGGCCATGACAATGACGACGGCCTGACCCCCGATCAGCGCGCCGAGCTGGAGGCGGCCGAATCCGCGTTCCGCTCCAGCCATGCCGAACCCGCCTGAACCCTGCCGCCGCGCTCCAATCGTCGGGCGCGGCCAACTCCCCGGCTGGCCGGTTCGCCATCGCCAGCTGGGGCTTTTCCAGAGAGGAGCCAACCATGCAGGACAACGACACCTATACCGTCGCCGCCGACGAACTGCGCCAGTTCGTGGAGCGGATCGAGCAGCTGGAAAGCGAAAAGAAGGACATCACTGAGCAGATTAAAGAGGTCTACGCCGAGGCAAAGGGCCGCGGATATGACGGCCCCGCTTTGCGCCAGATCGTCTCCCTGCGCCGGAAGGACAAGGACCAGGTGGCCGAGGAAGCAGCGATTCTCGAACTCTACAAGTCCGCCCTCGGCATGGCCTGACCCGGCCCTAGCGCAGAAGGAGCGCAACGCAATGATCGCACAAGCTCACATTTTCACCGGCACGGAGATCAGCACCGGCCGTCGTCGCCCGTCCGAAATCGTCGCGGAATACGACGCAAAGCGCGCGGCGTTGGCCGATGCGCTGGCAGCGTTCGAGGACGCTGGGTCCGCCCTCAAGGCAGCCGCCACCATCGGCGGGACGTGGGGCAACGTCACGCTGGACACCGGCCGGGGCATCTATCCCAGCTTGCTGGAAAAATCGCTGCTCCAATCGGCGTGGCGGCATGTCTACGAGCTGTATGGTCTGGAGCAGATCGCCAGCGCATCGGCAAAGCGGGCCTATGAACAGATGTTCAGCGCACCGCCGCCGTTCACGGTAGAGAGCATCCGTGACAAATTCGGCGAGCTGGTTTCCGATCCGTGGGGCAGCGTCCTGCGCGGGCTGGCCGAGGTATTCTGCCAGCTCGATCCGGCGTTCAAGAGCCACGAAAAGATGAAGATCGGGGTGAAGGGCCTGCCCAAGCGCGTGATCCTCGATAACGTGGCCGGCTACGGTTCGTGGGGCCGGGATCGCCTGCGCGACATCCTCAACGCGCTGGCCGCTTATCAGGGAAAGCCGCTGGTCGAATACCGCGAGATGGAGACGCTGCTTGAGGGCGGCTCTCTGCTGGATGCTTGGACCGCGCCGAAGGACTCCCACCGGCCCGAGACCACATTCCCGGCGCGCGGCGTCTGGCTCAAGCGGTTCGCCAACGGCAACGGGCACCTGTATTTCAGCCCCGAGGCCTTGGCCGACATCAACCGCGCGCTGGCCGAATACTATGGCGACGTGCTGCCCGACTGCCCGGATGACGACGCTCGGCCGACCCGGAAGCGCGCCAGCACGGCGGTCAGCAAGGATCTGCAATATTACCCCACGCCGACCGCGGTGGTGGATCGGGTGCTGGCCGACCTGCGCTATCGGATGCCCGGCCAGCGCGTGCTGGAGCCGTCCTGCGGCTGCGGGCGCTTCATGGACGCCCTGCGCGCCGCCGGCGCCGATGTGATCGGCTGCGAGGTGGACCCGGTGCGCGCCGCGATGTGCGAGGCCAAGGGGCACCGTGTCATGCGGATGAATTTCCTCGAAACCGTGCCGACCGCTGACTTCGACCAGGTGGTGATGAATCCGCCGTTCTATGGCCGCCACTATGCCAAGCACGTGCGGCACGCGCTGAAATTCCTCAAGCCCGGCGGCCGGCTGACCGCGATCCTGCCCGCCTCGGCGCGCTACGACCATGGCGAGATGGATGACCTGAACCCGCATTGGAATGACCTGCCGGTCGGCTCGTTTAGCGAAAGCGGCACCAACATCAACACCACCGTCGCGACGATCAGGGTGGCCTCCGCATGACCCCCATCGACACGGCAGAACTGGAGCGGCTGGCGGAGAGCATCACGCCGGGGCCGTGGAACAGCTCCATTCACGGAAGCCAAGTCCTGACCGGGGATAGCTGGAATACCATATGTGAAATCAGGGTTCGCAAGGATTTCTCTGCGGCACAATGGGAGGATGGACGAGGATCATCTGACCCCACCGCCAACGCCCGCGCCATCGCTCTCGTGCCCGCCCTGATCCACGAAGTCCTTGCCCACCGCAAGGCAGGTGAGAGCATGAACGGCCGGGCCGTGATGACTATCTACGCCTGCCCAACGCCGCAAGAGATCACGTCCTGGGCGGAAAGCGCCCTGCGGAATGTCCCGGATGGGAGCCTGACGCGAGCCTTCATGCGCGAACTTATCGCTGACTTCGCAGACGGACTGTCGGCCTTGCGCACCACCCCCGAAGTCGAAGGAGGCTGTGATGCAGAATGATGAAATGCCGGAACGGATTTGGCTGATCCCCAACGCGGGCAATGACGGCGAAACCGTATGGTGCGACGATCCTGCGCCCGGCGCGGATATGGACCCGGATGACGCGGCTGAATACCTGCGCCGCGACCTCTGCGCCTCGGGGCAGGTGCGGGCGCTGATGGATGCTTCCGAATACCTTGCCCGTGAGTATGAGAAAGGTGGATTTCCCAGCTATGCAAATCTTGCTCGGCATAGGAGTGGAAGTTTCACCCTATGCACCATTAGAGCGATTGAGAAAGCCCAGCATGACGCCCTGACGTCAGCCCCGCACCCCGCGCCCGTCACCGCGCAAGAGGCGGTGCCGGTGGCGTGGCGGTATCGGTATGTCGATCCAGTCAGCGGCAAACCGATCTGGCGCTATAGCAACAATCTCTGGAACGGCCAGAGGCCGAGCGAAAGCCAGCCCCTCTTCGCCCACCCGCCCCAGCCCAGCGAGACGGTCGCGGAGGCGGCAACCCATGCGCTCGATGCATGCCGCATCATCGACGCGGCAGTTTTGGAAGGGCACGACAACGTCAGCGACCTGATCTGTCATCTGCTTGAGGCCGTCGAACCGGCCCGCGCCGCCCTGCGCGCCCTGAAAGAAGCCGAGCGCAACGCCCTGGCCGCGCCATGCAGATGAGCCTGCTGTGACCAGAGCAGCCCGCACCGAACACATCACCGCAGGAGAGAGAGCATGAAGAAAGCAATGCGCAAGTTTTTCGCGGACGGCGGTGGAGCGAAACATTTCAGCCTGTCCTACTATTCGCCGGACGTAGATGCGAGCTGGACCATCGACGTTGAGGCCGATGACAGCCTGCAAGTGATCTACCGGCGCAAGGATTTGCCGCAGACCTACGACCCCGAAACCAAGGGGCCGAAGGACAATCCCGACGAAGATTTCTGGCTTTACCTGTCCCCGCATGACGCCGCCGTGATCGGCGCGGCTCTTTGCGCATGGGCAGCGGCGCAATCCTCACAGAAATGGAGACGCTGAAATGACCGACACGCGCGAACTGGTGGAGCTTGACAACTATCTGCGCGACCCGAGCGTCGGGTTGCCGTGGGAAGTCCGCATCAAAATCGCCGACCTCATAACCGCGCAGGCCGAGGAAAACCGGAGGCTGCGGGAGGCGATCCTTCGTGAGGCAGCCGCGATCTGCAAGCGCATTCGGCTGCGACCGGATCTATCCGAGGATGAGCGTGTCGGCGTCTTGGAATGCGCACTGGCCTTGACGGATGAAGCCAACGCAGCCCGCGCCGCCCTGTCCAGCACGGGGGAGAAGGGGTGATGGATCGCCTTGCATACACTTTCTGGATGCGCGCGCCGTTCTGGCTCAGAGACACCGCGCTTGGTCGCTGGCTGCTGCCATTCGCAGGGCGGCACGAATACCGGACAGGGAGGCGGGGATGAGTGAGGGAGAGCAATTCCCCACAGCCATGAGATGGGTGGAAACCTACTCTGCTGCGGGGACCGCTAAGCTTCCGTGCCCGCTCTGCCGGGGGCAAGGTTGGCTGCATTTTAGCTGTGGAACGCCGTGGCGGTGCAAGTGCAATCACTCATCGTCGCTGACACCGCCGGCATATCGTACCGCACAGAGGGAGGCGTAGATGGGGAGGCCGGAAACCACGCTCAAGCGCATGCTGATCGCCAGCAAGGAAGCCGGCTATATCGTGGCCGGCGCCAAGGCCGAGGGCGACAAGATCGAACTGATATTCGAGACGCCGAAGGATGCCCTGCCCGCTGACCTGATCAATTGGAGCCGCAAGAAGTGAAGCGGTCTTTGCCGGCATATGTTTATGCAAAGGGGAAGCGGGGCTATCTCTATTTCTGCCGGTGGGGCAAGACCCAGCGGATGTATGCTGTGCCGGGAACAGCGGAGTTTGCGGCGGAATATGCCCTGCTGATGCGCGGCCGCCCGCCTGCCCCGAAGCGAACGATCAAGGGGCTGATCCAGAAATACATGGAATCCGAACGCTGGCCCGCGCTCGCTCAGAACACCAAGAAATCCTATCGTCGGCATTTCGGCTATCTGGAAGAGGTTGCGGGGCACATCGACCCGGCCACGCTGCGCACCGCCCATATCTACGAGATGCGGGACGCGCTGCGAGACACGCCGACCGATGCCAACCGAAAGATCGGCGCCCTATCCACGCTGCTGGCGCATGGCGTTCGGATCGGCTGGTTGGACCGCAACCCAGCCGAGGGGGTCGAGAAGCTCAAGGGCCTGCGCCCACCGCGCGAGCCGTGGCCGGAGGCGAAGATAAAGGCGTTCAGAGAGGCAGCCGCCCCGCTGCCCTTGCTCATCTTCGAGATGCTGCTGGGGACCGGACAGCGAATCGGGGACGTGCTGAAAATGCGCTGGGATGATATTGAGGACGGCGGGATCTGGGTTCGGCAGCAGAAGACCGGGGCCGGCATCTTCGTGCCGTTCACCGATGGGCTGGCCGCGATCCTCGAACAGACGCAGCGACAAGGCGACACGATCATAGCGCAGCCAAACGGTCGGCCGTGCAGCTACTCGTTCGCCCACAAACTGGTGACGGAAGTGCGGGTCAAGATCGACGCCATGGCTTGGGACATACATGCTCTGCGCCATTCCGCCGCCGCTGAAATTGCCAGCCTGCCGGGCATGAGCATTGAGCATGTTATGGCAATCACGGGCCATTCGAGCGAGCAAATGGCGCGCCACTACAGCCGCAAAGCCGACATGCGCGCGAAGGCCAGAGAGGCCCAGAACGCACGGAGAACGAAGCACGAAACAGGAAATGCAGGCTGAAACGGCATATTCTGACTATGAAAAATCAACAGGTTACAGTAAAATGAAAGTGGTTCAGGAACATCTCCTTGGTCAGCGTCGTGCCCTTGCGCAGGCTCAGCAGTTCCAGGATCTGATATTCCTTGCCGGTCAGGTTGACCGCGCGCCCGCCCACCTCGACCGAGCGCGCGTCCAGGTTCACCACCATCTCGCCGGTGCGGATCACCGACTGGCTGTGGCCCTTGGAGCGGCGGATGATGGCCTGGATGCGGGCGACCAACTCGTCGCGGTTGAAGGGCTTGGTCATGTAGTCGTCGGCGCCGAAGCCGAAGCCGCGCAGCTTGCTTTCGGTGTCGTCCGAGCCGGTCAGAATCAGGATCGGCGTGTCGATGCGCGACATGCGGATCTGGCGCAGCACCTCCATCCCGTGCATGTCCGGCAGGTCCAGGTCCAGCAGGATCAGGTCGTAATCATAGAGCTTGGCAAGGTCGATGCCCTCCTCGCCCATGTCGGTGCGATAAACGTTATAACTCGCGTTCATCAGCATCAGCTCGATGCTGCGCGCCGTGGTCGGATCATCCTCGACCAGAAGGATTCGCATGTCATTTCCCCTTGCTAACCAGGCTACTGGCAAAACCTCCCAGCAAAAGGTTAATATCACGTTACCGGTTTATTTATCAAATTTGTCTCAACTTATGGTTGCCGAAATTTTTGCATATGCGTGATTTTCAACGCATTGCGACCGTGCTGGCGAAAGGCGCGGGCCCAGGCGTCGAACTCTTCCTCGGTCAGGCCATAGCGGCGAATCGCCTCGTCCCGCGTCAGAAGACCGTAATGCACCGCATCGACCACCGCCGCCTTGCGGCTGGCCACCCAGCGGGTCTGCGGCTGGGGCAGATCGGCCTGGGTCAGGATGCTGCCATCGGGCAGGATCGCGGTGCGCAGACCGGGCGTTTTCTTCAAAAACATCGGCAAGTCCCTGTTCTCTCTGCCTCCTTGTCGCGCAAACTTCTTAAGCCCCGGTGAAGCGGCTCAGGGTTTTTCCGGCCCCGGCCCTTGAGAATTGCCGGTTTTTGCCTATAAATGTCATGAACTGCGGGCCAGAGCAGCGCGCCCGCGCAAAGGACGATCCATGACAGCGCCAAGCCCCTCTCTGCGCCATGCCGCGCCAGATTCGACCATGAATTCGCTGGGCTTTGCCAAGCCGCCGGCGCAGACGCGCGTGGTCGTGGCCATGTCGGGGGGGGTCGACAGCTCGGTGGTGGCCGCCATGCTGGCCGCGCAGGGCTACGACGTGATCGGCGTGACCCTGCAGCTTTACGACCACGGCGCGGCGCTGGCGAAAAAGGGCGCCTGCTGCGCCGGGCAGGACATCCACGACGCCCGCCGCGTGGCCGAGCGCATCGGTTTCCCGCATTACGTGCTGGATTACGAGAACAGGTTTCGCGAATCGGTGATCGAGGAATTCGCCGACGCCTATCTGGCCGGCGCCACCCCGGTGCCCTGCATCCGCTGCAACGAGCGGGTGAAGTTCCGCGACCTGCTGGAGACCGCGCGCGAGCTTGACGCCGATTGCATGGCGACGGGACATTACATCCGCCGCTTCGACGGCGCGAAGGGCGCCGAGCTGCACATGGCGGCCGATCCGAACCGCGACCAGAGCTATTTCCTGTTCTCGACCACGCAGGAGCAGCTGGATTTCCTGCGCTTCCCGCTGGGGGGGCTGGCCAGCAAGGCCGAAACGCGGGCGCTGGCGGCGCAATACGGGCTTGCGGTTGCCGACAAGCCCGACAGCCAGGACATCTGCTTCGTGCCGAATGGCGATTACGCCAGCGTGATCGAGAAGCTGCGTCCCGGCGCCGCCGATCCCGGCGAAATCGTGGATATGGACGGCCAGGTGCTGGGCACGCATCGCGGCGTGATCCACTATACCATCGGCCAGCGCCGCGGCCTGGGCATCGGCGGCCTGGGCGATCCGCTTTACGTGGTGCGGCTGGAGCCCGAAACGCGGCGCGTCGTCGTCGGCCCCAAACAGGCGCTGGCGACCCGGATCGTGCCCGTGACCGAGGTGAACTGGCTGGGCGACGAACCGCTTGCCGGCGAAATCCCGATCACCGCCCGCATCCGCTCGACCCGGCCGCCGCGCCCGGCCATCCTGCGCGCGACCGGCGATGGGCGTGCCGAGGTGGAACTGCTGGCCCCGGAGGAAGGCGTCAGCCCCGGCCAGGCCTGCGTCTTCTATGCCACCGAGGGCAGCCGCGTGCTGGGCGGCGGCTGGATTGCACACCGCCGCGGCGGCTGAGTTCAGGCCGCCGCAGCCAGCAGGCGGATGCGCTCGACCATGGCGCGCAACCCATTGGATCGCTGCGCCGAAAGATGCTCCTCCAGCCCCAGCCGGCCAAGTTCGGCGCTGGCATTGATCGCCGCCACCTCTTGCACCGGCACGCCGGAATAAAGCGCATGCAGGATGGCGATCAGCCCGCGCACGATCAGCGCATCGCTGTCGCCCTGGAAGTCGAAGCGCCCGTCCTCGATCCGGGGCATGATCCAGACCTGGCTGGCGCAGCCCTCGACCTTGGTGGCGGGCACCTGCAACGAGGGGTCCATCGGCGCCATCGCCTTGCCCAGTTCGATGACATGGCGATAACGCTCTTCCCAATCCTCCAGGAAATCGAAGGTCTCGGCGATTTCTTCAAAGGCGGGCGTGGCCATCGGGGCATCCTCTTGCATCGGGCGGCACTGGCATAGCGCGATGGGCCCGCAAGGTCAAAGAGGCTTTCGCGCCCGCCCGACTTGGCCTATCACTGCGGCAAAGACTTGGGACAAACGGGGGCAGCCTTCATGCGATCGGGAACCTTGGGCATTCTTGCCTGTGCGATGCTGGTGCTGGGCGGTTGCGGCCGCATGGGGGACAGCAGCCTCAACCCGTTCCGCTGGTTCGGCGGCGGCGCGGCGCCCCAGCAGTCGCTGGAACCCGAGGGCGGCTATCCGACCACGGTGCAGGACGGGCGCCTGCCGCTGGCCCAGGTCACCAGCGCGAAATGGGAACCGCTCTACGAAGGGCGGATGCTGGTCGTGACTGGGCTTGCCGCCAGCAAGGGCTGGTGGAAGGTGGCGCTGATCACCGAGGTGCCCATGCCGAGGGGACGCATCCGCCCCGATCAGGACGGCGTGCTGCGCCTGCGGCTGGTCGGCCAGCCGCCCCTGCCCGACAGCTTCGCCGCCGCCAATCCGCCGCAGCCCGCCAGCGACACGGTGACGGTGGCGCTGACGCTTCCCAACGCCGCCCTGGCGGACCTGCGCGAGGTGGTGATCACCGGCGCCGGCAACGCGATCACGCTGCGCCGCTGACGCCGGGCACAAGCCCGGTTCGGCCGCGCGCAGGGCTGCAGGCAAACCGCGGCCGGCGCGGTGGCACCTTGGGTATTTGGGAAACGGTGAAGATCATGGCGTCGCCCCTGTCTTCTTCGTTCCTCAAATACCCATGGCGACCTTGCCGCATCGCCCCATCCGCCATCCGATCACCGCGCCGACGTGCCGGGAATGCACAGTCTTGGGCTGAACGCAGGCAGGGTGGCCGCCGCGGCAGGAAAAGCCCGCATGAGACCATGCGGGCCGCTCTCGAAATGCCGGTGGCCGCGGGCCGGTCAGGCCATCTTGCGCAGATAGGTCCAGGTCGGCACGCGGGCATCGCGCGCCACGGACCAGCTCTCCGCATCGCCGAGATATTCGAAGCCGCAATTGGTCAGCACCCGCGCCGAGCCGGGATTGTCCTGGAACGCCTCGGCAAACAGGGTGCGCGAGCCGTGCGGATTGGCCTCGACCAGGGCCGAGACCGCCTCGGTCGCGAAACCGGTGTTCCAGAACCCTGCGCCGATCCAGAAGCCCAGTTCGGACTGCTCCTTGTCGATCCGGGTCAGCGAGACCACGCCCAGAACCTCGGCCAGCTTGTTGGCCGAGCCGTCGATGGCCCAGACATCCTCGTCCCGGTCGGCCGCCATGGCGCGGCGGACATAGGCCTCGGACGCGCCGGGCGGCAAGGGGTGCGGGATCGAACGGGTTCCCTCGGCCACGCGTCGGTCGGCGGTGTAATGCGCGATGAGCCCGGCATCCGATGCCCGAAGCGGGCGCAGGACGAAGCGCTCGGTCACGATCTCGATCTGCCGTGCGTCCGAGGAAATCAATTCGTTCATGTCACTCTTCTCCCCCAATTACTCGCAATCATATGGGTACGGCCCCGGAAAACGCGAAGGGGACCGGCCTTGCCGATCCCCCAATTTGACGTCCGGGCGTTGAAATCGGCTTACTCGGCGGCCTCGAGATTGGCGGGAAGCACGGAAATATAGGTGCGGCCCTTCAGACCCTTCTTGAAGGTTACATGGCCGTCGGCCAGCGCGAACAGGGTATGGTCGCGGCCCATGCCGACGTTCTGGCCCGGCCACCAGGTGGTGCCGCGCTGACGCACGATGATGTTGCCGGCAACGGCCTGCTGGCCGCCGAAGAGTTTCACGCCGAGACGACGACCGGCCGAATCGCGGCCGTTGCGGGACGAACCGCCTGCTTTCTTATGTGCCATGGCTCAGTCTCCTTCTGCCTCAGTTGGCGTCTTCGGCCGAGGCTTCGGCTTCCGACTTCTTGGCTTTCGCCGGCTTGGCGGCCGGTGCGAGTTTGGTGCGCGCGCCGACGGCGGCTTTCACATCGGTCTTGTCGCCGCCCTTTTCAAGCAGCTCGGTGATGCGAACCAGCGTCAGCTGCTGGCGGTGGCCGCGGGTGCGCTGCGACGAATGCTTGCGGCGGCGCTTGACATAGGTGATGACCTTGTCGGCCTTGATGGTGTCGATCACCTCAGCCTGCACGGCGGCGCCGGCAACCAGCGGCGCGCCGACGGTGGCACCGATCATCAGCACCTCGTTGAACTGGACCTGGTCGCCGGCCTCGGCGTTCAGTTTTTCGACGCGCAGCACGTCACCGGCCTGAACCCGGTATTGCTTGCCGCCCGTCTTGAGAACTGCGAACATTCCGTCTTTCCTTGCTCTGCCGCGTCCTTCGGCCCCTGGCTTGCAGGTGTTGCCGGGGCCAGGCCCCGCCTTCGGACAGCGCACCCATTGTCTCGGGTGAGGTTCAAAATAGGATGCCGGCAACGGACATGCGCCCGGCCGGTCGCGGGTATATCGCGGATTCGGCCGGGCAAGTCAACCGAAATGGCGGCTCAGCGCCACAGATCGCGCGCCGCCTCGACCGTGATTCGCCGGCCTTCGCGAAGCTCGGTCAGGCTGCCCGACAAAAGCGGCGCCGGGCGCGGATCCGTGCCCAGATAGGCGCCGCGGGCGCGGTTGTGGGGATGGCGCGGCGCCTCGGCAATGGACAGCACCGGAGCGGCGCAGGCATCCGTCCCCTCCAGCTCGGCCGCCCAGTCGTCGCGGCTGCGTGTGGCGATCCGCGCCGCCAGGATCGCGCGCAGCGCGGTCCAGTTCGCCGGATCGGCACGGTCGGGCAGATCGGATTCGGAAAGCCCCAGCCGCCGGACCAGTTCGGCCCAGAACTGCGGCTCGATGGCGGCGACGGCCAGGAAACCGCCGCAGGCGCAGGGATAGCAGCTGTAATAGGGCGCGCCGCCGTCCAGCAGGTTCGCCTGGCGCTCATCGCGCCACAGCCCGTTCGCGCGCAGCCCCGAGATCATCGCCATCAGATGCGCCACCCCGTCGGTGATGGCGGCATCGACCACTTGGCCCCGGCCGGTCTCGCGCGCCCGCAGGATCGCCGCCAGCATGCCGGCGACCAGATACATCGAGCCGGCGGCGAAATCGCCGACCAGGTTCAGCGGCGGCACCGGATGATTCGCGGGGCCGATGGCGGAAAGCGCGCCGGTGATCGCCAGATAGGTCAGGTCGTGGCCGGCCGAATGTGCCAGCGGGCCGGTCTGGCCCCAGCCGGTCATGCGGCCATAGACCAGCCGCGGGTTTTCCGGGAAATCCCCGGGGCCCAGGCCCAGCCGCTCCATCACGCCGGGGCGCATGCCCTCGATCACCGCATCGCCGCGCAGGATCAGGTCGCGCGCGATGTCGCGGCCCTCGGGCGATTTCAGGTCAAGCTCCAGCCAGTCGCGGCCGCGGTCCAGCACGTCGCGCTTCATCGGGAAGATCTGCGGCGCGCCGGGCCGGGCGATGCGGACCACCTGCGCGCCGTGGTCGGCCAGCCACATCGCGGCGAAGGGCGTCGGGCCGATGCCGGCGATCTCGACGATGCGCAGGCCGCAGAGCGCGCCGCTCATGGCTGGCCTTTGGGGAAATGGTGGGCGGTGAGGGACTCGAACCCCCGACATTCTCGGTGTAAACGAGACGCTCTACCAACTGAGCTAACCGCCCCCGTGCCGGCTGATAGCGCGATCCCGGCGCCCTTGGCAAGCACGGGCGTCACCGGCGCAGCCGCGCAATCAGCGACGAGGTGTCCCAGCGCCCGCCGCCCATGGCCTGCACCTCCTTGTAGAACTGGTCGACCAGCGCCGTCACCGGCAGGCTCGCCCCGGTCTCGTCGGCGGTGGCCAGGCAGATGCCCAGATCCTTGCGCATCCAGTCCACCGCGAAACCAAAGTCGAAACGGTTCTCGGCCATGGTCTGATGGCGGTTCGCCATCTGCCAGCTGCCGGCGGCGCCCTGGCTGATGACCTCGACCACCTCGGCGATCGACAGCCCGGCCTTCTCGGCGAAATGCAGCGATTCCGACAGGCCCTGCACCAGCCCGGCGATGGCGATCTGGTTGCACATCTTGGCCAGCTGCCCCGCACCCGAGGGGCCCATGAGCTTGCAGATCTTGGCATAGGCGGCGATCACCGGCTCGGCCTGGGCGTAATCGGCGGGGGTGCCGCCGCACATCACCGAAAGCTGGCCGTTCTCGGCTCCCGCCTGCCCGCCCGAGACCGGCGCATCGACGAAGCCCAGCCCGGCCTCGGTGGCGACGGCGGAAAGCTCGCGCGTGACCGCGGCCGAGACCGTGGTGTGATCGACGAAGACCGCGCCCTTCCCCATGCCGGCAAAGGCGCCGGCCTCGCCCAGGCAGACCTGGCGCAGGTCGTCGTCATTGCCGACGCAGGCCATGACGAATTCGGCGCCCTCGGCCGCCTCGCGCGCGGTGACGGCCACGCGGCCCCTGTGGGCTGCGGCCCAGGTCTCGGCCTTGGCGGGGCTGCGGTTCCAGACCGTCACCTCATGCCCCGCGGCGGCCAGGTGGCCTGCCATGGGAAAGCCCATCACCCCAAGTCCCAGAAATGCCACGCGCGCCATCGGTTTCTTCCTTTCCCGTCGAAAAGGCGCGTTGATCCGGCCCGCGCCCTGCCCTATTCACCCCATGAATTTCATCACCCGGCGCGGGGGTCAACCTCTCGTGCCCAAGCTCGGGACCGTGCCTTTTCATGGTGACACTTTTCCGCTGGCTTGTGCGCCTGACGGTCGGGCTGATCCTGCTGACCATCGCGCTGGTGGCGCTGGCCTGGTATTTCGCCATCCGCTCGCTGCCCGATTACGACGGCACCTATACGGTCGAGGGCATCTCGGCCCCGGTCGAGATCGTGCGCACGACCGAGGACGTGCCGCATATCTTCGGCCAAAGCGACCGCGACATGTTCTTCGCGCTCGGCCTTGCCCATGCCCAGGACCGGCTGTTCCAGATGACCGTGCTGCGCCGGGCGGCGCAGGGCCGGCTGGCCGAGATCTATGGCATGGGCGCGCTGCCCGCCGACGACCTGGCGCGGCGGCTGGGGCTTTACCGCAACGCCCGCGCCTCGCTGCAGGCCCAGGATCCCGAGGTGCTGGAGGCGCTGCAGGCCTATGCCGAGGGCGTCAATGCCTGGATCGAACAGGTCAACCTGGGCGCGCGCGGGCGCGGGGCGCCGGAGTTCTTCCTGTATCCCGACGACATCGCCTATTGGGAGCCGGCGGATTCGCTGGCGATCCTGAAGCTGCTGGCGGCATCCTCGACCGTGCAGATGCGCCGCGAGGTGCTGCGGGCCCGGCTGTCGCTGGCCGCGCCCGAACGCGGGCAGGATCTGGTCGCCATGCCCGGCGAGCCACCGCTGCCCGGCTATGCCTCGCTTTTCCCAGGCGCGCGCTTCGCCGCGCCGGACCGCGGCGCCGGACCGCGGGACTGGACGGCGACGCTGGCCGGCTACCTGGCACCGGCAGCGGGAGCCTCGGCCAACGGCTTTGCCGCCGCGGCGGGGCGCACGGCGGCGGGGGGCGCGCTTCTGGCCAACGATCCGCAATTCGCCCTGACCGCGCCGGGCCTGTGGTACCTGGCACGGATCGAGCTTCAATCGGGCGGGGTGATCGGCGGCACCATTCCCGGCATTCCCGCGATCCTCTCGGGGCGCAATCCCGGCCTGGCCTGGGGCATCACCCCGGCCTGGGTCGACGACCAGGATCTGTATATCGAAGAGGTCCAGCCCGGCGATCCCAACCGCTATCGCGGCGCGAACGGCTGGACCGAGTTCACCACCCGGCGCGAGACGCTGCGCATCCGCGGCGCTGATCCGCAGACCATCACCCTGCGCGAGACCGAGAACGGCCCGGTCATCCCCGCCGCGCATCTGGACCTTGCCACCATCCTGCCCGCCGGCCATGTCGCGGCGCTGTCCTGGACCGGCGGCCATGGCGAGGACCGCAGCATGTCGGCGCTGATCGGCCTGATGCGGGCGCAGGACCGCCGGGCGGCGGCCCAGGCGCTGCGCGGGATGGTCGCCCCGGCCCTGACCGTGACGCTGGCCGATGCGCAGGGCGTGGGTCAGGTTCTGGCCGGCGCCCTGCCGCATCGTCCGGCCGGGCACCAGACGGCGGGCCGCATGCCGACGCCGGGCTGGGTCGTGCAGAACCGCTGGCAGGGGATCGGCCCCGCGCCCGCCGAACGGGCCGAGCTGAGCCCCGAAAGCGGCATCGTCGCCGCGACCGGGGCGGCCGAGACGGGCTGGGCCGGGCTTGGCCACGACCGGGCCGACGGCTACCGGCTGGGCCGGCTGCGCCACCTGATCGAATCGCGCGAGGTGCATTCGCGAGACAGCTTCATCGCCGCACAGACCGACATCGTCAGCCCGGTGGCCCGCGGCCTGCTGCCGTTGGTCGGGGCCGAACTATGGTTCACCGGCGAACCCGCAGCCCAGGGCACGCCCGAGCGGCTGCGCCAGGACGCACTGGCGCTTCTGGCCAATTGGGACGGCGCGATGAGCGAGCATCTGCCCGAGCCGCTGATCTATGCCGCCTGGATGCGGGCCTTGCAGGACCGGCTGGTGCGCGACGACCTCGGCCCGCTGGCGCAGGATCTGACCGAGCTTTTCCCGGTTTTCATCGACCGGGTATTCCGCGACACGGGCGGCGCCTCGGAATGGTGCGACATCCGCCAGTCCGCCCCGGTCGAGACCTGCACCCAGATCGCCCGGCAGGCGCTGGACGCGGCGCTGCTGGAGCTGGTGGCGCGCTTTGGCCCCGACCTTGCCAGCTGGCGCTGGGGTGACCTGCACCGCGCCCGCCATGTCCACCCGGCGCTGGGGGACATGCGCGGCATCTCCTACATCGTGAACCTGATCCAGCCGACTTCGGGCGGCAGTTCCACCATCGCCCAGGCCGGGTTCCTCGGCCATGGCCGCAATCCCTGGCTCAACGTGACCGGGGCCGCCTATCGCGGGGTCTACGACCTGGCCGATCCCGACAGTTCGGTGTTCATCATCTCGACCGGGCAGTCGGGCCATCCCTTCTCGCGCCATTACGACGACATGGCCGAGCTGTGGCGGCGCGGCGAATATGTGGTCATGTCGCTGGACCCGGCCCTGGCGCGGGCGGCGGCGGCGGGCATCACCCACCTGCGGCCTGCCGGCAACTAGAGGGCTTGCATCCCGCGCCCGGCCGGGCTTCCCTGCATCCCGCAACGCAGCGAAGGACAGCCCATGGCGCGCAAGATCATCATCGACACCGATCCCGGCCAGGACGACGCCGTGGCGATCCTGCTGGCGCTCGCCAGCCCCGAAATCGAGGTGCTGGGGCTAAGCGTGGTCGCGGGCAACGTGCCCTTGCACCACACCCAGCGCAATGCCCGGATGATCTGCGAGCTGGCCGGCCGGCCCGACCTTCCGGTCCATGCCGGCTGCGACGCGCCCTTGCAGCGCAAGCTGATCACGGCCGAGCATGTGCATGGCAAGACCGGGCTCGACGGCGTCACCCTGCCCGAGCCGGCCATGCCGCTCGCCCCCGGCCATGCCGTCGATTTCCTGATCGAGACGTTGCGCCGCGAAAAACCGGGCAGCGTGACGCTGGTGCCCATCGGCCCGCTGACCAATATCGCCACCGCCTTCCGGCGCGCGCCCGACATCGTCCCGCGCGTGCAGGAGATCGTGCTGATGGGCGGCGCCTATTTCGAGGTCGGCAACATCACCCCCACGGCCGAGTTCAACATCCATGTCGATCCCGAGGCGGCGAAGATCGTCTTTGCCAGCGGCGCGCCGCTGACGGTGATGCCGCTGGACGTGACGCATCGCGCCCTGACCAGTCGCGCCTGGGTCGAGGGCATGCGCGCCATGGGCCGCATCGGCCAGGCCGTCGCCAGCTGGACCGATTTCTTCGAACGCTACGACCGCGAGAAATACGGCAGCCAGGGCGCGCCGCTGCACGATCCCTGCACCATCGCCTGGCTGCTGAAGCCCGAACTGTTCACCGGCCGCTACATCAATGTCGAGATCGAGACCCAGGGCGAATACACCCTGGGCATGACTGTCGCCGACTGGTGGCGGGTCAGCGGGCGGACGCCCAACGCCACCTTCATCCGCGATGTCGATGCCGATGCCTTTTTCGCGCTGCTGACGGAACGGATCGGCGATCTGGACCGCCGGTCGGGCTAGCCGCCGATCCCTCCCCCTGGGCCGAGGGGGCCTATTCCTGCGCCGGACCGGGCTGCGTCTCGCCGGGCTGGACCTCGGGCGCGGGGGATGCCCCTTCCTCCGGCGCAGGCGTCTCGACCGCCTCCTGTCCCGATGCGCCCTGCCGCGCAGCATTCCCCGCCTGCTCCGGCGCATCCGCCTGGGGCGGATCGGCCAGCGGGCCGGCTCCGATCTCGCGGTCGATGCGGTCGATCAGTTCCTCGGTGACATCAATGGATTGCGAGGCGACAAAGATCGCGCGCTGATCCAAGACCACCACCGCGCCCCTTTCGCGCATCAGCGCCGCCAGGACCGGCAGCACGGCGCGGAAGAAGGCCTGGCGCTCTTCCTCGGCCTCGGCCTGCAAGGCGCGGGGGGCGGCGTCGCGGGCGCGGCGCACCTCGACGACGCGCTTGTCGAACTCGTCCGCGCGCTTGCGGAACTCGTCGGGCGGCAGGGTCTGGCGCAGCGCCGTCAGCTCGCGCTCCTCGGCGGCAAACTGTTCGACCAGCCGCTCGTTTTCGGCCGCGATCTCGCTTCCGCGCCGCTCCAGGTCGGCCTGCACGCGCTGGCCCCAAAGCGAATGCAGATACAGCGCATCCTGATCCAGCGTCAGGACCGGCAGCACCGCCTGGCCGTTCGGGGGCGGCGTCTCGACCACGATGGGCGCCGCCTCGGGCGCCAGGGTCTCGGGCTGCTCGGAGGGCTCCGGCACGGGCTGGGCGGACGCCCCCCTGGGCGCGGCTAGCAGCGCGGCCAGGAGCAGCACCGCGATGCCGCGTCCCCAAGCCATCAGAAGCGGGTCGAGATCGTCAGGTCGAAGGACTGCTCTTCGTCATAGTCCTCTTTCTTCAGGGCCTTGGCGAAGTTGAAGCGCAGCGGCCCGATCGGCGTGGTCCAGAAGATCGAGGCGCCGACCGCGGCGCGGACCTTCATGCCGTCGTCGACCTCGACCCCGTTGGTGCCACTGGTCCGGTCCAGCCCCCAGACCGAGCCGGCATCGGCGAAAAGCCCGCCGGTGATGCCATATTCCTCGGGCAGGCCCAGCGGGAATTGCAGCTCGGTGCGCAGCGCCCAGTAATAATTGCCGCCAAGCGCATCCTCGTTCGGCGCCGCCAGGTCACGCGGGCCAAAGCCGTTCGGCTCGAAGCCGCGGATCTTGCCGTTGCCGGTAAAGCGGTTCAGGAAGCGGCTGTCCTGGTCGTCCAGCATGTGGACGGCGCCGGTCTCGAACTCGGCCAGCATGGTGACGTTCTCGCGCCAGGCGCGGCTTTCGACGCCGGCGTAAAGCGTGCTGGTGACGGATTTCACATCCCCGCCCAGCCCGGCGAAATCCTGGCTGAACCGCAGCCGATAGCTGGTCACCGGGTCCAGCCCGGCGATGCGGCTGTCATAGCTGTAGGTATAGCCGAGCGCCGAGGTGTAATAGCCGCCCTGTTCATCGAAAAGAATCTGCGACGAACCGACCAGTTCGCCATCCTCAATATGCGGCTCTTCCACATCGAACAGCGTGTCCTTGCTGAGCTTGTAGCGCAGCTCCAGCCGGCCGTTCTCCGACACCGGGAATTCCATCCCGGTCAGGAAGCCGACGGTGCGGGTGTTGTAATCCGAGTTCAGCCGGTCGGTGGTGTTATACCAGGCCTGCACCCGCGCCTTGAGATTGCGGCCCAGGAAATAGGGCTCGACGAAGGTCAGGCCCGAGCTTTGCGTGTCCGTGCCGGTCGAAAAGGCCAGGTCAACCTGCTGCCCGCGGCCCAGGAAGTTCTTTTCCGACAGCGAGATGTTGAAGCCCACCCCGGTCGAAACGCCATAGCTGACGCCGAAGTTCAGGCTGCCGGTCGGCTGCTCCTCGACGTTCACGTCGACGATCACCTGCTCGGGCGTGGAGCCCGGCCGGCTTTCCGCCTGCACATCCGAGAAATAGCCAAGCGCCCGCAGCCGCTCGGCCGAGTTGCGGATCTCGCGCGGGTTGAAGGGGTCGCCCTCGACGGTGGCGAACTGGCGGCGGATCACCTCGTCCAGGGTGGTGGTGTTGCCCTCGATGTCGATGCGCTCGACGAAGACGCGCGGGCCGCGCGTCAGGGCAAAGGTCAGGTCCAGGGTCTGGCTGCGCTCGTTGCGGGTGACGCGCGGCTCGATATTGACGAAATCCAGCCCCTTGCGCAGCGCCAGCGCCTCCATCCGGCGGATGGTGGTGTCGATATCGGTCGGGTTGTAGACCGCGCCGCGCTTGACCCGGTTCTGGGCGGCGAATTCCGCCGCATCGACGCCGGGGATCTCGCTGACGGTGTTGATGGTGCCGAAGGTATAGCGCGGGCCTTCGTGGATCTGGAAGGTGATGTAGAAGGCGTCGCGTTCGCGCGCCAGTTCCGGCGCCACCGCCTGCACGCGGAAATCGGCATAGCCGCGCGAGCGGTAGAAGTCGGTCAGAAGCTTTTCGTCCAGCGGCACCCGCTCGGGGGCGAAGGTGTCGCGGCGGATGAAGGTGCGCAGGATGCCGGCCTGCTTGGTTTGCAGCACGTTGCGCAGCCGGCGGTCGGAAAAGGCGCGGTTGCCGACGAAGCCGATACGCTCGATCTCGGTCAAGTCGCCCTCGCGGATCTCGAAGACCAGATCGACCTGGTTGCCGCCGCGGCGGATGATGCGCGGATCGACACGGGCGGCCAGGCGCCCCTGCGAGGCATAGACCTGGCTGATCGTGGCGGCATCGGCCTCGGCCTGGGCGGGGGAATAGACCCGGCGCGACTGCGACTTGACGATCTCGGCCAGGTTCTCGTCCTTGAGACGCCTGTTGCCCTCGAAGGCGACGGTGTTGATGGTGGGGTATTCCGCCACCCTGACCACCAGCGTCCCGCCCGAGGGCACCAGTTCGACCGTCTCGAACAGACCCGAGTTCTGCAGCCGCTGCATGGCGTCGTTCAGCGCCCCGGCCGAAACGTCCTGGCCGCGCGGCAGGTCCAGATAGGACAGGATCGTCGCAGGCTCGATGCGCTGGTTGCCCTCGATCCGCACATTGCTGAAGACATAGGCCGAGGCGGGGGTCGCCACCATCGCGACCGGCGCGGCCACCGCCAGCGCCGAAATCAGCGCCAGCGCGCCCTTGCCGAGTTTCCTGTCCGTCATCGCCGCCCCTCGCGAGTAATGCGTTTCCCGGCGGGTTGGCCCCGCCATATTTGCCCCGATGGATACCGCGAAGCGGGCCACACTGTCAAAAGCCTAGCGCCGTTCAGGGGCAGAAAAGATCGTTGGTGAGGCCCAGAACCATCAGCGACAGCACCGCCGCCAGCCCCAGCGCCGACAGGATGTCCATCACCCGGTCCGAGGGCCGCCGCCCTGCCACGGCCTCGTAGAGATAGAACATCAGGTGCCCGCCATCCAGCACCGGCACCGGCAGCAGGTTCAGAAAACCGATCGCCGCCGACAGCACCGCGATCCACCAGATGAAGTTGCCGCCCCCCGCCGAGGCCGCCTGCCCCGTGGTCTCGGCGATCGAGATCGCGCCGCCCAGGTTGCAGCTGCCGATCTGGCCGGTGATCATCGCCCAAAGCCCCGAGACGGACGAGGCGATGATGTCCCAGGTGCGCGCGGCGCCGATCCCCAGCGCCTCGGCAGCGCCGGCCGGCCGCGTCGCCGGCTCGAAATAGGTGCCGCCGCCGGTCACGCCGATCAGCCAGCGCCGCGTATAGCCGTCGTCGGTCGGCAGATCCTGTTCGCGCGCGGCCAGGGTATAGTCGGCTTCCCCCTCGCCCTCGCGCCAGACGCGCAGCAGGACCGGGCGGCCCTCGGCCTCGGCCACATGCGCGCGCAGTTCGTCGAAGCGCGAGACCGGCTCGCCGTCGATGGCCAGGATCACGTCGCCTGGCTTCAGCCCGGCCGCGGCCGCCGGGCTGCGCGGCGCGATGCCGATGACCAGGGGCGGCATGAGATCGGGGCCGGGCACGGTGATTTCGGCGCCCTCGCGCAGCACGGTCCAGTCATGGACGGGCCGCGCGGGCAGCTCGGCTGCCGCTGCGCCCAGATCGCGCCAGCTCGTGACCGGCCGGCCGTCCAGCGCCAGAACGCGGTCGCCGGGTTGCAGCTGCATCTCGACGCCGGGCGGCGTCGGGTGCAGCCGACCCACCCGGACCTCGTCCACCGGCAGGCCCTGCCAGATCGCCATCCCGGCGAAGACCAGGATCGACAGCGCGAAGTTGAACACCGGCCCCGCCGCCACGGTGGCGAAGCGCGCCCAGAGCGGCGCCCCGGTCAGGCTTTGGCGCGCACGGGCCGGCTCGACCCGCACCGAGCCGGCGCTGGCCGCATCGGCATCGCCCAGGAAACGGACATAGCCGCCCAGCGGGATCGCCGCCACCTGCCAGACCGTGCCGTGCCGGTCGCGGCGCGAGACCAGCCGGGGCCCGAAGCCCAGCGAAAACACCTCGGCCTTGATGCCGCAAAGCCGGCCGACGATGTAATGGCCATATTCATGCACGGTAACGATGACCGACAGCGCCACGACAAAGGCCGCCGCGGTCCACAGGAAACCACCCATCATGTCCAGAGCCAGGCTCATGCCGCCCCCTGCCATTGCGCCGCCGCCCGCCGGGCGAAACCGTCCCAATGCAGCACCTCGGCCAGCTCGCGCGGGCTTTGTCCGAAACCCGCCTCGCGCGCGGCCAGGGCCAGCGCATGCTCGACCGCCGGGGCCATGTCGGTAAAGCGGATGCGCCCGGCGATGAAATCGTCCAGCGCCTGTTCCTTGGCGGCGTTCAGCACCGCGCCGGCGGCGCCGCCGGCCTCGATCGCCTCGCGCGCCAGGCGCAGGGCGGGCCAGCGCGCCTCGTCCGGCTGGGCAAAGGTCAGGCTGCCAAGCGCCGCCAGGTCCAGCGCCGGCACCGGCAGCGGCGCGCGCGCCGGCCAGTTCAGCGCATAGCCGATGGCATGGCGCATGTCCGGCGCCCCCAGATGCGCGATCGAGCCGCCGTCGCGATGCGTGACCATGGCATGGATGATCGACTGCGGATGCACCAGCACCCGCAAACGCTCGGCGCCGATGCCAAAGAACTCATGCGCTTCAATGACTTCCAGCGCCTTGTTGAACATGCTGGCGCTGTCGATGGTGATGCGCTGGCCCATGTCCCAGTTCGGGTGCCGGCTGGCCTCGGCCACGGTGGCCTGCGCCAGCCGTTCCAGCGGCCAGTCGCGGAAGGCGCCACCCGAGGCGGTGATGGTCACATGCTCGACGGTTTCAAGGTTTTCACCCTGAAGCGCCTGGAATATCGCGGAATGTTCGGAATCGACCGGCAGAATGCGGGCGCCGGTTTGCCGCGCACGCGCCATGACCAGAGGCCCGGCAGCGACCAGGGTTTCCTTGTTGGCAAGCGCCAGCGTGCCGCTGCGGGCCAGCACTTCCAGCCCCGGCGGCAGGCCGGCGGCGCCGATGATGGCGGAAAGCGTCCAGTCGGCCGGGCGCGCGGCGGCCTCGGCCACGGCCTGCGGCCCCGCCGCGGCCTCGATGCCGCTGCCCGACAGCGCGGCACGCAGGTCGGCCAGGCATTGCGGCCAGGCGGTGACGGCGATCTCGGCCCGCAGCGCGCGGGCCATCCGGGCCAGGCGCGCGACATTGGCGCCGCCGGTCAGGGCGATGGTGCGGAACCGCTCGGGCCCGCCGGCCCGCATCAACAGATCGAACGCGCTTTCACCGACCGACCCGGTCGCGCCCAGCACCGATATGCTGCGCATTCCTTCAGCCTCCGATCACGGGTAAAAGATTGCCGATCAACAACACAAGCGCCAGCAGCAGCGCCCCCGACATGGCGTCGAACCGGTCCATGGCGCCGCCATGGCCGGGGATAAGCTCGGAACTGTCCTTGACGCCCACCCGGCGCTTGAGCCAGCTTTCGGCGATGTCGCCGAACTGCCCGGCCAAGGCGACCAGCGGCCCCAACACCAGCACCGGCCAGGGCGCCTGCCCGGCCAGCAGCAGAACCAGCGCCAGCACCAGCGCGCCCGCCCAGCCGGCGATGGTGCCGCTCCAGGTCTTCTTGGGGCTGACGGCGGGCCAGAAGCGCGGACCGCCCAGCTTGCGGCCGATGAAATAGCCCAGCACATCCGACAGCACCACGGTGCCGACGATCCAGGCCAGCGTCGGCAGGCCCATCACCTCGCGGATCACCACCAGCCCGTAGCCCGCGCCCAGGATGGCCAGGGTGAACAGCAGATAGGCCGGGCACTCGTGTTCATGCGTGCCGTGCCAGCCGGCGATCATCGGCACCAGCGCCAGCGCCATAGGCCAGTCGCCGGGCAGCACCAGCATGGCCAGCATCACCAGCCCCGACAGGATGCCAATCAGCACGGGATGGCGCGGGCTGCGGAACTCGGGGTGGCGCCAGCCGGTCAGCCGCGCCAGTTCCCACATCATCACCCCGATCACGGCCGAGACGCCCAGTCGGATCCAGAGCCCCGAGGACAGCAGGAGCAACAGCCCCAGCACCGCCAGCACCACGCCCGACAGCAGGCGCGGCCAGAGATCGGCCCATTTGTCGCGCCCGCGCTGCAAGGCGTCGCGCAGCCGGCCCGGCTGTGACCCGCCGCCGCTCATGCGCCGCCGAAGCGCCGTTCGCGCAACCCGTAACGGTCGAGGATCTCGGCCAGGTGCTCGGGCGTGAAATCCGGCCAGAGCGTCTGGGTGAACTCATATTCCGAATAGGCCGCCTGGAAGGGCAGGAAATTCGAGGTCCGGGTCTCGCCCGAGGTGCGGATCACCAAGTCGGGGTCGGGATGGCCGGCGGTGTCCAGGCAATCGGCCAGGTCGGCCTCGGTCGGCTCGGCCACCTCGCCCCGCGCGATGCGGGCGGCAAGCCGCGCCGCGGCGCGGGTCAGCTCGTCCCGGCCGCCGTAATTGATCGCCACGGTCAAGTTCAGCCGGGTATTGCCGGCGGTGCGCGCCTCGATCCCGGCCATCAGCCGCTGCAGCTTGGGCTCCAGCCGCTCGCGCCCGCCGATGAAGCGCATGCGCACGCCCTCGGCCGAAAGCCCGTCGGCCTCGCGCTCGATATAGCGGGCGAAGATGCCCATCAGGCCCAGCACCTCCTCGGTCGAGCGCTTCCAGTTCTCGGTCGAAAAGGCATAGACGGTCAGCCAGTTCACCCCCAGGTCGGGGCAGGCGCGCACGATCTGCTTGACGCGCTCGGCGCCGCGCCGATGCCCGACCAGCCGCGGCCAGCCCCGGTTCTTGGCCCAGCGGCCGTTGCCATCCATGATGATGGCGACATGCCGGGGCCGCTGGTCCCCTCCGCCGGATTTCGACAGGCTGGCTGCGGTTTCGGCCATCCGGGTCAGACCTGCATGATCTCGGCCTGCTTGGCCTCGAGCGCCTGGTCCACCGAGGCGATCATCTTGTCGGTCAATTCCTGCACGGCGGTTTCCCAGAACTTCTGGTCGTCCTCGGACATGCCCGAGGACTTGGCCTTCTTGATCTGGTCCATGCCGTCGCGGCGCACGTTGCGGATGGCGACGCGGGCGTGCTCGGCATATTGCGCGGCGACGCGGGTCAGTTCGCGCCGGCGTTCCTCGTTCAGCTCGGGGATCGGCAGCATGATGATGGTGCCGTTGAGCTGCGGGTTGATGCCCAGGCCCGATTCGCGGATCGCCTTCTCGGCCTTGCCGACCAGGCCCTTGTCCCAGATGTTGATCGTGACCAGCCGCGGCTCGGGCACGTTCACCGTGCCGATCTGGTTGATCGGCGTGGGCGAGCCATAGGCATCGACCATGATCGGCTCGACCATGCTGGCCGAGGCACGGCCGGTGCGCAGCGAGGCGAATTCATGGCGCAGGGATTCCATCGCGCCCTTCATGCGGCGTTCCAGGTCGTCGGTGTCGATCTCGATCTCGTCGGACATGCTCGGTCATGGCCTCTGTGCTGTGATTTTCGCCGCTTTTAGCCGAGCCACGCCGGCATGGCAAAGCCTATACGGGTTTTTCAGCCGTGCACGCGCGTATATGTGCCGGTGCCGGCCAGGATTCCGCGGAAACCGCCCGGTTCATCCAGCGAGAAGACGATGATCGGCAGGTCGTTGTCGCGCGCCAGCGCGATGGCCGAGGCATCCATGACCCCCAGATGCTTTTGCAGCACCTCGTCATAGGTCACGTCGTCATAGCGCCGCGCGTCGGGGAACTTGTTCGGATCCTTGTCATAGACGCCATCGACCTTGGTGCCCTTGAAGATCGCCTCGCAATTCATCTCGTTGGCGCGCAGCGTGGCGGCGGTGTCGGTGGTGAAATAGGGGTTGCCGGTGCCGGCGGCGAAGATGCAGACACGCTTTTTTTCCAGGTGGCGCACGGCGCGGCGGCGGATATAGGGCTCGGCCACCTCGTCCATGCGGATGGCCGAGATCACGCGGGTATGGATCTTCAGCGCCTCCAGCGCCGCCTGCATGGCCAGCGCGTTCATCACCGTGGCCAGCATGCCCATGTAGTCGGCGGTCGCCCGCTCCATGCCCTGCGCGCTGCCCTGAAGGCCGCGGAAGATGTTGCCGCCGCCGATGACCATGCAGATCTCGACGCCCATGTCATGGACGGATTTGACCTCCTGCGCGATGCGGGCGACGGTCGGCGGGTGCAGGCCGTAACCCTGGTCCCCCATCAGCGCCTCGCCCGAAATCTTCAACATCACGCGCGAATAGCTTCCGCGGGTCTTGGACGCGCTTTCCGACATGGGTTCACCTTTTTGCGGCTGTTTCATTGCCGGGCAAAATGTCGCAAACAGGCCCCATGTTCAACCACTGCCGACCCGCCCCGAAATGACCCCGCGTCACCCGATCCTGGCCGGGCTGGAGCCCCGCCGCCATGTCCTGATTGCCGGGCCCACCGCCAGCGGCAAATCCGCCCTGGCGCTGGAGATCGCCGAGCGTCAGGGCGGCACCATCGTCAATGCCGACGCCTTGCAGGTCTGGTCCTGCTGGCGCGTGCTGACCGCGCGGCCCTCGCCTGATGACGAGGCGCGCGCGCCGCATGTGCTTTACGGCCATGTGCCCTGCGACCGCGGCTATTCCGTCGGCGCCTGGCTGGCCGAGGTGGCGGCGCTGATGGACCGGGGCATCGGCCGGCTGATCGTGACCGGCGGCACCGGGCTTTATCTGCATGCGCTCAGCCGCGGACTGGCGGCGATTCCCGCCACCCCGCCCGAAATCCGCGCCTGGGCCGACCAGCTCGTGCGCGAACCCGGCGGCCTGGCACGCATGGTCGCGGATCTTGATGCGCAGACCCGGACACGCATCGACCTGAAAAACCCGGTGCGCGTCCAGCGCGCCTGGGAGGTGCTGACCACCACCGGGCGCGGCATCGCCGCCTGGCAGGCCGAGACCCCGCCGCCGCTGATCGACCCCGCCGCCGCGCATCTCTTGGTGCTGGAGCCCGACCGCGACTGGCTGGCCGAGCGCATCGAGCGCCGCTTCCGGCTGATGCTGGACCAGGGCGCGCTGGACGAGGTGCGCGCCCTGCTGCCGCGCTGGAGCCCCGATGCGCTTTGGGCCAAGGCCATCGGCGCGCCGGAACTGGTCGCGCATCTGCAGGGACGGATCGACCTGGACGAGGCAATCCGGCGCGCGGTCATCGCCACGAGGCAATATGCCAAGGCGCAGCGCAGCTTCTTTCGCGGCCGGCTGGGGGATTGGCAGCGGATCGGGATCGACCCCTGACCGGCGCGGCCCGTGGTGCATGCCGCACGGCAAAGACATATTCATCTTTTGGCAACCCTGGGATGAGTATATTCTTCATGGACTCGCGTCATGGAGATAGCCCTTGGTCATGGATCCGCTGAAAGCCGCGGCTGATGGATGAAGCCCGCCGCCACCTGATCCCGCCCGATCCGGTGCTGGCGCGGCTGGCCGCGGCCGGCATCACCCTGGAAACCATCCCCGAGCCGGCGGACCCCGATCCCCGGCCGAACGTGGCCCTGACGCCGGCTGCTTTCGGCCGGCCGCTGGCCCCGGCCCCCTGCCTGGCCCCCAGCCCGTTCCGCGACCTTCTCCCCGGCCCGGCCGGGCCGGGTCAGGCGGCGGCGCTCCAGCCCCGCTGCGCTTTGCCGGGCGGGCGGCCGGGCGGCGGGCTGCGGCTGATCCCGCTGGCCGGCCTTCACTGGGGCGGGCCGGTGCGCAGCCCGGCCGCGCCGCGCAGCCCGCGGGTCCGCGGCGACCATGTGCTGCTTCGCCCGACCGGCGGCACGGTCGCGATCATGTTTCCAGGCCATCACCATGTGCTGCCGGCCGGCCGCATCGCCTTCATTCCCGCGGGCACCGCCTTTTCGCTGAACCCGCCGCCCGAGGTGCATGGGTTGGCGCTGCTGATCCCGCCCGCCATGTGCCGGGGGCTGACGCTGCCGCAGGGCTTGCGCCACGGCCTGCCTGGCGCCGCGGATGCCGAGCTGCTGGACGCGGCAATGACCGCGCTGGGTGCGGGGATGCCGCGCGCCCCCGCGCAGAATGCCGCGACCGCACGCGGGCTGGGGCTGATCGCAGCCGTGCTGTCGCGGCTGGGCGATGGACAGGGCGCGGGGCTGGCGCCATCCGCACCTTCGCCCGCCGGCCTGGCCGAGGCCCGGGCGCTGACCGGGCATTTCCTGCAACTGGCGCAGGCCGAGCTGCAATCGGGCCAGACCATCGCCGAACTGGCGCTGCGGCTGGGCTGCTCGCAGGCGCAGCTCGACCGCGCCTGCCGCCTGAGCCGGGGTCGCAGCGCGCTGGAGCTGCTCTACGACCTGCGGCTGCAATGCGCCAGCAAGGCGCTGCGCGACGGCGACTTGCCGATGGCGCAGATCGCGGCGCGGCTGGGCTATAGCGGGCTTGGCCATTTCATGCGCGCCTTCTTGGCCGCGACGGGCCGCACGCCCCAGGCTTACCGGGCGCTGATGCGGGAAACCCACAGCCGCCCCGGCGATCGCCCCGCCGGCTGATTCCCGCGCCTTCGGGCAGCATCATGCGTCGCGCATCGTCCCGCCATGGGAGCCCGGCACGCCGCGGATCGGCGATGAGGAAACGGCACGCAGTCGGAAGACCTGCGGGCGAACGGAAAAGCCTGTCGGGGCAGGCAACTGCGCCACCCTTGTCGGCTGCGACTGGCGGCCGCGCTGCGGGTCGCGGTCATCGGGACGCAGATGAAAGGCCCGAGGGCACGAGAAAGGCTGCCGGGGCGGGCAGTCGCGCCGCCGGGCTTCGGCCAGCCAAGGCCCTTGCCCCTCGCCCAGCGAGAATTCGTCCTCAAAGCCCCTCGAAGGCCGCCCTTTGCCGGTCCGTCCAGCGCAGCCGCAGCCGCACCCCCTCTTCGGCGACCTCTTCGGCCGCGACCACGCCCTGCTCATGCAGCCAGGCCCGGCGCCGGCCGTCCGAATGCGGCAGCACCAGTTCGGCCTCGCGGCGCGGCTCGTCCAGCGCCTCGGCCAGCCGCGCCTCGACGGCGGCCAGCAGATCGTCCAGCCCCTCGCCCGACAGGGCCGAGATCGCCTGCACGCCCTCGGTGCGCGCATCGGTGCGCCGCAGGGCGGCACGGGTCTCGGGCGACAGCGCGTCGATCTTGTTCCAGACCTCGATCAGCGGCACGTCCTCCTCGACCCCCAGCGAATCGAGGATCTCGCCCACGTCGCCGGCCTGCTCCTCGGTCTCGGGATGGCTGATGTCGCGCACATGCAGGATCAGGTCGGCCGCCAGCACCTCCTCCAGCGTGGCGCGAAAGGCGGCGACCAGCTCATGCGGCAGGTCGCTGATGAAGCCCACCGTGTCGGACAGGATCACCCGCCGGCCGCCGGGCAGCACCATCTGCCGCATGGTCGGGTCCAGCGTGGCGAAAAGCTGGTCCTGCGCCAAGACCTCGGCCCCGGTCAGCTTGTTGAAAAGCGTGGATTTCCCGGCGTTGGTATAGCCGACCAGCGCGACGATGGGATAGGGCACCTTGGCGCGGGCCTTGCGGTGCAGCTCGCGGGTCTTGACCACCCGCTCGAGCTGCCGGCGCAGGCGCACCACCTGTTCGTCGATGGCGCGGCGGTCGGCCTCGATCTGCGTCTCGCCGGGACCGCCGACGAAGCCCAAGCCGCCGCGCTGGCGCTCCAGGTGCGTCCAGGCCCTGACCAGCCGGGTGCGCTGATAGGCCAGCGCGGCCAGTTCCACCTGCAAGACGCCCTCGCGCGTCTGGGCGCGATCCGCGAAGATCTCGAGAATCAGCCCGGTCCGGTCGAGGATCTTGACGCCCCATTCCTTTTCCAGGTTGCGCTGCTGGACCGGCGTCACCGGCCCGTCGATCAGCACCAGTTCCGCCCCCTCGCCCTCGGCGGCGGCCTTGAGGTGCTGGCCGATCTCCTCGCGCTTGCCCTTGGAGAACAGCATGCCCGGATCGGGATTGCGCAGCCGCGCCACCTCGGCCCCGGCCACCTCGATGGCGGGCAGCGCATGGGCGAGCGCCACCGCCTCCTCCAGCGCCAGCTCGGGCGAGCGGCGGGTGCGCGAATTGCCCAGATCGGGATGGATCACATAGGCCCGGGTCGGCCGCTCGCGGGTTTCCGACGGCTCGGCCAATCAGTCCTCGCCGTCATAGAGGCTGATCGGCTGCCCCGGCATGATGGTCGAGATGGCGTGCTTGTAGACAAGCTGCGATTGCCCATCGCGGCGCAAAAGCACGCAGAAATTGTCGAACCAGGTGATGACACCCTGCAATTTCACACCGTTGATAAGGAAAATCGTCACCGGGACCTTGCCCTTGCGCACATGGTTCAGAAAAGCGTCCTGGAGGTTCTGTTTGTCGCCGGCCATTCGGGGCACCTTGTTCTTATCGCTGGTTTTCAAGACTTAGGCGAGCGGGCAGCGGCTTGCAAGCATGTGATCCGGGCTAGCGGCGCCAATATTCGGGCGAAACCAGCGCCAGGATCGCCAGCGTCTCGACCCGTCCGACCACCATGGCCCCGGCCAGAACCGCCTTGGTCAGCCCCGGCAGCCCGGCCCAGCCCGCCCAGGGCGCCCCCGCCATGCCGGCCGAGCCCTGGAAGGTCGGTGTCAGCGGAATCGCGCCGGCCAGCGGGCCGGTATTGGTCAGCGCCGCGATGGACAGGATGGTGGCCGAATCGAACTCGATGCGCTGCAGCGAGATCAGCATCACCGTCACCGCGATGGAACTGGCGAAGAGCATGAAGAAGATGAAGGCGAGATAGGCCCCCTCGCGCCGCAGCCGCCGCGCCATCAGCCCGCCGCCGCCGACCGAGGCCGGGTGTACGATCCGCTCCAGCTCGCGCTCGGAATGGCGGGCGAGCGCATAGACCCTGAGCAGCTTGACGCCCCCCGCGGTGGTGGCGACGCCGCCGCCCATCATCGCCAGCCCCGCCAGCATCAGCCCGGGCGAGCTCAGCCCCGACCAGTTGCGCGCGCCTTGCCATTCGACCGAGTTCCAGCCGGTCGTGGTCAGATAGCTCAGCCCGTTGAAGATACCTCCCCATGCGGCCGAGGCGGCGCTGTCGAGCGTGTCCAGCACCCCCTTGGCCCCGGTCGGGGAAACGCCGATGGCCCCGGCGAAATGCCGCGCGAACAGCAGGACCGAGACCAGCAGCACCACGCCAGCGGCCATGCGCAGCTCGGGATCCTCGATCCAACTCTCGCTGGCCTTCAGCTCGCCGCCGCCGGGCCAGAAGCGGCGCGACAGCGCAGGGATCAGGAACAGGAAGATCACCACCTCGCCGGCGATGCCGCTGCCCTGCCCGGCGGGGCCGGCGACCGGGCTGATGCCGCTGGTCGACAGCGTGCCCATGGCGCGGGTCAGCGCCACCAGCCCGGTCTCGCCCAGCATCAGCAGCAGCGTCCACATCAGCAGAGTCAGCCCGGCATAGACCGGCAGCACCACCCGGCCCGCCCGCATCACCCGATGTGCCGGATCGGCCAGTTCGGTCTGGAAGGCGGGATGGGTCAGCGGGGCCAGGGCATCCGGGCCCTCGGCCGAGCGCGGCAGGCGCTCGAACCTTTCGCTGCGACCATAGGGCGAGGACATGATCTCGAATCCCCCTACCCGCAGGGGCGCCAGCAGTGCGATAGCCGCGACCAGCATGAACAGCCCGCCCAGCCAGCCGACCATGGCGCGCCACAGATGCAGCGGCGCCGGCAGCAGATCGGCCGAGTAAAGCGTGGCGCCGGTGGTGGTCAGGCAGGAGATCATCTCCCACCAGGCATTGAAGAAGCCGGTATCGGGCAAGGCCATGGCAAAGGGCACGGCCAGCATGGCCGGCAGCAGCACCATGGTACCCAGCATGGTCAGAAGCACGCTGCGCGCCCGCGGCCCCTCGGGCCGGTCGGCGGTCGCCAGCCCTAGGATCGCGGCCAGGATCACGAAAAGCCCCGCCGCGCCCAGGAAGATCGAGCCGATCTTGTGGCTGTCCAGCGCATGGGCGTAAAGCCCCGGCACCACCATCGCCAGCGCGCCGATGCCCCCCAGGATCACGATAAGCGGCAGGCGCAGCAAAAACCCCATCCCCGGCCTCAGAAGAAGTCGATCGAAACCTGCAGCAGGCGTTCGACCTCGGGAATGTCGGAGACGAGGGCAAAGATCACCACGATGTCGCCCTCCTCGATGCGCAGGTCGCCCGTCGGCTTGACCACGCGCTCGCCCTTGCGCACGGCGCCCATCAGCGCGCCTTCGGGAAACTCGATGTCGCGCACGGCCCGGCCGGCGATGGGCGAGGTCGAAAGCACCTGCGCCTCGATCACCTCGGCTTCGGCATCGCCGATGGAATAGATGTCGCGCACCCGTCCGTGCCGGATATGGCGCAGGATGGTCGAGACGGTACTGGCACGCGGGTTGATGAAGGCGTCGATGTCCAGAGGCTCCATCAGCGACATCAGCGTGGGGTCGTTGACCAGCGAGATCGCAAGCTTCGCGCCCGCCTGCTTGGCGCGCACCGCGGCCAGGATGTTGGTCTTGTCGTCGTCGGTGATGGCCAGGACCGCATCGGCGCGCGGCACGGCCGCCTCCTCCAGCAATTCGGCCGACAGCCCGTCGCCGTTCAGCACGATGGTGCGGTTGAGCGCATCGGCCGCATCCTCGGCGCGGGCGCGGCTGCGCTCGATCAGCTTGACGCGGATGCGCTCGGGGCGCGCCTCGAGCGATTGGGCGACGGCCAGGCCCACATTGCCCGCACCGATGATGACGACGCTTTCCTGCTTGGCCATGGGCTTGCCGAAGATCTCCAGCGTGCGCGCCACGTCCTCGGTCAGGGTGAAGACATAGACCTGGTCGCCCTCGAAAAGCTGGTCGCCCGGCTCGGGCGCGAAGAGCTTGCCGCCACGCCGCACCCCGGCGACGATGGCGCTGAGGCTGATGAACATGTCGTTGAGCTGCCGCAGGGGCGTGTTCAGCACCGGGCTGTCAGGCTCGAGCGAGATCCCCAGCAGATGCAGCCGCCCTTCCAGGAAGGTCTCGGCATCGAAGGTCGAGGGCGCGGAAAGCCGCTGCATCGCCGCCCGCGCCACCTCGCGCTCGGGGCTGATGACGACGTCGATGGGCAGGTGGTCAGTGCGGTAGAGATCGGACCAGATCGCGTCCAGATAGGCCGAGCTGCGCAGCCGCGCGATCTTCCTCGGCACCTGGAAGACGGAATGGGCGACCTGGCAGGTGACCATGTTGACCTCGTCCGAATGGGTTGCGGCGATGATCAGGTCGGCATCGCGCGCGCCGGCGCGGTCCAGCACGTCGGGATGGCTGGCAAAGCCGGTCACGCCCTGCACGTCCAGCGCATCGGTGGCGCGCCGGATCAACTCGGCATTGGTGTCGATGATGGTGACATCGTTGCGCTCGCCCGCAAGATGGCGCGCGATATGCCAGCCGACCTGCCCCGCCCCGCAGATGATGATCTTCATTCCGGCCCCGGTTCAACCCCTTCGTGAAGCGCGATCCTAGCGCGGGCCGCAGGCGACGGATACAGCGAAAACATCAGGACCAGCCGTGCAGCCATACCGCCTGCGTCATCGCCGCATGGGTATTTGCAGAACGAAGAAGCCGTTAAGGATTCCTCAATCTTTTCCGCCTAGCCTGGTTGCGCGGTACAGGCTGGGGAGCCGATGACCGCGAACGGAGAAGTCGCCCCGGTCACCTGGCCAGAACCTGTCCCGCCTGATCCGCGGGGGTGGCCGGGGCGCAGTTCCCGTGCTTCTCTGTTCCATAAATACCCATGCGACCGCGCCACCGGCATGGCGCCGCCATCATTTCCCCATCAGTTCCTCCTCGACGCGCATGCCGCCGACGACGCCGAGCGACTTGAGCTTGCGATGCAGCGCCGAACGCTCCATGCCGACGAATTGCGCCGTGCGGCTGATATTGCCGCCGAAGCGGTTGATCTGCGCCAGCAGGTATTCGCGCTCGAAGAGTTCGCGCGCCTCGCGCAGCGCCAGGCTGGTGATCTGCGGGCCGAGCGCCAGGGCCTCGCTGGTGCTGGCGCTGCCGTTCTGGCCTTCCAGTTCCGAGGGCTGGATCGGCCCGGTGCCGTCGCCCAGGATCAGCACCCGCTCGATCACATTGCGCAGCTGGCGGATATTGCCCGGCCAGTTCATCGCCTGCAGCGCGGCGCAGGTCTCCTCGGGCAGCGCGCGCAGCGGCAGGCCCTGGCCGGCATGGAACTGTTCGATGAAATGTGAGGCCAGCAGCGGGATATCGTCGCGCCGCTCGGCCAGCGAGGGCACCGCCACCGGCACCACGTTCAGCCGGTCGTAAAGCTCCTGCCGGAAGCGGCCCGCGGCGATCTCGGCCGAAAGATCGCGATTGGTCGAGGAGATCACCCGCAGGTCCACCCGCACCTTGTCGGTGCCGCCGGCGCGCTGGAACTGCTGCTCGGTCAGCACCCGCAGGATCTTGGGCTGGGTGCCCAGCGGCATGTCCGCCACCTCGTCGAAATAGATCACCCCGCCATGCGCCTGCTCCAGGAGACCCGCCTCGATGCCGCGCTCGGGCGTTTCGCGGCCGAAAAGCACCTCCTCCATGTGTTCGGGCTCGATGGTGGCGCAGGGCACGGTGACGAAGGGTTCGCGCGCGCGCGGGCTGTGGGCGTGGACATAGCGCGCGGCGATCTCCTTGCCCGCCCCCGGCTCGCCGGTCAGCATCACCCGGCCGTTCGATTTCGCCACCTTGTCGAGCTGTTCGCGCAGCCGGCGGAAGGGCGCGGAATTGCCCAGCATCTCGGCCGCCCGTGCCTCGCCGCGCCTGAGCGTCGAGTTCTCGCGGCGCAGCCGCGCCGTCTCCATGGCGCGGCGGATCACCACCAGCAGCTGGTCGATGTTGAAGGGCTTCTCGATGAAGTCGTAGGCGCCCTGCTTGATCGCCGCCACCGCGATCTCGATATTGCCATGGCCCGAGATGATGACCACCGGCACCTCGGGATTGTTGCGCTTGACCTGCTTGAGGATGTCGATCCCGTCCATCTTGCTGTCCTTGAGCCAGATGTCGAGGATCATCAGCGCCGGCTCGGCCGCGTTCAGCTCGGCCACCGCCTGGTCGGAATTGGCGGCAAGGCGGGTCGAGAAGCCCTCGTCGCGCAGGATGTCGGAGATCAGTTCCCGGATGTCCCGCTCGTCGTCGACAATCAGAATATCGCTCATTTCATTGCTTCCTGCTCGTTTTTCTGGCGGCGCGCGGAAAGCCGCACCGGCTGGCGTTCGCGCGGCAGGCGGATTTCGGCCATGGCGCCGCGTCCTTCGGGGGTGTCGGTCAGCATCAGGCTGCCGCCGTGTTCCTCGACGATCTTCTTGACGATGGGCAGGCCGAGGCCGGTGCCGCCGGGCTTCATCGTCACATAGGGCTCGAACAGCCGGGTGCGGTCCTGCGGCAGGCCGGGCCCGTTGTCGGCGATGCGGATCGTCACCGCATCGGGGGCCGAGCGCAGCGAGACCCGGACCTGCGGCACCCAGCCCTCGGGCGGGTTCGCGCGCAGCTCGTCCAGCGCCTCGCCCGCGTTCTTCAACAGGTTGGTGAAGACCTGCCGCATCATGCCGGCATCGGCATCCACGATCACCGGCTCGTCGGGAATGTCCGAGACCAGCGCGCCCTGCAGCGCGTCGCGCTGCATCAGCTCGGCATCGCGCAAGAGCTTGGCGATGTCGGTTTCCTTGCGGTCCGGCTCGGGCATGCGGGCGAAGCGGCTGAACTCGTCCACGATCCGGCGCAGGTCGTTGGTCTGGCGGATGATGACCTCGGTATATTGCTCCAGCGCCTCGCGTTCCTCGCCGGCGATGGGGCCGAACTTGCGCTTCAGCCGTTCGGCCGAAAGCTGGATCGGGGTCAACGGGTTCTTGATCTCATGCGCGACGCGGCGCGCCACGTCGCCCCAGGCCGCCATGCGCTGCGCCGAGACCAGGTCGGTCACGTCGTCCAGCGCCACCACATAGCCTTCGAGGCCGCCGGCCGCGCCGCGCCGGATCGCCATGCGCACCAGCAGGCTCTCCACCCGACCCTCGCGGGTCAGGCGGATCTCGTCCTGCACCGATTCGTTCACGGATTGCGCCAGCCGCTCGAACAGCGGCGCGAATTCCGGCACCGCCTCGGAGAGCAGCCGGTCATGCGCCGCCGCCGGGTCGAGGCCCAGCAGCCGGGCGGCCGAGCGGTTCAGGAAGTCGATCTCTCCCGCCGCGTCGAGACCGATCACCCCGGCCGTGACCGAGGACAGCACGGAATCGAACAGCCGGCGCTGGTCGTCGGCAGCGCGATAGCTTTCGACCAGTTCCTGGCGCTGCTGCTTCAACTGCCGGGTCATGCGGTTGAAGCTTTCGCCCAGCGTCTGGATCTCGTCGCCGGTATCGGGCGCGGGGATCTGGAAGTCCAGGTTGCCCTCGCCCACCTGCTCGGAGGCCTCGGCCAGCCGGCCGATGGGCCGCGACAGCCGGTCGGCGAACCACAGGCCCAGCCACATCGCCGCCGCGACCAGAAGCAGGGCAAACCCCAGATACAGCAAGGAAAATTCGAACAGAACCCGGCCGCGTTCCTGCTCCAGGCGCTGATATTCGCCGACGGTCTGGCGGGTGTCGTCCAACAGCCCCAGCAGGCTGCCGTCCACGTCGCGCGTGACGTAGAGATAGCGGTCGGCCAGGGGCACCAGCGGCACCAGGGCGCGGAATTCGTTGTTCTGCCAATCCTCGATCAGCACCAGACCGCGCATCGCCGCCTCGTCAAACTGGGCGGGAGAGGGCTCCTCGTACCAGAACTGATAGCTGCGCTCGCCCCGCGCGCGGATGGTGCCGCGGCCATCGACGATATAGGCCTCGCGCAACCCGCGCTGGATCTGGCTTTGATAGTCCGACAGCAGCAGCCGCAGGTCGCCGTCGTCCAGCATCGGGTTCTGCCGCGCGGCCTGGGTCAGCGCCCCGGCCAGCAGCTTGGCATCGTTGGTCAGGTCGCGGCGATGCTCGTCCTGATAGGCCTCGGCGGCCGAGAGCGAGGTCGAGACCACCTGCTGCACCCGGTTCGAGAACCAGCCTTCCAGGCCGATGTTCACCGTCAGCCCGGCGAACAGCGCCACCAGCACCGTCGGCACCAGCGCGATGGTGGCGAACACGCCCACCAGCCGCATGTGCAGCCGCGAGCCCGCCGCCGACTTGCGCCGCGCCGCGACGATCCGCGCCATGCGCGCCACGACCAGGCCGGTCAGCACGATCAGGTAAAGCAGGTCCGCCAGCAGCACCAGCCGCAGCACCGAGCCGCCCGAGGTGGCGCCGGCGAACGGCCCCATCACCGCGAAGGTCAGGCCGGCCAGCGCCGGGCCCAGCAGGGCAAGGCCAAGCGTCGCGGTATTGCGATAAAGCCGCAGGCGCCGCAGCCGTGCGACGCGTTCCCATGTGTCCCTGGACAGCGTTCCCGCCACCTTTGCCCGTCCTCACGGTTTCGCCGCTGTGCCGCGGCCTTCCTGTGGCCGTTAAGCGACTCTCGCAAGGCCATCTGTGGCTGTTTTACATCAGTTTGCGGCGCCGTGTCACCTCGATATTCAGATCGGTCAGTTTCTTGCGCAGCGTATTGCGATTGATGCCCAGAAGATCGGCACAACGCAGCTGATTGCCGCCGGTGGCGTCCAGCGCGATCTCCAGGAGCGGCTTTTCGATCTCGCGCAGGATGCGGTCGTAAAGGCCGGGCGGCGGCAGGTCGTCGCCATGCAGGTCGAAATAGCGTTGCAGATGCATCTCGACCGATTGCGCCAGCCGCATGTTCGCGGGCTCGCCCAGCGGCGTGACGGCGGGGCTGGCCGCCATCGCGGCGGCGGGCGCGGCAACCGCGGCCGGCGGCACGATGGGGCTGGATTCCGCCAGCGCGGCGCGGGTCTCGGCCTCGGTGATCTCGGCGGCCGCGGCGGTCAGCGCCAGCCGCCGCATCAGGTTTTCCAGCTCGCGCACGTTGCCCGGAAAGGGATAGGCGCGGATCAGCGCCGCCGCGCCTTCGGAAAGCGTGCGCAGCGGCAGGCCCTGCGCCGCGGCGCGGGCCAGCAGGTGACGCGCCAGCGGCGGGATGTCGTCCAGCCGGGCGCGCAGCGGCGGCACGGTGACCGTCACGCCCGCCAGCCGGTAATACAGATCGGCCCGCAGCCGGCCCGAGGCGACATCGGCCTGCGGATCGGGCCCGGTGGTGGAAATCAGGCGCGGCATCAGGTTGCGGCCGGGGCCGACCTCCCATGCTTCGATCATGCCGATCAGCCGGGCCTGGGCGGCGGCGTCGAAACCGGCCGGATCCTCGATCAGCAGCGTGCCGCCCTGGGCGCGGTCGGCGGTGCCATGGATGGTCTCCTCGGACAGGTCGGCCGAGGTCAGCACGACGAATCCCGCCTCGCGCCGGTCCGACAGGTCGTGGAACGAGCGCGCGACCACGGTCTTGCCCACCCCGGCCTCGCCGGCGATCATCACCGGCAGGTCGGCGTTCAGCACCCGCGCGACCATGCGGAACAGGTTCTGCATCGCCGGCGCATGGCCGATCAGCGGCAAGGCGGGATCGGCGCCGGTCTCGGGCACCGCCGGTGCCGGTGCGGGATCGGATTTGCGCAGCCGCCGCGACAGCGCCTGGCCGGCACGCGCCATCAGGTCCGGCAGGTCGAAGGGCTTGGGCAGGTAATCGAAGGCAGCGGCCTCGGTGGCGCGGATGGCGGTAACGATGGTGTTCTGGGCCGAGATCACGATCACCGGCAGGTCGGGCCGCGCCTTGCGGATCGCCGGGATCATGTCGATGCCGTTTCCGTCGGGCATCATCACGTCGGTGATGACCAGGTCGCCCCGTCCCTCCTCGACCCAGCGCAGCAGTTGCGCCAGCGAGCCGGTGGCATGGACCCGGCAGCCGGCGCGGGTCAGGGCCTGGGTCAGGACCGTGCGGATGGTGCGGTCGTCGTCAGCGATCAGAACGGTGCCGTCCATGGGAAAACCTCAGGCTTTGGGCAGTGAAATGCGGAAAACGGTGCGACCGGGGCGGGATTCCAGCGCGATCCAGGCGCCGTGGTCGGTGATGATCTTGGAAACCAGCGCCAGGCCGAGGCCGGTGCCGTTCTCGCGCCCCGAGACGAAGGGCTCGAAGACCTCGGCGATCAGCGTTTCGGGGATGCCGGGGCCATCATCCTCGATCTCGATCTGCAGGGGCAGGCTGCGGCCCTGCGGCTCGGCCTCGGTCGGCGCCAGCCGCAGGGTGCCGTCGTAGAAGCTGCGCAGGCGGATGCTGCCGCCCTGCCCCGTCCGGCCGATGGCCTCGGCGGCGTTCTTGACCAGGTTCAGGCAGACCTGCACCAGTTGGTCGGCATCGACCAGCGCCGGCGGCAGCGAGGGGTCGTAATCGGGCACGATGCGCAACCCCTTGCCGAAGCCCACCGCGGCCGAGCGGCGCACTCGCTCCAGCACGTCATGGATGTTCACCGCCGCCAGCCGCGGCGCCGAGGTGTCGCCGAAGCGTTCCACCTGGTCCAGCAATTCGACGATGCGGCGCGATTCCGCCACGATCAGGTCGGCGAGGTCGCGGTCCTCGGCCTTGAGGTTCATGCCGATCAGCTGCGCCGCGCCGCGGATGCCGGCCAGCGGGTTCTTGATCTCATGCGCCAGCATCTCGGCCATGCCGATGGCCGAACGCGCGGCCGAGCGCGCCGCCTGCCCCTGCCCAAGCCGCCCGGCCCCCTCCAGGGGCGAGATCAGGATCACCGTGCCTCCCGCCGGGCTGGGCGCGGGGCCGGCATGGATGGTGCCGATGCGGTCGGAATGCCCGCCCGAGCGGTCGCCGATCTCGAAACGCACGCCGGCGCGGTTCAGCGCGTCATGGCCCTCGCGCATCCGCTCCAGGATCGAGCCCAGTGTGGGCACGATGCGCAGCCGCTTGAGCATCTCGGCCCCTTCCAGCGCCTGCCCCAGCGACGAGCGGCAGGAGATGTTCAGGAAAGCCTCGGCCAGGTCGTTCATCGCGGCGATCCGGCCCTCTGCGTCCAGGATGATCGCGGGCAAGGGAAGCGCCGCCCAGTTCGGCCCGACCTCTGCCGGGGTGAAACCGCCGCCGGCCTCCATCTCGGGATCGGGCAGGATGTCGGACCTGGGCCGGCTTGTCATGAGGGCACCTCGGTCGCCTGGGCATTGGCATGGGCGGCATCGGCATCGCCGAAACCGGCGCGGATCGCGGCCAGCGCGGCCTCGGGCGTGGGCGCGCGCAAGAGTTCGGCGCGGTTCGGGGCGCCGTTCGACTCGGCATACCAGCCCAGGTGCTTGCGGGCGACGCGCAGGCCCAGTTCGCGCCCGTAAAGCGACAGGATGTCGTCGTAATGCTCGGCCACCGCCTCGGCCAGGCGGGCGCCCTGGGGAATGTCCGGCGCCGGCGTGTTCCACAGCGCATGCGCGATCTGCGCCAGCCGCCAAGGCGCGCCCTGGGCGCCGCGGCCCACCATGACCGCATCGGCGCCGGACTGGCGCAGCGCCGCGCGAGCCGAGGCCGCGTCCACCACATCGCCATTGGCGACCAGCGGCGGCCGGCCGGGCAGGTTCGCGACCTCGCGGATGGCATTCCAGTCGGCGCTGCCGGTATAGAACTGCGCGCGAGTGCGGCCGTGTATGGTCAGCATCCTGACTCCCGCCCCGGCGGCGCGGGCGGCCAGTTCTGGCGCATTCAGGCAATCCGCGTCCCAGCCCAGCCGCATCTTCAGCGTCACCGGCAGGTCGGGCACGGCGGCGACCACCGCGTCGATCAGCCCCAGCGCGTGGTCGAGATCGCGCATCAGCGCAGCGCCCGACAGCCCCCCCGTCACCTTTTTGGCCGGGCAGCCCATGTTGATGTCGACGATGCGCGCGCCCATGCCGGCGACGATTCGCGCGGTTTCCGCCATCGCCCCCGCCTCGCGCCCGGCGATCTGGACGCTGACCGGCAATTCGCCCTCGGTCAGCGCCTTGGCGCGCACGGCGGCGCGGGTCGAGGGGCGCGGCGTCACCATCTCGGTCGAGGCGACCATCTCGCTGACCATCAGCCCCGCCCCGCCATGGCGCGCCACGGCGCGGCGAAAGGGCAGGTCGGTGATCCCGGCCATGGGCGCCAGGAAGACCGGCGGGCCGAGCCGCGTGGAGCCAAGGATGATGGGTTCGGGCAATGTCATGGGAAAACTCGTAGGCCAGCCGGCGGGGATGCGAAAGAAAACGGCTTGCGCCCGATCGGCAGGCTTTCCCGACGCGCTCGAATTTGCCGCTTTTTAATGCTTGATGCCTAAATAGTCGGCAGGCCCGGATTCGTCAAATGTCGCGGAGCTTCAGGCGCGCTGTCGCAACCGCTCTGGCCTGCCGCCGGGTCCGCGGCTAGGCTTGCCGCGCCAGCCAGGGAGTGCGCGATGTTTCTTTCCGTCTTCGACATCTTCAAGATCGGAGTCGGCCCGTCCTCGTCCCATACCATGGGGCCGATGGTGGCCGCAGGCCGCTTTCTGGACGCACTGCGCCAGCAGCCGTTCCGCGCGCACGGGCTGCGCGCCAGCCTGCATGGCAGCCTGGCATTCACCGGCAAGGGTCATGCGACCGACCGCGCCACCATCCTGGGCCTGGCCGGATTCCTGCCCGAAACCATGGATGCCGAGGCCGCCGAGGCGGCGCTGGCCCGCAACCGCGAAACCAGGATCCTGTCGCCCGAGGGACTGGGCGACCTGGCCTTCGACCCGGCGCGCGACCTGATCTTCGACTATGACCGCGCCCTGCCCGGCCATGCCAACGGCATGGTGCTGATGGCGACCGACGCGCAGGGCGACGTGATCTTCCGCGAGGTCTATTACTCGATCGGCGGCGGTTTCGTGATGACCGAGGCCGAGCTGGCGGCGCGCGGCGACGACACCCGCACCGACGCCTCGCCCAAGGTGCCCTTCCCCTTCGCCTCGGCCGCCGAGATGCTGGAGATGGCCGAAAGATCGGGCAGGTCCATCGCCCAGATGAAACGCGAGAACGAGCGGGTCTTTCGCAGCGATGCCGAGATTTCCGCCGGCCTCCGCCGCATCTGGCAAGTCATGCGCGACTGCATGGACCGGGGGCTGGCGACCGGCGGCATCCTGCCCGGCGGGCTGTCGATCCGCCGCCGCGCCGCCGCCATCCACGAGGCGCTGAGGGCCGAGGCCGGCATGAACCTGACCGCGCCGCATGTTATCAACGACTGGATGTCGATCTATGCCATGGCGGTGAACGAGGAGAACGCCGCCGGCGGCCAGGTGGTGACCGCACCCACCAACGGCGCGGCGGGCGTGGTGCCGGCGGTGATCCGCTATTGGCTGGACCACGTGCCGGGCGCCTCGGAACGCCAACTCGACGAGTTTCTGCTGACGGCGGCGGCCATCGGTGGGCTCATCAAGCACAACGCCTCGATCTCGGGCGCGGAATGCGGCTGCCAGGCCGAGGTCGGATCGGCCAGCGCCATGGCGGCAGCGGGGATCTGCGCCGCGATGGGCGGCAGCCCCACCCAGGTCGAGAACGCCGCCGAGATCGCGCTGGAGCATCACCTGGGCATGACCTGCGACCCGGTGAAGGGGCTGGTGCAGGTGCCCTGCATCGAGCGGAACGGCCTGGGCGCCATCAAGGCGGTCTCGGCGGCCAGCCTGGCCCTGCGCGGCGATGGCCAGCATTTCGTGCCGCTGGACGCCGCCATCGAGACCATGCGCCAGACCGGCCGCGACATGAGCGACAAATACAAGGAAACCTCGCTGGGCGGTCTGGCCGTCAATGTGCCGAACTGCTGAGTCGCGTGCGAAGAATCGCGCAAAGCGGGGGTTTGGCGCGGACCGCCCCCTGTCGGCGCTTGCCCCGGCCCTGCCCTTCCTGTAGCCAATCAGCATAAGCAAAACCTACGGAACCGGGACTGAGCAGATGAAATTCCGTTCGGCATTCGCCGTTCTTACGATGACTGTAGCCCTTGCCGCCTGCGGCGAACTGCCCTTCCAGTCCTCCGAACCCGAAACCCCCGCCCATTCCGGCCCGCCCAGCGTCTCGCCGCTGGAACAGCCGATCGAGACCGGCGCCGAGGGCAAGCCCGTCGCCACCGCCGAGGCCAGCACGCTGGGCACCGCCATGTTCCGCGCCGCGGGGTCGGGCTGGACCGTGACCGCCGCCGACAAGACCGCCGTCTATGAACGGCCCGGCGCGAAATCCGTCGGCGTCACCGTGCGGCGCATGGCCTATGGCCGGGGGGTCGAGTTCATCGGCTCGATGAACGGTTCGGTCTTCGCGCTGAACATCCAGGCGGCGGAATGCGAGATGGGCGGGCAGAAGACACCCTTCACCGCGCGGCTGCGCGTCGGCAGCCAGCGCCTGAGCGGCTGCGCCGCTCCGACCGACACCATGCCCAAGGCACAGGTGCGCGCCTCGTCCGCGGCCCCCAAGCCCAAGACCCAGCCGAAGCCGGCAGCGCCCGCGGCCAAGCCCGAGACCGAGGCGGCGGCGGAAGCGCCCGAGACGGAAACCCCGGCGACCACTCCGGCCGAGCCTACCGGTCCCACCACGCCCGCGACCGGCACCGCGCCCGCGACCACGGCGCCCGGTAGCACGTCCTCGACCGCCCCCTCGGCGGACAGCACGGCCGAGACCCCGGCCAACGGCACGGCGGCCGATGCCGAAGCGCCCGCTGCCGACAGCCCGGCCGCGCCGGGGACCGCTCCGGCTGCCGGCGGGTCGGATGCGGCCGGCGGCGTCCCGGCCCCGGCCCTGATCCTGCCCGAGCCGCCCGCCCCGAGCGAATGAGCCAAGATCCGGGCGCCGTGCGGCAAGGCCCGCGCGGCGCCGGCCCAACCCGCCGCCCCGCTGCGGGCCACGACCTGAGAGGAGCCGCGATGCGCGCCCATTCGATGCTTACCCGTCGCCTGCTGGCCTCGACCGTGCCAGTTGCGCTGCTTCTGGGTCTCGGCACCAGCCCGGCCCGCACCGATCCGCTGATAGGCGATGTGCTGAACAGCTATGGCCTGCCGGGCGGGGTCGAAACCCCCACGGCCGAGATGCTGCCCGACGGCACCCTGGGCGGCACCGTGTCCTATAACGAGCTGGGGCGGCGCCATAACGTCGTCTTCCAGCTGCACCCGCGCATCACCACCGCGCTGCGCTATTCCCGGGTCGAGGGGATGACCGACCACAATCAGTTGGGTCATATCTGGGACCGGTCCTTCGACATCCGCTTCCAATTCCTGGACGAGGCCGGCTGGCGCCCCGTCGTCGCGGTCGGGCTTCAGGACTTCCTGGGCACTGGGGTCTATTCCGGCGAATACATCGTCGCCAGCAAGACCATCACCCCCAACATCCGCGCCAGCCTGGGCATCGGCTGGGGCCGTCTGGCCGGCCAGTTTCGCGAACCCGATGGCGATGAGGGTGGCAAGCCCAATGTCGAGGACTGGTTCTCCGGCAGTCCCAAGCCCTTCGGCTCGGTCACTTGGCAGGTCAACGACAAGCTGAGCCTGGTCGCGGAATATTCCAGCGACAAATACCGGCCCGAGACGCGCAGGGGGACCGAGGAAGCCCCTGGCAGCCAGTTCAACCTGGGCGCCTATTACACCTTCAACCCGCAATATCAGCTGGGCCTCTATACGCTGGGCGGGGACATCTTCGGCGCGCAGTTCAGCTTTGCGCTGAACCCGCGCAACGCGCCCTTCCCCTCGGGGCTGGAAAAGGCGCCGGCGCCGGTCAGGCCGCGCCCTGCACCCGCCGCCGACCCGGAGGGCTGGTCGGGCGCCTGGTCGGCCGATCCGACCGCGCAACCGGCGATCCAGACCGCGCTGAAAGACGCGCTGGCCGATGAGGGCCAGGTGCTGGAATCCATGGCCCTGTCGGCGAACCGGGCCGAGGTCCGCATCCGCAATACCCGCTATATCCAGCAGTCCGAGGCCGTGGGCCGCACCGCGCGGCTGATGACCCGCGCCCTGCCGCCTTCGGTCGAGACGCTGGTCATCACCTCGAACGCCGAGGGCATGGCGACCTCGTCCGTGGTGCTGAAGCGTTCGGATGTCGAGCGGCTGGAAAATACCGAGGCCGGCCGCATCGCCCAGGCCGCGCAACTGGTCGATGCCGAGCCGCGGCCGGGCGATCTGGTGACGACGCCGGGCCTGTTCCCGCGCTTCCGCTGGAACCTCGGGCCCTATCTGGAACTGGGGCTGTTCGATCCGCAAGATCCGCTGCGCTATGAGGTCGGCGCGCAACTCAAGGCCAGTTACGAGATCACGCCGGGCCTGATCCTGTCAGGAACGCTGCGCCAGCGCGCCTTCGGCAGCATGGAGCAGCGCGGGCCGGGGATCCCCCCCGAGCTGGTGGGCGGAGAGCGTGGCCATCATTATACGCCCGAAGAATACATTTCGGATCCGGCTAACGAGTTCTTCCGGGGCGTGCCTCGGGTCCGCTCGGATACGCGCATGTATACCGGCAATGACAGCCCGACCATCCCCGAGCTGACGCTGGCCTGGTATGCCCAGCCCACCGAGACGGTCTATACCCGCCTGACCGTGGGCCTGCTGGAACGCGCCTATGGCGGCGTCTCGGGCGAGGTGCTGTGGAAGCCGGCCAATTCGCCGCTGGCCTTCGGGGCCGAGATCAACCGGGTGAAGAAGCGCGATTTCGAGGACATCTTCGGCTTCCGCGACTACGAGGTCACGACCGGGCATCTGTCGGCCTATTACGAGTTCGCCAACGGCTTCACCGCACAGCTGGATGTCGGCAAGTACCTGGCCGGCGACAAGGGCGCGACCATCACCCTGACGCGGGAATTCGCCAACGGCTGGCGCGTGGGCGCCTTCGCCACCAAGACCGACATGAGCGAGGAGCAGTTCGGCGAGGGCTCGTTCGACAAGGGCATCACCATCTCGCTGCCGATTTCCTGGGCCGCGGGCACGCCGACGCGGGATCGCGCAAGCAGCACGCTGCGGTCGCTGTCGCGTGACGGCGGGGCGCGGGTGAACGTGGACGGGCGGCTCTACGACAAGGTCCGGGACGCGCAATCCGTCAAACTTTACCAAGGCTGGGGGAGGTTCTGGCGATGATCGCGACCCGTATCCACAAGGCCGCCCTTTCGGCGCTGCTCATCGCCGGCCTGGCCGCCTGCGGCAACGACGATACCGGCCGGGAGGCCAACCCGCTGCTGATTGCCGCCAAGACGGCCGGCAGCACCCTGGCCGGAATGCGCGGCGGCGAGGCGCAGGAGGCCCCGGCCCCGCGCACGCCCGAGCAGATGGCCGCCGAGGCGCTGCGGGTCAACCCGGCGCCGCTGATCCTGGTGGGCTTCGAATCGCTTGGCCGGACGCAGGTCATGGCGATGACCGGCCAGAACGGCGCCATGCGCACCTATATGGCGCCCTCGAAAGAGGCGCTGATCCTGCGCGACGGCATGGTGATCGGCACGCGGGGGCTGGGCAACGACCTGTCCGTCGCCGAGCCGCAGACCGAGGCGCTGATCCGCGCCGGCCGCTCGGGCTCGGCCCCGCGCGTCATGCGCTATTACAGCGGTGACGGGCTGGAGAGGCCGCTGAGCTTTAACTGCACCACCGGGCCGGGACCGGCGGCGGGCGTGATCCTGGAAAGCTGCGAGGGCCACGGGGCACGTTTCCAGAACAGCTTCATGCCGCAGGGCGGGCATCTGCCGGTGTCGCGGCAATGGCTCGGGCCGCGGCTGGGCTATATCACCATCCAGGTGCTGCGCCCCTGACGGGCCCGCGAGAGACGACATGAAAACCGGCCCCGCGCGGCCGGTTTTTTCATGCCTCCGGCCGGGCGGCGAACGGCAAGGCGTCGGACATGAAAAAAGGGGCTGACCAATGGCCAGCCCCTCTGAAACTTCGCGGAACCGAGGTTCCGTTCAGCGATCAGCTGTCGTCGTCATCCGAGGCGATGGCGGCGATGACGCCCAGCAGCAGCAGAGCCGGAACGACGAGGCCAGCGTTGGTCGAAGCGGGCTTCTCGTCAACGACAACCGGCTCGACTTCAACGACCGGGGCAACATAGCCACCGGCGAGAGCGGTCGAAGCCGACAGGCCCAGGGCCAGGGCGAAGGTAGCGAATTTGGTCATGATCATGCTCCGTTCAGTACTTTGACGGCTGCCGTTTCCGGCAACATCGCTGAGACAGTCGCATAATCCCAAGGACTTGGAAAGCGGTCTTGATCGGGAAATCACGCGCGCCTCGGGCGACTGTTGCATAATAGCCAACACCTCTTGCGCTCGGCGAGATGCCGCCGCCGGATCGGCGGAAACTCGCGGGTTCCCGCCTGCGCGCAAGCCTGGATCATTTCCTGCAAGCCACCAATGTTGCTGCATAAATCAGCGCCGAACAGGCCACGATCGAGGGACCCGCGGGCGTGTCGAACCAAAGGCTTGCCCAAAGTCCGCCAAGGACCGAAACCGCGCCGATCAGGGTGGCGGAACCCGCCATCCGCTCGGGCGTTGCAGAGAATCCCCGCGCCGCCGCTGCCGGCACGATCAGCATGGCCGAGATCAGCAGCGCCCCCACGATCCGAATCGCGATGGCCACCACCAGCGCCAGCGCAAGCGACAGGATCAGCCGCTCGCGCGCCGGATCGATTCCCGCTGCCATGGCCAGTTCCTCGTTCACCGAAGCCGTCACCAGCCGCTGCCAGCGCCAGATCAGCAATCCCAGGACCGCCGCCGCGCCGGCCCAGATCCAGGCCAGGTCGGTCCGGGTCACGGCCAGAATGTCGCCGAACAGGAACGCGTCCAGCCCCACCCGCAGCGAGGGCACGAAGCTGACCCCCACCAGCCCCAGCGCCAGCGCGCTATGGGCCATGACGCCCAGCACCGTGTCCATGGACTGCCCGCGCGCGGTAAGCTGCGCCACGATCAGCGCCATGGCCACCGCCACCGCCAGCGTGCCCAGATAGATCGGCAGCGAGAAGACGAAGCTCAGCGCCACGCCCAGGATCGCGGCATGGGCGGTCGAATCGCCGAAATAGGCCATGCGGCGCCAGACCACGAAGGAACCCAGCGCCCCCGTCGCCAGTACAAGGCCAAGCCCCGCCAGCACGGCTCGGGTCAGGAAATCGTCAAGCATGGGGCCTCAATGCGTATGGGCGCAGGCCGGGCCGTGGCGATGGCCCTCTGCGACATGGTCGTGGTCGTGGTCGTGGTGATGCTGGTAAAGCGCCAGCGTGCCCTGCGATTCGGCGCCGAACATGGCGCGATAGGCGGGGGCGGCGCTGACCGCCTGCGGCGTGCCCTCGCAGCAGACATGGCCGTTGAGGCACACCACCCGGTCCGAGGCGCGCATGACCACCAGAAGATCGTGGCTGACCATCAGCACGGCGGCGCCGGTCTCGGCCCTGACCTCCTCGATCAGCTTGTAGAAGGCGACGATGCCGGGCTGGTCCAGGCCCTGCGTCGGCTCGTCCAGCACCAGAAGCTGCGGGTCGCTGAGCAGGGCGCGGGCCAACAGCACGCGCTGGAACTGCCCGCCCGAGAGCGCGGTGATCTGCCGCCGCTCCAGCCCCGGCACGCCGGTCCGTTCCAGCGCCGCGGCGGCCTGCGCATCGCCCACCCGGCGCGGCAGCGACAGGAAGCGGCGCACGGTCATCGGCATCGCCCGCTCGATATGCACGCGCTGCGGCACATAGCCGATGCGCAGCCCCGGCGCCCGCTCGACCCGGCCCGAGGCCAGCGCGACATGGCCCAGAAGCGCCCGCACCAGCGTCGATTTCCCCGAGCCGTTCGGCCCCACCACGGTGACGATCTCGCCGGGGCGGATCAGGAAATCGACATGGTTCAGCACCGGCAGGTCGCCGCCATGGCTGACCGACAGGTCGGTGGCATGGATCAGCGCCGTCACAGGCCGGCCTCGGTGCAGCGCGCGCAAAGGCCCAGCAGCTCGACGGTGCTGCGCTCGATGCGAAAGCCCGAGGCCCCGGCCAGCCGGTCCAGCGCCGCGCGCAGATCGGGTGCATCGGCCTCGGCCACCTGCTCGCAGCCGCGGCAGATCAGGAAGGCGGGCGAATGGTCGCGCTCGGCCGAAAGGCAGGCGGCATAGGCGTTCAGCCGCTGGACACGATGGGCCAGCCCCTGCTCGACCAGGAAATCCAACGCCCGATAGGCCACGGGGGGCTGCTTGCCGAAGCCTTCGGCCGACAGCCGCTCCAGCACCTCATAGGCGCCCATGGCGCGATGCGATTCCAGCAGGATCTCCAGTGCGCGCCGGCGCACCGGGGTCAGGCGCACGCCCTCGACCCTTGCCTGTTCCTCGGCGCGGCGCAGCACCGCTGCCGCGCAATGGGCATGGTCGTGTTCGTGGAACGGGTCGGGGGGGGAGTCCGGGCTGGCCATGATGTTATATCGTTACATTTCCGCTTGACGAGTTACGATATAACATAAATAACCTTGGCGTTTCCGCAAGTGAGTCCGCCATGATCCGATATTCTTCCCTGCTTCTTGCCGCCACCTTGGGCAGCACCGCCCTGCCCGCCTGGGCCGAGGTGCCGCGTGTCGTGACCGACATCCCGGTCGTCGGCGCCCTGGTGCAGCAGGTCATGGGCGAGTTGGGCCAGCCCGAGATCCTGCTGCAATCCGGCGGCGATCCGCATGACTATCAGCTGCGCCCCAGCCAGGCGCGCGGCCTACAGGATGCCGGCCTGCTGGTCTGGGTCGGCCCGGAACTGACCCCCTGGCTGGAACGCGCAACCACGAGCCTTGCCCCGCAGGGCGAGATGCTGACCCTGTTGGACCTGCCCGCCACGCAACGCCGGGACTATGCCGGCGGCGCGCATGACCATGACCACGATCACGGCCACGCCGAGGAACATGGGCATGAAGGCCATGATCACAGCGGCACCGATCCCCATGCCTGGCTGGACCCGGCGAACGGGCAAGCCTGGCTGGCCGCCATCGCCGAAACCCTGTCCCGCCGCGACCCCGACAATGCCGCCGTCTATGCCGCCAATGCCGCGAAGGCGACCGAGCAGATCGCCGCGCTGGACGAGGAACTGAAGGCCATGCTGGCCCCCGTCCAGGGCAAGCGTTTCATCGTCTTCCATGATGCCTATGGCTATTTCACCGGGCATTACGGGCTGGAGCCGACCATCGCGGTCAGCCTGGGCGATGCCTCGGCACCCTCGGCCGCGCGGCTCCAGGCGATTCGCGGCGAGATCGCCGAAAAGGGCGCGGTCTGTGCCTTTCCCGAGGCGAATCACGATCCGAAACTGATCGCCGCGGTGATCGAAGGCAGCGACGTTCGCCAAGGTGCCGCGCTCGACCCGGAAGGTGCCGGCGCGCGCCCCGGCGCCGGGCTTTACGTCGAGATCCTGCGCGGCATGGCCTCGGCGCTGGCCGATTGCCTGGGAGCAGACTGATCTGTCAAAACCAGCGCCGCATCCAGGGGCGACGGAGAGGCGGGCCTGAAATGGCCCGCTTTTCTCTTTTTAAATCAGGCTATTGCGTCATGAACAATTCCCGACTATTTTCCTTTGACATCTCTTAGAAAATTTGTCAGGTTGCACTCACCGCGACAGAAACGAGGAACTGGACATGACCGCGACCCGCCCCGCCGAATTCACGCGTCCCGGCGTGACCGCCCTGCAACGACTTCCCGAATATGACGCTGAATTGCTGACTGCCGGCGGCAATCAGGCGCTGATCGTGCTGGGCGACCAGGTGTACAACCTGCGCATCACCCGCGCCGGCAAGCTGATCCTGACCAAGTAAGCCGCAGGCGAGGGACCGGCCCCGCAGGCGGGCCTTTCCTCCGCATTGCGCGATGCAGCGGGGCCGCGATCATCCCGACGTTCCGCGATGTCGCATCATCCGCGCCGGCGCGATCATCCGCGCCGCGGGCCTTTTCCCTCTGGCCGCGCTCCCTTTCCGGGGGCGTGACTGGTTTTTGGGGCGCCGGGTTTGGTGCCGGATTTTGCGCCGGGCTTGCCGGGCTGGAAGCCGCGGGCAGGCTTGCCCTGGCCCTTGGGCTTGAAGCCTGCCTCGCCGCGCGGCTTGAAGCCGCGCTCGCCCTCGGCGGCTTTCGCGCCGCCCTTGAAACCGGGCTGACCGCCGCGCGGACCCTTGCCGAAAGGCTTGGTATCGCGCGCGGGCTTGCCTTCGCCCTCCGGGCGGCGCGCAAAGGGCCTGCGCTCGCCATCCTCACGCCGGGCGAAAGGCTTGCGTTCCCCATCCTCGCGGCGCGCAAAGGGCTTGCGTTCCCCATCCTCGCGCGGCTTGCGCGAACGGGCGTCGCCCTCGGCCCGCTTGGCAAAAGGCTTGCGCTCGCCGTCTTCACGGCGCGCAAAGGGCTTGCGCTCGCCATCCTCGCGTGGCTTGCGCGGACGGGCGTCGCCCTCGGCCCGCTTGGCAAAGGGCCTGCGCTCGCCATCCTCACGACGGGCAAATGGCTTGCGCTCGCCATCCTCGCGGCGCGCAAAGGGCCTGCGCTCGCCGTCCTCGCGCGGCTTGCGCGGGCGGGCATCGCCCTCGGCCGCGCCGCGCTCGCGGAAGCTGCGCGGCTTGTCCTCGGCCTCGCCGGTCAGAAGCCCGCCCAGTTGGTCGCGCAGCACCTTGCGCTTGACCTCGCGCACCTCGTTCTCCTCCAGCCCGGTCAGCTTGAACGGGCCATAGCCGATGCGGATCAGCCGGTTCACGATCAGCCCGACATGGGCCATGGCGCGGCGGATCTCACGATTGCGGCCCTCGCGGATGCCGACGGTCAGCCATGCATTGGCGCCCTGCTGGCTGTCCAGGCTGATCTCCATCGGCGCGAATTCCTCGCCATCGATGGTGACCCCGCGGCGCAGCGGCGCGAAGGTCAGGTCGTTGGGCTGGCCGTTCACCCGCACGCGATAGCGCCGCAGCCAGCCGGTGGTCGGCAGTTCCAGCCGGCGCTTCAGCTCGCCGTCATTGGTCAGAAGCAGCAGCCCCTCGGAGTTCAGGTCGAGCCGGCCCACGGTCATCACCCGCGGCAGATCGCGCGGCAGGGCGTCGAACACCGTCTGCCGCCCCTTTTCGTCCGAGGCCGAGGTCACGAGACCGACCGGTTTGTAGTAAAGCCACAGCCGCGTCTCCTGCGGCTCGTCAAGCGGCTTGCCGTCGACACGGATCCTGTCCGAGGGTGTCACGTCCAGCGCCGGGCTGTCGATCTTTTGCCCGTTCACCGTCACGCGGCCCTCCAAGATCATCCGCTCGGCCTCGCGGCGCGAGGCGGCGCCGGCACGCGCCATCACCTTTGCGATGCGCTCTGGCTTGGCGGCAGGCTTGGCGGCGGCGAGTTTCGGGGCGGTTTCGGGCGTGTCGGTCATGGCGATCTCCTGCGCATCTCTGCGGTGGCAAAGCGGTGCTTTTACGCTTAACGCCGCAGGATGGAAAGCAGTTCTTGCGCAAGGGGCACGCGCAGGCGAAAAGCGCGCATGGATTTTGCCTCGCACATGCCCGCCGCACTGGAGGAAGCCCGCGCCGCCGCCCGGCGCGGCGAGGTGCCGGTGGGCGCCGTGCTGATCGGCGCCGACGGGCAGGTGCTGGCCCAGGCCGGCAACCGCACGCGCGAGATGCGCGACCCGACCGCCCATGCCGAGATCCTGGCGATCCGCGCTGCCTGCGCCGCCCTGGGCTCGGAACGCCTGCCCGGCGCGCGGCTCTGGGTGACGCTGGAACCCTGCCCGATGTGCGCCGCCGCCATTTCGGCCGCCCGGATCGCGGTACTGTATTACGGGGCCGAGGATCCGCGCATGGGCGGCGTGCATCATGGCGCACGGGTCTTCGACCATCCACAATGTCACCACCGGCCCGAGATCGTGGACGGCATTTCGGCAGAAGAATCGCGCCGGCTGCTGCAAGAATTCTTTCGCGAACGCCGCTGAGATGAGAAAACCCGCGTCACGAAAGCGTCGCGAAGGGTGCTTGCGCTGCACCGCAGCATGGATAGGATGCCCGCCGGGCGAACAAGGGGGGACTGCATGTTCCGTAAGATTCTGGTAGCGAACCGTGGCGAGATTGCGATCCGCGTGATGCGGGCTGCGAACGAGCTTGGCAAGAAGACGGTCGCGGTCTATGCCGAGGAAGACAAGCTGAGCCTGCACCGCTTCAAGGCGGACGAGGCCTACCGCATCGGCGGCGGCCTGGGGCCGGTGGCGGCCTATCTGTCGATCCCCGAGATCATCCGGGTGGCGAAAGAATCCGGCGCCGATGCCATCCATCCGGGCTATGGACTTCTGTCCGAGAACCCCGATTTCGTCGATGCCTGCACCGCGGCGGGGATCACCTTCATCGGGCCGAGCGCCGACACCATGCGGGCGCTTGGCGACAAGGCCAGCGCGCGGCGCGTGGCGATCCAGGCCGGCGTGCCGGTGATCCCGGCCACCGGGGTGCTGGGCGAGGACATGGAGGCGATCAAGCGTGAGGCCGCCGAGATCGGCTATCCCTTGATGCTCAAGGCCAGCTGGGGCGGCGGCGGGCGCGGCATGCGGCCGATCATGGGCCCCGAGGAGCTGCCCGAGAAGGTGCGCGAGGGACGGCGCGAGGCCGAGGCCGCCTTCGGCAATGGCGAGGGCTACCTGGAAAAGATGATCCTGCGCGCCCGCCATGTCGAGGTGCAGCTTCTGGGCGACGGCCATGGCGGGCTCTATCACCTCTATGAACGCGACTGCACCGTGCAGCGCCGCAACCAGAAGGTCGTGGAACGCGCCCCGGCGCCCTACCTGACCCCCGAACAGCGCGCCGAGGTCTGCGAACTGGCGCTGCGGATCGGCCGCGCCGTCGGCTACCGCAACGCCGGCACCGTCGAGTTCCTGATGGATATGGACAGCCAGGCGTTCTACTTCATCGAGGTGAACCCACGCGTCCAGGTCGAGCATACCGTGACCGAGGAGGTCACCGGCATCGACATCGTGCAGAGCCAGATCCTGATCGCCGAGGGCGCGACGCTGGCCGAGGCCACCGGCGTCGCCCGGCAGGAGGACGTGCATCTGAACGGCCATGCCCTGCAATGCCGGGTCACGACCGAGGATCCGCTGAACAACTTCATCCCCGATTACGGCCGCATCACCGCCTATCGCTCGGCGACCGGCAACGGCATCCGGCTCGATGGCGGCACCGCCTATTCCGGCGGCGTCATCACCCGCTATTACGATTCTCTGCTGGTCAAGGTCACGGCCCATGCCCAGACGCCGGAAAAGGCCATCGCGCGGATGGACCGGGCCTTGCGCGAGTTCCGGGTGCGCGGCGTGGCGACGAATATCGAATTCGTCATCAACCTGCTGAAGCACCCGACCTTCCTCGACGACAGCTATACGACCAAGTTCATCGACACCACGCCGGACCTGTTCGCGTTCCGCAAGCGCCGCGACCGGGCGACGAAGCTCCTGGTCTATATCGCCGACATCACCGTGAACGGCCATCCCGAGACCGCCGGCCGCCCGCTGCCGCCGGCCGAGGCGCGCATTCCCGTGCCGCCCGCGGCCAAGGCCGAGCCGGCGCCGGGCACAAGGCAGCTGCTGGAGGAACAGGGGGCGAAAGCCGTCGCCGACTGGATGCTGGACCAGAAGCGGCTGCTGATCACCGACACCTCGATGCGCGACGGCCACCAGAGCTTGCTCGCGACGCGGATGCGCTCGATCGACATGATCCGGGTGGCGCCGGCCTATGCCGCGAACCTCCCCGGCCTCTTCTCGGTCGAATGCTGGGGCGGCGCGACCTTCGACGTCGCCTATCGCTTCCTGCAGGAATGCCCCTGGCAGCGGCTGCGCGACATCCGCGCCCGCATGCCCAACCTGATGACGCAGATGCTGCTGCGGGCTTCGAACGGCGTCGGCTACACCAACTATCCCGACAATGTGGTGCAGGAATTCGTCCGCCAGGCGGCGAAGACCGGGGTGGACGTGTTCCGGGTCTTCGACAGCCTGAACTGGGTCGAGAACATGCGCGTCGCCATGGATGCGGTGATCGAGAGCGGCAAGATCTGCGAGGGCACGATCTGCTATACCGGCGACCTGCTCGATCCCGCGCGTTCGAAATACGACCTGCACTATTACCTGAAGATGGCGCGCGAGCTTCGCGACGCCGGCGCGCATGTGCTGGGGCTGAAGGACATGGCGGGGCTGTTGAAGCCCGCCTCGGCCTCGATTCTGGTCCGCGCGCTGAAGGAGGAGATCGGCCTGCCGGTGCATTTCCACACCCATGACACCGGCGGCATTGCCGGCGCCTCGATCCTGGCCGCGGCCGAGGCCGGGGTGGATGCGGTGGACTGCGCCATGGACGCGCTGTCGGGCAATACCTCGCAACCCTGCCTGGGCTCGGTGGTCGAGGCGCTGCGCCATACCGATCGCGACACCGGGCTGGACATCGAGGCGATCCGCCGGATCTCGAACTACTGGGAGGCGGTGCGCGAGCATTACGCCGCCTTCGAGAGCGGGTTGCAGGCCCCGGCCTCGGAGGTCTGGCTGCACGAGATGCCGGGGGGCCAGTTCACCAATCTCAAGGCCCAGGCGCGCTCGCTCGGCCTCGAGGACCGCTGGCACGAGGTGGCCCAGGCCTATGCCGAGGTGAACCGGATGTTCGGCGACATCGTCAAGGTCACGCCCAGTTCCAAGGTGGTGGGCGACATGGCGCTGATGATGGTGGCCCAGGGCCTGACCCGGGCGCAGGTCGAGGATCCGGGCGTCGAGGTCTCCTTCCCCGATTCGGTCGTCGACATGATGAAGGGCAACCTGGGCCAGCCGCCCGGGGGCTGGCCGGCGGCCTTGCAGAAGAAGGTGCTGAAGGGCGAGCCAGCCCTGACCGCCCGCCCCGGCGCGGCGATGCCGCCGGTGGACCTGGAGGCCACCCGCGCCGACCTGATCCGCCAGCTGGAAGGCAAGGCGGTCGATGACGAGGATCTGAACGGCTACCTGATGTATCCCAAGGTGTTTTTGGACTACATGGGCCGGCACCGGCAATACGGCCCGGTGCGGGTGCTGCCGACGCGGACCTTCTTCTACGGCATGGAGCCGGGCGAGGAGATCGAGGCCGAGATCGACCCCGGCAAGACGCTGGAGATCCGCCTGCAGACCGTGGGCGAGACCGACGAGAAGGGCGAGGTGAAGGTCTTCTTCGAGCTGAACGGCCAGCCCCGGGTGATCCGGGTGCCGAACCGCCTGGTCAAGTCGCAGACCGCCGCCCGTCCCAAGGCCGACCCGGCGAACGAGGGCCACCTGGGCGCCCCGATGCCCGGCGTCGTCGCCTCGGTCGCGGTCACGCAAGGCCAGAAGGTCAACCCTGGCGACCTGCTGCTGACCATCGAGGCCATGAAGATGGAAACCGCCATCCATGCCGACCGAGCCGGGGTGATCAAGGCGCTGCATGTCCGGCCGGGCGAGCAGATCGACGCGAAAGACCTCATGATCGAGATGGAGTGAGACAATCGGCCGGGGCGCGACAGGCGCCCCGGCCGCAACCCCGCGTTTCAAGGCGCGCGGCAGCGGCATCGCAGTCCCGAAGCGCAGGCGGACAGGATGACTGCCCGGGCGGGAGCCGCCTTTCGCTGCGGCCCGCCCCCTTGGCCGCCCGGCAGGACATCGCCCCTGGGACCGACGCGAGACGGAGCCGCACGGAAACGACCGGCACCTTGCGCGGTCGGGCGGGATCGAAGCCTCCGGCCCGGTCCTGCGGCAAGGCGAAGACCGCCCGCCCCTTGCGTGCCTGCGGGACGCTGCCGCCCGTAGCCCGACCGGCAGGACGAATGGCTTCAGTCCACGGCGTTCTGGAAGCCGCCGATCAGGCGACGCAGCCCGAATGCGGCGCCAGCCGCGATGGCGATCAGCGTGACGGGGCCGGACCATGCCAAGGCGGCGAAAGCCGAAACCCCCTGGCCGACCGAACAGCCCATCGCCACCACGCCGCCGGCGCCCATCAGCGCCGCGCCGCCGACCTGCCGGCCAAGCTCGCGGGGATCCTCGCAAGCCTCCCATTTGAACAGGCCGCGGATCATCGAGCCGATCAGCGCCCCGGCCATGACGCCGACGACCGAGCCCACGGAAAAGGTGATCCCGCCCGCGGTCGAGGTCATCAGGTAGATCAGCGTCCGGCCCACCGGCGCGGTAAAGGAGGGCCCCTCGATCTGCACCGCGCCAAGGCTGTGATCGTAAAGCCAGCTGGTGCCGAAAAAGCACCAGCTGACCGCAAGGCCCGCAGCCGCGCCCCAGGCGATCATCTGCGGCCTTGCCCGCAGCGGCGCATATCCCAGCCCCCAGGCCAACGCCGCGACACCGAACAGCACCACCGTAAGCGGTGCCGGCAGGCCAAGCAGGCCAAGGTCGTGGACGATGCCTTGCGGGCCGCTTGCCTCGGGCTGGGGGAACAGCAATACGCGCAGCGGCGCCAGCGGCCCGGACAGGACGATGAAGCCGATGATCGCCATCACCACCACCACCACCAGCGAGCGCAGGTCGCCGCTGCCGAAGCGCACCAGCGCGCCGAAGCCGCAATTCCCGGCCATGGCCATGCCATAGCCGAACACCAGCCCGCCGACGATCGAGGCCCAGGGGTTCCACTGGATCGTGTGATAGAAGCTGTTCTCCAGCTCGATCCAGCCGATCAGGGCCAACGCCTGCGTGGTCAGGATCGCCACGCCCAACACCACCCCCCAAAGCCGCAGCCGCCGGGCATCCTTGCCATAGACCGCCGATTCCAGCGCGCCGAGCGTGCAGAAATCCCCGAGCCGGGCGGCAAGTCCCAGCACGATCCCGCCTGCCAGCCCGACCAGGGCGGCCAGCACTCCATAGGGCAGCTCATCCATCGCGTCTCTCCCATCCCCGCGGAAGTCCTGTTCCGCGGCCTCCCGGTGCCGCCCCTGCCTCCCCGCGGGTCAGCAATCCGTCTCGAACAGCTTTTTCAGAACGGCAAGCAAGTCAACGACCTTGGGATCGAGGATCGAATAAAAGATCGTCTGACCGTCGCGCCTGGCGCTGACCAACCCCTCGTGGCGCAGCCGCGCCAATTGCTGACTGACCACGGCCTGCCGCGAGGACAGCAGGTTTTCCAGCTCGGTCACGCTTTTCGGGCCGCTCATCAGATAGCACAGGATCATGAGGCGGCCGTCATGGCCAAGCGCCTTCAGAAAGGTCGAGGCATCGTTCGCAGCCTTGATCAGCGCGTCGAAATCGGCTTCCTGTTCCGGTTCCTGCCGGATGTTCTCGATACCGCCCAAGGGCTCATCCCCATTCCCTTCTTTCCTAAATGCCGGGTAAGCCGGCGCGCGGCAACCCCAACCGGAGGACTGGGCCAATTTATCGCGGATCCAGGGCGCGGGGATCATTGCCCCGGCTCGGCCTGACCGATCAGCCTGGCCAGCATGGGCCAGAAGAAATCCTCGCCCGGATAGCCTTCCAGGCGCCCGGATTCGACGTCGCCGGCCATCAGCACGAAGGTGGGCGTGAAGGTCACGGGCCGGGCAAGTTCCAGGCCCGGGGGTAAGGGGTCGCGCATCTGCAGCCGCTGCACCGGCGCCGCCCTGCCCTCGTCGGTCAGCGGATATTGCGGCGCGATCTCGGCGTCCCAGCGCGCGCAATAAAGGCAGCCGGGCTGTTCGAACATCAAGAGCCGCAGCTCTGCCGCCCCAGCCGGCCATGCCGCGGCAAGCAGCGCCAGCAGCAGGGGCCTGGGCAGGGAGATTCCACAACGGGATTGACGCCATAATTTGAACATAGGAATATTCTAATATAACGCCGGCGGCCGGGCAAGCATCGGCAGCCCGGCAGCACTCGGGGGGAGCCGATGCTTGATGTCACCTATGGCGGGGCCGCACTGGCGGGGCTGCTGTCCTTTCTCTCTCCCTGCATCCTGCCGATGGTGCCGTTCTACCTGTCCTACATGGCCGGGGCGTCGGTGCGCGAACTGCGCGACGGCGGTACCGTGGCGGCAGGAGCGCGCCAGCGGATGGTTTTGCGCGCGCTGGCCTTTGCCCTGGGCGTGACCACGATCTTCCTGATGCTGGGCCTGGGCGCCACGGCGCTGGGTCAGGCCTTCGCGCAATGGAAGGGAACCCTGTCCTGGGTGGCGGCCGGAGTGCTGGTCCTGTTCGGCCTGCATTTCCTGGGCGTGCTGCGGATCGGCCTGCTCTATCGCGAGGCGCGGGTGCAGACCGAGGCCAAGCCCTCGACCCTGATCGGCGCCTATGTGATGGGGCTGGCCTTCGGCTTTGGCTGGACGCCCTGCGTGGGACCGGCGCTGGCGGCGATCCTGATGGTGGCCTCGGGCATGGGCGAGTTGTGGCGCGGCGGGCTGCTGCTGGTGGTCTACGGCCTGGCGATGACCCTGCCCTTCGTGCTGGCGGCGTTCTTCGCGGCACCGTTCCTGTCCTGGGTCGCGCGGCACCGCGCGGTGATGGGGCATGTGGAAAAGGCCATGGGGGTGATGCTGATCGTCTTCGGCATCCTGATCGCCACCAATTCCGTCAATGCCATCGCCGACTGGATGATTCGCAACTTCGACTGGACAGCCACGCTTACCTGAGAGGAGCCCGACCATGAAACCGATCCGCGCCCTGGCCGCCTGCCTGCTACTGGCGGCAGCACCCGCAGCCGCCGCCGAAATCGGCGACGACGGCCTGCACAAGCCCACCTGGCTGCGCGAGACCTTCAAGGATCTGCGCGAGGATCTGGCCGAGGCCAATGCGCAGGACAAGCGCCTGCTGATCCTGGTCGAGCAGCGCGGCTGCATCTATTGCGCCGAGATGCACGAGAAGGTCTTTCCCGACCCCGAGATCGATGCGCTGATCCGCGACGGCTATTTCGTCGTGCAGATGAACCTGTTCGGCGATGTCGAGGTCACGGATTTCGACGGCACCGCCCTTTCGGAAAAGGACATGGCCGTGCGCTGGGGCGTCATGTTCACGCCGACGATGATCTTCCTGCCCGAAGAGGTGCCGGCAGAGAAGACCGCCGCCCAGGCGGCCGTGGCGATGATGCCGGGCGCGTTCGGCAAGGGCACCACCAGCGCCCTGCTGACCTGGGTGCGCGCGCATGGCTATGAAAATGGCGAGCATTTTCAAAAGTTTCTGGCGCGGGAGCTGGAGCACAAGAACTGAGTCATCCCTTTCGAACAGGCATACATATAAATATTCAAAAATTGCTATATTTCTGTTGTAAGGATCGGCATCCATTCGCTATCATCACCCCAGGGAGAGCACAGGGAGGACAGCATGAGCAGCCATCTATGGTATGCGTCGGTAGTGGCCATGGCCATTGCCACGCCTGCCATCTGTGAAACGGCACCTAAGGAAGTGGTCTATGTCGAAGGCGCGGTCGAGGCTTCCCTGACCGGCGCCCCAGGCAACCCCGAGGAAGGGGTGCGGATCATGACCACCAACGCGCTTGGCAACTGCGTGGCCTGCCACCAGATCGGGGCGCTGCCGGACGTCGAGTTTCCGGGCACCATCGCCCCGCCGCTGGACGGCGCAGGCGATCGCTGGACCGAGGCCCAGCTACGCGGCATCGTCGCCAATGCGAAGATGACCTTCGAGGGCACCTTCATGCCGGCCTTCTACAAGGTGGACGGCTTTGTCCGGCCCGGCGACGGCTTTTCCGGCAAGGCCGGGGCCGAGCCGCTGGCCCCCATCCTGAACGCGCAGCAGATCGAGGATGTCGTGGCCTTCCTCGTGACGCTGAAGGAATGACGCCTGATCTCTACAGGCTCGACAATCCAAGGAGAACGACATGATCCTTTCAAGACGCGAGGCGCTCTGGATCGGCTTTGGCGGGCTTGCCGCCGCCGCCCTGCCGGGCAAGGCCGTGATGGCGAGCACCGTTGACGAGTTGACCGCAGCCTTCACCGGCGGCGCTGCGACGGGCGAAGGCGGGCTGACCCTGACCGCGCCCGAAATCGCCGAGAACGGCAATACCGTGCCGATCGAGGTCAAGGCTCCGGGCGCGGTGGCGATCATGCTGCTGGCCGCGGGCAACCCCGAGCCGGCGGTCGCCACCTTCAACTTCGGTCCCGCCGCCGCCGACCAGCGCGCCGCCACCCGCATCCGCCTGGCCCAGACCCAGGACGTGATCGCCCTGGCGAAGATGGCCGATGGCTCGGTCGTGAAGGCCCAGACCACCGTCAAAGTCACCATCGGCGGCTGCGGCGGCTGAGTCCAGTAACAGGAGATTACGATGGCAGATGATGCAAAGCCCCGCGTGAAGGTTCCGAGCTCGGCCAAGGCCGGCGAAACGGTCACCGTCAAGGCGCTGATTTCGCACAAGATGGAATCGGGCCAGCGCAAGGATGCCGATGGCAAGCTGATCCCGCGCTCGATCATCAACCGCTTCACTTGCGAGTTGAACGGGGTGAACGTGGTGGACGTGGCGATCGACCCGGCGGTCTCGACCAATCCCTATTTCGAGTTCGACGCCAAGGTCGATGCGGCCGGAGAGTTCAAGTTCACCTGGTATGACGACGACGGCTCCGTCTACGAAGACGTGAAGCCGATCGCAGTCGCCTAAGCGCCGCAACATCCAGATCCAGGGAGGAGACGCGATGCCGCGCTTTACCAAGACAAAAGGCACCTTGGCCGCCACGGCCCTTGGCCTCGCCCTAGCGGGCGCGGCCTTCGCGGACCCGGTCGAGGACGGGCTGGTCATCGAAACCGACAGCGGACCGGTCGAGATCGTGACCAAGACCGCACCGCCCGCCTTTCTGGCCGATACGTTCGACACGATCTATTCCGGCTGGCACTTTCGCGACGACAGCACGCGGGATCTTGAGCGGGACGATTTCGACAACCCCGCCATGGTCTTCGTGGATCGCGGCCTCGACAAGTGGAACGCGGCCATGGGCGTCAACGGCGAAAGCTGCGCCAGCTGCCACCAGGGGCCTGAATCCATGGCCGGCCTGCGCGCCGTCATGCCGCGGGTCGACGAGCATACCGGCAAGCTGATGATCATGGAGGATTACGTCAACGCCTGCGTGACCGAGCGGATGGGCCTGGAGAAATGGGGCGTCACCTCGGATAACATGAAGGACATGCTGTCGCTGATCTCGCTTCAGTCGCGCGGCATGGCGGTCAACGTCAAGATCGACGGTCCCGCTGCCCCCTATTGGGAACATGGCAAGGAAATCTACTATACCCGCTATGGCCAGCTGGAAATGTCCTGCGCCAATTGCCACGAGGACAATGCCGGCAACATGATCCGCGCCGACCACCTGAGCCAGGGCCAGATCAACGGCTTTCCAACCTATCGCCTGAAGGATTCGGGCATGGTGACGGCGCAGCACCGCTTCGTCGGCTGCGTCCGCGACACCCGCGCCGAGACCTTCAAGGCCGGCTCGGACGACTTCAAGGCGCTGGAGCTTTACGTCGCCTCGCGCGGCAACGGCCTTTCGGTCGAAGGCGTCTCGGTCCGGCACTGAAGCCTTGCGGCCGCCGGCCCAGCCGGCGGCCCGTTCCTTACCAATCGAAAGGGCAATGCTTCGGCGCGCCTTGGCGCGACGGGAGAGTCTTGTCCGAAACGCACAGGAGTAACCGGGGCATGATTACCCGACGTGAGTTCATTCAGGTCGCCATGGCCTCCTCGGCCCTGGTCGGGGCCTCGGGTTTCGGGACATGGTCGCGGGTGGCGGCGCAGCAGGCGCTGACCCAGGACCAGCTGCTGCAATTCGACGATTTTGGCAATGTGACGCTGATCCATGTGACCGACATCCACGCCCAGTTGAAACCGATCTATTTCCGCGAGCCCGAAATCAACATCGGCGTGGGCGACGCCAAGGGCCAGGTGCCCCATGTCACCGGCGCCGAGTTCCAGAAGATGTTCGGCATCGCGCCCGGCTCGGGCGATGCCTATGCGCTCAGCTACCCGGATTTCGAGGCCTTGGCGCGCGGCTATGGCCGGATGGGCGGCATGGACCGGGTCGCGACCGTGGTCAAGGCGATCCGCGCCGCCCGGCCCGACTCGATCCTGCTCGACGGCGGCGACACCTGGCACGGTTCCATGACCTCGTTCCTGACCAAGGGACAGGACATGGTCAATGTGATGAACGCGCTTGGCGTCGATGCCATGACCAGCCATTGGGAATGGACCTATGGCACCGAGCGGGTCAAGGAAATCGTCGAGACGCAACTGAAGTTTCCCTTCCTGGGCGCAAATATCTTCGACGTGGAGTGGGACGAGCCGGCCTTCGAGCCCTACAAGATCTTCGAGCGCGGCGGCCAGCGCATCGGCGTCATCGGCCAGGCCTTCCCCTACATGCCCATCGCCAACCCGAAATGGATGTTCCCCGAATACAGCTTCGGCATCCGCGAGGAACGGATGCAGCAGGTCGTGGACGAGCTGCGCGCCGAGGGCGTCGACCTGGTCGTGGTGCTGTCGCATAACGGCTTCGACGTGGACAAGAAGATGGGCGGCCGGGTCAAGGGCATCGACGTGATCCTGTCGGGCCATACCCATGACGCGGTGCCCGAGCCGATCCTGATCGGCGAGACGATCCTGATCGCTACCGGCTCGAACGGCAAATTCGTCAGCCGCGTCGACCTGGACGTGCGCGACGGCAAGATGATGGGCTTCCGCCACAAGCTGATCCCGATCTTCTCGGACGTGATCACGCCGGATGCCGACATGGCCGCGCTGATCGACGCCGAGCGCGCGCCCTTCAAGGCGCAGCTCGAGGAAAGGATCGGCACCACCGAAAGCCTGCTCTACCGCCGCGGCAATTTCAACGGCTCCTGGGACGATCTGATCTGTGACGCCATCCGCACCGAGCGCGACGTGCAGATCGCGCTGTCGCCGGGCGTGCGCTGGGGCACCACGCTCTTGCCCGGCGACGCGATCACGCGCGAGGACATCCACAACGTCACCTCGATGACCTATGGCGCGGTCTACCGCACCGAGATGACCGGCGAGACGCTGAAAACCGTGCTGGAAGACGTGGCCGACAACATCTTCAATACCGATCCCTATTACCAGCAGGGCGGCGACATGGTGCGCGTGGGCGGGCTGGCCTATGCGATCGACGTGTCCAAGCCGATGGGCAGCCGGATCGACGCCATGGCGCTGGCCGACACGGGCGAGGCCATCGAACCTGCGAAATCCTACACAGTCGCCGGCTGGGCTTCGGTCAACGAAGGCACCGAGGGCCCGCAAATCTGGGACGTGGTCGAGGCGCATATCCGCAAGATCGGCACCGTCCGCCTGCAACCCAACACCTCGGTCACCGTGACCGGGGTCTGACAATCACGAAGGAGCGTTCGCCCATGAAAGACGAGCTCACCAAGGACGGCAAGGACGCCGTCGGCACCTCGCGCCGCGCCTTTCTGCGCGGGGGTGCGGTGGCCGGTGCCGGCCTTGTCGCCGGTGCCGGGCTGGCCCGCGCCGCCGGAACCCCCGACCCGCTGATCACCGAGATCCAGCCCTGGGCCTCGGAATTCGGCGAGGCCGTCGATGCCCATCCCTACGGCTTGCCGATCCATTTCGAATCGCATGTGAAGCGGCAATATGTGGAATGGCTGACCGAAAGCCCGGTTTCCTCGATCAACTTCACGCCGATCCATGCGCTGGAAGGCACGATCACCCCGCAGGGCTGCGCCTTTGAACGCCACCATTCCGGTGCCATCGAGCTGAGCAAGCAGGACTACCGGCTGATGATCAACGGGCTGGTGGAAAAGCCGCTGGTCTTCACCTTCGAGGATCTGCTGCGCTTCCCCCGCACCACCACCACCGCATTCTGCGAATGCGCGGCAAACGGCGGCATGGAATGGGGCGGCGCGCAGCTGGAGGGCTGCCAGTATACCCAGGGCATGATCCACAACATGGAATATGTCGGCGTGCCGCTGTCGGTGCTGCTGGCCGAGGCCGGGGTCAAGCCCGAGGGCAAATGGCTTTACGCCGAGGGCGCGGATGCCTCGTCCAACGGTCGTTCCTTTCCGATGGAAAAGGTGATGGACGACGTGATGCTGGCCTTCTTCGCCAATGGCGAGGCGCTGCGCAAGGAACATGGCTATCCCGCCCGCCTGGTCGTGCCGGGCTGGGAGGGCAATATGTGGGTGAAATGGGTCCGCCGCCTGGGGATCTATGACAAGGCTGTGGAAAGCCGCGAGGAGACCTCGAAATATACCGACCTGATGCCGGACGGCCGGGCACGGAAATGGACCTGGGTGATGGATGCGAAATCGGTCATCACCTCGCCCAGCCCGCAGGTGCCCATTCGCCACGGCAAGGGACCGCTGGTGATTTCGGGCCTGGCCTGGAGCGGCAATGGCCGCATCACCCGCGTCGATGTCTCGCTGGACGGCGGCAAGAACTGGACCACGGCGCGGATCACCGGCCAGGCCCTGCCCAAGGCGCTGACCCGCTTCCATCTCGACATCGACTGGGATGGTTCGGAAATGCTGCTGCAATCGCGCGCCGTGGACGAGACCGGCTATGTCCAGCCGACCAAGGATGCGCTGCGCGCCATCCGCGGCCGCAACAACGTCTATCACAACAACGGCATCCAGACCTGGTGGGTCAAGGCCGACGGGGAGGTCGAGAATGTCGAAATCGCTTGAGCTGTTCCTGGGCTCGGTGCTGGCGGCCTCGGTGCTTGCCGGCCCGGCCATGGCCGACAAGCTGGGATTGGGCCGCGAGGCCCTGCCCGAAGAGATCAGCGCCTGGGACACCGCGGTCCTGCCCGACGGCCAGGGGCTGCGCCCCGGTTCGGGCGATGTCGCGACGGGGGACGCGCTTTTCGCCGACAACTGCGCCTCGTGCCATGGCGATTTCGCCGAGGGGCTGGACAGCTGGCCGGTGCTGGCGGGCGGCGACGGCAGCCTGACCGATCCGCGCCCGGTCAAGACCATCGGCAGCTACTGGCCCTATCTCTCGACGGTCTATGACTATGTCCACCGCTCGATGCCCTTCGGCTCGGCGCAGACCCTGTCGGTGGACGACACCTATGCGATCACCGCCTTCCTGCTTTATTCCAACGGGCTGGTGGAGGACGATTTCGTCCTGACGCACGAGAACTTCACCCAGGTCGTGCTGCCCAATGCCGAGGGCTTCTATCCCGACGACCGCGACCAGACCGAATATCCGCTGTTCTCGAAAGAGCCCTGCATGACGGATTGCGCGGTCGGGGTCGAGATCACCAAGCGCGCGGTCGATCTGAACGTGACGCCCGAAGATCCCGACGGACGCCCGGCCGGCAGCATGCCCGACCTGGGCGCGGCCGCCGCACCGGCCGAACCTGCCGAGCCGGTCGAAAAGAAGGCCGAGGCCGCGCCGGCCGAGGCACCCGCCCCCGCCGCCGCGCCCGAGGTCGTGGTCAAGGCCGCCGCCATGGCGCCGGAAGCCCCGGCCCCGGCAGGGGCCGCCACCGCCGCGGACCCGACGCTGCTGGCCGAGGGCGAAAAGGTGTTCAAGAAATGCGCCGCCTGCCACAAGGTCGGCGACGACGCCAAAAACGGCACCGGCCCGTTGCTGAACGGCATCGTCGGCCGGGCCGCGGGCGACATCGAGGGCTTCAAATATTCCAAGCCCCTGCTTGCCATGGCCTCGGAGGGGCTGGTCTGGGACGATGCATCGCTGCACGCCTTCCTGGAAAACCCCAAGGGTTTCATGAAGGGCACCAAGATGTCCTTTGCCGGGCTGAAGAAAGAGGATGAGCGCGCCGCCGTCATCGCCTATCTCGCCACTTTCGCCAAGTGACGCATGAGACAGCGCAAACTCCTGTCCGCGCTGTTCACGGTTGCCGCGGCCGGTGCCACACCGGCCGCAGCCGAGGAAATCGGCGATACGGTTCATGGAGCGGTCCTGTTTCGCAAGGAATGCGCGATCTGCCACCGGATCGGCCAGGACGCGCGCAATGCCGTCGGCCCAAGGCTGAACGGCGTTTTCGGCCGCCGTGCCGCCGCTCTTGCCGATTTCAACTATTCCAGGGCCATGAAGCGCAAGGGCAATGATGGCCTGACCTGGACCCTGGAAACGCTCGACGCCTATATCGAGAACCCCAAGGCCCTGGTGACAGGGACGCGCATGTCTTATCGCGGCCTGGCCGATCCCCAGGCGCGGGCCGATCTGATGGCCTATATGCGCGACCATTCCGACCGGCCCCAGGACATTCCAGAGGCCGAGCCCACCGCGCGGCGCAACGCGCCGGTGCTGTCCGAGGAGGTTCTGGCCCTGCGCGGGGATCCCGAATTCGGCGCCTATCTGTCGGCGGAATGCACGACCTGCCACCAGCGCGACGGCTCGGACCAGGGCATCCCCTCGATCGCCGGCTGGCCGCAGGAGGATTTCGTGGTCGCGATGCACGCCTACAAGCAGAAATTGCGGCCGCATCCGGTGATGCAGATGATGGCCGGCCGGCTCAGCGAGGAAGAGATCGCGGCGCTGGCGGCCTTCTTCGCCACGCTCGAATGACCGAAAAGCGGCCGGCGCCATGCGCCGGGCCGTTCATCAGGGAGGAGAAAAAGATGATCCTGACGAGACGATCGCTGATCGCGGGCGCCACCGCCGCCACCGGGCTGCTTTATGCGCCCGTCGTCCTGGGACAGGGCAAGCCGAAGGTCGTCGTCATCGGCGGCGGCGCCGGCGGCGGCACCGCGGCCCATTACATGGCCAGGGATTCCCAAGGCGCGCTGGACGTGACCCTGGTCGAGGCCAATCCGGTCTATACGACCTGCTTCTTCTCGAATCTCTATATCGGCGGGTTCCGCGATTTCGAAAGCCTTCAGCACGGCTATGACAAGCTGTCCGCCGCCGGCGTCGCCGTCGTCAATGACACCGCCGTCGCCGTGGATCGCGCGGCGCGGACCGTCACTCTGGCGGGCGGGCAGGTGCTGCCCTATGACCGGCTGGTGCTGTCGCCCGGCATCGAGTTCAAGCCGGATTCGGTCCCCGGCTGGTCGCTGGAGGCGGCCGAGATCATGCCCCATGCCTACAAGGCCGGGCCGCAGACCCAGCTGCTCCGGCGCATGATCGAGGCGATGCCCCAGGGCGGCGTCTTCGCCATGGTCGCGCCCCCCAACCCCTATCGCTGCCCGCCGGGCCCCTATGAGCGGGTCAGCATGGTCGCGCATCTGCTCAAGCAGACCAATCCGACCGCCAAGATCATCATCCTGGATCCCAAGGACAAGTTCTCCAAGCAGGCGCTGTTCGAGGAGGGCTGGGGGAAACATTACAATGGCATGGTCGAATGGATCGGCCCCGAATTCGGCGGCGGCGCCGTCGAGGTGCGCCCAGACAGCATGGAGGTGCTGGTCGAGGGCACGGCGCAAAAGGTCGATTGCTGCAACGTGATCCCGGCCCAGAGCGCCGGCCGGATCGCCGCCATCGCCGGGCTGACCGACGAGAGCGGCTGGGCCCCGGTCCATCCCGACAGCATGAAGTCGCGGATGGACGAGAATGTCTGGATCCTGGGCGATTCCAGCGCCCAGGGCGACATGCCCAAATCCGCCTTCTCGGCCAACAGCCAGGCCAAGGTCGCCGCCATGGCGATCCGGGGCGAGCTGACCGGGTCGCGGGTGTTCCCGGCCAAGTATTCCAACACCTGCTGGTCGCTGCTGGCCCCCGATGACGGCATAAAGCTGGGCGCGTCCTACCAGCCGAACGGCGACCGGATCGCCAGCGTCGAGAACTTCATCAGCAACACCGGCGAGGATGCGGCGCTGCGCAAGCTGACCTACGAGGAAAGCCTCGGCTGGTATGCGGGCATCACCGCCGACATCTTCGGCTGAACCGGAAGGAGAACCCCATGCACCTGAGCCGCCGCCATTTCCTTGCAACCTCTGCCGCTGCGCTGGCCCTGCCCTACGGGCGGGCCTGGGCCGCCACCACCGTCGCCATGGGTCCGGTGCGGATCGACAGCCTGTCGGACGGGCATCTGGAATTGCCGCTGGACTTCGCCTTCGCCGACCTGCCCGAGGCCGAGGTCTCGGCCCTCATGGCCCGGCACGGGCTGGCGGCGGGCGGGCTGACGCCGCCCTGCAACCTGACGCTGCTGCGCGACGGCACCAACACGGTGCTGTTCGACCTGGGATCGGGCCCGGACTTCATGCCGACCGCCGGCAAGGTGATCGAGGCACTGGAGGCGCTGGGGCTGACGCCCGAGGACGTGACCCATGTGCTGATCACCCATGGCCACCCCGATCACCTCTGGGGCCTGCTGGACGAGTTCGACGAGCCGGTCTTTGCCCAGGCCGAATACATGATCGGCCAGGCCGAGTTCGACTATTGGATGGATCCCGCCACCGTCGAGAGCATCGGCGAGGAACGCGCCAGCTTTGCCATCGGCGCCTCGCGCCGGCTGGAGGTGGTGGCCGACAGCATCCGTAAGCTCGCCGACGGCGAAGAGGCCCTGCCCGGCATCACCGCGCGGCTGACCCCCGGCCATACCCCCGGCCACCTGGCCTATGAGATCGCGACGCCCGAGGGCGCGCTGATGGTCGTTGGCGATGCGATCGGCAACCACCACATCGCCTTCGAGCGCCCGGACTGGCCCTCGCCCTCGGACCAGGATCCGCCGCTGGCCGCCGCCAGCCGCGTCGCGCTGCTGGAGCGGCTGGCGGCGGATTCCATACCCTTCATCGGCTACCACCTGCCGCAAGGCGGCATCGGCCGGGTCGAAAAGACCGAGACCGGCTATCGCTTCACGGGAGAGATCTGATGCGCCGCCTGATCCTTTGCCTAGTCGCCGCGCCCGCCTTCGCCGCGCCTGCCTTCGCCTCCGAGGACATCCCCGATCAATACCCGCAATCCGTGCTGTATTCGAAGCCGGTCGAGGTGATCCCGCATGTCTTTTCGGCCATCGGCGCCACCGCGCCGCCGACCTATGACAATGCCGGGCACAACAACAACCTCAGCTTCATCGTCACGGATGAAGGGGTGATCGTGGTCAATTCCGGCGCCTCGTGGAAACTGGCCGAGGCGCTGCACGCGGAAATCCGCGCCGTCACCGACCAGCCGGTCAAGCTGGTCATCAACGAAAACGGCCAGGGCCACGCCATGCTGGGCAACGGCTATTGGGCGGCGCAGGGCGTGCCGATCCTGGCGCATGCAGAGGCCGCCGCCGAATTCGCCGACGGCGCGCCGCAGGATCTGGCCGGCCTGCAGAACTATGCCCGCGAAAGGGCCGAGGGCACGGTCATCGCCCATCCGACCGAGACCTTCACCGACCGCAAGGACATCACCATGGGCGGCGTCGCCATCGAGGTGCTGCACCTGGGGCCCGCGCATTCGCCCGGCGACACCCAGGTCTGGATCCCGCAATGGTCGATGATGATCGCCGGCGACATCGCCTTTCACGAGCGCATGCCGCCGATCTTCGAGGGCACCTGCACCTCGTGCTGGATCGAGACATGGGAGACGAAATTCGCGCCGCTGGCGCCGGCCTATGTCATTCCCGGCCACGGCCATCCGACGAACCTGGCGCAGGTCGCGCGCTATACCCGCGACTACCTGGTCGATCTGCGCGAAAAGATCGGCGCGCATATCGAGGAGGGCGGCGATCTGGGCGGCGCCTATTACGTCGACCAGTCGCGCTGGTCGCGGCTCGATACGTTCGAGGAACTGGCGACCAAGAATGCCGGCGTGGTCTTTGCCGAGATGGAGTTCGAATAAGACTGCGGCCGGCCGGGCACCTGCCCTGCCCGGCCGCACGGGGGCGCCGGGTTACATCCCGTGCATCTTGGCCTTGTCCAGCTTGTAGCTCCAGGGCAGGCCCGCGTTCTTCCAGCCGTTGACGCTGCGGGTCCCGGCCAGCGGCCCGTCCTTGGCAAGATCGCCCTCGAACCCGTCCGTCACCGACCAGACATTGCCGAAACCCGCCTTGGCCAGCTCGTTGGCCGCCTTGGCGCTGCGGTCGCCCGACCGGCAGATCAGGACGATGGCCGCATCCTGGCCCAGGCCCTTGGCCTGCAACCGGGCCCGGACCTCGTCGATGAAGCCGGGATTGCTTTCCATCTTGAAGGTCGCGCGCTTGTCGTCCCAGGCGGGCGAGGCGGGCTGGATCATGTGGGGCACGTTGGCATCCGCAACGGTCGCCATGCCGACAAAGGCCACCTCGCCGGGCGAGCGCACGTCAAGAAACAGCACCTCCTGCGGGGACTGCACAACCTTTTCATAGGCTTCGGCCGCGGTCAGATACAGCTTCTGCTCCGTCTGCTTGTTTTCGGGCAAGGCCGCCGCATCATCGGCCCAGGCCGGCGCCAGGGGCGACAGCGCCGACAAGGCCAGGCCAAAAAGAATGGCACGCATGTGAAATCCTCTCCTGCTTATATAGCAAGATACGAATATACGGCTTAAGCGATATTACGAAGTGATTTCATGCGCCCGGCCGGCATTTTCCGGGCCCCGCCTTTTTCCGGCCCCCGCCCGGTCACGCCGTCGCCCGATGCGCGGATTGATCCACCAGCCAGTCGGTGATGACGGCGCCGATCCACATGCAGAGCAGCGCCAGCCAGGCCGTCGCCACGAAGATCGAGCCGCCCGAGACCCCGGCGCCGATGGCGCAGCCCCCGGCCAGCATGGCGCCGAACCCCATCAGCGCCGCCCCCAGCATCGAGCGCCGCATCTGCCCCTCGCCCTCGAAGCCCTGGAACTTCAGCCGCCGCTTCAGCGCCGCCGACAGAAAGGCGCCGGCAAAGACGCCCGGCACCAGGCCGATGTCGAAATCCAGCACCGGGCTTTCGGTCAGGAAGAACATCAGCGTGCTGGCGGAAGGCCCGGAAAAGGTGGCCGAGGTCACGCTGACCGGCTCGAAGGCCTGCTGCGACAGGGAAAAGGTCAGCACCCAGCCAAGCGCCACCGCAAAGCCCACGCCCGAGGCAAAGATCAGCACCGGCAGGCCGATCCGGTTCGCCCGCGCCAGCCAGAGCGCCAGCACGGCACAGCCGATGCCGACCAGGATGGCCCCGGATTCGCGCAGCGGCAGCGCCATGAGCAGGCTGACATTGCGCCCGCCCGGCGTGGTCCACAGCCCCGCCAGTTCCTGCCGCAGGGGGGCCAGCCAGCCATGCAGCGCCATCTGCGCCACCACCGCGAAGATCAGCCCCGACACCAGCGAGCGCAGGTTCCCCGTCGCCGCCAGCACCAGCAGCCGCCCCGAACAGCCCCGCGCCAGCACCATGCCCGCGCCGAACATCAGCCCGCCGATCATCGCGCCCGACCAGCTGCCGGTGACGGCCATCATCCGCGCCTGCTCGGTGCGGAACAGGCCCAGAAGCCCCGCCCCCTGGACCCAGATCACCGCGGTCGAAAAGGTCAGCAGCCAGACCGCGACCTTGGGCCCCAGGCTGCCGCGGGCGAATTCCACCGTCGCCGCGCGCAGGCAAAAGGACGACCGTTCCGCGGAAAAGCCGAAGACGGCCCCGACCAGAAGGCCGAAGATCGCCGCCAGTTGCGGCTCGGGAACATGCTCAAGCAGAAGGTCGAGATCCATGGCTGCCTCCCTATTTTCGACATATGGCCCCGGCCGCCGCGGCCGCACCTTGACATGGATCATATGCCGGCGAAAGCCGAACCATCAACGCGGCGCGGGGCCTCCCGCCTGGCTTGTCGCCGATGACCCGCGCGAGGCATGAATGCAAGGCGATTTTCCAGGCGTGCGGCCGGAAAGGTCAAGCGCCGCGCTTTCCGGATCAGGCCGATCGGGATCGCATGACCGGCCGCATGATCGCGGATATGCCCGCATGCCGGCACAAAAGAAACCAGGCAAAGGTGCGGAATGACAATGCGCCGCCAGCAGCCCGGCCAAAGCAAAATTGGACAATTTCCGGGATTAAGATCGCGTGAACGCATAAGCCGCAGCCGCGATTTGCGAAGGGCGTGAAATACCCGATGGCGCCAAGGGGCCGGTCGAAAAAGCGCGAGGCTGGACCTTGATATACCGACCGGCTGGCAGCTATTTTCGGACGATCCGCGCGGTGCCTTCGCCGGCCGCCGTTTCCGGCGCGAATGCCGCAAGGCGCCAATCGCCATATCGAAAGGAACTGCAAATGACCGAATTTGATCCGAATGCCCTGTCGCTGGCCGAGCTGAAACAGCTGCGCAAGGATGTCGAAAAGGCGATTGCCAGTTTCGAAGCTCGCCGCAAGGCCGAAGCCCGCGCCAAGGCCGAGGAGGCCGCGAAACAATTCGGCTTTTCCCTGTCGCAATTGATCGAGACGGCAGCGCAGCGTCCCGCGGCCGCGCCGAAATATGTCCACCCCGAGAATCCCGATCTGACCTGGAGCGGGCGCGGCCGCAAACCGCGCTGGATCGCCGAAGGATTGGCCGCCGGCAAGACGCTGGACGATTTCGCCATCTGAACGGCACTCCCACCTGTCTGGCGGATCGAGCCAAAACTTTTGCCCGACTCGGGTCAGATGGGGTATTCGGCTGGCGCCCCACCTCCCTTCCCGCTCGTCATGAGGTGCTGCGCTTCGGGCCGATGGTAGAGCGTGGTCTGTGAGAAGCAGCCACCAGCATCAGGGAAGGAAGCGCAGCACGAAGCTACAATGCCGGACTGGATGTATCGGTAAAAGAGACCGCGATCTGCATCCTCGACGAGGTGGCCGGATCCGTCGGGAACTCAAGGTCATAAGCCACCCGGAGGACATCTTTCGCGCCTTGAATGGCGTGGGTGCCCGGCTTGAGAGGGTCGGGCCGGAGGCTGGTCCGTTATCCCAGTGGCTGTCCGAGGGCCTGGCCAAGGCCGGCCTTCCGGCGATCTGCATCGAGACGCGCCACGCCAAGGCTTTCATCAAGGCGCAGGTGGACAAGATCGACCGCAATGACGCGCGCGGGATCGCCCAGATGATGCGTGTCAATCTGTATCGCCCGGTGCATGTGAAGACCGTAGCCAGCCAGAAGCACCGCGTCCTGTTGCGCAACTTTGGCCTCAAGGTGGGCACTGTTGATGCGGGACGGTTTGAAGCGCGAGTGAAGGATCTCATCGAGGCCCTGCCGGACCTGGAAGAGGTGTTCAGCGTCTTGCCGGCCGCAAGACGGAAGGTCCGGGAGGCCTTCTCCCAGCTGCACCGCAAGGTGATGGATATTGTCAGGGACGACACCGTCTGCCTGCGCCTGATGTCGATCCCCGGTGTTGGGCCGGTGACATCACTTGCCTTTCTCAGCACGATTGACATCCCGGCACGCTTTCGCAGTTCCCGGGCGGTCGGGCCCTGCAGTTCAAAGGGGGGCACGGACGGCTGATCGGGTGCACCAGGGGCGGGCTGAGCTTCGAAGCTGCGCGTCCTGGCCGATGCCAGGGGTCGCCCGATCCGGATGCTTCTGTCGGCTGGCCAGGCCTCCGGCTACATCGGCGCAAGGGCGCCGCTCTCGCAGATCCTGCAGGCCGGGGCGCTGCTCGCAGACCGCGGCTACGATGCCGGCTGGTTTCGCAATGCCCTGATCGAAAGAGGCATTGCGCCATGCATCCCCTCCCGCATCGGCCGGAAAGCCCCGATCCCGCACGACGCCAGCCTCTATCGCCTGCGCCGCCGGATCGAAAACATCTTCGCACGTCTCAAGGACTGGCGTCGGATCGCAACCCGCTACGATCGCCGCCCCATCCTGTTTCTCTCGGCCTGCGCCCTCGCCGCGACCGTCATCTATTGGTTGTGAGACCTGGCCGTAGCGCCCTTTCGCTCGCCCGGTCGAAACGGGCCTGGGCATCATGGATCGCGCCGATATTCGCCATCGCCCATTCCGCCAGCGCGCAGACCGGCTTGCGCAGCGAGCGGCCAAGCTCGGTCAATTCGTAATCCACGCGCGGCGGAATGCTGGGCGTCACCGTGCGCGACACCAGCCCGTCGCGCTCCAGCCCGCGCAGGGTCAGCGTCAGCATGCGCTGGGAAATGCTGGGGATCTCGCGGCGCAATTCGCTGAACCGCCTGGGCCCCTCGGCCAGGACCGAAACGATCAGCAGGCTCCATTTGTCGCCGATCCGCTGCAGGACGGCGGCAAAGGCGCGGCAGCCGAAACTGTTGGGGTCATGCATCTGGTTTCTCCGGGTTCCTGGCCGTGACCGGGTCACAGCCATGTAACTGCGGCACAGGATTGTGCCTTCTTGCGGGGGTCTTGCCGATGGTTATCTAAGCAGCCTCAGTATAAATTCCATACCTAGGAGGCAAGAGTGACCATCCTGCATATCGACAGCAGCATCACCGGCGACAACAGCGTCAGCCGCATCGTCAGCCAGGCGATCATCGACCGGCTCGCCGAGGCCCGGCCCGGCACCCCCGTCATCCGCCGCGACCTTGCCGTCGCGCCGCTGCCGCATCTGACGCTGGATGCGCTGGCCGACACATCGGTCCTGGACGAGTTCCTGGCCGCCGAGACGGTGGTGATCGGGGCGCCGATGTACAACTTCACCCTGCCGAGCCAGCTCAAGGCCTGGATCGACCGCATCGTCGTGGCCGGCAAGACCTTCCGCTATACCGCCGAGGGGCCGGAGGGGCTGGCCGGCGGCAAGCGGGTGATCGTCGCCCTGGCGCGTGGCGGCTTTTACAGCGACGACGCGCGGGTGGCGCTGGAGCATCTGGAAAGCTACCTGCGCTCGGTCTTTGCCTTCATCGGCATCGAGGCCGAATTCGTGATGGCTGATGGCGTCAGCATCGGCCCCGATCAGCGCCAGGCTGCCATTGACCAGGCGCTTGGCCAGACTCGGATGCTTGCCGCCTGAAGGCTGCGCCGCCCGCCCCTTAGGGCAGGCGGCGTATCGCCGGCCAGTAATCGGCCAGCCACAGCAGGAAGGCCGCCGCCCAGAACAGCGCCGCGAGCAGATGCAGCGGGCCGGGCGGCCAGGGCATCAGTCCCATCTCGGGCAGGGCGCGCAGCAATACCGCCGCGCCGGCCAGCACGAAGGCCGCGCGGGTCTGCCAGTTCAGGCCCAGCCCCTGCCCGGTATGGAACCGCCCGGCGATCGCCAGCACCGCCAGCACGCCCAGGCCCAAGCCCCCCATCAGCGCCAGGTGCAACGGCCCGGCCTCGGCCCAGGGTGCGCCCAGGGCTGCGGCGCCCAGCCCCAGCAGACCCGCCCCGGAAAATCCCGCCGCCGCCATCAACACCATGATCTCGGCGCGAAACGCCTCGGGACCGACAAAGCCCTCGGCCATCCGGTCCATGAAGGCGGCGCCGGCAGCGATCCAAAGAAAGCCCGCAACCGCCGGCGACAGGCCCGCGACCTGCCCGATCAGCGCCAGCGCCACCAGCCCGGCCGACAGGTTCAGCCGCCCCGGATGCGGCCGGAAGGGCGAGGTGCTTTCGCTGGGATCCAGCACGATATTCGTCACCGGCACGGTGATGCGCGCCAGCGCCAGGGAAAGCAGCCCCAGAAACACCAGCCCCGCGATGCGCAGCCATTCCGCCGCCGGTTCCGCCTGCCCCGCCAGCATGGCCATGCGCGCCATCAGCCCGGCCAGCGTCAGAGCGAAAAGCCAGCCGGCAAAGCTGAGCAGCCGGGTGCTGCGCTGCTCCAGCGAGACTTTCAGGAAATAGGCCAGCAGCAGCACCAGCCAGGCCAGCTCCGCCGCCGTCGCCGGCAGGATCAACGCATCCGCCCCCAGGAGCCCGGCGATCCGCGCCAGGCCCCAAAGCCCCGCCAGCACCCAAAGCGGCCGCCCGCGCAGGCGCGGCGTGTCGGTCCATTCCGGCGCGGCGGTGGTCAGAAAGCCCAGCAGCGCAGCGCCCCAGGCGCCAAAGATCATCTCGTTCGCATGCCAGATCCCGGGCGGGATCTGCCGCGCAAAGGGCAGGTCGAAGGACCAGAGCGCCACCCAGAGCAGCGGCCACAGCGCCGCATGCAGCGCCGCAAGCGGAAAGAACAGCCGGAAGCCTTCGTCGGCCAGCACGCGATGCAAAGAGGGCTTCATGGGCGCAGCCGTTCGTCTATGTCGTGGATATGCGCAAACAGCGGGTCGGCGGTCAGGTAATGCTGGCGCAGGGCAAAGATCGCCGCCTCGTCGCGGGTTCCGGGACTGCCGGGCGGCAGGCGCTCGCCCGCGATGCCGCGCCCGCCCGCGTCCAGCACCAGGATGCGGTGGCTGATGCGGATCGCCTCGAGCAGGTCGTGGGTGATGAACAGCGCGGCAAAGCGCGCCGAGGCGGCGGCCTCGATCACCAGATCCTGCATCCGCCGCTTCAGCGCCACGTCCAGCGCGGTGAAGGGCTCGTCGAAATAGATGAAATCCGGGTCCGTCACCAGGGCGCGGGCGATGGCGGCGCGCTGGCGCATGCCGCCCGAAAGCTCGGACGGGTATTTCCCCAGATCCTCGGGCAGCAGGCCGGCGCGCAGGGCAGCATCGGCGATCATCTGCCACCGCATCCGGCGCGGCGCGCGCGACAGGCGCAACGGAAAGCCGATATTGCCGGCCGCCGTCGCCCAGGGCATCAGCCGCGGCTCCTGGAAGATCATCGCGTGGCGCAGGTAGTTGCGCGCGATGCGCCCCTCGCGCGGCTCGACCAGCCCGGCGGCGATATGCGCAAGCGTGGACTTGCCCGAGCCCGACGGCCCGACCAGCGCCACGATCTCTTGCCGGGCAACGCCCAGCGTGATGCCCTCCAGCACGGTGCGGCCGAAAAAGGCATGGCCGATGCGGTTCAGTTCCAGCAGGCTCATCGCTTGACGCCCCAGGGCGCGGCCGCCTCGCGCCAGCGTTCCAGCTCGGCCCGGACCGGGCGGATCAGCACATATTCGACCGCGATCAGCGCGGCGACGGCCAGGCTGACCCAGGCCAGCGCCTCGGCGATGTCCAGCATGGCCCGCGCCCGCGCCAGCGCGCCGCCGATGCCGCCGGCATTGGCCAGCAACTCGGCCATGATCGCGACCTTGAAGGCCGAGCCGAGCGCCAGGATCAGCGCCGGGAACAGCTGCGCCGAAATCTGCCGGGCCGAGACGAACAGGAAGCGCCGCAGCGGGCCGGCGCCAAAGACCCGCGCCATGTCGTCCAGGCCGCGGTCGCGCGTCACCACGCCCTCGACCGCGCCGACGAAGACCACCGGCGTCGCCGAGATCAGGATCGTCACCGCCACGGTCAGGTCGGAGGGACCGAACCAGATCATCGCCAGCACGATCCAGGCGATCGGCGGCACGCCCAGAAGCAGGGTCAGGATCGGCCGCGACAGCCGCAGCGTAGCCGGGGAATAGCCCGCCACCACCCCGAAAAGCGTGCCGATCAGCGCGCAAAGCCCGAAACCGGCCAGCGCGCGGGCGGTGGTCAGGGCCAGCAGTTCCTGCGCCCTGCCCTCGCGCAACAGCCGCGCCGCGGCGGCCAGCGTGTCCAGCGGCGCGGTCAGGATGAAATCGCCATAGGCCTCGTGCCCGGCCTGCCACAGCGCGCCGATCAGCGCCAGGCCCGCCAGCCCGGCCCAGGCCGACCACAGGAACCGGCCCAGCCGCGCCAGCCGGTCCAGACAGGCCGAAAGCAGGCTCACAGCAGATAGAACCCGTCGTCGGGCAGCTTGCCGCCGATGATCGCGGCATCGGTTTCCGCCATCAGCGACAGGATCGCCTCGATGGCCGGGCGCGCCTCGCCGGCCGGGCGCACGGCCAGCCGGGAATGCGGCACCGACAGCGCCAGGATCGGGGCGGGCATGTCCAGGGCACCGGCGGCTTCGGTCGCGGCCTGCACCGGATCGGCCAGCACCTCGGCATTGGCCCGCGCCAGCGCGGCCTGCAACGGCGCCAGCAACTCGGCGCCGCCGGCCATGAAAGCATCGGTCGCGGCCAGCCCGGCCTGCGGCAGCAGCGGGCCGACATCGCCCTGCCTGCCCCATTCCTCTTGCAGGTCGATCACCCGCGCGAAAGCCTTGCCCGCCGCCCGGCCGCGCATGATCGCGACGCTGGAGGCCGGCTCGCTGAGCAGCGCCGCCTCGATCTGGCCGGCCAGCAGCATCTGCGCCGCCTCGATGGGGCTGCCGACGGGCAGCAGGTCCACCTTATCGGCGATGCCCTGCCGCGCCAGCAGCGCGCGCAACACGAAATCGGGCGTGTCGTTGACAAAGGGCACGGCCAGGCGCCTGCCCTCCAGCCCGGCCAGATCCGCGACCGCGCCGGATTGCGCCACGATGAACAGCAGCCCGTCGGTCATGGTGTTGACCAGCCGCAGCCCCATGCCGCGGTTGTAAAGGTTCGCCGCGACCTGCACCGGCACCACCGACAGGTCGATGGTCCCCGAGGTCAGGCCGGCGCGCAACTCGTCCGGGCTGCGCCATACGGTCAGCGATACCTCGGCCGACAGATCCTTCAGCGCGCCGCTGGCGACGGCATGGGCCAGGGTGATGCTGGGCCCGGCGGGCGGGCCGAACAGCGCCAGGCGCGCCAGGGGTGCTGCGCGCAGGACGGCGGGCGCCGCCAGCGCGGCGGCAAGCGCGCCCGCCCCGGCAAGCAGGGCGCGGCGCGAGGGATGGCGAGGGATTGGGGACATGTCTGCCCTCCTGGCAGGCGCAAGATGAACGGGGATCGCTGGCGGAGGGCTGGCGCGGGATTGGCGATAGCATAGGCGGCCGGGATCGGGCTGCCTTGACTTAGATCAGGTCGGCGCCGGGCAATCCCCCGGCCGGGCGCAGAACTCGACGAAAAACCGCACCGGGCCCGCGGCCGCGACCTCGTGCAGCCGCTCGGGATGGATCAGCGGATGGATGCCCGGCCCCAGCAGCATCTCGGTGCCGCCGACCAGGTCGCGAAAGACCAGCCGGCCCTCCAGCACATGCAGCCGCGCCCAGGTGCCGGGCCGGGTCGCATGGGCACGCAACAGGCCCTTGGGCACGGTGGTTTCGGTGAATTCCGGCGTGCGCCGATAGGGCGCGGCGTCACCGGGCCAGGCCGGGCGGCTCATGACGCGGGCCAGTCGTAGAGATGGATCAGCTTGGGGTCGTCGGCCGCCGCCAGCATCCGCCGCACCCGGTCCTGGAACAGCGCCGCGAAGCGGGCCAGTTCGGCCGGATCGGCCCGCCCCGCGACCGCGCGCGGCATCAGCCCGGCCATGGCGGGATCATGCGGCACATGGCCGGTGTCGATGTCCACCACCACCCCATCGCCATTGTCGCGCCGGCGCAGCGCCATGACCCCGTCGATCGGCGCCTCGAAGCGCAAGAGCCCGCGGCGCGCGAACAGCTGCCCCGCGCCGATGCCGTGAAAGCCGCCCTCGGCCGCGGCACCCGTGACCAGCGTCGCGACCGAGGCGACAACGCCGGTCGTGCCCTGCCCGACGCCCTCGCGCATATGCACCTCGATGCCGCCGCGCTCGGGCAGGTCGTCGCCGTAAAGCCATTCCAGCCCGGCCAGCACCATCAGCCAGGCCCCGGCGACCACCGGGCAGGAATGGCCGCAAAGCCGCACCGCATCGACATAGCGATAGGTCATCACCCCGTCCTCGGCCGAGCCCAGGAAACCCGCCAGGGGATCGCGGAGCCGGATCGCCGGCGCATCGTCGAAGAAGGCGGGAAAAACCATGGCTCACTCCTGTTCCTCGGCCAGCAGGTCGGCCAGCGTGCGGTGGTCCATCACCTGCAGGAAGGCGGCCAGCGCATCGCGGATCGCCGCGTCCAGCGCGCCGGGCCGGTTCGGGGCGCGGATCTCCTCGGGGCCAAAACATTCGGCGGCGGCCATGTCCGGCTCGGTCACGCGCAGCACCTCGCCCAGGGACAGCGCGGCCGGGTTGCGGCCCAGCTCCAGCCCGCCCGAGCGGCCGCGGACCGAGTTCAGGAACCCCGCCCGCGTCAGCACGTTCGCCACCTTGGTCAGGTGGCTGCGCGAGATGTCATAGGCCAAGGCCGCCTCCTCGATGGTGATCAGCCGGTCGGGATGCCGCGCCGCATAGATCAGCAGGCGCAGGGCGTAATCCGAAAAGCTGGTCAGTCGCATGCGGGGGGCTTCCTCGATCCGCCCGCACAAAAGCACGGCCCGCGCCAGGCGGTCAATGGCGCCCGCCAGGGCGCGGCGCGGCGCGGTCTGGGGGCACAGGGACAGGCGGGACGGCGGCGCGGAAAGGAAGGCGGCGGCGGGCATGGTCAGAACCGCAGCCGCGTGCCCAGGTAGAAGGCGCGTCCCTCGCCGGGGATGAAGGCCGCCTGTCCGGCCATGGCCTGATCCACGACCAGCGTCGAGGCGGCATAGCGTTCGTCGGTCAGGTTGGTGACTTGGACATGGACCGCGGCGTTCGGCGTCAGCGCATATTCGGCCCCCAGGTCCAGCAGCGCATAGGAATCGTTGAAGACCGTGTTCATGTTGTCCACCGGCGTCCGGCCCGGCACCCAATGCAGCTTGCCGGTCAGCACCAGCCGTTCGACCGGGCGCCAGTCCAGCACCAGCGAGATGACGTTGCGCGGCGCGCCGGCGATGCGGTTGTCGCCGCGCAGGGGATCGTCGTCGAAGCGGAAATCCTGCCAGGTCCAGGCCAGCCGCGCCGCCAGCGTTTCCGTCAGCTCGCCCGACAGGCCAAGCTCGGCCCCGCTGTGCCGGGTCCGCCCGGCATTGACCGAGGCCAGCGTGGCGCCGGTCACGTCGCGCAGCGACAGCAGTTCGTTCTTCAGCCGCGCGTGATAGAGGGTCGCGTCCCAGGACAGGCGCTGCCATGTCCCGCGCCAGCCCAGCTCCAGCGTGGTCGAGGTCTGCGCCTCCAGGTCCGGCGTCGCGAACATGGCCGCAGGCGCCGCGGGATCGGCAGGGTTCGGCCGGCCCGGCCCGCTGTTCGGCGTGCCGCCAACCGTCCCCAGCAGGTCGTCATGGGTCGGCGGCTCGAAGCCGCGCGCCAGCGAAATCCAGGCAAACTGCCCCTCGGCCGGGGTCCAGGACAGGGCCAGCGCCGGGGTGAAGCCGCTATAGCTGCGGTCGTAGCTGGTCGAGACCGCCGGCACCGCGCCATCGGGCAGGCGCATGCCGGGATTCATCGGGCTGTAGCCCACCGTCGGCCGGGTCGCCGCCCCCCAGCGATCCTCGCTTTCGCGGCTGGCATGGTTGAAGGCGATCGAGGGCGACAGGGTGAACCCGCCCAAGGGCAGGTTCCCCCCGGCAAAGATCGACAGGGTATCGGCCGTCAGCCGGTTGCGGCCGAAGGCCGGGCCGCGCGCGCCGCCCAGGTTGTGGAAATAATCGCGGTCGGCCTTGCCGAAGGACCAGGTCAGCCCGGTCTCGAACAGCGGCAACTCCCCTTCGCCCATCCGGCTGTAGCGCGCGGTCAGCGTGGCGTCGCTGCCCTCGGTATCGCGGAACCCGGATGAGATCGGAAAGGCGAAACTGTCGTCGGTCCGCGACAGGCTCAGGCCGAAATCATAGATGTCCGCGCCGCGCTCCAGCGTCGTGCGGGCGCCGGCCAGGGTCTGCCGGGTGTCGCGCCGCGGCCGGTCGCGCGGCACGTTCGGCCCCGGCCCCACCGGCGCGCCGCCGACGATCACCGGGCCGGCATGGTTGCTTTCGGGATCGTTCCGGACCGCATCCCAGGTCAGAGGCCCGGCCACGTCGAATTCCAGGTCGGTATGGCTGAAGAACAACCGCGTCACCGCCTCGCCGGTCTGCAGGGTGACATTGCCGCCGATGCCGCTGCGGCGCGAGCCGTTATGGTCGCGATAGCCGTCCTTCTGCGCATGTTCGAAGCGCAGCAGCACATCGGCCCGCTCGCCGTCGATGCCATAGCTGCCCGCGACCTCGCCCCGCCCGAAACTGCCGCCGCCGAAGCTGAGCCGCAGCCCCGGCGCCGTTACGCCCGAGGGCGAGGCGAAGTTGATCGCGCCGCCCAGCACGTTGGCGCCGATGCGATTGGCCGCGGCGCCGCGAAACACCTCGATGCTCTCGGCCTGGCCCGGCGCGGCAAGGCCCACGACATAGGAGCCGTCGGCGCGGTTCACCGGCATGCCGTCCTGAAGGATCAGCAAGCCGCGCTCGGCCGGGTTCTGCTGCAGGCCCGCGCCGCGGATCTGGATGCGCGGCTGGTCGTTGCCGCCGAAGAACTCCTGCACCACGACGCCGGGCACCTCGGACAGCGTGTCGGCCAGCGTCGGCGCGGCCTCGCCCACGGGCTCGCTGCGGTCGATCAGCGTCACCGCACCGGGCGTCGCCTCGAACCGGCGGGCGGTGGTGTCGGCGCGGATCTCGATCTCGTCCAGCACGATCACCGCGCCGGGCGCGGCCGATTGCGCCAGCGCCGCCCCCGCCTGCAAGGACAGCCCGGCCGCCAGCCCGGACAAGACCGGGATCATTCGCGCAAGGGGTTTCGTTTTGTCGTCAGCGTCCATGTCGGCACGTCCTTCATCTTCCCGCAAGGGACAGCGCCGGCGGCGATGTGCGGCGCGAGGGTGGCAATGAAACGGCTGGCACAGGGCTTGCGATGCGGCATAGCGGCGGCGGGCATGGGCTGCGGGCACGCCGGAATGACCCCGCCTGCATAGGTCAGCAAAACATGAATGTGAAGGTCATATTTTAGACAGGTCGCTTTTGCCGCAGCCTGCCGCCGCGGGCGGCGCGCTGGACAGCCGGGTTGCCGGCAAGCTACACAGGGACGGCAAAAAACACCCCGAACACGCGCGAAAGACGGAAAAGCCAACCCATGTCGAACCAGGGCCGGAAACTGGAGCAAGCGGCCAAGGCGGCGTGGCTTTCCTATGTCGCGGGCAAGACCCAGGACGAGATCGCGGGGATCATGGGCATCTCGCGCCAGACCGCGCAGCGCCTGGTGGCGCAGGCCATGGCCGAGGGCATCGTCAAGATCCGCATCGACCATCCCTTTGCCCATTGCATGGACCTGGCCGCAGGATTGCAGCGCAAGTACGGGCTGGCGTTCTGCCAGATCGCCCCTTCGGATGCGCCCGAGGCCGGGGTGGCGCTGATGCTGGCCGATGTGATCGAGCAATGGCTGCGCCGGGCCGAGCCGATGACCATGGCGATCGGCACCGGGCGCACCCTGCGCAGCGCCATCGCGCAATTGCCGCATATCGACTGCCCGCAGCACCGCATCGTCTCGCTGACCGGCAATATCGCGCCGGACGGCTCGACCGCCTATTACAACGTGCTGTTCACGCTGTCGGACCTGGTGACGGCGCGCAGCTTTCCCCTGCCGCTGCCGGTCATCGCCCCCAGCGTGCGCGAGCGGCAGGCGGTCAACAGCCAGCCCAGCATCGAGCGGCTGATCCGCATGTCGGCCGAGGCCGCGGTGGCCTTTGTCGGCATCGGCACGGTGGGCGCGGGCGCGCCGCTGATGCTGGACGGCTTCCTGTCGCAGCCCGACCTGGACGCGCTGGTCGCGGCCGGCGCGGTGGGCGAGATCACCGGCTGGGCCTATGACGCGCGGGGCGCACTGGTGGCGGGGCTCAGCAACGACCGCGTGGCTTCGGCCCCGATCCCGCCGCGCGAGACGACGCTGGTGATCGGCGCCGCCCATGGCGCCGAAAAGGTGCCGGCGATCCGCGGCGCGCTGCGCGGCGGTCTGATCAGCGGGCTGATCACCGATGCCGCGACCGGCGCGGCGCTGCTGGCCGACTGACCCCTACATCGCGGCGATCTCGGCGCGCTGCTGCTGCATGCGCAGGAAGATGCGCCAGTCCCGCTCGCGCCGGGCGCGGGCGGCGGGCTCGGGGCGGGTCACCTCGGCCGGCCGGGCAAAGCGCGCCCGCGCCGCGCGGATCCCGCCCAGCAGCGGCGCGGCGGCGGCGATGGCGGTGCCGCGCAGCACCGCGTCCTGCGGCTGCCAGTGGATCTCGGCCCCTGTCGCATCGGCATAAAGCTGGCGCAGCAGGGCCGAGCGCGCCTGCCCCCCGGCCATGGCCAGCGCAGCGGGCGCCAGCCCCATATGCGCGATGACCTGCCGCGTTCCCAGCGCGATGCCGACCGCCGCGCGCCAGTAAAGCGCGTCCAGCGCCTGCGCGCTGCGCTCCAGCGTCAGGCCGTGGATCACGCCGCGCAGCAGCGGATCGGCAAAGGGCGTGCGGCTGCCCTTGATGTCGGGCAGGACATGCAGGTCGGGCGCAGGCTCGGGATCGGCGGCGATGCGGGCCAGGATCTCGTCGTGGCTGGCCGGCTGCGGGAAAAGCCCGCGCACCCGCTCCAGCAACGCGCCGGTCGCGGACTGGCCGCCCTCGCTGACGCTTTCGCCGGGCAGGATGGCGCCGGGATAGGGCCCCCAAAGCGCCGCGCGCGGCGCCAGCCCCGTCGCCATGACGCAATTCGAGGTGCCGGCGATCAGCGCCGGCATGTCCGGCGCCGCGCCAAGCGCCCCGGCAAAGGCGTCGATCAGCCCGGCGGCGACCAGCGTGCCGGGCTCCAGCCCCAGTTCCGCCGCACCCCGCGGCGACAGCGGCCCGATACGCGCGCCGGGCGGCAGGACCGGGCCGGGGCGCGGGAAATCGGCGATCCCCGCCCGTTCCAGCAAGTCCCGCTGCCAGCCGCCGCGGTCGGGCAGCCAGGGCCATTTCGCCGCCGCCGCGCAAAGCGAACGCGCCTCGGTCCCGGTGGCGCGAAAGGCCAGGTGGTCGCAAAGGTCGCGCACCCCTTGCAGCGCCGCCCAGACCTCGGGCCGGTGGCGGCGCAGCCACATCAGCTTCGGCGTCTGCATCTCGGGCGAGACCGAGCCCCCGGCCCGCGTGACGATCTCATGCGGGATGCGGCTGAGTTCCGCCGCCTCGGCCACGGCGCGGTGGTCGTGCCAGGCGATCACGTCGGGGGCAAAGCCCGGCGCTTCGACCACCAGCGAGCAGGTGGCGTCAAAGGCCAGCGCCCCGACCTGCGCGGGATCGGCGCCGGCCTGCCGCAGCGCCTCGGCCAGCGCCTCGGCCACGGCCTGCCAGATCTCGGCGAAATCGTGCATGGCCTGCCGGTCGGGGCCCGGAATGGTGGCGAACCCCCGGCTCGCGCGGGCGACCAGCCGGCCTTCGGGGGTGAAAATCCCCGCTCGCGCGCGGGCCGAGCCCACATCCACGGCCCCGATCAGCACGCCGATTCCCCTTCCCTAGCCCAGTCCGGCCAAAGTCTTGGGCAAATCCCGCGCGTGGTCAATCAGCGCGTCGGGGGCCAGCGCCGCCAGCTTTTCGGCCAGCCGCGCCGGCGCGGCATGGCTGCCGCCCAGAAAGCCGATAACCCGCATCCCCGCCGCGCGGGCGGCGCGCAGACCGGCCGGGCTGTCCTCGATCACCACGCAATCGGCCGGCGCGATGCCCAAGTGCCGGGCGGCGAACAGGAACAGGTCGGGCGCGGGCTTGCCGCGCGCCACCTGCGTCGCGGAATAGACATGCGGCCCGAAGAGCGGTGCCAGCCCGGTCAGCGACAAGGACAGCCGCAACCGCTCGGGCGCGCTGGAGGAGGCCACGGCGCGCGGCCCGGACAGTTGCGCCAGCGCCTCGGCCATGCCCGGCACCGGGCGCAATTCGCGGCGAAAGCGCAGGGCCAGCGCCTCGGCATAGCCGGGCACGGCAGGGCGCAGATCGACGCCCTGCCCCTCTGCCGCCTCGACGATGGTCGAAAACGAACGGCCAAGGAACTCGTCATAGATGCGGGCGCGAGCGATCGGCGCGCCCAGCCTTTGCAGCAGCGCCTCGATCTCGGCCACGGCGAGGGGTTCGGAATCCACCAGCACCCCGTCGCAGTCGAAGATCAGCCCGCGCACCACCGCCTAGCCCTTGAGATAGGCGTCGAGCGTCGCGCGCGTGCCCCTGTCCCACAGCATGGCCAGCCAGCGTGCGAAGGGTTCGGCAAAGCGCGGATCGCGGCCGGTCGCGCCATAGATCTCGGCCATGTCCAGCCAGGCCGAGGGATCGGTCCGGGCCGCCTGCGCCACCTGCGTCAGGTGGTCCCAGTTCGGATCGTTCGGCTCGATCACCGCGCCGCTGTCGCTGGTGCCGGCGCAATAGCGGCACCACAGCGCCGATTCCAGCGCCAGCCCGTCCACGGGCAGGTCGCGCTCCCGCCGGTGGGCGATGGTCGGCACGATGAATTTCGGCTGCCGGTTCGAACCGTCGAGGCAAAGCCTGCGCACCGTGTCGCCGATCTTGGGATTGGCGCAGCGTTCGGCCACCTTGGCGAAATAGGCCTGCAGGTCGGTGCCGGGCACCGGCGGCACGGCGGGGATGATCTCGTCCGCCTCGACCTTTCCCAGGAAGGCGCGGACCTGGGCGTCGGCCATCGCCTCATGCACGAAATGGATGTCCAGCAGCCCGGCCGGATAGGCGATCACCGCATGGCCGCCGTTGAGGATGCGGATCTTCATCAGTTCCCAGGGCGTCACGTCGGCGACGAATTCGACGCCGGCCTTCTCAAGCGGCGGGCGGCCGGCGGGAAAGTTATCTTCGAGCACCCATTGGATGAAATCCTCGCAGAAGACCGGGGCGTCGTCATGGATGCCGAAATTCTCGCGCACCATGCGGCGTTCGCGGTCGCTGGTGGCGGGGGTGATGCGGTCCACCATGGCGTTCGGGAAGGCGACATTCGCCGTGATCCACCGGGCCAGCTCCGGGTCCGAGAGCCGCGCGGTTTCGGCCACCGCCTCGCAGGTGACCTTGCCGTTATGCGGGATGTTGTCGCAGCACATAACGGTGAAGGGCGCGTGCCCCGCCGCCCGCCGCGCCTTCAGCCCCGCGACGATCAGGCCGAACACGGTCCGCGGCGCGTCGGGGTTTTGCGCGTCCGCCGCGATGGCGGGATGGGCCGGGTCGAAATGCCCGGTGGCGGCATCGATGAAGTAGCCGCCCTCGGTGATGGTCAGCGCCACGATGCGGATCGCCGGATCGGCCAGCGCGGCGATGACCCGCCCGTGATCGCCCGGCGCGATATAGTCCATGATCGGCCCCAGCACGCGGGCGTCCGAGCGGTCGGCCGATTGCTCGACCAGCGTGTAAAGATAGTCCTGCGCCGCCAGCGTGTCGCGCATCCGCGCATCGCCCGGCATGACGCCGGCGCCGATGATGGCGAAATCCTGCGCCAGCCCCATGTTCATCAGCCGGTCCAGATAGGCGGCCTGATGGGCACGGAAGAAATTGCCGACGCCGAAATGCAGGATGCCGGGGCGCAGGGCGGCGCGGTTATAGCCCGGCACCGGCTGGCCGAGGCGGTCGAGGGTCTGGTTGGAAAGCCTGTCCATCCGAATTCATCCCGGTTCTGATCTGCAAAGACGGGGCCGCGGCAGCGACCCCGACGCGGCTGCCGTCAAAGCGCAAGGCCGTTCTGGTCGAAGCGATAGACCCGGCCGTCCTGCGGGGTCAGCCAGATGCGGTCGCCGTGATCCACCGGGAACTCGCCCGCCGCCCGCGCGACGATGGGGGTGCCGCCGTCCAGCTCGACATGCAGGAAGGTGTCCGAGCCCAGATGCTCGGCCACGCCCACCGTGCCGGCGAACTGGCCGCCGGTGGTGGACATGGTGAAATGCTCGGGGCGCACGCCGATGGCATGGGCCCCCATGGCGGCGGCCGCCTCGCCCTCGATGAAATTCATGTTCGGGCTGCCGATGAAACCGGCAACGAAGCGGTTCGCGGGCTTGCGGTAAAGCTCGAGCGGCGAACCCACCTGCTCGACCCGGCCGGCGCGCAGCACGACGATCTTGTCGGCCATGGTCATCGCCTCGACCTGGTCATGGGTGACATAGACCATGGTCGTCGCCAGCTTCTTGTGCAGCTCGGAAATCTCGACCCGCATGTTCACCCGCAAGGCCGCGTCGAGGTTCGACAATGGCTCGTCGAACAGGAAGGCCGAGGGCTCGCGCACGATGGCGCGGCCGATGGCGACGCGCTGGCGCTGGCCGCCCGACAGCTGGCCGGGACGGCGGTCCAGGTAATCGGTCAGGTTCAGGATGCCGGCGGCGTGCTGGACGCGCCGCTCCTGCTCATCCGCCGCCATGCCCGCCATCTTCAGCGGAAAGGCGATGTTCTTCCTGACCGACATATGCGGGTAAAGCGCATAGGACTGGAACACCATGGCCAGCTTGCGCTGCGAGGGCGGCGCCTGGGTCACGTCCCGCCCGTCGATGACGATCCGGCCCGAGGTCACATCCTCGAGCCCCGCGATCAGGCGCAGGAGCGTGGACTTGCCGCAGCCCGAGGGGCCGACGAAGACCACGAATTCGCCGTCGTGGATCTCCAGATCGACGCCCGGAATGACCTCGACCTCGCCAAAGCTCTTGCGGACCTGTTGAAGCGTGATGCTACCCATCATTCCCCCCTTTCATTTCACCGCGCCGAAGGTCAGGCCGCGCACGAGTTGCTTCTGGCTGAACCAGCCAAGGATCAGGATCGGGGCGATGGCCATGGTGCTCGCCGCCGAGAGTTTCGCGTAGAAAAGCCCTTCGGGACTGGAATAGCTGGCGATGAAGGTCGTCAGCGGTGCCGCCTTGGACGTGGTCAGGTTCAGCGTCCAGAACGCCTCGTTCCAGGCCAGGATGACGTTCAGAAGCAGGGTCGAGGCGATGCCGGGCACCGCCATCGGCGTCAGCACGTGCAGGATCTCGTTCTTGAGGCTCGCCCCGTCCATCCGCGCCGCCTCGAGGATCTCGGAGGGAATCTCGCGGAAATAGGTATAGAGCATCCAGGTGATGATCGGCAGGTTGATCAGCATCAGGACGACGGTGATGCCCAGCCGCGTATCCAGAAGGCCCCAGGACCGGAACAGCAGATACATCGGGATCAGCACGCCCGCGGCCGGCATCATCTTGGTCGACAGCATCCACATCAGCAGATCCTTGGTGCGCTTGGCCGGCTGGAAGGCCATCGACCAGGCGGCCGGGATGGCGATCAAGAGGCCCAAGAGCGTCGAGCCGACCGAGATGATGACCGAGTTCATGAAATGCCGGAAATAGGGCGAGCGGGACTGCACCTCGGCATAGTTCTGGGTCGTCCAGTCGAAGAACAGGAATTTCGGCGGGGATGCTATGGCGTCGGCCTCGGACTTGAAGCTGGTCAGGATCGTCCACAGGATCGGAAAGAAGATCAGCAGCGCCACGCCCCAGGCCAGGATGGTGAAGCCCCAGCGGCGGGTATCGGAAATCTTGCGGGCCATGGTTCTTACTCCAGCGTCTTGCCGATCATCCGCATCAGGAAGATCGCGACGATATTGGCAAGGATGACGGCGATGATGCCCCCGGCGGATGCGCCGCCCACGTCGAACTGCAGCAGCGCCTGCGAAAAGACCAGATAGGTCAGGTTGGTGGACTGGTAGCCCGGCCCGCCATTGGTGGTGACCAGGATCTCGGCGAAGACCGAAAGCAGGAAGATGGTCTCGATCAGGATCACCACGGTGATGGCGCGCGACAGGTGCGGCAGGATCAGGTGGGTGAATTTGGCCCAAGCACCGGCGCCGTCCATCTCGGCCGCCTCCATCTGCTCGCTGTCGAGCGATTGCAGCGCGGTCAGCAGGATCAGCGTGGCGAAGGGCAGCCATTGCCAGGCGACGATCAGGATGATCGACATCAGCGGATATTGCGCCAGGAAATCGATGGGCTGCGCGCCCACCGCCTTGGCGAGCCAGGCGAAAAGCCCGTTCACCGGGTTCATGAACATGTTCTTCCACACCAGCGCCGAGACGGTGGGCATGATGAAGAAGGGCGCGATCACCAGGATGCGCACCACGCCCTGCCCGAACATCGGCTGGTCCAGCAGCAGGGCCAGCAGGATGCCGCCCCCCACGGTGATGACCAGCACGCCCCCGACCAGCAGCAGCGTGTTCTGCATCGCGGTCCAGAAGGCGGGATCGGACAGGAAATACTGGTAATTGGCCCAGCCGATGAAGCGTTCCATGCCGGGCGAGAGCAGGTTGTAGCTCTGGAAGCTGAACCACAGCGTCATGGCCAGCGGCACGATCATCCAGCCCAGCAGCAGCAGGACCGAGGGCGCGACCATCAGGCGCGCGAGTGTTTTCTGATGTCGGGTAGCCATCGGCGCGCCTCCCACGCGAGCGATGAGGGTTCGGATTGCGGCAGGGGCCGGGCTTGCCGCCCCCCGCCCGGTTCGCGGCCGTCAGGCCGGACCGGCGGTCACTTCGGATAGCCGGCCCGGGCCATTTCGCGCTCGGCGATCTGCTGGGCCATCTGCAACGCCTGCTCGACGCTGGCCTGCCCGGCCAGCGCGGCCGAGAATTGCTGGCCGACCGCGGTGCCAAGCGCCTGGAACTCGGGGATGCCCACCCATTGCGTGCCGATATAGGGCACTTCCACGGTGGTCGGGTTCGCAAGATCGGCCGACATGATGCTGTCGAGCGTCGGCTTGGCGAAGGGCGCGGCCTCAAGATAGGCCGGATTTTCGTAAAGCGAGGTCCGGGTGCCGGGCGGCACGTTCGCCCAGCCCTCGGCGGCCGCGACCTGTTCGGTATAGGCTTTCGAGGTCGCCCAGGCGACGAACTTCTTGGCCGCATCCGGCGCATCGGTCGAGGACGGGATCGCCAGCGTCCAGGCCCAGAGCCACATCTGCGGCTTCTCGCCCTCGGGGGCCAGCGCATAGCCGACCTTGTCGGCCACGGTCGAATCCTTGGGGTTCGACACGAAGCTGGCCGCCACGGTGGCGTCGATCCACATGCCGCATTTGCCGGTCTGGAACAGCGCCAGGTTCTCGTTGAAGCCGTTCGACGAGGCGCCGGGCGGGCCGGCCTCGTTCATGATCGCGACGTAATCGGTCAGCGCCTTCTTCCAGGCCTCGCCCGAGAATTGCGGCTTCCATTCCATGTCGAACCAGGGCGCGCCGTAGCTTGCGCCCATCGAGGTCAGGAAGGCCATGTTCTCGCCCCAGCCGGCCTTGCCGCGCAGGCAGATGCCATAGACCTCGGCCGATTTGTCGGTCATCTTGCGCGCCGCGTCATAGACGAAGTCCCAGGTCGGGCGCTCGGGCATTTCCAGCCCGGCCTTCTCCATCAGGTCGGTGCGATACATGATCATCGCGGATTCGCCGTAGAAGGGCGCGGCATAAAGCTTGCCGTCCAGCGACAGCCCCTCGGCGATGGGCGGCAGGATGTCGGCGGCGTCGTAATCCTCGCCCATGTCCTCGAGCGGCGTCAGCCAGCCCTGCTTGGCCCAGATCGGCACCTCGTAATTGCCGACGGTCACGATGTCGTATTGCCCGCCCTTGGTGGCGATGTCGGTGGTGACGCGCTGGCGCAGCACGTTCTCTTCCAGCGTCACCCATTCCAGCTGGATGTCCGGGTTCGCATCGGTGAACGGCTTGGTCATCTTCTGCATGCGGATCATGTCGCCGTTGTTCACGGTGGCGATGGTCAGCGTCTCGGCCAAGGCGGGCGCCGCCAGCGCCGTCATGGCGCAAGCCCCCATCAGGCCGCGCAGCATCATGCTCATTCGATTGTCCTCCCCTGCGGATCAGCATTTGCTAATGTGATGGGCAAATGCTCACATACTCGCCGCCGGGCTGTCAAGCGAAATCGGCGCGGCCCGATACTCCGGGACCGCGCCGACCGATAGTTTCTTGCAGGGATGGGCGGGGTTCAGCCGCGGCCGCGATAGGGCGGCACGCCCTGGTCGGGGATCCAGACCGCCTCGGGCACGGGTCCGGTCTGCCAGAACACGTCGATGGGCATGCCGCCGCGCGGATACCAGTAGCCGCCAATGCGCAGCCAGCGCGGCGCAAGAAACCCCGCCAGCCGCCGGCCGATCGAGACGGTGCAGTCTTCGTGGAAAGCGCCGTGATTCCGGAAGCTTCCAAGGTAAAGCTTCAGCGATTTCGATTCGACCAGCCAGTCTCCGGGCACATAATCGATGACCAGATGCGCGAAATCCGGCTGCCCGGTCATCGGGCAGAGCGAGGTGAACTCGGGCGCGGTAAAGCGCACGTTATAGGACACGTCGGCCTGCGGGTTCTGCACCCGCTCCAGCTCGGCCTTGTCGGGGCTTTCGGGCAGCCGGGTGGCGCCGCCCAGCTGCTTGAGGCCGCTGTAGATCGTCTCGGTCATGCTTCTCTCCGAATGTCAGACGCCGCGCCGGTTGCCCCAGATCAGGACATGCAGCTGCGGCAGGATGCGCGGTTTCAGCCAGCCACGGCCGACCGTGTTCTCGACCAGCCAGAGCAGCCGGTCGGCCAGGGCCTGCGGATCGACCGGCTGGGCGGGATCGGTTTCGGGGTTGCCGGGCTGCAGGTAGAGCGGCAGGCCGGGATGGCGGTCGGCGACCGCGCGCGCCCAGTCCAGGTCGCGCCGGTCGAAGATCACGATCTTCAGCACCCGCTGGCCGGCACCCTCGCCGGCCTTGAGGCAGCGGTCGAAGGCGTCCCAATCGACCACCTGCCCGCTGGAGGGCGGTTTCGGCGACAGCACCAGCGTAGACAGGTCCGCGAACCAGGGCTGCGCGACCGAGCCCTGCGTCTCGCAGGCGAAGCGGTAGCCTGCGGCGCGTCCCAGCGCGATCAGCGGGGCGAAATCCTGGATCGCCGGATTGCCGCCGGACAGCGAGACGGTCAGCGGCTGGCCGCCGGACAGGCGCCGCACATCGGCCCAGATCGCCTCGGCGCTCATCGGCCGCCATTCGTGGCGGTGGCGGCTCTCCACCGCGTGCAGGCTGTCGCACCAGAGGCAGCGGTAGTCGCAGCCGCCGGCACGGACAAAGACCGTGGGCTCGCCGATCAGCGCGCCCTCGCCCTGGATGGTCGGGCCGAAGATTTCGGCAATGCGCAGGGTCATGGCCGATACTCGGCCCAGGTCTTGGGCGTCTCGGACACCCGGACCGCCACCGTCTCGGGCCAGCGCGCCTTGCACCAGTCATGGAAATGCCGCGCCATGTTCTCGGCGGTCGAGGGGCCGTCCAGCACGTCGTTCAGGTGGCGATGGTCGAAATGCGTGTCGATATAATGCTTCAGCGCCGCAAGCTCGTGATAGTCGCGCACGAAGCCGTCGGCATTCAGCTCGGCCGCGGCCAGTTCCACCACGACGACATAATTGTGCCCGTGCAGCCGGGCGCATTGGTGATCCGGCGGCAGATGCGCCAGCTGGTGCGAGGCCGAGAAATGGAACTCCTTGGCGATGCGGAACATCAGGCCCGCCCCCGTTCCGCGATGGCCTGCCGCCAGAAATCGCCATCCTCATAGGCGGTCGGGTCGGGGATGCCGGCCAGGTGGAAGGCCTCGCGCCGCTCGACGCAGGTGCCGCAGCGGCCGCAATGCAGGGTGCCGCCCTTGTAGCAGGACCAGGTCTCGGCAAAGGGCGTGCCGTGGCGGGCGCCCTCGGTCACGATGTCGGCCTTGCTCCGATGCACGAAGGGGGTCAGCAGCCGCACCTGCGCATAGCCGTCCAGCGCCGCGTCCTGCATGTGCTGGAAGGCCTCGGTGAAGGCGGGGCGGCAATCGGGATAAATGAAATGATCGCCGCCATGCACGGCGGTCGCCACCGCCCGGTCGCCCATCGCCGCCGCCATGCCGAAGGCCACGGTCAGCATGATGGCGTTGCGGTTCGGGACCACGGTGATGCGCATGGTCTCCTCGGCATAATGCCCGTCCGGCACCTCGGCGCCGCCGGTCAGGGCCGAGCCGGTCAGCACCGCCCCCACCCCGCGCATGTCGATGACGTGATGCGGCACGCCCAGCCGCCGGGCGGCGGCGGCGGCGAAATCCAGCTCCTTGCGGTGGCGCTGGCCGTAGTCGAAGGAAATCAGGCGCGAAAGCCCGCCCTGCGCCGCGATCATATGCGCCAGCGATACGGAATCGAGTCCGCCCGAGCAGACAACTGTCGTCTTCATCATGTGACCCTTGTTTTGATGACCGGGTAGGCTGCGACCGGTATGGGCGCCCGACATAGCGGGCTTTGGCCGGCGGCGCAACCGCCCGTCCCTTCCCGTCCCATCAGTCGGACAGATCCAGCGCCGGGGTTTCGCCGCTCTCCTCCAGGTGCCAGACCGCCTGCCAGCGCCCGTCGCGGCGGGCCAGGATCAGGTAGTTCCGCTGCGCCACATAGCGGTGGCGCTGGCCGGGCAGCGGGTGGATGCGGATCGGGTGGCCGGGCAAGGGCGCCTCGCCCAAGCCGGCGAACAGCCCCAGCGCGCGGGCATAGGCCTGCGGCGGCGCGCGATGCGAAATGCCCGAGGCGACCAGTTGATGCACCTTCTGCGCATCCGGCCCCATCACGGCGCGGGTCGCCAGGTGGATCTCGCCCGACAGCGCGGTGACATGGGCACGGGCGCGCCATTTCAGCACCTCGGCCAGCAAGCGCCGCCATTCGGCACGATGCACCCGGCTTTGCCACTGGTCGCGCAGGTCGTCCTCGTAATGCTGCATGCGCGGAATCGCCATCATCACCCGCTCCAGGAGCGACAGGCGCGGACCCAGCAGCGGGACGCTGGAGACCAGGAACACATGTTCGCCCTGCGGCGCCAGCGCCTCGACCGCTTGCCAGCCCGCGGGCCCCATGATGCGGTGGCGGTGGCGCTCGGACCGCAGGTCGGGCGCGGCGATGGTCAGGCCGGGCAGTTCGCGCTTCCAGCCGAGGCTTTCGCCCGAGGCATCCAGGAACAGCTCGGGAATGTCGCCTTCCGCCGCACCGTGCTGGAACAGCAGGTAGGTCTCGCGCGCCACGCCGAACAGGGTCCGGCCCACGGCCGAGCGGCTGCGCTGTTCCGGCAGCGAGCCCCAGCCGTCGCAGATGTCATGGTCGTCCCAGACCGACAGCGCCGGCACCTGCGCCGCCATCGCGGCATAGCCCGGCGCCTGCAAGACATGCAGATAGCGCGCGACGAAGCGGCGGCGCAGGTGTTCCGCCAGATCGGCAAGCTGCGCGAGGTCGTCCACCTCGGGCACCTTGTCGGGCCAGTCCCGGCTCAGCGGGTGGCCCTGCGTCGCCTCGTCGGCATAGATCTGGTCGCCGCCCTGCAGCAGCAGCGCAAAGGGCGCGCGGGCATGGTCGCGCGCCAGCCGCGTCCACATCAGGTTGCGCTCGGCGCCGTCGCGGTCCAGATCGCCGTTCTCCTCGCCGTTGCAGGAAACGAAGGCCAGGCGCAGGTCGCCCGACAGATCCGTCGCGACCGCGTGAAAGGTGCCCTCGAATTCATAGCCGCCATCCGCCGGGGTCAGGGTGAAATCGTGCCTCCAGACGGCGATGCCGGCGATCTGGGCGATGCGGCGCGGCGCGATCTCGGCCTCTGACAGGCGGATCGGCGGCGGGGCGGGTTCGTCCTTCGGCCGGATGACGATGGCCGCCAGCCGGATGCCCTGCCCCGCCATGCCGCGGAAATGCAGGATCGGCCCTGCCCGGCCGGGTCGCTGCGCCTCGTCCATCATCCTGCCTGTCCCTTTCGCATTGCAGCGAGGGATATAGGTGCGGCGCGGCCAAGCGCAAATCCGGCCGGCGGCGAACCGCGACCCCGCCGCCGGCGTTGGTCCCCAAAGGCAGCGCAGGAGCCGGTGATGACCGAGCGGATCGAAGGCGTGACCATCTCGCATCCCGAGCGGGTGATCTTTGCCGATGCCGGACCGGGCAAGGCGGGGCTGACCAAGGCGGGGCTGGCGCGCTATTACCAGCAGATCGCGCCGCTGATGCTGGAGGAGGCCGCCGACCGCCCGCTGTCGCTGCTGCGCCTGCCCGACGGGATGGCGGGCGAGCGGTTCTTCCAGAAGCATCCCGGCAAGGGCTTTCCCAAGGCGATCCGGCAGATGCGGATCACCGAAAGCGACGGCGAGGATGCGGCCTATGCCTATGTCGCCGACGCGGCCGGGCTGGTCGCCGCGGTGCAGATGGGCACGGTCGAGTTCCACATCTGGCCCGCCCGCCGCGACCGGCTGGAGCGGCCCGACCGGCTGGTCTTCGACCTAGACCCCGACGAGGGGCTGGACTTCGACGCCGTGCGTGCCGCCGCCCTGTCGCTGCGCGGCCGGCTGCTGGACCTGGGGCTTGAGCCCTGGGCGATGCTGACCGGCGGCAAGGGCGTGCATCTGGTCGTGCCCCTGCGCCGCAGCCTCGGCTGGGGCGATCTCAAGCGTTTCGCCCGCGACTTTGCGACGCTTTGCGCGCAGGACGAACCGGACCGCTATACGGTGGAACTGGCCAAGGCCAGCCGCAAGGGCCGGATCTTCATCGACTGGCTGCGCAACGAGCGCGGCTCGACGGCGGTTGCGCCCTTTTCGGTGCGCGCCCGGCCCGGCGCCCCGGTGGCGGCGCCGGTCGGCTGGGACGAGCTGGCCGGGATCGCCAGCGCCCGTGCCTTCGGCACCCAGGCGGCGCGGGAACGCGGCTGGGCCGGCATAAGGCGGGTGCGGCAAAGCCTGACCCGGCCGATCTTCGCGGCGCTGGACAGGGCGCTGACCGGTTGACCCCCGTTCAGCCCTCGATGCGCCGGCCGTCTTGCGCATCGAAGACATGCAGGTGCCCCGGATCGGGCACCACGTCGACCCGGTCGCCGCGCGCCAGCCCGCTGGTGCCGGGCAGGCGCAACACCAGTGGCACCTCCGAGCCCTCGATCATGCCATAGCCGAAGGCATCGGCGCCCAGCCGCTCGACCGAACGCAGCAGGACCGGGATCGCCGCCTCGCCCGGCGCGGCGGGCCGCAGATGCTCGGGACGCAGGCCAAGCCGCAGATCGCCGCCGCGCGGCAGGCCCGGCAGCGGCAGCACCGCCCCGCCGGGCAGGGTCACGCGGCCCTCGGCCGCCGAGACGGTGAAGATGTTCATGGCGGGCGAGCCGATGAAACCGGCGACGAATTCGCTGGCCGGGCGCTGATAGACTTCCAAGGGCGTCGCGATCTGCTCGGCCACGCCCTTGTTCATCACGATCAGCCGGTCCGCCAGCGTCATCGCCTCGACCTGGTCATGGGTGACGTAAAGCGTGGTCTGGCCGGTGCGCAGGTGCATCTCCTTGATCTGCAGGCGCATCTGCACCCGCAGCTTGGCGTCGAGGTTCGACAGCGGCTCGTCCAGCAGCAGCGCGGCGGGCTCGCGCACCAGCGCCCGGCCCATGGCGACGCGCTGGCGCTGGCCGCCCGACAGCGCGCGCGGCTTGCGGTCCAGATAGGGCTCCAGCTCCAGCATGGTCGCGGCCTTGGCGACGCGGGCCTCGATCTCGGCTTTCGACATCCGGGCGATCTTGAGCCCGTAGGCCATGTTCTCGCGCACCGACATATGCGGATAAAGCGCGTAGTTCTGGAACACCATGGCGATGTCGCGCTGGCGCGGCTCCAGGTCGTTGACCACCTTGCCGCCGATCTCGACCGTGCCGGCGCTGATCGCCTCCAGCCCGGCCACCATGCGCAGAAGCGTGGACTTGCCGCAGCCCGAAGGTCCGACAATGACCACGAATTCGCCGTCGGCGATCTCCATGGTGATGCCGTGGATGACCTGGTTTCCCGCATAGCTCTTGCGGACATCGTTAAGCAGGATGCGGGCCATCTATTTCTCCGTCTCGACCAGGCCCTTGACGAACCAGCGCTGCATCAGCACCACCACCAGGATCGGCGGCAGGATGGCCAGCACGCTTGTGACCATCACGAGGTTCCAGGGCGTATCGGCATCGGCGAATGAGATCATCTTCTTCAGCGCGATGACGATGGTGTTCATTTCGTTGGAATTGGTGACCAGCAGCGGCCACAGGTATTGCGTCCAGCCATAGATGAACTGGATCACGAAGATCGCCGCGACATTGGTCAGCGACAGCGGCCACAGGATGTCCTTGAAGAACCGCCAGGGCCCGGCGCCGTCGACCCGCGCCGCCTCCAAGAGTTCGTCCGGGATGGTCATGAAGAACTGCCGGAACAGAAGCGTCGCGGTGGCCGAGGCGATCAGGGGCAGGATCAGCCCCGGATAGGTGTCGATCAGCCCCAGGTCGACCATGACCTTGTAGGTCGGCTGGATGCGCACCTCGACCGGCAGCATCAGGGTGATGAAGATCAGCCAGAAACAGGCCATGCGCAGCGGAAAGCGGAAGAAGACGATGGCATAGGCCGAGGCCATCGAGATCACGATCTTTCCCAGCGCGATGCCCATGGCGACGATGGTGGTATTGGCCAGAAGCCGCCACAGGCTGACCCCGCCGATGCGGCTGATCCCGCCCGAGAAGGCATCGGAATAGTTCCGCGCCGCCTCGGGCCCGGGCAAGAGCGGCAGCGGCGGGCGCAGGATGGTCTGCACCGAATGGGTCGAGGCGACGAAGACGTAATAGACCGGAAAGGCCACCACGATCACGCCCAGCACCATCCAGAAATGCGCCAGCACTCGCCCGGCGCCGCGCGCGGCCAGCGGAGAGGATTCAGCCATAATGCACCCTCCGCTCGATGAAGCGGAACTGGAAGGCGGTCAGCGCGATCACGATGATCATCAGGATCACCGATTGCGCGGCGGAATCGCCCATGATCAGGTTCACGAAACCGTCGTTATAGACCTTGTAGACCAGCGTCTCGGTCGCCTTGCCGGGGCCGCCGCCGGTCACGGCATGGATGATGCCGAAGGTGTCGAACAGCGCATAGACGGTGTTCACCACCAGCAGGAAGAAGGTCGTCGGCGCCAGAAGCGGGAAGGTGATGGTCCAGAAGGCATGGCGGCGCGAGGCGCCGTCGATCGCCGCCGCCTCCAGAAGCGATCGAGGAATCGCCTGCAAGCCAGCGACAAAGAACAGGAAATTATAGCTGATCTGCTTCCATGTCGCGGCCGCGACAACCAGCGCCATCGCCTGCTCGCCGTCCAGCAGCGGGTTCCAGTAGATGCCCATCTGCCGCAGCGGCCAGGCCAGCGTGCCGAAGCTGGGATTGAACATGAACAGCCACAGCATGCCGGCGATGGCGGGCGCCACCGCATAGGGCCAGATCATCAGCGTGCGATAGAAGCCCTTGCCGCGGATGATCTTTTCCGCCTGCACGGCCAGGAACAGCGCAATCGCCATGGCGCAAAAGGCGACCAGCACCGAAAACACCACCGTCACCCGGACCGAGTTCAGATAGTTCGGATCGCTCAGCACCTTGCGGAAATTCGCCAGCCCCACGAAGGTCGTCTTCAGGCCAAAGGCATCCTCGCGCAGCACCGACTGGCGAAAGGCCTGCGCCGCCGGCCAGTAGAAGAAGATCAGCGTGATCGCCAGTTGCGGCGCCAGCAGCAGCCAGGGCAACAGCTTGTGCGGAAAGACCGTGCGTCTCATCCGTCCCCCTTGTCGGATCAGGCGGGCGCCGCAACGCCCGCCCCTGGTTTCAGCCGCCCGCGGCCTCGCGGATCGCGGCATTGCCGCGCTCGACGGCGTTCTTCAGCGCCGTGGCCGCGTCCTGCTGGCCGGCCAGCATCTTTTCATACTCCTCGTTCTGGATGTCGCGCAGCTGCGGCAGGTTCGGCGCGCGCACGCCCTTGGAGTTCTCGGTCGGCTGCTTGCCCATCATCTGCAGGATCGGCGTCTCGCGGCCGGGGTTCTGCTGGTAGAAATCCGAGCCCTTGGTCGCCTCGTAGGCCGCCATCGTCACCGGCAGATAGCCCGATTGCTCGTGCAGGTATTGCTGCACCTCGGTCTGCGACAGGTAGTTGAAGAAGGCGGCGACGCCCTTGTAGGTCTCGTCCGACTTGCCGCCCATCACCCAGAGCGAGGCACCGCCCGGCGTGGTGTTCTGCGGCGCGCCCTCGGCGGTCTCGTCATAGGGCAGCTGGCCGATGCCGTAGTTCATGCCCGATTTCACGATGTCGCCCAGCCCGCCCGAGCTTTCGGTCAGGATGCCGCATTCGCCCGAGGTGAAGTTCTGCTTGGCCTCGCTGGTGCGGCCGCCATAGACGAAGACGCCCTCTTTCGCCAGGTCCGCAAGTTCCTGGAAATGCTTGACGAACAGCGGGCCGTCGATCTTCAGCTCGGGCGTGCCGGCCAGGCCGTTCTCGTTCGTGCCCCAGCTGACATTGTTCCAGGCGGCGAAGTTCTCGGTATGGATCCAGGTCAGCCAGGTCGAGGTATAGCCGCAGGTCGCCGCCCCCGATTCCTTGATCTTGCGCGCAGCGGCCCAGACCTCGGCCCAGGTCTTGGGCGGGTTCTCGACGTCCAGCCCCGCCTTTTCGAAGATGTCCTTGTTGTAATACAGGATCGGCGAGGAGGAGTTGTAGGGGAAGGACAGCATGTCCCCCTCGGGCGTCGAGTAATAGCCGACGATGCCGGGCAGATACTGGCTCTTGTCGAATTCGTAGCCGCCTTCCTGCAGCACCTCGGCCACCGGCTTGATGGCGCCCTGCGCGCCCATCATGACGCCGGTGCCGACGTCGAAGACCTGGATGATGTCGGGGGCCTGGCCCGCGCGGAAAGCGGCGATGCCGGCATTCAGCGTTTCGGGATAGGTGCCCTTGAAGACGGGCTTGAGTTCGTAGTCGGCCTGGCTTGCGTTGAAATCGCTGGCGATCTTGGTCACGACCTCGGCATTGGCGCCGGTCATGGCGTGCCACCACGAGATTTCGGTCTTGGCCTCGGCCGCGACGGGCAGCGCCATCAGCCCTGCAAGCCAGAATGGGGTTTTCTGCATGGTATCCTCCGAGTCGTGCCTTGCGGCGTCATCGTTCCCGGACGGCAGCAACTGGGCCAGGGCCCGCCATGCGCCATCCGCCTCCCTGTGCGGATTTGTCACCTGCCGGGGGCCGGGGTGTCAATTCGCAACTGGTCGGTTTGGTATGGCAGGCGGCAGGCAAGCGCCGCGCCGGAAACAGCGGCTCTGTGGCATGGATTTGTGAAAATCCAGTGACAGCAATGGGTAAAATACATTTCTTGAGGTGATTTCCGACCACTAACCCCTTGCCGACCGCAAGGGGGCGGCGGCAGTTCCGTCGCGTAAACCGCCCGAACGCGGCGGGCCCGGATCGGAAACCGAACCCCGTGCCCCGCATCAAGGCGGGGCCGGCGCGGGGCATGAAAACGGCCGGCGCCTGGCCCGGCCGTTCCGGGGACTGCCCGAAAGCCCCGTCAGAAGCTGCGCGAGACCGACAGCTTGAAATTCCGCCCCGGTGCCGGACCGCTGAGCCAGGAGGCGGGCGTATAGTCACGGTCGGCGATGTTGTCGATGCCCATATGCACCTCGATCCCCGCCGCCGCGCCGGATTGCGGCGCCCAGGTGGCAAAGACGTCATGCACGCCGTAGCCGGCACGATGTTCGCCATCCGACTTGTCACGGCCCCTGGCCAGGGTGCTGCGCAGCCCCAGCCGCCAGGCGTCGCCGGCCTGCCAGATCGCCTGCAAGGTCACGCGGTCGTTGGGCAGCGTGTCCAGCACCGTACCGTCCTGGTCCTCGCCCTCGACCACCGAGACCGCGGCGCCGAACTCCCAGGCGTCGAGCGTATAGCTGGCCTCCAGCTCGCCGCCCCGCAGATAGGCGCGGTCGATATTGGTGAAATGGGCCGACGGTCCCGCGCCCGAGCGGGCGATCATGTCGGTGATGTGATTGCGAAACAGCGTCAGCTTCATCACCGCCTCGTCGCCCTCGGCAAACAGCCCATTGCCGCGATAGGAGATCCCGGCCTCGAGGTTCTTGCCCTTCTCGTCCTTCAGGTTCGGGTTCGGCGCCGTGGCCATGGAGCCGTCGTAGAGTTCGTCCACCGTCGGCATCCGGTTCACGAAGGCGACGGAGCCGAAGACCGACCACTGCCCGTCCAGCCTGTAGATCGCCGCGACCTGCGGCTCGACCGCCTCGAAGCTGCGCTCTTCGGCGGCGAAACCGACGGTGTCCTTGGGCTCGGTGCGCTGCCTTTCGTAGCGCAGGCCCGAATTGACCGTCAGCCTGTCCCAGGTCACTTCCGAGAGGGCATAGACCCCCCAGGCGCGGGTGAAGCCCTCGGGATGCGAGGCCGAGGGCACGCTGGACGACCGATCCTGCTTGAGCAGCTCGAAGCCGGTGGTCAGGGCATGATCATGGCCGGCGCCCGACAGGTCGGCCACGTTGGCCAGCTTGAACTTCCACAGGCGATAGTCGCGCCGCCCCAGCAGCGAGGGCATGATCGGCTCGTCCGGATCGTCGCCCTGCCGCACGTCCTTCATGGTGTTGGTATAGGACAGCGTGGCCGTCACATCGACATAGCGGTTGTCGTCCGGGTTCCAGCCCCAGATCAGCCGCGCGGTCTGGTCGCGGGTGGTGATGTCGCCGACGCCCCAGCCCGAAAAGCCCGGGAACAGCCCCACCTGCGCCCCTTCCAGCTGATTGAAGTCCTGGTTCTCGCCCTTGGCCTCCAGATGCTGGTAGGAAAAGGCGACATGGTGATCGCCGAAGGTCTTCCTCGCCTTCAGAAGCAGGTTCGGCGTCCTGGAGTTCGAGCGGATGCTGGTATTGCCCTCTGCATCCTTGGTATCGCCCAGCTTGCGCCAGGCGAAGGCGGCGAGCGCCTCGAAATCCTCGGCCGGGCGCCAGCCGAGCGCGACGCTGCCCAAGGCCGTGTCGGGGTTGCTGGCATAGCCCAGCTTGGCCTTGCCGCCGAAGCTCTGGCCCTCGGCGATCAGGTCGCCGGCCTCGATCGTCTCCATGGCGATCACCCCGCCGAGCGCGCCCGAGCCGTAAAGCGTGGATGAGCCGGGGCCGCGCAGCACCTCGACCTGGCGCAGGAAGTCCGGCTCGACGAAGAGCGCGCCCTGGCGGTAGGATTCGAAATATTTCTCCTCGCCGTCGATCAGCTGGACGATCCCGGATTCCGAGGCGGCGGCGCCCGAGGAACCGAAGCCGCGGATGTTGAAACCCTGGCCGAAGAAGCTGCCCGAGCCGACGCCGGCGACGCCGGGCACCGTCGCCAGCACCTCGCCGATATGCACCGGCTCGATATCCGCAAGCTGCTGGCCGTCCACGACCGAGACCGATTGCGGCACCTCGGAGGCCACCTTGGGCTTGCCGGCGCGCAGCACGATCTGGTCCAGCACATAGGTGGATGGCGCAGGCTGCGTCCCGGCGGTTTCCTGCGCCAGCAGCGGCGTGGAAAAGGTAAGGGCGCAGGCGCTTCCGGCCAGAAGCGCGCCGCGAATCGGATGGCGTGGCATGTGATCCCCGTCGTCATGTCGTGAAGTCTACGGCTGGCCACGGGGCTGGCATCTTGCGCGGGTTAAAATATTCTTAGTAAAACTGTCAATGATTCCTTGCGCCTTGTCCGGCACCGAGCCGGGCAGAGGCTGGCGCGCAACAGCAACGAAGGACACCGCGATGACCGACCATTCCCCGGCGGATCTGCGCCGCATCCAGGCCGAGGACGGCGGCCGCCCCTATGACCTGGCCGAACGGCTGGGCGTCCCCGAGGCCGCGCTGGTCGCGGCGCGGGTCGGCCATGGCGCGACCCGCATCGACCCTCTGCCCGGCCGGCTGATCCCGCAGGTGCAGGCCCTGGGCGAGGTGATGGCCCTGACCCGCAACCGGTCCTGCGTGATCGAGAAACTCGGCACCTACAACGACTTCCACGATGGCGAGCATGCCGCCATGACCCTGGACCCCGAGATCGACCTGCGCATCTTTCCGCGCCACTGGCTGCATGCCTTCGCCGTCGAATCCGAGGTCGGAACCGCCACCCGCCGCTCGGTCCAGGTCTTTGACGCGGCGGGCGACGCGGTCCACAAGATCCACCTGCGCGAGGGCTCGGAACTGGCGGCCTGGGAGGCGCTGAAGCGCGACCTGGCGCTGGCGGACCAGTCCGACACCGCCCGCTTCGAGCCCCGCGCGCCGGTCGAGCCGCCCAAGGCCGGCGCCGAGCGCGCCGATGCCCTGCGCCGGGAATGGGCGGCGATGACCGATACGCATCAGTTCAACATCCTGATCCGGCGGCTCAAGATGAACCGGCTGGGCGCCTATCGCATCGCCGGCGCGCCGCTGGTGCGGCCGCTGGCGGTCGAGGCGGTGCCGGCGCTGCTGGAGCGCGTCCATGCCGGGGGCGTGGGGGTGATGTTCTTTGTCGGCAACATGGGCTGCATCGAGATCCATTCCGGCCAGGTCCAGTCGCTGAGGCCCATGGGGCCGTGGCTCAATGTCATGGACCCGCGCTTCAACCTGCATCTGCGCGGCGACCACGTGGCCGAGGTCTGGGCGGTGGACAAGCCCACCAGGCGAGGCCCGGCCATTTCGGTCGAGGCCTTCGACGCCGAGGGGGCGCTGATCTTCCAATGCTTCGGCCTGCGCCCGGAAAAGGGCGGTGATGCCGAACAATGGGCGGCGCTGGTCGCCGGCCTGCCGGCGCTGGCCGAGGCGGCAGAATGAAACGGCTGGCGCTTGCCCTGGTCCTGCTGGCCGGCCAGGCCGCGGCCGAGGATCAACCCGAAGCGCAGCGCGTGCTGTCGCTGGGCGGTTCCGTGACAGAGATCGTCTATGCGCTGGGCGAGGAGGCGCGGCTGATCGGCCGCGACACCACCTCGAACTGGCCGCCCGAGGCCAATGCCCTGCCCGATGTCGGCTATGTGCGCGCGCTGTCGCCCGAAGGCGTGCTGTCGGTCGCACCCGACCTGATCATCGCCGAGGACGGCGCCGGCCCGCCCGAGGCGGTGGCAGTGCTGCAATCGGCCGGCGTGGCCTTCGTCAGCGTCGCGGAACGCTATGACGCCGAGGGCGTTCTGGACAAGGTCGATGCGGTGGCCGAGGCGCTCGGCGTGCCGGACAAGGGCCGCGCGCTGCACGACAAACTGGCGGCGGAGCTGCAAGCGGCGCTCGGCCGGGCGCAGGCCGTGGGCGAGCCGAAGAAGGTGCTGTTCGTGTTGTCCCTGCAGGGCGGGCGCGTCATGGCCGGCGGCGCGGACACGGCGGCGGACGGCATCATCCGCCTGGCCGGGGCGCAGAACGCCATGCCGGGCGTCCAGGGCTACAAGCCCGTCACCGACGAGGCGGTGATCGCGGCCGCGCCCGATGTCATCCTGATGATGCGCCGCGGCGACGCGCAGGCGGACGCGGATGCCAATGGCGGCAGCAGCCACACGGCGGCGAAACAGGCGGTGCTGGCCATGCCGGCGCTGGCCCAGACCCCGGCGGGACGCGCGGGCACGGTGGTGATGATGGACGGGCTGAAACTGCTGGGCTTCGGTCCCCGCACCGGCGAGGCGGCGGTCGAGCTGCACGACCTGAGGAAGGTCTGAAAAACCTCGCGCCTCGCGCGCCTTGAGGTAGACTGGGCGGGACATCAGAGGATGCGCCCCGATGCCCAAGCAGCCTGCCTTTCCCGGCCTCCGCCAATCGATGAAGAAGAAGCAGACGCGGCGGGAGAAGTTCCTCGCCGAGATGGAGGCTGTGGTGCCGTGGAGCCGCCTCCTTTCACTGATCGAGCCGCACTACCCCAAGGCTGGGCCGAAGGGCGGGCGACCCCCGATGCCGCTGGAGACGATGCTGCGGGTCTACTTCCTGCAGCAGTGGTACGCCCTGAGCGATCCGCTGGCCGAGGAGATACTGTATGACAGCGACGCCATGCGGCAGTTCGCGGGCATCGAGCTTGGCGACGATCGGATCCCCGACGAGACCACGATCCTGAACTTCCGCCACCTGCTGGAGAAGCACCGACTGACCGAGCAGCTGTTCGCCGAGGTGAACAGCCATTTGGCCGATCAGGGGATCACGCTGCGCTCCGGGACACTGGTGGACGCAACCATCATCGACGCGCCCTCGTCGACCAAGAACGAGGCAAAGGCCCGCGACCCCGAGATGTCATCCACGAAGAAGGGCAATACCTGGTACTTCGGCATGAAGGCGCATGTGGGCGTCGATGCTGACAGCGGCATCGTGCACAGCCTCGAGACGACGACGGCGAAGGTCCATGACAGCCAGGTCTGGGACGCGCTCCTGCACGGCGGGGAGACATCAGTCTGGGCGGACAGGGGCTATGTCAGCGCGGCGCGGGAGGCCGCGTTCTCCGGGCCGGGCAAGTTCTGGGGCGTCATGCGCAAGGCGCCAAGGGGCGGTGCGCTGCATCCCGTCGACGCGGACATCAACCGGGTCATCGCCAGGGTGCGCGCTCGGGTCGAGCATCCCTTCCGGGTAATCAAGCAGCAGTTCGGGTATCTCAAGACCCGCTACCGCGGGCTTGCAAAGAACCGTGCTCAGCTCTTCACCCTGTTCGCCCTCGGCAACCTGTTCCTCGTCCGACGAAGGCTGCTGGCATGAGGTGGAGTCTGCCCACAGGTGCCGATCCCGGCCCTTCGAACGGGCCGATACCCGGAAATCGTCGGCATACCCGGTCGACGTGCCCTCGTCAGACCGCCTCTGCCCGAAAATCCGCGAAGCCGAAGCGGTAGTTCAGACGATCCCTGATATACGCGGGGTCGTGATGGTGGCCCTGTCGCCCGACCTTCGCCCCGGACGGCTGCAAGGCGACCGCAGCCATCGCGCGCGGCGCCTGGGGTTGTTCCTGGCGCTGCTGCTGGCGGTGGTCGCGGTGGTCTCGCTGGGCTGGGGCGCCTCGGGGACGTCGCTTGCGCGGGCGGTCTCGGACCTGCTGGCGGGGCGCGAGCTTGCGGTGCAGGACCGGGTGGTGCTGATGGACATCCGGCTGCCGCGGGTGCTGATGGGCATTTTTGCCGGCGCCTCGCTGGCGGTCTCGGGCGCGGTGATGCAGGGGCTGTTCCGCAACCCGCTGGCCGATCCGGGCATCGTCGGCGTCAGCTCGGGCGCCTCGCTGGGCGCGATCCTTGCCATCGTGCTGGGCAGCACGCTGCCGGCCGGGATCGCGGCGTTCTTCGGCTGGTATCTGGTGCCCGTCGCCGCCTTTGCCGGCGGCTGGCTGACCACCATGGCGCTTTACCGCATCGCCACCCGGCGCGGGCGCACCTCGGTCGCCACCATGCTGCTGGCCGGCATCGCGCTGGGGGCGATCATGGCGGCGCTGTCGGGGCTGGTGATCCTGCGTGCCAATGACCGCGAGCTGCGCGACCTGACCTTCTGGGGGCTCGGCTCGCTGGCCGGGGCGAACTGGCCCAAGCTCTTGGCCGGCGCGCCGATCATGGCGCTGGCGCTGCTTTACGCCCCCTGGCTCGCGCGCGGCCTGAACGCGCTGGCGCTGGGAGAGGCGGCGGCCGGCCATGTCGGCATCCGGGTGCAGAAGGTCAAGAACCGCGCCATCCTGACCGTCGCCGCCGCCACCGGCGCCGCGGTCGCGGTCTCGGGCGGCATCGGCTTCGTCGGCATCGTCGTGCCGCATCTGCTGCGTCTGGCCAGCGGGCCGGATCACCGCTGGCTGCTGGTCAACTCGGCGCTTCTGGGCGCGGTGACGCTGCTGCTGGCCGACATGGTCAGCCGCACCGTCATCGCCCCGGCCGAGCTGCCGATCGGCATCGTCACCGCCGTCATGGGCGGGCCGTTCTTCCTGTGGATCCTGCTGCGCAACCGGGGGGTGCTGGACCTGTGAGCCTGATTGCCACCGACATCCGGGTCAGCCTTGGCCGCAAAGAGATCCTGCACGGCGTCTCGGTCGAGGCGCGGGCGGGCGAGATCACCGCCATCGTCGGGCCGAACGGCTCGGGCAAGACCACGCTGATGCGCAGCCTGACCGGAGAACTGGCCTGCCGCGGGGCCATCACCCTGAACGGGCGCGACATCGCCGCCCTGTCGCCCGAGGCGCTGGCCCAGCGCCGGGGCGTGCTGCCGCAGGCCGCCGCGCTGTCCTTTCCCTTCACCGTGGCCGAGGTCGTGCGCATCGGCGTCGAGGCGCGGGGCGAGCGCGCCGAGGCGCTGGTGCCGGCGGCGCTGGCGGCGGTCGATCTGCCGGGCTTTTCCGGCCGGCTCTACCAGGAGCTGTCAGGGGGCGAGCAGCAACGGGTGCAGCTGGCCCGCGTGCTGGCGCAGGTCTGGCAGCCGCTGGACGCGGAGGGCCCGCGCTGGCTGATGCTGGACGAGCCGGTCAGCAGCCTCGACATCGCCCATCAGCTAACGGTGATGCGGCTGGCCGCCGGTTACGCCAGGGCCGGCGGCGGCGTGGTCGCGGTCATGCACGACCTGAACCTGACTGCGCTTTTCGCACAAAAGCTGGTGCTGATGAGCGGCGGGTGCGTCCTGTGCCAGGGCCGCCCCGACGAGGTCTTGACCGACGAGGCGCTGTCCAGCGCCTATGGCTGCCGGCTGCGCGTCAATGCCGTGCCCGACAACGGCATCTGGGTGCTGCCGCACGCGGCGGCGTGACCGGCCGGGCCGAAAGGCCCGCGACCTAAGGCCGCGCCCATTTACAAGCCCGCCCCGGCATCCGCATATTGGACATGACCCCGCTGTTGAGAGATGCCCGATGCATGCCATGCTGCTGCACAGGATCGGCGCGCCGCTGGTCTGGACCGAACTGCCCGACCGTGACCCCGGTCCGGGCGAGATCCGGGTCCGCGTCCTGGCCTGCGGGGTCTGCCGCACCGACCTGCACGTGGTCGACGGCGAATTGCCCGACCCGGTGCTGCCGATCATCCCCGGACACGAGATCGTCGGCCGGATCGAGGCGCTCGGCCCCGGCGTTACCGGCCTTGCCCTGGGCCAGCGGGTCGGCATCCCCTGGCTCGGCCACGCCTGCGGCGCCTGCCCCTATTGCCGCGACGGGCGCGAGAACCTGTGCGACGCGCCGGGCTTTACCGGCTACACGCGGGACGGCGGCTATGCGACCGCGGCGATCGCCGACGCGCGCTTCGCCTTTCCCCTGGGCGAGGCGGGCGAGGACGTGGCGCTGGCGCCCCTGCTTTGCGCGGGGCTGATCGGCTGGCGCGCGCTGGTGATCGCGGGCCAGGCGCCGCGGCTGGGGCTTTACGGCTTTGGCGCGGCGGCCCATATCATCGCGCAGGTGGCGACGTGGCAGGGCCGTGCGGTCCATGCCTTCACCCGCCCCGGCGACCTGCGCTCGCAGGATTTCGCGCGCCGGCTGGGCGCGGTCTGGGCCGGTGGCTCGGACCAGCCCCCGCCCGAGCCGCTGGATGCCGCGATCATCTTCGCCCCGGTGGGCGATCTGGTGCCGACGGCACTGAAGGCGGTGCGCAAGGGCGGCCGCGTGGTCTGCGCCGGCATCCACATGAGCGACATCCCCGCCTTTCCCTATGCGCTGCTTTGGCACGAACGCCAGATCGCCTCGGTCGCCAACCTGACGCGGCAGGACGGGCTGGACTTCCTGTCGCTGGCGCCCCGCATCGGCATCGCCACCGAAACCACGACCTATCCGCTGCGCGAGGCCAATCGCGCATTGGACGACCTGCGCGCCGGCCGCTTCGACGGCGCGGCCGTGCTGGTGCCCTGAGCCGCCCGCCGGGCGCGGCGGCGCCCGGCCCGCCCCACCCGCGACCGGGATCTGCTGCCATGGAGGAAACGGTGAATAGCCCTGCAACCGGCCCAACCCCGACCGGGGCGGCCCCCTATCGCGCCATCGACCGGCTGCGCGAGGCGATGGCCGCCGGCTTCGGCACCGGCGTCTCGCCCCTGGCGCTCGGCATGGCGCTGATGGACTGGTCGGCGCATCTGGCCGCCGCGCCGGGCAAGCGGCTGCAACTGGCCGACAAGGCCGCGCGCGAGGCGGCCGCGCTCTTGACCCATGCCGCGGCGCTCGCCGCCGATCCGGCGGCCGAGCCGGTGATCCGCCCCGGTCCCCAGGACCGCCGCTTCGCGGCCGCAGCCTGGCAGAACCCGCCCTTCAGCCTCTGGGCCCAGGGCTTCCTGCTGGCGCGGCAATGGTGGCAGGAGGCGACGCGCGACGTGCCCGGCGTCGATCCGCACCGCGAAAACCTGCTCTCGGCGATGGTGCAGCAATGGCTGGACATGGCCTCGCCGGCCAACCTGCCCTTCACCAATCCCGAGGTGATCACCCGCACCCTTGAGACCGCGGGGTTGAGCCAATGGGTGGGCATGCGCAACTGGGCCGAGGACATGGCGCGGCTGGCCGCCGGCAAGCCCCCGGTCGGGACCGAGCGGTTCCGCGTCGGCCAGGAGGTCGCGGCAAGCCCCGGCAAGGTGGTCTATCGCAACCACCTGATCGAGCTGATCCAATACGCCCCCGCCCCCGACACCGACACCGTGCTGGCCGAGCCGGTGCTGCTGGTCCCGGCCTGGATCATGAAATACTACATCCTCGACCTGTCGCCGGAAAACTCGCTGGTCCGGCACCTGGTCCGGGCCGGGCACACGGTCTTCTGCATCTCCTGGCGCAATCCCACGGCCGAGGACCGCGACCTGACGCTGGAGGATTACCGCAGCCTGGGGGTGATGGCGGCGGTGGATGCGATCTCGGCCATCCTGCCGGGGCGGGGCATCCATGCGGCAGGCTATTGCCTGGGCGGCACGCTGCTGGCCATCGCGGCGGCGGCGATGGGCGGGGCACGGGACGACCGACTGGCCAGCATCTCGCTCTTGGCGGCGCAGACGGATTTCGCCGAACCGGGGGAGCTGGGCCTGTTCATCGACCACGACCAGCTCAACAGCCTGGAAGGCGCGATGCGGCAGCGCGGCTACCTGACGGCCGAGCAGATGCTGGGCGCCTTCCGCTTCCTGCGCTCGAACGACCTGGTCTGGTCGCGCATGGTGCGCGCCTATCTGATGGGCGAGCGCGAGCCGATGACCGACATCCTGGCCTGGAGCAGCGATTCGACCCGCATGCCCTATCGCATGCAGGGCGAATACCTGCGCCGCTTCTACCTGGAGAACGCGCTGGCCGGCGACCGGCTGCTGGCGGACGGCCGGCCGGTGGCGCTGCGCAACATCCGCGCGCCGGTCTTTGCCGTCGGCACCGAAGAGGATTACGTCGCCCCCTGGCGCTCGGTCTACCGGCTGCATTGCCTCAGCGATGCCGAGCTGACCTTCGTGCTGGGGGACCGGGACCACCTGGCGGGGATCATCCTGGATCCGACCGGGCCCGGCCATCACCGCATCGCTACCCGCGGCCGGGACGGCACCTGCCTGCCGTCCGACGACTGGCTGCACGCCGCCGCGCTGCGCGAGGGCTGCTGGTGGCCGGCCTGGACCGACTGGCTGGCGCGGCATTCCGCGGCCGAGCGGGTGGCGCCGCCGGCCATGGGCGCCGCCGCCGCGGGCTATCCGGTGCTGGAGGACGCGCCGGGCAGCTATGTCCGCCAGCGCTAGGCCAGCAGCGCCGCGGCCTCCATCGCCATCATCCGCTCCTCGTTGGCGGGGATGATGAGCGTCGCGAAATCGCCCAAGGGCGCCATGCGGCGCAGGATCGCCTCGCGCACCGGGGCCGCGTTCTCGCCGATGCCGCCGGTGAAGACCATGGCGTCGATGCCGCCCAGCGAGACCGCCATGGCCGCCGCCGCCTGCGCGCATTTCAGCGCGAAATGGTCCAGCGCGAAACGCGACTGCGCCGAGCCGTCGGCCAGCAGCGCCGCGACATCGTTCGACCTGCCCGACATGCCCAGAAGGCCCGAGCGGTTGTAGATCAGATCCTCGACCTGCTCGGGGGCCATGCCGAAGCTGCGCTGCATCAGCAGGATCGCGCCCGGATCGACGGCACCCGAGCGCGTGCCCATGGGAATGCCGTCCACCGCGGTCATGCCCATGGTGGTATCGACGCTGCGCCCCTGATGCATGGCGCAAAGGCTGGCGCCATTGCCCAGATGCGCGGCGACGACGCGACCGCGATGCAGGTCGGGATGGTCGCGCGCCAGCACCTGCGCCAGCCATTGATAGGACAGGCCATGAAAGCCATAGCGGCGTACGCCCTGCTCGAACAATGCCTCGGGCAGGGCGAAATGGGTGAACAGCGCATCCCGCCCGGCATGGAAGGCGGTGTCGAAACAGGCCAGGTTCGGCACGTCCTCGCCCACCAGCCGCCGCGCCGCGGCGATGGCGGCCAGCCCGTGCGGCTGGTGCAGCGGCGCCAGCGGGATCAGCGCCGCCAGATCCTCCAGCACCTGCGGCGTGACCGGGGTCGAGCGGGTGTAGCGCGTGCCGCCATGCACGATGCGATGCGCCACCGCCTCGATCCGCCAGCCCTCGTCATGGGCATCGATGAAATCCAGCACCGCCTGCATGGCCGCGGCATGATCGCCGCCGGCGACCGGGCTGCGGAACTCGGGCCCGCCGGCCAGCCGGGCCGCCAGCTCGGCATCCGCGCCGATGCGGCTGACCGCCCCGCGCGCCAGCAGCGCCAGCCCCTCGCGCGCGAAGACCCGGAACTTCAGGCTGGACGAGCCGGCATTCAGCGTCAGAATCGCCGCGATCATTTCACCTGCCCCAGCCGGCGCGCCTCGGCCATCAGCACGGCCAGCGCGGTGGACAGCATCCGGGCGCGCACGGAATCGGCGCGGCTGGTCAGGATGACCGGCACCCGCGCGCCCAGCACGATCCCCGCCGCATCGGCGCCGCCCATGAAGATCAGCTGCTTGGCCAGCATGTTGCCCGATTCGATGTCGGGCACCAGCAGGATGTCGGCCTGCCCCGCCACCGGCGAGACGATGCCCTTTTCCCGCGCCGCCGCCGGGCTGATCGCATTGTCGAAGGCCAGCGGCCCGTCCAGCTCCGCATCCGCGATCTGGCCGCGATCGGCCATCTTGCACAAGGCCGCCGCGTCCAGCGTGGCCTGCATCTTGGGATTGACCGTCTCGACCGCGGCAAGGATCGCGACCTTGGGCCGGGCCGGCCCCCACAGCACGCGCCACAGAACGATGGCATTGTGCAGGATATCCGCCTTGACCATCAGGTCGGGCGCGATGTTGACCGCCGCATCGGTGATGATGAAGGGGCGCGGGTAATCCTCGGTCAGCATCAGGAAGGCGTGGCTGATCCGCCGCTCGGTGCGCAGCCCGCATTGCGGGTGGATCACCGCGCCCAACAGCTCGTCGGAATGCAGCGAGCCCTTCATGATGGCGCAGACCTGACCCGTGGCGGCCATCTGCGCGGCACGGGCGGCGGCGGCGTGGCTGTGTTCGGTATCGACGATCTCATAGGCGTCGGGGGCCTGGCCGGCCTCGGCCAGCGCAGCGGCGATGCGGGCGGCGGGGCCGATCAGCACCGGCTCGATCAGCCCGGCAGCCACCGCATCGCCCACCGCCTCGAAGACGGAATGCTGCACCGGATGGACCACGGCGGTGCGCAGGGGCGGCAGACCGGCGCAGCGGTCGATGATGGCTTGATAGGCGTCGGTCATCGCTATCCTCCGTGCTGGCGCGGATCCCGGCCCCGAGGATCGCGATATGCCGTCGGGAGGCAAGGGAAAAGCTGCGTCCCGCCCGAACAGCCGGCCCGCTGCGACGATCCGGCGCGGCCAGCCGATCCCGGAGATCAGTTGGCATGCTCCAGAAGCCGGGCGATCTCGGCCCGCAGTTCCGACAGTTCAAAGGGCTTGGCGATGAAACCGTCCGCCCCCAGCGCCAGCCCCTTGCGGCGTTCCACCACCGAGCCGCGCGCGGTCATCAACAGCACCCGCACGTCGCGCAGGGCGGGATCGGCACGCAACGCCACGACGATCTCGTAACCCGAGATGTCGGGCAGCATGATGTCCAGCAGCACCAGGTCGGGCCGGTTGGAACGGATCTCGTCCAGCGCCGCGAGGCCGCCGGCAGTCCGCCTGTAGCTGTGGCCGGCCCGCGCCAGCAGGAACTCCAGCGCGGCGGCGATATTGTCCTCGTCCTCGACGATCAGGATATGGGCCATCACCCCCTCCGAAAGACCGGACACCAGACCCGGCCCGGCCGGATCGAGGCGGCGAAGCGGCCCGCCCCCGGAAGGGACGGGCCGGCCGGTTCAGTGCGACGAGGCTTCCGCCGCGCCGATCCCGGTTTCCGAGCGCACCTGCTGGGCCAGGTAGCCGGCCCGGTCGATGCGCGCCCGCGCGCCGTTGTCCATCTTGGACACGATCCAGATGCCCAGGAAGGCCAGCGTCATCGAGAACAGCGCCGGCGAGGTATAGGGGAAGGGCGCCGAGCCGGCGGGATTGCCCAGCGTCGCTTCCCAGACCGAGGGCGACAGCACCGTCAGCACCACCGAGGAGATCAGCCCCAGGAAGCCGCCGATCACCGCGCCGCGGGTCGTGCAATCCTTCCACAGCACCGACATGAACAGCACCGGGAAGTTGGCCGAGGCAGCCACCGCGAAGGCCAGCGACACCATGAAGGCGATGTTCTGGTTCTTGAAGGCGATGCCCAGCACGACCGCGACCAGGCCCAGCACCAGCGTGGTGATGCGCGAGACGCGCAGCTCGCTGCCCGGCGCGGGGTTGCCGTTCTTGATCACGGTCGCATAGAGATCGTGGCTGACCGCCGAGGCGCCCGAGAGTGTCAGGCCGGCGACCACCGCCAGGATGGTGGCGAAGGCCACGGCCGAGATGAAGCCCAGGAAGACGTTGCCGCCCACCGCCTTGGCCAGATGCACCGCGGCCATGTTGCTGCCGCCGACCAGCGCGCCGGTGCCGTCCAGGAACTCGGGATTGGTCAGAACGAAGGTGATGGCGCCGAAGCCGATGATGAAGGTCAAGAGGTAGAAATAGCCGATCCAGCCGGTCGCCCACATCACCGACTTGCGCGCTTCCTTGGCGCTGGGAACGGTGAAGAAGCGCATCAGGATATGCGGCAGGCCGGCGGTGCCGAACATCAGCGCCATACCGAAGCTGATGGCCGAGATCGGATCCTTGATGAAGGTGCCCGGACCCATGATCGACTGGCCGGCAACGGCGGCTTCCTCGGCGGTCTTGCCGCCGGCGGTGGCCAGTTCGGCCTTGACGCGGACCGCGTCGGCGAACATCGCCTCGGGGCTGAAGCCGTAATGCCACATGACCATGAAGGACATGAAGGTCGCGCCGCCCAGCAGCAGGCAGGCCTTGATGATCTGCACCCAGGTCGTCGCGGTCATGCCGCCGAACAGCACATAGATCATCATCAGCGCGCCGACGATCACCACCGCGATCCAGTAGTCCAGCCCGAACAGCAGCTGGATCAGCGAACCCGCACCCACCATCTGCGCGATCAGGTAGAAGGCCACCACGACCAGCGTGCCCGAGGCGGCGAAGATGCGCACCGGGGTCTGGGCAAAGCGGAAGGCCGCCACGTCGGCAAAGGTGAAGCGGCCCAGGTTGCGCAGCCGCTCGGCCATCAGGAAGGTCAGGATCGGCCAGCCGACCAGGAAACCGATCGAATAGATCAGCCCGTCATAGCCCGAGATCATCACCGCGGCCGAGATCCCCAGGAAGGATGCCGCCGACATGTAGTCGCCGGCAATGGCAAGCCCGTTCTGGAAGCCGGTGATGCCGCCGCCGGCGGTATAGAAATCCGCCGCCGACTTGGTTTTCGCCGCCGCCCATTTGGTGATGTAAAGCGTCGCCAGCACGAAGGCGGCGAACATGATGATCGCGGTCCAGTTCGTCGCCTGTTTCTCGGCGCCCTGGATCACGTCGGCGGCCATGGCGGCGCCCGGCATGGCCAGGGCCGCGGCCATCAGCCCGTTGCGCAGGATCTTGTTGGTCATTTCAGCGCCTCCCGGCGAACCTTCTCGCTCAGCTCGTCGAACTCGCTGTTCGCGCGGCGCACATAGACGCCGGTGATGATGATGGTAAAGACGATCACGCCGAAGCCCAGGGGGATGCCCCAGGTCATGACACCGTCGCCGATCCGCGCGGCGAGCAGTTCCTTGTCGAAGGCGATCAGCACGATATAGCCGTAATAGACCACGAGCATCGCAATCGTCAGGATCCAGCCATAGCGGGATCGTTTCGCTTTTAGTAACTGATAGTTCGGATCTGCGGCGATCCGTTCGGCCAGGTTGTCTTGCATCGGGGTCGTGCTCCTCCACTGCCACGATATGCTGTCTTTTCAGCCGCGCCGGCGTCCTGCCGGCGAGACGATCTTCTTCTGGAAGGCTCTTGGGCGGGCGGCGGGCCTCCATGGCCATGCCGCGGCCGGTCCATGGGCGCGCATCGCCCATGGCAATCGGTCCTGCACCCTGCGGGGCCGGCGATCCGCCGCCGGCCGCCGGCCGTCAGTGCCGGTTCATCCTGTTTTCGATGAGTTCGTCGACGACGCTTGGGTCAGCGAGGGTTGAGATGTCTCCGAGGGCGGCGAAATCGTCCTCGGCGATCTTGCGCAGGATGCGGCGCATGATCTTGCCCGAACGCGTCTTCGGCAGGCCCGGCGCCCATTGGATCAGGTCCGGCTTGGCGATCGGCCCGATCTCGGTGCGCACCCATTTCTCCAGCTCGGCGCGCAACCCGTCGCTGGGCTCGACCCCGTTCATCAGCGTCACATAGGCATAGATGCCCTGACCCTTCAGCGGATGCGGATAGCCCACCACCGCCGCCTCGGCCACCTTCTCATGCGCAACCAGCGCCGATTCCACCTCGGCCGTGCCCATCCGGTGCCCCGAGACGTTGATCACGTCATCCACCCGCCCGGTGATCCAGTAATAGCCGTCCTCGTCGCGCCGGCAGCCGTCGCCGGTGAAGTAATAGCCCGGATATTGCTGGAAATAGGTCTCCATGAACCGCTGGTGGTCGCCCCAGACCGTGCGCATCTGACCCGGCCAGCTGTCGGCGATGCACAGCACCCCCTCGACCCCGTCGCCGTCCAGCGCCACCCCGCTCTGCGGATCCAGCACCACCGGCTTGACCCCGAAGAAGGGCAGCGTCGCCGAGCCCGGCTTGGTCTCGATCGCGCCCGGCAGCGAGGTGATCATGTGGCCGCCGGTCTCGGTCTGCCACCAGGTGTCGACGATCGGGCAGCGCCCCTTGCCGACATGCTTGTCATACCAGACCCAGGCCTCGGGGTTGATCGGCTCGCCCACCGTGCCCAGAACCCGCAGGCTCGACAGGTCGTGCTTCTCGACCCATTCCGGCCCCTGGCCCATCAGCGCCCGGATCGCGGTCGGCGCGGTGTAGAACTGGTTGACCCGGTGCTTCTCGCACACCGCCCAGAAGCGGCCGGCATCGGGCCAGGTCGGCACCCCCTCGAACATCAGCGTCGTGGCGCCGTTGGCCAGCGGGCCGTAGACGATGTAGCTGTGCCCGGTCACCCAGCCCACGTCGGCCGTGCACCAGAACACGTCGCCGTCCTTGTAGTCGAAGACGTATTGATGCGTCATCGCCGCATAAAGCAGGTAGCCGCCGGTGGTATGGACCACGCCCTTGGGCTTGCCGGTCGAGCCCGAGGTATAGAGGATGAACAGCGGATCCTCGGCCCCCATCGGCCGCGGCGGGCAGTCGGGGCTGACCTCCTCCATCAGCTTCAGCACGTCCACGTCGCGCCCCTCGATCCAGCTGGTCTGGTCGCCGGTATGCTTGACCACCAGGCAGCGCACCCGGTCCGAGCAATGCAGAAGCGCCGCGTCGGTATTCGACTTCAGCGCCGTCTTGCGGCCGCCGCGCGGCGCGGTGTCGGCGGTGATCACCAGCTTGGCGCCCGAATCGTTGATGCGGTTGGCCAGCGCATCGGGCGAGAAGCCGGCGAAGACGATGGAATGGATGGCGCCGATGCGCGCGCAGGCCAGCATGGCATAGGCGGCCTCGGGGATCATCGGCAGGTAGATCACCACCCGGTCGCCGCGCATCACCCCCTGGGACAGGAGCACGTTGGCAAAGCGGTTCACCTTGTCCGACAGTTCCGCATAGGTGATGTGGCGGGCGGGCTGGTTCGGATCATCCGGCTCGAAGATGATCGCGGTCTGGGTCGCGCGCCGGGGCAGGTGGCGGTCGATGCAATTGACCGAGGCGTTCAGGATCCCGTCCTCGAACCATTTGATCGAGACCTGGCCCAGGGTGAAATCGGTGTCCTTCACCCGGCTATAGGGCTGGATCCAGTCCAGACGCCGCCCCTCGCGCCCCCAGAACCCCGCCGGATCCGAGATCGATTCGGCATAGAGCCGCGCATAGTCCCCAGGCGTGACCAGCGCAGCCTCAAAACCAGCCGGAACAGGATGTTTCTTAATCGATTCAATGCTCATGGCGCGCCTCCTCTACTCGCGACAGGATCGGCTCCGGCACGCCCGCACCCTCCTCAAGGCGCTGCAACGGGCGGCGGAACACCGGTTGCGCTGATGTTAATGCAATTTCTGTTTTCCAGTAAACTATTTTTTTAAAAAGAAAATTTTGTAAATTAATTGACGCAGTTTAGGCTATTTTTGTAAATACTTCACAGCCCGCCGCCGCGGGACATGCGAAAGCCGCCGCGCGGCCAGGACACGGCGGCATTCCGGGGCTGGTCGCGGACGGCCCTAGGCGCCGCGATGCAGCGATTCCAGCCGGGCGCCGTCGAAACCGGCCAGCAGCGCCAGGATCTGCGGCCGGTCCTCGGCCAGGCAGGCTGCGGTGGACAGCGCATCGGCCAGGGCCGCGCCGGGGGCCGAGATGCTGACCGCGCGCCAGGCCGGGCGCGCCGGCGCGCCGCTCAGCGGGTCGAGGATATGGCCGTCTCGCCCCGCCGCGTCGAAGCTGGTACCCAGCGGCGCCGAGGTCGCCAGCGCCCGGCCGCGCAGGCCCACCGCGCCGCCCGCGGCCAGCCGCACCGGCCAGTCGCTGCCATCGGGCCGGCCGCCCAGGGCGCGCAATTCCCCGGTGTCAATCAGGATCTCGCCCAGCCCCTCGGCCTCCAGCACGGCGGCGACGCGGTCGGCGACATAGCCCTGGCCGATGCCGTTCAGCGTCAGCGCCATCCCCGGCTCCAGCGTGATGCGGGCCGCGTCCAGCCGCACCCGGTCCCAGCCGGTGCGCGCCAGGGCCGCGCGCCGCTCGTCCGGCGCGGGACGGCGGCCGGCCGCGGCGGCCTCGGCCCAGAGCGCCCAGAGCGGCTGCACGGTCGGATCGAACCGACCGCCGCTGGCGCGATGCACAGCGCCCGCCAGCGACAGGCATTCCAGCAATTCGAAGGGCGGCGCCTCCAGCACCGCGTCGCGGTTCAGGCGCGAGAGCGCGCTCTCGGGGCGATAGAGGCTGAGGATGCCTTCCAGCCGCTCGATCTCGGCCAGGCAGCGCGCGGTGATCGCCGGGGCCTCGGGGTGGTCGATGCGGATCGAGGCGCGGGCGCCAAGCGCCTGGCCGACCCAATGCCGGCCGGGCTGGGCGCGCAGGCTTGCCGGCGCAAGCGCGACAGCGGCGGTGATGGTCAGAAAGCGACGGCGGGACAGGCTCATGTCGCGGGCTCCTTGGGTTGGCTCAGCGCGCGCAGGCGGTTCATGAAATCGGCTTCGGTACCGCTGTCGGGCACGGTCTCTTCGGGTGCCAGCACCATCTCGTCCGGGATCGCGTCCAGCCGCATCACCTGCCCGCCCTGCGCGGCGACGAAGGCCTCGGCGGCCTCGCGGCTGGAAAAGGGCACCGCCTCGGGCGCGCCCATGCCGCCGGCCTGGACCGAGCCCATGACGAAGAAGGCGTCCTCGGCCGCGATCCAGTTGCCCTGCCCCGGATCGTCCCAGGTCGCGCCGGGGGCACCCATGTCGTTCACCTGGATGGCCAAGATCGGGTGGCTTTGTTCCGGCATCCTGGCATAGGCGATGGCATCGCGGACCTGGCTGAAGAACAGCGGCGTGCCCGGCATCCCCTCCAGATGCACCTGGGCCTTGGGGCCGGGATGTTCCAGCAGGTTCATCTGGCAGAAATGGCCCAGCGTCTGGGCATTCATCTCGACCGGGGCGGTGTCCTGCGCCACCTCGTCGCGGCAGGCGGCTAGGCCCAGCATCAGCACCAGCAGCAGCGCATGTCTCATGGCGTGACCTTTCGGAATGCGGCAATGGCCAGGCCAAGCGCGGCCAGCGGCCAGGCCAGGACCGACAGCGCCGATTGCCAGAGCGGGATGGTCGCGGCGGCCCCGCCGACGCCGGCGGCGGCGGCGGTGGCCTCGGCGGCCGAGAGGTTGAACAGGCGGAAGGCGTCGGCCGGGTTGGCCAGCAACGCCACCGGCAGCACCTCGGTGGTGAAGCCGCCGCCGCCATCGGCGACGATCAGCGCCAGCAGCGCCAGGTCGTAAAGCACCACCAGCCCCAGCCACAGCCCGACCGCCAGCCCGGCTGCGCCCGAGGGTCGGCGCGCAAAGCTGGACAGCGCATAGCCCGCGCCCAGGAAGGTCGCGCCCAGCAGGGTCGAACTCCACATCAGCCGCCAGAGCGCCGGCAGGCCGGCGATCGAGGCCGGGTCGGTCCAGACCGCCGCAGCCGCCGCGGCGCCATAGCCCGCCCCCACCGCCAGAGCCAGGATCGCCATATGCGCGACCAGCTTGCCCGCCAGCACCTCGGCCCGCGCCACCGGATAGGTCAGCAGCAGGGGCAAGGTGCCGCGCTCGACCTCGCCGGCCACGGCGTCGAAGCTCATCAGCAGCGCCAGCAGCGGCACCAGATAGACGGCGAGCGAGGTCAGCGAGGCGACCACGACCGACAGCCGGTCGGCGCCGATGTCGCCGGTCGGCGCGGCACCCGCCGCCGCCAGCACCAGCGCAAAGACCACCATCAGCGCGGTGGCGATGGCGACCCAGCGGTTGCGCAGCGCGATGCGGAACTCCAGCGCCGCGGTGGAAAGGATGCGGCGGATCATTGCCCGTCCCTCCGGCTGAAATGGCTGTAGATGTCCTCGAGGCTCGGCGGGATCACGTCCAGGTCCGCGACCTGCCCGCCCAGCCCGGCGATGCGCGCCAGCAGCCCCAGCTTTTCGTCCTGCGCGCAGGCCAGGTGCAGCGTGCCGTCCTCTGCCATCCGCGCCTGCGGCAGCGCCTGGGCCAGCGCCGCCCCCGCGCCGGCGGCGGGCGTCACGGTCAACCCGACCGGCAGCGCGGCGCGGCGGCGCAGATCGGCCAGCGTACCCTCGGCCACCAGCCGGCCCTGCGACAGGATCAGGATGCGGTCGGTGCGGGCCTCGACCTCGGTCAGCGCGTGGCTGGACAAAAGGATCGCCGCCCCCTCGGCCGCCAGCCCGTCGAGCAGCGCATAGAAGTCGCGCCGCGACACCGGGTCGAGCCCCGATGTCGGCTCGTCCAGAACCAGCAGCCGCGGCCGCCCGATCAGGGTCTGGGCCAGGCCGACGCGCTGGCGCATGCCCTTGGAATAGGTGCCGATGCGGCGGCGCGCCGCCTTGGCCAGCCCCACCCGCTCCAGCAGTTCCATGGCCCGGCGCGGGCTTTCGCCGCGCAGGGACAGGTAGTGGCGGATCTGCTCCTCTCCGGTCAGGGCCGGGTGAAAGGCGGCGTTTTCCGGCAGATAGGCCACCTGCATGCGCGCCTGGCCCGAGCCGGGCGCGGCGCCGCAGACCCGCACCTCGCCGGCATCGAAGGGAATGAGGCCCAGGATGATCTTCATCATCGTGGACTTGCCGGCGCCGTTATGGCCCAGCAGCGCGACGCGCATCCCCGGCCCGAGGTCCAGCGAGACCTCGGCCAGCGCCTCGACATTCTGGAAGCGCTTAGTGAGATGAGAGATCGTCAGGGTCGATGTCATCGTAGTTTCCTTTTGCCCAACGCCCCGCGGCCTCGGCCTCGTAGGCCTCGATCTCGGGCGGGACGGGGATGGTCAGGGGCCGCATCAGGGGCGCGCTGTCCTGCACGCCGCCCGGCAGGGTGGCGGGAAAGCTCTGCTGGCTCCAGCGGATCAGCTGCACGGCCGGCGCGCCGGTCAGCAGCGCCGCGGCGGGTTGCGACCACAGGATATGGTCCATCAGGTCGTTGGGGCGATAGACCCCGTCGGCGATGCCGTCGCCGTTCAGGTCGAAGCCCGGATGGTCGGACCAGAAATTGCCGCGCCCCTCGTGGCTCCATTCGACATGGCGGGTGCCCACGTATTTCACCTGCTCGCGATTGCCGATGAAGGCATTGCCGCTGAGCACGTTGCGCTCGGACCCGGCGGTGAAATGGATGCCGATGCCGCAATCCTGGAAGCGGTTGTTCCAGATCAGGTTCTTGTGCGCGTTATAGATGAACAGGCATTTCTTCGCACCGCCGCGGATCAGGTTGCCGGTCACGTCGGCATTGTTGGCATAGTTCAGCATCAACCCATGCTCTCGGTCGCCCAGGCTTCGGTTGTCGCGGATCACCGTGCGGTCCGAGAACATGATGGCGAAACCCAGGTGGTTGCCGATGCTGACATTGCCCGTGACCTCGGTGTTGCGGGTATACATGAAATGCACGGCAAAGCGCAGGTCGCGAAACAGGTTGTCGCGATAGAAGCTGTCGGCGCTGGTGTTCGAGAAGATGCCGTCGCGGCCATAGCGCACGGAATTGCCCCGGACCAGCGCGCCGGGACTGTTCCAGACATAGATGCCGTTGCCGCGCTCGTTCATGCGCGGGTCGCGGGTGCCGATGATCTCGTTGCCGACGATGCGGGCATCGCGGCCGCCATGCACGTCGATGCCGTGCATGTTCTCGGTCAGCCGCAGGTCCAGAACCTGCGCCCGGTCGGCGCCCTTGGCGATCTTGACCCCGGCATCCAGATCCTTGTTCACCATGCCCGAGCCGGTGACGGAAAAGCCCTTCAGCGTGACATCGGGCGCGGCGATGGTGACAACCGTGCCGCGCCCGCCGCCGTCGATGACCGCCGCGCGGCTGCCGATGATGGTCAGCGGCCGGTCGATGATGACGGGGCCCGCATGGACCCCGTCCGCCAGTTCCAGCACATCGCCGGGCTCGGCCCCGGCGATGGCCTGCGCCAGGCTGCCCCGGCCAGGCGCCACCCCATGCTCGGCCGCGAGAGCGGGCGAGGCAAGCAGCAGGGCAAGGATCAGGGACAGCCGGCGCATCGGGTCAGGCCGCCTTCGGCTCGACCATCATGCGGCCGCGCATCTCCATGTGCAGCGCATGGCAGAACCACTGGCAATAATACCAGTAGACCCCCGGATTGGCCGCGACGAAGGTCACGGAAGAGGTCATCTGCGGCCCGATCTCCATCGCGACGCCGTGGTTGCCCATGGTGAAGCCGTGGGTCAGGTCGTCCACCTCGTCGAGGTTGGTCACGACGATGGTGACCTCGTCCCCTTCCGTCACGCTGAAGCTCTCGATCGAGAAGCTGGGCGCAACGCTGGACATGTAGACCCGCACCTTGTTGCCGTCGCGGATGATCGTGTCGGTCCATTCGTCGATATTGACGCCGTCCGCCTCGGCCTGCTTGCGGGTCTCGGCCCACATCGGGTCGTTGCGGTCCCAGACCGACTTGATGACGCCCGACAGGATCGCCGAATCGACGCCGATCGCATCATGCGGCTCGGCAAAGGTGGGGCCGTCATGGACCAGCACCATCTGGTCGCCCGAAATGTCGATCAGCTGGTCGTTTTCCGGCTTCAGCGGCCCGACGTTCAGGAAGCGGTCCTTCGAGAACTTGCACAGCACGACCAGCCAGTCGTTGCGCGCGTCCAGCGTCTCGCCCATCGTGGTCTTGAGATGGCCGGGCTGGTAATGCACGTCCAGCTTTTGCTTGATCGGGTCGATGTCCTCGCCGGCATAGGCGCGGATCGCCTCCTCGATGTTCCACTTGACCACCTGGCTGTCGATGAAAAGCGAGGTATAGGCGTTGCCGCGCCCGTCAAAGGCGGTGTGCAGCGGGCCCAGCCCCAGTTCCGGCTCGGCCACCACGGCGCTGCGCAGGTCGGCATCCTCATAGAAAATCGCGTCGAACTTGGTCACGTCCAGCACCGTCACCGTGGGCGACAGCTTGCCGGCGACGACCAGGTGCTTCTTGTCCGGCGCCATGTTGCAGCCATGCGGGTTGTTGGCGATGGGGATGTAGCGGGTGAACAGGCTGCCCGCCTCCTTGCGGCCGTCCAGCACCTTGCAGCCGTTGATTTCCTCGTATTGGCCGGCCTCGATGGCCTTTTCGATCTCGACGATGTTGAAGACGACGACATGGTCCATCTCGGCCTCGCTCATCTCGGCCAGCGTCATGCCCATTTCCGAGTTGTAGGAGGTCGAGAAGGCATATTTGCCCTCGTAATCGGCATCGCAATTGTCGAGGTTGCCCGAGACCAGCACCTGCCAGGCGACTTCCCACTTGTCGGCATCGACAGCGGTGAAGACGTTCACATAGGTCGAGATGTCGTCCATCGTGGTGCCGTCGTTGATCAGCGGCGCCTCGTCCTCGCCGTTGCAGAACACATAGTTGCTGCGCGGCCATTTCTGCGGGCGCAGGCCGTGGATGGCCTTGGCGTTCGGCACCTCCAGGATGGCGTCGCATTTCATCACGTCGCAGCGCACCCGCGCCACGCGGGTATTGGCCTTGTCGTTCATGAACAGGAAGCGGCCGTCATACTTGCCCTCGGTAAAGGACATGTGGACATGGTGCAGGTCGCCGTTGTCGTGGATGCGCTTGCCGTTGGCGGCAAGGTGCTTCCTGGTCCGCTCGGTCATGCTGCGTTCGTGGATGAGGATCGATTCGTTGGTGATGCCCCAGCCGGTGGCCGAGCAGCGGTTGAAGACCGGCACGCGCATCAGTTCGCGCATCGAGGGGATGCCCAGGATGCGCAGCTCACCGGTCTGGCCCGAGGACCAGAAGCCGTAATAATCGTCCAGCTGTCCGGGCGCAACGGCACCGGCACCGCTGGCGGCCAGCGCCGCACCGCTGCCCGCGGCGGTGGCGAGGCCCGCGGCGCCCGCGCCGATCACGGCCGGCCCCAGCGCCAGCCGCCCCCCGAACGCGCCGGCCATGGCCGCGCCGCCGGCCGTCGCGCCCAGAAGCGCGCGGCGGCTCAGGCCGTTTTGCTGTTTGGTTTCCATGGTCGAACTCCTTTTCGTGTTCAAGCTTCGATCTTGCGGGCGGCGTTGGGGTGCCCGGCCGGGGGCTGGCCCAGCTTGGGCACGCTGCCGGCGGCCACGGCCTCGCGCCGCTTCAACTTGCGGATCACCACCGGGCAGGTGGTCTTGGACTGGTAAAGCACCTGGCAATGCATGCAGTTGATGCATTCGTTGGGATTGATCTCGCCCGTCGGGTGGATGGACTGCACCGGGCATTGCTGGGCGCAGATCTGGCAGGGATTGCCGCATTCGCGATAGCGCTTGAGCCAGTCGAACATGCGGATCCGCGCCGGGATCGCCAGCGCCGCGCCCAGGGGGCACAGATAGCGGCAATAGAAGCGTTCGACGAAGAGCCCGGCGATCAGCAGCGCCGCCGCATAGGCCACGAAGGGCCAGGCGCGGACGAAGTTCAGGATGATCGCGGTCTTGAAGGGCTCGACCTCGGCCAGATGCTCGGCCCGTTCCACGCTCATCAGCGACACGCCGAAAAGCCCAAGGAAGATCATGTACTTGACCGGCCAGAGCCGCTCGTGCAGGCCCCAGGGCAGCGTCCATTGCGGGATGCGCAGCTTGCGGGCGACCTGGTTCGTCAGCTCTTGCAGCGCGCCAAAGGGGCAAAGCCAGCCGCAATAGGCCCCGCGGCCCCAGAACAGCAGCGCCGCGGCGACCGCAAACCACAGGATGAAGGTCAGCGGGTCCAGCAGGAAGGCCTGCCAGCTGAAACCGTTCACCAGGCTGCCGAACAGCGCCATCAGGTTCACCACCGACAGCTGCGCATTGGCATACCAGCCCAGGAAGACCAGCGTCACGGTCAGGAAGCCCATGCGGAAGACATAGAAGGCGCGCTCGTTGCGGGTGGCGAAGCTCTGGAAGAAGAAGGCCCCGGTCAGCACCAGCAGCATGACGCCGAGCCCGGCGATCTTGGCCTTGGAATCCAGCCAGATGCGCTTCCACAGCTGCGCCTGGGCCTGGCTCTCGTCGTGCTGGGCCGCGGGCGCTGCCGCCTCGGGCGCCGGCGCGGCGACGCTGCGCAGGTATTTCTGCGGCAGTTGATAGCCCAGGTCGAAGGTGTGGAAGACCTTCTCGATCGGCCCCACCTCGCGCTGCACCAGAAGTTGGATGCGGAAGGGTTTCGTCGGGTCGAAGCCCGAGGCGGCGGGGATCTTGAACAGGTCCATCTCGGTGAAATCCGGCGCGCCTTCGGCAGCGATGGCATTCACCCGCCGGTGGTCGCGGTCGCGGAAGCGGACCGAGATGTCGTCCTGGATCAGCACGATGCGGTCGAAGATGCCGCCGCGCACATAGCCCGAGCCCTTGAAGCTGTAGAGCCCGCGGCCCATCACCGCCACTGCCTGGTCGCCGGGCGCGAGCCAGGCCTGCAGGTTCGCCGCCTGCGCATCGCCCAGCAGCGCCTTGCCGATGGCGGGGACCGAGACCAGCCCGGCCTGCATCTCGATGAAGGTGGTCTCGGGGGGCTCGGACAGGGCGCGCCGGCCGGCGCGGGGATCGGCATTGCCGGCAAAGGCCGCGTTCACCTGTCCCGCGTCCAGGGTCAGCCGGCGCAGGGTGCCGTCGCCCTCCATCTCGTGCCAGTCGGCGGGAAGGGCGGCCTCGGGGTCGATCTCGAATTTCGGCCCGCTGGCGGCGGCCTCGGTCGCCAGCCCGCCCAGGCCGAGCGCGCGGGCGACCCTCAGCCCCGAGCGCGTGATGGAATCGTCGATCACCATCACCGTGACCGTGGCGCCCGAGATGATCTCGACCTCATGCCCGGTGCCGCCCGATTGCGCCTCGGCCACCAGGTCGAGGCCCCTGTAGCCCTCGACCAGCGCCTTGACCTTGGCTTCGGGGATGCCGATCAGCACGATGGGTTCGGAATGCTTGACCAGCCGGACGCCGGCAACCTTCGCATCCTTGTCCAGCGCCACGAGCGTATGGATGGGCTTGCCGGAATAACCGGTGGTGCCGACGAAATCCGAGGTGACGAAGGCATGGGCAATGGTCTCGCCGCCCTTCAGCACCGGCGCCACGGCCAGATCGGCGCGGATCGGCCCGAACCCGTCGGCGCCGGGCACCAGTTCGGCCGCGTTCTGCTCCGGCAGCAGCTGTGCCAGCACGCTTTCGGCGGCTGCCGGCAGGGTCGGCAGCAACAGCGATGCGATCGTCAGGGCAAGGCGGAGGATCTTCATGCTCGGGCATCCATGGCAATTGCCTGGGCCCGGCGCTTCGGCTGGCGCGGATCGCCCGCATCAGACCAGAGGCTGTCGCCCGCGGGCGACGGGACCGCATGGGTCCAGACAGAGGAGAAAGACGGGGGGCCGCGCGTCAGGACCAGCAGCGGGCGGATCGCGCCGCGCACCTGCGCCGCGTCCGCCGTCACCGCGGGACGCGTCCACCGCACCGGCCTGCCCGGCAGGACGGGCTCGGACCCCGAGACGAGCAGCGGCGAATGGCAGACGGGGCAGTCGCGGCAATCCTGCGGCGCGGGATGTTCGTTGCCATCGGCATCCAACCAGACGGTGCGGGCATGGCCCTCGGCGCAGATCACCGTCTGTTGCAGCGGGCCCGCCAGCGCCGCGGCCAGGTGGCCGGGCATGGCAGCGCCCGTGCCGGCCCATCCCGCCAACAGAAGGAGGAGAATCGCCGCGAAAGACAGCAAGGCCCGGGCCGGATTATGAGCTGCACTGTGGCACATGCCCCTCTCATTATGCCTTTGTCCGCCGCGTGCTTTGATTTCGGTCAAACCTGGAAGCCGCAAAATGCTCCCGGGAAGCAATTCCGCGGACCGGGTGGACCGCCTGCGACATTCTGTCATGCCGGAAGTCCGAGCTTTTCTCTCTTACTTTGACTTTTCTCAAGCCGAATGCCCTGTACCGGACCTAAACCAGGCACGACGGGCGGGCTTGTCCGCCCGGACCACCAAGGAGAACACGATGTTCCACCATTCCCTCGCCGCTGCCGCCGCCGCGCTTCTGGCCCTTGCCGCGCCCGGTTTCGCGGCAACCCACGAGGTGCATATGCTCAACAAGGGCGAATCGGGCGCCATGGTCTTTGAACCGGCCTTCGTGCGCGCCGAACCGGGCGACGTCATCAACTTCGTCCCCACCGACAAGAGCCACAATGTCGAAGCGATCAAGGAAATCCTGCCGGAAGGCGTCGAATCCTTCAAAAGCAAGATCAACGAATCCTACACGCTGACCGTGACCGAACCGGGGCTTTATGGCGTGAAATGCACGCCGCATTTCGGCATGGGCATGGTCGGGCTGGTGCAGGTCGGCGACGCGCCCGAGAATCTCGACGCCGCCAAGACCGCCAAGATGCCCAAGAAGGCGCGCGAGCGCATGGATGCCGAACTGGCCCAGGTCAACTGACCGGGACGGCACCGACCGCCGGGAGAGGGACCGGGCGCGGCGCGATACACTCGCCCGCGCCTTTCTTGATGAAAGTCGCTTCCAATCCCGGTCCCGCCATGGCCAAACGCCGGGCGCATCCCCATATGCCGGGCATGGCGTCACCGCGAAGGGAAACGGCATGAGCAAGATCGACTTGACCGAACAGGGTTTCATCGTCGAAGCGCAGGAACTGGCCGCGGCCTTCGGGATCGAGCCCGGCCGGGTGCCTGAACTGATGCGGGAAAATCGCATCACCACCCGCTGCGAGACCGGAGAGGGCGAGGATGCCGGGCGCCATCGCCTGACCTTCTTTTTCCAGCACCAGGCGCTGCGCCTGACCGTCGACGCCGAGGGCAGGATCCTGAAACGCGCCCGCTTCGACGTCCCGGCCCGCAACGCCGGCGGCGGCTGAGCGCGCAAGCGGGGCATCCGGCCGGCCGGAAGCCCCGCAGCCGGTCACGAGGCGAGAACGCGCGGGAACAACACTTCCTCCTCCAGGTGGATATGGGCGACCACGTCGTCGCAAAGCTTGCGCAGGCCGGTGTAAAGCGCCGTCCACGAACCGCAGGCGCCGACCGGCAGGGTCAGGCCATGGGTCACATGCTCGATCCGGCGCAGCAGTTCCGCGGTATCCTGATGCTCGGCCCGCATGATGCGGATGGGCCCGGCCAGCATGGCGCCGCCGCCCTGCAGGATGGCCGGGAACAGCACCGTCTCCTCCTTGGCCATGTGCGATTCCAGGTCGTCGCGCAGCGCGATCAGCGCCTCGGTCAGGCCCAGGGGCGCCTCGTCATGGTCGCCATGCACCATCTCGACCCGGTCGGCCAGCCCGATCAGCCAGCCCAGTTCCTCGCGATGGGTGTCGTGATAGCGGCTGAGGATATGGTCGATCAGCGCCGGGGTTTCGGCCGGGGCGTCGCGGCCGGCATTGTCGATCAGCGCCTGCAATTCGGCGGTCAGCGCCGGCAAGGCGACGCCGGCCTTTTCAGCGGCTTCGGCCAGGCCCGAATCGGCGCCGCAGCAAAAGCTGATGCCGGCGCGGCGGAACACCTCGGCGGCACCGGGCAGCCGGGCGGCGATGTCGCCGACGATACTGTCGGGCGCAAGGGTGATGTCAGTCATGATGGTCTCCTCCATGGGGTGCGGGTCGAGAGGCGGCCCAGGCTTGGGCCAGCGGCGGGCCGAGGCGCAGCAGATCGACCGCGCGGGCGGCGATCTGGGCGGTGACCTCGGCCAGGCTTTGCGGGCGCAGGTAAAAGGCCGGCACCGGCGGCAGGATCACCGCGCCCATCCGGGTCGCGGCCTGCATGTTTTCCAGATGCGCCAGCGTCAGCGGCGCCTCGCGCGCCAGCAGCACCAGAGGCCGGCGCTCCTTGAGCTGCACCGAGGCGGCGCGGGTCAGCAGCCCGTCGTCGAAACCATGCGCGATGGCCGCAAGGCTGCGCATCGAACAGGGCGCCACGATCATGCCCGCGACCGGGCAGGAGCCCGAGGCGATGGCCGCGCCCAGGTCGCGCTGCGCGTGAACGCGCGTTGCCAGCGCCTGCAAGGCGGACAGCGCATCGGGTCCGACCTCCTCGGCCAGGGTGCGCCGCGCCATGGCCGAGACGACCAGGTCGATTTCCGTCCCGAGCCGGGCCAGCGCGCGGGCGCAATCCAGCGCCAGCGCCGCGCCCGAGGCGCCGGACACGCCCAGCACCACCCTCATGGCAGCACCGCGGCCAGAAGCGCCTCGGCCCGTGCCTCATGCGCCGGGTCAAGCTGCATGACCCGGCCCCATTCGCGGCTGGTCTCGGCGCCGATCTTGGTGGTGGCGTCCAGCCCCAGCTTGCCCGCCAGCCCCTCGACGGGCGAGGCGAAATCCAGGTAATCCATCGGCGTGCGGTCCAGCAGCATCACGTCGCGGCCGGGGTCCATCCGGGTCGAGATCGCCCAGGCGATGTCGTCCCAGCTGCGCACGTCGATGTCGCTGTCCACCACGACGACCAGCTTGGTATAGCTGAATTGCGGCAGCATCCCCCACAGCGCCATCATCACCCGCCGCGCCTGGCCGGGATAGCGCTTGTCGATCGCCACCACCGCCATGCGATAGGAACAGGCGGCGGGCGGCAGCCACAGGTCGGTGATCTCGGGGATCTGGGCGCGGATCACCGGCAGCGCCAGGTCGTTGAACACCTCGCCGATGACCGAGGGCTCGTCGGGCGGCCGGCCGGTGACGGTGGACAGGTAAAGCGGATCGCCCCGGCAGGTGATGCGGCTGACGCGCATGACGGGAAAGGGCTCGACGGCGTTGTAATAGCCGGTATGGTCGCCGAAGGGGCCTTCGGGCGCGGTCTCGCCGGGATGCACCCAGCCCTCGACGATCACCTCGGCGCGGGCGGGCACCATCAGCGGCACGGTCTGCGCCGCGACCAGTTCGCTGCGCGCACCGCGCAGCACGCCGGAGAACCCCAGTTCGGACACGGTTTCGGGCAGCGGCAGCGCGGCGGCCAGCAGCAGCGCCGGATCGGCCCCCAGCGCGATGGCGACCGGCATCGGCTCGCCCGCCTGCGCCCAGCTGCGGTGATGCGCCGCCCCGCCGCGATGCGCCAGCCAGCGCAGGATCAGCCGGTCGGGGCCCAGAACCTGCGCGCGATAGACGCCCAGATTGTAGCGGGTCAGATCCTCGGCCCGGCTGTCCCGCGGCCGGGTCAGCACCACCGGCCAGGTGATCAGCGGCCCGCCATCCTCGGGCCAGGGCGTCTGCACCGGCAGCGAATCGAGGCCGGGCAGTTCGGCCTCTTGCGCCGGGCCGTGGCGCAAAAGCTTGGGCCGCGTCGCCAGCGCCGCGCGCAGCATCGGCCAGCGCGACATGGCGTCGCGCATGCCCTCGACCGGCGCCGGGCTGCGCAGCGCGGCCAGGAATTCGCCAAAGCCCGCGACCTCGTCCGGCTGCAGGCCCAACCCGGCCGCGACCCGTGCCCTGGTGCCGAAAAGATTGGCGATCACCGGGATGCGCGCCCCTTCAGGCCGGTCGAAGCGCAGGGCCGGGCCGCCGCGGCGCAGGCAGGCCAGTTCGACCGCGGTCATCTCGTGGCGCAGCGAGACGGGCTCGGCGATGCGGGCGAACTCGCCCCGCGCCTCCAGCCAGGAGAGAAAGGCCCGCAGGTCGGGAAAGGAAGGAAGGCTGCGCATCAATGGCTCCGGCAGGCCCGCGGCAAGGCGGGCGGATCATGGCGGAAAGGCTAGGCGGGAATTTCCGCGGCTGATTTGACGAATATCAATCACAGCGCCGATTGGGCGGCCTAGACCGGGATCATGACCCAGCGCCCCACCCTGCCGCCGCTGCTGATGCGGCTTCCGCCCCCGCCGCTTGCCCGCCCGGCCCTTGGCCTGGCGCTGACGGCTTTCCTGCGCCGCATCGCCGCGCGCGAGCCCGCGATCCTGTCGCGCCTCGGCCCCTATGCCCAGGCGCGCTTCCTGCTCGATGTCAGCGACGCGCCGTTCCTGCTGTTGATGCAGCCCCAGGCGCGGCGGCTGACCGCGCATCCGCGCCACGCCCCCCCGCCCGAGCATGACGCCGCGATCCGGGGCGGGCTGGCGGCCTTCCTCGCCATGCTGCACGGCGCCGAGGACGGCGATGCGCTGTTCTTTTCCGGCGAGTTGCAGATCGGCGGCGATACCTCGGCGGTACTGGCGCTGCGCAATGCGCTGGACGATGCCGAACTGGACCTGACCGAGGAACTGGCGGCGCTGACCGGCCGGCCGCTGGGGCGCTGGCTGCGCCGCGGCTCGGCGCTGGTCGCGCGCAGAAGCGGGCTGGTCCTGTCCCGACAAGAGGTGATGCCATGATGGAACTGGTCTGCCCGGCCGGAACCCCGGCGGCGCTGCGCGCCGCGGTCGATGCGGGCGCGCATACGGTCTATTGCGGCTTTGCCGACGAAACCAATGCCCGCAACTTTCCCGGCCTGAATTTCAGCCGCGAGGAACTGGCCGAGGGCGTGGCCTATGCCCATGCCCGCGACGCCAAGGTTCTGGTGGCGATCAATACCTTTCCGCGCGCTGGCGACCAGGCGCTGTGGCACCGCGCCGTGGCCGATGCCGCCCGGCTGGGCGCCGATGCGGTGATCCTGGCCGACCTGGGCCTGATCGCGCATGCCGCCGAGGCCCATCCCGGCCTGCGGCTGCACCTGTCGGTGCAGGCCGCCGCCGCCAATCCCGACGCGATCAACTTCTATGCCGAAACCTTCGGCATCCGCCGGGTCGTGCTGCCCCGCGTGCTGTCGGTCGAGGAAATCACCGCCATCAACCGCGAGATCGAGGTGGAAACCGAGGTCTTCGTCTTTGGCGGGCTTTGCGTCATGGCCGAGGGGCGCTGTTCGCTGTCCTCCTATGCCACGGGGCTTTCGCCGAACATGAACGGCGTCTGCTCGCCCGCAAGCCACGTCGCCTATGCCGATGTTGGCGGCAATCACGAGGCGCGGCTGGGTGATTTCCTGATCCACCGCACGCCCAAGGGCATGCCGGTGCCCTATCCGACGCTGTGCAAGGGCTGCTTCACCTCGCCCGACGGCAAGGGGGACAGCCAGACCGGCCATATCTTCGAGGATCCGGTCAGCCTGGACGCGACCCGGCTGATTCCGGCGCTGCAAAAGGCCGGGGTCAGCGCCCTGAAGATCGAGGGGCGGCAGCGATCCCGCGCCTATGTCGCGCAGGTGGTGCGCGCCTTCCGTGCCGCCGTCGAGGCCGCCGAACAGGGTGCGCCCATGCCCGAGGGACTGCTTGCGCGGCTGACCGAGGGTCAGGCCGCCACCACCGGCGCCTATGCCAAGACCTGGAGATGACCATGGACCTGACCGTCGGCGCCATCGCCTTTTTCTGGAGCGCGGAGCAGGTCCGCGCCTTTTACCGGACGCTGGCCGATACCCCCGTTCAGCGGGTGGTGATCGGCGAATGGGTCTGCTCGAAGCGCCTGCCCTTCTGGCAGCACGAGATCCCCGCCGCCGTCGAGGTTCTGCAAGCCGCCGGCAAGGAGGTGGCGCTGTCCACGCTGACGCTGATCACGCTGAAACGCGAAAGGCGGCAGACCGAGGAGCTGTTCGCCTCGGGCCTGCCGGTCGAGATCGCCGACCTCAGCGCGCTCAAGCACCTGCCCGAGGGCGCGCCCTTCTGGGTCGGCCCGACCGTCAACGTCTATAACGAGGGCACGCTGGAATGGCTGGCCGGCAAGGGCGCGCAGCGCATCTGCCTGCCGCCCGAACTGCCGCTGGACTCGGTCGCGCAGCTGGCGCAGGCCGGCCGGCAGGCCGGCGTCGCGGTCGAGGTCTGGGGCCATGGCCGAGCGCCGCTCGCGATCTCGGGGCGCTGCTATCACGCCCGGCTGCACGACCGCGCCAAGGACAGCTGCCAGTTCGTCTGCGCCGAGGATCCCGACGGCCGCACGGTCGAGACGCTGGAGGGCCAGCCCTTCCTGACCGTGAACGGCGTCCAGACGCTGAGCTATGCGCATATGAGCGTCGCGGGACAGGTCGATGCCCTGCGCGAGGCCGGGGTCGCCGCGCTGCGGTTGTCGCCGCAGCCGGGCGATTTCGCGGCCGTGACCCGGCTTTACGCGCGGCTGCTGGAAAGCGGGCTTTCGGCGCAGGACGCACTGGCCGGCTTGCGCCGCATCCAGCCCGGCGCCATCTTTGCCCAAGGCTTCCTGGAGGCGCGCCCCGGCGCCGCCCCCTGCCCCTGATCCCTGTCTGACGGAGACGCGCGATGTCCACCTCGGAACGCATGCGCAACTACCACGGCCCGGTACTGCTGAGCCACGGCTTCCGGGCCTTCTTCCTGCTCTCGGCGCTTTGGGCGGCGCTGGCCATGGCGATCTGGGTCGCCATGCTCGGCGGGGCCGAGATCCTGCCCCTGGCCTTCGACCCGTTCAGCTGGCACGCCCATGAGTTCCTTTACGGCTATCTCGGCGGGGTCATCGCCGGCTTCCTGCTGACCGCGGTACCGAACTGGACCGGGCGGCTGCCGGTGATGGGCGCGCCCTTGGCCGGGCTGGTCGGGCTGTGGCTGCTGGGCCGGGCCGCGGTCGGGGCTTCGGCGCTGCTCGATTGGCGCGTGGTCCTGCTGGCCGACCTGGCCTGCGGGGTGATGCTGCTGGCCTTCCTGGCGCGCGAGATCCTGCATGGCCGGAACTGGCGCAACCTGCCGGTGCTGGCGCTGCTCGGGCTGTTCACCGCCGGCAACGCGCTGTTTCACATCGAGGCCGCTCGCGGAGACGCGGCCTTCGAGGGCATGGGCATGCGGCTGGGCCTGGCCGCGGGCCTGGTGCTGGTCGCGCTGATCGGCGGGCGCATCATCCCCAGCTTTACCCGCAACTGGCTGGCGGCGCGGGGGGTGCAGCGCCTGCCGGCGCCCTTCGGCCGCGGCGACGGGCTGGTGCTGGGCCTGACGGTGGTCACGCTGGCGGGCTTCGTCGCCCTGCCCGACGGCCGGGCCATGCCCTGGCTGATGCTGGCCTGCGGTGCGGCGCATCTGTGGCGGCTGGCGCGCTGGCAGGGCGCGCAGACCGGGGCCGAGCCGCTGCTTTGGGTGCTGCACCTGGCCTATGGCTTCCTGGCGCTCGGCTTCTGGGCCGAGGCGGTGGCGGGCTTCGGCCTGATGGCCGCGGCGCCGGCGCGGCATGTCTGGCTGGCCGGCGCCATCGGGCTGATGACGCTTGCGGTAATGAGCCGTGCGAGCCTGGGCCATAGCGGCCGCGCGCTGCATGCCGGGCGCGGCACCACGGCGCTTTACCTGGCGCTGACCGCCTCGGTCGCGCTGCGGCTGCTGGCCGGGCTGCTGCCGGCCCAGGTCTGGCTACTGCATCTGTCGGGCACGCTGTGGGTTCTGGCCTTCGGCGGCTTCGCCCTGCTCTACCTGCCGGTGCTGGCGCGGCCGCGGGTGGCGAAAAAGCCGGTCTCGGGGGCAAGGCGCCCAGCCTGAAGCGCGCCATGCAAAAAGGCCCGGTCAGCGCGACCGGGCCTTTTTCGTTGCGGAGCTTTTCGGCTTAGGCGGGTTGCAGCCCGCAAATCCGCTGGCACCAGCCCATGACCTGCGCCTGCTCACCGGGAAGCGGCGTGGCAAGCCCATCGGCAAAGGCCTGGAACGCCGGCAGGTTCAGCCCGTTCACCCCGGCCAGCACCGGGATGCCGCGCGACAGCGCCTCGGCGATCAGGGGCGCAAAGCCGCGGCCCTCGGCTTCCTGCTTGCCGAACTTGTTGACCAGCAGCAGGTCGGCACCGGGCAGCGCCGCCGTGACGCCCAGCACCGCCGCCTCCAGCACGCCCGCGTCCAGCCGGCAGCCACGTGCGCCATTGCCGCGGTCCTCGCTGATGCGCAGCACCGGGCCGTCGGGCAGCACGCGCAGGTCCATGTCGCATTTGACGCGGCCCTCGCGCTGGGGATTGGTCTGCACCGTGCCCGCCAGCCGTAGCCCCGCCGCCTGCGCCGCCTGGGCAAAGGCGGCCAGGAAGCGGTCGCTCGCGCCGCGGCCCGGCAGGCTGACATAGGCAAGCTGCATCACGCGCGCCTTTCCCGGTCGAAGGAGATGCCGGAGATGTCCGCCCCGGCGATCAGCCTGTCAAGATAGTCGCGGCTGGCGCGCAGCCAGGCCGCCTTGTCATGGGCCTGGCGCAATTGCGGCAACACCGCCTCCAGCGGCAGCACGGCGCCGCGCGCGCGCGCATCCAGACGGATGACATGCAGGCCATAGCGGGTCTCGGCCAGGGCCAGCCCCCCCTCCTCCATCGTGGCCAGCACGGCCTCGAACTCGGGCACGGTATCGCCCGAGGTCAGTTGCCCCAGCACCCCGCCGGCGCTTTTCGACGAACAGGCGCTAAGCTCGGCGGCCAGTTCGGCAAAGCGTCGCGGCTGGGCGCGCAGCTCGGCCAGCACCGCCTCGGCCCGCTCCCGCGCCTGGGCACGGGCCTCGGCATCGTCGGGGGCGGCCGCAAACAGGATATGCGCCGCCTCATAGAGCGAGGGCGCGCGGAACTGTTCGGGATGGGCGGCATAATGCGCGGCCAGCGCCGCCTCGTCGGCGGGCGCGGGCTCGACCGCCTGGTCCAGCAGGGCACGGATCGCGGCCTCGTCCTCGGTCTCCCATTGGCCGGGGGCAAGCTCGGCGGGTTCCGCCGCGATGCCCTGGACGCGAGCTTCCTGCAGCAGAAGCTCGCGCACCGCCAGCGCGCGGGCGGCAGCGCGCCAGGCATGGCCGGGCTTGCCCTTGGGCGCGGGGTGGTTCTGCGCCTCGGCCGCGATGCGGCCGGGATCGAGCGTCACGCCGTTCACGACGACCGGCGGCAAGAGCGGTTTCATCTCCATCACCCCTACTCCGCCGGATGGCGCTTGGCCGGTTGACGCTTGGTCCGCACGATCTGGTAGCCCGGCCGCCACAGATAGCGCACCGGGGCCGAGATCATGTGGACCAACCGCGTGAAGGGGAACAGCAGGAAGATGGTCAGCCCCAGCAGGATATGCAGCTTGAAAAGCCAATGCACGCCGACCAGGTGATCGGCCGCACCCGCACGGAAATAGACGATGCCCTGCGCCCAGGACATCAGCCGCGTCATCTCGTGCCCGTCAAGGTGCTGCATGGAAACCAGGATGGTCATCAGCCCCAGCACCAGCTGCGCGACCAGCAGCGCCAGGATGCCGGTATCGGCCAGCGTGGTATGGGCGCGCACCCGCGGGTCGGTCAGACGGCGATGCAGCAGCATGCCGCCCCCGACCAGCGCCATCACCCCGGCGATGCCGCCCGCGGTCATCGCCAGCACCTGCTTGGCACCATGGCTGATGCCCAGCGCGTCGAAGACGGCGATGGGGGTCAGCAGCCCGACCAGATGGCCGAAGAAGATTACCAGCACGCCGACATGGAACAGTACCGAGCCGATGACGAATTGCCGCCGCCGCAGGATCTGGCTGGACTTGGATTTCCAGCTGAACGGATCCTGGTCATAGCGGATGATCGAGCCCAGGAGCATCACGGTGATGGCGATATAGGGATAGATCCCGAAAAGGAAATTGTTCATCTGCGCCTCCTCATTGCGCCGGGTTCGCGACGCGCGGGGCGTCCATGCGGGCAAGGATGTCGCGGCTGACCGGGCAGCCGGCATTGGGGTCGGGGCCGAACGTGACCTGCGCCTCTTCCCAGACGGCATCGAGCGCGGCCAGATCCTCGGGGTCGTCGTCGGGGACGGCGGCCAGTTCCTCGGGCAGCTCGGCCGGCTCGGTCACCACCAGCGCCACCAGCGCGCTGAGCACGCCGGCATAGGCCGTCTCGCGCCGCGTCAGCCGCTCGGCCAGCGCGACCAGGATGTGCGAGGCATCGGCCAGAAGCGCCTCGGCCTCGGCCAGGGGCCGGGTGGACAGGTATTCCAGCAGCACCGGCAGGTGGTCGGGCAGTTCCGACCCGACCAGGTCGAAGCCGCCGGCGCGATAGGTTTCCAGAAGATCGACCATGGCGCCGCCGCGGTCGCGGCTTTCGCCATGCACATGCTCGAACAGGTTCAGCGACAGGCTGCGCGAACGGTCGAACAGCAGCACATAGCGTTCCTGAAGGTCGTAGAGGTCGCCCTGGCGCAATTCCTGCAGCAGGCGGCGGATTTCCTCCATGCGCTTGGGGCCAAGCAGCCCCTCGGCTTGCAGCACCGCGTCGATTTCGGGCAGCGCGGCGATCAGCTCCTCGCTGGGATAGGACAGCAGCGCGGAAAGGGCTCGGAAGCTTTTCATGCGATGAACTCCTGCGGGCTGCGGAATTTCTTGCCGCCAAAGAGCGACGGCGTGTCGCCCGATGAACAGCCGTGCCCGTCGGTAAAGCCGCAGCCGCCGCGCAGGTCATAGGCGTCCTCGACGATCTCGCGATGCGTGGTCGGGATGACGAAACGGTCCTCGTAATTGGCGATGGCCAGCAGCTGATACATCTCGTCGATCTGCTGCGGCGTCAGGCCGACGCGCTTGGCGACGCCCAGGTTCACCACCCCGTCCAGCGTCTTGGAACGCATGTAGCTGCGCATGGCCAGCATCCGCTCCAGCGCGGCGGCCACCGGCGCCTCGTCCCCGGCGGTCAGCATGTTGGCCAGATAGCGCAGCGGGATGCGCAGGCTGCGCACGTCGGGCATGTCGTCCTGGGCCGCGATCTTGCCCGCCTCGGCGGCGTTCTGGATCGGCGACAGCGGCGGCACATACCAGACCATCGGCAGGGTGCGGTATTCCGGGTGCAACGGGAAGGCGATCTTCCATTCCATCGCCATCTTCCAGATCGGCGATTTCTGCGCGCCTTTGATCCAGTCCTCGGGCACGCCCTCGGCGCGGGCGGCGGCGATCACCTCGGGATCGTTGGGGTCCAAGAAGACGCCCAGCTGCGCGTCGTAGAGGTCCATCTCGCTTTCCGATGCGGCCGCCTCGGCGATCTTGTCGGCATCGTAAAGCATCACGCCCAGGTAGCGGATGCGCCCGACGCAGGTTTCCGAGCAGACCGTGGGCTGGCCCGATTCAAGGCGCGGATAGCACAGGATGCATTTTTCCGACTTCCCGGTGGACCAGTTGTAATAGATCTTCTTGTAGGGGCAGCCCGAGACACACATCCGCCAGCCCCGGCACTTGTCCTGGTCGATCAGCACCACCCCGTCCTCTTCGCGCTTGTAGATCGCGCCCGAGGGGCAGGAGGCAACGCAGGCCGGGTTGAGGCAATGCTCGCACAGCCGCGGCAGATACATCATGAAGGTGTTTTCGTATTCGCCGTAGATGTCCTTCTGGATGCCCTCGAAGTTATAGTCCTTGCTGCGTTTCTCGAACTCGCCGCCCAGGATCTCCTCCCAGTTCGGGCCCCATTCGATCTTTTCCATCCGCTCGCCCGAGATCTTGGATCGCGGCCTTGCGGTCGGGAAGGCCTGCATCTCGGGCGCCGATTTCAGATGGTCATAGTCGAAATCGAAGGGCTCGTAGAAATCGTCGATCTCGGGCAGGTCGGGGTTGGCGAAGATATTGGCCAGGATGCGCCACTTGCCGCCCTGCTTGGGCCGCAGATGGCCCGAGCGGGTCCGCACCCAGCCGCCGTTCCAGCGCCTCTGGTTTTCCCAATCCTTGGGATAGCCGATGCCGGGCTTGGTCTCGACGTTGTTGAACCAAGCGTATTCGACCCCCTCGCGCGAGGTCCATACGTTCTTGCACGTCACCGAGCAGGTATGGCAGCCGATACACTTGTCCAGGTTCAGCACCATGCCGATTTGCGCACGCACTTTCATTCCGCTGCCTCCGTCGCTTGGGTTGCGGGCCCCGTTTCCAGGGGTTGGTCGAGCCAGTCGACCTTGTTCATCTTGCGGACGATGACGAATTCGTCCCGGTTGGCGCCCACGGTGCCGTAATAGTTGAAGCCGTAGGCCAGCTGCGCATAGCCGCCGATCATATGGGTGGGCTTGGGCACGATGCGCGTCACCGAGTTGTGGATGCCGCCGCGCAGGTTGGTGATCTGGCTGCCGGGCGTGTTCACGATCTTTTCCTGGGCGTGATACATGAACATGCTGCCTTCCTTCATGCGCTGGCTGACCACCGCGCGGGCGGTGATGACGCCATTGCTGTTGAAGACCTCGACCCAGTCATTGTCGACCAGCCCGGCCTTCCGGGCGTCGATTTCCGAGATCCACACCACCGGGCCGCCGCGGTTCAGCGTCAGCATCAGCAGGTTGTCGGTATAGGTGGAATGGATGCCCCATTTCTGGTGCGGGGTGATGAAGTTCAGCACCACGTGCTTTTCGCCCGCGGCCAGCGACTTCCTCGCATCCGCGCCGACGGTCTTCAGGTCGACGGGCGGGCGCCAGGTCACAAGGGCCTCGCCGAAGGCGCGCATCCATTCGTGGTCCTGGTAAAGCTGCTGGCGGCCCGAGACGGTGCGCCACGGGATCAGCTCATGCACGTTGGTCCAGCCGGCGTTATAGCAGACCTCCTCGCTTTCGATGCCCGACCAGGTGGGCGAGGAGATGATCTTCCTCGGCTGGGCGGCAATGTCGCGGAAGCGGATCTTCTCGTCCTCCTTGACCTCGGCCAGGTGCTTGTGGTCGCGGCCAGTGGCCTTGCCAAGCGCCTCCCAGGCCTTGACCGCCACCTCGCCATTGGTCTCGGGGGCCAGCATCAGCACCACCTCGGCGGCGTCGATCGCCGTCTCGATCCGCGCCATGCCCTTGGTCGCGCCCTCCTCGGTCACGCGGCCGTTCAGGGCTTGCAGGTGATGCACCTCGTCCTTGGTGTCCCAGGAAATGCCCTTGCCGCCATTGCCCAGCTTTTCCATCAGCGGACCCAGCGCGGTGAAGCGCTTGTAGAGGTTGGGATAGTCGCGCTCGATCTCGATATAGGCCGGCGCGGTCTTGCCGGGGATCAGCTCGCATTCGCCCCGTTTCCAGTCCTGCACGAAGGGCTGGGCGATCTCGCCGGCGCTGTCATGCTGCAAGGGCAGCTGCACCACGTCGGTCTCGACCCCCAGCACCTCGGGCGCGATTTCCGAGAACTTGCGGGCGATGGACTTGAAGATCTCCCAGTCGGTCCTGGACTCATAGGCCGGGTCCACCGCCGCCTGCAGCGGGTGGATGAACGGATGCATGTCCGAGGTGTTCATGTCGTCCTTTTCGTACCAACTGGCGGTCGGCAGGACGATGTCGGCATAGACGGCGGTGGTGGACATGCGGAAGTCGATCGTCACCAGCAGGTCCAGCTTGCCCTCGGGCGCCTGGTCGTGCCAGGCGGCCTCGACCGGCTTCTGCCGGCCCTCCTGGCCCAGATCCTTGCCCTGCACGCCGTGATCGGTGCCCAGGAGGTGCTTGAGGAAATATTCATGCCCCTTGCCCGAGGAGCCGAGCAGGTTCGAGCGCCAGACGAACAGGTTGCGCGGCCAGTTCTCGGGCGCATCCGGGTCTTCGCAGGACATCTGCAAGCCGCCGGATTGCAGTTCGCGCGCGACGTAATCCTTGGCGGCGATGCCTTCGGCCTTGGCGGCCCGGCCGACCTCCAGAGGGTTGGTCTTCAGCTGCGGGGCCGAGGGCAGCCAGCCCATCCGCTCGGCACGGATGTTGTAGTCGATCAGGCTGAGCCGGTTCCAGTCGCCCGCCGGCGCGGTCGGCGACAGGATCTCTTGCGCGCTCACCGTCTCGTAGCGCCATTGGTCGGTATGGGCATACCAGGCCGAGGTGGCGTTCATGTGCCGCGGCGGGCGCGCCCAGTCCAGCGCGAAGGCCAGCGCCGTCCAGCCGGTCTGCGGGCGCAGCTTTTCCTGGCCGACGTAATGCGCCCAGCCGCCGCCCGACTGGCCGACGCAGCCGCACATCACCAGCATGTTGATGACGGCGCGATAGTTCATGTCCATGTGGAACCAATGGTTCATCGCCGCGCCGATGATGACCATCGACCGCCCGTTGGTCTTTTCGGCATTGGCGGCAAACTCCCGCGCCACCTGGATGATCTTGTCGCGGCGCACGCCGGTGATGCGCTCGGCCCAGGCGGGGGTGAAGGGCACGTCGGCGTCATAGTCGCGGGCGACGTTCTCGCCGCCCAGACCGCGGTCCAGGCTGTAATTGGCGCAGATGAGGTCGAAGACCGTGGCGACCAGCGCCTGCTCGCCATTGGCGAGGGTCAGCCGCTTGACCGGCACGTTGCGGGTCAGCACCGCGCCGCGGTCGTCGACGGCGAAGCCATTGGTCGCGGCGCCGCCGAAGTAGGGGAAGTCGACGCCGACCACATCGTCGCGATCCTCGTCCAGGATCAGGCTCATCTTCAGCCGGACCTCGTCCTCGCCCGCCTTCTGCTCCAGGTTCCAGCGCCCCTCCTCGCCCCAGCGGAAACCGACCGAACCGTTCGGAACCACGATGCGGCCGGTCAAGTCGTCGATGGCGACCGTCTTCCATTCCGGGTTGTTGGCCTGGTCCAGCGCGCCGTCGAAATCGCTGGCACGCAGCTGGCGGCCGGGGATCAGGCGGCCGTCCTGTTCCTCCAGCCGCACCAGCATCGGCATGTCGGAATAGCGCCGGCAGTAATCCTCGAAATACTCGGCCTGACGATCCAGGTGGAATTCGCGCAGGATGACATGGCCGAAGGCCATGCCCAGCGCCGCGTCGGTGCCCTGCTTGGCGTTCAGCCAGATGTCGCCGAACTTGGCCGCCTCGGAATAGTCGGGGCAGATCACCGCCGATTTGGTGCCGCGATAGCGCGCCTCAGTATAGAAATGCGCGTCGGGCGTGCGGGTCTGCGGCACGTTCGAGCCCCAGAGCAGCAGGTAGCCCGCGTTATACCAGTCGGCCGATTCCGGCACGTCGGTCTGTTCGCCCCAGGTCTGCGGGCTGGCCGGCGGCAGGTCGCAATACCAGTCGTAAAAGGACATGCAGGTGCCGCCCAGAAGCGACAGGTAGCGCGTGCCGGCGGCATAGGAGACCATCGACATGGCCGGGATCGGCGAGAAGCCGAAGACCCGGTCGGGGCCATATTTTTGGGCCGTATAGGCATTGGCGGCGGCCACGATCTCGGTCGCCTCGTCCCAGGTCGCGCGCACGAAACCGCCCTTGCCGCGGATGCGGGTATAGCTTTCGCGCGCCGCGGGGTCGGCCTGGATCGCGCTCCAGGCCTGGATCGGCGTCATGGTCTTGCGCTTTTCGCGCCAGAGCTTCATCAGCCGGCCGCGGATCAGCGGCGTCTTCACCCGGTTGGCGGAATAGAGATACCAGCTGTAGGAGGCGCCGCGCGCACAGCCGCGCGGCTCGTGATTGGGCAGGTCGGGCCGGGTGCGGGGATAGTCGGTCTGCTGGGTTTCCCAGGTGACGATGCCGGACTTGACATAGATCTTCCAGGAGCAGGAGCCGGTGCAGTTCACCCCATGAGTCGAGCGCACGATCTTGTCGTGGCGCCAGCGCGAGCGATAGGTGTCCTCCCAGTCGCGGTTCTCGGTCGTGGTCTGGCCATGCCCTTCCGAAAACACGTCCTTGCGGGTGGATTTCAGGAAGTTCAGGCGGTCCAGCAGATGGCTCATGGCTGTCTCCTATGTCAGGCAGGGGAGGCGGCGCCGGCAGAGGCGCGGCCGCGTTCGATGTCGTGCAGAAGGCCGCCCGGACGGGTGTAGAACACCCAGGTCACGGCAAGGCAGAGCACGTAGAAGCCCAGGAAGGCCCAGAGCGCGCCGATCGCCGATCCGGTCAGGGCGATCGAACTGCCATAGGCCTTGGGGATGAAGAAGCCGCCATAGGCACCGATCGCGCTGGTGAATGCGATGATCGCGGCGGATTCGCGGTCGGACTGGCGGCGGCGATCCTCGGGGGACAGCTGCGGCTCAAGCCGGGCGACTTCCTTGCGCATGATCACCGGGATCATCTGGAAGGTCGAGGAATTGCCGACCCCGGTAAAGAAGAACAGCGCCATGAAGCCCGCGAAGAAGCCCCAGAAGGACAGCGCCTGCAGCGAGACGATCACCAGCCCGACCGAGGCGATCATGCCGGCGAAGACCCAGAAGGTCACGCGCCCGCCGCCGACCCGGTCGGAAAGCCAGCCCGTGCCCGCGCGGCTGAGCGCGCCGACCAGCGGGCCCAGGAACACGAATTGCAGCGCGTTGACGTCCGGGAAGGCCAGCTTGATGAGCAGCGGGAAGCCGGCAGAATAGCCGATGAAGCTGCCGAAGGTGCCGATGTAAAGCAGGCACATCACCCAGTTGTGCAGCCGGGTAAAGATCACCGCCTGTTCGCGGAAGCTGGCGCGGGCATCGGTGATGTCGTTCATCCCCAGCCAGGCCGCAATGGTCGAGGCGATGATGAAGGGCACCCAGATGAAGCCCGCGTTCTGCATCCACAGCCGGCTGCCGTCCGAAAGCTCCTGCGCCGCGCCGCCCATGGCGCCAAAGACGCCCATGGTGATGACGATGGGCACCAGGAACTGCATCAGCGATACGCCCAGGTTGCCCAGGCCCGCGTTCAGCCCCAGGGCGTTGCCCTTTTCCGATTTCGGGAAGAAGAAGCTGATATTGGCCATGGACGAGGCGAAGTTCGCGCCCCCCAGCCCGCACAGCAGCGCCAGCGCCACGAAGATCACATAAGGCGTCGCGGGATCCTGCACCGCATAGCCGATGCCCATGGCCGGGATCAGCAGCGAGGCGGTGGACAGCGTCGTCCACAGCCGCCCGCCGAAGATCGGCACCATGAAGCTGTAGAAGATGCGCAGCGTGGCGCCCGACAGGGCCGGCAGCGCCGCCAGCCAGAACAGCTGGTCCTGGGTGAAGCCGAAGCCGATCAGCGGCAGCTTGGCCACCACCACCGACCAGACCATCCAGACCGCGAAGGCCAGCGTCAGGGCGGGGATCGAGATCCACAGGTTGCGCCTGGCGATCCTGCGGCCCTGCTCGGCCCAGAAGGTCGGGTTCTCGGGGCGCCAGTCGTCCAGCACGCGCGGCATCACCGTGCGCTCAGGGTCATGCACCTCGGCCAGTTCGGGAAAGTTCGGCAGCCGGTCCAGGGCCCGGCCCTGGGCACGGCGCTCCATGGCGCGGATCGACAGGTGCATCCAGGCCATCGAGACGACGACGATCAGCAAAAGCAGGGCAAAGCACGAGGTCCAGATCCCGGTCAGGTCCAGCGCCGCACCGAAGACGATGGGCAGCACAAAGCCGCCCAGGCCGCCGATCATGCCGACAAGCCCGCCGACCGCCCCGACATGGTTCGGATAATAGACCGGGATGTGCTTGAAGATGGCGGCCTTGCCCAGGCTCATGAAGAAGCCCAGCGCAAACAACGTGACCACGAAGGGCCAGAGCCCCATCTCGGTCGAGAACGAGATCAGCCCGTCCTTGCCGCGGATGGTGTAATCGGTCGGCGGATAGGACAGCATGAACAGGAACAGCGCGCTGAAGCCGAAGGTCCAGTACATCACCGTGCGCGCGCCGAAACGGTCGGACAGGATGCCGCCATAGGCGCGGAAGATGCTGGCCGACAGGCTGAAGGCCGCCGCCGCCATGCCCGCGACCCGCAGATCGACGCCATAGACCTGCGTCAGGTAATGCGGCAGCCACAGCGCCAGGGCGACGAAGCCGCCGAAGACGAAGAAATAGTAAAGCGCGAAGCGCCAGACCTGGAGCTTCTTGAGCGGCGCGAACTGCTCGGCCAGTGTCGGCCCGGCGATGCCCTGGGCACGGCGCGCCTCGAAATCGGGATCGTCGCGGGCGACCAGCAGGAAGACCACGCCCATCAGCGCGATGCCCACCGCCCAGATCTGCGCCACGGCCTGCCAACCCCAGGCGACCAGGATGAAGGGCGCGATGAACTTCGTGACCGCGGCGCCCACGTTGCCCATGCCGAAGATGCCAAGCGCAGTGCCCTGGCGCTGGGCCGGGAACCATTTCGAGACATAGGCGACGCCGATGATGAAGCTGCCGCCCGCCATGCCCACGCCCAAAGCCGCCAGCAGGAAGCCGGCATAGCTGTCGGCCCAGGTCAGCGCCCAGGTGGCAAGGCCGGTGAACAGCATCTGCAACGAGAACACCAGGCGGCCGCCATAGCGTTCGGTCCAGACGCCCAGGATCAGCCGGACCAGCGATCCGGTCAGGATGGGCGTGGCGATCAGCACCCCATATTCGAACTCGGTCAGGCCGAGCTCCTCCTTGATGGTGATGCCGATGATGGAAAAGATCGTCCAGACGGCAAAGCACAGCGTGAAGGCGGTGGTGCTGAGCCACAGCGCCTTTTGCTGCTGCATCGGGGAAAAGGAACTTGGGTCCGGCATGGCGGATGCTCCGATTGGGACGTTCGCGCATTGTTTCTGGCGCTCACCCAGCACGGGCCCCGGCAGCAATGTTTGATCTGGATCAACTTTGCCCTGACGCCACGCGAAAACCGCCCGCTTTTCGATTATGCGCCGTCAGGATTGGAGCATGCTCAATCCAGTACACGCCATCTGCCCTGTCATTTCATGACAAATATGCCGTCATTGATTGACAAATATCAAGATTTTTGCCAGATTATCCGCGATTCAGACCAATCCTACAGGACAGCCCATGCGCGAAGAGGACCGCAACGACATCCGCAACCTGCCGCTGTTTCGCAACATGACCAGCCCGTGTTTCGACGCGCTGATCCATGCCGCCTACGACCAGGTCTTCCCCGCCCAGCTGGAGCTGATCCGGCAGGGCGAGGTAGCGAATTTCCTGCATGTCGTGCTGGAGGGCGCGGTCGAACTTTACGCCAACTGGCAGGACCGCGACACCACCATGGCCGTGGTCCAGCCGGTCGCCACCTTCATCCTGGCCGCCTGCATGCGCGATGCGCCCTATCTGATGTCGGCGCGCACCCTGCAACGCTCGCGCATCGTGCTGATCCCGGCCGTGGACGTGCGCGCAGCCTTTTCCCGCGACCATGGCTTTGCCCTGGCCACGGTGCAGGAACTGTCCGAAGGCTATCGCAACCTGGTGCGCCATGCCAAGAACCTCAAGCTGCGCAATGCCCGCGAAAGGCTGGGCGCCTATCTGTGGCAGCGCTCGCAAGAGGCCGGGGGGGTGCTGGGTTTCGTGCTGCCGCAGGAAAAGCGGCTGCTGGCCTCTTATTTGGGCATGACGCCGGAAAGCCTGTCGCGCGCCTTCAAGGCGCTGCGCGAGCATGGCGTGCATATCGACGGCATGCGCGTCACCATCACCGACCCGGTCGCGCTGAAGGCGCTGGTCCAGCCCAACACCCTGCTGGACACGGCGCTGAACATCCCCTGACGGCCGGATTTGAGCGCAAGCGGCGGAGTGCGCCGGTCGCCGGCCATGCCTAGATATGCTAAGGACATGCAGCAGAAAGGTTCCCGCCATGGACCGCGCCCAGATCCCGACCGAAAGCGATCCGCGCTGGCAGCAGGTGCTGGCGCGCGACACGGCGGCGGACGGCCGCTTCGTCTATGCCGTACGCACAACCGGCGTCTATTGTCGCCCCTCGTGCCCGTCGCGGCGGGCGAAGCCCGGAAACGTCGCCCTCTATGCCTCGCCGGCCGAGGCCGAGGCGGCCGGTTTTCGCCCCTGCCGGCGCTGCAACCCCAGGGGCGCCTCGACGGCCGAGGCGAATGCCGCGCTGGTCGCCGCCGCCTGCCGCCTGATCGAAGGCGCCGAGACGCCGCCCAGCTTGCAGGCGCTGGCCGATGCCGCGGGGCTGAGCCCGTTCCATTTTCACCGCCAGTTCAAGGCCGCGACCGGGCTGACGCCGCGTGCCTATGCCGCCGCGCATCGCGCCGGCCGGCTGCGCGACCGGCTGGCCCAGGGCGCCAGCATCACCGGCGCGATCTACGAGGCGGGCTTCGGCTCGAACAGCCGCTTCTATGAAGGCGCGGACGGGATGCTGGGCATGACGCCCACGGCCTGGCGCAAGGGCGGCGCGGGCGCCGAGATCCGCTTTGCGCTGGCGCAATGCGCGCTTGGCGCCCTCCTGGTCGCGCAAAGCCGCCGCGGCATCTGCGCCATTGCGCTGGGCGACGACCCCGAGACGTTGTTGCACGACTTCCAGGACCGCTTCCCGGCCGCCGAGCTGATCGGCGGCGATGCCGCCTTCGAGGCGCTGGTCGCCCGCGTCGTCGGCTTCGTCGAGGCACCCGGCATCGGGCTGGACCTGCCGCTGGACATCCGCGGCACCGCCTTCCAGCAGCGGGTCTGGCAGGCCTTGCGCCAGATCCCGCCCGGCAGCACCGCCAGCTATGCGGAAATCGCCCGCCGCATCGGCGCGCCCCGCGCCAGCCGCGCCGTGGCCGCCGCCTGCGCCGCCAATGACATCGCCGTCGCCATCCCCTGCCACCGGGTCGTGCGCAGCGACGGCGCGCTGTCCGGCTATCGCTGGGGCGTGGCGCGCAAGCGCGCGCTGCTGGACCGCGAGGGGTCGGCACAGGACCGCGCCGGGTAGCGCGGCAGCCCCCCGGCGGGAACTCAGGCCAGCAACCGCAGCCGCGGCAGCGAGGCCGCGGCCGCCGCCCAGGCCAGGGCCGCGCAAAGCGTGATCGCCGGCACCATGGTCGCGGCGGTATTGTCCAGGAATGGCCCGGTCGCGGCGATCATCAGCCCGCCCGTCAGCATCTGCAGCGTGCCGCCCAGCGATGAGGCGAGCCCGGCGATGTCGGGATGCGGGTCCAGCGACATGACCATGGCCGTGGGCATCACCAACCCCAGGCAGGCATTGGCCAGAAACAACCCGGCGATGACCACCGCCAGCGCGTCGAACCCCGCCAGCACCACCAGGGTGAGCGCCAGGGACAGCCCGGCAAAGCCGGTGATGGCCAGCGAGATCACCCGCTCCATCCCAAAGCGTTCGGCCAGCCGGCCGGCGAATTGCGAGGCGGTGAAGAAGCCGATGGCATTCACCGCGAAGGCCAGCGAAAACCCGGTCGGGCTGAGCCCGTATTGCCGTGTATAGACGAAGCTCGCCGAGGCCAGGAACACGAAGAAGCTGGCCATGCCGAATCCGCCGATCATGGTCAGCCCCAGGAAGCGCCGGTCGGCCAGCAGCCGCCGCGCCCCGGCCGTCATGACCGCCAGCCGCACCGGCCGGCGCCGATGGGCCGGCAGGGTCTCGGGCAGCGCGAAGAGGATCAGCCCCAGGCTCAGCAAGGCGGCGCCGGCCAGCACGGCGAAGATCTCGCGCCAGCTGCCCCAAGCCATCACCGCCGAGCCGGTCAGCGGCGCCAGCATGGGCGAGACCGAGATCACGATCATGATCGCCGCCATCATCTTGGCCGCCGCGGGCCCGGTCGCCATGTCGCGGATCACCGCGCGCGGCACCGCCATCAGCGTCGCAGCGCCCAGGCCCTGCACGGCGCGGGCCGCGATCAGCCAGCCGATGGTTGGCGCCAGGCTGGCCGCGACGGTGGCGGCCAGAAAGATCGCCACCCCGATCACCAGCGGCTTCTTGCGCCCGACCGCATCGGCCATGGGACCATAGATCATCTGCGCAAAGCCGAAGACGATGAAATACGAGGTCAGGGTCAGCGCCGCCCCGGCCTCGGTGGTGCCAAGGTCGCTCGCCACCTGCGGCAGGGCGGGCAGATACATGTCGATCGCAAAGGGACCGACGGCGGAAAGCAGGCCAAGAAGCAGGGCCATGCGGAACAGGGGATCACGCATCGGAAAACCTGTGAAAGTGCCAGATATGGGGATTGCGGGCGCAGAATCGCGCCAAGGGTCGTTCGCCGCCGCCGGCCCTGACTGCCATACCGCGCCGACAGGTGCAACCCCGCCGATCGCGCCTGCCGGAGTTGATAAATGTTCAGCGCGCCCGGAATCCGGCTTCCCAAAACCCGCAACCGCCGGCAGGATGGGAAACGATTTCCCCGGATTCTGAACGCGGAGCGACGCGGATGAGGATCTATCACCTGATTTTCATGGCGCAGATCGCCGGCCTGGCCGGGCTGCTCGGTGCCGCCATTCTGTACTGGTAGAAGGTTTCCCCCGGACAGCACGTCTTGACAGGTGCGCCTGACATGCAACATTGGCGCCATGAACAAGGTGGCTGATTGGTTGTCCCATAAGAGCCCGGTCAGTCGGAAAAACGCCGCCGAGACGGTGTTCGAGGATCTGCGAGGCGCGATACTGGCCGGCCGCTTGCCGGTCGGCATCCGGCTGCCTTCCGAGGCCAAGCTGGCCGAGCATTACGGCGTCAGCCGCCCGATCATCCGCGAGGCCATGCGCTCGCTGCAGACGCTGGGCCTGACCCGCAGCCGCAGCGGCAGCGGCAGCTTCGTGATCTCGGACCGGCAGGCGCCGGAACTGGCCTATGGCAACTACTCGGCGCGCGAGCTGATCGAGGCCCGCCCCTTCATCGAGATCCCCGCCGCCGGCTGGGCCGCCCTGCGCCGCAGCGAGCAGGACATGGCCCGGCTCTTGCAGCTTTGCGACAGCATGGAGCGGCAAGAGGATGCGCTGAAATGGGTCCGGCTGGATTCGGATTTCCACTGCCTGATCGCCGAGGCCGCCCGCAACCGGCTGTTCGCGCGCATCGTCACCGATTCCCGCGACGCGCTGATGCGGCAGTCCGAACTGGTGAACCTGATGGCCGATCGCCGCGTCACCTCGAACCTGGAGCACCGCCGCATCGCCGAGGCGATCGCCGCCGGGTCCGAGGCCGAGGCGCGCGCCGCCATGCGCGACCATCTCGACGAGGTGGAACAGGCAATGACCTGGATCATCGGCCAACGCCCGGCCAATTCCTGATCTTGCGGTTTCGGGCCTGCCGCGGCAATGATCCGGCCGCTTCCGGCCCGGATGCGCAAGATTGCGCCGGCCGCAGGCGACGGGGCGACTTGACCCCGTCGGCGGCTGTGGTTATCGCAAGCTGTCAGACAGATCGTGGAAAGCCGGGTTCGCCCGGCTGACCGCAGTTCTGCAAGGGAGGCATTGCGCAATCATGCGGCTCGTGTCGTGACCGGAACCGGACGGTTTCCTCTGCTGGCGGTCCTTGCCACCGGCGGCACCATCGCCAGCAGCCGGGGCAAGAACGGCGCCGCCAGCCCCAGCCTGGGGGCGGCGGATCTGCTGGCGCTGCTGCCGCCGATGGCGGTCGATCTGCGCCCGCAAGAGGTTCTGGCCAAGGATTCAGCCAGCCTGACGCTGGCCGACATGCAGCGCATCAGCGATGCGGTGGCGGCCCAGCTGGCCGATCCCGGCATCGCCGGCGTCATCGCCCTGCACGGCACTGATGCGATGGAGGAAACCGCGCTTCTGGTGCAGTTGCAGCACGCTCCGCGCAAGCCGGTCGTGTTCACGGGGGCGCAATTCGCCTCGGACCACCCGCGTTCGGACGGCGCGCGCAACCTGGCCGATGCCGTCCGCACGGCCCTGCACGCACCCCAGTCGGGGGGCGTGACGCTGGCCTTTGGCGGCCGGGCGCTGCCGGTATGGGGGCTTTACAAGTTCACTTCGGACGCGCCGGACGCCTTTCGCCGCGTGGCCGATGAGGGCGCGACCGTCACCCGCCCCCTGCCCGCCCCGGTCGGCGACCTGCGCGTGGACATCGTCGCCGCCCATCCCGGCAGCGACGGGCTGCATCTCGAGGCCAGCCTGGCCGCCGGCGCGCGGGGCATCGTGATCTCGGCGCTGGGATCGGGCAATGCCACGCCCGCGCTGGTCGCCGCCATTGCGCGCGCAAGGGCGCGGGGCGTGGTGGTGGTGGTCTCCAGCCGGGTGCCCGAGGGGCTGCTGTCGCCGATCTATGGCGGCGGCGGCGGCGGCCACGACATGCGGCGCGCAGGCGCCATCCATGCCCGGCTGCTGCGCCCCGGCCAGGCGCGAATCCTGCTGGCGGCAATGCTGGCCAATGGCTGCCCCGAGGCCGAGATCGCCCGCGCCTTCGAATCCGCGCCCGAATCCGTCGCGACCTGAACCCGGCCGCGCCGCCGCGGTCGCGGCCAGGCTTCCCACGGCTATCCCAGCCTGACCCCTGGCAAACGACGCCCTTGAGAAACGACGCGCCCGGAGGAACCCCGTCCAGCCGCTAGCCTGCCCGACGACTGCACCGCGCCGGGTCTCCGCAAAGCCCGCGCAGCCGCCCTTGCCGAGGCCGGCGCAACGGCATCCCAGAGCGGCGCCTGGACCGGGCACGCCAGCGTACAGGAGGCGGCGCATTACACGCGGCAGGCCGACCAGAAGGGGGTTCCCCGTGGGAAAGAGGGAACGGCCAATGGGAAACCGCGTGGAAAACTTTCCAGAATGACAGAAATTATGTTGGAATATCAAATGCCATTTTGGGAAATGGCGCACCCGACAGGATTCGAACCTGTGACCTTCGCCTTCGGAGGGCGACACTCTATCCAGCTGAGCTACGGGTGCCTCAGGCCGGTCCATAGCCGATCGGACCGGCCCCCGCAATGGCAAATCGCCGGTCAGGGCTTCAGGCGCCAGGGTTCCTCGGCGGTGAGATAGGCTTCCTGCTCGGGCGTCAGGTCGACGGTCTCGAACCCGGTCAGCATCGGCTTCACATGTTCGCGGAAACCGTGGCCGATGGTCAGCAGGTAGACATGCGCCACCACGAAGCTGCCGATCGCAAAGGCGGTCAGGATGTGGATGTTGGCCACCGCCCAGATGACCCAGCCAGAAGGGTCGAGATCGTCCCAGAGCCCATAGCCCAGATAGGCGATGCCGCTGAGAAGCACCGCGGGGAACAGCAGCACCTTCAGCGCCAGATAGGCCAGCGCCTGCAAGGGGTTGTGCCGGCGGCGCAGCACCTTGCGATAGGGGTGCTCCTCGCCGCGGAACACGCCCCAGGCATAGAAGCGCGCGACCTGCCACAGCCCGGCCCGGCGCGGGGCGAACTGCCGCCACGCCCCGGTGGTCAGCAGCCAGAAGGCGGTGAAGACCCAGAGCAGCATCAGCGCCACCGCGACGACGGAATGGATCGTCACCGCCAGGCCGAAGGTCAGGATCCCGTGCAGCCCCATGATCCGCAGCCCGGTGAACAGCAGGACCAGGATCGAGGCCGCCTGGCTCCAGTGCCACAGCCGGTTGAAGCGGGTATAGACCAGAACCTTGCGCTCAGCCATGATGCGCCCCCTTTCCCTTCCTGCCCAGCAGGCGCATGAGGCCATGCCCGGCCACCCCCGCCACCACCATCGCCAGCAGGGCCAGCCCGATGATCCCGCCCGGCGGCAGCTTGGTGCCGGGTATATAGACGCCGGCAATTCCGGCCATGCGCCCTTCCGGCCGGTGGCAGGCGCCGCATTTCAGCGCATCCTCGGCCGGCGCGACCATATGGGTGATCGGCCAATACATGCGCGTGTCGACGAAATCGAACTTCCCTGAATAATCGGTGCCCATGTAACGCGCCGCCGCCTGCAGGGCCTTGGCCCAGTCGAAATTCGTCCAGAAGGCGGTATCGGTCTGCGGGCCATAGACCTGGCTGTGCAGAAGCACGTTGCGCTCGGTATCGAAGGCCTGGCGGCCGACCATCCGCTTGAAGGGCCAGATCCGCGCATCCGGATCGCCGGCCGAACCTTCCAGCCGGTTGATCTCGACCGGCAGCGACGGATCGAAGACCGTCTCGGCGGTGGTGTATTCCACGGTGCCGTTGAACCAGCCATAGAAGGGCACCACGTTCTCGGCCCACTCGAAATTGCCCTTGGTGGACAGGTAGGTGTGCAGGTGCTGGCCGTCGGACTGGGTGAACGCCTCCTCGGCGAAGGGCTTGCCGTCCTTGAGCTTGCCGGCGGTGGACCAGTCCCACAGCGTCTTGGTCGCCACGCCGCCGCGGGCAAAGGACGGGATGTGGCAGGTCTGGCAGGCAACGCGGTCGGTATGGTCGTCGAGCTTCATCCCCGTGGGAGTCACCGGATGCGGCCGGTTGCCGTGGCAGCTTTCGCAGGTCGCGGCATCGCGCGGCTGGCCCAGCAGATGCGTGTCAACGATGTCCTTGGCCTCGACGGCATAGCGCGAGCCGGCGACGCGGTGGTCCTCGGTGACATGGCAGGTCTGGCAGGTGAAATTGCCGCCCTGGGGCGACATATGCACATCGGTCGCCAGGTCCGGCCGGATCAGTGCCGAGGACAGGTCGCCATGCTTCACGTTGTCGCCGCCGCCGCCGTAGAAATGGCAGTTGCCGCAATTGTCGCGTCCGGGCGCGCCCACCGATTGCGCCGCCCGCGCCAGATCGACCGGCCTGGCATCGGCGCCGGTGATGGTCTTGGCCCCGGCGGGCACCGGCTCCAGCGGCGGGTGGCCCGCCATGTTGTCGAGCTTGGCATATTGGCCCGAGCGGTCGTGGCAGGCCAGGCAATCGACCCGCGCCGGGTCCGAGGGCGGTGGCTGGCGCACATCGGTCCAGCCATAGCCGGCGTGGCAGGATGTGCAGCGCGCCTCGTTCGAGCCGACATTGCCACAAAACGAATTGATGACGCTGGATTTTCCCAGCTTCTGCCCGGTTTCGGCATGGGTATAATCCCATGTCCAGTGCAGCGTATGCATGACCTGGTTGCCGGCCTCGGTATGGCAGGACAGGCAGGCCTGGGTGACTTCCGGCCCCGATGAGAAGGGCCCCTTCAGCGCCGGAAATTTCGAATGGTCGGCGGTGCTGCCGCTGCCCGGAATGGCAGGCGCCTCCTGCGCCTGCGCCGGCGCGGCCATCGCGGCCGCGACCCAAAAGGCCCATGCGAGCAAACGCATGGCCCGGTATGTCGGTGGCATTTGCCCTCTTCCTCCCAAGGAACGGCCGGTTCGCTACGGCCGAAGAGAGCGCGCTTCCTGGATGCAGATTAGCAATGCCGGCCAGGCGGCGCCAGAATCGGGCGCCGCCGCAAATTGACGCATGCCTTCGCAGAAGCGAATATTACGCCGAAGGGGTCAGGCGAACAGTTCCCGGCAGAAGGACAGCCCGTCGATCAGCGCATCGACCTCGGCGCGGGTATTGTACATGGCGAAGCTGGCGCGCGCAGTGGCGCTGAGGCCAAAGAAGTCCAGCAGGGGCATGGCGCAATGGGTTCCCGCCCGCACGGCGATGCCGCGCTTGTCGAGGATGGTCGAGATGTCATGGGCATGCGCACCCTGCATGGTCATGGAAAAGATCGCGCCCTTGTCCGCCGCGTCGCCCTGCACCGACAGCCAGTTCAGGCTGCGCAGCCGGTCGCGGGCATAGTCGCGCAGGTCGCGCTCATGCGCGGCGATGTTCTCCATGCCCAGGTCCATCAGGTATTCCAGCGCGGCGCCCAGGCCGATCTGGTTGGCGATGCCGGGAGTGCCGGCTTCGAAGCGCAGCGGCGGGTCGGCATAATCGACGCTGTCGCGGGTGACGGTGCGGATCATGTCGCCGCCGCCCATGAAGGGCCGCATCTCGGCCTGCCGTTCGGCCCGGATCCAGATCGCGCCCGAGCCCGAGGGGCCATAGAGCTTGTGCCCGGTGATGCAGTAGAAATCGACGCCGAGCGCCGACAGGTCCACCGGCATATGCACGGCGGCCTGGCTGCCATCGGCCAGCACCGGCACCGAGGTGCCGCGGGCGATGGCGCCGACATCGACCACGGTGCCGGTCACGTTCGACATATGGGTGACGGCGATCAGCTTCGTTTTCGGTCCCACCGCCGCCAGCACCTTTTCGGGCGGCAAGGAGCCGTCGGGCTCGGGCTCGACCCATTTCAGCCGGACGCCCTGGCGCTCGCGCAGGAAATGCCACGGCACGATATTGGCGTGATGCTCCAGCACCGACAGCACGATCTCGTCACCGGCCTCAAGCCGCGGCGCAGCCCAGCCATAGGAGACGAGGTTGATCCCCTCGGTCGCGCCCGAGGTGAAAATGACCTCATCCTCGCGCGGGGCGTTCAGGAAACGCGCGATGATGGCGCGCACGCGCTCGTAATTCTCGGTCGCGAGGTTGGACAGGAAATGCAAGCCGCGATGGACATTGGCATATTCCGCCTCATAGGCGCGGGTGATGGCGTCGATCACCACGCGCGGTTTCTGCGCCGAGGCGCCATTGTCCAGATAGACCAGCGGCCGGCCGTTCACCTGCCGGGACAGGATTGGGAAATCGGCGCGGACCTTTTCGACGTCGAAGCTCATGGTGTCACCTCGGGGACGATGCCGAATGCCGCCGCGATCAGCGACAGCACGAAGCCAAGCAGGAAAATGCTGCCGATCAGGCCCAGAACCACCTTGCCGGTATTGGTGAACCCGTGCAACGCCTTGGTCATGGTCACGGCAAGATAGAGGAAAAGGCCAAAGGCCAGCATGGAGAGCAGCGTGGCCGAGGCCGGAAACAGCGCCATCATCACCACCTGGACCGCCTGCAAGCCGACCAGCATCAACTCGACCCAGCCGACGATCAGCAGCGCATCGGGGAAGGTGCCGTGGCCGCCGAACAGCCGGCCGATCTGCGCCACGAACAGCGCCGACAGCACCATGGCGCCGAACTGGATACCGGCCAGCGTCATCGGCTCGGACAACATGCGCGAGACGGGATTGTCCACCTCGACCGGGAACAGCAGCAGCGACAGCCCGGCGAGCAGCGTGGACAGCGTCACCGCCAGCAGCAGCACCATCCAGCGCGCCGCCATCGGCAGGTCCAGCCCGCGCAGCACCCCGACGGCCGCATCGGGATCGCGCAGGGTCAGGACCATCAGATCGCCAAGATCGCCCAGTTTCATCTGTTCCCCGCCAATGCCCGCAATCCCGCGCCCCATATCACGAGAAAGCCAAGCCCCGCCACCGCCCGCGTCACGCCAAGCGCCGGGCCGGGACCGACCAGGCCGGCGGTCAGCCCCGCCAGCAGCATCGCCGGAGCCACCGCCAGCAGGGCCCAGAACAGCGCCAGCCGCGAATCCTGCGGCGCGACCGGCCAGGGCGTCAGCCGCGACAGGGCCGAGACCAGCGCCGCCAGCCCATAGGCCAGCAGCGGCATCATGAACATCACCGCCAGCAGCGCCCCGCCCATGCGCGCGGCCAGGGGCACCTCGGGCATGAACTGCGCATCCCGCGCATGGCCCGGAGCCTGCGCGACCAGAAAGACCAGCATCGCCGCCATCAGCACGACGATCAGCGCCCGGTCGGGCATGCCGCGCAGGGACTGCACCACCCTGCCCGGCGCCCACCAGCTTTCCAGGATGCGCGGGACGATGCCGGTCCGGCTCATGCCCTGCCCGGAACGGCCTTGCCCGGCTTGCCCGCGCGCGCCGTCAGCCAGTCTTCCAGCCGGCCCAGGATGTCGTCGCGCAGCCGCTGATCCTCGATCTCGTCCAGCGCATCGGCCAGGAAGGACAGCACCAAGAGCACGATGGCGCGCTCCTTGGGCACCCCGCGCGAGCGCAGGTAGAACAGCGCCGTCTCGTCCAGCGCCCCGGTGGTCGAGCCATGCGAGCATTTCACGTCGTCGGCATAGATCTCCAGCTCGGGCTTGGCGAGGAACTGGCTGCCCTCGTCCAGCAAAAGCCCCTGGCTGATCTGGTAGCCGTCGGTCTTTTGCGCACCGGGCTTGACCAGGATCTTGCCCTGGAAGATGCCCTCGGCCCAGTTCTTCAGCACCTTCTTGAACACCTGGCGGCTTTCGCAGCGCTCGGCGGCATGGGTGACAAAGACGGTGTCGTCGTGGTGGAAGCGGCCGATGTCGCCGTCGCCCAGCACCGCCGCGGCGATATGGGCCACGGCATCGTCGCCGGCGATCTCGATCACCGCCTCGTTGCGCATCATCGTGCCGTTGACCGACAGCGTGAAGGACTTGAACAGCGCCTCGGCGGCGACGCGGGCGAAGATATGGCCCAGCCCCAGCTTGGGATCGTTGGCGCGCTTGGCGCTGATATGGTGGAAGCGGGCGCCGCGGCCCAGCTCGGCCTCGATCACCACATTCGAACGCGCGCCGATCGAGCCGGATTCCAGCAGCGTCAGCTCGGCCCCTTCCTCCAGCTTCACGACGTGATGCAGATGGACATCGGCATCGGCCGCCGAGCGGCGATAGGTGATATGCACCGGCCGCTCGACCTTGCCGGTGACGCGGATCAGCACGCCCTCGGCCGCGGCCAGCGTGTTCAGCGCGGCGAAGGGCCGCTTGACCGGCACCTGCCCGGCGGCTTCCAGCCGGCCGTAAAGCCCGGCCGCCCAGTGATCCGCCCCGGCATCGGCGGCGGCGAGGCTTTCGATCTCGACCCCCTCGGCCTCCAGCGCATCCGAGGCGGCGGCGTCGAAGCGCCCGTCCACGAAGACCAGGTTCAGCCGGTCGATGCCGGTGAACAGGGTGCTTTCATCCGCCGCCGGTTCGACAGGCTGCGGCCGGGCGGCGTTGAAGGGCGCCGGATCGGTATAGCGCCAGTATTCGTCGCGCGCGCCGGGCAGGCCCATGGCCCCCAGCCGCTGCGCCGCATCCTCGCGCGCGGCGCGGGTAAAGCCGCCGCGCGGCAGGTCCAGCGCATCCAGGCGCGCCGCAAGCGCGGCATCGCCGGGACGGGCCTTGCCCTCGACCGCAGGAACCTGCGCGGCAAGAACAGCCGTATCCGCCATCATCCGACCTCCGCCAGCAGATCGCCGTAGCCGTTCTGCTCGACCTCCAGCGCCAGCTCGGGGCCGCCGGTGCGCACGATGCGGCCGTCGGCCATGATATGCACCACGTCCGGTTTGATATGGTCCAGAAGCCGCTGGTAATGCGTGATGACCAGGAAGGCGCGGTCGGGCGAGCGCAGCGCGTTCACCCCCTCGGCCACCAGCCGCATCGCATCCACGTCGAGGCCGGAATCGGTCTCATCCAGGATGCACATGCGCGGCTCGAGCATGGCCATCTGCAGGATCTCGTTGCGCTTCTTCTCGCCGCCCGAGAAACCCACGTTGACCGGACGCTTCAGCATCTCGGCATCGATCTTCAGCGTCGCGGCCTTCTGGCGGATCAGCTTGAGGAAATCGGCCGAGGAAAGCTCCTCCTCGCCGCGCGCCTTGCGCTGCGCGTTCACCGCGGTGCGCAGGAAGGTCATGTTGCCGACGCCGGGGATCTCGACCGGATACTGGAAGGCCAGGAACAGGCCGGCGGCCGCGCGTTCCTCGGGCTCCATCTCCAGCAGGCCCTCGCCGTCCAGCGTCGCCTCGCCCTCGGTCACCTCATAGCCGTCGCGGCCCGAGAGCACATAGGACAGCGTCGATTTGCCCGAACCGTTCGGCCCCATGATGGCGTGGACCTCGCCAGCCGGGACGGTCAGATCGACGCCTTTGAGGATCTGCTTGTCCTCGTCCTCAAGCTTGACGTGCAGATTCTTGATTTCCAGCATGGTTCGTTCCTATTCGACGCTTACGGCGGTGCCCGAGGCGGACACCATCAGCATGTTGTTGATGACTTCATAGTCCAGGTCGACGCCGACCACGGCATTGCCGCCCATCTGGCGGGCGCGGTCCTGCATCTCGGACAGGGCGGTTTCGCGGGCCGAGGCCAGCGCGGATTCATAGGCGCCCGAGCGGCCGCCCACGATGTCGCGAATCCCGGCGAAGATGTCGCGAAAGATGTTGGCGCCGATGATGGTCTCGCCCGTCACCACGCCGTGATAGGCGGTGATGCGGCGGCCCTCGATGCCGGGGGTGGTGGTGACGATCATCCGACCGAGCCCTCCAGGCTGATGGCGACCAGCGACTGCGCCTCCATGGCGAACTCCATCGGCAGCGCCTGCAAGACCTCGCGGCAGAAGCCGTTCACCACCAGGGCAACCGCCTCCTCCTCGTCCATGCCGCGCTGGCGGCAATAGAACAGCTGGTCGTCGTCCACCTTGCTGGTGGTCGCCTCATGCTCGACGCGGGACGAGGTGTTCTTGACCTCGATATAGGGCACGGTATGGGCGCCGCATTTGTCGCCGATCAGCAGGCTGTCGCATTGCGTGTAGTTGCGGCTGTTCTTGGCGCGCGGATGCATCGACACCAGACCGCGATAGGTATTCTGCGCCTGCCCGGCAGAAATTCCTTTGGAAACAATGCGTGAGCGGGTGTTCTTGCCAAGATGGATCATCTTGGTCCCGGTATCCGCCTGCTGGTGGTTGTTGGCGATGGCGATGGAATAGAACTCGCCCTGGCTTTCGTCGCCGCGCAGGATGCAGGACGGGTATTTCCAGGTGATGGCCGAGCCGGTCTCGACCTGGGTCCACATCACCTTGGCCCGCGCCTCGCGGCAATCGGCGCGCTTGGTGACGAAATTGTAGATGCCGCCCTTGCCTTCCTCGTCGCCGGGGAACCAGTTCTGCACGGTCGAATACTTGACCTCGGCATCCTCCAGCACGACGATCTCGACCACCGCCGCATGCAGCTGCGCCACGTCGCGCTTGGGCGCGGTGCAGCCCTCCAGGTAGCTGACGTAGGAACCCTTGTCGGCGATGATCAGCGTGCGCTCGAACTGGCCGGTATTCTCGGCATTGATGCGGAAATAGGTGGACAGTTCCATCGGGCAGCGCACCCCCGGCGGCACATAGACGAAGCTGCCGTCCGAGAAGACCGCCGAGTTCAGCGTGGCGAAGAAATTGTCCGATTGCGGCACCACCGAGCCCAGGTATTTCCGCACCAGCTCGGGATGCTCGCGGATCGCCTCGCTGATCGAGCAGAAGATCACCCCGGCCTTGGCCAGCTCGTCCTTGAAGGTGGTGCCGACGCTGACGCTGTCGAAGACCGCATCGACCGCGACCTTGCGGCCTTCGGCCGGCGCGCCCTCGGCGCCCTCGACGCCGGCCAGGATCATCTGCTCCTTCAGCGGGATGCCCAGCTTTTCATAGGTGGCCAGCAGCTTGGGATCGACCTCGTCCAGCGACTTGGGCTTTTCGGCCATGCTTTTCGGGCGGGCGTAGTAATACTGGTCCTGATAGTCGATCACGGGATAGTTCAGCATCGCCCATTTCGGCTCGGTCATGGTCTGCCAGCGGCGGAAGGCCTGCAGCCGCCACTCGGTCATCCATTCCGGTTCCTCGTTCTTCTTCGAGATCAGCCGGACGATGTCCTCGTTTATGCCCTTGGGGGCATATTCCATCTCGATCTCGGTATCCCAGCCGTATTTGTACGACCCCATGCTCTGGACGGTCTCGACGGTCTCGCGGTCTACGCCCTCGCGGATTTCGATTGCCTCGCCGATCTCTACAGTCATCTCAAACCTTTCCTGCGGTCGCCCGCCCATCATTCCTTTGCCGCCAGCGGCCATGCGCCGCAAGCCAGGCATCCGCAAAACGCATCACGTCCCGAGGCTCCGTCGCCGGGCCGATCGAGACGCGGATCGCATCGCCCGCCCATTCCTCCGCGATACCCATGGCCGTCAGAACCGAACTTGGCCGGACCTTGCCCGAAGAACAGGCCGAGCCTGCCGAGACGGCAAATCCGGCCAGGTCCATCTGCATCACCTGCGTCTCTCCGCGCCATCCCGGCGTCAGGATCGACAATGTATTGGGCAGGCGGCGGGCCTCGCGCCCCGGAAATGTAACCATTTCTGTCTGGGATTCCAGTGTAGCCATCAGGGAATCGCGCAGTTGCGACACTTTTTCCCCGATTCCTTGATCCAGATCATTCTGCGCCGCTTTTGCGGCCGCCGCAAAGCCCATGATGCCGATCAGATTCTCGGTCCCGGCGCGGCGGCCCTGTTCCTGCCCGCCGCCCTTGATGCGCGCCTCGACCTCGGTGCCGCGCCGGACCACCAGCGCGCCGATGCCGCGCGGACCGCCCAGCTTGTGGGCGCTGACGAAGCCGGCCTCGATTCCCAGCCAGTTGAAGGCGAAGGGGATCTTGCCGAAGGCCTGGGTCAGGTCGCTGACCGCCAGGCCCTGCGGCAGATCCTGGATCACGCCGGTCTCGGCATTGGCCAGTTGCAGCGTTGCGCGGCCCGGATCGGGAACCGAGACCCGCCCCGCCGGATCCGTTTGCAGCGCGGCCTCGCACCAGGCCAGCACGGCGGCATGCTCGACCGGCGAACAGGCCAGGCCCCGCCCCTGGAGCGCCAGCGCCGCCGCCTCGGTCGCGCCCGAGGTGAAGATCACGTCTGTCCCCTCGGCGCCAAGCGCCACGGCAATCTCCTCGCGCGCGCGCTCCAGCGCGGATTTCGCCGCCCGCCCCTCGGCATGGACCGAGGAGGGGTTGCCGACGATCTCGGTCGCCGCCAGCATCGCCTCGCGCGCCTCTGGGCGCAGCGGCGCGGTCGCGTTCCAGTCCAGATAGACCCGGCTCATGCGCGATCCTCCACCCGGCCCTCGCCGCCGTTCAGCGCCTCGGCGATGCGGCCGGCCAGCCGTCGCGCCACCTCGTCCTTGGTCAGCCGCGGCCAGCTTTCCGCCCCTTCCTCGGAAATCAGCGTGACCGCATTCTCGGTCCCGCCCATGATCCCGGTTTCGGGGTTCACGTCATTGGCGACGATCCAGTCGCAGCCCTTGCGCTTGCGCTTGCGGGCGGCATTGTCCAGCACGTCGTCGGTTTCGGCGGCAAAGCCCACCACCAGCGCCGGCCGGCCATGCTCCAGCCGGCTGATCCAGGCCAGAATATCCGGGTTCTCGGCGAATTGCAGTTGCGGCAGCTTGCCCGAGCCGTCCTTCTTGATCTTGCCCGGCCGGGCATTGGCGACATGCCAATCGGCGACGGCCGCGGCCATGACCGCGGCATCGGCCGGCAGGGCGGCCTCGACCGCCTCGCGCATCTCGCGCGCGGTCTGGACGGCGATCACCTCGACGCCCTGGGGCGGCGGCACCTCGGCCGGGCCGGTGACGAAGCTGACCCGCGCGCCCAGGTCGCGCAAGGCCGCGGCGATGGCCGCGCCCTGCGCCCCGCTGGAGCGGTTGGCGATATAGCGCACCGGGTCGATGGGCTCATGCGTGGGGCCCGAGGTCACGACCACATGCCGCCCCGCCAGCACGCGGGCAGGCAGCGAGACCACCGCCTCGGGCGGCAGGCGCAGCGGCCGGTCGCGCCCCAGCGCCGCACGGATCGCCTCCAGGATCGCCTCGGGCTCGGCCATGCGGCCAGGGCCGTATTCGCCGCAGGCCATGTCGCCCTCGTCCGGGCCGATGAAACGGATGCCGTCGTTTTCCAGCGTCTCCAGGTTGCGTTGCATCGCCGGGTGCTGCCACATGCGCACGTTCATCGCCGGCGCCGCCAGCACCGGCTTGTCGGTGGCCAAGAGCAGGGTCGAGGCCAGGTCGTCCGCCATCCCCGCCGCCATCCGCGCCAGCAGATTCGCCGTGGCCGGGGCGACCACCACCAGGTCGGCGGCGCGCGACAGCTGGATATGGCCCATCTCCGATTCGCGGGTCAGGTCGAACAGCTCGGTATGGCAGGGCGCCTCGGCCAGCGCCGAAAGGGTCAGCGGCGTCACGAACTCGGCGCCCGCCTGGGTCAGCACCGGCACGACCGCGCCGCCCTCGCGCCGGATCATGCGGACCAGCTCGGGTATCTTGAACGCGGCGATACCCCCGCCGACGATCAGCAATATGCGGCTGCCTTGCATGGTCGCTTCCCCTGTACCCCGTTTGTGCCCCGTGTCGTCCGCCCTGCACATAGGCGCAAGCGCGGCCCGGAACAAGCAAGCCAATTCCGTTAACCATTCTTTAAGCCCTGAAGGTTAAGCCTGCGGCCGTGCAGGGGAGAGTGCCAATGGCGGCGATTGCCTATACCGTGGCCTTCGACGGGGTCGAGGCGCGGCTGGTCGAGGTGCAATGTTCGGTCTCGCCGGGCCTGCCGGGATTCGGCATCGTTGGCCTGCCCGACAAATCGGTCAGCGAGGCGCGCGAGCGGGTGAAAGCCGCCTTCGGCGCGCTCTCCATCGCCATGCCCTCGCGGCGGGTGACGGTGAACCTGTCGCCCGCCGACCTGCCCAAGGAGGGGTCGCATTTCGACCTGCCCATCGCGCTTGCGGTGCTGGCGGCGCTGGAGATCGTCCCGGCCGAGTCGCTGGAACGGATGGTGGCGCTGGGGGAACTGGCGCTGGACGGCCGGCTTTCCCCGGTCGCGGGCGCCCTGCCCGCCGCCATGGCCGCGGCCGAGGACGGCCGGGCGCTGCTGGTGCCGCGCGCCTGCGGGGCCGAGGCGGCCTGGGTCGGCACCGTGCCGGTCCTGGCGCCGCAGAGCCTGCGCGAGGTGGTCGATCACCTGACCGACCGCGCGCCCCTGCCCCGCGCCGCGCCGGGCGAGTTGGCGGAACCCGTGTTCGGGGCCGACCTTGCCGAGGTCAAGGGCCAGGAACGCGCCCGCCGGGCGCTGGAGATTGCCGCCGCCGGCCGCCACCACCTGCTGATGATCGGCCCGCCCGGCGCCAGCAAGTCGATGCTGGCCACCCGCCTGCCCGGCATCCTGCCGCCGCTGAGCCCGCAGGAGGCGCTGGAGACCTCGGTGATCCATTCCGTCGCCGGGCTGCTGGCCGAGGGCGGCATCTCGCGCACCGCCCCTTTTCGCCAGCCGCATCACACCGCCTCGATGGCAGCGATGGTGGGCGGCGGGCGCAACGCCCGGCCCGGACAGGCGAGCCTTGCGCATAACGGCGTGCTGTTCCTGGACGAGCTGCCCGAGTTCGAACGTCGGGTCATCGACGCCCTGCGCGAGCCGATCGAGACCGGCGAGATCCATGTCTCGCGCGCCAATGCCCATATCCGCTATCCGGCGCGTTTCCTGCTGGTCGCGGCCGCCAATCCCTGCCGCTGCGGCGAGATCGCGGATGCCGCGCGCGCCTGTTCCAAGGCGCCGCGCTGCGGATCGGATTACCTGGGCCGCATCTCGGGGCCGATGATGGACCGCTTCGACCTGCGCATCGAGGTGCCGCAGGTCGCCATCGAGGATCTGGGCCTGCCTGCCACCGGCGAAAGCTCGGCCAGCGTGGCCGCGCGTGTCGCCGCCGCCCGCGCGCTGCAAACGGCCCGCTTTGCCGATCACCCGGCGGCGCGGGTGAACGCCGACGCCTCGGGCCGGCTGCTGGAGGAGATCGCGCCGCTCGACGGCGAATGCCGGTCGCTGCTGGCGCTGGCAGCCGAGCGGCTGGGGCTGACCCCGCGCGGCTATCACCGCATCCTGCGCAGCGCCCGCACCATCGCCGACCTGGACGCCTCGCCCGCGATCCGCCAGCCGCACCTGGCCGAGGCGCTGTCCTATCGCCTGCCCTTCGGTCGCCCGGATTGAGGGCCTGGCGAAGGCAGCGCGACCCCGTCGGGGTTCTTGCCACTCGCCCCTGCGCCGGTTTTCGCGGCGGCGGGGGCGAATCAGCCGCGATGCCCGGTCAGGCGGGCGGGGGTCAGCCCCGCTCGGCCAGCCGCCGCTCGATGGCCTCCCAGATCAGCGCCGCGGCGTTGATGCCGTCGAAACGCTCAAGCTCCTGGATGCCGGTGGGCGAGGTCACGTTGATCTCGGTCAGCCAGCCGTCGATCACGTCGATGCCGGTGAAGATCAGACCCTTTTCGCGCAGCACCGGGCCGATCCGGGCGCAGATCTCGTATTCGCGCTCGGTCAGGCCGATCTTTTCCGGGCGGCCGCCGACATGCATATTCGACCGCGCCTCGCCCTGGGCCGGGACGCGGTTGATCGCGCCGACCGGCTCGCCATCGACCAGGATGATGCGCTTGTCGCCCCGGACCACGGCGGGCAGGTATTTCTGCGCGATGATCGGCTCGCGGCTGTTGGCCAGGAAGGTCTCGACCAGCGAGGACAGGTTCGGATCGTCCGGCCGCATGTGGAAGATGCCGACCCCGCCATTGCCGTAGAGCGGCTTGAGGATGAAATCGCCGTGCCGCTCGCGGAAGGCGCGGATCTGCGCCAGCTCGCGGGTGATCAGCGTCGGCGGCGTCAGCTCGGGGAAGTCCAGCACCAGAAGCTTCTCGGGGCTGTTGCGCACCCAGAAGGGATCGTTGACGACATAGGTCGAGGGATGCACCCGGTCCAGCAGATGCGTGGTGGTGATATAGCCCATGTCGAAGGGCGGATCCTGGCGCAGCCAGACCACGTCGAACCCGGACAGATCGACATCGGCCCAATCGCCGAAGCTGACATGGTTGCCCTGTTCGCGCCGCAGGCTGATCGGCCGGCCGCGGGCCATCACCCGCCCCTCGCAATAGCTCAGCCGGTCGGCTGTGTACTGGAACAGCCGGTGGCCGCGGGCCTCGGCCTCCAGCCCCAGCCGGAAGGTGCTGTCCCCGTCGATCGAGACATGCTCGACCGGGTCCATCTGAAGGGCCACGTAAAGACTCATGCTATCATTCCCAGCCAGTTTCGCCCGAAGTTCTGGCAAGCACGGGCGGGGTTTGCAAGCGGCAGCGGCCCGGCCCCTTCGCAGCCGGGCCGGCACCCAGGCGCTTGCGTCCGGCGCGGGGCCGGCCTGGGGCGCGACTTCAGCCCTGGTCGGCCTCATCCGCCTCCCTGCCGCGGAAACCCTGCGCCACCACGAATTTCTCGGAGGAATCCGAGCGGCTGGCCGGCGGTTTCACATTCGCCACCTTGCGGAAATTGCGCTTGAGCATGGCCTGCATCTCGTTCTCGGCGCCGCCGGCCAGCACCTTGGCGACGAAGGTGCCGCCCGGCTCCAGCACGTCGAAGGCCAGCTGCGCCGCCGCCTCGACCAGCGCCACGATGCGCAAATGATCGGTGCCCTTGTGCCCCGACGAGGCCGCGGCCATGTCCGACATCACCACGTCGGCGCGCCCGCCCAGCCAGGCCTTGACCTGTTCGTCGGCGCCATCCGACAGGAAATCGAGCTGGTGGATCTCGGCCCCCGGAATCGGATCGACCTCTTGCAGGTCAACGCCCAGCACCCGACCGACCTTCTTGCCGGGCTTGTCGCCAAGCGCATTGACGCGCGCGACCGCCACCTGGCACCAGCCGCCCGGCGCGCAGCCCAGATCGACCACCCGCGCGCCCGGCACCAGAAAGCGATACTTGTCGTCCAGCTCCAGGATCTTGTAGGCGGCGCGGCCGCGATAGCCCTCGCGCTTGGCGCGCGCGACATAGGGGTCGTTCAGTTGCCGCTCCAGCCACAGCGTGCTGGACAGCTTGCGCCCCTTGGCCGACTTTACCCGCACCCGCAGGTCGCGCTGGCCGCGGCCCGAGCTTTTCCGTTCCGATCCCGGCTTCTTGCCTTCGCCCATCTTCAAGCCACCCCGTTCATTCCGTCCGGGGCCAGCACCCCGTCCCTGACCATCTGCACATAAAGCAACCCCTCGCGCAGGCCGCGATCCGCGACCGACAGCCGCGTCGTCGGCCAGACCCGCATCAGCGTCTGCAGGATCGCCGCGCCCGACATGATCAGCGCATGGCGCTCGCGTCCGATGCGGGGATCGGCGCGCCGCCCCTCGGGCCCCAGCGCCAGGTAATCACGGATCACCCGGTCGATCTGGGCCGTGGTCATGGTCAGCCCGTCCACCTTGGTCCGATCATAGCGGCGCAGGCCCAGATGGCTGGCCGCCACCGTGGTCACGGTGCCCGAGGTGCCGATGATCTGGAATCCTTCCCGCATGGTCTGGGCCAGGGAATAGGGTGTGAAATCCGCCAGCATCTCCTCGAAATGCCAGGACATCAGCGCGAATCGGCCCTGATCGTCCTCGACATCCTCGAACTGGTCGCGCAGCGTGGCGACGCCCAGCGGCACGCTGATCCAGTCCACCACCCGCGCCCCGCCCGGCTGCGGGTCGGCAAAACCGTTGCCCAGCCGCATAATCGCGCGCGACCGCTCCTTGGGCTCGACATCCTCGAGGTCGATCCAGACCAGCTCGGTCGAGCCGCCGCCGATATCGACGACCAGCAATTGCTCGGTGCGCTGGCTGACCAGCGGCGCGCAGGAGATCACCGCCAGCCGCGCCTCTTCCTCGGCGTCGATGATCTCGACCGGCAGCCCGGTCTCGCGCCGGATCATGCGCAGGAAATCGCGGCTGTTCCTGGCCCGCCGGCAGGCCTCGGTCGCGACCAGGCGCATGCGCGTGACCTTATGCGCCTCGAGCTTGCGCCGGCACACCTGCAAAGCATGCACCGTCCGCGCCATCGAGGGACGCGACAGCCTGCCTGATGCCTCGAGGCCGTGGCCCAGCTGGACCGGCTTCGAGAAACTGTCGACCACCTGGAACTGGCTGCCCGCGGGACGGGCAATCAGCATCCGGCAGCTGTTGGTGCCAAGATCCAAGGCCGCATAGAGCGGCCCGTCCTCGGCCGGGCGGGTGGCGAAAGGCTCGACCGTTTTTCTCGGGAACGCGTCCGCACCCGCAGGACGCCTGGGCGCCATGGTCACGCCCTCCGATAACAAGTTGGTCCGAAAGTAACCCGCGCCCGCCACGCCTTCAAGGGGGGCGATCAAAGGCGCGCCTCTCGACAGGGGCGCGGGGGCGGGCTATGCCCTGCCCCATGATCGTGATCGCCGCATTCCTGATTGGCGCAGCGATCGGCTGGATGCGCGCCGCGAAAGCCGGCGGCAGCCGCGCCGACAAGCTGCAATATGCCGCCGCCCATGCCCTGGCGCTGACCGTGCTGGGGGTGTTCCTGACCATATTGCTCAGCCGGATGGGCTGATGTTCCGGCCCTTCCTCGACAGTCTGCGCCGCCATGGGGTGCCGGCCAGCCTGCGGGAATACCTGGACCTGCTGGCGGGGCTGCAGGCCGGGCTGTCGGACTGGACGCCCGAGGGCTTCTATCACCTCGCCCGCGCCACCCTGGTCAAGAACGAGGCGCATATCGACCGGTTCGACCGCGCCTTCGCCGAAGCCTTCTCGGGCCTTGACGAGATCCCCATCGAGGCGCTGGTGAACGAGGTCTCGATCCCGCGCGAATGGCTGGAAAAGCTGGCCGAGAAGCTGCTGACGCCCGAGGAGCGCGCCGCGGTCGAGGGCACCGGCAGTTTCGAGGAGCTGATGAAGCGCCTGCGCGAGCGGCTGGCCGAGCAACAGGGCCGCCACCAGGGCGGCAACAAATGGATCGGCACCGCCGGCACCTCGCCCTTCGGCGCCTATGGCTACAACCCCGAAGGGGTGCGGATCGGGCAAGCCGAAAGCCGCCACCGCCGCGCCGTCAAGGTCTGGGACAAGCGCGAGTTCCGCGACTTCGACGATTCGGTCGAGCTTGGCACCCGCAACATCAAGGTGGCGCTGAAGCGGCTGCGGCAATGGGCCCGCCACGGCGCGCTGGAGGAGCTGGACCTGCCCGGCACCATCCGCGCCAGCGCCGAGCATGGCTATATCGACGTGCAGACCCGGCCCGAGCGGCACAATGCCGTCAAGGTGCTGCTGTTCCTGGACGCGGGCGGCAGCATGGACGACCATTCGCGGCTGGTGGACGAGCTGTTCTCGGCCGCCCGCGCCGAGTTCAAGCACCTGGAGCATTTCTATTTCCACAATTGCGTCTACGAGGCGCTGTGGAAGGACAACCGCCGCCGCTGGACCGAGACGACGCCGACCTGGGAGGTCATCAACCGCTTCGGCCGCGACTACAAACTGATCTTCGTCGGCGACGCCTCGATGTCGCCCTATGAGATCGCCGTGCCCGGCGGCGCCAACGAGCACTGGAACCCCGAATCGGGCGAGACCTGGCTCAAGCGCCTGCGCGAGACCTGGCCGGATCACGTCTGGCTGAACCCGGTGCCGCGCGCGCATTGGGGCCATACCCGCTCGATCGCCATGATCCGCGAGATCTTCGAGGACCGCATGCAGCCCCTGACGCTGGAGGGGCTGACCCAGGCCATGCGCCTCCTTGGCTAGGCGCCGCGCCATGCCCATATTGCGCATATGCTGAAGCTCACGCCGATCCTGCTGATCCTGCTTTATGCCGCCGCGATGTGGTTCTTTTCCGCATGGCGGCTCAAGGCCGAGCTGAACGCCAAGTCCACGCCGCTGCGCCATCCCCGGCTGCTGCCGATGCTGGAGCGGCTGGGCCGGGCCATGGACCTGCCCGAAGTGCGGGCGCATGTCTACGAGGTCGGCCATGTGAACGGGCTGGCCGCGCCCGACGGCCGCATCTTCCTGACCCGCGGCTTCCTCGACCGGCTGGACCGCGGCGAAGTGACCGAGGCCGAGCTGGCATCGGTCATCGCGCATGAGCTGGGCCATGTCGCCCATGGCCATACCCGGCGCCGCATGGTGGATTTCGCCGGGCAGAACGTGGTGCGCATGGTGCTGGCAGGGGTGCTGGGCCGTTTCCTGCCCGGCATCGGCGTCTGGATCGCCAATATCGCCGCCAGCGCCATTGCCGCCCGCCTGTCGCGCCAAGACGAATTCGAGGCCGACGCCTTCGCCAGCGCGCTGATGGTCAAGGCCGGGCTGGGCACCGAGCCGCAGAAAAGCCTGTTTCGCAAGCTCGACCGGCTGGCGGGCGCGGGCCGGGCGGGCGCGCCGGCCTGGCTGATGTCGCATCCGCCGGCCGAGGCCCGCATCGCCGCTATCGAGAGGCTCGAGGCGCGCTGGGAATTAGCCTAACTTGTCTGCGCGCGCGGATCGCGTATGCTGCGCGGGCAAACAGCTGATTTTCCATGACCCGCCCTTTTCGCCGCCGCATCCTTTACATCCCGGGCTATGACCCGATCCCGCCCCGCCGCTATCGCGAGCTTTACCGGCGCGAGGGGGCGGAACAGGCGCGCATCTCGGGCTATCATCTGGGCTTCGGCCCGCGCCGCGACCGCACGGGCTTCGGCTGGGGCGTCGCCGGCGATTTCGCCGGCCGGCAGGCCGAGGCCGAGTTCGAGGTGCTGGTCTGGGCCGACATCGTGCAGGGTTCGATGGGCCAGGGCATTCTCGCGACCTATGGCCAGCTTGTCCGCACCGCCTGGGCCTATGTCGGCTCGGGCGCGCTGATGCGGCTGATGCGGCTGCGCCGCGGCCCGGTGATCGCGGCGCTTTACCCGGTGGTCGTGCTGCTGGCGCAGCTGCTGGCCTCGGCGCTGGCCGGGGCGCTCATCGGCTGGGCGCTGGGGCGGATCACCGGCCTGGGCTGGTGGCTGGGCGGGCCGGTCATGCTGGCGCTGACCTGGGCCGGGCTGCATGCGTGGCGGCGCCTCGACGGCAGGATCTTCGCCTGGTACCTGATGCACGACTACGCCTTTACCGCCCAGGACCGCGGCGCCTATCCCCCGGCGCTCGAGGCGCGGCTGGCGCGTTTCGCCGAACGCATCGCCGAGGTGCTGGCCGGCGACTGGGACGAGGTGCTGGTGGTCGGCCACAGCTCCGGCGCCTATCTGGGCATCTCGGTGCTGGCCGACCTGATCCGCTCGGGCCGGGTGCCGGCACAGGGGCCGCGGCTTTCCTACCTGTCGCTGGGCCATGTCGTGCCGATGGCGTCGTTCCTGCCGCGCGCGAACCGGCTGCGCGCCGACCTGCGCTTTCTGGCGGCTCGGGACGAGCTTGACTGGATCGACGTCACCGCGCCGGGCGATGCCTGCTGCTTCGGCCTGTGCGATCCGGTCGCGGTCTCGGGGGTCGAGCCGCCCGGCCGCCGCCATCCGCTGGTGCTGTCGGCGGCCTTCACCCAAACGCTTTCCCCGCAAAAGCGGCGCGCACTGCGCGGGCGCTGGTTCCGGCTGCATTTCCAGTATCTCTGCGCCTTCGACCGGCCGGGCGATTACGACTATTTCGCCATTACCGCCGGGCCGCTGACGCTGGGCCGGCGTTTCGCCGGGCGCGCGCATTCGCCGGGCCGCATCGCCCGGCCCGTCAATCGCCGGGTAGCGACATGATCCCGCCCAAGCCACCGGCGCGGCCGGGAAAACCCTCGGTCTGGCGCTTCCTTCGCGATTTCCGCCGCGACATCCTGTCGGCGCAATCCGACCGGCTCTACCGCGCCTGGATGGCCGAGTTCCGCGGCCCCTTCATCCACAGCTTCACCTGCAACGACCCGGTGCTGGTCGAGCTGATCCTGCGAAAACGTCCGATGGATTTCCCAAAATCGCCGCGCATGGCGGCGGGTTTGCAGCCATTGCTCGGGAATTCCAGTTTCATCTCGAACGGCGAGACCTGGCTGCACCAGCGCCGCATCATCGATCCCGCCTTCGAGGGCGGCCGCCTGCGCGAGGCCTTCCCGGCGATGTGGGACGCGGCCCAGGCCGGCGTCGCGCGCCTGGCGCCGCTGGCCGACGGGACCGAGATCGACATCGAGCCGCTGACCAGCCACATCGCCGCCGACGTCATCTTCCGCACCCTGTTCTCGATCCCCATCGAGGACGCGACCGCCGCCCAGGTCTTCCAGGCCTTCCGCGACCATCAGGATGCCCAGCCGATGGTGAACCTGGGCGGGCTGATGGCCCTGCCCCGCTGGGCCCAGCTGCACACCCGCCGGGTGCGCGAGACGGCGCGCCGCATCCGCGGTCTGATCCGCCAGCTCGTCGCGGCCCGCGCCGCCGAGATCGCCGCCGGCAGCGCGCCGCAAGATCTCGCCACCAAGATCATGACCACGCCCGACCCGCAGACCGGCCGCAGCTTTACCGAGGCCGAGATGATCGACGAGGTCGCGACCTTCTTCCTGGCCGGGCACGAGACCGGCGCCTCGGCCTTGGCCTGGACGCTCTACCTGCTCGCCGAAAGCCCGGAATGGCAGGACCGGCTGGCGCGGGAGGCGCGGCAGAACCTCGCCCCGGATTTCGCCGCCATGCGCAACCTGCCGCTGGCCCGCGCCGTCTTCCGCGAGGCGCTGCGGCTCTACCCGCCCGTCGCCATGACCGTGCGGCAATGCCGCCGCCCCGAGACCCTGCGCGACCGCAAGGCGCCCAGGGGCGCGCAACTGGTGCTGTCGCCCTGGCACCTGCACCGGCACGAGCGGCTCTGGGACAATCCCGACCATTTCGACCCGTCGCGCTGGGAAACCGAGAACGGCAAGGCCCGCCAGCGCGACGCCTTCATCCCCTTCTCGGCCGGACCGCGCGCCTGCCCCGGCGCCGGCTTCGCCATGGTCGAGGGGCCGCTGATCCTCGCCACCCTCCTGCGCGCCTATCGTCTGGAACCCGGCCGCGACCGCCCGGTACCGATCATGCGGCTGACGCTGCGCGGCAAAGACGGCATCCGCCTGTGTCTTTTCCCAAGGCAAACGGGCTGACTCGCACCCGCCGTATCCAAAAAGCGCCGATGCCAGGGCATTTCTTCGTTCTCCAAATACCCATGCAACGCCGGCAACCGGCACGAATTTCGGCCAGCCCGCGCCGGCATTTCCACCGTCCGCCCCGGCAATTCGCCCGGCCGCGCCGCGGCGCCCCGGCACTTGGCGCAGCCCCCATTGAACCGTCCCCGGTGCCCGGCTAGCCTGCCTCCAAAGCAGATGGAGGCTGACGTCATGAACCAACCGCAAAGCTGGGAAGCCCGCGCCGAGACCTATTCGCTCTACGGCTTCACCGACATGCCTTCGGTCCATCAGCGAGGCACCGTCGTCGTGACCCATGGCGAGGGCCCCTATATCGTCGATGTGCATGGCCGCCGCTATCTGGATGCCAATTCGGGGCTGTGGAACATGGTCGCCGGCTTCGACCACAGGGGCCTGATCGAGGCTGCCAAGGCGCAATACGACCGCTTTCCCGGCTATCACGCCTTTTTCGGCCGCATGTCCGACCAGACCGTGATGCTGTCGGAAAAGCTGGTAGAGGTCTCGCCCTTCGAATCGGGCCGGGTCTTCTATACCAATTCCGGCTCCGAGGCGAACGACACCATGGTCAAGATGCTGTGGTTCCTGCATGCCGCCGAGGGCAAGCCGCAAAAGCGCAAGATCCTGACGCGCTGGAACGCCTATCACGGCGTGACCGCGGTTTCCGCCTCGATGACCGGCAAGCCCTACAACTCGGTCTTCGGCCTGCCGCTGCCCGGCTTCATCCACCTGACCTGCCCGCATTACTGGCGCTATGGCGAGGAGGGCGAGACCGAGGAACAATTCGTCGCCCGCCTGGCCCGCGAATTGGAGGACACCATCACCCGCGAGGGCGCCGACACCATCGCCGGCTTCTTCGCCGAGCCGGTGATGGGCGCGGGGGGCGTGATCCCGCCGGCCCAGGGCTATTTCCAGGCCATCCTGCCGATCTTGCGCAAGCACGACATTCCGATGATCTCGGACGAGGTGATCTGCGGCTTCGGGCGCACCGGCAGCACCTGGGGCTGCCTGACCTATGACTTCATGCCCGATGCCATCATCTCGTCCAAGAACCTGACGGCGGGCTTTTTCCCCATGGGCGCGGTGATCCTCGGCCCCGATCTCGCGAAACGGGTCGAGGCCGCCGTCGAGGCGATCGAGGAGTTTCCGCACGGCTTCACCGCCTCGGGCCATCCGGTCGGCTGCGCCATCGCGCTGAAGGCCATCGACGTGGTGATGAACGAGGGGCTGGCCGAGAACGTGCGCCGCCTCGCCCCCCGCTTCGAGGCGGGGCTGCAGCGCATCGCCGACCGCCCGAACATCGGAGAATACCGCGGCATCGGCTTCATGTGGGCGCTGGAGGCGGTCAAGGACAAGCCGAGCAAGACCCCCTTCGACGGCAATCTCTCGGTCAGCGAGCGCATCGCCAATACCTGCACCGACCTGGGGCTGATCTGCCGGCCGCTGGGCCAGTCCATCGTGCTCTGCCCGCCCTTCATCCTGACCGAGGCGCAGATGGACGAGATGTTCGAGAAGCTGGAAAAGGCGCTCGACAAGGTCTTCGCCGAGGTCGCCTGAGGCGGCGGGCGGCCCCTACCAGGGGTCGCCCCCGCCCAGCACGGCGCGCGCCAGCTGCACCCGCTGCGGCGCGATCTGCGCGGCCTGCGCGAAATCCAGCACGCGCTGGTCGTGCTCCAGCAGGAAATCCAGCACGAAGACGGCGAATTCCGGCCGCGCCGCCATGGCACGCAGCCCCGCCACGTCGCTGCCCGATTGCGCCAGCAGCGCCCCTACCAGTTCCGCATCCCCGGCAATATGGACAAAGCCCGCATCGGCAATGTCGCGCGCCTCGTTTCGTGTCATGCCATTCTCGCTTTCGTGAAGCCCGCCGCGAATTTCCTCGCAGCCGGAAAGGATTTGTTAACCATTCCCGCGCAAGATGCGGCTCTGGGCTCGGGGTGTAAAGCAGGCGTAACCATGGCGGGGCGTATTCTTGTCGTTGACGGCGTGCCGACGAATCGCATCACCATGAAGGTGCGATTGGCTTCGGCCTGCTACGAGGTCTCGACCGCCAGCTCGGCGGCCGAGGCGTTGCGCATCGCCCGGCTGATCCATCCGCAGATCGTGCTGGTCGGCGCCGGCCTGCCCGACATGGACGGGGCCGCGCTGTGCGGCGCGCTGCGCACCCAGCCCTGGGCCGCCGACCTGCCGGTGCTGGTCCAGGCCAGCGGCGCGGATCGGGTGGCCGCGCTGCGGGCAGGCGCGGCGGCGCTGATCGACGCGGGCAGCGACGAGTTGACGCTGCTGGCGCGCATCCGCGGGCTGATGCGGCATGAATATGGCGCGCTGGATCATCCCGCCCCCGGCATGGCCGAGGCGGCGGCCGGCTTTGCCGCGGACAACCGTCCGCGCGCGGTCTTCGTCGCCGACCGGCCCGCCACGGCGCTGGGCTGGCGGCACGCCCTGCGCGACCGGGTGGATTTCGCCATCGCGGTCCGCGAACCCGAGCATGCGCTGGCCGAGGCCGCATCGAGCCGGGTCGCCGATCTTTACCTGATCGCCGCCGACATCCAGCAGCCGGGCGACGGGCTGCGGCTGCTGTCGGAACTGCGCTCGCGCCCGCGTTCGCGCGAGGCGGCGGTCGTGGTGACGCTGCGCCCTGAACGGGCCGAGATGATGCCGGTGGCGCTGGACTTGGGCGCGGGCGATGTGCTGCCCTGGGATCTGGCCCGCCCCGATGCCGCGCCCGAAACGGCGATGCGCCTGTCGGCCCAGCTGGCCCGCAAGCACGAGGCCGACCGCCGCCGGCACGAGACCCAGCGCAACATGCGCTGGGCGATGACCGATCCGCTGACCGGGCTGCACAACCGCCGCTTCGCCCTGCCCCGCCTTGCCGAGCTTGCCACAGAGGCGCAGGAGCGCCAGGGCGACCTGGCGGTCATGCTGCTGGACCTGGACCGCTTCAAGCAGGTGAATGACATCCACGGCCATCCGGCCGGGGATGCCGTGTTGGCCGAGATCGCCGCCCGCCTGGCCGCCACCCTGCCCGAGGGCGCGCTGCTGGCCCGTTTCGGCGGCGAGGAGTTCCTGGCCGTGCTGCCCGATTGCCCGGCCCGCGCCGCCCGCCGCGTCGCCGAGGATCTGCGCCGCGCGGTAATGGCCGCGCCGGTCGCCCTGCCGCAGGGCTGCCAGGATGCCGAATTGGGCGTCACCATCTCGGTCGGCGTGGCCACCGGCCATGGCGCGCCGCATCTGCTGCCGCTCGACCCCCAGGCGCTGCTGGCCAGCGCCGACCGTGCGCTGCTCAACGCCAAGTCCTCGGGCCGGAATCGTATCGTCATGGCCGCCTCGGGGCTTGCAGCCTGATTGTCGCTGCGTCACTTTGCCACGGCGGCCTCGGACTCAAGGCGCGCTTTTCATTGTGGAGTGCATCCCCTAGATAAAGGCGGAACAGGAAAGGAACGCGCCCATGCCCCATGCCTATTCCGACACCGCCCTGCCCGAACGTCCCGTCAAGCCGGCCATGCTGCGCGGCGCGCTTGGCCGCTGCCCCTCCTGCGGGCAGGGGCGGCTGTTTCGGGGCTATCTGTCGGTCAGCCCCACCTGCCCGCATTGCCACGAGGAACTGCACCATCAGCGTGCCGACGACGGCCCGGCCTATCTGACCATCCTGCTGGTCTCGCATCTGGGCGCGCCGCTCTTGCTGGCGATCTACATGATGTATCGCCCCTCGGCCATGGCCATGCTGATCGGCTTCGGCCTGGGCGCGGTGGTGCTGTCGCTGCTGCTGCTGCCCCGGATCAAGGGCGGGATGATCGGCTTCCAATGGGCGCGCCGCATGCATGGCTTCGGCGCCGAGCCCGCCGCGATCGAGGCCGCCGCGTCGTGAGCAGTCTGGCCGGGACCGCCCCCGCAAGCCGCGATGCCGCCGAGCAGCCGATCCGCGATGCCGCCACCGTCATCGTGCTGGACCGCAACGCCCAGGGCGGGCCTTCGGTGCTGATGGGGCAACGGGGGGCTTCTGCGGTGTTCATGCCCTCGAAATACGTCTTTCCGGGCGGCGCGGTGGATGCCGGCGACGCCCAGGTGCGCCTGGCCGGCGACCTGCCGGCCCGAACCTCGGCCCTGCTGGCCGCCGAACCGCGCGCCGAATCGCAGGTCACGCCCCTGGCGCTGGCCGCCGCCGCCCTGCGGGAACTGGCCGAGGAAACCGGCCTTTTGACCGGCCCCCCCGGCCCCGCGCCCGAGGGCTGGGATCATTACGCCGGGGCCGGGCTGGCGCCCGACGCTTCGGCGCTGATCTACCTGTTCCGCGCCATCACCCCGCCCGGCCGGACCCGGCGCTTCGACGCGCGCTTCCTGTTGCTGGACGCCGAGCGGCTGCATGGGGATCGCCACGATTTCAGCGCCGCCTGCGACGAGCTTTCGCATCTGCATTGGGTGCCATTGACCGAGGCGCGGGCGCTGGACCTGCCCTTCATCACCGAGGTGGTGCTGGCCGAGGTCGCAAGCCTGCTGGCCACGGCCGGCGACGGGCCGCTGGCCCCGCCGCCGACGGTGCCCTTCTTCGACAACAGGCTGTCGGTGCCGCGCTTCATGCGCATCGGCTAGGCCGGTTCCGCCCCCGATTCAGCGCCCCGGATCAGCGCCCCTTGAACCGCGGCGCGCGCTTTTGCAGGAAGGCCGCGACCCCTTCGGCGAAATCCTCGGTCCGGGCCATTTCGCCTTGCAGCCGCGCCTCCAGCCGCAACTGCCCGGCCATGTCGTTGCCGCCCGAGGCGCGCAACGCCTGCCGGATCGCCAGTAAGGCCGCCGTCGGTCCCTGGGCCAGGGTTTGCGCGCGCGCCGCCACGGCCGTTTCGAAATCCGCGTCCGGCACCGCCTCCCAGATCAGTCCCCATTCCGCCGCCTGGGTCGCGGGAATGCGGTCGGCGAACAGCATCATCCCCATGGCGCGCGGCACCCCGACCGAGCGCGGCACGATGAATGTCCCGCCCGCGTCGGGGATCAGGCCGATCCGGCTGAACGCCTGCACGAAGCTGGCGCTTTCCGCGGCGATGACCACGTCGGCGGCCAGCGCCAGGTTGGCCCCCGCCCCCGCCGCGATGCCGTTCACCGCGGCGATCACCGGCACCGGCGCGTCCGAGATGGCGGCCAGCATCGGCTCGTATTCCTCGCGCAGGATGGTCTCCACGTCGAAGCCGCCGGTGGCATCGGCCAGATCCTGGCCCGAGCAGAAGCCGCGCCCGTTCCCGGTCAGCACCACGCAGCGCGCGCCCGGCGGCAGGCCGGTCAGCGCCGCGACGATCTCGGCCCGCATGGCGCGGTTCAGCGCGTTGACCACGTCGGGCCGGTTCAGCGCCAGCCTTGCAATGCCGTCCTGATGCGTGAATTCGATGGTCTGAAAGCTCATCCCTGCCCCTCTCCCCCGGTTTCGGCCATCCTGCCGGGGTGCGGCGGGGCGGAAAAGCCCCGACCCTGCGTCAGTCGCGCAGGATCTGCTCCAGCCGGGCCTTTTCCTCGTCGCTGAGCTTTTCCGGCCCTTCCTCGGCCAGGTTGCGCGAGCGGATGAAGCGCCAGCCCACCAGCAGCGCCAGCAGCGCCATCACCGGCCCGGCCAGGTAGAGCAGCCAGTTCGCCCCGCGCGCTGGCGGCTCGAACAGGACATATTCGCCGAAACGGTCGGCGATGGCCTGCACCGCCTGGGCATCGCTGTCGCCGGCGACCAGGCGCTCGCGCAGGTAAAGCCGCAGGTCGCGGCTGATGGCGGCATTCGATTCGTCGATGGTCTCGCCCTGGCAGATCGGGCAGCGCAGGGTCTTGGAGATCTCGCGCGCCCGCGCCTCCAGCGCCGGGTCGGACAGCACCTCGTCGGGCTGGACGGCCAGGGCGGGCAGCGCAAGCAGCAGCGACAGGCACAGGATCAGGGCGCGCATGGGCTACTCCGCCGGCTGGGGCGCGACGCGGGCATGGCGGGCGCCGGCGGCGACGCGATAGCGCCGGTCCGACAGGCTGATGAAGCCGCCAAGCGCCATCAGCGCCGAGCCGAGCCAGATCCAGCTGGCGAAAGGCTTGATATAGACCCGCACCGCCCAGCCGCCGCCCTGCTGCTGATCGCCGATAACCAGGTAAAGGTCGCGGAACAGCCCGTTCTGGATCGCCGCCTCGGTCGTGGGCATGGATTGCACCGGGTAGACCCGCTTTTCGGGATGCAGCAGCGCGACCTGCCGCCCGTCGCGATCGACCGTCATCGCGGCGATGATCGAATTGTAGTTGGGGCCCGGACGCTCCTCGACGCTTTCCAGGGTGATGTCATAGCCGGCGACGGTGAAGGTCTCGCCGATGCGGGCCACGCGGATGTCCTCGACCTGCCAGGCCATCAGCAGGCTGATGCCGATGAAGGTGACGCCCAGCCCGGCATGGGCCACGGCCTTGCCCCAATCGGCCCGCGGCAGCCGGCGCAGGCGCGCAAGGCCGGAATTGCCGGTGCGCAGCCACAGATCCACCGCCGCACCCGCAACCAGCCAGGCGCCTAGGCCTGCGCCGATCACCGCCAGCGCCGAATGGCCGGTCGAGACGGCAAAGACCAGCGCCATCACCGCCCCGGCAAAGACCAGCGCCCCGCGCAGCGGGTAAAGCGCGCGCTTCAGCCGGCCGCGCTTCCACGGCAGGATCGCGCCCAGGGGCAGGATGATCGCCAGCGCCACCATGAAGGGCGTGAAGGCCTGCTCGAAGAAGGGCGCGCCCACCGACAGCCGGCGGTCCCACAGCATCTCGGCCACCAGCGGCCAGACCGTGCCGACAAAGACCACTAGGGCCGAAACCGCCAGCAGGATGTTGTTCAGAACCAGCGCCCCCTCGCGCGAGACCGGGGCAAAGGCGCCCCGCGCCTGCATCGAGGCGGCGCGGACGGTGTAAAGCAGCAGGGCGCCGCCGACGAAAAAGGCCAGGATCGCCAGGATGAACAAGCCGCGCTGCGGATCGCTGGCAAAGCTGTGGACCGAGGTGATGACGCCCGAGCGCACGATGAAGGTGCCGATCAGCGAAAAGCCGAAGGCCATGATCGCCAGCAGGATGGTCCAGCTTTTCAGCACCTCGCGCTTTTCCACCACGATGGCGGAATGCAGAAGCGCGGCGGCGATCAGCCAGGGCATGAAGCTGGCGTTCTCCACCGGATCCCAGAACCAGAAGCCACCCCAGCCCAGCTCGTAATAGGCCCACCAGGAACCCAGCGCGATGCCGATGGTCAGGAAGACCCAGGCCGCCAGCGTCCAGGGCCGGACCCAGCGCGCCCAGGCGGCATCGACCCGCCCCTCGATCAGCGCGGCCACGGCAAAGCTGAAGGCCATGCTGAGCCCGACATAGCCGAGGTAAAGGAAGGGCGGATGGAAGGCGAGGCCGGGATCCTGCAACAGCGGGTTCAGGTCGCGCCCGTCAAAGGGCGGGCTCGCCATGCGCAGGAAGGGGTTCGAGGTGAACAGGATGAAGGCCAGGAAGGCCGCGCCGATCGACGCCTGCACCGCCAGCACCCGCGCCCGCAGCTTGGGCGGCAGGTTGGCGTCGAAGACCGCGGCCATGGCGCCGAACAGCGTCACGATCAGCACCCACAGCAACATCGAGCCCTCGTGGTTGCCCCAGACGCCGCTGATCTTGTAGATCATCGGCTTGGCGGTATGCGAGTTCTGATAGACCAGCGCGACCGAGAAATCCGAGGTCACGAAGGCCATGGTCAGCGCCGCGAAGGAAATGCCGACCAGCCCGAACTGCGCCAGGGCGGCTGGGCGGGCGGAATCGATCCAGCCGCTCCAGCCCTTGCTGGCGCCGACCATCGGCACGACCATCTGGAACAGCGCCACGGCAAAGGCCAGGATCAGCGCGAAATGGCCAAGTTCAGCGATCATGGGCTTCCTCCGGGATGGCTGCGCCGCAGGATAACCGCGGTGCGGGCGGCAAACCAGCCCCCCGCACCTGCCAGATTGTCACAGCATCGCTAGCGCGCCGCGCCGGCCGCGGCCCAGTCCCGCAGGGCGGCATTGTCCTCGAAGGGCCCGGATGCGGCGATCTGCGCCGGGAATACGGCGGGCGCGGCATCGGCCGCCGCCTTACGCGCTGCGACGGGCAGCACGGGCCGGCTGCGAAAGTAATGCGCCTCGCGCGCGCCGAAATAGAAGCTGATGATGGCGCCAAGAAGCCACCAGAGCGGTTCGGGCACCAGGTTCAGGTTCTCCATCCGCAGGCCGAATCCTTCCGGGTCGGCCATGGCATAGGTGAACAGCCCCACCGTCCCCAGCGTCATCATCGGCCGCGGCAGCCGGTTCAGCCCGTTCATCATCGCGTCGAACCAGCCGCGCGGCTGGGCGGCGAACTCGCCGGAAAGCTGGGCGATGGCGCGGGCATAGGCCTCTTCGTCCAGCTCCATGCGCCGCGTCGCGTTCTCGCGGAACACCTCGGCCACGCCGGTCGCGGCATTGGCCATGGTGGTGACGGCGCCGCTGGCGCCCAGGAAGCGGTCCATCAGCCCCATTTCGCCACCCTCGCCCGATGCTCGGCCGCCGTCAGGTGGTATTTGGCCGAGATGAACTCCTCGGCCCGCAGGATCCAGCCGCCCTTGCCCCCCGATTTGGTGCGGGCATATTTGCGGCTGGCCGGGCGCGCATCGCCCAATGCATAGTAATAGTTCCGCCGCGCGATCCCGTAGGCATCAGCGAAATAGCCCGGCGCCGCCGCATCGGCCTGCTGCGCGGCCTGGACGGTGCGCGGTCCCACCACGCCGTCGTCCGTGGCCGCAAAGCCCATGCGCGTGACCAGCCGTTGCAGGATCTTCACCGCATTGGCGCCGGCATTGACATACATGTCGAAGGCCGAGGCCTGCACCGAGGCCGGCAGTTCCGCCAGGCGCGGGCGGCGGAAATAATGCTCGACGAAGATGCGCTCGGCATCGGCGCGGGTCAGCGCCTTGACGTCCGCCACGTCCACCCGCCCGTCGCCGGTCTTGTCGATCCCCAGCCGCTGCAGGGTCGCCAGCGTGACGCCGAATTTCGTCGCCCCGCCCGGATCGTCGGGGTCGTTGACGTAGCCCCCCTCACGCGCGACGATCTCGGCCGCGATCTGCGTTACTGTCTTCATGTCCAGCCCCCAATCCTGAAGCGGACCAAGGCTGGAGAAATCCGGTTAACCGGGGGTTAACCGGGCGCGCGTTGCGTCAGGAGTTCGGCTCTTGGTAGACGCCCTGCTCCTTCAGCGAATCCATGACCTCGCGCGGCATGTAGTTCTCGTCATGCTTGGCCAGGATTTCCGAGGCGACGAAGGTCTCGCCCTCCATGCGCCCGGTGCCGATCATGCCCTGGCCCTCCGAGAACAGGTCGGGCAGCACGCCGGTAAAGCGCACCGGGACGGTGGCGCCGCCATCGGTCACGCGGAAGGTCACCGTCTCGCTGGCGCCGCGCACCAGGCTGCCGTCCTCGACCAGGCCGCCCAGGCGGAAGACCTCGCCGGCCTCGGGCGGGTTCTCGGCCATCTGGCTGGGCGAGCGGTAGAGGTTGATGCCGTCGCGAAACCCGTAGCCGATCAGCCCGACGGCCAGCACAAGGGCCACGGCGGCGGCGACAAGGATCTGGATACGGCGCCTTTTCTTCAATGATTTCATATTTCAGGCTCTCCTTCTTCAGGCGCTTTCAAACCTGATCGGATGGCGGAGGAATTGCGTGGCCTTGCCCGAGACCCGCTCGGGATCGCCGGTGGTCAGGAAGCGCGAGCGGCTGCCCGCGCCCAGCATTTCGGGATGGCGCTCAAGATAGTCCTCCAGGCTTTCGGCGACCAGGTCGGGCTGGGAATAGACCTTGACCCCCGGCCCCAGCGCCTTCTGGAAAGCGGCCTGGACCAGCGGGTAATGCGTGCAGCCCAGGATCGCCGCCTCGGGATGCGGCATGCGGCGCTTGAGCGCCTCGACATGGCTGGTCACCAGCGCCTCGGCCAGGATCTCGTCGCCCATCTCGATGGCATCGACGACCCCGCCGCAGGGCTGGGCCTCGACATCGACGCCGATGGCGCGAAAGGCCAGCTCGCGCTGGAAGGCGCGGCTTGCCACGGTGGCGGGCGTGGCGAACAGCGCCACATGCTTCACCGCCACCTCGCGCGGGGGCGAATTGTCGCCCCAGCCGCGCTCGGTCAGCGCCTCGATCATCGGCACAAAGACCCCCAACACGCGCTTGTCCGCGGGCAGCCAGGTCTCCTGCATGCGCTTGAGCGCGGCGGCCGAGGCGGTGTTGCAGGCCAGGATCACCAGGTCGCAGCCCTCGGCCCACAGCCGCTCGACCCCGGCGCAGGTCAGGCCGAAGATGTCCTCGGCATCGCGCACGCCATAGGGGGTATGGGCATTGTCGCCCAGATAGACCAGCGGCAAGTCGGGCAGCCGGGCGGCGATGGCGGCCAGAACCGTCAGCCCGCCCAGACCCGAATCGAATACGCCCACCGCCATGACTAGCCTCCTGTTCGCGATTGGCCTTTTCTAGGATGCGCCGCGCCGGAATGCCATGATTTATGTCACCCGGCCGCCGGGGCCGGAACACGGCTGCGCGACGCGCCCAGGCTCGCGCCAGCATGGTTTTTCGCGGTCGAGCCCCCGCCGGCGGCGCACGAGGGCGGCGACGGCCGGGCACCATGCGGCAGAAGGTCGCGCGGCGCAGGCCCCGCGCCCGGCCGGGCCGGTCGGCCGCCCCCCCCCCCCGCATGACCGACCGGCCGCGTTCAAAAGCGCGTGACGTTTCGCCGGTCCGAATCGGCACCATGGACGGGATTTGCACAGGCTTGGCCTGCCCCTGCTCGGCAGGTGGTCATCCGCTGCGCATTGTGGGTAAGCAACACTGCCGGAGAAAGGGTTTTCTTGGCGTTTTGCAGGCTTGTTCCGCTAACCTTCTGTGATAAGGGTTGCACGGATTGCATGGCTGATGCCGCAAGAAAGCACTGTTATGGACTGGGATAAGTTAAGAATATTTCACGCCGTCGCCGACGCGGGCAGCCTGACCCACGCGGGCGATGTCTTGCACCTGTCCCAGTCCGCCGTCAGCCGCCAGATCCGCGCGCTGGAAGACTCGCTGGGCACCACCCTTTTCCACCGCCATGCCCGCGGGCTGATCCTGACCGAGCAGGGGGAGCTGCTGTTCGAGGCGACCTCGTCCATGGTGCGCAAGCTCGACACCACCGCCGCCCGCATCCGCGACAGCGAGGAAAGCGTCTTCGGCGAGCTCAAGGTCACGACCACCACCGGCTTCGGCACCATGTGGCTGGTGCCGCGGCTGGCCAAGCTTTACGAACGCTACCCCGACCTCAAGATCGACCTGATGCTGGAAGAGCGCGTGCTGGATCTGCCCATGCGCGAGGCCGACGTCGCCATCCGCATGAAGGAACCCAACCAGCAGGATCTGATCCGCCGCCGGCTGCTCAACATCCGCATGAGGCTTTATGCCACGCCGGAATACCTGGCCAAGGCCGGCGTGCCCGAGACGCTGGAGGATCTGGGGCCGCACCGGCTGATCTGCCAGAACCCGCAGACGCCGCAGGTCAGTTCCGGCGCGGTGTTGTCGCAGATGCTGCTGGCGCGCAACATCAGCTCGACCCTGATGGTGAACAACTATTTCGGCGTGCTGCAAGGCGTGCTGAACCATGTCGGCATCGGTGTCCTGCCCGATTACCTGTCGTCGGATTTCCCCAACCTGACCCGTGTGTTGCCGGACATCCAGTCGGGCGAGGTGCCGGTCTTCCTGGCTTTCCCCGAGGAATTGCGCGCCTCGCGCCGCGTCGCCGCCTTCCGCGATTTCGTGCTGGAGGAGATCCAGTCCCTGCGCCGCCAGCAAACCGAGGAACAGGCCACCGACCCGTCCGCGGGATGAGCGCCGAACGGGCAGATGCCGCGCGGCTTTGCCCGAGGCATTCGCAGAATGCATATCGGGCATGTGCTGCAATGCGGAATTGATCCTTGAACCGCTCGCCGACTGCACATATTTCCGATCTCGAAGGCGATGGTTTGAGGAAACTCTCATCACCTTCAACCTCCCTGTTGGACTTGAGCCGGGCTTCATGCCCGGCTTTTTTTTGCGCCGCCACTTTTTTGCCCCAGGCATCGCGGTTTTTCCCGGCCCTGCGCGCGGGGGCCTTTCCTAACCCTTCGCCGCCGCTTAAAAGGCCGCAAAACCGGGGGAAAGGCGCCAGGACATGAACGAACCGCAGATCACCGAGGAACTGATCGCCGCGCACGGGCTCAAGCCCGACGAATACCAGCGCATCCTCGAGATCATCGGGCGCGAACCCACCTTCACGGAGTTGGGCATCTTCTCGGCGATGTGGAACGAGCATTGCTCCTACAAGTCGTCCAAGAAATGGCTGCGCACCCTGCCGACCAACGGCCCGCAGGTGATCTGCGGTCCGGGCGAAAACGCCGGCGTCGTGGATATCGGCGACGGCCAGGCCGTGGTCTTCAAGATGGAGAGCCACAACCATCCCAGCTATATCGAGCCGCATCAGGGCGCCGCGACCGGCGTCGGCGGCATCCTGCGCGACGTCTTCACCATGGGCGCCCGCCCCATCGCCGCCATGGACGCGCTGTCCTTCGGCCGGCCCGAGCATCCCAAGACCGCGCATCTGGTCAAGGGCGTGGTCGAGGGGATCGGCGCCTATGGCAATGCCTTCGGCGTGCCGAACGTCGGCGGCGAGCTGCGCTTCCACCGCAGCTATGACGGCAACTGCCTGGTGAACGCCTTTGCCGCGGGCCTCGCGGACAGCGACAAGATCTTCTATTCCGCCGCCTCGGGCGTCGGCATGCCGGTGGTCTACCTTGGCGCCAAGACCGGCCGCGACGGCGTCGGCGGCGCCACCATGGCCTCGGCCGAGTTCGACGACACCATCGAGGAAAAGCGCCCGACCGTGCAGGTCGGCGACCCCTTTACCGAGAAATGCCTGCTGGAAGCCTGCCTGGAGCTGATGCAGACCGACAGCGTCATTTCCATTCAGGACATGGGCGCGGCGGGCCTGACCTGCTCGGCGGTCGAGATGGGCGACAAGGGCGGGCTCGGGATCAAGCTGGTACTCGATGCCGTGCCGCAGCGCGAAACCAACATGACCGCCTATGAGATGATGCTGTCGGAGTCGCAGGAACGCATGCTCATGGTGCTGAAGCCCGAGAAGGAGGCCGAGGCGCGGGCGATCTTCGAGAAATGGGATCTGGATTTCGCCATCGTCGGCGAGACCATCGCCGAGGACCGTTTCCTGATCATGCACGGCAACGAGGTCAAGGCGGACCTGCCGCTGTCGAAACTCTCCTCCAGCGCGCCGGAATATGACCGTCCTTGGGTGGAAACGCCCGTCGCGGCCGAGATGCCTGCCCTGCCCGCCATCGCCCCGATCGCGGCGCTGAAGGTGCTGATCGGCAGCCCGAACTATGCCCACAAGGGCTGGGTGTGGGAGCAATACGACACCCAGGTCGGCGCCGACACCATCCGCCGCCCCGGCCTGGGCGCCGGCGTGGTACGCGTGCATGGCACGAAGAAGGCGCTGGCCTTCACCAGCGACGTGACGCCGCGCTATGTCCGGGCGAACCCCTATGAGGGCGGCAAGCAGGCGGTGGCCGAGGCCTATCGCAACCTGACCGCCTGCGGCGCCCTGCCGCTGGCCACCACCGACAACCTGAACTTCGGCAACCCGGAAAAGCCCGAGATCATGGGCCAGTTCGTCGGCGCCATCAAGGGCATCGGCGAGGCCTGCGCGGCGCTCGACTTCCCCATCGTCTCGGGCAACGTCTCGCTTTATAACGAAACCGACGGCAAGGGGATCCTGCCCACCCCCACCATCGGCGGCGTCGGGTTGATCGCCGATCTGGGCGACCTGATCGCCGGCCTTCCGGCCGAGGGCGACCTGGCGCTGGTCATCGGCGAGACGCGCGGCCACCTGGGCCAGTCGGCGCTGGCCGCCGAGGCCTTCGGCATCGAGGCGGGCGACGCGCCGCATGTGGACCTGGCCGCCGAGCGCCGCAATGGCGAATTCCTGCGCGCCCACGGCGCGCTGGTCCGGGCCGCGACCGACCTGTCCGACGGCGGGCTGGCGCTGGCGGCCTTCGAACTGGCCGAGGCGGCGGGCCTGGGCGTGACGCTGGACAGCGCCGGGATCGCGCAGCTTTTCGGCGAGGATCAGGCCCGCTACCTGGTCGCCTGCACCGCCGAGGACGCGGCCAAGCTGGCCGAGGCGGCCGCGGCGGCCGGTGTGCCGCTGGCGACGGTCGGCGGCTTCGGCGGCGAGACGGTGATCCTTGGCGGCGACGCCGCGCCCCTGGCCGAGCTGTCGCAGCTTTATCGCACCGCCTTCGAGAAAAGCCTGGACCTGGAACTCGCCTGACCCGGAAAGCGGCCCTTGGCCGCTGCCTCCGGCGGGGGTATTTGGAAAACGGAAAGAACGGCAGCGGCCCAGGTCGCGGGACCGGCCGCGTCGCCATCCCGGTGCCGGAGCTTAGAAGACGAAGGGCGCGACGGTCCGGCGGCTTCCTCTTGTGAAGGCATCGGCAACGAGGATCATGGGCGAGAGGTCCACCTCGGAGGCGCCCTTGCGCAGGAGCCCGGCCATGCGCGCGTAAAGCGCCGGGTATTCGCCCGTGATGCTGGCCTTGCCCGTCGCCGGGCGGCCGTCGATCTCCAGCAGGTTGCCGCCCCTGCGCAGCGCCAGCCGGCCGGCATCGGTGGCGAACTCCATATCCCAGGTTTCGGAGCCCTGCTGGCGGAGGTCGAAATCGGCCGTGATGCCATGCGACAGGCTCAGCCGTGCGGCGATGGGGGCTTGGCGGTTCTCCGGGAAGTCCAGTTCCGCCGCGATGACATGCACCGGCACGGGCAGGATCTCGGTCAGGATCGAAAGCGCGTTGATGCCTGGGTCGAAGACGCCCATGCCGCCGGCCTCGAAGATCCAGTCCTGGCCGGGATGCCAGAGCCGCACATCCTCGCGCCAGGTGATCCGGCCCTCGCGGATGCGGCGGCCGGCCAGCCACGCCCTGGCCGCCGCCACCGCATGGGCCATGCGCGAATGCCAGGTCGCAAAAAGCGTCACCCCCCGCGCCTGCGCCAGGTCGCGCAGGACATGCACCTCGGCCAGGGTCGCGCCGGGGGGCTTTTCCAGCATCAGGTGGCGGCCGGCGCGCAGCACCGCCTGCGCGATCTCGAAGCGGGGCACGGGCGGCAGGCACAGGCTGACCGCACCGATGTCGGGACGGGCCTCCAGCATGTCCTCGATGCGCGGAAAGGCTTCGATACCCTCGACCCGGCCATGGCGACTGACCGTCGCGGCCAGCTCCCAATCCGGGCTCGAGGTCAGCGCCGGAACATGCTGGTCCAGCGCGATCTTTCCGATGCCGGCAAGCGCGATCTTCATCGGTAACTGTCCTTTCCTCACCTCGACCGCCATGGCGGCGAGCTTGCGATACGTCATCGCGGCCGGGCGGAAGCCGTTCCCGCTGGCCGAGAGCGCCGGCACCGCCAGCGGCAGGCCGAGCATGGGGCCTCGATCCCCGGCACCTCGCCCGGCCGGGCGCGCATGCCGTCCCGTGCCGATCAGGTCGAGCCGGGCGAGTATCACGCGCGACTTCCTGCCCTGGTGCGAATTGCCGCTGCACCGGGCGGCTGGAGAGATGGATTTCGTCCTGGCCCGCATCCTGCCGATGTCGGACGAGACCTACGGGCCAGCCACCACGCTGGACGCCCCGCCCGGCGACGCCAACCGAACTGGCCGGGCAGGAATGGAACTTGCAGGGCCGCATTCGGCTGAACCGGCGACAGCGCGCGCCGTCGCATGGGTATTTTGGAAACGGAGAAAGCCGGCGCCGCGTCTGCGGGCGGCGCCGGGGCGTTGTCATGCGCTTTGCAGGCCGCGCTCGTCCCGGCTTTGCAGGACGGCCTTGTCGGTCTGGCCGAGGATCTGCGAGGTGACGGTGCCCGCCGTCATCGAGCCCGAGACGTTGAGCGCCGTGCGCCCCATGTCGATCAGCGGCTCGACCGAGATCAGCAGCGCCACAAGCGTCACCGGCAGGCCCATGGCCGGCAGCACGATCAGCGCCGCCATGGTCGCGCCCCCGCCCACACCCGCGACCCCGGCCGAGGACAGGGTGACGATGGCCAGCAGCGTCATGATCCAGGCCGGGTCCAGCGGGTCGATGCCGACCGTCGGCGCCACCATCACCGCCAGCATCGCCGGATAAAGCCCGGCGCAGCCGTTCTGGCCGATGGTCGCCCCGAAGGAGGCCGAAAAGGAGGCGATGGTCTGCGGCACGCCGAGGCGGCGGGTCTGGATCTCGACATTGAGCGGGATGGTCGCGGCGCTGGAACGGCTGGAAAAGGCGAAGGTCAGCGCCGGGACGATCTTGCGGTAGAAGGTCAGCGGGTTCACGCCGGTCAGGCTGAGCAGCACGGCATGCACGACGAACATGATCGCCAGGCCCAGATAGGAGGCGACGACGAACTTGCCCAGGTTCAGGATGTCGGCCGCGTTCGAGGTCGCCGCCATCTTGGTCATCAGCGCCATGACGCCATAGGGGGTCAGCGCCATGATCAGCCGCACCAATTGGCTGATCCAGGCTTGCAGGATGTCGATCAGGTTCAGCAGGCTGCGGCCCTTTTCCGGGTCGCGGCGCAGCAGGCGGATGGCGGCGACGCCCAGGAAGGCGGCAAAGACCACCACCGCGATGATCGAGGTCGGGTTGGCCCCGGTCAGGTCGGCGAAGGGGTTCCTGGGGATGAAGGACAACAGCAGCTGCGGCACCGTCAGGTCGGCGACGCGGGGCGCGTAGCTGGTCTCCAGCATGGTCAGCCTTGCGGTCTCGGCCGCGCCCTGGGCCAGCCCTTCGGCGGTCAGGCCGAAGGCCAGCGACATGACCACGCCCACCAAGGCCGCGATGGTCGTGGTGCCAAGCAGCGTGCCCAGCGTCAGCACCGAGATGCGGCCAAGCGCCGAGGCGTCGTGCAGCCGCGCCACCGCGCTGAGGATCGCCGCGAAGACCAGCGGCATCACCACCATCTGCAACAGCTGCACATAGCCGTTGCCGGCCACGTTGATCCAGTCGATGGTGGTTTGCAGCGCCGGCGTGCCGGTGCCATGGACGAGTTGCAGCCCGATCCCGAACAGCGTGCCCAGGACCAGGGCGATGAAGACCCGCACCGACAGCGACAGCTGACCGCCTTGCAGGCGGACCAGTGCGACGATCAGCGCGGCAAAGATCACGAGGTTGATGAGGACGGATGCCATCGCGCGTCTCCGGCAATTTCAGATTGACCTATCAAGCCATAATGCACGTCCGGCGTATAGCCCAGGGGTCGCCCGGCTTTGCGGGCCTTCGCCGATAAAGGCCGTACAGAGTCGTGCTGCAAACCTCTTGACCGCGGTTTCGGTGGCTATATTCCATGTAATATTGAAACAGTGTTTGGATATCAGAGATTATTTTCGCTGCGTCGCCGCGATACCTTGGCGAAACCGATCCCTGCGGCCGCCGCTTGATCGGCCGCCGGCGCCGGGTCCAATCGCAACAGCAAGGCAGGCCATGCACAAGCTTCTGGCGATCCTGTTCGCCTTCGCCCTGGGCGCCGCCAGCCCCTTGCCCGTCCAGGCACAGACCATGCAAGAGACCGCCCTGTTCGCCGCCGCGACCGATGGCGATGCCGCGGCCATCCGCGACCTTCTGGCCCGCGGCGTGGCCGTGGACCCGCGCGACGCAAAGGGGCGCACGCCGCTGCTGGTGGCGACCCATGCCAACCGGGTCGAGGCCGCGAGGGCGCTGATCGAGGCCGGCGCCGACGTGAACGCCAGGGATGCCATCCACGACAGCCCCTATCTCTATGCCGGGGCGCGCGGGCATCTGGAGATCCTCGAGCTGACGCTGGCCCATGGCGCCGATCTGGCCAGCACCAACCGCTTCGGCGGCACGGCGCTGATCCCGGCGGCCGAGCGTGGCCATGTCGAGACCGTCCGCCGGCTGATCCGGGCCGGGGTCGAGATCGATCATGTCAACCGGCTGGGCTGGACCGCATTGCTGGAGGCGATCGTCCTGGGCGATGGCGGCCCGCGCCAGCAGCAGGTGGTCGACCTGCTGGTCGCGGCCGGCGCCGATGTAAACCTGGCCGATGCCGAGGGCGTCTCGCCGCTGGCCCATGCCCGCCGCAGGGGTTTCGACGCGATCGCGGCGCGGTTGGCCGAAGCCGGCGCAAAGTGAAGGAAGAACGATGACCGACAAGGCGACACGCTATCTGGAACAGGCGGTGATGCTGGCGCATCGCAACGTGCAGGCCGGCGGGCGGCCCTTTGGCGCGGTTGTGGTGCGGGGCGGCGAGGTGCTGGCGACCGGCGTCAACGAGACCGTCGCCACCCATGACCCGACGGCCCATGCCGAGCTGGTGGCCCTGCGCGCCGCCGCGCAGCGGCTGGGTTCGGCCGATCTTTCGGGCTGCGCGGTCTATGCCAGCGGCCAGCCCTGCCCGATGTGCCTGGCCGCCATGCGGCTGGCCGGCGTGGCCGAGGTGCATTTCGCCTATTCGAACCAGGACGGGGCACCCTACGGCCTGTCCACGGCCGCGCTTTACGAGGAACTGGCGAAACCGCTGGCGCAGCAATCCATGACCATCCGCCACCGGCCCCTGCGCCCCCAGGGCATGGGCGATCTCTATGCCGACTGGAAGGCACGGCAGGACCGGGCGTGACGAACCGTCAGCCGCTGATGCTGGCCGTGGTGGCCATGGTCGGGCTGGCGCTGCGGCCCTTCCTGACCGGGGTCGGCCCGCTGGCAGCGCCGATCTCGGCCGAGACCGGCCTGACCATGCAGGGCCTCTCGGCCCTCACGCTGCTGCCGATCCTCTTGATGGGCGCGGGCGCCTTTCTCGGCCCGGCGATCCAGGCGCGGCTGGGGGCGAAACGCGCCGCCGTGCTGGCGCTGCTGGTGCTGGGCCTGGGCTCGGGCCTGCGGCTGGGGGCGCATTCGGCGCTGGACATGCTGGGCTCGGCCATGCTGCTGGGCGTGGGCGCGGCGGTGGTGCAGGCGGTGTTTCCCACCATCATCAAGCGCGAGTTCCCGCGCGGCATCAACCTGGCCATGGGGCTTTACGCCGCGATGATGATGGGCGGCGGTGCCTTCGGCGCGCAGGCCGCGCCGCTGATCGCCGCCTGGTCGGGCAGCTGGCGGCTGGCGCTTGGCTGGCTGGCGCTGCCCGCCGTGCTGACCGCGCTGCTGGTGGCGCTGGCCCTGCCGCCCGAGGCACGCGCGCCGCGGACCGCCCGGCAGGGACTGTGGCACTGGCTGCGTCGGCCGCGGGTCTGGCTGCTGATGGCCTGTTTCGGGCTGATCAACGGCGGCTATTCCTCGTCCGTCGCCTGGCTTGCGCCCGCCTTCCAGGACCTGGGCTGGTCGGTCGGGGCCAGCGGCGGGCTGCTGGCGGTGCTGGCGGTGGGCCAGGCGGTCTCGGCGCTGGTCACACCGGTCCTGGCCAGTCACGGCAGCGACCGGCGGCCCTGGCTGGGGATCTGCCTGGCCATGCAGGCGCTTGGCTTTGCCATGCTGGTCCTGCGCCCCGAGGCCGCACCCTATCCCATCGCCTTTCTGCTGGGCGCCGGGCTTGGCGGTTGCTTTTCGCTGATGATGATCGTGGCGCTGGACCATCTGCCCGATCCGGCGCAGGCCGGGGCGCTGGCGGCGCTGATGCAGGGCGGCGGCTTCCTGCTGGCCGCGATCCCGCCCTGGATCCTGGCGCTGCTGTACGACCTGACCGGCAGCTTCGCCCCCGGCTGGGCGCTGCATCTGGCCGCCGTACTGGCGGTCTCGGCCCTGGCGCTGCGCCTGTCGCCGGCCAGCTATCGGCGCGCCCTGCACCGGCCCGGCCCGCTGCGCACGGATGCCGCGCCGGCCGAGTGAACGATTTTCGACAAGGAGGAGGAACCCATGCTGACCATCACCCGACTGGACCAGGCCGATGCACGCCTGTTGATCGCCGGAGCCGAGGCCCATGCCCGCGAGATCGGCGTGCCCATGTGCATCGCCGTCACCGACGAAAGCGGCCAGCTTCTGGCCTTTTCGCGCATGGACGGCGGCAAGGTGACATCTGCCACCATCGCCATCGACAAGGCCTTCACCGCCGCCGCGGCGCGCAAGGCCACGCATGAATACGGCGCCGCCAGCCAGCCGGGCGCCCCGGCCTGGGGCATTTCCTCGGCCATCGGCGGGCGGCTGATGGTGGTGGGCGGGGGACTGCCGGTCGATCACGACGGCCAGACCGTCGGCGGCATCGGCGTCTCGTCCGGCACGCCGGCGCAGGACCAGGCGGTGGCGCAGGCCGGCATCGACCATTGGCGGGCGCATCGCACCTGACCCCCAGCCCGGACCGCCCCCCGGAACGCGCCCATCCCGCGGCCGGACGCGCTTGCGCCCGGCCGCGCAAAAGGCTAGCAGCGCGGGCCTTGCGGACAGGGGCACGGGGACGGACAGGGATGCGCAACGACTGGCTCGCCATCGACTTCGGGACATCGAACTCGGCCGCCGCGATCCTGGACCAGGGGCAGCCGCGGCGCATCGCCATCGAGCCGGGGGCCGAAACCCTGCCGACCGCCGTTTTCTTCCCCGCCCAGGGCGGCGCCATGCGCATCGGCGCGGCGGCGGCCGAGGCGCTGATCCAAGGCGACGAGGGCCGCTACATGCGGGCGCTGAAAAGCGTGCTGGGAACGGCGCTGTTCCACGAATCGCGGCTCATCGCCGGCAAGCGCCGCACGCTTTCCGAAATCGTCACGGCCTTTCTCGCCACCCTGCGCGAGCGGGCCGAGGCGGCCGCCGGGCGGCCCTTTCGCCGCGCGCTGTCCGGCCGGCCGGTGCATTTCCACTCGAACGACCCCGTCCGCGACGCGCAGGCCCTGGCCGACCTGCAGGGCTGCTACCTGGCGGCCGGCTTCGGCGAGGTCGCCTTCCTGCCCGAGCCCGAGGCGGCGGCGCTGGCCAGCCACGGCCTGGGCCGCGCGGGCGAGATCGGGCTGATCGTCGATATCGGCGGCGGCACCTCGGATTTCTCGGCCTTCCGCAGCCGGGGCGACGGCTTGCAAATCCTCGCCAATCACGGCATCCGACTGGGCGGCACGGATTTCGACCAGCAGGTTTCGCTAAGCCATGCCATGCCGGCGCTGGGTCATGGCGGGCAGCTGCGGCGCGCGATGGGACCGGGGCTCTTGCCGGTGCCGAATGCGATCTATGTCGACCTGGCGACCTGGGCCAGGATCCCCTTCCTCTATGTCCCCGAGACGCGGCGCATGGCCGCCGGGATGGCCCGCATGGCGGTGGACCGCGCCGCCATGGACCGCCTCGTCGCGGTCCTGGACGAGGAGCTGGGCCATGAGTTGGCCTTCGCGGTCGAACGCGGCAAGATCGCCGCCAATGCCGGCGACGGCGCGCGCATCGCCATGGGATTCGTCGAGCCGGGCCTGGCGCCGGAAATCTCGCCCGCCTCGCTGGAGGCGGCGCTGTCGGATTGCCGCAGGGATCTTGCGCAAGCCGCGGCCGAGACGCTGCGGCTGGCGGGGATCGCGCCCGGACAGGTGGGCAGCGTGATTCTGGTCGGCGGTTCCAGCCTGATGGGCTTCGTCGCCGCCGAGGCGCTGCGGCTTTGCCCCGGCGCGCAGCTGCGGCGCGCGGGGGCCTTCACCGCCGTGGTGGACGGGCTGGCACTGGCGACGGCGCGCTAGCGCTTGCCGGGTTTCGGCCCGGCACGGAACGGCTTGTCACCGCCCTTGCCCTGCCAGCCGCCAGCCGCCTTGTGCGACTTGAAGCCCGCGGCACGCTTCGGCCGCGCCTCGGCACCGTCGCCCCGCGCCGGGCGGTCGTCGCGCGCCGCGCCGCCATGCGTCTTGAAGCCCGCCGATTTCAGCCCTGCACGCGGGGCGGTTTTCGGCGCTGCCTTGTGCGCCTGCTTCTTCTCGGCGCTCCAGCGGGCCTTGCGCGGGGTTTCCGGCGCCTCGGCTTCCGGCGCGGGCTCGCGGCCGTGGGCGGGGGCGGGGGCGGGGGCAGGACGGGCGGCGCGCGGCTTCACGTCGGCGGGATCCAGCAAGGCCGGGCGCCGGGCGGGCTTGGGCCTGTCCTCGGCGCGCGGCTCCAGTGCCTCGGGCCGTGCAGAGCGCGACGCCTGGCCGCGATGCGGTTTCTTCTCGCGCGCGGGGGGCATCGCACCTGCCGTTTCACCGTTTTCCAAATACTCCCGCCGACCGGGCCGCTTGTCGCGCCCGGCGGCAGGCTCGAAAACCGGCTCGCCCTCGATCCGGCGCATGGTCAGGCCGGGCTCCAGCTCGATCCGCTCGCCGAAATTCGGCGCGACGGCGGCGGCGATCTGCACGAAGGTCTGCTCAGTCTTGACCCGGATCGCGCCGATGGCATCGCGGGTGATGTTGCCCGCCTCACAGATCTTGGGCAGCAGCCAGCGCGCCTCGGCCCGGCCGGAATGGCCGACCGAAAGCAGGAACCAGACCGCCGGGCCGAACTCGCCCCGTTCGCGCGGCGCAGAAGGCGCAGGGCCCACGCTTTCCGACAGTTCCTCGGGCGCCGGGCGCCCCTCGCGCCACAGCCGCACGAAGGCCGATGCGACCCGTTCCGCGCCGAAGCGGTCGAGCAGCGCGGCAGCCAGCCCCGCCTCCTCGCCCGGCGCCTCGGCTAGCGCCGGATGGTCCAGCATGCGCGCGTCGTCGCGGGCCTGCACCTCGTCGGCCGAGGGCGCCTTGCCCCAGTCCGCGACCAGCTTGGCGCGCTGCAAGAGCCGCTGCGCCCGCTTGTATTCCGCCGAGGGCACGATCAGCACCGAGGTGCCCTTGGCGCCCGCCCGGCCGGTGCGGCCGGAACGGTGCAGCAGCGTGTCGGGATTGGTCGGCAGGTCGGCATGGATCACCAGTTCCAGCCCCGGCAGGTCGATGCCGCGCGCCGCCACATCGGTGGCGATGCAGACCCGCGCCCTTCCGTCGCGCAGGGCTTGCAGGGCGTGGCTGCGTTCCTGCTGGGACAGTTCGCCCGACAGCGCCACCACCTTGAAGCCGCGATTGCCCATGCGCGCCAGCAGGTGGTTCACATTGGCGCGGGTCTTGCAGAAGATGATCGCCCGGCTGGCCTCGTAATAGCGCAGGGTGTTGAAGATCGCGTGCTCGCGGTCGCGGGTGGTCACCGACAGGGCCCGATATTCGATGTCGCCGTGCTGGCGCGCCTCGCCCATCGCCTGGATGCGCAGCGCGTCGCGCTGGAAGTCGCGGGCCAGCGCCTCGATGGCCGGCGGCACCGTGGCCGAGAAGAGCAGCGTGCGCCGTTCGGCCGGCGCCGAGCCCAGGATGAATTCCAGATCCTCGCGAAAGCCCAGATCCAGCATCTCGTCCGCCTCGTCCAGCACGCAGGCGCGCAGGCCGGTCAGGTCCAGCGAGCCGCGCTCGATATGGTCGCGCAGCCGGCCGGGGGTGCCGACGACGATATGCGCCCCGCGCTCCAGCGCCCGGCGCTCGGTGCGATAGTCCATGCCGCCGACGCAGGTGGCGATGCGCACGCCCGCCTGCTCGTAAAGCCAGCCCAGCTCGCGCGCCACCTGCAAGGCCAGCTCGCGCGTCGGCGCGATGGCCAGCGCCAGCGGCTGGCCCGCCTCGGGCAGCGCATCGCCGTCGAGGATGTCGCCGGCCATGGCCAGGCCGAAGGCCACGGTCTTGCCGGATCCGGTCTGCGCCGAGACCAGCACGTCGTGGCCCCGCGCCTCGGGGGCCAGGGCGGCCTGTTGCACCGAGGTCAGGCTGGCATAGCCCTTGGCCGCCAGCGCCGCGGCCAGAGGCGCGGCAATATCATGTTCGTTCATCGTCTTCGCCAGAAAGGGGATGCGGGGGCGCATCCGGTGAAAGGCACCATCCCCTTTGCGGCCGGGCCCTCCCATGACCCGCCGGCCCGGAATGCGGAGCCAAGCCGCCCGCCTATCCTGTCGCGGCCCGCAAGTCAAAGCGAAACTAGGGCCGCATCAGCTGATCCTCGGTCCAGCCGAGCCGCGCCATGTCCTCGGCCCGCGCCGCCGCATCGTCGCCGACGATGAATTCGTCCAGCTGCGGCGGGACCATGCCGGCCTGCGACAGCAGGCCATGCACCTGCCCGCGGTGATGGGTCTGGTGCTGGAACAGATGCGAAAGCAGGTCGTCGCGGCGGTCGTGCTGCACGCGCAAGCCCCGGTCCACCGCCACGATTTCCGCCAGGGCGTCCGGCGTCAGCGCCGCGACCAGCGCCAGCAGGCGGTCGTCCATCCGCGTCTGCCATTCGGACAGCCGCGCGAGGTCAGGGCAATCCCGCGCCTCGGCCAGCGCGGCCTCATTGAGCGGCCGGCCCTCCAGCGCGTCGATATAGAAGCGGTCGACCAGCAGGATATGGTTCAGCGTGGCGCGGATCGAGCCGAAGAAGGACGGGCGCGGCGCCTCATAGGCGCCGGGCGGCAGGGCAGCGCAGGCGCGATGCAGCCGGGCATTGGCCAGGCGGTTCATCTGCGCCAGCTTGCGCAGCATGCGCAGCATCTGGACCATCGGGCACCTCCTGCCGCGATGATGCCGCGCGGCGCCCGCCGGGTCGAGCCTCTAGCGCCGCGGCCCGGCGGGATCATGGCCCAGGCTGCGGCGGATCTCGGCCAGGAACAGTTGCAGCGCCGGCACCGGGTCGCGGTGGTGATAGACGATATAGACCTCGGAGACCGGCGGGTTGGGCCGGATCGGCAGGAAGGTCAGCGGTCCCGCCGTCAGCTTGGCGATGCCCGCCGGCACGATGCTGACCCCGAAGCCCGCCACGATCAGGCTGGGGATCGACTGGGCATCCACCACCTGCTGCGAGACCCGCGGCCGATAGCCCGAGGCGATGATACAGGCCATGACATAGGCCGCGAAATCGGAACTGTCGGGGCGCAGCACCACATGCTGGTCCTCGCGCAGATCGTCGATCGAGACGCAGGTGCGCCCGGCCAGCCTGTGGTCGCTGCGCACCAGCGCCACCATCTCCTCGCGCCAGCCGTATTCATGGGCCAGCTCCTCGTCGCGCGGCACCGAGCGGTTGAAGCTGACATCGGTGCGCCGGCTCAGCACCTCGGTGATCTGCGTGGCCGGGGTCTGTTCGTGGACGCGCAGGGTGATTCGCGGATGCAGCCGGGCGAAATGCGCCAGAAGCTCGGCAAGGCCGCCGCGCAGGATCGAGCCGGTGGCGCCGATTTCCAGCAATCCGTCCTGGCCCTGCTGGATTTCGCGGATCTCGTGCAGGCTGCGTTCGTACTGGTCCAGCATGTTGCGCGCCCTGGGCAGGAACAGCGCGCCCGCCCGCGTCAGCGCCACCTTGCGGCTGGTGCGGCTGATCAGTTCGGCACCCACTTCGCGTTCAAGTGTCTGGATTTGCGTGCTCAGCGGCGGCTGCGACATGTTCAGCCGCCGGGCGGCGCGGGTGAAGTTCAACTCCTCGGCCAGAACGACGAAGCAGCGAAGCTGGCGTATTCTCATATCGTCACCATATTGATCAACGGCAAATCAATATTAGACACGGATGTGCCATTGGCCAACAATCTTCGGAATGAGGGGTGGCCGCGACCATGTGCCGATGCGCAAGGAGACGCATCGCCGCATCGCGGCCCCCCTTCCGTCACAGGGAGGAACGGAAACACATGCCGAATTGGTCCAGGTCCTTGTTTGGACAGGTCTGCGTGGCGCTGGTGCTGGGGATCGTCGCCGGCTTCTTCGCGCCCGAGTTCGCCGCCAAGATGAAGCCGCTGGGAGACGGGTTCATCAAGCTTATCAAGATGCTGATCCCCGTTATCGTGTTCTGCGTCGTCGTGCATGGCATCGCCGGCGCGGGCGACCTGAAAAAGGTCGGCAAGGTCGGCGTGCGCGCCATCATCTATTTCGAGATCATCACCACCATCGCGCTGGCCCTGGGCATCGCGGTCGCCTATCTGTTCGGGCCGGGCCATGGCATGAACATCGACGTGAGCCAGCTCGACGCCTCGGCGCTGTCGGCCTATGTGGACCGCGCGCATGAAGTCACCAGCGGCGGCACCGTCGACTTCCTGATGAAGCTGATCCCGACCACGATGATCAGCGGCTTCGCCCAGGGCGACATCCTGCAGGTGCTGCTGGTCGCCATCCTGTTCGGCTGCGCCCTGTCGCTGGTGGGCGAGCGCGGCAAGCCGCTGCTGCACATGATCGAGCTGACGGGCGACGTCACCTTCAAGATCATGTATTTCATCGTCCGGCTGGCGCCGCTGGGCGTGTTCGGCGCCATCGCCTTCACCGTCGGGCAATACGGCATCGGCTCGCTGGCGCAGCTGGGCTACCTGGTCGGGCTGTTCTACGTCACCATCGCCGTCTTCGTCTTTGTGGTCCTGGGCTTCGTGCTGCGGCTGGCGGGCTTCAACATCTTCAAGCTGCTGCGCTACCTGCGCACCGAGGTCGGCATCGTCGCCGGCACGGCCAGCAGCGATGCCGTGCTGCCCCAGACCATGCGCAAGCTGGAACACCTGGGTATCAAGGACTCGACCGTGGGGCTGGTGGTGCCGACAGGCTATTCCTTCAACCTCGACGCCTTCTCGATCTACCTGACGCTGGCGGCGGTCTTCATCGCCCAGGCGACCAACACGCCGCTGTCCACCACCGACCTGCTGGCCATCCTGGGCGTGGCGCTGGTGACGTCCAAGGGCGCGCATGGGGTGCCGGGCTCGGCCATCGTGATCCTGGCCGCGACGCTGGCCGCGATCCCGGCCATCCCCGCCATCGGGCTGGTGCTGGTGCTGTCGGTCGACTGGTTCATGGGCATCGCCCGCGCCCTGGGGAACTACCTGGGCAATTGCGTCGCCACCGTGGTCGTCGCCTCCTGGGTGGGGGATATCGACCGCGACCGCGCCCGCCGCATCCTCGAGGGCGAGGACATGCCGACCCTGGACGTGCTGGACGAGGATGCGCCGATGTCGCAGCCCCAGCACGGCTAAACGAAGTCGCCTCGCGGGGCTGGCCGGGACCAGCGCGACGGATCCGGTCAGCCCCGCCGAGAAGACGGCCTGCGCCTTCCCTCCCGATGGCGCAGGCCATTTCGCGTCAGGGAAGGCCGGCGGCAAAGCCCTCGTCCGTCAGGATCCCGATCAGCGCCTGCTGGGCCCGGGTGCGATAACGCCGCGGATTGGTCAGCAGCGAGAACGGCCGCTCGGCCCCCGGCAGCGGCAGGGTGCGAATCCAGCCGGCGGCGGCCGGGCGCGCCACCGCCCGCTGCGACAGCGCCGCAAGGCACTGGCTGGAGGCCACCGCGTTCAGCACCGCCTCGTTCGAGGGCAATTCCAGCGCCAGGGGCAGCGCGGCCACGCACAGCCCCTGCCCGGCCAGCCAGGTCTCGAACTCGGACCGGGTGCCCGAACCCGGCTCGCGCAGGATCCAGCTCTGCGTGGCAAGCTCGGCCGGGGGCACCGCCTCGCGCCCGACCCAGGGGTGATCGGTCGCCATGACCAAAACCAGCCGGTCGCGCGCCACCACCTGCCGGTGCAGATCGCCATGCGCCACCGCGCCCTCGACCAGCCCCAGGTCGGCGCCGCCCTCCTGCACCGCATCGGCGACCTGGGTGGTGTTGCTGACGGTCAGCCGCAGCTCGATGTCCGGATGCATCTCGTGCAACGCCACCAGCCGCGGCGGCAGCCAATAGCTCGCGACGGTCTGGCTGGCATGGACCCGCAGCCGCCCGCGCGGCTCGCGCGCCAGATCCTCCAGCACCATCTCGGCCGTCTCGGCGCGGTCCAGCACGGCGCGCGCCTCGGCCATGAAGGCCTCGCCGGTCTCGGTCAGCAGGATGCGCCGCCCCACCCGATCGAAGAAGCGCACGCCATGCCGCGCCTCCAGCGCCGAGACGGCGGCGCTGACCGCCGATTGCGTCAGGTTCAGCGCCTCGGCCGCGCGGGTGACGTGCTGGCGCTCGGCCACGGCCAGGAAGATGCGGAGCTGTTCCAGCGTCATGCGCCATTGATAAGCAAAATCGAACGATATGGCAAATATAATGCGATGGATTGAACAGCGATCCGCGACCATGTTCCGCTGCATCAGCAAGGAAGCGCGATCATGTCCTCGACCGACCAGAACCAGCCAACATCCCCCGCCGTCGCCGCCTGGCTGGGCGCCACGCTGCCGGGGCTGGGACTGACCTTCGGCATCGCGGTCCTGGCGACGGCGGCGCATCGGTTCTCGGGCATCCCGGCGCTCAGCCCGCTGGTGGTGGCCATGGTGCTGGGCATGGCGCTGCGCAACCTCGTGGGCACGCCCGGGGCGGCACGGCCGGGCATCGGCTTTTCGCTGCGCCGCGTGCTGCGCTTTGCCATCGTGCTGCTGGGCTTCCAGCTGACGCTGGAGCAATTGCGCGCCGTGGGCCTGCCGGGGGTGGCGGTGATCGCGGTGGTGCTGGCCGCGACCTTCGCCTTCACCAGATGGGCCGGGCGGGCGCTGGGGGTCGAGGCGCGGCTGGCGGAACTGATCGCGGCCGGCACCTCGGTCTGCGGCGCCTCGGCGGTGATCGCGACGAACACGGTCACGCGCGGGACGGACGAGGACGTGGCCTATGCCATCGCCTGCGTGACGGTCTTCGGCTCGCTCTCGATGATCGCCATGCCGCTGCTGGGCGAGATGCTGGCGATGGGGCCTGCGCATTACGGCATCTGGGTCGGCGCGACCGTGCATGAGGTGGCGCAGGTCGTCGGCGCCGGCTTCCAGCACGGCGCCGAGGCCGGGCAGGCCGCGACCGTGGCCAAGCTGAGCCGGGTGATGCTGCTGGCGCCGCTGATCCTGGTGCTGGGCACGCTGGCGCGCCGCGGCGGCAAGGCCGCGCATGGCGCGGCGCCGACGCCCTGGTTCGTGCTGGGCTTCATCGCCGTGGTGCTGCTGAACAGCGCCCTGCCCCTGCCCGAGCCGCTGCATGCCGAGGTGGTGGCGCTGACCGCCTTCCTGCTGACCATGGCGCTGGCGGCGATGGGGCTGGAGACCGACATCCGCAAGCTGCGCGCCAAGGGCATCCGGCCGCTGGCGCTCGGGGCGCTGGCCTGGCTGTTCATCTCGACCCTGGGGCTGGGGCTGGTGGCGCTGCTGTGACCCCGCGGCATTGAGCCGCCCCGCCGCCATGCCTAGATTGGGCGCGATCCGCCAAAGGACCGCGCCCATGGCCCTAAAGCCCGCCGACCCCCGTCCGATGACCCGGCGCGAGACCGAGGTCCGCCGCTTCGTCCGCGCCCGCTATGGCCCGCGCGGCACGCTGGCGCTGCATCGCCACGCCCTTGGCCTCGACCTGCTGCGCGCGCCGGTGAACGTCATGCTGTCGCCGCTGTTCCTGCTGGTGCGGCTGGCCGCGCCGCTTCTGCGCCGCATCGGGCTACGGCGCGCGGGCGACTGGCTGTCGCGCCGGCAGATCTTCCTGAAATCCGACGTGGCGCAGCGGATCGAGGCGGACCTGGCCCGTTTCATCGAGGATCTGGCCGAAAAGGGGCTGGCGCCCGGGGCCGCGCCGCAAAGCGTCGCCCGCGCCGCCTCGGACTATGCCGAGACCCGCAATGCGATATCCGAGATCACCACCTCGGTCCTGGTGCTGGCCTCGGGGCTCTTGCTGTTCCACCGCGCCACGCCGGGCGTGATCTCGCTGGCCGGGCCGGTCGCACATCTGCGAGCGCAGGTGCAGGCGATCGAGGATTTTGCGCTGGGAAGCTGGGCCGGCCGCATGTGGTACGGCGCCTTCCCGCGCGAGCTGTCCAGCGTGGACCTGGTGCTGACCGGGGCGGTGCTGGCCATGCTCGCCTCGGTCCTGACGACCTTTGCCGGGCTCGTCGCCGATCCGGTCCAGCTTTGGACCGGCATCCACAAGCGCCGGGTGCTGCGGCTGCTGCGCCGGCTGGAGAAGGCCGAGGACGCGCCGGGGCTGGCGCGCGAACATGTTCTGGCCCGGCTGGGCGACCTGTCCGACGCGGCGCTGAGCCTGTGGCGCAGCTTCAGGGGCTAGGCCAAAGCACGGTTTCGTCGATCCCGGCCAGGTCGCGCCGCCCGGTCAGCGCCATCGCGACCTCAAGCTCGGCGCGCAGGATGGTCAGCATATGCGCGACCCCCGCCGCACCGCCCACCGCCAGCGCATGCAGCTGCGGCCGCCCGACCAGCACCGCCGCCGCGCCCATCGCCAGGGCCTTCAGCGCATCGGTGCCGCGCCGGATGCCGCCGTCGCACAGCACCGGGATGCGCCCGGCGACCTGGCGGGCCACCACCGGCAGCGCCTCGGCCGTCGCCGGCAGCGTGTCGAGCGCCCGCCCGCCGTGGTTCGAGACGATCACGCCGTCCACCCCGGCCGCGACCGCACGCCCGGCATCATGCGCCGACATAATGCCTTTCAGCAGCAGCGGCAGCCGGGTCTGCGCTTTCAGCCAGACGATGTCCTCCCAGCGCGGCGCCTGATCCAGCAGGCCCAGGAAGGTCGCCGCCCGCCCCGGCTCGCTGCGGATCTGCGGCGGGCGCATGCCGTCCAGGTTGACCGCCCGCAGCCCCTCGGGCAGGGCGAAGCCGGCGCGGGCTTCGGTGTTGCGGATGCCGTTCACCGGCGCATCCACGGTCACGACCAGCGCGCGACAACCCGCCGCCTCGGCCCGGCGGACCAGCGCCAGCGTGTCGGCCCGGTCGGGCTGCATGTAGAGCTGGAACCACAAGGGCCCCTGCGCGCGGGCCGCGATCTCCTCCAGCGGCAGGCCGGACTGGGTCGAGACCACCATCAGGCTGCCGGTCGCCGCGGCGCCAAGGGCGGTCGCATGTTCCCCCTCGGCATGGGCGAGCCCGTGAAAGGCCACCGGCGCCAGCAGGAAGGGATGCGGCAGGTCCAGGCCGAAAAGCCGCAGACCGGTATGCGCCCCCCGCATGTCGCAAAGCAGGCGCGATTGCAGCCTGATCCCCCGCCAGGCGGCAAGGTTGGCCTGTGCCGTCAGCCCGTCCGCGCCGGCGCCATCGACATAGGCCCGCGCCGGGACGGGCAGGATGGCGGCGGCCAGGCGCTGGTAATCCTCCAGCGCCACCACGTCGGGGGGAATGGCCTGGGTCAAATCTCGGACCAGTGGCGGATCATGTTGTGATAATGCGCGGTGATGCCCGTGACCGCCGGATCGTCGTCAGGCAGCATCGCGCGGATGCGCATGATCGACTGGTCGAGGTCATAGAGCATGTGCCGCCTCCAGTCGTCCTTGACCATCGACTGCGCCCAGAAGAACGAGGCCCAGCGCGAGCCGCGCGTCACCGGCGTCACCGAATGCAGCGAGGTCGCGGGATAGACCACGGCATGACCCGCCGGCAGCTTGACGCGATGCTCGCCATAGGTGTCGTGCACGACCAGCTCGCCGCCGTCGTAATCTGCGGGCGGGGTCAGGAAGACGGTGGTCGAGACATCGGTGCGGATGCGCTGGCCGCTGCCGGGCACGACCCGGATCGAGCCGTCGACATGGGCGCCGAAGGTCATGCCCTCGTCATAGCGGTTGAACATCGGCGGCAACACGTGCAGGGGCAGCGCGGCCGAGGAATAGACCGGGCTGCGCCCCAGCGCCCGCATGACGATGCCGCTGAGTTCGCGTGCCACCGGGCTGTCCACCGGCACCTGGAGGTTCAGCTTGACCTTGGCCGCCTGATCGCCGGCGGTGCTGCGGCCGTCGACCCAGTCGGTACCCTCCAGCACCTGCCGGATATAGGCGACCTCCTCGGGCGTCAGCAGATCCGGAATGGTGACGAGCATGGGATTCTCCTGCGGTGGAATGCGGCGGGCGCAGGATAGGGCCGGGGCCGCAGAAAGTTAAGCGTTTTTGTCGGATTTTGGGAATGCCCGCAGCGCGAGCGAGAGGGAACGGCCCGAAAGCCGTCCCCGAAGCGGTGGCGACGCGATCCTCAGAACGCGTGCTTCAGCGTCAGCACGAAATTCCGCCCCGGCTCGATATTGGCGAATTGCCCGCTATGCGAGTCGGTATAGATCTGGCGGTCGAAGACGTTGTTGATGTTGAGCTGCAACGCCGTGGCCTCGTTCAGCCGATAGGCCGCCATCAGGTCGGTGCGCCAGCTTGACGGCAGGCCGGCATCGGCATCGCCGTTCTGCGAATAGCTGGCCATGCGCTTGCCGGTATAGGTCACGCCGCCGCCCAGCGTCAGTTCCGGGCTGTAGTCATAGGTCGTCCACAGCGAGAAACTGTTGCGCGGGATCTTCACGACCTGCTTGCCGGTGGCGGGGTTCGGATAGGGATCGCCGCCGCCGCGCGGCGTACTCCAGCCGCCGTCCTTCAGCTTGACGTCCTGATAGACATAGCCGCCCCAGATGCCCCAGCGCTCGGTGAGCTGGCCGGCAAAGCCCAGCTCGATGCCCTTGGCGGTGGTATTGCCGATATTTTCGGTCTCGCCCAGGGCGTTGGTGACGCGGGCATTGTCCTTTTCGGTCCTGAACAGCGCCGCGCTCAGCTCAAGCTGATCGTTCAGCACCAGCCATTTCGTGCCGATCTCGTAATTCACGCTGCGCTCGGGATCGAGGCTGTCCAGATCGTCCGAGGCATTGCTGCCGCCGGTGCCCGCGCCTTCGCCCGCCGGGTTCGAGGAGGTGCTGGCCGAGGCATAGATCGAGCCATTGGGCACCGGCTTGTAAACCACGCCCAGCATCCCGTTCAGGAAATCGGAATCGTTGTCGTTGCTCGCGCGTGGATCATCCTCGGTCGCATGGGTGACGCTGTCGACGCTGTAATCGTCCCAGCGTAGCCCCACCGTCGCCTCCCATTGCGGGGTGAAGGTGATGGTGTCCAGCGCGTAGACGCCGCGCGACTTGGTGGTGCTGTAGCCGGTCTCGCCGCCGCGCTCGATGCTGCCGCCCCAGAACGCGCCGGGATTCGGATTCTCATAGGGCGAGGTCGGCATCGGGTCGGGATTGTTCACCGCCAGCCGGCGGGTGGCGGCGCGGGAATTGGCGATGTCCACCCCGACCGCGAAGCGATGCTCGACGCCCCAGGCCCGTGCCTCGCCCGAAAGCTGGGCGTTGAACGACACGGTCTCGTTCACCCGGTCCGAAGCCTTGGAACTGCGCGACACCAGCCCGTCGCTGCCCGAGGTCGGCGAGGTCACGACATAGGTGTTGGTGTCGCGCGCCTTGCGCAGGGCCGTGGTCAGCCGCAGGCTGTCCGAGAAGGCATGTTCGAACTTCACATAGCCCGAGGCGGATTCGAGATCGCGGAAATCGCGCGCGTGCAGGCCGTAGAAGGTATCGGGCTCGACATCGGCCGGCAGGAACGGGTCGACGCTGGTGCCCGAACCACGCCGCCATGCCGCCGGCGTGCTCGCATTGGACATCGGCACGCCGTAATCGGGCGTATCCTCGTCCTTGTAGTAATACAGCCCGGCGGTGATCTTGCTGTCGTCGGTCAGGCGATAGCTGATGCTGGGCGCCACGCCGAAGCGCCGGGACTCGACGCCGTCGCGCCCGCCCAGATCGTCGGCGTGCTGCCCCATCAGGTTCAGGCGCAGGCCGATCGCGCCGAATTCACGGTTCGAATCCAGCGTGCCGCGGACATAGTTGCCGGTGCCATAGGACAGCGCCACCTCGTCAAAGGCGCCCGGCTGCGGGGTCTTGCTGTTCAGGCTGATGGTGCCGCCGGTCGAACCGGCGCCGGAATAGACGCCGCCCGGACCCTTGCTGATCTCGATCGATTCCAGGTTGAAGGCCTCGTATTGCGTGCGCGAGGCGTTGCGCATGCCGTCGACCAGCATGTCCTGGCTGGCCTCGAAGCCGCGGATATAGGGGCGCACGCCCTGCGGCACGCCGCCCTCGCCCGCGCCCAGGGTGACGCCCGGCGTTGTGCGCAGCACGTCCGCGACCGAGGTCTGGCCGCGCTCCTCGATCTGGCGCGCGGTGACGACGGTCACGGTCTTGGGCGTGTCGAGCAGCGGCGCGGTGGCCTTGTCCGAGGCGCTCTCGGTGACCTTGTAGCTGGTCTCGGCCTCGTTGCCCTGCTGGCGGCGGATGACCACCGTGTCCAGGGTTACGGTATCCTGCGCCTGGGCGGGGCCGGCCACGCCGGCCGAGATGGCCAGCACGGGCAGCAAGCCCAGGGTCGGCAGCAATTGCGCGGCTGACCCCGAGGCAGGCGGTTTGGGATGGGTTTTGTTCATGGGTTGATCCCGGCACGAAAGATGAGTCGCAACCGCCTCAAGGCGGAAACGACAGGAAGGTGCTGGCTCATCAATGGCTTGCGCGTTCGCGCAGCGGAAAGCGGGGTGAAACCGCGGTCCGGCTGCGCTTGATCAACGCAAGAGGACAAATTGTCATACCTTGTCAAACGACGCAGCGTCATTTCCCGGCTCCGCAACCTCGCCTGTTGCCATAATCCAACAGTCTGCCGGGTGCTGCGCCCGCGCCATGGCCCGTCATCGCCGCCGCCGGCAGCATATCCAGCCCCTGCCCGCGATCCCGGCGACCCACCAGATGTTCTAAGAACAGTGCCATCGCCCACTAAATCTGGATTGACCCGGCCTGTGACCCGTGGCTAACTGCGGGGGTCATGGTTGCCCTGGGGCCGACTCGGGGATGAAAAGGGAAGCCGGTGAAAAGCCGGCACTGCCCCCGCAGCTGTAAGCGGCGAGCGACGCTGGAATGCCACTGGAGCCCAGGCTCCGGGAAGGCCGGCCGAGCCGAGACCCGCAAGTCAGAAGACCTGCCATGGCGCGAAAGAACGAAACCGTGCGGCGGGCGCGGGGCTGGAACAGGGTCCGGTGGCATGTCCATCGGCCCGGCCCTCTCTTGCCGACAGAACAGAAGGAGCCGGGCCATGCCCATCACCGTTTACTCCAAGCCCGCCTGCGTGCAATGCACCGCCACCACGCGGGCGCTCGACGCGCGCGGCCTGGCTTATCGGCTGGTCGACCTGACCGAGGACGAGGCGGCGATGGAGCTGGTCGCCTCGCTGGGCTATCGTCAGGCCCCGGTGGTCGTCGCCGGCGATGCGCATTGGGCGGGCTTCCGGCCCGACATGATCGGCCGGCTGTCCTGACCGGCGCCATGGGCGGGCTGGTCTATTATTCCTCGGCCTCGGGGAACACCGCGCGCTTCGTCGCGCGGCTGGGGCTGGCGGCCGGGCGCATTCCGGTCTCGCCGCGCGACGCGCTGCCGCAGCCCGCGGCGCCCTATGTGCTGATCTGCCCGACCTATGCCGATGGCGAGGGACGCGGCGCGGTGCCGAAACAGGTGATCCGTTTTCTGAACGATCCCGCCCGCCGCGGCCTGCTGCGCGGCGTGATCGGCAGCGGCAACCGCAATTTCGGCACCGCCTTCGCCCTGTCGGCCAGGGTGATCGCCGCAAAATGCAACGTGCCCGTGCTTTACCGCTTCGAGCTGGCGGGCGACGACAATGATCTTTCCCGCGTCCGGGCGGGGCTTGAGAAATTCTGGGGGACGGAATGCTTGACGATGGCGTAAAGGCCGAGCTGGACTATCACGCGCTGAACGCGATGCTGAACCTTTACGACGGCGAGGGCCGCATCCGCTTCGACGCGGATCGCAAGGCCGCGCGGCAGTATTTCCTGCAGCATGTCAACCAGAACACCGTCTTCTTCCACTCGCTGGACGAGAAGCTGGGCTATCTGGTGGACGAGGGCTATTACGAGGCCGAAGTCCTGGAGCAGTATCCGCGCGAGTTCCTGCACCGGATCTGGGACGCGGCCTATGCGCGGAAGTTCCGCTTTCCGACCTTCCTGGGCGCCTTCAAGTATTATACCAGCTACACGCTGAAGACCCGCGACGGGCGGCGCTATCTGGAACGCTACGAGGACCGGGTGGTCATGGTCGCGCTGGCCTTAGCGCGCGGCGACGAGGATCTCGCCATGCGCTTCATGGAGGAAATCCTGTCGGGCCGCTTCCAGCCGGCGACGCCGACCTTCCTGAACGCCGGCAAGAAGTCGCGGGGCGAGCTGATCTCGTGCTTCCTCTTGCGGCTGGAGGACAACATGGAGAGCATCGGCCGCGGCATCAATTCGGCGCTGCAGCTTTCCAAGCGCGGCGGCGGCGTCGCCCTGATGCTGACCAACCTGCGCGAGGCCGGCGCGCCGATCAAGGGGATCGAGAACCAGTCCTCGGGCGTCATCCCGGTAATGAAACTGCTGGAGGACAGCTTTTCCTATGCCAACCAGCTGGGCGCGCGGCAGGGCGCCGGCGCGGTCTACCTGAACGCGCATCACCCCGACATCCTGCGCTTCCTCGACACCAAGCGCGAGAATGCCGACGAGAAGATCCGCATCAAGACGCTGTCGCTCGGCGTGGTCATCCCCGACGTGACCTTCGAGCTCGCCAAGCGCAACGAGGACATGTATCTGTTCTCGCCCCATGACGTGGAGCGGGTCTACGGCCTGCCCTTCTCGGAGATTTCCGTCACCGAGAAATATGCCGAGATGGTCGACGACAAGCGCATCAGGAAGAAGAAGATCAATGCCCGCGCCTTCTTCCAGACCCTGGCCGAGATCCAGTTCGAGAGCGGCTATCCCTATATCATGTTCGAGGACACGGTGAACCGCGCCAACCCGGTCGCCGGCCGCATCAGCATGTCGAACCTGTGCAGCGAGATCCTGCAGGTGAACGAGGCGAGCACGTTCAACGAAGATCTGAGCTATTCCCATTTGGGCACTGATATTTCATGCAATCTCGGCTCGCTGAACATCGCCGCGACCATGGACGGGCCGGATTTCGGCGCGACCGTCGAGGTGGCGATCCGGGCGCTGACCGCGGTGTCGGAAATGTCGGCGATCGAGGCCGTGCCCTCGATCCGGCGCGGCAATGACGAGGCGCATGCCGTGGGCCTGGGCCAGATGAACCTGCACGGCTTCCTGGCGCGCGAGCGCATCCATTACGGCAGCCCCGAGGGGATCGAGTTCACCAGCGTCTATTTCGCCGCCGTCGCCTATCACGCCATCCGCGCCTCGAACGGGCTTGCGCAGGAAAAGGGCCGGACCTTCAAGGATTTCGAGACGTCGAAATATGCCGACGGCTCGTTCTTCGACAAATACGTCACGCGCGACTGGCTGCCCTCGCTGCCCGAGGTTGCGCGGGTCTTCGCGGGCATCAGCCTGCCCACCCGCGAGGATTGGGCCATGCTGCGGGAATCGGTGATGCGGCACGGGCTTTACAACCGTAACCTGCAGGCGGTGCCGCCGACGGGCTCGATCAGCTACATCAACAACTCGACCAGCTCGATCCATCCCATCGTCGCCAAGATCGAGATCCGCAAGGAAGGCAAGATCGGCCGGGTCTATTACCCCGCGCCCTTCATGGACAACGACAACCTGGACTATTACCGCGACGCCTACGAGATCGGCCCCGAGGCGATCATCGACACCTATGCGGCGGCGACCGAGCATGTCGACCAGGGCCTGTCGCTGACGCTGTTCTTCCCGGCCGAGGCCACCACGCGCGACATCAACCGCGCCCAGATCCATGCCTGGAAGAAAGGCATCAAGACGATCTATTACATCCGGCTCCGCCAGACCGCGCTGGAAGGCACCGAGGTGCAGGGCTGCGTCTCCTGCACGCTTTGAGGCGGGGGCTGTCTGCCCCCGCACCCCCGAGGATATTTGGACAAGAAAGAAAGGCTCTTCGGATGAAGGACCATGCGCAGCGGACGCCCCTGCGGGCGATCAACTGGAACCGGCTGGAGGACGAGAAGGATCTGGAGGTCTGGAACCGGCTGACCGTGAACTTCTGGCTGCCCGAGAAGGTGCCGCTTTCCAATGACGTGCAGAGCTGGGCCACGCTGCGCCCCGAGGAGCGCGAATTGACCATCCGCGTCTTTACCGGGCTGACGCTTCTGGACACGATCCAGAACACCCTGGGCGCACCGGCGATGATGCCCGATGCGCTGACCCCGCATGAGGAGGCGGTGCTGTCCAACATCGCCTTCATGGAGGCGGTGCATGCGCGGTCCTATTCCTCGATCTTCTCGACGCTGTGCCTGACGCCCGAGGTGGACGCGGCCTTTCGCTGGGCCGAGGAAAACCTGCATCTGCAGCAGAAGGCGCGGCTGGTGCTGGAGGAATACCAGGCCGGCTCGGACCCTCTGAAGCGCAAGATCGCCAGCGTGTTCCTGGAAAGCTTCCTGTTCTATTCCGGCTTCTACCTGCCGATGTACTGGTCGAGCCGCGCCAAGCTGACCAATACCGCCGACCTGATCCGCCTCATTATCCGCGACGAGGCTGTGCATGGCTATTACATCGGCTACAAGTACCAGCGCGGGCTGGAGCGGCTGGGCGAGGCCGAGCGCGCGGCGCTGAAGGATTTCGCCTTTTCGCTGATCTTCGATCTCTACGATATCGAGGCGAAATACACCGCAGAGCTTTATGACGGCATCGGGCTGACCGAGGACGTCAAGGCCTTCCTGCATTACAACGCCAACAAGGCCTTGCAGAACCTGGGCTACGAGGCGCTGTTCCCGCCGCAGGCCTGCGAGGTCAGCCCGGCGATCCTGGCCGCCCTGTCCCCGGACAGCGAGAACCACGATTTCTTCAGCGGCTCGGGGTCGAGCTATGTCATCGGCAAGGCGGTCGCGACCGAGGATGAGGACTGGGACTTCTAGGCGCGCGGGTTGCGCGCCAGCCGCTGCGCGATGGCCGAGCAGACCAGCAGCTGCGTCATGTGATAGATCATCACCGGCAGCACGGTAGCGCCCACCGTCGCCGCCGGGAAGATCGCCGTGGCGATGGGCAGCCCGCTGGCGAGGCTCTTGGTCGAGCCGCAGAAGAACAGCACCGCCTGGTCCTGGGGCGGCAGGCGGAACAGCCGCCCGGCGCCCACCATGCCCCCCATGACCAGGGCCAGCAGCAGCGCAGTGACCAGGAAGCACAGCACCAGCCCGGGCAGCGGGATCGCCGACCAGATGCCCGCGACGGTGCCGGCGCCGAAGGCGGAATAGACGATGAGCAGGATCGAGCCCCGGTCCACCACCATGGTCATGAGCCGGTGGCGCTGGACGAAGCCGCCGATCCAGCGCCGCAGCAATTGCCCTGCGACGAAGGGCAGCAGGATCTGCACCGCGATCTTCTGGATGGCGTCCAGGCTGGCGCCGCCGCCCTCCTGATGCAGAAGATGCGTGACCAGCAGCGGCGTCAGCACCACACCCACCAGGTTCGACAGCGAGGCGGCGCAGATCGCCGCCGGCACGTTGCCACCCGCGATCGAGGTGAAGGCGATCGAGCTTTGCACCGTCGAGGGCAGCACGGCCAGGAACAGCAGTCCCAGCGTCAGTTCAGGGCCCAGCACGCGGCCGAACAGGATGGCCAGCAGGATGCCCAGGGCCGGGAACAGCGCATAGGTGGCGCCGAAGGTCAGGCCCTGAAGCCGCAGGTTCAAGAGCCCCGCCCGGACCGAGGCCGGATCGAGCTTGGCGCCGTAGAGGAAGAACAGCAGCGTCACCGCCCAGAAGGTCGCACCGCGCAGGATCTCGGCCGCCATGCCGCGGGCGGGCAACAGCAGCCCCAGCAGCACCATGCCGATCAGCAGCAGCATGTAGGTGTCGATGCCGATCCGTTTCAATGCCTGCATGGTCTTCCCCGTCGCGCGTTCGCCCCTGTCTGATATACATCGGGGCCCGGCACAAGCCGCCGGCGGAATGCCATGACGCTTGCCCCGCTGGCAAAAAACGGTCACAGCAGGGTCATGCCCGACCAAACCGTTCCGACCATGCGCCCCGCTTTCGCCCCCTGGCTGTCCCGCAGCAATGACGTGACCTCGGTCTTCCTGGCGGCCGGCCAGGTGCCCGACCTGGTCAACCTTGCCGGCGGCCTGCCCGAGCCCTCGGTCTGGCCGGTCGCGGAACTGGCCGATCTTGCCGCCGAGGCGATCCGCAACCACCCGGACGAGACGCTGGGCTATGGCCCGATCCCCGGCCTGCCGGCGCTGCGCGACCTGATCGCCGCCCGCTTCTCGACCGAGGCGCTGCGGCTGTCGCGCGAGAACGTGCTGATCACCACCGGCGGCATGCAGGCGCTGGAGCTGATGGGCAAGGTGCTGCTGGAACCGGGCGGGACGGTCGCGGCGCAAAGCCCGGCCTATCTGGGGGCGCTGGACGCCTGGATGCCGCATGCGCCGCGCTATCGGCCCATGCGGATCGAAGGCAACGATTTCGACCCCCATGCCGCGCTGGCGGGGGCGCAATTCGCCTATACGGTGCCGAATTTTTCGAATCCCAGCGGCCGGCTGGTGGCCCTGCCCGAGCGGCAGGCGCTGGTCGCCGCCGCCCATGCCACCGGCACCTGGCTGATCGAGGACGACCCCTATGGCGCGCTTTACTACGAAGGCGAGCCGCTGCCCCGGCTGCTCGAACTGTCGGCGGCCGAGCGGCCCGGCCCCTATGGCGGGCCGGTGGTCTACATGGGCTCGCTCTCCAAGGAACTGGCGCCGGGGCTGCGCATCGGCTGGGTGATCGCCGCCCCCGAGATGATCGTGGCGCTGGCCACCGCCAAGCAGGGCTCGGACATGTGCACCAGCGGCCTGTCGCAGATGCTGGCGCTGCGCGCGTTGCAGGCGGGGATCACCGACCGCATCCGCCCCGAGGTGCTGGCGATCTATCGCGCCCGGCGCGACGCGCTTTGCGCCGCCCTGCAGGCGCATCTGGCGGGCGAGCTGGACTGGCAGGTGCCGGTCGGCGGCATGTTCGTCTGGGCCACGGCGCGCGATCCGCGGCTGGATACCGACCGGCTGCTGCATCACGCGATGGCCGAGGGGGTCTGCATCTCGCCCTCCAGCGTCTTCGATCCCGAGGGGCTGGACCGCCGTTCGCTGCGGCTGAACTTTACCCTGAACCCGCCCGAGCGGCTGGAGGAGGGCTGCCGCCGCCTGGCCCGCGCCATCCGCGCCGCGCTGGCCGAGGCGGGCTGAAGCCGCCCGTCACACCGGCCAGACCATCAGGATCAGCGGCACGCCGGTCAGCACCACCAGCACCGACAGCGGCGCGCCCAGCCGGGCGTAATCGCCAAAGCGATAGCCGCCCGGCCCCATGACCAGCGTGTTGCACTGATGCCCGATGGGGGTCAGGAAGTCGCAGCCTGCCCCCACCGCCACCGCCATCAGGAAGGCATCGGGCCGATAGCCGAGTTCGCTGGCAAAGGTCGCCGCGATCGGCGCCATGACCAGCACGGTCGCGGCATTGTTCAGAAAGGGCGTGACCGCCATGGCCGCGACCAGGATCAGCGTCACCGCACCCCAGACCGGCAGGCCCATCGCCGCCTGCGACAGCCAGGCGCCCAGAAGCTCGGTCACGCCGGTCTTTTGCAGCGCCTCGCTGACCGGGATCAGCGCGCCCAGCATGACCAGGATCGGCCATTCGATGGCCTCGTAAGCCTCCTCGGCGCTGATCGTGCCGGTCAGGATCATCAGCACGGCGGCGGCGAAGAAGGCGATGGCGACAGGCACCAGCCCCGCCGCCGTCGCCGCCATGGCGACCGTCAGGATCAGCACCGGCAGCAATTGCTTGCGCACCCCGCCCAGCCGGATATGGCGCTCGGCCAGGGGCAAGAGGCCCAGCACCCGCATCCGCTCGGGCAGGCGGTCGATCGGCCCCTGCACCAGCAGCACGTCGCCGGCCGCCAGCACCGTCTGGCTGAGCCGCTGGGTCATGCGATGCCCGGCGCGCGAGATGGCGATCAGGTTCACGCCATGCTGGTCGAAAAGCGCGATCCGCCCCACGCTTTGCCCCACCAGCAGCGAGGCGGGCGCGATCACCGCCTCGATCACACCGATCTGGTCGGCAGGCAGGCCCTCCTCGGCGGCCGCATCCTGCCGGGTCAGTTCCATGCCCAGCTTGGTCACGGCGCGTTCCAACGCATTCGGCTCGCCGCGCAGAAGCAGCGTGTCGCCGACGCGGATCACCGTGTCGGGCAGTGTCACCGCGCGACGGACGTCGCCCCGGATCAGCCCGGTGACGGCCACCTCGCCATCGACGGCGCCCAGATAGTCGCCCACCGTCATGCCGACGATATCGGCGCCCTCGGGGACGGTGGCTTCGGTGTGATAGTCGCTGATGTTCACCGCCTCGCTCAGCGAGGCCGTGGCACGGCGGTCGCGCGGCAGCAGCCGATGGGCGAAAAGCAGAAAGACCAGCCCCACCAGCGACAGCCCGAGGCCGACCGGCGCATAGTCGAACATGGTGAAGGGCTGGCCCGTCATCTGCTCGCGCACCCGCGAGACGATGATGTTGGGCGAGGTGCCGACCAGCGTGATCAGCCCGCCCAGGAGCGAGCCGAAGGCCATCGGCATCAGATAGGCCGAGGGCGAATGCCCCGAGCGCCGCGCCATCTTCAGCGCGGCGGGCATCAGCATGGCCAGCGCGCCGATGTTCTTGACCAGCGCCGACAGGCCCGTGACCGAGCCGACCAGCACCAGCAGCTGCCAGCGCAGGGCCCGCAACCGCCCCAGCATCCGGCGCATCACCGCCTCGATCACGCCCGAGCGCGAGATGCCGGCGCTGACCACCAGCGCGCTGCCGACGATGATGACGATATCGTCGCTGAAGCCGCGGAACGCCTCGTCCGGCTTGACCGTGCCCGCCACCAGCGAGGCCAACAGCGCGATCATCGCCACCACGTCGTAGCGCAGCCGCCCCCAGACGAACAGCACCATCATCGCGCAAAGGATCAGCACGGCCAGGAGCTGCGGCATGGCCATGTGGCTTGACCCTCCCTTTCGTCGGATACGCTATCCAATGCCGCAGGCCGGCGGGCGGTTCCGCGGCAGGACAGGTTGTCGCGGCCGCCCGGCGGCACCGGATTGGCGCTTGACAGCCCTTGCCCGGCTGCGGCAATGCAGGGCCGCTACGGTTCCGGCGGATCTGCGCCGGATCAAAAGGGAACACCGGTGCGCCCATGGGCCGCGATGCGGCCGGGGCAAGGTCGGGACTGCCCCCGCAACTGTAAGCGGTGAGCGACGGTCGAACGTGCCACTGGGATCTCCTGGGAAGGCCGGCCCGAGCAGCGATCCGCGAGCCAGGAGACCTGCCGTGGCGATCACCCATTTCCGGCGCGGGGCGCGTCTGGAAAGCGGCCGTTCCGCAGAGGTGACGATCGCCGTCCTGCGGTCGGGCCTGCCAGCCTTTCCACAGGGCATTTCTGCAAATCGCGGGCCTGGCCCGCGCTGGAAAGGCTTTGGAATGTTCAGAACCCCGCTTTCGCTGCTGGCCACAACCGCCGCCGTACTGCCCGCCGCCCTGTTGCCCTGTGCCGCCACGGGCCAGCAGGTCCAGGACCAGGTCGTGCTTGACACCCTGGTCCTGTCCGCCGGCCTGTCGCCGGTGGCCGAAAGCGCCTATGGCCGCGCCCATACCGTGCTGACCAGCGAAGACCTGCAAAGCCGCCGGGTCATCACCGTCCAGGACGCTTTGCGCACGGTCCCCGGACTTTCCGTCACCTCGACCGGCGAAACGGTGGCCAAGATCCGCATCCGCGGCGGCGAATCCAATCACGTGCTGGTGCTGATCGACGGGGTCGAGGCCAATTCCCCCGGCAACGGCGACTATATCTTCAGCGGCATGCTGGCCGAGGACATCGAGCGCATCGAGGTGCTGCGCGGCCCGCAATCCGCCATCTACGGCGCCAATGCCGCATCCGGCGTCATCTCGATCACCACCCGTCGCGCCTCTGCGCAGGGGCCGGGCTATGGCGGCACGGTCGAGATCGGCGGGTTGGACACCCGCACCGCCAGCGCCTTTGTGCAGGCGGGGGACGGGCGCGGCAGCATCAGCCTGTCCGCGGTGGCGCGCCGCACCGATGGCGAGGACGAATCGCGCAGCCCCGGCGGGGATACCGAGTTCAACCGGCAGCGCGTGCTGGGCCTGAACGGCTCATATGATCTGACCGAAAGCGCGACCGTCGGTTTCACGCTTAGGCGCATCTGGCAGGAATACGGTTATGACCGGGCCGTCTCTTTCGTGGATTCGCCCGACGACTATATCGTCGACGCACCGCTGACCGCCGACCGGGACGAAACCTATGGTTCGCTGTGGCTGGAAGGCGAAGCTTTCGGCGGCAGGCTGCTCAACCGCTTTGCCGTCTCTGGCGCCAACCAGAACACGGCGCATTTCAACGGCGGCCTGCCGGATTACAGCGACGCCTCGCGGCTGCGGAACTTCAAATATACCGGCAGTTGGGCGCTGGATGGCGGCAATGCCCGCGATGCCGCGCAAAAGCTGAATGTGGCGGTGCAGAAGAAACGCGAGATCTACGAGAACTCCTTTGCATCGGGCGGCCGGTACGAGCGCGACACGAAATCGGCCTCTCTGGAATATCAGGGACAGTTCGACAACGGGATCGGCGTCCAGGCCGGCATGCGGCGCGATTTCAACGACGATTTCCGCCATGCGACCACCTGGAACATCGCCGCGGCATGGCAGGTGCCCGGCCGCGACCTGCGTCTGCGCGCAGCGGCCGGCAAAGCCATCGTCAATCCCACCATGTTCGAACTTTATGGCTATGCGCCGGGCAGCTATGACGGCAATGCCGATCTGACGCCCGAAACCAGCCGCAGCCAGGAAATCGGCGCCGACTGGAACTTTGCCGCGGGGCGGGGCGCGCTGGGAGTGACGCTTTTCACCAGCAAGGTCGAGGATATGATCATCGGGACCGGCAACACGTCGCAAAACCTTGACGGCACCAGCAAGCGCAAGGGGTTCGAGGCCGACCTGGAATATGAAGCGACCGACTGGCTTCGGCTGGGCGCGACCTATACCTACACGGATGCCCGCACAGAGGACGACCAGCCCGTCGTGCGCCAGCCCCGCCACCTGCTTGGCCTGCGCGCGACGGCCGATATTGCGCAGGGGCGCGGTTCGGTCACAGCCGATCTGCGCTATGCCGGCAGCAGTTACGACGCGGAATGGTTCAGGAACTACAGCCCGCCGACCACCGAATTGCCCGATTACGTCACCGTCAACCTGGCCGCCGGCTATGACCTGACCGAAAACCTGCGCCTGACAGGCCGCGTGGTGAACCTGTTCGACCGGGACTATTCCGAATCCTGGGGCTATTACGGTCAGGGCCGCACCCTTTACGCCGGCCTGACGGCGAAATGGTAAGGCGGCTCGGCCTTGTCGCCGGCCTTCTGGCCGGCCTGATCCTGCCGGGATTTTTCCAGCCCGGCGCGGCCGAGCCGCCGCGCCGGGTGCTGTCGATGAACCTCTGCACCGACCAGCTGGCGCTGATGCTGGCGGCGCCGGGCCAGCTGGTCTCGGTCTCCTATCTGGCGCAGGATCCGACCGCCTCGGCCATGGCGGATCAGGCGGCGCGGCTGCCTTTCAACCACGGCCTGGCCGAGGAAATCTTCCTGATGCGGCCCGATCTGGTGCTGGCCGGGGCATGGTCCACGCCCGAGACCATCCGGCTGCTCAAGCGCCTGGAGATCCCGGTCGAGATGTTCCCGATCGAAACCGACATCGCCGGCATCCGCGCCAATATCCGCCGTATGGGCGAGGTGCTGGGGCGCGAGGCCCAGGCCCAAGCGATGCTGGCGCGTTTCGACGCCGACCTGGCGCGGCTGGCCGATGCGCCGCCGGGGCCGCGGCCGCGCGCGGCGCTTTACATGGCCAACGGCTACAGTTCCGGCCGCGACAGCCTGGCCGGGCAGATCGTGGATCTGGCCGGATTCGACAATATCGCCGATGAACTCGGCCTGCCGGCAGGCGGGACGCTGGCGCTGGAATCGCTGCTGCTTGCCGATCCCGACCTGCTGATCGAGGGCCGCCGCTACGAGGGCCATGCCCGCGCGCAGGAGATGCTGGACCACCCGGCGCTGAAGGCGCTGAGCCGGGGCAGGCCGGCCGAGGTCATCTCGGACCCCGACTGGATCTGCGGCACTCCCTTCATCCTGCGTGCCGTGGCGGGGCTGCGCGACGCGCGGCTGGCCCTGCGGGACGCGCCATGAACCGGCAGGGCCTGCTTTTCGCCGGGCTTTCCGCGCTGGTCGCGGCGCTGTTCCTGGCCTCGCTGCTGACCGGCCCGGCCGGCATCGGTCCCGGTGAAAGCCTGGCCGCGCTGTTTCGCGGCGGCGACGACCTGCTGGCGTTGGTGATGCGCGAATTGCGCCTGCCGCGCGCCATCCTGGGGCTGATGGTCGGGGCGGCGCTGGGAATGGCGGGTGCGGTGCTGCAAGGCTTCCTGCGCAACCCGCTGGCCGAGCCGGGGCTGATCGGCACCAGCGCCTCGGCCGCGCTGGGGGCGGTGCTGGCGATCCAGACCGGGCTTTCCGCCGCCTTTCCCCTGGGCCTGCCGCTGGCGGCGCTGGCGGGCGCGGCGCTGTCGGTGCTGCTGGTGCTGATGCTTGCCGGGCCGCGCGGCGGCACGCTGGCGCTGATCCTGGCCGGCATCGCCATCTCGGCGCTGGCGGGGGCCGCGACCTCGCTGGTGCTGAACCTGTCGCCCAATCCCTTTGCCATCAATGAGATCGTGTTCTGGATGATGGGCTCGCTGGCTGACCGTTCGATGCTGCATGTCTGGATCGCGGCACCCTTCATGCTGCTGGGCTTCGCCCTGCTCTGGCCCATGCGCCCCGCGCTCGAGGCCCTGACGCTGGGCGAGGACGCGGCGGCCTCCAGCGGTGTGCACCTGGGCCGGCTGCGGCTGATGCTGGTCGCGGGCATCGCGGCGCTGATCGGCGGCGCCACGGCGGTCGCCGGCACGGTGGGCTTCGTCGGGCTGGTGGTGCCGCATGTGCTGCGCCGTGCCGTCGGCGCCAGCCCGGCGCGGCTGGTCCCGGCAGCGGCGCTGGGGGGCGCGGCCACGGTGCTGGCCGCCGACATCGCGGTGCGCTGGCTGGCACCGGGTCGCGACCTGAAGCTCGGGGTGCTCACGGCGCTGGTCGGCGCACCCTTCTTCCTGCACCTGATCCTGAAAACCCGGCGCGAGGGGCTGTGACCATGCTGGAGCTTCGCGCCCTTTCGCTCGACCGCGGCGGCCAGGCGGTGCTGGACGGCATCGACCTCAGCATCGGCGCGGGCGAGTTCGTGGGCCTGCTTGGTCCGAACGGCGCCGGCAAGACCACGCTTCTGCGCGCGGCGCTGGGGCTCTTGCCGGCGCGGGGCCATTCCTCGCTGGCAAGGCTTTCGGTGCGCGAGCGCGCCCGCGCCGCCGCCTATATGCCGCAGGGCCGCGAGATCGCCTGGCCGATGCCGGTCGAGGCGCTGGTGGCGCTTGGCCGCATCGCGCATCCGCATTCCGCCAGCGCGGAAGACCGCGCCGCAATCGAGCGCGCCATCGCGGCGCTGCACCTGAGCCCCTTGCGCCACCGCCGCGCCACCGAATTGTCGGGGGGCGAGCAGGCCCGCACCCTGATCGCCCGCGCGCTCGCCCAGGAAACCCCGCTGCTGATCGCCGACGAGCCCATCGCGGGCCTCGACCCGGCCGCGCAGATCGACGCGATGCGGCTGTTTTCCCGGCTGGCCGACCGGGGTCATGCGGTGCTGGCCTCGCTGCACGACCTGGGGCTGGCGGCGCGGCATTGCACGCGGCTCGTCATGCTGCACCAGGGCCGGATCGCCGCCGACGGCCCGCCCCAGGCGGTGCTGACCGCCGAAAACCTCGCCCGCGTCTTCGGCATCACCGCCCATCTGGCGCAGGGCCCCGGCGGCATCCTGTTCCAGCCGCTCGGCACCATTGAGGGAGAGGACCGATGACCGACATGCTGGCGGACCGGCTGGGCGCGCTGATGACCGATACCGGGGCGGGATGGTCCATGGGCTCCTTCGGGGCCATCGCCGAGTTCCACCATGTCGCGGGCGATCCGCCGCCGCAGCCGCTGGAGGGCTGCGGCATCGTTACCGAACGCGGAGGGGTGCGGCTGGACGACCTGGCCGACCTGACCCCCATCGCCTGGGAGGCGCTGAGCCCGCGCCCGCATCGCTGGCAGCAGGGCGTCTCGCTCTGCCTGCCCGAGGGGCGGCTGGGCACGGCGCGGCGCCGGGTGCTGACCGAGCTTGGCCCCGATGCGGGCGCGCTGCGCGACCAGGATCGCGGGGCGGTGCTGTTCGACCTGGGCCTGGACCAGCCGCAGGTGGATTTCTGCATCCGCAGCGACGATCCGGTGCTGGTCGCGCGGCTGCGGGCGGAATGCGGCCGCTCGGTCCTCGACCCGGAAAGCCGCGCCATGGCGGCGATCCTGCCCGCCCATCCGCATCGCGTGGCGCTGACCCGCATCGGGCGCATCGAGGTCTGGCAGAAGATCGGCGGGCCCGATACCGGCGGCATCTCGCCCGTCGGGCCGCATACGCATATCCTGCCGCAGCTTTTGCGCACCGGCCGCACCCATTCGGCGAATACGCCGATCCCGCCCGGGCTGGTGCCGGTCGCCGGGCTGCATCCGACCAGCCCGGTCATGGACAGCCTGGGCCAGGACCGCGATTTCGACGCCACCGCCTTTGCCGATTTCCAGGCCATGCTGGCCGATTGGGGCGATGCCGAACGCCATGCTCTGAAGGCACGGGTCTGGGCGGCGCTGGAAGCGGGCGAGCCGCCCTCGGCCCTGGCCGAGCCCGGCGACCGCCATGCCCGCGCCGCGCTGCGCATCGCGCTGCGCCAGGCCGAACGCCGGGACGGACCCTCGGCGCTGCTGTCGCAATGGCGCGCGGCTTTCGACCGCGACGCGGCGCCCGCGGATCAGGACGCACCCGGCCACTGACCGCCGCAAAGGCGGGGCGGGCCGCCCCGCCTGGCCCTGACGGCGCTTTTTTTCATCCCCGCGGCGGTCGGTTCCGCCCTGGTCAAGGGCGGCGGTTCCGGCCTGGCTTGGGCCCGAGGGAAAGGGGCGAGGCCGAAGCCCCGCCCCGCAAGGCCGATTACTGCCAGGACTTCAGCAGCTCGTCATAGGAGATCGTCTCGCCCTGCGGCTTTTCGTTCTCCAGCGGGCCGACGGGCGAGCCCTCGGCGGCCAGCCATTCCTGCGGATCCTTTTCCTCGTTCATCTTGGGGCCCAGGTCGCCCTGCACGCCGGCGCGCTCCAGCCGCTCCAGCACCCGCTCCTGCTCGGCGCAAAGCGCGTCCAGCGCCTCTTGCGGGGTCTTGGCACCGGAAAGCGCGTCGCCGATGTTCTGCCACCAGAGCTGCGCGAGCTTCGGATAATCGGGGATATTGGTGCCGGTCGGCGACCATTGCACGCGGGCGGGCGAGCGATAGAACTCGACCAGCCCGCCAAGCTGCGGCGCGCGCTCGGTAAAGGACTGGTCCTGGATCGTCGATTCGCGGATGAAGGTCAGCCCGACATGGGATTTCTTCACGTCCACGGTCTTCGAGGTCACGAATTGCGCGTAAAGCCAGGCGGCCTGCGCGCGATCCACCGGCGTCGATTTCATCAGCGTCCAGGAGCCCACGTCCTGATAGCCGATCTTGGTGCCCTCGGACCAATAGGCGCCGTGCGGGCTGGGGGCCATGCGCCATTTCGGCGTGCCGTCCTCGTTCATCACCGGCGTGCCGGGCTTGACCATATCGGCGGTGAAGGCGGTGTACCAGAACATCTGCTGGGCGATATCGCCGCGCGCCGGGACCGGCCCCGCCTCGCCGAAGGTCATGCCCATGGCCTCGGGCGGAGTGTATTTCTTGAGCCAGTCGATGGCCTTGGTCACGGCATAGACCGCCGCCGCGTCGTTGGTCGCCCCGCCCCGCGCCACGCAGGAACCGACGGGGCGCGAGTTCTCGTCGACGCGGATGCCCCATTCGTCGACCGGCAGCCCGTTCGGCTCGCCCTTGTCGCCCATGCCGGCCATGGACATCCAGGCATCGGTATAGCGCCAGCCGAGGCTGGGATCCTTCTTGCCGTAATCCATGTTGCCCCAGGCCCTGGTCGGGCCGCCCTCGACATAGGACATGTCGCGGCCGGTGAAGAACTCGGCGATGTCCTCATAGGCTGACCAGTTGACCGGCACGCCCAGGTCGTAGCCGTATTTCGCCTTGAAATCCTCCTGGGTCTTCGGGTCGTTGAACCAGTCGTAGCGGAACCAGTAGAGGTTGGCGAATTGCTGGTCGGGCAGCTGGTAGAGCTCGCCGTCCGGGGCGGTGGTGAACTCCAGCCCGATGAAATCGTCAAGGTCCAGCGTCGGGCTGGTGAAGTCCTTGCCCTCCTCCTCCATCCACCTGGTCAGGCTGCGCGCCTGCTGATAACGCCAATGCGTGCCGATCAGGTCGCTGTCGTTGACATAGGCGTCATAGATGTTCTCGCCGGTCTGCATCTGGGTCTGCAGCTTCTCGACCACGTCGCCCTCGCCGATCAGGTCGTGGGTGACCCGGATGCCGGTGATGGCGGTGAAGGCCGGCGCCAGCACCTTGGCCTCGTATTCATGCGTGGTGATGGTTTCCGAGACCACCTTGATCTCCATCCCCGCCAGCGGCTGCGCGGCGTCGATGAACCATTGCATCTCCTTTTCCTGGTCCTCGCGCGAAAGCGAGGACAGATCGCCGATCTCGGCGTCAAGGAACCTCTTGGCCGCCTCCATGTCCGCCCAGGCGGGCGCGCCCATGACCATCAGCGCAAGCGCCATGGCCGTGGTCCTTTGCATCGGTCTCATGTTTTCCTCCCTGATGAGACACCGTTTCCCGATCCCCGTCAGACCCAGCGGAACACCGCCGCGGCATAAACGAGGCAGAGCGCGAGCCCCCACCACAGCGGCGGGCCTGCGAAGAACAGCCAGCCCAGGCAGATGAAGGCCGAGCCGAGAAGCGAGATGAACAACCGGTCGCCGCGCGTCGTCTCGATGCGCAGGATGCCGCGGCGCGGGGTTTCCGGAAAGCGGATGGCCAGGATGGTGAACAAGACCAGCAGGCTGGCGATCACCCAGAAGAACAGCGCCACCGGAAAGGTCCAGGCCATCCAGCCGCCGGGAACCATCGGGCCGGTCCAGTCCCTGGCCCCGTCCCTGACCGGCGTGGCCAAGACCAGCAGGCCCAGGATCGCGCCCATCAGCAGGGCGGCCCCGGCATAGATCGCCGGCCAGGCGATGCGCTTGTGCGTCGGGATGGCGGCGTCGGACATCAGACCCTCCCCAGGGCAAAGCCCTTGGCGATGTAGTTGCGCACGAACCAGATGACCAAGGCGCCGGGAATGATGGTCAGCACCCCCGCCGCCGCCAGCACGCCCCAATCCATGCCGCTTGCGGAAACCGTGCGCGTCATCGTCGCCGCGATGGGCTTGGCATTCACCGAGGTCAGCGTGCGGGACAAGAGCAGCTCGACCCAGCTGAACATGAAGCAGAAGAAGGCGGCGACCCCGATCCCGCTGGCGATCAGCGGCATGAAGATCCGTACGAAGAAGCGCGGGAAGCTGTAGCCGTCGATATAGGCGGTCTCGTCGATCTCCTTCGGGACGCCGCGCATGAAGCCTTCCAGGATCCAGACCGCCAGCGGCACGTTGAACAGGCAATGCGCCAGCGCCACCGCGATATGCGTGTCGAAAAGCCCGACCGAGGAATAAAGCTGGAAGAAGGGCAGCGCAAAGACCGCCGGCGGCGACATGCGGTTGGTCAAGAGCCAGAAGAACAGGTGCTTGTCGCCCATGAAGCTGTAGCGGCTGAAGGCATAGGCGGCGGGCAGCGCCACGGCGACGGAAATCACCGTGTTCATCACCACGTAGATGATCGAGTTCACATAGCCCATGTACCAGCTGGGATCGGTCAGGATCACCCGATAGTTCCGCAGGGTCAGGTTGTGCGGATAAAGGCTGAAGGTGCCGGTGATCTCGGCATTGGTCTTGAGGCTCATGTTGACCAGCCAGTAGATCGGCACCAGCAGGAACAGCAGGTAGATCAGCATCACCAGGGCCGAGGGCTTCACGCGCATCACATGCCCTCCGGGATGTCGTCCTGGCGGCGGTCGATATTGGTCATGACGGTGTAGAACACCCAGCTGACCAGCAGGATCACCAGGAAATACATGATCGAGAAGGCGGCGGCGGGACCGAGGTCGAACTGCCCCACCGCCATCTTCACCAGGTCGATGGACAGGAAGGTGGTCGAGTTGCCGGGCCCGCCGCCGGTGACGACGAAGGGCTCGGTATAGATCATGAAGCTGTCCATGAAGCGCAGCAGCACGGCGATCAGCAGCACGCCCTTCATCTTGGGCAGCTCGATGTAGCGAAACACCGCCCAGCGGCTGGCCTGGTCGATCCGGGCGGCCTGGTAATAGGCCTGCGGGATGGATTGCAGACCGGCATAGCAGAGCAGCGCGACCAGGCTGGTCCAGTGCCAGACATCCATGACGATCACGGTGATCCAGGCGTCGATCGGATCATTCGTGTAGTTGTAGTCCAGCCCCAGCGCCTTGAGCCCCCGCCCCAGCAGGCCGATGTCGGTGCGGCCGAAGATCTGCCAGATCGTGCCCACGACATTGAAGGGGATCAGCAGGGGCAGCGCCATCAGCACCAGCACCAGGCTGGACCAGAAGCCCTTCTTGGGCATGTTCAGCGCCACGAAGATGCCCAGCGGCACCTCGATGGCCAGGATGATGGCGGAAAACAGCGCCTGCCGTCCCAGCGCCCCGTGCAGGCGGCGGGAATGCACCATCTCGTCGAACCATTCGAGCCCCGCCCAGAAGAAGGCGTTGTTGCCGAACGTGTCGTTCACCGAATAGTTCACCACCGTCATCAGCGGGATCACCGCCGAAAAGGCGACCACGACCAGCACCGGCAGGACCAGAAACCAGGCCTTGTTGTTCTGGGTCTTTTCCATCAGCCGGCCCCCTCATCCAGCGGCGCGACGCGCCAGTCGTCGGCATAGACGTTGATCTTGCCCGGCGCGAAGGCGACCTGCGGCAGGCCCTCGACCGGCAGGCCCTCGGGCATGACCACGTTCAGCGGCCGGCCCGCCACCTCGCCGCGCACCAGCCGATGCCGGCCCACGTCCTCGATGCGGCGGATGGTCAGGGCCAGCCCGCCGCCGGCCACCAGCCTGGCATGTTCGGGGCGGATGCCGATCTGCACCCGGCCCGCGACCGGGGGATAATGCGCCCCCAGCGCCACCGCCTCGCCGCCGGGCAGCAGGGCGCGGTCGCCCTGCAGCGCGGCATCGAGGAAGTTCATGCCGGGCGAGCCGATGAAATAGCCCACGAAGGTATGGGCGGGCTTTTCGAACAGTTCCTCGGGCGTGCCCATCTGCACCACGCGGCCCTCATGCATGACCACGACCTGCTGGGCAAAGGTCAGCGCCTCGGTCTGGTCGTGGGTGACGTAGATCATGGTATGGCCGAACTGGCGGTGCAGTTCCTTGAGCTGGGTGCGCAGCTCCCATTTCATCTGCGGGTCGATGACGGTCAGCGGCTCGTCGAACAGGATCGCGTTCACGTCCTCGCGCACCATGCCGCGCCCCAGGCTGATCTTCTGCTTGGCATCGGCGGTCAGGCCCTGCGCCTTGCGGTTCAGCCATGCCTCCATGCCGATCATGCGGGCGATCTGATCCACCCGCGCCTTGACATAGGCGGCGTCCTTGCCGCGGTTCCTCAGCGGGAAGGCCAGGTTGTCGCGCACCGTCATGGTGTCGTAGACCACCGGGAACTGGAACACCTGGGCGATGTTGCGCTCGGCCGTGGGGGCCGCGGTCACGTCGCGCTCGCCAAACAGCACCCGGCCCTGGCTGGGGGTCAGAAGCCCCGAGATGATGTTCAGAAGCGTGGTCTTGCCGCAGCCCGAGGCGCCCAGCAGCGCATAGGCGCCGCCATCCTGCCAGACATGGTCCATCTGCTTGAGCGCGTAATCCGCCTCGGACCGGGGATGGGGAAGGTAGCTGTGGGCCAGGTTCTGCAGGGAGATCCGCGCCATGTCAGGCCGCCCTCGCATAGGCGGCCGGAGCGGCAAGCCGCCCGGACGCGTCGAACAGATAGACATGCGCCGGGTCCAGCCAGACCGTCAGCGGCTGGCCGGGGGTCAAGGGATGCACGCCCTCGACCAGCCCGACCCAGCGGTCGGCGCCATGCTCGACATGGACGAAGGTTTCCGAGCCGGTGATCTCGGTCCCGACGAGCGTGCAGGCGAAAGCAACCGCCGCCGTTCCTTGCCGGGCCAGCGACAGGTGGTTGGCGCGGAACCCGGCCAGATAGGCGCCGTCGGCCAGGTCGGCGAAACCGCCCGAAGCCAGCGCGCTGTCGCCGAAGCTGACGGCACCGCCCTGCTTGCGGGCGGCGACGAAATTCATCGGCGGGTCGCTGAACACCCGCGCCGTGGTCGCATCGACCGGCTGGCGATAGACCGTGGGCGTCGGGCCGAACTGCGTCACCCGGCCCTGCCACAGCGTCGCGGTATGGCCGCCCAAGAGCAGCGCCTCCTCGGGCTCGGTGGTGGCATAGACGAAGATCGCGCCCGACGCCTCGAAGATGCGCGGGATCTCGATCCGCAGCTCTTCCCGCAGCTTGTAGTCGAGATTCGCCAGCGGCTCGTCCAGCAGCACCAGCCCGGCGCCCTTGACCAGCGCGCGGGCCAGGGCGCAGCGTTGCTGCTGGCCGCCCGAAAGCTCCAGCGGCTTGCGCGCCAGCATCGGCGTCAGGCGCAGCATCTCGGCGGTCTCGCGCACCTTGCGGTCGATCTCGTCCCGCGGCCGGCGCAGGATGCGCAGGGGCGAGGCGATGTTTTCATAGACCGAAAGGCCGGGATAGTTGATGAATTGCTGATAGACCATGGCGATGCCGCGGTCCTGCACCCGCTGGCCGGTCACGTCCCGCCCGTCCCAGAGGATGCGGCCGGTCGTCGGCTGGTCCAGCCCCGCCATCAGCCGCATCAGGCTGGTCTTGCCCGACAGCGTCGGCCCCAGCAGCACGTTCATGCTGCCCCTTTGCAAGGTCAGGCTGGTGGGATGGATATGCGCCCGGCCGCCGACCGACCGCGATACGCCCTGCAAGTCCAGCACGGCCCGTCCTCCCCCTATTCCGCTGCCGAATGGGCGGCGTGGTGCCGGTCCACGAAGGCCTCCAGCTCGCGGCGCTGCGCCTCGGTCATGTGCAGGCCCAGCTTGGTGCGGCGCCACAGGATGTCCTCGGCGGTCTGGGCGAATTCATGGCGGATCAGCCACATCACCTCGGCCTCGGTCAGCCCGGCGCCGAAATCGCGGCCCAGATCCCCGAGGCTTGCGGCGCCATCGAGCAGCAGGAAGGACTCGGTGCCGTAGCTGCGCACCAGCCGGCGCGACAGCCGTGGCGACAGGAAGGGATGGCGCGCCTGCAACTGCGCGACCAGAGCCTCGACCCCGTCCACCGGGAAATCGCCGCCCGGCAGCGGCACCCGCGCGGTCCAGTCCCCGCCCGCCTGCGGAAAGAAGGGTGCGAGCCTGGCCAGCGCGCCCTCGGCCAGCCGGCGATAGGTAGTGATCTTGCCGCCGAAGACATTGAGCAGCGGCGCCCCGCCCGCCTCGCCATCCTGCAGGCTGAGGACATAGTCCCGCGTCGCCGCCGTGGCCGATTTGGCACCATCGTCGTAAAGCGGCCGCACCCCGGAATAAGTCCAGACCACCTGGTCGGGCGTCACCGGGCGGGCGAAATAGCGGCTGGCGAAGGCGCAGAGATAGTCGCGCTCTTCCTCGGTGCAGCGCGCCTCGCCGGGGGGGGCGCGATGGTCCATGTCGGTGGTGCCGATCAGGGTGAAATCTTCCTCGAAGGGAATCGCGAAGATGATCCGCCCGTCCGTGCCCTGGAAGAAATAGCAGCGGTCGTGGTCGTAAAGCCGCGGCACGACGATATGGCTGCCGCGCACCAGCCGCACGCCCTCGGCCGAGGGGATATGCGCGACGTTGCGGATCACGTCCTCGACCCAGGGCCCGCCGGCATTGACCAGCGCGCGGGCGTGGTGGATGCGCGTGCCCCCCGGCCCCTCGGTGGTGATGCGCCACAGCCCGTCCGCGCGCTCGGCACGGGTGACGCGGGTGCGGGTCAGGATGGTGGCGCCGCGCGCCCGCGCATCGCGGGCGTTCAGCACCACCAGACGCGAATCCTGCACCCAGCAATCGGAATATTCCCAGCCCAGCCGAAAGCCCGGCTTCAGCGGCAGGCCCAGCGGATCGCGGGACAGGTCAAGCCGCCTGGTTCCCGGCAGGATCTTGCGCCCGCCCAGGTTGTCGTAAAGGAACAGCCCCAGCCGGATCAGCCAGGCTGGCCGGCGGCCGCGCAGCCAGGGCATCGTCCAGGACAGGATGCGCGAGGTCGGCGTGTCGGCCTCGAAGCGCATGTCGGGCGACCAGGGCAGCACGAAGCGCATCGGCCAGGAGATATGCGGCATCGCGGCCAGCAGGGTCTCGCGCTCCTCCAGCGCCTCGCGCACCAGGCGGAATTCAAAGAACTCCAGATAGCGCAGCCCGCCATGGAACAGCTTGGTCGATGCCGAGGAGGTCGCCTGCGCCAGGTCGCCCATCTCGGCCAGCGTGACCGAAAGCCCGCGCCCCGCCGCGTCGCGCGCGATGCCGCAGCCGTTGATTCCACCGCCGATGATGAAAAGGTCGGCCTGGGGCCGCGTTGGTGCCGGCACGCCGATCCCTCCCCGTCGCTGCGCGTCCGTCGATAGCCGAAAGGTGTAACGGCTTCGTGACTCCGGTCAAGCGAAAATTTTCGCTTATGATCGTTTTTACGATAAACGAATGAACACCTGCGGCAATGCAGCATGATTCGCGGCGAAATATTGCGCTTGCAGCAAGGAATCGGCGATGGAATGCGCGGTTTTTCCCGCAAGGTCGCGCAGGCAGGCGCCCATCAGCCACCAGGAACGAACTGAAACGAACGTTTTAGAATCATATGGCCGCAGCAACCGCAGGTAGAAAGGCATTTTCACGCCCGCGCACGGCCCTTTCACCCGGCCCGACGTTGCCGCAATGCAGCAACAATGCCGGCGATGCGGCAAAGTGACGCCGTTTTGCCAGCGCCGGGCTTGGTCTTGCCGGGAAAATCTGGCAAGGACGGCGCATCCTAGAACAAGGGCCGACCAGATGAACAGCCAATCCGTCATAGAAACCGGGGGTCAGGTGGCCACGCTGACCCATCTTCAGCGGCTTGAAGCCGAAAGCATCCAGATCATGCGCGAGGTCGTGGCAACGGCCGACAATCCGGTGATGCTCTATTCGGTGGGCAAGGATTCGGCCTGCATGCTGCATCTGGCGAAGAAGGCATTCTACCCGGCCCCGCCGCCCTTCCCGCTTCTGCATGTGGATACCACCTGGAAGTTCCGCGCCATGTACGAGCTGCGCGACCGCGCCGCGGCGCAGGCGGGCATGGAGCTGATCGTCCACCACAACCCCGAGGCGATGGAAAAGGGCATCAACCCCTTCGACCACGGCAGCCTGCATACCGACATGTGGAAGACCGACGGTCTGAAGCAGGCGCTGAGCCAATACAACTTCGACGTGGCCTTCGGCGGCGCCCGCCGCGACGAGGAGAAATCGCGCGCCAAGGAGCGGGTGTTCTCGTTCCGCTCGGCCAACCACCGCTGGGATCCCAAGAACCAGCGCCCCGAGCTGTGGAAGCTTTACAACACCCGCAAGGGCAAGGGCGAATCGATCCGGGTCTTCCCGCTGTCGAACTGGACCGAGCTGGACATCTGGCAGTATATCCACCTGGAAAACATCGACATCGTGCCCTTGTATTTCTCGGACCTGCGGCCGGTGGTGGAACGCGACGGCCTGCTGATCATGGTCGATGACGACCGCTTCCGCCTGCGCGACGGCGAGCAGCCGATGATGAAATCGGTGCGCTTCCGCACGCTGGGCTGCTATCCGCTGACCGGCGCGGTGGAATCGAACGCCAAGACCCTGCCCGAGGTCATCCAGGAAATGCTGCTGACCACCACGTCCGAGCGGCAGGGCCGCGCCATCGACCACGACCAGTCGGCCTCGATGGAGAAAAAGAAGCAAGAGGGGTATTTCTGAGATGAACCACGAGATGAAGAACCCCGTCTATGTCACGGACACGCTGATCGCCGAGGACATCAACGCCTATCTGCTGAAGCACCAGCACAAGACCATGCTGCGCTTCATCACCTGCGGTTCGGTCGATGACGGCAAGTCCACGCTGATCGGCCGGTTGCTCTATGACAGCAAGATGATCTTCGAGGACCAGCTTGCCAGCCTGGAAAGCGATTCCAAGGCCGTGGGCACCCAGGGCGGCGAGATCGACTTCGCCCTGCTGGTCGACGGCCTGGCCGCCGAGCGCGAACAGGGCATCACCATCGACGTGGCCTATCGCTTTTTCGCCACCGATAAGCGCAAGTTCATCGTTGCCGACACGCCCGGTCACGAGCAGTATACCCGCAACATGGTCACCGGCGCCTCGACCGCCGACCTTGCGGTGATCCTGATCGACGCGCGGCAGGGCGTGCTGACCCAGACCCGGCGGCACAGCTATCTGGTGAACCTGCTGGGCATCCAGAACGTGGTGCTGGCGGTGAACAAGATGGACCTGGTCGATTACTCGGCCGAGCGGTTCTACGACATCGTCGCGGATTATTCGCATTTCGCCAAGCAGATCGGCATGGACAGCTTCCTGCCGATCCCGATCTCGGGGCTCAAGGGCGACAATATCGTCAGCCACAGCGACAACATGCACTGGTATCAGGGCCCGACGCTGCTGGGCCATCTGGAAGAGGCGCCGGTCAGCGACACGCGCATGCTGGACCAGCCCTTCCGCATGGCGGTGCAATGGGTGAACCGGCCGAACCTGGATTTCCGCGGCTTTGCCGGCCAGATCGGCGCGGGCATGGTGCGGCCGGGCGACGCGATCCGGGTGCTGCCCTCGGGCAAGACCACCACGGTCAAGTCCATCGTCACCTATGACGGCGAGCTGGACCTGGCCGTTGCCGGCCAGTCGGTGACGCTGACCTTCGCCGACGAGATCGACTGCTCGCGCGGCGACGTGATCGTGCAATCCGACCAGCCCTGCGAGGTCGCCGACCAGTTCGAGGCCACGCTGGTCTGGATGGCCGAGCAGGAGATGCTGCCGGGCCGCCCCTACCTGCTGAAGATCGGCACCCAGACCGTCACCGCGACCGTCACCGAGCCCAAGTATGAGGTCAATGTCAACACGCTGGAGCATCTGGCCAGCAAGACGCTGGGGCTGAATGCGATCGGCGTGGTGAACATCTCGACCGACCGGCCGATCCCCTTCGAGGCCTATGCCCAGAACCCCGACCTGGGCGGCTTCATCCTGATCGACCGCATGACCAATGCCACGGTGGCGGCGGGCATGATCCATTTCGCCCTGCGCCGGTCGCAAAACATCCACTGGCAGGCGCTGGACGTGAACCGCGATGCCCATGCGGCGCTGAAGAACCAGAAGCCCGCCGTGGTCTGGTTCACCGGCCTGTCGGGCTCGGGCAAGTCGACCATCGCCAATATCGTCGAGAAAAAGCTGCATGCCCTGGGCAAGCACACCTTCCTGCTGGACGGCGACAACATCCGCCACGGGCTGAACCGCGACCTTGGCTTCACCGATGCCGACCGGGTGGAAAACATCCGCCGCGTGGGCGAGGTGGCGCGGCTGATGACCGATGCCGGGCTGATCGTGCTGACCGCCTTCATCTCGCCCTTCCGCTCGGAGCGGCAGATGGTGCGCGACCTGATGGCGCCGGGCGAGTTCGTCGAGGTCTTCGTCGACACGCCGCTGGAGGTGGCCGAGGCACGCGATGTCAAAGGGCTGTATAAAAAGGCGCGGTCGGGCCAGCTGAAGAACTTCACCGGCATCGACAGCCCCTATGAGCAGCCGCAGAATGCCGAGCTGACCGTGAACACCGTCGAGCTGACGCCCGAGGACGCAGCCGAGCGCATCGTGCAATACGTGCTGCGCGAGATGAGCTGACGCCCCGCCCCTTCGTGGATGAGACAAAAGAACGGCGGCCGGGTTGCGGCCGCCGTTCGCATGTCGGGGTCGGGCTTTTCCAAGCGGCGGCGTCAGGCCGTGTCCGCCAGCGCCCGCGGCCTTGGCCCGCCGGTGGCCCAGTCGAGCAGTTCGGCCGTATGGACGACCGGCACCCCGGTGCCCGAGCCGATCTGCATCATGCAGCCGATATTGCCGGCGCTGATGACCTGCGGGGTCAGCGCCTCCAGCGTCTCGACCTTGCGGCGCTTCAGCTCGGCCGAGATCGCCGGCTGCATCAGGTTGTAGGTGCCGGCCGAGCCGCAGCAGATATGCGCATCCCTGGGCTCCAGCACGGTGAAGCCGGCGGCGGCCAGCAATTCCTTGGGCGTCGCGCGGATCTGCTGGCCGTGCTGCAACGAACAGGCGGCATGATAGCCGACGCGCAAGGGCTCGGCATGGCCGGGTTCGCGCAGGCCCAGATCGGCCATGACCTCGGTGATGTCCCTGGCCAAGGCCGCGACCCGCGCGGCATCCGCGGCCAGCGGGTCATGCGCGAACATATGCCCGTAATCCTTGACCGTGGTGCCGCAGCCCGAGGTGTTGATGACCACCGCGTCCAGCCCCTCGCCCGCGACCTCGGCCATCAGCGCGCGGATATTGGCGGCCGCCATGGCGTGGCTTTCGTCGGTCTTGCCCATGTGATGGGTCAGCGCACCGCAGCAGCCCAGGCCGCGCGGGATCACCACCTCGCAGCCGTGCCGGCGCAGCAGGCGGATGGTCGCGTCGTTGATGTCGGTGTTCAGCGCCCTTTGCGCGCAGCCGATCAGCAGCGCCACCCGCTTGCGGCGCGGCCCCTCGGCGGCAAAGACCTGCGGGCGGTCGTTCAGGCTGGGCGGGGGAATGTCCCTTGGCGCCATGTCCAGCATCGCCCGCAGCCGCGCATCCGGCACCAGCCGCCGAAACGGCCGCGCGAGTTTCGCACCCATCAGCGCCAGCCGGAAACGGCCCGGATAGGGCAGGATGCGCGCCAGAAGCCAGCGCAGCGCCCGCTCGCCCAGGGGGCGGCGATAGGTCTTTTCGATATATTCGCGGGCGTGATCGACCAGATGCATGTAATGCACGCCCGAGGGGCAGGTGGTCATGCAGGAAAGGCAGCTGAGGCAGCGGTCGATATGACCGACGGTCTTGGCGTCGGGGATCTTGCCGTTCTCCAGCATGTCCTTGATCAGGTAGATGCGGCCGCGCGGGCTGTCCAGCTCGTCGCCCAGCACCTTGTAGGTCGGGCAGGTCGCGGTGCAAAAGCCGCAATGGACGCAGCTGCGCAGGATCTCGTTGGCGCGGGCGGTGCCGGGGTCGGCCAGTTGCTGGGGCGTGAAATTGGTCTGCATGTCACTGATCCATCAGGCCGGGATTGAGGATGCCGGCGGGGTCGAACCTCTGGCGCAGCCCGGCCGAAAGCCGGGCGACGGCCGGGGCCTCGGGCGGGAAGGCCGGGCCGGTGAGCCCGCCGCGCCGCAGCAACGTGGCATGGGGGGCGACCTGCCGCACCGCCTGGGCCGTCCCCGGCCCGCAATACCAGACCAGCCCGCCGCCCCAGTCGAGCGACGCCTCGCCCCCCAGCGCCTGCAAGGCCCGCGCCGCGGCCGGGGCGTCGCTGGGCTTGACCAGCACCCGCCAGAGCGGCGCGTCCGTGCCGGCGAAATGCGCCAGATCGCGCAGCTCGCGCCACAGGGCCAGGGTGGCCTCGGCATCCAGAAGCTCGGCCTCGCGCGGTGCCAGCAGCGCCAGCAGCCGGTCGCGGCGATAATCCATCTGCGGCCCCAGCCCCTCGACCCGCAGCCAGGCGGTGCCGTCGCGGAAGGCGGCGCCCGAGACCTCGAAAGGCGTCGCCAGCGCAGCCGAAAAGATCGCCACCGCCTCCTCGACCGTAACGCCGTGAAAGCCCAGCGTACAGCGGTCGGGCAGGTGCGGCAGGGTCTTCAGCGCCACCTCGGTCAACACGCCCAGCGTGCCATGCGCACCGCAAAAGAGCTTGCCCAGATCGAGGCCGGTGACGTTCTTCATCACCCTGCCGCCGTTCTTCAGCACCCTGCCCTGCCCGTCGACGAAGCGCAGGCCCAGCAGATGGTCGCGGCAGGCCCCGGCCAGCAGCCGGCGCGGGCCGCTGGCATTGGCCGCAACCACGCCGCCGATGGTCGGCGTGCCGCCCTGGCCCAGCACGCCGCGCATGTCGGCGGGCTCGAAGGCCAGCGCCTGGCCCTCGGCGGCCAGCATCGCCTGGATCTGGTCCAAGGGCGTGCCGGCGCGGGCGATCAGCGTCATCTCGCCCGGCTCATAGGTCACGACGCCCGAGATCGCGGCGGTAGACAGGGTGTCGCCCGGCACGGCGCCGGTCTCGACCCGCGTGCCGCCGCCGGCAAGGCGCAGCGGCTGGCGGGCGGCGAAACGCTCGGCGATCAGGGCGCCAAGCTCGGCCTCGCTGGCGGGGTTCAGCCCCGCGCGGCTGGGGGTCTCGGGGATCATCGGGTGGCTGCCTCCTCGCGCCAGGGCTGGCTTGCATCCAGCGGAAAGACCTTGGCCGGATTGAGCAGCCAGCGTGGGTCGAAAACATCCTTGACCGCCATCTGGATCTCCAGGTCGGGGCCGTCATATTGCTTGCCCATCAGGTCGCGCTTTTCGATGCCCACGCCATGCTCGCCGGTCAGGCAGCCGCCGACATCGACGCAAAGCCGCAGGATGTCGTTGCCGAAAGCCTCGGCGCGTTCCAGGTCGCCGGGCTTGTTGGCGTTGAACAGGATCAGCGGGTGCATGTTGCCGTCACCGGCATGGAAGACGTTCGCGACCTCCAGCCCGTGCTGGCGCGACAACTCGCCGATCATCTTCAGCGTATAGGGCAGCTGCCCCACCGGCACCGTGCCGTCCAGGCAAATGTAATCGCCCAGCCGGCCCATGGCGCCGAAGGCCGATTTGCGGCCCTTCCAGATCGCCATGGCCTCATCGGCATTGCGGCTTTCGCGGAACTCGACCGGGTTCAGGGCACCCGCGATCTCACGGATGCGGGCGATCTGGTGGTCGATCTCGGCCGGAGAGCCCTCGACCTCGACGATCAGCACCGCGGCGCAATCGGGATAGCCGGCATGGGCAAAGGCCTCGACCGCGCGCAGGCAGACATCGTCCATGTATTCGATGGCGACCGGCAGCACGCCCGAGCGGATGATCCGCGCCACGCATTCCCCCGCCACCTCGGCGCCGTCGAAGCCGATCAGCACCGGCCGCGCACCCTCGGGCCGCGGCAGGATGCGCAGGGTGGCCTCGGTCACGATGCCGAGCTGGCCCTCCGAGCCGCAGAGAAGCCCCATCAGGTCCAAGCCCGTCGGCCCCATTTCCGGCCCGCCCAGCTCGACCACCTCGCCGCTGGGCAGGACCACCGTGGCGCCCATCAGGTTGTTGGTGGTCACGCCGTATTTCAGGCAATGCGCCCCGCCCGAGTTCATCGCGATATTGCCGGCGATGGTGCAGGCCAACTGCGAGGACGGGTCGGGCGCATAGAAGAAGCCATGCGGCTCCAACTCGGCACTGACCGAAAGATTGGTCACGCCGGTCTGCACGCGGATGAAGCGGTTCTGGGTGTCGATCTCCAGCACCTCGCGCAGCCGCAGGGTGGCGATGATGACGCTGTCCGCGGTGGGCAGCGCCCCCCCGGCCAGCGAGGTGCCCGCGCCGCGCGGCACCACCGGCACGCGCATTTCGTGGCAGATGCGCATGGCGGCGGCGACCTCTTCGGTGGTGCGCGGCAGCACCACGGCCAAGGGCGGGCAGCGATAGGCGGTCAGCGCATCGCATTCATAGGCCCGCGTCTCCTCGGGATCCCAGATCACGGCATCCTCGGGCAGGACGTCGCGCAGGGCCGCGACGATCTGCGGCAGGCGCGCAAGGATGCCCGCATCGGGCTGGGGCATGGCGATACCGGACAAGCTCTTCTCCCTTCGTGGCGGGGCCGTCCTCTGCCCCTGCATTCTTGGTATTATTTTCAGACCATGTTAGTCAATCGGTATTTTTCTGTACCATCATGCGGGATTTGTGCTTACATGGCCACGATCCGGCAAAACCGCATGAGCGCCCATGACCAACGCTTCCGTAAAATCCGAACGCGCCGCCGAGGCCGTGGCCCAGCATCTCGAATCGCTGATCCTGGAAGGGTCGCTGCGCCCGGACGAGCGGCTCTTGCCCGAGCGCGAGCTGGCCGAGCGGCTGAACGTCTCGCGCTCGACCCTGCGCGACGGGCTGAAGATCCTGGAGGAACGCGGGCTGCTGACCAGCGCCGGCGGGCGCGGCAGCCGGGTGGCGGCCCTGGGCCAGGCCGCGATCACCGATCCGCTGATCGCCATGCTGGTCCGCCATGCCGAGGCGGCCGACGATTACCTGGAGTTCCGCGGCATCGTCGAAAGCGCGGCAGCAGGGCTGGCGGCAGAGCGCGCGACCGAGGTGGAGCTGGCACGCATCCGCGACTGCCTCGGGCGCATGGACCGCGCCCATGCCCGCGCCGATACCAAGGAGGAGGCCGAGGCGGATGCCGAATTGCACCTGCTGATCTATGAGGCCAGCCACAACCTGACGCTTTTGCAGATCATGCAGGCGCTGGCAGGGGTCTTGCGCTCGGACGTGATCCAGAACCGCAGCCGGCTGTTCGCGGTGCCGGCCATCCGCGAATTGCTGCGCCAGCAGCACCGCGCCATCGCCGAAGCGATCCTTGCCCGCGATGCGGAAGCCGCGCGGCAGGCGGCGTGCGAACATATCCGTTATCTGCGCCAAGCCAGCCGCGAGATCCGCGAGGCCGAGGCGCGGCTGGACCTGTCGCTGCGCCGGCTGAACGGCGGCGGCGCTGGAACGCGCGCGGCTGGCGCGAAAGCCGCCCCCGCCGCAGAGGGCTAGCCGGCAGGAAAAAGGCCGGGACGGTGCCCGGCCTTTCGATTGCGCGTCAGTCCAGGCTGACGTTTGCGTCGCGGACCACCGGCTCCCATTTCGCCATCTCGGCCTGGACATGCTCGGCCAATTCCTCGGGGGTCGAGGCGACGATGGTGGCCGAGAACTCCTGCATCCGCTCGGCGACGGCCGGGTCGGCCATGGCCACCAGCGCGGCCTTGTTCAGCGCCTCGACAACCTCGGGCGGCGTGCCGGCCGGGGCGAAAAGCGCGTTCCAGGTATAAGTCTCGTATCCCGGCAGGGTCTCGGCAATGGCCGGGATGTCGGGGAAGCTGGGCGCGCGTTCCGCCGTGGTCACGCCAAGCGCCCGCAGCTTGCCCGAGGCGATATGACCCGAGGCCGAGGGCAGGTTGTCGAAGATGATCGGCACCTGGTTGCCCAGCACATCGGTCAGCGCCGGCCCCGAACCCTTGTAGGGGATATGGGTCAGGTCGATCCCGGCCATGGCCTTGAACAGCTCGCCCGACAGGTGCAGCGGCGTGCCGTTGCCGGACGAGGCATAGGCCAAGGGCTCGGACTTGGACAGGTCGATCAGCTCCTGCACGGTGTTGACCGGCAGTTCCGGGTTCACCGCCAGCACGTTCGGTACCAGCACCAGCAGCGAGACGGGCGCGAAATCCGCGACCGGGTCATAGGGTTTCTGCTTCAGGATCAGCGGGTTCAGCGCATGGGTGGCGACGGTCGCCATCAGGATCGTATAGCCATCGGGATCGGCCTTGGCGACCTGGGCCGCGCCCAGGCTGCCGCCCGCCCCGCCGACGTTCTGCACGATGACCTGCTGGCCCAGCTCCTGGCTCATGCGGTCGGCGACGATACGGCCGACCACGTCGGTCGAGCCGCCGGCGGCAAAGGGGATGACCAGGGTGATCGGACGGTCCGGGTATTCGGCGGCGGCGGCCCCGGCCAAGCCAAGCACCACGGCAGCGCCCAGCAGCAGCCGGCGGGTGATGGATGCGGTCATGGTTTCCTCCCAGTTGAATATTCAGGCGTCGCTTTCGGTAAAGACCTCGTCCCGCCGCTTGCGGATCTGCGGCATGAAGACCAGCACCAGCACCACCAGCGACATCGCCAGCAGCGTGGCGCTGATCGGACGGGTCAGGAAGGTCGTGGGATCGCCGCGCGACAGGATCATCGCCCGGCGCAGGTTTTCCTCGAGCAGCGGGCCGAGGACGAAGCCCAGCAGCAAGGGCGCCGGCTCGCAGCGCAGCTTGGACATGACATAGCCGAGCAGGCCGAAGAAGGCGACGGCGAACAGGTCGTAGCTGTTCGAGTTCACCGAATAGACCCCGATCGAACACATGGCCATGATGATCGGGAACAGCACGTAGTAAGGCACGGTCAGCAGCTTCACCCACAGCCCGATCAGCGGCAGGTTCAGCACCACCAGCATCAGGTTGCCGATCCACATGCTGGCGATGATGCCCCAGAACAGTGCGGGTTGCTCGCTGACCACGTTCGGCCCCGGCACGATGCCCTGGATGATCATCGCGCCGATCATCAGCGCCATCACCGGGTTCGCCGGGATGCCCAGGGTCAGGAGCGGGATGAAGCTGGTCTGCGCCCCGGCATTGTTGGCGCTTTCCGGCCCGGCGACCCCGGCCAGCGCGCCCTTGCCGAACTCCTCGGGGTGGCGGGAGACCTTCTTCTCGATCGTGTAGCTGGCAAAGCTGGCCAGGATCGCCCCGCCCCCCGGCAGGATGCCCAGGACCGAGCCGATGCCGGTGCCGCGCAGGACCGGGCCGATCATCTGGCGCAGCTCCTGGCCGGTGGGGAACAGCCGGTTGATGTTCTTGGTCATGACCTGGCGGTCATGCTCGTCCTCGAGGTTGCGCAGGATCTCGGCGATGCCGAAGACCCCCACGGCGACGGCGACGAAGTTCAGCCCGTCGGCGAATTGCGTGATCCCCATCGTGAAGCGCGGGGCGCCGGTATAGATATCGGTGCCGACCATGCCCAGAAGCAGGCCCAGCACCACCATGGCCAGCGCCTTCAGCACCGAGCCATGCGCCAGCGCCACAGACATCACCAGGCCCAGCACCATCAGGCTGAAATACTCGGCCGCGCCGAATTTCAGCGCCACCGCGGTCAGCGGCGGGGCGAACAGCGCCACCAGGAAGGTCGAGACCGAGCCGGCAAAGAACGATCCCAGCGCCGCCAGCGCCAGCGCGGTGCCGGCCTTGCCCCTGCGGGCCATCTGGTAGCCGTCGATGGCGGTGACGGCCGACGAGCTTTCGCCCGGCATGTTGATCAGGATCGCCGTGGTCGAGCCGCCGTATTGCGCGCCGTAATAAATGCCGGCCAGCATGATGAGCGAGCTGACGGGCTCGAGCTGGAAGGTGATCGGCAAGAGCATGGCGATGGTCGCCGTGGCGCCGATGCCGGGCAGCACGCCGATCAGCGTGCCGAGCATGACCCCGATCAGGCAGAAGGCCAGGTTCGCCAGCGAGGAGGCGACCGAAAAGCCGAGCGCGAGATTGCTGAAAAGTTCCATCGCGCCCTCACATGCCCAGCCAGGGGCCGAAGCGCCGGAAGGGCAGGCCAAGGCCGTAGCTGAAGATCAGCGTGGACAGAATCGTCACCGCCACCGCCAGGATCAGCGCCGCCAGCGGCCGCATCCGCATCGAGGCCTGCGAGGCGATCAGCGTGGTGAAGAACAGCGCCGGCACGAAGCCGAGGCCGCGCACCGTCAGGCCAAAGAAGATCGGCGCCGGCAGGATGAACAGCAGCCCGCGCCAGGCGACCTTGCCGAAGGGCTCGTCATCCTCGCGCCCGAAGGATCTCAGCAGGATGATCAGCCCCAGGACGAACAGAAGCCCGGACAGGACCATCGGGAAATATCCCGGCCCCATCCGCAGCGAAGTGCCGATTTCCAGCCCGGCCGTGTGCCAGCCGAAGAATCCCGCCGCCGCCATCATCGAAAGCCCGGCGACGATGTCGGTGGTATCCTTGGGTTTTGCGGACATGCGTTCCTCCCCCCGATTGACGGGCCCCGCCGCAAGGGGCGGGGCCGCTTTCCGTTTCAGTCGGCATAGACGCCGGCGGCCTCGATCACCGGCTTCCAGCGGGCGATCTCGGATTCCAGCTTGGCCTTGAGCGCGGCCGGCGTGGCGTTTTCCGCCGGCTCGGGCGCGGTGCCCAGGTCGGCCATCGCCTTGGCGACACCCTCGTCGGCCAGCGCGACCTGCAGGGCCTGCGACAGCCGCTCGGTCACTTCGGCCGGCGTGCCCTTGGGGGCATAGATGCCGTGCCAGATGCCGAACTCCATCGTCTCGACGCCGCCTTCCTTGGCGGTGGGCAGGTCGGGGAACAGGTCCAGCCGCTCGGGCGAGGTCACGGCATAGGCCTTGATCGTGCCGCCCTTGATCTGCTGGGTGGTGTTGGTGGTCTGGTCGCACATGATGTCGGTCTGCCCGCCCAGCAGGTCGGTCATCGCCGGGCCGGTGCCCTTGTAGGGGACCGTCACCAAGGGTGCCTCCAGCGCCTGCATCAGCAGCATGCCGCACAGGTGGCTGGCCGCGCCGATGCCGGCATTGGCCAGCGTCAGCTTGTCGGCATTGGCCTTGACGTAATCCTTGAAGGCGGTGAAATCGGCGGGCTCGAAATCCTTGCGCGCCGTCACCACCATCGGCACCTCCGTCACCAGCCCGACATATTCGAAGGCGTTCAGCGTGTCATAGGGCAGGTTGCGGTAAAGCGTGTCCGATGTCGCCATGCCGATATGGTGCAAAAGCACGGTATAGCCGTCCGGCTCGGCCTTGGCGACATTGGCCGCGCCCAGCGTGCCGCCGGCGCCGCCGATATTCTCGACGATGATCTGCTGGCCCAGATCGGCCGACATGCGCTCGGCCACCATGCGCGCGACCGTATCGGTCGGACCGCCGGCCGAGAACGGCACGACCATGGTGATCTGGCGCTGCGGCCAGTCCTGCGCGAATGCCGGCGCGGCCAGCAATGTCGCGGCGCAAAGCGCGCCCAGAAGCTTTGGATAAGCCATGTTCCCTCCCCAAGGATATTCCGGCCGCCTCCCTCCCGGCGCGGCCACCGGGTGAAGCCTGCGGCGGGCCGGACCACGGCACAAATCAAAAACGCGGCCCATCCGGCGCATATTGCCGCAATACGACGGAAATGGGTGGAAAAGGGAACATTGCCTGGCTGGAGTGGGTGGATTTCCACCCATTTCCGGTCAACCCGGCTCGTCTTCAGCGGAATCCAGGATCAGCCGGCGGTCGAGACCGTATTTCTGCATCTTCTCGTAAAGCGTCTTGCGCGAGATGCCCAGCGTCTCGTAGACCGGGCGCAGCTTGCCGTCATGGGCGGCGATGGCGCCGGCGATCAGGCTGCGCTCGAAGGCCGCCACGCGGTCGGCCAGGCGCGCACCCTGGGCGGTACCAAGCTCGACCCCTTCCAGCCCCAGCACGAAACGCTCGGCCAGGTTGCGCAATTCGCGCACGTTGCCCGGCCATTCCCGTGCGGCTAGGCCGGACAGGAAGGCGGCGGGCGCCTCGCGCTCGGGCCGGTTGTGGCGGGCGGCCGCCTCGCGCAAGAGTTGCAGGAACAGCAGCGGAATGTCCTCGCGCCGGGCGGACAGCGGCGGGACGTGCAGCACGGCGACATTCAGCCGCCAGAACAGATCCTCGCGAAAGCGGCCCTGGGCGACCAGTTCCTCCAGATCGGCCTTGCTGACGGCGACGAAGCGCACGTCCAGCGCCACCGGGTCGTTCGAGCCGAGCCGGGTGATCGTGCGCTCCTGCAGCACCCGCAACAGCTTGGCCTGCAATTCCAGCGGCATCGAGCCGATCTCGTCCAGCAGGATCGTGCCGCCGCGCGCATGTTCGAACTTGCCGTATCGCGGCCGCAGCGCGCCGGGAAAGGCGCCGACCTCATGGCCGAACAGCTCGGATTCGATCAGCGCCTCGGGCAGGGCGGCGCAGTTTATGGCGATGAAGGGCCGCCCCGCGCGGGCCGAGATGTCGTGCAGCGTGCGCGCCACCACCTCCTTGCCGGCGCCGGTCGGGCCGATCACCAGCGCATCGGCATCCGAGGCGCCGATGGCGCGCAGCCGATAGCGCAGGTCGACCATGACCTGGGTGCGGCCGGGCAGCCGCGCCTCGACATCGTCGCGCTTGCCGGCGACGGCGCGCAGGCGGCGGTTCTCCAGCACCAGCCCGCGATGGTCGATGGCGCGGCGGATCACCGTGGCCAGTTCCTGCACCACGAAGGGCTTTTCGATGAAGTCATAGGCGCCACCGCGGATCGCCTCGACCGCCAGCGGCACCTCGGCATGGCCGGTGACCAGGATCACCGGGATCTCGGGATCGATCTCGTGCAGCCGGCCCAGCAGGGTCATGCCGTCCATACCCGGCATGCGGATGTCGCTGACCACCGCGCCGGCAAAGCCCGGCCCGGCCAGCGCCAGCGCCTCTTCGCCCGAGGCCAGCGGCTCGACGGCAAAGCCCGCCAGCTCCAGCGCCTGCGCGGTCGAACTGCGCATCTGCTCGTCATCCTCGACCAGAAGCACGCGCCGGGTCATGCGGCGGCCTCGGCCGGGACGGCGGCGGGCAGGGTCACGCAGAACTCGGCGCCGGGGTCCATGTTGCGGCAGGCGATCTCGCCGCCGAAATCGCGCACGATATTGGCGGTGATCGACAGGCCGAGCCCCAGCCCCGCCCCCATGCCCTTGGTGGTAAAGAACGGGTCGAAGATGCGCGCGGCGATGGCATCGGGCACGCCGGGGCCGCGGTCGCGGATGCGGATGGCGACGCGCCCGCCCTCGGCCCGCGCCAAAAGCGTGATGCGGCGATCCGCGCCGCCCTCGACCGCATCGGCGGCATTGGTGATCAGGTTCACCAGCACCTGCTGCAAGCGCGTCGGCCCTGCCCGCAGCGGCGGCAGGTCGGCGGGCACATCCACATCCAGCACCGCGTCGCTGCTGGCCAGCCGGGCGGCGACGATGGTGCGCGTCTCCTCCAGCAGCCCGGCCAGCGCCACCGCGCCCAGCACATCGTCGGGCTTGCGCGCGGCATGGCGCAGGTGCTTGCCGATGGCGGCCATCCGGTCCACCAGCGCCAGGATCTGCGCGATGTTTTCGCGCGCGCGGGTCAGGTCGCCGCGCTCGATCAGGATGGCGGCGCTGTCGGCATAGTTGCGCGCCGCCGCCAGCGGCTGGTTGATCTCGTGCGAAAGCGAGGCCGACATCTGCCCCAGCGCCGCCAGCTTGCCGACCTGCACCAGGCTGGCCTGGGCGGCGCGCAGCTCGGCCTCGGTGGCGCGGCGCTCGGCGATCTCCTGTTCAAGCTGGCTGTTGACCCGCGCCAGGTCGGCGGTGCGCTCGACCACGCGGCGCTCCAGTTCCGCCGTTGCGGCCAGGCGATCGGCGATGCGCGCCCGACGCTGGCGCCACATCATCAGCCCGATTCCCGCGACCGCGATCAGCAGCATGAGGCTCAGCACCGCCAGCCGCGCCTCGGCCCGCAGCTCGGCGCTGTCCAGCAGCACATGCACGGTCCAGCCCGCCCCCGGCATCTCCTCGGAGGCGGCGATATAGTCGTGGCTGCGCTGGGGCCCTTCTGCAAGGGCGGGCGGCAGGCGGAACACCGGCGCGCCGTGCAGCTCCAGCCGCTCGACCGGCAATTCGGCCAGCGGCGTGCCGGCATAACGGCGCGATGATTCGGTGCGCGCCAGCCGTTCCGGCGTCAGCGGCCGGATGCTGTGGTAAAGCCAGCTGGGTTCCGAGGACAGGAAGGCCGTGCCCTCGGGATCGGTCACCAGCACGCGATACTGGTTGCCGCGCCAGGAGGCCTCGATCCGGTCCACGCCGATCTTGACCGCGACGACAGCGCTGATCCGGCCGGTCTCGTCCGCGACCGGGGCCGAGAAGAAATAGCCCCGCACGCCGGACGTGGTACCGATGCCGTAGAACCGCCCCTGTCCGCCCGCCATGGCGTCGATGACATAGGGCCGGTAGCTGAAATTCTGCCCGACGAAACTGGCCGGGCCCTGATAGCCGGAATGGGCGATGGTCTCGCCATCGGGCAGGATCAGGTAGATGTCCGAGGCCTGCACCGCCTCGTTCTGCTCGGCCAGCCAGCGGTTCGTCTGCTGCCGCAGCGCGGCATTGCCGGGATCGGCGGCAAGCTCTCGGATCAGGTCCAGGTCGGCGACCAGTTGCGGCACCACCTCATAGCGCGCCAGGTCGGCATTGAGCGCGTTCACCGTCAGCCGCAGCGCGGTCGTGGCGCGGGCATGGCCTTCGCGGAAGTAATGCTGATGGGCAAGCTGCGCGCCCAGCCACAGGACGGCCGCCACGCAGGCCAGGCAGGACAGGACCAGCGGCCAGCGGCGCGGCCGCGGGTCTATGCGCATCCGAACCGGCGCATCCAAGGCATGCCTTCCTTCCCGCTCTCTCTCTCTCTCCCTGCGGCGGAATCTGACAGCAAGGCCGGCTGCGCGCAACCGGCCTCGTGCCAGGGTCAGGACAGCGCCCGGCGCACCGCCGCCCGGCCCGCCAGCGCGGCATAGGCGGCACCCGCGACCAGGAAGGTCGCCGGCGCCGACAGCGAGGCCGCCGTGCCGCCGGCGAAATGCAGCGCGAGCCCCGCACCCGAGGCCAGCAGCCAGGCCCCCAGCCCCGCCGGATTGACCGCGCGCGCATCCGCCAGGTCGGCGTCGCCGGCGCCGGCGCCGCGATCTGTCGCGATATGGACCAGCGCGATGCCGACCCAGGCCACGACGAAGATGCCCTGATAGGCCAGCGCCTGCAGGATATAGGCAAAGACATCGGCCAGCATCAGCGCATAGGCGATGGCGCCGACCACGCAGGCCCAGACCCATTTCGGCAGGTGCAGCCGGAAGGCGGTCTCGGCAAAGCTCTCCATGTTCACCGCGGCGAGGTAATAGTTCGCGGTGTTGATCCGGGTCTGCGAGATCCAGACGAAGGCGAGGCCCGCCACGCCCATCAGCTGCACCAGCGCGAAGACGACCGAGACCTCGGAGACCCCGCCCTCGGTCGGCAGGCTGGCGGCCAGGAAGATGCCGACAAGACCGTTGAGCAGGAAGGCCACGGCATAGAAGGGCGCGCCGAAGTTGATAATGGCGTGGAAGCGCGCATCCTCGGGCCGGCCGAAGCGGGCATAGTCATAGGTGAACATCATCAGGATCCAGACGCCCATATAGGCGGTGAAGCAGTCCCACCAGCCGCCGGCGGGCGCGCCGCCCTCGGGGCCAAGGTTCAGCCAGGCGTCCGAATAGCCGTATTCCGCCACCGCCAGCACCACCGCCGCGACCAGCCCCAGCAGGTAGAAGGGCAAAAGCACGCCGTTGAACTTGTCCAGCCAGTTCTGGATCGAGCCGAAGATCAGCGCCACCGAATAGACCGCCACCACCAGCGCCGCCAGCGGATAGGAGATGCCGGCATATTCCCGCAGGGCGACGGCGATCACCGAGCCCTCGAACACCGCGTAATAGATCGCGGTGGCAAAGAAGATCAGCGTCGCCACCGCCGCCCCGCTGCGCCCCAGCAGGATGCGCGAGAACAGCGAGACGCTGAGCCCGGTGCGGATCGCGTGCCGCACCAGCACCGCGTTCACCGCCGCATAGGCGATAACCGACAGCACCAGCCCGATGATGGCGTTCCTTGCGCCATAGGCCAGAGCCAGCGAGGCGGCGATGACCAGGTAGAACATGGCCGAGCAGACCGACCACCAGGCCATGGTCAGCGGCAGCCGGCCCATGCGCTGGTCGCGCGGCACCGGCCGGTCCGAAAATTCCAGTTCTTCCGAATTGTCCAAAGATCCAGCCATGGCTGAAGCTCCCTGTTTTGGTTCTTGTGATTGGTTCCGGATGGGCGGGGCCTGGCGCGGCCCCGCCCGGCCTTGGTCAGGCCTCGGCCAATGCCGCGGCCCTTTCGGGCGCAGCGCCGGCGGCGCTGGCCACGGTCACGACATAGACGCCGTTCTGGTCCAGTTCGGCGACCCAGCCCGGCTCGATGACGATGGTGGTCGTCACCTCCTGGATGACCGCCGGGCCGGTGACGACGTCGCCCGCGCCCAGCTTCGCGCCGTCATAGACCGGGGTCTCGTGCTTGCGGCCCGAGGCATCGAAGATCATCTCGCGCGTGCCCGACAGCGCCGCATGCGCGCCTGCGCCCTGCGCGATGCGCATCCGCGCCGGCCGCTCGACCGCGCCCGAGATGGCGCTTTCCACGTTCACCACCTCGACCGGGCTGTGCGGCTCGGCATAGGTGTAAAGCTCTTCGTGGCGGGCGTGGAAGGCGGCCTTGAGGCGTTCCAGCGCCGCCTCGTCGATCGGGAAGGGATCGACGCTGACCGTGCATTCATGCACCTGCCCGACATAGCGCATGTCCAGGCTGCGGCGGATGCCGATCCGGTCGGGCGCGAAATCGTCGGCCAGCAGGTCGGCGCGGCCCTTCTCCTCCAGCCGGGCGAAGGTCTCGTCCAGCCGCCTGGCCGCCTCGGCCCCTTCCAGCCACGCGGCGATGGGGGCCATGTAGTTGTATTTCACGTCCGAGATGATCTGCCCGAAGGCGCAAAGCCCCGAGGCGAGCTTGGAAACCAGCACCTTGCCGATGCCCATCTCGCGCGCCAGCGCCGTGATATGCGCGCCCGTGGCGCCGCCGGCGCAGTTCAGCACGAAGTCGCGCGGGTCGTAGCCCCGCTCGACTGAAACCCTGCGGATCGCATTCACCATATTGTTGTTGACGATGGTGAACATGCCATAGGCCGCGGTCTCGACGCTGATGCCCAGGGGCTCGGCCAGGTGCTTGCGGATCGCCTCGCGCGCCTTCTCGACGCTGAGCGGCAGGCGGCCGCCGACCAGGCCCTCGGGATTCAGGTAGCCCAGCACCAGGTTCGCGTCGGTCGTGGTCGGCCGCTCGCCGCCCTTGCCATAGCAGGCCGGACCGGGTTCCGAGCCCGCCGATTGCGGCCCCATCTGCATCAGCCCCATCGAGTCGATCCAGCCGATCGATCCGCCGCCCGCGCCCAGGGTTTCCACCTGAATCATCGGGATACCAATGCGATAGCGCAGAAAGTCGATGTTCTTTGACACATTGGCCTGCCCGTCGCGGGTCAGGGTGATGTCGAAGCTGGTCCCGCCCATGTCGACGGTGATGATGTCCTCAAGCCCGTAGGGCTCGCCCAGATAGAGCGCCGCGCGCGGCGCCGAGGCGGGGCCGGAATTGATCGCATAGACCGACTGGTCCGAGACCACCGACCCCAGCGCCAGCCCGCCGTTCGACTGGAAATAGCGCACCGGCTGACGCGCGCCGAGGCCTTGGAAATAGCCGTCCACCGCCTGCACGTAGCGCGACAGGATCGGCGCGAGATAGGCGTTCACGATGGCGGTCGAGGTGCGGGTATATTCGCGCACCTGCGGATAGAGCTGGCTACCGACGGTCAGGCGCGCCTCGGGCATCATCTCGCGCACGATCTCGGCGGCGCGGAGTTCGTGATCGGGATGCAGGACCGACCAGACGAAGCTGATGGCGACCGATTCGACGCCCTCGCGCAGGAAATGCCGGCAGGCCTCGCGCACCTCGTCCTCGTTCAGCGGCGTGTGGACGGCGCCGGTCGAGATCACCCGCTCGCTGATCCCGCGCCGCAGGTAGCGCGGCACCAGCATGGTCGCGGGCGGATAGTCCGGGTCGTAGCGATAGCCGTCCTCCTTGTGGCCGAGGCGGATCTCGATGCTGTCCTCGTGGCCCTTGGTGGCGATCAGCCCGGTCCTGGCGCCGCTATGGGTGATCAGCGCATTGAGCCCGACCGTGGTGCCGTTGATGCACAGGTCGGCGTTCGAGACGAGGTCGCGCGGGCCGATGCCCGTCTCCTCCTCGATCACGGCCAGGCCGTTCCTGATGGCCAGGGTCGGATCCTGCGGGGTGGAGAGCGCCTTGAAGATGCGCAAGCCCCCCTCGCGGTCGGCGAGGATGAAATCGGTGAAGGTGCCGCCGGCGTCGATGCCAAGGCGATATTGGTGTTTCATGGCGGGTTCCATCTTTGGCTGCGGTTCGCGGGTCCGGCGCCGGGGGCTTCGCGCCCCCGGACCCCCGCGGGGTATTTGGAAAACGGCGAAAGCCTTAGGCGGCGCGCAGGGCGGCGGTGGCGGCGTGATCGACGGCGAGGGTCGCGGCATCGGCGATGACGACGCCATAGTCGAGCCGCGCGCCCTCGAGGCTGACGAGGCCGTTCCTGACATCCTCGACCACCTTCTCGACCGGGCGGGCATAGGGGTCGCCGTAGCCGCCGCCGCCGGGATTGCGGTTCGCGGCGCGCTCGCCGGGCTGGATGGTCTCGATGACGTTTTCGGTGATGACCTGCGTCTCGCCGCCCCGCGTCACTTCCAGCCGGCCGACCTTGGGCGGGATCAGGGTGGAACGGGCGCCGGCCGCGCCCATGGCCGGGATGCGGCGGCCCTCGCCGAAGGTGACCAGCGTCATCGGGCTGTCCAGCGGCTCGACCTCCCAGCAGGTGCCCGAGCCGCCGCGGAACTGGCCGGCGCCGCCCGAATCCTGCATCAGGGAATAGCGGTGGATGATGATCGGATAGCTGTGCTCCAGCATCTCGATATCGCCCGAGGTCAGCGCGCCGAAGCAGCATTCCGGCCCGCAGGCATGCCAGCCGTCCTGGCTGGCCGTGGCCCCCGCCCCCGAGATGATCGAGGCCAGCACCATGGTCACATATTCCTCGTCATGGCGCTTGTCCCAGCCGGCGATGTTGCAGCCATTGGCATGGCCCCAGCTGGCCGAGACCTTGGCCGGCGCCGCCTGTTCGAAGGCCAGCCGCACCGCATCGGTCAGCGTCTCCATCGGCGTGGTGGTGCAGTTCATGTGCGGCGCGGGGGATTTCGCGTTGCAGAGCGTGCCCCGGGGCCCCATGTCGGTGGTCACGCAGCGATAGAGCCCCTCGTTATAGGGCGGCGGGAGCTGCGCGAACATCATCAGCCCCAGATAGACGCCGGAATGGCTGTTGCCTTCGTAGCTGTTGATGAAATAGGGCACCTGCGGCGGCGAGCTGATGGCGATGTGGCAGCCGTCGCCCTGGATCGTCACCGTGGCGGTGATGTCCATGTCGCCGAAGCCGTGGCCCGCATCCTCGAGCACCGCCGTGCCGGTATAGGTGCCGTCGGGAACCTGGGCGATGAGCTTGCGCATATGCGCCTCGGCCATGTCCAGCAGCTCGGCGATGCAGTCCTGCACCACCTGCTTGCCATATTTGTCCATCAGCCGGACCAGGTTGCGGGCGCCGACCTGGCAGGCGCCGATCAGGGCATTGAAATCGCCCTCCTGGTCGCGGCGCGCGCGCATATTGGTCAGGATCAGGTTCATCACGTCATGGCGCGGTCTGCCGCGATCCCAGAGCTTGACCGGCGGGATGCGCAGCCCCTCGGCATAGATCTCGGTCGCGTTGGGGTTGTAGCCGGCGGGCACCGGGCCGCCGATATCGGTCAGGTGGCCCTTGCAAACGGTCCAGAACACCAGCTCGCCCTGGTAGAAGACCGGGTAATACATGCAGGTGTCGATGATATGGCTGCCGCCATGGGCCGGATCGTTGTGCAGGATCAGGTCGCCCTCGTGGATGTCGCCCTGAAAGAATTTCGCCACCGATTTCATCGCCGGGATCAGGCTGCCGAGGTGGATGGGGATGTCCTGGCCCTGCAGGATCATCTCGGGCGTGTGGTTGAAGAGCGCGGTCGAATAATCATGCGCGAGGTTGAAGACCGAGCTGCGGGCGGTCTGTTCCAGCGTCAGCGTCATCTCGCGCTGCGTGGTCTCGAGCACGCCCCGCACCACCGAAAGCGTGATGGGGTCGGGTTTGGGTCTGGTCATGGCATTTCCCTGTCTGGGCCGCATGGGCGCGCACGGGCAGGGCAGCCGGGAAACGGCTGGTTCATGGTCTTTTCTCCCTGCGGCGTGCCGCCTGGCGCGGCATCTTTTCGGTTGGACCATGGTGCGGCGGCAGCGGCGCCCGGTCTTGGCGCTGGGTGCGGAGAAACTTGTCGCTGGGCGCAGCCCTGCCGATCCATGCGGCAGGATCTGGCGCCTGCCCCGCGCGCACGTTTTCTTTTGCCCGATTGCTCGCGGCGCGCTACGAATCGCGGAACCGATGCGGGGAGGCGCATCATGACCCTGGAAAGCTACAGCACCGCCGCGGCCGCGCCGCCCGAGCGCGCGGCGCATTGGTCGGCCATCATCGCGGATACCTATTTTCCGCTGCAGCTGAGCTATCGCGACCCCGCCACCTTCCAGGGCCGGCTGGAACGGCGCGGCATGGGGCAAGTGTCGCTGTCGCGGCTGCGCACCGAGCCGGCGCGCTATGAGCGGGTGCCCGGCCTGATCCGGCAGGGCGAGGCCGAGGAATACCTGGTCACCATTCCCAGCCTGGCGCCGGTGCTGTTTCGCCAGCTGGGCCGCGACATCACCTGCGCCCCCGGCGGCTTCATCGTCGAGCGCGGCGACGAGCCCTATCGCTTCGCCTATCAGGCGCGCAACGACCTGTTGGTGATGAAGATCGCCCGCAGCGCGCTGGCCGAAAGGCTGCGCCAGCCGGACCGGCTTTGCGCCACGGTCTTCGACGGGCGCGAGGGCCTGGGCGGCCTGTTCGCCGAGACGGTGCGCCGCGCCCATGCCCTGCCCGCCGATTCCGCGGCGGCAGACGTGCTGGGCCGGCACCTGATCGAGTTGCTGGCGCTGGCGCTGGACCGGCAGGCGGAAACCGACGGCGGCGCTGCCACGGCGGTCCGCGCCGCGCATCTGAAGCGCGCGCAGGACGCGATCCTGCGCAGCCTGACCGATCCGGCCCTGTCGCCCGAGACGGTGGCGGCGGCCTGCGGCATCTCGAAACGCTATCTGCACGACCTGTTCGGCGATACCGGGACCACGGTGGCGCAATTCATCCGCGAGGCGCGGCTGAAGGCGGCGCGGGACATGCTGCAGATGCCGGGCGACCTGTCCCTGGCCGCCGTCGCCTATCGCTTCGGCTTCAGCGACCAGGCGCAATTCTCGCGGCTGTTCCGGGCCATGTTCGGCCAGACCCCCAGCGGCTATCGCGCCGCCTGCCGCGCGGGGCGGCAGGGCTAGGGTTCAGCCCTGAAAGCGCCAGTCGCCCTCGCCGAGCGCCGGGGCGGCGCGTTCCGTCACCAGCGGGCTGCGCGAGAAGCGCAGCGGGCTGCGCAGCCCGGCGATGCCCTCGGGCGCGATGCGCAGGCCGCGGGCCTGCACCTGCGGCTCGGCCAGGGCCTCGGCCACGTCGTTGACCGGGCCCGCGGGGACGCCCGCCTCTTCCAGCAAGGCGATCAGCGCGCTGCGGGCAAAGCGGCACGTGGCATCGGCCAGAAGCGGCACCAGCCGCGCGCGGTTCGCCACGCGGGCGGGGTTGGTGGCGTAATCCGGGTCGGTCGCCAGACCGGCCAGATCCAGAACCCGGCACAGCGCCGCGAACTGTCGATCATTGCCGCAGGCGATGATCAGATGCCCGTCCGAAGCCGGGAAAAGCTGGTAGGGCACGATATTGGGATGCGCATTGCCCAGCCGATGCGGCACCGCGCCGCCCAGCAGGTAATTCGTTGCCTGATTGGCCAGCACCGCCACCCCGCAATCCAGCAGCGACAGGTCCAGATGCTGGCCCAGGCCCGAACGCGCCCGCTCGGCCAGCGCCGCCTGCACGGCGATCACCCCGTAAAGCCCGGTGAAGATGTCGATCCAGGCGACGCCGACCTTCTGCGGCTCGCCCTGCGGATCGCCGGTCAGGTCCATGATGCCCGACATGCCCTGGATCAGGAAATCATAGCCCGGCTGCACCGCGCGCGGCCCGTCCTGCCCGAAGCCGGTGATCGAGGCATAGACCAGCCGCGGATTGCGCGCCGAAAGCGTCTGGTAGTCCAGCCCGAACTTGCGCAGCCCCCCCAGCTTGAAATTCTCGATCACCACATCGGCCTGGTCGATCAGCGCCCGCAACCGCTCCAGGTCGGCGGGATCGTTGAAATCGCAGATGACGGAACGCTTACCGCGGTTGGCGGCGTGGAAATAGGCCGCGACCCGCTCGGTGGTCCCGTCGGCGCGCGGCCGCTCGATGAAGGGCGGGCCCCAGCGGCGGGTATCGTCGCCCTCGGGCGCCTCGACCTTGATCACCTCGGCGCCCAGGTCGGCCAGCGTCTGGCCGATCCACGGCCCGGCAAGGATGCGCGCCAGTTCGACGACGCGCAGCCCCTTCAGCGCCGGCTGATCCATCACGCGAACGCCTGGATGCCGGTCTGCGCCCGGCCCAGGATCAGCGCATGCACGTCATGCGTGCCCTCATAGGTGTTCACCGTTTCCAGGTTCTGCGCGTGCCGCATGACGTGATAGCCGATCTGGATGCCGTTGCCGCCATGCATGTCGCGGGCCTGGCGGGCGATCTCCAGCGCCTTGCCGCAATTGTTGCGCTTGACGATGGAGATCATCTCGGGCGCGAACTTGCCCTCGTCGAAAAGCCGCCCGACCCGCAGGCTGGCTTGCAGGCCCAGGGCGATCTCGGTCTGCATGTCGGCGAGCTTTTTCTGGTAAAGCTGCGTCGCGGCCAGCGGGCGGTTGAACTGGTGGCGATCCAGCCCGTATTGCCGGGCGCGGAACCAGCAATCCTCGGCCGCGCCCATCGCGCCCCAGGAAATGCCATAGCGCGCGCGGTTCAGACAGCCGAAGGGACCGCCCATGCCCTCGATATTCGGAAGCAGCGCGTCCTCGCCAACCTCGACATTCTCCATCACGATCTCGCCGGTGATCGAGGCGCGCAGGCTCAGCTTGCCCTCGATCTTGGGCGCCGAAAGGCCGGGCGTGCCCTTGTCCAGCACGAAGCCGCGCACCTTGCCGCCATGCGCCTCGGACTTGGCCCAGACCACGAAGACATCGGCGATGGGCGCGTTCGAGATCCACATCTTGGACCCGTTCAGCACATAGCCGCCCTGGGTCTTGCGGGCCACGGTGCGCATCCCGGCGGGGTCGGAGCCCGCGTCCGGCTCGGTCAGGCCGAAGCAGCCGATGAACTCGCCCGAGGCCAGTTTCGGCAGGTATTTCTGCTTCTGCGCCTCGCTGCCATAGGCCTCGATCGGGAACATCACCAGCGAGCTTTGCACCGAGGCCATCGAGCGATAGCCCGAATCGATGCGCTCGATCTCGCGCGCGACCAGCCCATAGGCGACGTAAGAGGCGCCGACGCCGCCATAGGCCTCGTCCACGGTGACGCCCAGCAGGCCCGAGGCACCCATCTCGCGGAATATCTCGGGATCGGTTTCCTCGTTCAGATAGGCGGCCTCGACGCGCGGCGCCAGCCGGTCGGCGGCAAAGGCCGCGGCGGTGTCGCGGATCATCCGCTCTTCCTCGGTCAGCTGATCCTCAAGCAGGAACGGGTCGGACCACGAGAAAGGGCTGCCCTTGTGCGATTTCGTCGTCACGTCATGCCTCATGCGCTGATGCTTGTCGGATCATTCATTACCGCTTTCAAACCGGGCCGGAAAATGGATAATCCTCATTACTTCATGCATGGGGTGAATGTTCTTGCGGCAAAGGCGCTTTCTTCCGAACCTCAGCCTGCTGCTGGCCTTCGATGCGGTGATGCGCACGGGTTCGGTCACCGGCGCGGCGCAGGATCTGGGGCTGACGCAAAGCACGGTCAGCCGGCTGCTGCAAAGCCTGGAGGCGCAGCTGGGGCAGGAGCTGTTCATCCGCCACAAGAAGCGCCTGACCCCGACCGAGGCGGCCGAGCGGTATTTCCGCGACATTTCCGCCGCGCTCGACCTGATCCAGCGCGGCAGCATGTCGCTGATCGCCAATCCCGACGGCGGCAGCCTGGACCTGGCCGTGCTGCCGACCTTTGCCACGCGCTGGCTGGCGCCGCGGCTGCCGGATTTCCTGTCGGCCCATCCGGGGGTTTCGATCAACCTGACCACCCGCTTCCGTCGCTTCAACTTCGACGAAGAGCCCTTTGACGCGATGATCTTTTACGGCCGGGACGACTGGCCGCGGGCCGAGCACCTGAAGCTGTTCGATGAACGCCTCACCGCCTGCGCTTCGCCCGATCTTCTGGCCCGGCGGCCTGTAACGGCGCCCGCCGATCTGGCGGGAATGGTGCTGCTGCAATTGCCGACCCGCCCGGACGCCTGGCAAGCATGGTTCCGGGGCCAGGGCGCCGAGCCGCCGGCGCCGCTGGACGGGATGATGATGGACCAGTTCTCGATGATGATCCAGGCGGCAATCTCGGGGCTGGGGATCGCGCTGCTGCCCGATTACCTGGCCCGGGTCGAGATCGCCGAGGGCCGGCTGGCGCCGGTGCTTCGGCAGGGCGTGCCGGGCAGCGGCGCCTATTGGCTGGCCTGGCCGGCGCGCAAGGCCGGGCTGAAGCCGCTGGCGGCCTTTCGCGACTGGCTCGCCGCCCGCATGGCGCTGGACGGCATGGGTTAGGGGCCGCCCGCCTTCAGGCCGGGACCAGCGCCGCCTCGATGGCCGCTTCCAGGATCGCCAGCGCCTCGGACAGCTGCGCGTCGGGGATGGTCAGCGGCGGCAGCAGGCGGATGACGTTGTAGCGCGTGCCGCAGGACAGCAGGATCAGCCCGCGCGCCTCGGCCTCGGCCACGATGGCGGCGGTCAGTTGCGCGTCGGGCTGGCTGCGGTCGCCGGGCTGCACCAGCTCGAAAGCGTTCATCGCGCCAAGCCCGCGCACGTCGCCGATGGCCGAGAAGCGTTCGGCCAGCTTTTGCAGGCGCGAGCGGATGGCCGAGCCGATTTCCTCGGCGCGGGCGCAAAGGTCTTCGTCCTCGATCACCTCCAGCACCGCCAGCGCGGCGGCGATGGCCAGCGGGTTGCCGGCATAGGTGCCGCCCAGCCCGCCCGGCGCGGGCGCGTCCACGATCTCGGCCCGGCCGGTGACGGCGGACAGCGGAAAGCCCCCGGCCAGCCCTTTGGCCATGGTCACCAGGTCGGGCGCGACGCCGGAATGCTGGAACCCGAACATGCGGCCGGTGCGGGCCATGCCGGCCTGGATCTCGTCGCCGATCAGCACGATGCCGTGGCTGTCGCAGATGCGGCGCAGCGCGGCCAGGAACTCGGGCGGCGCGACGTTGAAGCCGCCCTCGCCCTGCACCGGCTCGACGATGATCGCCGCCACCCGCCGGGGGTCGATGGACGAGGCCAGCAGCGTCTCCAGATGTGCGACGGCCTGCGCGACCGACACGCCCGCCATGGCGTTGGGGAAGATCGCGTGGTGAATCTCGGGCGGCATGGTGCCGAAACCGGCCTTGTAGGGCGCCACCTTGCCGGTCAGCGCCATGCCCAGAAGCGTGCGGCCATGGAAGGCGCCGTTGAAGGCGATCACGCCCGAGCGCCCGGTAAAGGCCCGCGCCATCTTCACCGCATTCTCGACCGCCTCGGCGCCGGTGGTGGCGAACATGGTCTTTTTCGCGAAATCGCCGGGGGTCAGCGCGTTCAGCCGCTCGGCCAGGGCGACATAGGATTCATAGGGCGCGACATGGAAGCAGGTATGGGTGAAGTCCTGCATCTGGCGCTGGACCGCCTCGATCACCTTGGGATGGCGATGGCCGGTGTTGTTCACCGCGATGCCGGCGGCGAAATCCAGCATCCGCCGGCCCTCGGCGGTCCAAAGCTCGGCATTCTCGGCCCGGACGGCATAGATGTCCCGCGTGCCGACACCCCGCGCCACCGCCGCCTTGCGCCGCTCGATCAACTGCTTCGATTCCATGTGCAGACCTCCATGCTGATGGAATCGGCTTACACGATGCTCAATATTTTGAGCAACGACTTTCTTCGATCTGCGGCAGGATGCGGAACTGGTGCGCAACCCCCGGCCCTGCTAACCTGCCGCAAAACGGCATCGGGGCAAGGATGAGCGATTTCGACGTGGGCGCGCGGCTGAAAGAGCTGCGCAGCGCGGCAAACATGTCGCAGCGGCAGCTGGCCGAGGCTTCGGGCGTGCCGCATGGCCAGATCTCGATGATCGAGACCGGGCGCTCCAGCCCCTCGGTCGCCTCGCTGCGCAAGATCCTTGGCGGGCTGGGCGTCACCATGTCCGAGTTCTTCGAGCCCGACCTGCCGCAAAGCCCGCAACCCTTCTTCACCCCGGCCGAGTTGCGCGACCTGACCTCGCGACTTTATTCCGCCGCGCAGGGGCCGGTCGGGCGTATGACCCTGCGCCAGGTCGGCGACGCGCGGCTGCACAACCTGCAAATCTTGCACGAACGCTATGAGCCGGGCGCCGATACCGGCGAGACCATGCTGGCCCATCACGGCAGCGAGGGCGGCATCGTCATCGCCGGCGAGATCGAGCTGATCGTGGCCGACCAGAGCCGGGTGCTGAAGGCGGGCGACAGCTACCTCTTCGCCTCGACCCAGCCGCACCGCTTCCGCAACATCTCGGACCGCGAGGCGGTGGTGGTCAGCGCCTGCACCCCGCCCTATCTCTAGCCCCTGATTTCTAACCCCTGCGGGTGACGAAGCGGGTCTGCAGATAGGCGCCGATCGCCTCGGAACCGCCCTCGGTCCCCATGCCGGAATCGCCGATGCCGCCAAAGGGCAATTCCGGCAGCGACAGGCCGATATGGTTGATGGTCAGCATTCCGGCCTGGATTTCATCCTGCAACCGCTGCGCGCGGGCCGAACTGCCCGTCCAGGCATAGCTGGCCAGGCCATAGGGCAGCCGGTTCGCCTCGGCAAAGGCCTCGTCGTCGCTGCTGAACCGGTTGACCACGGCGATGGGGCCGAAGGGTTCCTCGTTCATCACCGCCGCATCCGCCGGCACGTCGGTCAGCACGGTCGGGGCAAAGAACCAGCCTTCGTTGCCGATCCGCGCCCCGCCGGTCGCCAGCCGCGCGCCGCGGTCCAGCGCGTCCCGGATCAGCCGCTCGATGGCGGGGATGCGGCGCTCATTCGCCAGCGGCCCCATGGCGCTGTCCGGGTCCATGCCCGGCCCGACCTTGGCGGCGGCCAGTGCGGCGGTGAAACCTTCGGTGAAGCGGTCTGCCACCGCCTCTTGCACCAGGAAGCGGGTGGGCGAGATGCAGACCTGCCCGGCATTGCGCAGTTTCGCGGCCGCCATGGCCGCCACCGCCGCATCGACATCGGCATCGTCGAAGACCAGTACCGGCGCATGGCCGCCCAGCTCCATGGTCCCCGGCTTCATGTGCAGCCCCGCCAGCGCCGCCAGCTGCTTGCCCACCGCCGTCGAGCCGGTGAAGGACACCTTGCGGATCACCGGATGCGGGATCAGGTAGCCCGAGATTTCGGCCGGGTCGCCATAGACCAGGTTCACCACCCCCGCCGGCACCCCGGCATCGGCAAAGCAGCGGATCAGTTCGGCCGGCGAGGCCGGAGTTTCCTCGGGCGCCTTGACGATGATGGTGCAGCCCGCCGCCAGCGCGGCGGAAACCTTGCGAACCGCCTGATTGATCGGGAAATTCCACGGCGTGAAGGCGGCGACCGGGCCCAGCGGCTCCTTGACCGTCAGCTGGGTGACACCCGGCACGCGGGGCGGGATGACCTGGCCATAGCTGCGGCGCGCCTCTTCGGCGAACCATTCGATGATCTCGGCCCCGGCCAGGGTCTCGGTCCGCGCCTGGGCCAGCGGCTTGCCCTGTTCGGCGACCATCAGCGCGGCGATGGGCTCGGCGCGCTCGCGCAAGAGCGCCGCCGCCTTGCGCATCAGGTCCGAGCGGTGCAGCGGCGAACTGCGCCGCCATTCCACAAAGGCGCGGTCGGCGGCGGCCAGCGCCTGATCCAGGTCGGCGAGGCCGGCATGGGCGACGCGGCCGATCTCGGCGCCGGTGGCCGGGTTCAGAACCGGCAGGCTGCGCCCGTCCTGCGCCGGACGCCAGATTCCGTCGATGAAAAGCTGCGTGTTCGGATAGCTCATCCTGTCCCCCTGCTGGAATCGGCCGTCGGCCGGTCCGGTCATAGGGCTAGGCCGGGCGGTTTTCAATCCAATTGCTCAATATCCTGAACGCAGACTTTCTGCGTGATTGCGCATCGGCCGGAGCCCGGCCCTAGCCTCCCCCGCCGCCGCCGAACAACAGGTTGAAGAAGCGCGAGCCGATGATGAACGAGCCGACGGTGACGATCCCGGCCGCCAGCGTCATCTTGGTTCCCAGGGGCACCTCTGCCCCGGATTTCGTCCGACCGAACAGCTGAAAGAAGAAGGCCAGGATCACGACAAAGGACGGCAGCAGGTTTTCCAGCAAGGTATCCTTGCTCAGATAGGTCAGATAGGCGACCAGTAGCCCGATAAAGGAAAAGAATGTCAGTTCGAACGGCGCGAGAACCTTTTCCCCTTCATCGAAGCGGATGAAAAGCAGCAGGACCAGCGGAAAGGTGATCGCGAAGAATATGGCAGGCAGCAGGTCCGAAAGCGCCAAAAGGAAATTGAAAAGCGAAAGCTGGGCCCGAGAGACGACGCTGCTCCAGTCCAGCAGCATCTAACCCTGCCCCAGGCGGCAAGGATCGCTGGCATAGCAACTATGCAGGCGATCCCTGGAACTGGCGGCCTCGTCGCGATAAATGCCCATGAACTGATCGTAAAGCCGATAATACCGGCTGGAAGCCTTGTTCGAGACCGAACATTGCCCGCGTTCCTCGGCGATCCGGCGGTCGTAATTGCCTTTCTCGTTCGGGGAAAGGTCGCCCCTGCCGGCGGCCGCACTCACCCTGGCCTCGACAATAAGCAGATCGCGGCAGATCTGCTCTATCGCCTCGTTGAACGCCTCAAGATGCGTGACTCGGTAAAGCTCCAGATCCCGGCGATACCTGATCAGGCTGTCCAGCTTTTTCAGGCTGTTATCGACCTGCGGAAAAGCTTCGCTCAGCAACTGCCGCCGGGTCTGCACATCAATCGGGACCGGGAAGCCGAAATCGTCTCCGTCCTGGGCGAAGGCCCCCGTGCCCAGGAAAGAAACCGCCAGTAAAACGAAGGCAACCCGCATACCATTCCCCGATGTGGCGCGAATCCATGCTGCCACAACCCGGGGGATGAGTCATCCGTCCATCTTCAATGCCTGGATGAATGCCGTCTGCGGGATCTCGACCTTGCCGAACTGGCGCATCTTCTTCTTGCCGGCCTTTTGCTTTTCCAAGAGCTTCTTCTTGCGCGTCGCATCGCCGCCATAGCATTTCGCCGTCACGTCCTTGCGCAGCGCCGAAAGCGTCTCGCGCGCGATCACCCGGCTGCCGATGGCGGCCTGGATCGGGATCTTGAACATGTGGCGCGGAATCAGCTCCTTCAGCTTTTCCACCATCGCCCGGCCGCGGCTTTCGGCACGGTCGCGGTGGACCATGATCGCCAGCGCGTCCACCGGCTCGTCATTCACCAGGATCGACATCTTGACCAGATAATCCTCGCGATATTCGCTGATCTGGTAATCGAAGCTGGCATAGCCCTTGGTCACGGATTTCAGCCGGTCGTAGAAATCGAAGACCACCTCGGCCAGCGGCAGGTCATAGACCACCATCGCCCGGTTGCCGGCATAGGTCAGGTCCATCTGGATGCCGCGGCGGTCCTGGCAAAGCTTCAGCACGTCGCCCAGGTATTCGTCGGGCACCATGATCGTGGCCTTGATGCGCGGCTCCTCGATATGGTCGATCAGCGTCAGGTCGGGCATGTCGGCGGGGTTGTGCAGCTCGCGCACCTCGCCGTCGCGCATGTGCAGCCGGAACACCACCGAGGGCGCGGTGGTGATCAGGTCCAGGTCGTATTCGCGCTCCAGCCGGTCGCGGATCACCTCGAGGTGCAGAAGGCCCAGGAAGCCGCAGCGGAAGCCGAACCCCAGCGCGGCCGAGGTCTCCATCTCGTAGGAGAAGCTGGCATCGTTCAGCGCCAGCTTCTCGATGGCGTCGCGCAGCGCCTCGAAATCATTGGCATCGACCGGAAAGAGGCCGCAGAACACCACCGGCTGCGCCGGCTTGAAGCCCGGCAGCGGCTTGTCGGTGCCCTTGCGCTCATGCGTGATGGTGTCGCCGACGCGGGTGTCGCGCACCTGCTTGATCGAGGCGGTCAAAACGCCGATCTCGCCCGGCCCCAGCTCGGCAATGTCCTGCATCTGCGGCCGCAGCACGGCGAGCTTGTCGATGCCGTAGACGGCATTGGTCTGCATCATGCGGATGCGGTCGCCCTTGCGGATCACCCCGTCCATGACCCGGATCATCACCACGACGCCCAGATAGGGGTCATACCACGAATCGACCAGCATCGCCTTCAAGGGCGCGTCGCGGTCGCCCTTGGGGGCCGGCAGGCGGGTGACGATGGCCTCCAGCACCTCGGGGATGCCAAGGCCGGTCTTGGCCGAGATCTCGATGGCGTCATGGGCGTCGATGCCGATCACGTCCTCGATCTGTTCCTTGACGCGGTCGGGCTCGGCGGCGGGCAGGTCGATCTTGTTCAGCACCGGCACGATCTCGTGCCCGGCGTCGATGGCCTGATAGACATTGGCCAGGGTCTGCGCCTCGACCCCCTGCGTCGCGTCCACGACCAGCAGGCTGCCCTCGACCGCGCGCATCGACCGGCTGACCTCATAGGCGAAGTCGACATGGCCGGGGGTGTCGATCAGGTTCAGCACATAGGTCCGCCCGTCTCGCGCGGGGTATTCGATGCGCACGGTGTTGGCCTTGATGGTGATGCCCCGCTCGCGCTCGATATCCATGCTGTCGAGCAGCTGGGCCTTCATGTCGCGTTCGGCGACCGTACCCGTCAGCTGGATCAGGCGGTCGGCCAGGGTGGATTTGCCGTGGTCGATATGGGCCACGATCGAGAAATTGCGGATGAGGTCAAGGTCGGTCATGGCCGGGCTATACAAGGGCTTTGGCGTTGCGGAAAGAGGGTTCATGAGGCGGTGACGAAACCGGCCTCGCGCAGCCGGCGGCGGCGCAGCGCGGCCTCGCGCCACATGGTGTAGCAGCCCGAGCCGACGATGATCGCGGCGCCGGTCAGCGTCAGCGCATCCGGACGCTCGCCGAAGACCAGGAAGGCCAGGATCAGGGCAAAGACCAGCCTTGCATAGCGATAGGGGGCAAGCGCCGAGGCCTCGCCCACGCGGGTTGCGGTGACCAGCAGCGCATAGCCGCCGACGCCCAGGGTGATGCAGGCCAGCAACAGCAGCCATTGCCGCGGGCTGGGCAGGACGAAGTCCTGCCCCAGCACCAGCCCCATCAGCACCGCGGCGATCAGGATGGCGAAGAAGGCCGAGGCGGCCAGCTGGTCGGAATGGATATGCGCCGGCACGCGGCGGGTGGCGATGTCGCGCGCCGCCAGCCCCACCACCGCCAGCAGCGCCATCAGCGACACCGGCTGGAACCCCGCCAGTCCCGGCCGGATCACCAAGAGCACGCCCAGGAAGCCGACGATGATCGCGCTCCAGCGCCGCCAGCCGACCGGCTCGCCCAGAAACAGCGCCGCGCCCAGCACGATGGCCAGGGGCAGCGCCTGCATGATCGCCGAGGTTGAGGACAGCTCGGTCAGCGCCAGCGCCACGACGATGCCGATCGAGCCAACCGCCTCGGCCAGGTTGCGAAACAGCACGATGGGCCGGACCAGGTCGCGGGTGAACAGCCGCCCACGCTTGAGCTTCAGCATGGCGCCAAAGGCAAGAAAGCCCAGAAGCCCGATCAGGGCCAGCACCTGCGCATAGGGCAGTTCGGCCGCAAGCAGCTTGATGAACATGTCCTCGAAGGCGAACAGCACCATCGAGACGACCATCAGGATCGCGCCACGGAAGTTTTCGGTGACCATTGGTCGCAGCCTCATGAGGGGGAGTTGCGCCCGTGGCGCCGCGACGCGATCATAGGCTGCTTCCCGGACAAGCGAAAGGCCGGGCCAGACGAAAAACGGGTGAAAGGACGGGCCGATGAAATTCCGCGTCGAGGACATGAGCTGCGGCCATTGCACGGCGGCCATCGAAAAGGCGGTGGCCGAGGCGGGCGGCAGGGCCGCGACCGACCTCGCCAGCCGCAGCGTCACGGTCGAGGGGCTGGATGCCGCCCGCGCGGCCGAGGTGATTCGCGACGCCGGCTATACGCCCGAACCGGCCTGACCGCATATCTTGGGGCGCGCGCCCCCGCGGCCGCCATCCTTTGGCCCCCTGCGCCGCCCCGCCGCAATTGAGGCAAGGGGCGGCTTCTGCTAAGCTCCGCCGGACAAGAGCGCGGCGGAAAGAGGGTGCGCAGCCCCGTTGCCGTGGCAGGAGCCGAGGAGACAGAGATGTTCAACCGATTGATGATCGCCGCCGCCGCGGTGGTGCTGACCACGCCGCTCGCCGTGGCAGGCCCGATCGATTCCGCCTGCATCCGTTCGGAGCGGGGCGCCCGCAACGGCCAGGCCTGTCGCTGCATCCAGCAGGTCGCCGACCAGACGCTGTCGCGCTCGGACCAGCGCCGCGCGGCGCGCTTCTTCCGCGACGCCGATGCGGCGCAAGAAGTGCGCATGTCGAAAAGCGATGCCGACAACGCCTTCTGGGCCCGCTACAAGAATTTCGCCGCCGCGGCCGAGGCCTATTGCGCACGCTGAGCCGGGGATGCGCATCACCGTGCTGACGGGGGCAGGCATCTCGGCCGAAAGCGGGATCAGGACGTTCCGTGCCACCGACGGGCTGTGGGAAGAGCACCGCATCGAGGACGTCGCCACGCCCGAGGGCTTTCGGCGCGACCCGGCGCTGGTGCATCGCTTCTACAACCAGCGCCGCGCCGATGCCGCCCGCGCCCGGCCCAACGCGGCGCATCGGGCTCTGGCGCGGCTGGCGCAACGGCACGAGCTAACCCTGGTCACGCAGAACGTGGACGACCTGCACGAGCGCGGCGGCTCGGCCGAGGTGATCCACATGCATGGCAGCCTGCTCGGCGCGCTCTGCGCCGGCTGCGGCCACCGCTGGCCGGCGGCGCTGGTGATGCGCCCGCCCGATCCCTGCCCGGCCTGCGGCAAGGCCCTGGCCCGGCCCGACATCGTCTGGTTCGGCGAGATCCCCTATCACATGGAGCGGATCTGGAAGGCGGTCGAAAGCGCCGAGCTCTTTGCCGCCATCGGCACATCGGGCCTAGTCTATCCCGCCGCCGGCCTGGCCCAGCACGCCCGCCGCAACGGCGCCCATACCATCGAGCTGAACCTGGCTGCCTCGGCCGTCAGCCGCGACTTCGCCGAACGCCGCCTCGGCGCCGCGACCGAGGTGGTGCCGCAATGGGTGGATGCGCTCTGCCCCTAGGCGCCGCCTTCCGGCTTCTTTCTTGTGCAAATATCCTGGGGGAACGCCGCGCCGGCCCCGTCGAGGGGCCGGCGCGGCGGGGGCAAAGCCCCCCCCGGCCCCCATCTCGCAGCCACCGCGCTTGACCATGGCGCCGCAATCGGCCACCCCTGGCCTGCCCCGCAACCCCAAGGCCCGCTATGACCCGCACCATCCTTGCCAATGCCCGCCTGATCCTGCCCGAGACCGTGACCCCCGGCGCGCTGGTGCTGGAGGACGGCGCCATCGCCGCGATCCAGCCGGGCAGCGCCGTGCCGGCCGGCGCGCTGGACATGCAGGGCGACTATCTTGCCCCCGGCATGGTCGAGCTGCATACCGACAACCTGGAACGCCACATCCGTCCCCGCCCCGGCGTGGACTGGCCCCATGCCGGGGCCATCCTGGCGCATGACGCCGAACTGGCGGGCTGCGGCATCACCACGGTCTTCGACGCCATGCGCGTGGGCTCGATCCCGAACGAGGGGCCAGACCAGGATTACGACAAATATGCCCGCGAACTGGCGCATGAACTGGCCGCGCTACGGGCTCGGGGGGCGCTGCGCATCAGCCATTTCCTGCACCTGCGCGCCGAGATCTGCTCGCAGACCCTGCTGGCGGAACTCGACGAGTTCGGCCCCGAGGACCGGGTCGGCATCATCAGCCTGATGGACCACACACCGGGCCAGCGCCAGTTCCGCGACATCTCGAAGCTCGCGCAATATGTGCAGGGCAAGTACAAGCTCTCGGACGCGGCCTTCGCCGAGCATGTCGCCCGGCTGCAGGATCTGCGCGCCCGCTTCGGCGACCGCCACGAGGCGGCGGCGGTCGAGATCGCGCACCGGCTGGGCGCGGTGCTGGCCAGCCATGACGACACCACGGCCGCACATGTCGCGCTTTCGGCCGGCCATGGCGTGCGGCTGGCCGAATTCCCGACCACGCCCGAGGCGGCGGCGGCCTGCCACGACCACGGTATCATGGTGATGATGGGGGCGCCGAACCTGATCCGCGGCGGCAGCCATTCCGGCAATGTCTCGGCGGCGGATCTGGCACGGGTTGGGCAGCTCGACATCCTGTCCTCGGATTACGTGCCCGCGGGGCTCCTGGCCGGGGCGCTGATCCTGGCGCGGATCTGGGACGACCTGCCGCGCGCCATGGCAAGCGTGACGGCCAACCCGGCCCAGGCGGCCGGATTGGCCGACCGCGGCCGCCTGGCGCCGGGGCTGCGCGCCGACCTGATCCGCTTTGCCATGCTGGACGAGGATACGCCGGTCATGCGCGAGACATGGGTGCGCGGGCGCCGGGTCTGAACCTTGCCGCGAACCTGCGAAAATTCGCAATTCCCTTGATCTGGATCAAGCCGTTGCGATCGGCGCCGGGCTAGCCATGCCCGGCCCAGAAGGAGTGCGAACCATGAGCTACAAGGCAAAGATCGACGAGATGCGCAGCGAATTGCGGGTGATGAACAAGGCCATCCCCGACGCCACCAAGGGCTTCGGCGCACTGTCCAAGGCGGTGCATGACGGCGGCGTGCTGGACGCCAAGACCAAGGAATTCATCGCCGTCGGCATGGCCATCGTCCAGCGCTGCGAGCCCTGCATCCTGCTTCATGTCGAGGCGCTGATGAAGGCCGGCGCCACGCGCGAGGAACTGGGCGACGTGTTGTCCATGGCGATCCAGATGAGCGGCGGGCCGGGCCTGATGTATGCCGGCCACGCGCTGGCCTGCTGGGACGAGCTGGCGGCGGGCTGATCCCGCCGCGCGGGACGCGCTCAGGTGATGACGTCGGGCGCATCCCGGCCGGTGCGGGCGCGGATGCCGGCGATTTCCTCGGCGGCGGCGACGATGCCTGCCAGCGCCTGTTGCGGATCGTCCTGCATCCGGGCGGGATCGGTCTCGACCCGCTCCAGGTAGACGCGCAGCGTCGCCCCCTCGGTGCCGGTGCCCGACAGGCGCAGCACGATGCGGCCGCCGCCCTCGGTCATGATGCGCAGGCCCTGCCCCTCGCTGCGCGAGCCGTCCACCGGGTCGTCATAGGCGAACTCGTCCGCCGCCTCGATCCGCAGCCCGGCCGCGGCCTGGCCCGGCAGATCGGCCAGACGCTCGCGCAGCGCCTGCATCAGCTCGGCCGCGGCCGCGGCATCCACCGCCTCATAGTCGTGGCGGGAATAGTAGTTGCGGCCGTATTTCGCCCAATGGTCGGCCATGATCCCGGCCACCGGCTGCCGGCGCTCGGCCAGCAGGTTCAGCCAGAACAGCACCGCCCAGAGCCCGTCCTTTTCCCGCACATGGTCCGAACCGGTGCCGGCGCTTTCCTCGCCGCAGAGCGTCGCCTTGCCGGCGTCGAGCAGGTTGCCGAAGAATTTCCAGCCGGTCGGCGTCTCGTAGCAGGCCAGGCCCAGGCGCTCGGCCACCCGGTCCAGCGCCCGCGAGGTCGGCATGGAGCGCGCCACGCCTTTCAACCCGCCGGCATAGGCCGGGACCAGCGTGGCGTTCGCAGCCAGCACCGCCAGGCTGTCCGAAGGCGTCACGTAGCAGTTGCGGCCGACGATCATGTTGCGGTCGCCGTCGCCATCCGAGGCGGCGCCGAAATCCGGCGCGTCCGGCCCGAACATCGCATCCATCAGATCCTTGGCCCAGATCGGGTTCGGGTCGGGATGGCCGCCGCCGAAATCGGGACTGGGAACGGCATTCACCACCGAGCCCGCGGGCGCGCCCAGCTCGCCTTCCAGGATCGCCCTGGCATAGGGGCCGGTGACCGCATGCATGGCGTCGAAGCGGATGCGGAAGCCGTCGGCGAACAGCGCGCGGATCTTGCCGAAATCGAAGATCGAGCGCATCAGCTCGGCATAATCGGCGACCGGGTCGACGACCTCGACCTCCATGCCGCCCAGGGCCTTGGTCCCCGGCGTGGCCAGGTCCACGTCCTGCGCGTCGAGGATGTGGTATTCGGCCAGGGTCTTGGTGGCCTCGAAGATCGCCTCGGTCACCGGCTCGGGGGCCGGGCCGCCATTGCCGATATTGTATTTGACGCCGAAATCCTCGGTCGGGCCGCCGGGATTGTGGCTGGCGGACATGATGATGCCGCCATCCGCCCCGCGCAGCCGGATCAGGTGCGAAGCGGCGGGGGTGGAAAGCAGCGCGTTCTGGCCGACGATCACCTTCTTCGCGCCGCTGGCCGCGGCCATGCGCAGGATGACCTGCGCGGCGCGGTCGCCGAAATAGCGCCCGTCGCCGCCCAGCACATAGGTCTTGCCCGCGGCGCCGCCGGTGCCGTTCCAGATCGCCTGCACGAAGTTTTCCAGGTAATGCGGCTGCATGAAGACCGAGGTCTTCTTGCGCAGGCCCGAGGTGCCGGGCTTTTGCCCCGCGATGGGCTGGGTCGGGACGGTGTGAACGGTCATGGACCTCTCCTTAGCGTTCGTGGTCGCGCATGATGCTGGCAGTCCGCGCGACCGAGGGCAATGCCGGGAAATCCCCGGCCGCCACCGGCAGGCGCAGCTGCCAGTTCGGATATTCGCCGACCGTGCCGGGCAGGTTCGGCTGGTCGGCCATGTCGAGCAGCAGCTCCGCCTGCACCGCCACCAGACGCGACGGCGTGCGGGCCAGGAAACCGTGCAGCGCGTCCAAGCCGGGATCGGGCAGCAGCCGGTCGAAGGCGACGACCTCCTCGGCGCGTTCTTGCTGCCCGGCGGCGGTTTCCTGCCCGGCGATGCCGGCGCGGGCAGCGATGTCGGCGCCACGCCGCCAGCCGCGCCAGGTCGGCAGGTCGTGGGTCGAGAAGCTGGCGATGGCGCCCTGGTCATAGGATTCGGCCGGGCGGAAGGCCGGCGGATGCCAGCCCTCGCGCTCGAACATCGCCACGCGGCAGCCGAGGATGCCGGAAGCCGCCAGCGCCTCGCGCAGGCCGTCGGGGATATTGCCCAGATCCTCGCCGACGAGCACCGCATTGCCGGCGCGCGCCGCCTCGATCCGGGCCACGGCCAGCATGGCATCGCGCGGCATGGCGACATAGGCGCCGGGGGCGGCGTCCGGCACCCAATAGGCGCGCTCGAAACCCAGGATGTGGTCGATGCGCAGCACGCCGGCGAATTGCAGCTGGCGGCGCAGGGTCTCGGCCAGCGGCGCATAGGCTTGGGCACGCAGACCCAAGGGGCTGAAGGGCGCGAGGCTCCAGTTCTGCCCCTGCGGGGCGAAAGCGTCGGGCGGCGCACCGAGCGAGGCGCCGAAGGCGAAGCTGGCACGGTCCTCCCAGGTCTCGGCGCCGAAGGGATGAGTGCCGACGGCGAGGTCGAGATAGAGCCCATGCGCCATGCCGCCGTCGCGCGCCGCCTGCCCGGCCGCCGCCAAGGCCCGCTCGGCCCGCCATTGCAGCCAGGCGTGAAAGCGCATCTCGCCGGCCAGATCGGCCCGCGCGGCGATGGCGGCGGGCGTGTCGGGCGAGGCGAGGGTCGCCGGCCAGTCGCCCCAGAAGGCCCCCAGCCGGGCCGAGAGCGCCTGATGCAGGGCAAAGCGTTGCAGGCCCTCGCCCTCCGCCGCCTGCCAGGCGTCGAAGGCCGGATCGCCGGGAAAGGCGTCGTATCCCGCCCGCAAGGCCGCCATGCGGGCGGGGATGTCGCGGGCATAGTCGATGCGCGGGCCGGGGGTGCCGGGGCCGCCGGGCAGGTGGATCACGTTCAGCCGCCGTCGATGCGAGGGGGTATAGGGGCTGGACAGCTGCGGCTCGGTCGGAAAGCCGGCATGGACCGGGTTGATGCCCAGGAATGCCGCCCCTTGCCGGCCCATCCCCTTGGCCAGCACCGCAAGGTCGGCATAGCTGCCGATCCCGGTTTCCGAAATGCCGTAGAGCGGCGCGGCCAGCCCCCAGCAGCGCGCCGGCCCCGGCAGGCGCGGCGGCGCGGCGAGCAGCGTATAGTCCCGGCCCCCGGCCCGCAGGCGGTGGATGCCCAGCGGCAGCACGGGCAGCGGGCCGTTCCCCTCGGCCTCGGTGCCGTCCTCGAAGGTCAGTTGCCAGTCGTCCAAGGCCAGGTCGGGGCGCGCGCCGGCAGCGCAGATCACATCCTGCGGCAGGCGGACGGCATGGTCGTCCAGCGCCGCCTGCGCCTCGGCCGCCGTGGGCACGGCAAGACCCATGGCGGCAAGCAGCGCCACCGCCGTCTCGACCGAGGTCTCGCGCCATTGCCCGGCAAGGTCGTGAAAGCCCGGCAGCACGCCCATGCGACCGGCCAGGGTCAGGCGCGGATCAGCCATGCTCGCGCTCCAGATCGAAGGCGAGGGTCGACTGGCCGTCCACCGCCAGCCGCTCGGCCTCGACCACATGCGGGGCCAGGTCGGGGCGGCTGGTATCCAGATGCAGCCGCCAGCGCCAGCCCTCGGGGCGCTCGGGCAGCACCACCTCCAGCGGCTCACCGTTGTTGAAGACCAGAAACAGCGCCTCCTCGCGCTGCGCATATTCGGGGGTGCCGGCGGCCATGCGCAGCTCGGCGCAAAGCACGCGCAGCTCGGGATTGCCCCAATCGGCCGGGGTCATCTGCGCGCCGTCCGGGCGCAGCCAGAACAGGTCGGGCAGCCCGTCGGTCAGGCGCGGGCGCGAATGCAGGAAACGTTTCTGCCGCAGGATCGGATGGGCGCGGCGAAAGGCGATGAGCTTGCGGGTGAAGTCCAGGAAGGCCGGGTCGGCACCCTGCCATTGCACCCAGCCGATCTCGTTGTCCTGGCAATAGGCGTTGTTGTTGCCCTGTTGCGAATTGCCCAGCTCGTCCCCGGCCAGCAGCATCGGCGTGCCCTGCGACAGAAGCAGCGTCGCCAGCAGGTTGCGCCGCCGCCGCGCGCGGGCGTCCCGGATCGCGGGGTCGTCGCTGGGCCCCTCGGCGCCCATGTTGTCCGAGAAATTCTCGGAATGGCCGTCGCGGTTCTCCTCGCCATTGGCCTGGTTGTGCTTTTCGGAATAGCTGACCACGTCCATCAGCGTGAAGCCGTCATGCGCGGTCAGGAAGTTCACCGAAGCCGTGGCGGGCCGGCCGGAATGGTCGAACTGCCGGGCGGAGCCCGCCATGCGGTCGGCCAACTCCGGCACCTGCCGCGCGTCGCCGCGCCAGAAGCGGCGGATGCCGTCGCGATACTTGTCGTTCCATTCCAGGAACGGCGGCGGAAAGCCGCCCAGCTGATAGCCGCCGGGACCGATGTCCCAGGGCTCGGCGATCAGCTTCACCCGCGTCAGCACCGGATCCTGCCGGATCGCGTCGAAGAACGAGGCGCTGCGGTCGAAGCCGCCACGAACCCGCCGGCCCAGCGTGGCGCAAAGGTCGAAGCGGAACCCGTCCACATGCATCACCTCGACCCAGTAGCGCAGGCTGTCCATGACCATGCGCAGCACCATCGGGTGATTGACGTTCAGCGTGTTGCCGGTGCCGGTGTCGTCGACGTAATGGCGCGGATCCTCCTGCAGCCGGTAATAGCTGCGATTGTCGAGGCCGCGGAAGCTGAGCGTCGGGCCAAGCTCGTTACCCTCGCCGGTGTGGTTGTAGACCACGTCCATGATGACCTCGATGCCGGCGGCATGCATGCGGGCGACCATATGCTGGAACTCGGCGATCTGGCCCTTGGCCAGATAGCGCGGATCGGGGGCGAAGAAGCCCAGCGTCTGGTAGCCCCAATAGTTCACCAGCCCCTTCTCCAGCAAGAAGCGGTCGTTGAGGAAGGCTTGCGCCGGCAAGAGCTCCAGCGCGGTGATGCCCAGGGCTTGCAGATGCTCCAGCACAGGGTCCGAGGCGAGGCCCAGGAAGGTGCCGCGATGCGGGACATCAGGGTGCAGTTGCGTCAGGCCCTTGACATGGGCCTCGTAGATCACCGTCTCGGCGATGTCGCGGCGCGGCGGCTGGTCGGGGCCCCAGGCGAAGGAGGGATCCTCGACCACGCAGCGCGGCATGAAGCGGGCGCTGTCGCGGCGGTCGAAGCTCAGGTCGGCCTCGGGCGCACCGACCGTATAGCCCATCAGCGCATCGTGCCAGACCAGATGCCGGGTCAGCCGCTTGGCATAGGGATCGAGAAGCAGCTTGTGATAGTTGAAGCGGTGCCCCTCGGAGGGCGCATAGGGACCGTCGGCGCGCAGCCCGTAAAGCTGGCCGGGGCGCAGGCCGGGGACATAGCCGTGCCAGACGTCGCCGTCGCGTTCCGGCAGGTCCAGCCGGTACGTCTCGGTCCGGCCGTCGGGGGAAAACAGGCACAGCGTCACCCGGCGCGCATGTTCCGAGAACACGGCGAAGTTCACGCCCTCGCCGTCGAAGGTGGCGCCCAGCGGTTCCGCCCGGCCCTCGAAGATGCGCAGCCCGGTCATCAGGCGGCCATCGCCCCGAACAGCTCGGCATAGGCGCGGGCCGAGGCGTCCCAGCCGACCGGATGCGCCATGGCGTTTTCCGTCATCCGTCGCCACACGGCAGGCTGGCGCCAGAGCGCGCAGAGCCGCGACAGCGCCCGGGACAGCGCCCGGGCATCGACCGGGTGGAATTGCACCCCGGTCGCCACGCCCGCAGCCAGCCCCGCCGCCGAGGCGTTGATGACGGTATCGGCCAGCCCGCCGGTCAGCGCCACCAGCGGCAGGGTGCCGAAGCGCAGCCCGTAAAGCTGCGTCAGCCCGCAGGGCTCGAAGCGCGAGGGCACCAGGATGGCGTCGCCGCCGGCGATCATGCGGCGCGACAGCGGCTCGTCATAGCCCAGCCGCAGCGCGACGCCGGGGTGGCGGGCGGCAGCCTGGGAAAAGGCCGCTTCCAGCCCAGGATCGCCCGATCCCAGCACCGCAAGCTGGCCGCCGTTCTCCAGCAGCGCCGGCAGCGCCTCGATCAAGAGGTCCAGCCCCTTCTGCCCGGTCAGGCGCGAAACGACGACGCAAAGCGGCCCTTCGGCCTCGGGCAGGCCGAATTCCTTGCGCAGCGCGGCGCGATGCGGCGCCTTGCCCTCGGGCGCGGCATAGGGCGGCGTCCAGGCATCCAGGTCGATGCCGTTCAGGATGCCGGTGAAATCGCCGGCGCGGTCGGCCAGCACCCCCTCCATCCCCATGCCGAATTCCGGGGTCATCAGCTCTTCGGCATAGGTCGGGCTGACGGTCGAGACCTTGTCGGCAAAGACGATTCCCGCCTTCAGCGCCGAGATCCGGCCCCAATATTCGAAGCCGCGCGGGTTGAAGAGATGCGCCGGCAGTTGCAGCGCCGAGAGCATATGCGCCGGCGCCAGGCCCTGGAAGGCAATGTTGTGGATGGTCAGCAGCGTTCGCACGTCCCGCACCCCGGCCTGGCGCAGATAGACCGGGGTCAGGCCGGCCTGCCAGTCGTGCAGGTGCAGCACCTGCGGGCGCCAGTCCTCGATCCCCTCGGCGGCGATCAGCGCGGCGGCCTTGCAAAGCGCGGCGAAACGCTGCGGATTGTCGGGCCAGTCGCGGCCGTCCGGCCCCAGATAGATGCCGCCCTGCCGGTCGAAAAGATGCGGCGCGTCCAGGATGTAAAGCACCGCATCCCCCAGTGCGCCGCGCCGGATGCGGGCCGGGCCGCCGAACAGCTCCGGGATCTCGCGCACGGCCGGCGCCTTGGCCGCGGCCCCCAGCACCGCCGGATAGCCGGGCAGCAACACCCGCATCCCGACCCCGTGCCCGGCCAGCGCCGCCGGCAGCGCCCCGGCCACATCGGCCAGCCCGCCGGTCTTGACCAGCGGCACGCATTCCGAGGCGACGGACAGAACCCTCATACGGACAAGACCCTCATAAAGACGCTTCCCTTCGATCCAGCATGTCCTGCGTGATCAGCGTGACGCCGCCTTCCGAGACGCGGAACCATTTCGCGTCCTCGTCGGGGTCTTCGCCGACGACCAGCCCTTCGGGGATTCTGACGGCGCGGTCAATGACCACATTGGTCAAACGCGCGTGTCGGGCGACATTGGCATAGGGCAACACCACCGCGCGCTCCAGGCTGGAATAGGAATTGGTATGGACCTGGGTGAACAACAGCGACTCGCGGATCTCGCTGCCCGAGATGATGCAGCCGCCCGAGATCAGCGAGCTGACGGCGCTGCCGCGGCGGTCGGGCTCGTCATGGATGAACTTGGCGGGCGGCACCAGCTCGGAATAGGTCCAGATCGGCCAGTCGCGGTCCCAGAGGTTCAGGTCGGGGTTGAAGTCGGTCAGGTCGATATTCGCCCGCCAGAAGGCGTCGACCGTGCCCACGTCGCGCCAATAGACCGGATCGCCGTCCGAGCGCACGCAGCTGTCGGCGAAGCGATGCGCCTGCGCCTTGCCGTTCCTGACGATCTGCGGGATCAGGTCGTTGCCGAAATCATGGCTGGAATTGTCGTCCTGCATGTCGCGGATCAAGAGGTCGCGCAGGAAGTCCCAGCGGAACACATAGATGCCCATCGAGGCCAGCGTCACCTCGGGATCATCCGGCGTGCCGGGCGGATCGGCGGGCTTTTCCAGGAAGCTGGTGATGACGTCCTTGCCGTCCACCGCCATGACGCCGAAGGCCGAGGCCTCGGCCCGCGGCACGGTCAGGCAGCCGATGGTCACGTCCGCACCCGCCTCGACATGGTGGCGGATCATCAGTTCGTAATCCATCTTGTAGATATGATCGCCGGCCAGGATCAGCACGTAATCGACGCCGTAGCTGTCGATGATGTCAATGTTCTGCGCCACCGCATCGGCCGTGCCGCGATACCACATCGATTCGTCGTAACGCTGGGACGCGGGCAGGATGTCGAGGAACTCGTTGCGCTCGGCGCGAAAGAAGTTCCAGCCGCGCTGGACATGGCGGATCAGGCTGTGGGCCTTGTATTGCGTAGCCAGCGCCATCTTGCGGATGCCCGAGTTCAGCGCGTTCGACAGCGCGAAATCGATGATCCGCGACTTGCCGCCGAAATAGACCGCGGGCTTCACGCGCTTGTCGGTCAGTTCGCGCAGGCGCGAGCCGCGGCCGCCGGCCAGAATGAAGGCCATGGATCGTCTGGAAAGCCTTTCCTCACGCGGTGCCATCTCTCTGCCCTCTCCCTTTTTGCCCGGCGCGCGGGTGTGGTTGCTATGATGTCGTCCTGTCGTCCTTGATGAAAATCAGCGTCGAAAGCGGCGGCAGCACCAGGTCGGCATGGGCGGGCTGGCCGTGGCTTTCGCCCGGCAGGGCGGTGACGCGGCCCAGATTGCCGCGCCCGGCCCCGCCATAGACCTCGGCATCGGTGTTCAGCACCTCGCGCCACAGGCCCGGCTGCGGAAAGCCCATGCGCCAGCCGCTGCGCTCGACCGGGGTGAAGTTGCAGACCACCACCACCGCGGCATCGCCCGGACCACCGCGCCGGATCCAGGCATAGATGGAATGCGCGGCGTCATTGGCCTCGATCCACTGGAAGCCGGCGCCGTCGCAATCCTTCGCGTAAAGCGCGGGGGTCGCGCGATAGATGGCGTTCAGGTCGCGCACCAGCAATTGCATGCCGTAATGCAGCGGGTTGCCGATGCAGGCCCAGTCGATCTCGGCATCGTGGTTCCATTCCGAGCCTTGGGCGAATTCCTGGCCCATGAACAGCAGCTTCTTGCCCGGATGGCCCCACATGAAGCCGTAATAGGCGCGCAGGTTGGCGAATTTCTCCCATTCGCTGCCGGGCATCTTGGCCAGCATCGAGCCCTTGCCGTGCACCACCTCGTCATGGCTGATCGGCAGGATGAAATTCTCGGAAAAGGCGTAATGCAGGCCGAAGGTCATCTGGTGGTGATGGTGCTTGCGATGGATCGGCTCGCGCCGGATATAATCCAGCGTGTCGTTCATCCAGCCCATGCTCCACTTGAAGCCGAAGCCCAGGCCGCCTTCATGCACCGGCCGCGAGACCTTGGGGTAGCTGGTCGATTCCTCGGCCACGGTCATGATGCCCGGTTCCTCGCCATAGGTCAGGCGGTTCATCTCCTGCAGCATGGCGATGGCTTCGTAATTCTCGCGCCCGCCGTCCTTGTTGGGGATCCATTGCCCCTCGGCACGGGAATAGTCGCGATAGAGCATCGAGGCCACCGCATCCACCCGCAGCCCGTCGAGGTGGTACTCCCGAAGCCAATAAAGCGCGTTCGAGGTCAGGTAGTTCATCACCTCGCTGCGGCCGTAATTGTAGATCAGCGTGTTCCAGTCCTGGTGAAAGCCCTCGCGCGGGTCGGCATGCTCGTAAAGCGCGGTGCCGTCGAACTGCACCAGCCCGTGCGGATCGGTCGGGAAATGGCCGGGCACCCAGTCGAGGATCACCCCCAGCCCCGCCTTGTGCGCAGCGTTCACCAGGTCGCGGAACTCGTGCGGCGGGCCGAAGCGGATGGTCGGCGCGAACAGCCCGACCGGCTGGTAGCCCCATGAGCCGTCAAAGGGGTATTCGCTGATCGGCAAGAGCTCGATATGGGTGAAGCCCATGTCGCGGGCGTAATCGACCAGCTCCACCGCCGCCTCGCGGTATGAGATCGGCCGGCCGCCGTCCTTCCTGCGCCAGCTGCCCAGATGCACCTCGTAGATCGAGATCGGGCGGTCGATGCGCTGCGCCGCGGCCCGCGTGCCCATCCAGCCCTGGTCCGACCAGCCATAGCCCGCGATGTCGCGCACCACCGAGGCGGTGGCCGGCGGGTGCTGGGCGCCGAAGCCGACTGGGTCGGCCTTTTGCGCCAGCCCGCCATAGGCGCCGAGGATCTCGTATTTATAGGCGGTGCCCTCGCCCAGGCCGGGCATGAAGATCTCCCATACGCCGGTCGCGCCGCGGCGGCGCATGACATGGCGCCGCCCGTCCCAGGCGTTGAAATCCCCGATCAGCGAGACACGGCGGGCATTGGGCGCCCAGACCGCGAAATGCGTGCCGGCCGTGCCCTGATGCTCGATCACATGCGCGCCGAGCGCCTGCCAGAGCCGCCGGTGCCGGCCTTCGCCCAGCAGGTATTCGTCAAGCTCGCCCAAGACCGGGCCGAAGCGATAGGCATCCTCGACCAGCCATTCCTCGCCGTCGCGGCGCCCGCGCAAGAGATAGGGTTCCGCGCCCGGCACCTTGCCGTGGAACAGGCCCGGACAGCCCTCGACCGGCGCCAGCGGATGCGCCTTGCCGCCGACCATGGCCGCCAGTTCCTGAGCGCCGGGATCGAAGGCGGTGACATGGCGCAAGCCCCCCCGCGGATGCGGACCAAGGACCGCGAAGGGATCGTCGAAGCGCCCCTCGGCGATGCGGGCCAGCACCGCGGGGTCGGCGACTTCATTGGGGTCGATCTGCGCCATGGTTCCCCCCCTTGCGGCGTCACTCCTGCCCGAGCAGGCTTTTCACGTTCCAGATGTCCTGCATATAGCCGCGGATGGTGCGATCCGACGAGAACCAGCCCGAGCGCGCCACGTTCAGCGCCGCCATGCGCGTCCATTCCGCGCGGTTGGCATAGGCAAAATCCACCTCGCGCTGCGCCCGCCAGTAATCGGCGAAATCCGAGGCGACCAGGAAGTAATCCGCCCCCGTCAGGTTCTCGACGATATTGGCATAGCGGTCCGGCTCGCCGGGGCTGAAGGCACCGCTGCGGATCGCCTCGACGGCGCGCTTGAGGCGCGGATCGGCGGCGACCGCGCAGGCGGCATGGTCGGGGACGGCGCGGCGGGCCTCGGCCTCCTCGGCGGTCAGGCCGAACAGGAAGAAGTTCTCGGGCCCCACCAGTTCGCGGATCTCGACATTGGCGCCGTCCAGCGTGCCGATGGTCGGCGCGCCGTTCAGCGCGAATTTCATGTTGCCGGTGCCCGACGCCTCCTTGCCGGCCGTCGAGATCTGCTCGGACAGGTCGGCGGCCGGGATCAGCCGCTCGGCCAGCGTCACGTTGTAGTTGGGCAGATAGAGGATCTGCAGCTTCTCCTTCGTGGCCGCGTCGGCATTGATGACGGCAGCGACGTCGTTGATCAGCCGGATGATGTCCTTGGCAAAGAAATAGCCCGGCGCCGCCTTGCCGCCAAAGATCTTGACCCGCGCCGTCCAGTCCGCGGACGGGTTCTCGCGCATCTCCTGCCACAGGGCGATGGCTTCCAGGATGTTCAGGTGCTGGCGCTTGTATTCGTGGATGCGCTTGATCTGCACGTCGAACAGCGCCTGCGGATCCAGCATCACGCCATGGTCGCGGGCGATCCAGCCGCTCAGATCGGCCTTGTTGGCGGCCTTCACGGCGGCGAATTCCTCCAGCCAGCCGGCATCGGCGACATGGGGCTCCAGCGCCTGCAACTGCTCCAGATCGCCCACCCAACCGTCGCCGATGGTCCGGGTGATCAGCCGCGCCAGGCGCGGGTTGCAGCCCAAAAGCCAGCGCCGCGGCGTGACGCCGTTGGTCTGGTTCACGATGCGGTCGGGCCAGATGCGGTGCTGGTCGGCAAAGACCGTGGTCTTCATCAGCCCGGTATGCAGCGCCGAGACGCCGTTCACGCGGTTCGACAGGATGAAGGACAGCTCGCCCATTCGCACCTTGCCGTCGCCGCGCGCGGTGTTGCGGCGGTCGGGATGTGCGCGGGCATCCTCGGCGTCGATGCGGTCGATGATCTGCAGATGCCGCGGCAGCAGGTCGCCGAAAAGCCCCTCGCCCCAGCTTTCCAGCGCCTCGGGCAAGAGCGTGTGGTTGGTGTAGTTCACGCAAGCCCTGGTGATCGCCAGCGCCTCGTCGAAGGGCAGGCCGCGTTCGTCATGCAGGATGCGCAGCAGCTCCGGCCCGGCGATGGCGGGATGGGTATCGTTCAGCTGGATCGCCACCTTCTGCGGCAACAGGCGCAGGTCGGCATGCTCGGCCTCGAAGCGGCGCAGGATGTCGCGAATCGAGGCGGCCGAGAAGAAATATTCCTGCGTCAGCCGCAGCCGCTTGCCCTTTTCGGTCGAATCCTCGGGATAAAGCACGCGCGAGATGGTGCGCGCCAGCGCCTCGGCCTCGGCCGCAGCGGCGAAATCGCCGGCATTGAAGCGGGCCAGGTCGAAGGGATCGACCGCCCGTCCGGCCCAGAGCCGCAGCGTATTGGCCCAGGCGCCGCGCCAGCCGATGACCGGGATGTCATAGGCTTCGGATTGCACGAAGCTTTCGGGTTCCCAGACCGCGCGGCCGTCGCGGGTCGCGACCCGGCCGCCGAGACCCAGGACAAAACGCGCCTCGGGGCGTTCGAACTGCCAGACGAAGGGCTGTTCCAGCCAGTCCTCGGGCGATTCCATCTGCCGCCCTTCGGCAAAGCTCTGGCGAAACAGCCCGTGCTCGTAGCGGATGCCATAGCCATAGGCCGGGCAACCCAGCGTGGCGAGCGATTCCATGAAACAGGCCGCCAGCCGGCCCAGGCCGCCATTGCCCAATGCCGCGTCGGGCTCGTCCAGCAGCACGCCGCGCCAGTCGAGGCCGAAGCTTTCCACCGCCTCCTGTGCCTCGTCGGCCAGTTGCAGGTTGACGATATTGTCCTGAAGCAGCCGGCCGATCAGGAATTCCATCGACAGGTAATAGACCCGCTTGGCATCGGCGCGATAGGTGGCGCGGGTCGATGCCATCCAGCGATCCACGATGCGGTCGCGCACCGCATGGCTCAGCGCCAGCCGCCAGTCGAAAAGCTGCGCGTGGTCGGGATCCTTGCCCAGCGTATAGGTCAGGTGCCACAGGATCGCGTCGCGGAAATCGCTTTGGGGCATGTCGTCCCTGGCCATGGATCACCCTTTGTCGGCACACCCGTATCCTTTCGGGTCATCTCTTGGCTTAAGGCATCCGTGATCGAAAGCAAGCGGTTGGGAGAAAATTCTGTTAGCGTTAACCGGCGCGGGCAATATCGCGCCGAAACCCGGCGCGGGACGCCGGAAACACCCGCCCCTGCCGCATTGTGCGCTGCAGGATTGCGCCAAACCGGGCAAGGGCCGCATGTTCTGCGGCCCCTTGGCCGGTCAGAAATCCAGGCCCAGGTCCAGGGTGCGCGCCGAATGGGTCAGCGCGCCGACCGAGATGTAATCCACCCCCGTCGCCGCCACCTCGGCCACGCGAGCCAGCCGCATGTTGCCCGAGGCTTCCAGCACCACCCGGCCCTGGGCCATGGCCACCGCCTCGCGCAGCGCGGCCGTTTCCATGTTGTCCAGCAGCACGACATCGGCGCCGCCCTCCTCCAGCACCTCTGCAAGCTGGTCGAGCCGGTCCACCTCGATCTCGACCCGCATCATATGCGAGGCGCGGGCCTTGACGGCTTGCAGCACCGGCCGGATGCCGCCCGCCGCGGCGATGTGGTTGTCCTTGATCAGGATCGCGTCCGACAGGCTGAAGCGATGGTTGAAGCCGCCGCCATGCAGCACCGCCTGCTTCTCGACCAGCCGCAGGCCGGGGGTGGTCTTGCGGGTGCAGGTGATGCGCGCCTTCGTCCCCGCCGTCTCGGCCACGAATGCCGCCGTCTGGGTGGCGATGCCGGACAGCCGGCCGGCAAAGTTCAGCGCCACCCGCTCGGCCGAGAGGATCGAGGCCGCCTCGCCCTCGATCTCGGCCAGCGTGTCGCCGGGCTGGAAACGGCTGCCATCGGCATGGTGCAACCGACAGTCCAGCGCGGGGTCGATCAGCCGAAAGGCGATGGCCGCCAGTTGCATGCCAGAGGCCACGCCCGCCTCGCGCGCCACGATCCGCGCCCGGTAGCGGGTGCCGGCCGGGATCACCGTGCGGGTGGTGATGTCGCCATAGGTGCCCAGATCCTCGGTCAGCGCGGCCCGGACCAGCGGTTCCATGATCATCTCGGGCAGCGGTGGCATCTCGGTCATGTCGTCTCCGGTTCAAGCGAGGCGCGCAGGGCCAGCGCCTGCGAAAGCGTCAGGCGCGAGCGGCGGCCCTCGGGCAGGGTCTGCGGGAAATCGGTGCGGCAATGCGCGCCGCGGCTTTCCTGCCGCATCAGCGCCGCGGCGGCGATCAGCGTGGCGGTGGCGGTCATGTTCAGCAGCGCCGGGCAATCGGGCTGCGCCGCCTCGATGGCGGCGATCTCGCGCAGGCAGCGGGTCAGGCCCCCGGCATCGCGCAAGACGCCCGCCCCCTCGGTCATGGCGCGGCGCAGGCGGGCGACCAGCGCCGGATCGGGCACCGGGCCGGGCGGCAGGTCGGGCAGCACGATTTCGGGCGCGTCCTGCACCGGCCCCAGCCGCGCCGCGATGGACAGCGCGCAGCGGCGGGCATAGACCAGCGCCTCCAGAAGCCCGTTCGAGGCCAGCCGGTTGGCGCCATGCAGCCCGGTCGAGCTCGCCTCGCCACAGACCCAGAGCCGGTCGAGGCTGGCGCGGCCGTCGCTGTCCACCGCCACGCCGCCCATGTGGTAATGCGCTGCCGCCGCCACCGGGATCGGCTCGCGCGTCGGGTCGATCCCGGCCCGCGCACAGGCCCCCGCCACGGCCGGAAACTCGGTCAGAATGCGGTCGCCCAGGCAGGCGCGGGTATCCAGCATCGGTCGCAGCCCGGCCTGGCTTTGTGCATAGATGGCGCGCGCCACCACGTCGCGCGGCGCCAATTCGGCATCGGGATGCACCGCCGGCATGAAGCGTTCGCCCAGGCGGTTGACCAGATGTGCGCCCTCGCCGCGCAGCGCCTCGGTGGCCAGCGGCGCCGGATCCTCGCCGCAATCGATGGCGGTGGGATGGAACTGCACGAATTCCGCATCGGCGATCTCGGCCCCGGCCCGCGCCGCCATGCCGATCACCTGGCCGCGGATGCGCGGCGGATTGGTGGTCAGCGCGTAAAGCCCGCCCGAGCCGCCGCCGGCCAGCAGCACCGCCGGCGCCCGGATCAGCAGCGGCGCCGAGCCCTGCGGGCCGGAAAGCGCCACCTCGACCCCCGCGACCCTGCCGTCCTCGACCCGCAGCCCGGTGGCCATCACCCCCTCCAGCACCTGCACCGAGGGGGCCTCGCGCAGGCAGGCGACCAGCGCGCGCATGATCTCGGCCCCGGCCTGGTCACCGCGCACCCGCACGACGCGGGCGAAGCTGTGCGCCGCCTCGCGCGACAGCACATAGCCGCCATCCGGCTTGCGGTCGAAAGGGGTGCCGAGCCGGGTCAGGTCCAGGATATGCGCCCGCGCCTCCTCCGTGACCAGCGCCGCGATGGCGGGATCGACGGTGCCGGCGCCGGCGCGGAGCGTGTCGCGGGCATGGGCTTCGGTGCTGTCGGCCGGGTCCATGGCCGCCGCCACCCCGCCCTGCGCCCAGGCCGAGCTTGCGCCCTGGCCCAGCACCTCGGGCGAGATCATCAGCACCGGGCGCGGCGCCAGTTTCAGCGCCGCGTAAAGCGCACCCAGGCCGGCGCCCACAATGACGACGCGGCCGGTCGAAACCTCGCGCACCTCAGGCTGCCAGACGCTGCGACAGGTCGATCATGCGCTGCACCGCCAGCCGGGCGCGATCGGCGACCTGGGGATCGACCTCGACCACACCGGTCATGGTGTGCAGCGACCAGAGCACCTTCTCCAGCGTGATCTTCTGCATGTAGGGGCACATGTTGCAGGGTCCGAGGAACTCGACCTCGGGATTGGCGTCCGAGATGTTCGAGGCCATCGAGCATTCCGTGACCAACATCACCTGCTTCGGCCGCTCGGCCTCGACCCAGTCCTGGATATTGGCGGTCGAGCCGGCATAATCGGCTTCGGCCACCACCTCGGGCGGGCATTCGGGATGGGCGATGATCTTCAGCCCCGGATTCCAGTCGCGGAAGTCGCGCAGATCCTGCGCCGTGAACTGCTCGTGCACGATGCAGGCGCCGTCCCACCAGACGATGCGCTTTTGCGGCACCTTGTTCGCCACATTCTGCGCCAGCCATTTGTCCGGCGTCATGATGATCGTGTCGGCATCCAGCGCCGCCACGATCTGCGCCGCATTCGCGCTGGTGCAGCAGATGTCCGAGGCGGCCTTCACCTCGGCGGTGGTGTTGACATAGCTGACCACCGGCGCGCCCGGGTAACGCGCGCGCATCTGGGCGATGCCCTCGGCGGTGATGCTTTCGGCCAGCGAGCAGCCGGCCTCCATGTCGGGCATCAGCACCGTCTTTTGCGGGTTCAGGATCTTCGAGGTCTCGGCCATGAAATGCACGCCGCATTGCACGATCACCTGCGCCTCGACCTTGGTCGCGGCGATGGCCAGCGCCAGGCTGTCGCCCACCACGTCGGAAATGCCGTGATAGATCTGCGGCGTCATGTAGTTATGCGCCAGCACCACGGCATTGCGTTCCTTTTTCAGCTTGTTGATCGCTGCGACATAGGGGGCGTGGATCGCCCAGTCCGGCCAGGGCATGACGCGGCCCATCCGGGCATGGACATCCGCCATGCGCTCGGCCAGCTCGAGCGAGGGCTCGAGATCGTAATGCGAGCCCAGCTCGCTGCGGATGGTCGTCAGATCGAGCATTCGGTCCCCCCACTCTGCCCGCGTCGCAGTCACCCCGGATATAATGCGCCGGGCCCCCGATACCAGAGCCCCGGGCCTGTGAGTCGCGGTTCCTAACCCATGGATGACGCTCGGGCAACGCAAATGCTAAGCTGCGCCAAAAGGACAAGCCGCCTTGCCGGCCCCTGACGTCTGGACCTCGGGCCGTCCTGCGGTAAAAATGAACAGTAAAGTGATCGGGTTCAGGCCATGAAAGAGTTCCAAGACAGTTCCCCGGTGCCGCCCAGCCTGCGAAACCTCCAGATCCTGGAAGCCCTGGCCCGCGAGGCGCGCCCGATGACCGCGACCGAGATCAATGCCAGCCTGGGCCTGCCCAAGCCCACCATCCACCGCCTGGTCGCCAATCTGGAGCAAGAGGGCTACCTGTCGCGCCAGCTCGACGGGCGCAGCTACCTGCCCGGCCTCAAGCTGCGCCAGATGATGCTGGGCGTCATGCATGCCTGCCAATACGACCTGCCGCGCCACGACGTGCTGGTGCGGCTTTTCACCGCCGTGGGCGAGACCTGTTCGATCTCGATCCCCGAAGGCGACACGCTGGTCTATGTGGACCGCGTCGAGACGAACTGGCCCCTGCGGCTGGTGATCCAGCTGGGCACCCGCGTGCCGCTGCATGCCACCGCGGCCGGCAAGGTCTGCCTGGCCTTCATGAACCCGCAAAGCGTCGAGCATTTCCTGCGCCATGCCCGGCTGCATCCGCATACGCCGAACACCTTCGTCTCGGCCGAAAGCCTGCGCGAGGAACTGGCGCGGGTGCGCGAACAGGGCCATGCCATCGACGACCAGGAATTCATTCCCGGCATGGTCGGGATCTCGGTCCCGGCGCTGGATGGGCGCGGCCGGGTTCTGGCCGCCGTGACCTTCCACGCGCCGGTGCAGCGCATGTCGCTGGAAACGGCGATGACGCATCTGCCGGCGCTGAAGCGCGCGGCAAGCGAACTGGCCGACCTGGCCTGACCGGTTCAGCCGGCCCAGGTGGCGGGGATCAGCCCGCGCAGCGCATTGCCGACCCACAGCCGGACATGGGGCAGATCCCCGGCCAGCAGCAATTCCTCGCGGCAGGTGCCCTCGGCCAGCATCCCGGCGCGCAGCACGCCCGGCAGAAGCCCGCAGGACAGCGGCGGGGTGCGCAGCCCCTGGCCGCGGTCGAAGAAGACCGTGGTGATGGTGCCGTCGCAGACCTCGCCGCGCTCGTTCAGGAAGACCGCCTCCTCGACCCCCTCGGGCAGCGCGGCGCGGGCGGCGTCGTAATGCGCCCGCCGCGTGGTCTTGAGCCTGAGCCAGGGATCGACCGAATTGAGCCGCGTACCGGCCAGCGCCAGCCGCCATTGCGGGCGCGACTGCGGCAGGGGCGCGCGCGTCACCTCGATCCGCCCGGCGCGGTCCAGCGTCAGCCGCAACCGCGCAGGCTGGCCCGCAGGCCCGACCAGAGCGGCGCGGGCGGCCTGCGCGTCGCAGGACCAGCCCAGCGTCCGCGCCCCCGCCGCCAGCCGCGCCAGATGCCCCGCGATCCGCGGGCAGCCGGTGCCGTCCCACAGCACCGTCTCGATCAGCCGCAGTTCGGGATCGTCAGATCCTGCGCGTAGCGGGCTTTCCATAGCGCCTCCTCCCATTCGCCTTCCGCGGTCGAATCCTGCACCACGCCGCCGCCGACATTCAGCGTGACCTCGCCATCCGGCCAGACCGACAGCGTGCGGATCGCCACCGAGAAGCAGGCCGCACCGTCCGGGGCCATCCAGCCGATGGCGCCGCAATAGACCCCGCGCGGGAACGGCTCGACCTCGCGGATGATCTGCATGGCGCGGATCTTGGGCGCGCCGGTGATCGAGCCGCAGGGAAACAGCGCCCGCAGCAGCGCGCCCAGTTCCGCCGGACGCTCCAGTTGGCCCACCACGCGCGAGCTCATCTGGTGGACGGTGGCAAAGCTGTCTACGGCGAAAAGCTCGGGCACCCGCACCGAGCCCACGCGCGAGAGGCGGGCGATGTCGTTGCGCAGCAGGTCGACGATCATCAGGTTCTCGGCCCGGTTCTTTTCCGATGCCGCCAGCCCCGCCGCCAGGGCCGCGTCGCGCGCCGGATCGGGGTCGCGCGGCGCGGTGCCCTTCATCGGCCGCGCCTCGATCCGGCCCTGCGCATCGAGGCGGAAGAACAGCTCGGGCGAGCGCGAGACCACCACCGGCCCCTGCCCCAGCTCGGCATAGGCCCCGAAACCGACCGGCTGGCGCACGGCCAGCGCGGCGTAAAGCTGCAGCGCCGAGCCGGAGATCAGGCGCGAGCCGATGGGAAAGGTCAGGTTGATCTGGTAGCAGTCGCCGGCCGCGATATAGTCGCGGGTGCGGGCAAAGGCCGCCGCGTAATCCTGCGGCGAGATCATGGGCTCCAGCGGCGCCAGCCGGGCCGCGCCTGGCGCGGGCAACAGCGGCGCCGGCTCGGGCGCGTCATGGACGGCGAAGGCCATGAGCGGCGTGCGCCGGTCCGCCGGCATCTCGCGCGCCAGCACCGGCTCCAGCGCATAGCCCAGCTCATAGGACAGGTAGCCCGCGATCCAGGCCCCCTGCCGGCGCCGGGCCTCGAGATGGTCGAGCGCAGAGGCCACATCCTCGGGCCCGGTCACCACCAGCACTTCCCGCGGATCCCGGAACAGGACCGGCTTGCCGTCAGGACCGAATTCGCAAAGGATCACGCGCGCCTCCATTCTCGCCGCGCGGGGTAGCATAGGCGGGGCGGCGCGAACAATGGCCGGCACGGGACCGGCGCGACAATGGCGCGGAATGCCGGGGTCCGCGGTGCCTAGAGAGCCAGCGCCACCCAGGCGCCGTTGCGCTTGCTGGAGCGCAGGCAGGCATCGACGAAAGCCACGCCCTCCAGCCCCTCGCGGATGCCGGGAAAGGTCGCCGCCGGGTCCGGAACCGCCCCGTCGCGACGGGCTAGGATGGCGCGCGCCGCCTCGGCATAGATATTCGCGAAACCCTCAAGATAGCCCTCGGGGTGGCCGGCGGGAATGCGGGTCAGGCGCGCGGCCTCAAGCCCCGTGCCGGCGCCGCCGCGCGACAGCCGGTAGCGCGGCCGGCCCAGCGGCGTGACCCACAGGGCATTCGGCTCTTCCTGCGCCCATTCGATGCCGGCGCGGCTGCCATAGACCCGCAGCCGCAGCGCGTTCTCGCAGCCCGAGGCGACCTGCGAACACCACAGCATCCCGCGCGCCCCGCCGCGATAGCGCAAGAGCACATGGCCGTTGTCATCGACCGCCCGGCCCGGCACGAAGCTTTGCAGATCGGCGGCCAGCGCCTCCAACTCCAGCCCGGTCACGAAGCCGGCCAGGTTGAAGGCATGGGTGCCGATGTCGCCGATGGCCCCGCCCGCACCGGATTGCGCCGGGTCGGTGCGCCAGCCCGCCTGCTTGTTGCCCGCCTGCTCGATGGGCTCGGCCAGCCAGTCCTGCGCGTATTCGACCTGCACCAGCCGGATCTCGCCCAGTTCGCCCGCCAGGGTCATGGCGCGGGCCTGCCGCACCATCGGATAGCCGGTATAGTTGTGGGTCAGCACGAACAGTGCGTCCGAATCCGCTGCGGCCCCGGCCAGCTTGCGCGCCTCGGGCAGGGTCGCGGTCAGGGGCTTGTCGCAGATGACATGGATGCCGCGCTTCAGGAAGGCGCGGGCGACGGGGGCGTGCAGGTGGTTCGGGGTGACGATGGCCACCGCCTCGATCCCGTCCTTGCGCCGCGCCTCGCGCATCGCCATCTGCGCGAAATCGCCATAGGCGCGGCCCACGCCCAGCTCCGCCGCCGAGGCCGCGCTTTTCTCGGGCGTCGAGGAAAAGCAGCCCGCGACCAGCTCATACTGGTCGTCGATACGCGCGGCGATGCGATGCACGGCACCGATGAAGGCGCCTTGCCCGCCGCCGACCATGCCAAGGCGGATGCGGGGCACGCGGCGGGCCTGCGCGGGAACGGTCTGGGTCATGCCATGCTCCTTGCAAGATGTCCGGCGGCGGCAGGGAGGAGAGGGCCGCCGCCGGATCGGTTGCGCCTAGACGGCGAGGCCGAGCCCGGCCCCGACCGAGGATTCCTCGGCCCGGTCCAGCAGGCGTTGCAGCGCCGCGCCGCGGGCGAAATCGGGATCGACCGCGCCCTCGCCCCGGATCGCGGCGACGAAGCGCTGGTAGATCGTCGGCACCGGCGGGCAGTCGACCTCGTGCCAGGCGGCGATCTCCAGGTCAGGCGACAGGCAGGCGCGCAGCCGGCTCACGCGGTTCTCGAAGCAGACTTCCAGCCCGCCGCGGTCGCCATAGATCCGCAGCCGCAGGTCGTTCAGGTGCCCGGAGGCAAAGCGCGTCGCCGCCACCGTCCCCAGCGCGCCGTTTTCCAGCACGATCTGCATGGTGGCGCTGTCGTTGGCGTCCAGCACATAGTCGCCGATCCGCCCGCCCGGCGCCTTGTCGAAGGTCTTGAGCAGGCAGGAAACCTGCGCCGCGTCCTGCCCGGCGATATAGGTGGCGAAATCGAGGATATGGATGCCCACATCGCCCAGCACCCCCTTGGAGCCATGCGCGGTCGAGACCCGCCACAGCCATTTCGGGTCGGTGCGCCAATCGCCCCAGCCGGGCTGGGTCAGCCAGCTTTGCAGGTAGCTCGCCTCGAAATGCCGCACCGCGCCGATCTCGCCCGCGCGGACCATCGCGGCGGCCTTTTGCAGCGCCGGCACGTCGCGATAGCTGAGATTGACCATGTTCACCACGCCCGCCCGCGCCGCCGCCTCGGCCATCGCTGCCGCATCCGCGGCATTGGTGGCCAGCGGCTTTTCGCACAGCACATGCTTGCCCGCCGCCAGCAGCGGCATGGTGGTCGGATAATGCGCGGCATCCGGCGTCACGTTGGTCGCGGCGTCGAACGCGCCCCAGGCCAGCGCCTCGTCCAGGCTGGCGAAGCCGCGGGCAATGCCATGTTCGGCGTTGAAGGCGGCCAGCGGCTCGGGCCGCGGGTCCACGCCGCCCACCAGCTCGACGCCGGGAATGCCGGCGAAGGCACGGGCATGGTTCGCCGCCATGCCGCCGGTGCCGATGACGAGAAGCCGGACCATCAGCGATAGCCCTCCTCGCCGGCGGCATGCAGCCTGGGACCGCGTTCCTCGATCGGCTCCAGCGCCTGTTCGACCGGGACATTGGGCGCGACGGTCGGCTCGGCCAGCCGCGCGGCCGGGTTATGCGCCCATTTCACCGCGTTCAGGATCACCCGCTGCACATTGGCGTCGTGATAGGTCGGATAGGTCTCGTGGCCGGGGCGGAAATAGAACACGTTGCCGGCCCCGCGCTTGTAGGTCAGGCCCGAGCGGAACACCTCGCCGCCGGCAAACCAGCTGACGAAGACCGTCTCCAGCGGCTCGGGCACGCCGAAGGGCTCGCCATACATCTCCTCGTGCTCCAGCTCGAAATGATCGGGCAGGCCGGCGGCGATGGGATGGTTGCGCGAGGTCAGCCAAAGCCGCTCGCGCTCGCCCGCCTCGCGCCAGGTCAGGTTGCAGGGCGTGCCCATCAGCCGCTTGAAGGGTTTCGAGAAATGCGCCGAATGCAAAAAGATCATGCCCATGCCGGACCAGACCGCCTCGGCCACGCGCTCGACCACCGCGTCCTGCACCTCGCCATGGGCGCAATGGCCCCACCAGATCAGCACGTCGGTTTCGGCCAGCCTCTCGGCCGTCAGCCCATGCTCGGGATCTTGCAGGGTGACGCTGCCGGCCGCGATCCCGTCATCGCGGTTCAGCGCCGCGGCGATGGTGTTGTGCATGCCGTCCGGGTAGATCCCGGCGACGGTCTGGTTCTTCTGCTCGTGGACGTTCTCGCCCCAGACAGTGACTCGGATGGTCATTCATCGCTCCTTGTTGCTCCCCTGCGGAAGCGGGTGGTGGATTCAGCGGATCGGCGCGTCGTTGGCGTCGAAACGGTGCAGGTGGCCCAGGCGCGGCCCAAGGTTCAGCCGCGTGCCCAGCGGCCGGGCCAGCTTGCCCGGCTGGCGCACGACCAGCGGCTCGGCGGCGCCGATCTCGACGAAAAGGTAATGGTCGGCGCCCAGATCCTCGGCATGGACGACCTCGCCCGACCAGGGGCCGGCCTCGACGATGTCGATATGCTCGGGGCGGATACCCAGGGTCGCGCAGTCATGCGCATGCGCGAAACCGTCGGTCAGGAAGTTCATCTTGGGACTGCCGATGAAGCCGGCGACGAAGGTCGAGTTCGGCCGCTCGTAAAGCTCGGCCGGCGTGCCCACCTGCTCCAGCCTGCCGTCGCGCAGCACGGCGATGCGGTCGGCCAGCGTCATCGCCTCGACCTGGTCATGGGTGACGTAGATCATCGTCACGTCCTCCATGCCGTGATGCAGCCGGGCGATCTCCAGCCGCGTCTGCACGCGCAGCGCCGCGTCGAGGTTCGACAGCGGCTCGTCGAACAGGAAGACGCGCGGGTCGCGCACGATGGCGCGGCCGATGGCGACGCGCTGGCGCTGGCCGCCGGACAGTTGCTTGGGCAGGCGGTCCAGCAGGTGCTCGATCTGCAACAGCCGCGCCGCCTCGCGCACGCGGCGGTCGATCTCGGCCTTGCCGGCCTTGGCCAGCTTCATGCCGAAGGCCATGTTGTCATAGACCTTCATATGCGGGTAAAGCGCATAGCTCTGGAACACCATGGCGATGCCGCGGTCCGAGGGCACCAGGTCGTTCACCCGTTGCCCGTCGAACAGCATGTCGCCGCTGGTGATGTCCTCCAGCCCCGAGACCAGCCGCAGCAGCGTGGACTTGCCGCAGCCGGACGGGCCGACGAAGACCATGAACTCGCCCTTGCGGATCTCCAGGTCGATGCCCTTGATGACCTGCAAGCCGCCATAGGATTTGGTGACGTTCTTCAACTCGATCTTGGCCATGGTTCAACCTTTCACGCCGCCGGCGGTCAGGCCCGCCACGATCTTGCGCTGGAAAATGAGGACGAGGACGATCAGCGGCACCGTCACGATGACCGAGGCGGCCATGATCGGACCCCAGGGGATCTCCTGCTCGGAGGCGCCCGAAAGCAGGCCGATGGCCACCGGCACGGTGCGCATGCTTTCAGTGCTGGTGAAGGTCAGCGCGAACAGGAACTCGTTCCAGGCGCCGATGAAGGCCAGAAGCCCGGTGGTCACCATCGCCGGCCACAGAAGCGGCAGGAAGACGCGGGTGATGATGATCCAGGGGCTGGCGCCGTCGACGATCGCCGCCTCCTCGATCTCGACCGGCAGGTCGCGCATGAAGGTGGTCAGCACCCAGACGGTGAAGGGCAGCGTGAAGATCGTATAGGACAGGATCATCGCCCAATGGGTGTTGAAGATGCCCAGGAAGCGCACCAGCTCGAACAGCCCGGCCAGCACGGCGATCTGCGGGAACATCGACACGGCCAGGATGGTCATCAGCAGAAGCCCCCGCCCCCGGAACCGCACCCGCGCCAGCGCGTATGAGGCGGTGACGCCCAGGAACAGCGACAGCCCCACCGTGGCCGTGGCGATGATCAGCGAGTTGCCGATGGAGTAAAGGAAGTTCCTCGACCCCAGCACCGCCTGGTAGTTGCGCAGGTCGAAGCCCGCGGGCAGGTAGTTCACCCGAAACAGCGCCGTCCCCGAGGCGAAGCTGGTCACGACGGCATAGTAGAAGGGAAAGACCGAAAAGACGACGATCACCACGACCAGCGCGTAAAAGCCGATCCGTTTGAGCAGCTTGTGACGGGTCATTTCGAGCCCTCCCCGCCCAGGTCCACGCGGCCGAGCCAGATATAGGCGCTGACGAAGACGGCGATGATCGCGAAGAGCAGCGTCGATTGCGCCGCGCCATAGGCGAACTTGTCGAAGTCGATCATGTTCTCGCGGCTGATGACCGACATGGTCTTGGTGGCCGAGCTGTTCGGCGTCAGCACATAGATCAGGTCGAAGATGCGCAGCGCGTCCAGCATGCGGAAGATCACCGCGACCATCAGCGCCGGCTTGATCAGCGGCAGGGTGACGCGGAAGAACACCTTGACCGGATGGATGCCGTCGATCCGCGCCGCCTCGTAGATGTCGCGCGGCACCATCTGCAAGCCGGCCAGGATCAGCAGCGCCATGAAGGGCGTGGTCTTCCAGATATCGACGATCAGCACGGCGGTCATTGCGGTTTCGGTGCTGGCGGTCCAGGCGATCTTTTCGCTGATCAGCCCCAGCCGCAGCAGGATGTCGTTCAGGATCCCGAACTGGTCGTTCAGCATCCAGGCCCACATCTTGGCCGAGACGATGGTCGGGATCGCCCAGGGGATCAGGATGGCGGCGCGCACCAGGGCGCGGCCCCTGAACTCGGCATTCAGCACCAGCGCCACGATCAGGCCCAGCACCGTCTCGAACCCGACCGAGATCAGCGAGAAGCGGACGGTGTTCCAGACCGCGTTCCACCAGGCCGGATCGACCAGCGTGCCGCGCCAGACCACCCGCCCCGAGGACAGCGTGCGCATCGACAGGTAGTTGTCGAAGCCGATCCATTCGCCGCCATAAAGGTTCGACAGCGTGGTGTTGGTGAACGAGAACCAGATGGTGCGCGCCAGCGGCCAGGCCGCGACGCAGAGCAGCGCGAAAAGCATGGGGGCCAGGAACCAGAAGGCCGCCCTTTGCCGACGCTGCCGCAGGCTGGGACCGCCGCTGCGGCCCGCGATGGGGTCAGTCATGGGGAAACTCCTCATCGGCCGCAGGGGCCGGTCGGGGCCGGCGCAAACCCGCCAGCCCCCGCCAAGCGCCTTACCAGCCCGAGCCCTGCATGTCGCTCAGCTCCAGCTCCAGCAGCTCGAGGTTCTCAGCCGCGCTGCCGTTGCCCGACAGCGTGTCATGCACGGCCGACCAGAATTTCGACGAGACCTCGTTATACTTGTTCTTGGTCGGCCCCGAGGGGCGCGGCACCGCATCGGCGAAGACCTCTTTCCAGCGCGGGATCAGCGGCACCGCCTCGGCGATCTCGGCATCGTCGTAGAGCGCGACCACGGTGGGCAGGTTGCCGTCCAGCAGCGCGCGGCGTTTCTGCGCCTCGGCCGAGGCGAGATAGAGCGCCAGATCGACCGCCGCCTCCTGCTTGGTCGAGAATTTCGACACCGCGACGTTCCAGCCGCCCAGCGTCGCGGCCGAGCCGGCCTCCTCGGTGCCGGCTGGTAGCGGCGCCACGTTGAACTTGTCCTTGACCGCGCTGTCCGCGCCGCCGCTCAGCGCGAAGGCATAGGGCCAGTTGCGCATGAAGACCGCGTTGCCGGTCTGCCAGACGCCGCGCGCCTCTTCTTCCTTATGGGCCAGCACGCCGCGCGGGCTGATGGTGCCGATCCAGCCTGCCGCCAGTTCCAGCGCCGCCACAGCCTGCGGATTGTTGATCGAGACGGTGCCGTCCGCCTCGACGATCTGGCCGCCACCAAAGGATTTCACCCATTCCAGCGCGTTGCAGGTAAGCCCCTCATAGGCATTGCCCTGCCAGACGAAGCCCCACAGGTCGCCCTGTCCCGCGGCCCGCTCGCCGTCCTGGATCAGCTTGGCGGTCTCGGTCAGTTCGGCCCAGGTCCTGGGCACCTCCTTGCCGTATTTCTCCAGCAGGTCGGTGCGGTAATACAGCGCCGGGGCATCGGTATAGAGCGGCAGCGCCACCAGCTTGCCGTCCGAGGTCTGGCTTTCGATGACCGAGGGGAAATGCTCGCCGACAATATCCTTGGCCGCCTCGGACAGGTCGACGAAATATTCGGAAAGCTGCGGCGCCCAGATCACGTCGGTCTGATACAGGTCAACGTCCTTGGTGCCCGCCGCCAGCCACAGCCGGTATTGCGCGAACTGGTCCGAGCTGGACTGCGGCATCGGCACCAGCGTCACCGTGTGGCCGGTGCGTTCCTCCCAGGGCTTGACCAGTTCCTTGAAATGCTCGGCCTGCTTGCCGACGCCGCCCGCGACATAGAACAGCTCGTCCGCCACGGCAGGCAGCGCGATGCTGCCCATGAGCGCGGCCAATGCGACCGGGCGCAGCGCGCCCCGGCTGATACGTCCCATCCTCATCCTCCCCTTGGTAAAGGCGCCTCCCAGCACCGTTCGCAGTATCGGGCCTGCCTGCCTCGGCCCGTTCCGAAACCTTTCGGGAAATTTCTACCGCATCCGGCCGGTCCGGTCAATAATTCCGACGAAACCCGCCGGAACCGGGCGGCGGGCTGCAAGAAACCGTGCGTTTCCTGGGAAAAACCGTATCGTCGCGCCGGGCGGCGCGACGAACGCGCGGGACAGCGGATGTCATGCGCTAACATCAGACAGCGCGTTTCGCCGACAAGGGCGCTTTCGCGGCCGAATCACCGGCGCAGGGCTGGGAATCACCCGCCAAGCCGTTTTCCAAAACATTTCGGAGACGAAAACCGGCCCGCCCGCCGGATGGGGAAGCGGCGCCGGAAATCCGGCGCCGCAAGACTTCAGCCGTTCAGCAGGCGGCGCAGGCTGGCCAGGGCGCGCTCGCGATCCTCCTGATAGCCGATCAGCCCGGCATAATCGCCGTTGCCGTCAAAGAGCAGCATGGTCGAGGAATGGTCCATGGTATAGTCGCCCCCTTCCAGCGGCGACTTGCGGGCATAGATGCGGAACGCCTTGATCGCCTTGGCGACCTCTTCCGGCGCGCCCGAGACCCCGACCACGCCCGGCACCCAGGACACGTATTCGCGCAAGGCCTCGACCGTGTCGCGCTCGGGATCGACGGTGACGAAGAACACCCGCAGTTTCTTGCCGTCCTCGCCCAGTTCCTCCTGCCAGCTGGCGACGTCGCCCAGCGTGGTCGGGCAGACATCCGGGCAATGGGTGAAGCCGAAGAACACCGCCGAGGGCTGGCCCTTCAGCGCGGCCTGGCTGAACTCGGTCCCGTCGGTCGCCACCAGCCGGTAGTCGCCCCGCCCCAGCGCCGCCGTCCCGGCATCGGCGATCGAGCCCGTGCCCGAACCCGAGCGGGGCGAGACGAGCTGGAACCAGCCCAGCCCGGCCAGCGCCAGCACGACCAGCGCCCAAAGCGCATAGCGCAGCGGTTTCAACCCGGATTTGCCCTTAGTGTCCGCCATGGCCACCTCCTTTTTGCGCCCCGGCATTGCGCGGCCCGACCGCCAGCGGCAGGCTGACCTCGCCCGCCTTTTCGAAGCTCAGCGTGACATTGACCGTTTCGCCCTCGACCAGCGGCTGCTTCAACTCCATGAACATCAGGTGATAGCCGCCGGGCTTCAGTTCGACCGTGGCCCCGGCCGGAATCGCCAGGCCATCGGGCAGTTCGCGCATCCGCATCACCTCGCCCTCCATGGCCATCTCGTGAATCTCGGTGCGGCCGGCGAAATCGGCATGGGCGGCGACCAGCCGATCCTCGTCCCCGCCGTTGGCGATGGTCAGGAAGCCGCCCGCCACCGGCGCGCCGGGGGGCGTGGCGCGGCTGAAGCCGCCGCTGAGCGCCAGATCGCCCAGGACCACCGGACCGCCGGCAGCCGCGGCCTGGGCATCAGGCCCATGCCCGTGCCCGTGGCTATGCCCATGCCCGTGATCGGCCTTGCCCGCCGTGACCGTCAGGCCCGGCGCCGGGTTCGGCACCTCCTTGCTGCCCGAAACGTCGGTCCAGTCCGCCTTGCCCTCTGCGCATTCCTGCACGGTGGGGAAATACAGCACCGTGCCCGGCGCCACATCCGCGCCGACGGTGCCGCGGATGACGAACTCGTCATACCAGTCGTCCTGCAACGCACCGCCGGACCAGACCACCTCGCGCGTGCCCTCGGTCATCTGGGTGCCGTGATTGTCGAAGGGCCGGGCATAGGCGCCCTTCACCGTCTCCAGCGTCCAGCCCGGCTTGGGCATGGGCTTGGCGTTGTAAAAGCCCTCGGGCAGTTCGACCCGCAGGGTGTGGGTGGTCTGGCCGTCGCAACCATGGCCGATGCGGATCACCGCGCGATAGGCGGCACCGGCCGCGGCCTCGGATTTCTCCAGCGTGGCATGGGACAGGGCGGGACCGGCCGCAAGGCCCAGAAGCGTGGCGCAAAGCGCGCCGAAAACAGGATTTTGCATGATCGTTCTCATCTTGTGGAAAAGGCGCCGCCGGGCCCTGGCCCGTCGGCTGCCGAAACAGGATTCCGTCAGATGAGGCGCGGCGGTCCGCGCGCCGAGGGCTCAGGCAGGGCCGAGGCATGCGGCGGGGCCGGCGGCGCCGGCCAAAGCGCAAGGCGCGCCGCAGCGGCAAGGGGCTGGGGCGCGTCGGCCACGGCGCCCTGCAACAGCGGCTGGCCATGCGGCGCCCAGGCGCAGGCATGCGGATCGCCATGCGGGATCTCGTCGGCCGGGACCAGGCTGCCATCGGCGGCAACGGCCATCTGCACCGGCCCCTCGCCCGAACACAGCACGATGGCGACGGCGCCCTGCGCGTCGCGGGCGATCATGGTGCCGGGCTGGATCAGCGAGAACAGCAGGAAAGGCAGCACCGCCAGCCAGCGGCCCAGGCGCCAGAGCGGCCCGCCGCGTCCAAGCCCCGTCGTCCGATGTCCGCTTCGACCCTGCATGGGCGCAGCCCTGTCAGAAATCCGCGCCGGAGGAAAGGGACAATATGCCGCGATCACCGGCGAATCGTCCGCGCCAGCACGATTACCGGCAGGATGCCGATGACGACGATGATCAGCGCGACGATGGCCGCGTCCTCATAGGTGCCGCGCGCCGCCTCGCCGTAAAGATGGGTCGAGAGCGTCTCGAAGTTCAGCGGCCGCAGCAGCAGCGTCGCCGGCAGTTCCTTGACGCAGTCGACAAAGATCAACAGCCCCGAGGCCGCCAGCGCCGGGCGCGAGATCGGCACATGCACCTGCCGGAACACCTGGCCGGGGCTGCGGCCCAGCGTGCGCGCCGCATGGTCGAGCGAGGCGGGCACCCGGCTGAGCCCGGCCTCGATCCCGCCGGTGGCGATGGCCAGGAACCGCGCGACATAGGCATAGACCAGCGCCGCGCCCGAGCCCAGCAGCAAAAGCCCCGGCCCCGCGCCCAGCAGCGCCTGCGAGACGGCGGCGATCTGCCGGTCGGCCAGCGCGATCACCGGCAAAAGCCCGATGGCCAGGATGGTGCCCGGCACCGCATAGCCCAGCGTCGAAAGCCGCGCCATGCTGCGGGTCAGGCGTCCGGGCCGCATCCGCGCCGCCCCCGTCACGACCAGGCCCAGCAGCAGCGCGACCAGCGTCGCCGCCGCGGCGAACAAGGCGGTATTGCCGGCCTCTTCGATGATGCGCGGCGAAAGCCCGGCAAAGCGATAGCGCGCCCAGGCCGCGCTGGCCAGATACCAGGCCGGCGCCGCGAAGCCCAGGGCGACCGGCAGCGCGCAGACCAGCATCGCACCCCCGGCCCGCCAGCCGCGCAGCCGCATGCGCCGCAGGGGCTGCGCACCCGCCGCATAGCGCTGGCGCCGGCGGCCGCGGCGCTCCAGCATGACCAGCGCCATGGTGATGGCCAGCATCGCCAGCGCGATCTGTGCCGCGCCCGGCAGGTCCGAGCGGTTGATCCAGGTCGAATAGACCGAGACGGTCAGCGTGCGCACGCCCAGGAACTCGGCCGCGCCGATGTCGTTCATCGCCTCCATCAGCGCAAGCGCGGTGCCGATGGCGACGGCGGGCCGCGCCAGCGGCAGGGCCACGCGCAGGAAGGTGGCGACCGGTCCCGCCCCCAGCGTGCGCCCCGCATCCAGCAGATTGCCCGCCTGCATGGCGAACAGCGCCCGCACCGGCAGGTAGACATAGGGGTAAAGCACCAGCCCCAAGAGCAGGATGCAGCCGGGCATCGAGCGGATGTCGGGCAGGCGGAACTCGCGCGGGCTGGCATAGCCCAGCCAGCCGCGGATCACGCCCTGCACCGGGCCGACCGGGTGCAGAAGGTCCAGATAGGCATAGGCGACGATATAGGTCGGCACCGCCAAGGGCAGCAGCAGCGCCCAGCCGAAGATGCGCCGCCCCGGAAAATCGCAGGCCGCGACCAGCCAGGCCGTGACCGTGCCGAGCGTGGCGACGATGGCGCCGACGCCCAGAAGCAGGATCACCGTCTGCCGCGCCGCGACCGGCAGCACATTGCTGACCAGATGCGCCCACAGCCCCGGGCTGCCCCGCAGCGCGAACAGCCCCAGCGCCAGCACCGGCAGCAGAACCAGCGCGGCGACGGCCAAAGCCGCCGCCTGCCAGCCCATCCCCGCGCGGACGCGGGGGATTCGTGTCAGTTCCGGGGTCATGCGGCCTGCGTCCGCGGCGGGTTCAGTTGTCGAATCCCACCGCCTCGGCCAGTTCGCTCGCCGCCTTGCGCTGGCGGGCGATCTCGGTCAGGTCGGTGCCGTCGACCTGAAGCCCCGCCATGTCCTCGATCACCGGGCTGACCGCCACGCCGGGCTTGACCGGGTATTCGAAATTCGCCTCGGCATAGATCCTTTGCGCCTCATCCGAGACCAGGTATTCCAGCAGCTGCACCGCCTGGTCGCGGTTCGGCGCATGCTTGGCCACCGCGGCGCCCGAGACATTGACCTGCGTGCCGCCGCCCTCGAAAGTGGGCAGGATGACCTTGATCGCCTTGACCCATTCCTCCTGCTCGGGGCCGCCGGCGCCGCTGCGCATCAGCCCGACGTAATAGGAATTGGCGATGCCGATCTCGCAGATGCCGCCCATGATGTCGCGCGCCACGTCGCGATCGCCGCCGCCGGCGGTGCGGGCCAGGTTCGCCTTGACGCCTTCCAGCCAGGCCTTGGCGGCCTCTTCGCCGTGATGCACGATGTAAGAGGCGGTCAGCGCCACGTTATAGGGGTGCTGGCCCGAACGGATGCAGACCTTGCCCTGCCATTCCGGCTTGGCGAGGTCTTCATAGGTGAAGCTCACCAGATCCAGATCCTTGTCGGCGTAAAGCACCCGCGCGCGCTGCGACAGCGCGAACCAGTTGCCGTCCTTGTCGCGCAGGTTTTCCGGGATGGCGGCGGCCAGCGCCTCGGATTCGACGGGCTGGGTCAGGCCACGGTCGACCAGGTCGACCAGGTTGCCAATGTCCACGGTCATCAACACATCGGCGGGCGAGGCGTCGCCCTCCTGCTCGACCCGCTCGGGCAGGCCGTCCTTGAGGAAGATCGTGTTGACCTTGACCCCGGTGGTTTCGGTGAACGAGGCCAGCAGCGGCTCGATCAGGTTCGGCTCGCGCGTGGTGTAAAGGTTCACTTCCTGGGCGCTTGCGGCGACGGCCTGCGCCGCCAGCAGGATACCGATCACTCCAGATAGTCCGACACGCATTCCCTGTCCTCCTTGCGATTTCTCGACATGTTTACTAAACTAATTAGTAATGTAAACTATTCTCATGCGGTTGCGGTCACGAAGGGATGCCGATGAACCAATTCGCCAGCCCTCCCGACTGGGCCAGCCAGGTGGATGCGCGCGTTGCCGCACCCGATACCCCGTCCCCGCCCATGCTGGAGGTCGAGGCGCTGTGCCGCCGTTTCGCCGGCGTGGCGGCGGTCGAGGATGTCGGCTTCAGCGTGGCGCCCGGCCAGGTGACCTGCCTGCTCGGCCCTTCGGGCTGCGGCAAGTCCACCACGCTGCGCATGATCGCCGGCATCGAGCGGCCCGATTCGGGCGTCGTGCGCATCGCCGGCCGGCCGATGTCGGAAGGCGGCGCCTTCCTGCCGCCCGAGCGCCGGCCGGTCGGGATGGTGTTCCAGGATTTCGCACTGTTCCCGCATCTGGACGTGGCGGCGAATGTCGGCTTCGGCCTGCGCGGCCCGGCGCGGCAGGACCGCGACCGGATCGCCGCGCTGCTGGAGCGGGTGGGCCTGGCCGGCCATGCCGCGAAATACCCCCACGAGCTTTCGGGCGGCGAGCAGCAGCGCGTGGCGCTGATCCGGGCCCTGGCGCCACGGCCCTGCCTGATGCTGATGGACGAACCCTTCTCCAGCCTCGACCACCGGCTGCGCGACGGGGTGCGCGACGCGGCGCTGGACCTGCTGCGCGAAACCGAAACCGCGGTGGTGATGGTCACGCACGACCCCGAGGAGGCGATGCTGATGGGCCATCGCATCGCCGTCATGCGCCGGGGCCGGCTGATCCAGGAAGGCCGCCCGGACGAGCTTTACGACCGCCCGGCCGACCGCGGCGTCGCGGCCTTCTTCTCGGACCTGAACATCGTCGCGGGCCGGGTGGCGGGCGGGCGGGTGCAGACCGTGCTGGGCGCCTTTCCCGCCCCCGGCCTGGCCGAGGGCAGCCGAGCCGAGGTCGCCGTCCGCCCGCAGCACCTGGTCCCGGCCGAGGCCGGCGGCACCCCGGCGCGGGTCGAACGCGCGCGCTATCTGGGCCGCGAAAGCCTGATCGAGATCCGGCTGGAACCCGGCGGTGCAGCGATGAAATCGCGCATTCCCGGCCTGGTCCTGCCCGCGCCGGGCAGCCTGATCCGCGTCGCCGCCCAGCCCGGCAGCGCCATGGTCTTTGCCTGCGAGAACGAATAGGATCGGCCGCCCTTACTCGGCCGCCCCCTATTCGGCCGCCGCCCGGCAGGCGGTGCCGGCCTCCAGCAGCGCGCGGATCTCGGGCCGGCACGAGCCGCAATTGGTGCCCGCCCGCAGCGCCTGCCCCACTGCCTCGACCGAGGTCAGGGCCTGGCTGGCAATGGCCCGCACGATGCTGTTCACGCCGATGCCAAAGCAGGCGCAGACCAGCGCGCCCTCGTCCGGGCGGTCGGCGCCGGGGCGGCCGGCCAGCACCTCGGCCCCGCCCTCGCCCAGCAGCGCCGCGACATGGCTGCGCGACAGGCCCACCGGCCCGGGCGCCACGAACAGCGCCGCCCGCAAGCGCCCCTCGCGCAGGAAGGCCAGCCGCACCTGCCCGCGGGCGCGGTCATGCAGCACCAGCGGCTCGTCCGACAGGCCGAACAGCGCGCGGGCATGGGCGGTCCAGTCCTGCGGCATCTCCAGCCCGGCCAGTTCGGCCTGCTCCCCGCGGGGCAGCGTCGCCCGCGCCCAATAGTCGCAATCCGGCCGGATCGCGCCGGCCGAGACGGCAAAGCCGAACCAGCGCGCGGCAAAGGGCCGGATCGCCACCGGTGCCGATTTCAGCGCCGGCTGGCCCGAGACCGGATCGACCGTCCCCGGCACCAGCGCATCGACCCGGCCCGAGGGCGCGGTCTCTCTGGTCCAGTGCATCGGGGCGAAGGGATGGCCCGGCGCCACCCGGTCGCTGACCAGCACCCGCAGCACGGCCCGGCCCTGCGGGCTTTCGACCTCGGCCAGACTCGCGGGGGCCAGGCCCAGCCGGGCCGCGTCGCTTGGGTGCAGTTCCAGGAAGGGCTCTGCCAGGTGGCGCGACAGGCGCGGCGACAGGCCGGTGCGGGTCATGCTGTGCCAATGGTCGCGCACCCGGCCGGTGTTCAGCCGGAACGGATGATCCCCGCCGACCGGCTGCGGCGGGCGCGGCGTGACCGCGACCATCCGCCCCCGGCCCGAGGGCGTATGGAACCGCCCGTCGCCAAAGAACCGCCCGCCCTGCCTGCCCGCCGATTGCGGCCAAAGGAAAGGCTCCAGCGCGTCATATTCCGCCTGGGTGATGCCGGCATGGGCCGAGATGTCGAAATCGCTGCCCAACCCGCCCGCGATGCCCGACAGCGCGGCATGTTCGGCAAAGACCTCGGCCGGGCTGGTCCAGCCGAAGGCCCCCGGCCAGCCCATGCGGCGCCCGACCTCGGCCAGGATGCGCCAGTCGTCGCGCGCCCGCCCGGCGGGGGCCAGCGTCCGGCGCTGGCGGCTGATGCGGCGTTCGGAATTCGTCACCGTGCCGTCCTTTTCGCCCCAGCCGGTCGCCGGCAAGGCCACATGCGCCAGCCGCACGGTGTCGGTCCGCGCCATGATGTCCGAGACAACGACGAAATCGCATCCGGCGATGGCGCGGGCGACGCGGTCGGCCTCGGGCATGGTCGCGGCGGGGTTGGTGCAGATGATCCACAGCGCCTTGATCCGGCCGTCCTCGACGGCGCGGAACATGTCCACGGCCTTCAGCCCCGGCCGCTCGGCCATGCGCGGCGCGTTCCAGAAGGCACGCACCGCCTCGCGATGCGCTGGGTTCTCGATCTCCAGGTGGCAGGCCAGCATGTTGGCGAGCCCCCCGACTTCGCGCCCGCCCATGGCATTGGGCTGGCCGGTGACGCTGAACGGGCCCATGCCCGGCCGGCCGATGCGGCCGCTGGCCAGGTGACAGTTCAGGATCGCATTCACCTTGTCGGTGCCGCTGTCGGACTGGTTCACACCCTGCGACCAGACCGTCACCACCTTGTCGCTGTGCAGCCACAGGTCGAGGAATTGCCTGATCTGGCTGTGCGCCAGCCCGGTGGTCGAGGGCAGCGTCTCGCGCGCGGCGGCCATGGCATCCTCGATTCCCTCCAGGTTATCGGCACAGATCTCTGATTTTCTGCCGATTTCTGCCAGAAGCAGGTTGAACAGCGCCGAATCCGACCCCGGCGCCAGCGGCAGATGCAGGTCGGCGATGTCGCAGGTGGCGGTGCGGCGCGGATCGACCACAACGACCCGCGTGCCCCGCGCCTCGCGCGCCGCGGCCAGCCGCTGGTAAAGCACCGGATGGCACCAGGCCAGGTTCGAGCCGACCAGCACCACCGTATCGGCCAATTCTATATCCTCGTAGAGCCCCGGCACCGTGTCGGTGCCGAAGGCCCGCCGGTGCCCCGCCACCGCCGAGGCCATGCAGAGCCGCGAATTGGTGTCGATATTGCCCGAGCCGATGAAGCCCTTCATCAGCTTGTTGGCGACATAGTAATCCTCGGTCAGCAGCTGCCCCGAGACGTAGAAGCCGACCGAATCCGGCCCGTGCTCGGCGATGGTTTCGGAAAACCGGCGCGCGACCAGATCCAGCGCCTCGTCCCAGCCGGCCTCGCGCCCGTGGATACGCGGGGCAAGCAGCCGCCCGGCATGACCAATTGTCTCGCCAAGCGCCGAGCCCTTGACGCAAAGCCGGCCCTTGTTCGCCGGATGATCGGGATCGCCGGCGATGCCCAGCCCGCCGCGGCCGTCCGGCGCGGCCAGCACGCCGCAGCCCACGCCGCAATAGGGACAGGTTGTGCGGATGCTCTGCATGGCGACGCTCATTCGGCGGCGACCGGGACGGGCTCGGCGGCCTCGGGTTCGCGCCGGGGCGAGGTCTTGTGATGCGTGGCATAGATCATCGCGCCGACAAAGGTCAGCCCGCCGACCAGGTTGCCCAGCACGGTCGGGATCTCGTTCCAGATCATGTAGTCCATGATGGTGAACTGGCCGCCCAGCAGCAGCCCGGCCGGAAACAGGAACATGTTCACGATGGAATGCTCGAAGCCCATGTAGAGGAAGATCAGGATCGGCATCCACATGGCGATGACCTTGCCCGAGACGCTGGTGGACATCATCGCCGCCACGACGCCGGTCGAAACCATCCAGTTGCACATGACCGCGCGGACGAACAGCGTCAGCATCCCCGCCGCGCCATGGGCGGCATAGCCGATCGTGCGCCCCTCGCCGATATGGCCGATCTGTTCGCCGACCGCGTTCGGCGCCTCGGAAAAGCCGAAGGTGACGATGATCGCCATGAACACCGCGACGGTGAAGGCGCCGGCGAAATTGCCGCAAAAGACCAGGCCCCAGTTGCGCAGCATGCCCTGGACCGTCACCCCCGGCCGCCGGTCGATCAGCGCCAGCGGCACCAGCGTGAACACGCCCGTCAGCAGGTCGAAGCCCAGCAGGTAGAGCATGCAGAAGCCGACCGGGAACAGCAGCGCGCCGATCAGCGGCTCGCCGGTGTTCACGGTGACGGTCACGGCAAAGGCGGCGGCAAGCGCCAGGATCGCCCCGGCCATATAGGCGCGGATCAGCGTGTCCTTGGTGGACATGAAGACCTTGGCCTCGCCAGCGTCGATCATCTTCTTCGCGAAATCGGCAGGATTGACGTAGGACATGATGCAACTCCTCAGGCGGCGTTCGAGCGGGAGACGAGTTCGGCGCTGATCAGGACGCGGCCCTGTTCGACGCGGACGGGCCAGGTGCGGACCGCGCCCTCGTCGGCGCCCTGCGCGGCGCCCGAGTTCATGTCGAACACCCAGTTGTGCAGCGGGCAGGTCACGCGATCGCCATGCACGATGCCCTCGGACAGCGGGCCGCCCTTGTGCGGGCAGCGGTCGTCCAGCGCAAAGACCCGGTCGTCCATAGTGCGGAACACCGCGACGCAGCCCTGCGCGGTGCGGATCACCCGCGCGCCCTGGCGGGGGATGTCGTCCAGGGCTCCGATATCGACAAAGACGGTCATTCCGCAGCCTCCAGGGTCAGATCGGCAAGGGGCGCCCATCGGGGCGTCTCGGTGGTGGTGGAATGTTCGGCCCAGGGATCCTTGCGATAGACCGACTGGCTGATCTCGAACCGCTCGACCAGCGCGCGGCGGGTCGGCAGGTCGGCGATCTGTTCCTTGACCCAGTCGAGCCCGACCTTGGCCACCCATTTATAGGGCCGGTCCAGATAGCGCGCGTGCTCGCGGTAAAGCTGGATGAAGGCGGTGATGATCTCGACCGCCTCGTCCTCGCAGGGGGTCGCGGCCAGGGGCTCGGTCTCCTTCACCTCCATCCCGGCGGCCCCGGCGACGCTGATCTGGTAGCCGCTGTCGACGCAGATCACGCCCACATCCTTGCAGGTCGCCTCGGCGCAATTGCGCGGACAGCCCGAGACGCCCAGCTTGACCTTGTGCGGCGTCCAGGAGCCCCAGAGCAGCTTTTCCAGCCGGATGCCGAGGCCCGTGGAATCCTGGGTGCCGAAGCGGCAGAACTCGCTGCCGACGCAGGTCTTCACCGTGCGCAGCCCCTTGGAATAGGCATGGCCCGAGACCAACCCAGCCGCGTTCAGGTCGGCCCAGATATGCGGCAGATTCTGCTTCTTCACGCCCAGCAGGTCGATGCGCTGGCCGCCGGTGACCTTGACCATCGGCACGGCATATTTCTCGGCCGCATCGGCGATGGCGCGCAGTTCCGAGGGCGTGGTGACGCCGCCCCACATGCGCGGCACCACGGAATAGGTGCCGTCCTTCTGGATATTGGCGTGGTTCCTTTCATTCACGAAGCGCGACTGGCGGTCATCCTGATATTCCAGGGGCCATTCCGCCAGCAGGTAATAGTTCAGCGCCGGGCGGCAGGAATGGCAGCCGCCCACGCTCTTCCAGCCCAGTTCCTGCATGACGGCCGGGATCGACTTCAGCCCCATGGACTTGATGAGCCGCCGCACGTCCTCGTGGCTGTGGTCGGTGCATTTGCACATGCCGGCAGGCGCGGGCGCGACGAAGCCGTCGCCCAGCGTCAGCTTCATCACCTGCTCGACCAGCCCGGTGCAGGTGCCGCACGATCCCGACGCCTTGGTGGTTGCGCGCACCGCGTCGAGCGTGGTTGCGCCATTCAGCACCGCATCGGTGATCGTTCCCTTGCAGACGCCGTTGCAGCCGCAGATCTCCGCCTCAGGCGGCAAGGCTGCAACGGCCGCCATAGGGTCCAGCGCGGTCCCCCCCTGGAAGGCCGGGCCGAAGATCAGCGTGTCGCGCATCTCCGACACGTCGGTTTCGTCCTTCATCAGCCCGTAGAACCAGTTGCCGTCGGCGGTGTCGCCATACATGACCACGCCGATGATGCGGTCGTTTTCCAAGACCAGCCGCTTGTAGATGCCGCGGCCGGGGTCGCGAAACACGATGTCCTCGCGCCCCTCGCCTTCGGCGAAATCGCCGGCGCTGAACAGGTCGCAGCCCGTCACCTTCAGCTTGGTCGCGGTCTGCACCGGGCGGAACTCGGCCTCCTCGCCCAGCAGGGTCCGGGCCAGCACCTTGGCCTGGTCGTAAAGCGGCGCGACAAGGCCGAAGACCTGCCCCCGATGCTCGACGCATTCGCCAAGCGCGAAGATATGCGGATCGCTGGTGCGCAGGGCGTCGTCGACGACGATGCCGCGCTCGACCTCCAGATGCGCGTCATTGGCCAGCCGCACCTCGGGGCGGATGCCGACCGCCATGCAGACCAGGTCGGCGGGATGGACGGTGCCGTCCTCCAGCAGCACCGCCTCGGCCCGGCCATGGCCCAGGATCGCCTTGGTCGCGCCCTTGCAATGCACCTTGATGCCGCGGCGCTCCAGGTCGCGCTGCAGCAGATAGCCGGCGGCGGGGTCCAGCTGCCGCTCCATCAGATGGCCCATCAGGTGGACGACGGTGACGCGGGCGCCGCGCGCGGCCATGCCGGCCGCGGCTTCAAGGCCCAGAAGCCCGCCGCCGATCACCACGGCGTCCTTGCCGGCGATACCGGCCTCGATCATCGCATTGGTGTCCTCGAGGTCGCGATAGGTCACCACGCCCGGCAGATCGCTGCCCGGCACCGGGATGATGAAGGGCGCCGAGCCGGTGGCGATGACCAGCGCGTCATAGGGCGCGCCGCCCGAATTGGAATAGACGGCGCGATTGGCGCGGTCGATCCGCACCACCGGCTCGCCGAAGCGGCAATCGACGCCATGCGCGGCATACCAGTCCGCGTCATGGGTGACGATCTGCTCATAGGTCTTTTCGCCCGACAGGACCGGCGAGAGCATCAGCCGGTTGTAATTGCCGCGCGGCTCGGCGTTGAACAGGGTGACATGCCATTCGCCGGGCGCGGCCTCGAACAGCTGCTCCAGCAGGCGGCCCGAGGCCATGCCGGCGCCGATGACGACCAGTTTCTTCATCGCGTGACTCCTTTCTCAGGCGGCTTGCAGGGGCGCGCGGCCCATCTGGCGGATCGAGGCATGCATCCAGAGCGCGCAGAGCCCGACCAGCAGGAACAGCGCCATGAAGCAGCTGGACCACAGCCCGGTCTGGTCGCGCAGCCAGCCGAACAGCAGCGGCAGCGCAAAGCCGCCAAGGCCGCCGATCATGCCGACCAGCCCGCCGACCGCGCCGACATGGCCGGGGTAATAGCTGGGGATGTGCTTGTAGACGGCGGCCTTGCCCAGGCTCATGAAGAAGCCCAGCACGAAGATCACCGCCAAAAAGACCGGCACCGGCACGCCCGAGGGGATCGACAGGATCGCCGTCGCGACCAGCGAGACGAGGAAGGTCGCATACATCACCGCCCGCGCGCCGATGCGGTCGGACAGCACCCCGCCCCAGGCGCGGAAGATCGAGCCGGGGATAGAATAGGCCGCGCCGATCATGCCGGCGGTCCCGACACCGAAGCCGTAGACCTGCGTCAGGTAATGCGGCAGCCACAGCGCCAGCGCCACGAAGCCGCCGAAGCTGAAGAAGTAATAGGCCGAGAAGCGCCAGACCCGGACCTGGCCCAGCGGCGCGAACTCGGCGCGCAAGGGCGCCTTGCGGCTGGCCCCTGCGGCGGTGACGGGGTCGTCCTTGCTGAAGACCCAGAACAGCACGGCGGTCAGCGCCAGCGCACCGGCCCAGATCTGCGCGGTCGCCTGCCAGCCCAGTGCCAGCATGACGAAGGGCGCGGCGAATTTGGTCACGGCGGCGCCGACATTTCCGACCCCGAAGATGCCCAGCGCCGTGCCCTGCCGCCCTTTGTCGTAAAAGCGCGAGACATAGGCCACGCCGACGGCGAAGGATCCGCCGGCCAGCCCGACGCCCAGCGCCGCCAGCAGCATCTGCGGCCAGGTGCTGGCCCAGGACAGCAGGAAGGTCGCGCCGGCGGCGGCCAGCATGGTCAGCGTATAGACGCGCCGCCCGCCCAGCCGGTCGGTCAGCACGCCAAGCGCGATGCGCACCAGCGAGCCGGTCAGGATCGGCAAGCCGATCAGCAGGCCGAACTGCGTCTCGGTCAGGGAAAGCTGCTCGCGGATCTGCAGGCCGATGATCGAGAAGATGGTCCATACCGCGAAGCAGATGGTGAAGGCGAAGGTCGAGAGGCCCAGCGCGCGGCTGGCCTCGGAGGATGGAACGGGGGGAACGGCGGACATGGTGGCTCCGATGCGTTGCTGATGGCGAAGGCTGTCGGAAAGCGCGGCCGAGCGGCGAATACCGCAGCGGATTTACGCTTTCGGGGGAGGATCTCCGCGCCCTTGCGGAAACCCGTGCCGCATCATTGCGAGCGGGCCGATGGCGCGCCGTTGCGCCGGGCCATGAGGCAAGACTGGGTCAGGACGCGGGCCGGATCAAGCCTTGATGCGGCATCGCAGCATCCGCGACAGGCTGCGCCCGAATGCCGGGCAGCCCCATGCCCGGCCTGCCTGCAAAACGCTCAACCGGCGAAAGGGGGCTCGAAGACGGTGCCGTCGAAGAAGGCATCGGCACGCAGAATCATCTGCCCCTTTTCGGCCGCGACCTCGCGGTCCTCAGCCAGCGCGCCCTCCAGCCGGGCCGAGGCGCCGGGCAGCGCCGCCCCCGCCTCGCGCAGGTGCCGGCGGTAAAGATCGGTGCGGAAATGCGCCATCGCCTTTTGCATCGCCGGTCCCGGCTCCAGCCCGTGACGCAGGGCGATGCGCTGCGCGAACAGTGCAGCCAGGCTTTTCCAAGGGAAATTCGCCGCCCCGGCATGGAAGGCGACGAAGCCCGGCACATGGCGGATCTCGCCCGAAGGCGTGACCTGCATCCGCCCGGTCAGCCCGCGCTCGGCCAGTTCGGCCGGCAGATCCAGATATTCGCGCCGCGACAGGATCTCGGCGGCGGTGTCGCGGTTCTCGGGCTCGTCGAGCCAGCGCCCGGCGCGCCAGACCGCCCGCATCAGCGCGCCCGTCAGCTGCGGCTCGGCTTCGGAAAAGTTGCGGCGCAGCACCAGCCCCTTTTCCGGCGGCGAGGCCCAGATCGCCGTGCCGGGCAAGAGCAGCGCGGCAAGGCCGCGGTCCAAGGCACTCGACGCCCAGGGCTCGCCGACGCAGAAGGCATCGACCTCGCCCGCGGCCATGGATTCGGCCATCAGCGGCGGCGGCACGGTGACGACCTCCAAGGCCGGGCGGAAATCGCAGGCACCGAGCCAGTGCCGGATCAGTTCCAGCTGGGTCGAGAAATGAAAGGGCACGCCCACCCGCAGCCGGCCGGGGGCGGCGCCATGCAGGGCATGGGCGGCCTTGCGGGCGTCGCGGAAGTCGAAATCATGGCCCTGGTCGCGCATCCTGGCGGCCAGCGCGGCGCTGACCGCGACCGCCTGCCCGCCCTGGGACAGGAACATCACCAGGTCCAGGTCCGGCAGCGCCGGCCCCAACCCCAGCGCCTGCGCCACCGGCATCGGCACCAGCATATGCGCCGCCTCGATCAGCCCGGCGCCCAGCATGTCGCGGGCCTGCGCCCAGGCACCCAGGCGCAGCAGCCGGAACTCCAAGCCCTCCTCGGCGGCAAAGCCCAGCTCGCGCGCCACGATCAGCGGTGCGGCGTCGATCAGCGGCACATAGCCCAGGCGCAGGGGCGTCAGCGGCATGAGAGCAACCCCGCGGCCAGGACCAGCTGCTGCGCGATCTCGGCCACGCGCTTGCCCTGGTCCATCGCCGTCTTGCGCAAGAGCGCATAGGCGGCCTCCTCGTCGATGCCGCGCGCCTTCATCAGCACCGCCTTGGCACGGTCGATCACCTTGCGCTCCTCCAGCGCCGCGCGGGTGGCGGCCAGTTCGGCGCGCATGCGCTGGACCATGTGAAAGCGCGCGACGGCCGCGTCCAGCACCGGCTTGATGCGCTCCGGCCGCAGCCCATCCACGACATAGGCCGAGATCCCGGCCTCGACCGCCGCCCGGGTCAGGTGCTCGTCCGAGCGGTCCACGAACATCGCCACCGGCCGCTCGGTCGGGCCCGAGGCCACCGCCAGTTCCTCCAGCACGTCGCGCGAGGGGTTGGCCAGGTCGATCAGCACGATGTCGGGCCGGCATTCGGCGATATGGCGCGCCAGCCCGGTCTCCTCGGAAATGATGCGGATGTCATGGTCGCCGATTTCGCGCAGCCCGTCCACGATCGGGGCGGCGCGCTCGGGGTCGGGTTCGATGACGACGATGGAAAGGCGCTTGTCCATCTGCTTCCTGCCTGTGCCGCCCTTGCAGTTGCCACCGAAACAGCGCGCCCGCAACGCATCGCCCCCTCGCCGCACCGTCCCGCACCGGATCTGCACGCCGGCGGGCAGGTTTCGGGCGACGCTGCCCAAGGGACGGGCAGGAAAGATGCGACGCCGGCTCCCTTGAGCCTGCCGGGGGTTTGGCTAATCTGGCGGCGATGCGAACGGAGGGCAACCATGCCGGAAATCATCCTGTTGACGGGCAAGGCCGCCCCCTTGTCCGGAAGCGAGCAGAAAAGCGGCATCGACAAGCGCCCGGTGGACCGGCCGCTGGCGCTTGGCCCCGAGGGATTCGAAGGCGACGAGCAGGCCGACCGCCGCGTGCATGGCGGGCCGGAAAAGGCCGTGCATCACTATCCGTTCGATCATTATGCAGCCTGGCGCGAGGAGCTTGGACGGCCGCGCCTGGCCGAAGCACCGGGGGTTTCACACCCCCGGCCCCCCGTGGGGTATTTGAGGAACGAAGAAATCAGGGGACTTCTGGAAACGCCCGGCGCCTTTGGCGAGAATATCTCGACCGAGGGGCCGACCGAGGCGGAGGTGGCGGTGGGCGACATCTTCCGGCTGGGCGGGGCACTGGTGCAGGTCTCGCAGGGGCGGCAGCCCTGCTGGAAGCTGAACCGGCGCTTCGGCATCGAGGACATGGCGCGGCGCGTGCAGCAAAGCGGCCGCACCGGCTGGTATTACCGCGTGCTGGAGCCGGGGATCGTGGCGTCCGGCGACCGGCTGGAACTGATCGACCGGGTAGCGCCCGACTGGACGCTGCGCCGGCTGTGGCATGCGCTTTACGTGGACCGGCTGAACCTGGGCGAGCTGCAGGGCATCGCCGCGCTCGACGTGCTGGCCGAGGGCTGGCGGCGCTACGCCATCCGCCGGCTGGAGAGCGGACGGGTCGAGGACTGGTCCAGGCGGCTGGAGGGCAGCGCATGAGCCGGCCGCTGGCGATCTCGATCCAGAGCCAGGTGGTCATGGGCCATGTCGGCAATTCCGCCGCGGTCTTTCCGATGCTGGCCGCCGGGCTGGAGGTGGCGCCGATCCCGACGGTGATCTTTTCCAACACGCCGGACTACCCGAGCCTGCGCGGCCGGGCGCTGCCGGGCGATTTCTTCGCCGAGCTGCTGCAGGGCGCCTGGGACCGCGGGTTGCCCCAGCGCGCGGATTTCCTGCTGACCGGCTATATCGGCTCGGCCGAGGTGGCGCGGCTGACCGCCGATTTCGTCGCCCGCGCCAAGGCGGCGAACCCGCACCTGCGCTATTACTGCGACCCGGTGCTGGGCGACGAGCAGCCGGGGCTCTATGTGCCCAGGGAGATCGCCGACACCTTCCGCGACCGGCTGCTGCCCCTGGCCGACATCGCCTCGCCCAACCCGTTCGAGGTCGCCTGGCTGACCGGCCAGCCCATCGCGGAACTGGCCGACATCCACCGCGCCGCCCGCGCCCTGCGCATGGCGCCCGAGGCGCAGCTGATCGTCACCGGCTGCAAGCTGCGCGAGACGGCGCCGGGCATGCTGGAAAGCGTGATCCACGGCCCCGAAGGCCTGTCGCGCCACCCCACGCCGCATCTGCCGCTGGCCATGGCAGGAACCGGAGACCTGTTCGCCGGCCTCATCACCGCCGCCCTGGGAAGCGGGCGCAGCCTGGCGCAGGCGGTCGAATATGCGCAGGTCCAGACCTCGCGGGCGCTGGAGCGCGCGGCGGCGCTGGGAGCGAAGGAGGTGGTGCTCTCGGACCCCGATTTCCGCAAGGCCCTGCTGGAGCCCTGAGAAAGGCGGGGCCGGGCCTTGCGGCGCCCGCACCACCCGAGAAGCGGCCGCTCGGCGCCGGTGGCATGGCTTCGAATGCCTGTGCCGGCGAGATCCGCGAGAAGGGCTTCGCGCCGCCTGCGAAACTGATGGCCGGCCGCGCCGGGGCCGGCGCCATGGCGAACCCCTCGGCCCCGCCCGAGGGCGCGCGTCCGGGCAGGCCGATGGCGCGCGATGCGGGCGGCTCGTCCTCCGGCTCGGCCGCTTGCCGTTCCCGGTTCACAACGCCCAGGCGGCGGCGCAGGCCAGAAAAATCCCCAAGACCCTGTCGCATCGCATCGGGATCGCACATCATGAATCCAGCAACCCCGGCACCCAAAGGACCGACAGATGCCATCCGCGCTTTCCCGCCTGCCCCCCGTCCATGAGATTCTGCAATCGGCCCAGGGACAGTCCTGCATCGACGCACATGGCCATGCCGCAAGCCTGGCCTGCATCCGTGAATTGCTGGACGAATACCGCCAGCGGCTGCTGGACGGCACCGCGGATATCGAAAGCCGCGAAAGCGCCGCCGGGCAGATTGCCGGGGCCGCGCTGGAAAGGCTCGACCAGCGCCACGCGCCGGCGATGAAGCGCGTGCTCAACATGACCGGCACGGTGCTGCACACCAATCTCGGCCGTGCGCTCTATGCCCCGCGGGCGGTCGAGGCCGCCATGCGCGCCATGACCGGGCCGCTGGCGCTGGAATACGACCTCGACGCCGGCCGGCGCGGCCAGCGCGACGACGCGGTGCAGGCGCTGGTCGCCGAGATCACCGGCGCCGAGGCCGCCTGCATCGTCAACAACAACGCCTCGGCCATCCTCTTGGTGTTGGCGGCGCTGGCGGCGGGGCGCGAAACCATCGTTTCGCGCGGCGAGCTGATCGAGATCGGCGGCTCGTTCCGCATGCCGCAGATCATGGAAAGCGCCGGCACCCGCCTGCGCGAGGTCGGCACCACCAACCGCACCCATCTGCGCGACTACGAAGGCGCCATCGGCCCGGATACGGCGCTGCTGCTGAAAGTGCATCCCTCGAACTACCAGGTGCTGGGCTTTACGCATGAGACGCGCTGCCCGGAGCTGCTGCCGCTGGCGCGCAGGCATGGGTTGCCGCTGGTCGACGACCTGGGCTCGGGCACGCTGGTCGACCTGTCGCGCTGGGGCCTGCCGCATGAGCGCAGCGCGCAGGACGCGCTGGCCGAGGGCGTGGACCTGGTGACGTTTTCCGGCGACAAGCTGCTCGGGGGGCCGCAGGCGGGCTTCATCGCCGGGCGCCGCGATCTGGTGGAACGGTGCGCGAAACATCCGCTGAAACGCGCCCTGCGGCTCGACAAGGTGCGGCTGGCGGCGCTGGAGGCGACGCTGGCGCTTTACCGCGACCCCGACCGGCTGGCCGAGACCCTGCCCACGCTGCGCCACCTGGCCCGGCGGCCCAACGGGATGCGGGCCATGGCCCAGGCAATCCTGCCCGCGCTGGCCGCCGCCCTGCCGGCGGACCATGCGCCGGAAATCGCGGCCTCGCAGGCGCAGATCGGCTCGGGCGCGCTGCCGCTGCAGACGCTGCCGAGCCTTGCCTTGCGCATTCCGGCGCCGGGGGCCAGCGCCGAGCGGATCGCCCGGGCGCTGCGCCACCTGCCGCTGCCGGTGATCGGGCGGATCGCCGAGGGCGCGGTCTGGCTGGACCTGCGCTGCCTCGACGATCCGCAGCCGCTGGTCGAGCAACTGCCCGGCCTTGCCGCGCTGCTGGCCGAACGAACCGCCAGGGAACTGCCCTGACGGAGCGCCATTCCAGCCGCCCCATGCGCCGGCCAGATCGGGACGGAGCGCATCCCCATGACCCGGCGGCCGTGGCTGGCCAGCCCGGTTTCGCGCGCCGAAACGGGGCCATGGCGCGGACAACCAGCGGGTTGCCGGCGGGGATCACATCCTGCCGCGGCCCTGGCGCTGGCGGTGCCGCATGTGCGCCACTCCGGTGGCGATCAGCGGACCGACGATCACCACGGCGAACCGGCGTAGGGTCTGCAAGCTCATGGCAAAGGCGATATCGGCACCCGTTCCGATCGCAAGGATGGCGATCGAGTCGATGCTGCCCGGCACGGCGGCCAGCATGCCACCCATCAGCCCGATGCCGGCGATCCAAGACAGGGCAGCCCGGACCAGCCGCAAAGCAGGATCGGCAGCAGGCCCGCACCGATCACCCCCGGATCGGTGCCGGACAGGATCATTCGCACGGGCTCCGCCTGCGCCGGGCCGATGCCCATGATGCCACCGTTCGACTTGGTGATATGGGCGGGAACGGCGGCTGACCAGGCAGGAGCCGCTGGGCCGGTCAGCCAGGGCACCGAGGCGGGGCTGCGCCGCGCCGCAGGCAGCCCCTCGACCACCTGCGGGCCCGGCCGCATCGCCCGCGCGCATCGCGCGAACGCGTTCGTCCCGGACGAAAGGCTTGACGCCTGCTGCCGGGCCTGCCGGGCCTGCCGGCGGAAATAGCCGCCTTTGCATGGCGTTCCAATGGCCGGACGGCTGCAGGCCGCATCGGCGCCCGGCTGCTGGCCGCGGGCCGGGGATCCGCTTGGCCCGATGGGACCGGCGCGACCGTCACGGGCGCCGCGCGATCCGCCAGGGCCGGGTCGGCCCCCGCGGCTAGTAGATCGGCGGCGAGACGATCCAGATGGCGATGGCCGGTTCGTCGCCGTCATTGCGCCAGGCATAATCGGTCTCGCGGAACTGGAAGCTGTCGCCGGGCTCCAGCCGGATCTCGCGGTCGCCGACGATCAGGGTCAGGCGGCCCGAGATCAGGACGCCGCCGTCCTCCTTCGGCCGCGCCTTGCGCCGCCCGCCGCTGGAGGAACGCGGCGCGAAGGTGGACTTGATCATCTCGAACGAGCCGCTGAGCGTCGGCGACAGCAACTCCTCGACGAGGCCGCTTTCCTGCGAGCCGATGGGTGTCCGGTCCGCCGCGCGCAGGACCAGACCGCGTTCCTCGGGCGCCCGGCTGGAGGACCGGAAGAAGAAGCTGATGTTCACCCCCAGCCGGTCCGCGATCTGCCCCAGGTCGTGGACCGACGGCGCGGTCTGCCCGCGCTCGACCTGGCTCAGCCAGCCGACCGAGCGCCCGACATCGCCCGCAAGCTCATGCAGCGTCATGCCCCGCGACTTGCGCAGCGACCGGATGTCTTCGCCAACGTGATGGCCCATCGGCTCTCCTTCTGATGGTGCCTGGCAGGGTGCAGCAATCATTGTGAAATTTCAACAGGCCAGCGGCTCATATATGAAATTTTATACCAGTAATCATTATTATTGAAATTATTGATTGAAATTTCATTCTTGCCATGGATAGTTTCGGCATGTCGGCAGAATGGAAACGCCCGGTCGCCTCTTGCCCGCCAAAGGATCGCAGGGCATCGGCCCTGCGCGCAGCCCACCCAGTTCAACAGCGGATAACCCATCATGGTCGCACTCCCCCGCCAAGCCCGCGCCGTCATCATCGGCGGCGGCATTTCCGGCTGTTCCGTCGCCTATCACCTGGCGAAGCTCGGCTGGACCGACATCGTGCTGCTGGAACGCAAGCAGCTGACATCCGGCACCACATGGCACGCGGCGGGGCTGATCGGCCAGCTGCGCGCCAGCCAGAACATGACGCGGCTGGCGAAATATTCCGCCGATCTCTACGCCAGGCTGGAGGCGGAAACCGGGCTGGCAACCGGCCTGCGGCAATGCGGCTCGATCACCGTCGCCCTGACCGGGGAACGGCGCGAGGAGATCCTGCGCCAGGCGGCGCTGGCCCGCGCCTTCGGCGTGGACGTGAACAAGCTTTCCCCGCGCGAGGTGCTGGAGCTTTACCCGCATCTGGAGATCTCCGACCTGGTCGCCGGGGTGCACCTGCCGCTGGACGGCCAGGCCGATCCGGGCAATATCGCGCTGGCGCTGGCCAAGGGCGCGCGGATGCGCGGCGCAAAGATCATCGAGCAGGTCAAGGTCACGCGCGTCGTCACCAAGGGTGGCCGCGTGACCGGCGTCGATTGGGAAGCCGGCGGAGAGCGCGGCCATATCGCCACCGAAAACGTGGTGAATTGCGGCGGCATGTGGGGCCGCGATCTCGCGGCCGCGAGCGGCGTCACCCTGCCGCTGCATGCCTGCGAGCATTTCTACATCGTCACCGAGAATATCCCCGAACTGGCCCGGCTGCCGGTGCTGCGCGTCCCCGACGAATGCGCCTATTACAAGGAGGACGCGGGCAAGATCCTGCTTGGCGCCTTCGAGCCCAGGGCCAAGCCCTGGGGCATGGCGGGCATCCCCGAGGATTTCTGCTTCGACCAGCTGCCCGAGGATTTCGACCATTTCGAGCCGGTCCTTGAAAGGGCGGTGGCGCGGATGCCGCTGCTGGGCCAGGCGGGGATCCACACCTTCTTCAACGGACCGGAAAGCTTCACCCCCGACGACCGCTATTACCTGGGCGAGGCGCCTGAGCTTGCCGGCTACTGGGTCGCGGCGGGCTACAATTCCATCGGCATCGTCTCCTCCGGCGGGGCCGGCATGGCGCTGGCGCAATGGATGGAAGACGGCGAGCCGCCCTTCGACCTGTGGGAGGTGGACATCCGCCGCGCCCAGCCCTTCCAGCGCAATCGCTGCTATCTGAGGGAACGGGTCAGCGAAACGCTGGGCCTGCTCTATGCCGACCATTTCCCCTATCGCCAGATGGCGACCTCGCGCGGCATCCGCCGCTCGCCGCTGCACGAGCATCTGAAGGCGCGCGGCGCGGTCTTCGGCGAGGCCGCGGGTTGGGAACGCGCCAACTGGTTCGCCAATGACGGGCAAGAGCGCGAATACCGTTACAGCTGGAAGCGCCAGAACTGGTTCGACAACCAGCGCGCCGAGCATCTGGCGCTGCGCGAGGGCGTGGGCCTCTTGGACATGACCAGCTTCGGCAAGATCCGGGTCGAGGGGCGCGATGCGGCTTCCTTCCTGCAGCGGCTCTGCGCGAATGACATGGACGTGGCGGCGGGGCGGATCGTCTATACGCAGATGCTGAACACCCGCGGCGGCATTGAATGCGACCTGACGGTGACGCGGCTGTCGGAAACCGCCTTCCTGTTGGTCGTGCCCGGTGCAACCTTGCAGCGCGACCTGGCCTGGCTGCGCCGGCATCTGGGCGAGCAATGGGTGACGATCACCGACATCACCGCCGCCGAAGCCGTGCTGCCGCTGATGGGTCCGCGCTCGCGGGAACTGCTGTCGCTGGTCTCGCCCGACGACCTGTCGAACGAGGCGCATCCTTTCGGTGTCGCGCGCGAGATCGAGATCGGCATGGGCCTGGCCCGCGCCCATCGCGTCACCTATGTCGGCGAGCTCGGCTGGGAGCTTTACGTCCCGACCGACCAGGCCGCCCATGTCTTCGAGACCCTGGCCGAGGCGGGAGAGCAGGTGGGGCTGAAGCTATGCGGGCTGCACGCCATGGACAGCTGCCGCATCGAAAAGGCCTATCGCCATTTCGGCCATGACATCACCGACGAGGATCATGTGCTGGAGGCGGGCCTGGGCTTTGCGGTCAAGACCGGCAAGGGCGATTTCATCGGCCGCGAGGCGGTGCTGAAGAAGCGCGAGACCGGGCTGGAGCGCCGCCTGCTCCAGTTCCGGCTGAAGGATCCCGAGCCGCTGCTGTTCCACAACGAGCCGATCCTGCGCGACGGCAGGATCGTGGGCCATCTGACCTCGGGCAATTACGGCCACGCCCTCGGCGCCGCGGTCGGGCTGGGTTACGTCCCCTGCCGGACCGACGAGACCGCGGCCGAGATCCTGGCATCGGACTATGCCATCGACGTGGCCGGCCGCATCGTGCCCGCCGGGCCCAGCCTCGTCCCCCTCTACGATCCCAAGTCGACAAGGGTGCGCGGCTGAGCGGGGACCGGTCGGGGGGCAGCCCGCCATCACGACAACGGGCCTGCGGCTGAACCTGCCGCGCCGCGTCTCGGGGTCCGGCACCATGCAGGCGACGGCCTGCCGGCAGCCGTTGTCCCCTTGCTCAACCCATCGTCTCTCGCGCACGCCGGACCAGGCCGCGCAGATCCTCGAGGCTGTATTCGCCGAACGCGCCCTCGTCGCCCGCGATGAAGCTGGGGGTGCCCATCAACCCCATATGCTCGGCCAGCATGTGGCTCATGGAAATGTGGCGCTCGACCGGCTCGGCGGCCATGTCGCGCTCCAGCCGGGCGATGTCCAGGCCGATGTCGCGGGCGGCGCGCATCGTGGCGGCCTCGGTCACCCGGCCCTTGGTGCGGAACAGCGTGGTGTGGAACTGCCAGTATTTGCCCTGTTGCAGCGAGGCCAGCGAGGCCCGCGCCGCGAAATCCGAATCCTCGCCGAAGACCGGCCATTCCCGGAACACCACCCGCAGGTTCTTGTCCGAGGTGATCAGCCGGTGCATCGGCTCGACCATCTTGCGGCAGAACGGGCAGTTATAGTCGAAGAACTCGGTCAGGGTGATGTCGCCCCGCGGGTTGCCCAGGACCGGGGCCGTGGGATCGCGTTCCAGCGATTGGCGCAAGTCGTCGGGCATGGGGTTGTCGCGTTCCTGCGCTTGGGCGGTTTGGCCCAGGATCGGCAGCGACAGCAGGCTGGCCCCCGCAAGGACAAGGCTTCGACGGTGCATGATCTCTCCTTCAGGTATCGAGGCCCGACGGCGGCGCCGCAAGGCGATGTCGGCGGGATTCCCGCCCTTTCTAGACCATCTCGCTCAGGACATCTGCCGCGCTGCGGCGATGGCGCTGCGCAGGCGGGTCTCGTCCAGCGCGCCGGGATAGATCCTGGCGCCGATGATGAAGGCCGGCGTGCCGCGCAGGCCCAGTTCCGCGGCCTGCGCCGCGTTGCGCGACAGTAGCCCGTCCCACTTGTCGCGTTCGGCGCGATAGGCGGCCAGCGCCGCCCCGGTGTCGATGCCGCCATCCCCCAGCACCTGCCGGATCTGGTCCTCGGAAAGCCTGGCCTCGGTCACCATCAGCGCCGCATGGGCCTGCGCATAGCGGCCCATCGACGCCGCCCCGAGAACCAGCTGGCTGGCCAGGACCGAGGGCGCGCCGAAGATCGGCCAGTCCTTCATCACCAGCCGGATATCGCCGTCCTTTCCGACCATATCGGTCAGCATGGCATGGCCCATCTTGCAATAGGGGCATTGGTAGTCGAAATATTCGACGATGGTCAGCGCCCCCTCGGGATTGCCCAGGGCGGGATTGTCGGGATCGTGCAGCACGTCGTCGATACCGGCTCCGGCCGTATCGCTTGCCGTATTCCCGCCCCTGCCCAGCAGGACCGTTCCGCCCAGGATGCCTGCCAGCCCTGCCCCCGCGGTGCCGGCAAGGATGTCGCGTCGGGTGATGCTCATGTCGTTCCTCCTGTCTGCTCGCGGCCGGCAGCCAGCGCATCCTGCGGCGCAGGCAAAGGCTGGCCGGACGGCATGGTGCCCTTGCCGGATTCGGCGCGGGTCAGCACGATCACCTTCGTCATGCTGCCGGTCTGTTCGGCCAGGCGGATGATGTCCTGGTCGAACAGCCGGATGCAGCCCGCCGAGGTCGCCTGCCCGATCGAGGCCGGGTCCATGGTGCCGTGGATGCGGCAATAGGAGTCGCCCCGGCCATTGTGCAGATAAAGCGCGCGGGCGCCCATCGGGTTGCCGATGCCGCCCTCCAGGCCCTTTTCCACCGGACCATAAAGCTCCGGTTGGGTCGCGATCATGTTGTCGGCGGGCTTCCAGCTTGGCCAGTCGCGCTGATAGGGGATAAGCGCCTCGCCGGTGAAGCCGTGGCCGGCCGCATCCACGGCGACGGCATAGCGCATCGCCTTGCTGCCGGGCCGGACCTGATAAAGGGTGCGGGCATGGGGATCGACGATGATCGTGCCGGGCTTCTCGTCGCTCCAGTAATCCACCAGTTTCCGGGCCATGTCCTCGGTGAGCAGTCGCGGCGAGACGGCGGGGATTTGATGGCCATTATCCTCGACAGCGCCATACATGGCCGCCACTTCGGGGCGGATGGCGGGCGGCGGCGGATCGGCGGGGGCCGCGGGTCCGGTCGAGGCGCAGGCCGCCGGTGCCGGCAGCGTTGCGCCCGCCAATGCGGTTCGTATCGGGCTCATGGTCATTCTCCTGTCGCTTGCGCGATCATCCGGGCCAGGGCGGCGCGCGAAATCTCGCCCGTCTGCGCCGCGACCAGCCGGCCCTTGGCGTCGAAGACCAGCGTCGAGGGCAGGCCGATCGCACCAAGCGCCCCCATCAGCCGGCCATGCGGATCGCGGATCATGCCTTCGCGGGGCAGCTTTTCGTCTCGCAGGAAGGCCATGATCCGGGCCGCTTCCTCGCCCTGGTTGGCAAAGACGAACTCGACGCCGGGCGTATTCGCGGCCAGGTCGGTCATCATCGGCATCTCGCGCCGGCAGGGCGGGCACCAGGTCGCCCAGAGGTTCAGCACCACGGGCCAGCCGCGCCCGCCCAGTTGCACCCCGCGTCCGTCCAGCGCGATCAGTTGCAGGTCCGGCAGGATGACCGAGGGGCGCGGCGGCAGCGCGGCGATGACGGCCTGATGCCCGGCCAGCGCCACCGCGCCGCCCAGGACCAGCGGCAGGGCTGCCCCCCGCGCCCGGCGCAGCAGCGCCAGCAACAGGACGGCGATGCCCCCGGCCCAGCCGGCAGCGGGCAGGAAACCGCCCTGCCAGAGCTTCAGCGCGTCCAGCGGATGGGGGGTGAAGGCAGACCAGTTGGCGATGACGAAGCCCGTGCGCGCGCCAAGGGTCCAGGCCAGCACGGCAATGCCGGCCCATCGGCCCGCGTCGCCTTTTTGCAGCCGCGCCGCGATCTCGACCACCAGGAAGAACAGCAGCAGCGCCACGACCGCCGCGAAACGCGCGCCGTCGAAGACCAGCGGGCCGATCGAGATCGCCGTCACGGCACCACCTTCGCGATCGAGGCCAGCAGCGCGGCGCTGTCCATCTCGCCGACCAGCCGGCTGCCTGGCGCCTCGGCGCGGGCCGCATCCAGAAAGACCATCGTCGGCGGCCCGGCGGCGGCCAGATCCTGCATCAGCGCCTGCGCCTCGGTGTTGAAGGCGCTGACATCGACCTTGATCCCCGCCAGGCCCGCGAGCGCGGCGTGGACGGCAGGGTCGGCCAGGGGCCCGCGTTCGATGGCGCGGCAGGTCACGCACCAGTCGGCGGTGACATAGACCAGTGCCGGCCGGCCGTCGGCCGAGGCCAGGGCCTGTTCCAGTTCGGCCCGCGTGGCGACCTCGGCAAATTGCGTCTCGGTCGGCGCCGGCACCGCGCGACCCGCAAGCGGCGCCAGCGGCCGCAGCGGATCATCCGCCCCCAGCGCCGCCCCGAATCCTTGCATCAGCCCTGCGAACAGCAGCAGGATGCCAAGCGCCGCCCCAAGCCGGCGGCCTCGCGTCGCGTCACCTTCCGGCCGGTCCAGCGCGCCCAGGAACACCGCCGTCCCGACCAGCAGCGCCGCCCAGAGCGCCAGCGTGACCGGCCCCGGCAGCACGCGCCCCGCCAGCCAGATCGCGAAGCCCAGGAAGATCACCCCGAAGGCGCGCTTGGCACCCTGCGTCCAGCCGCCGCTGCGAGGCAGGATGCGCGGGCCGAAAAGCCCGATGGCCAGCAGCGGCAGCCCCTGCCCCAGCCCCAATGCAAACAGCGCCGCGGCCCCCAGCATCACCTCGCCGGTCTGCGCGGTGTAGAGCAGCGCCCCGGCCAGCGGCGCGGTCACGCAAGGCCCGACGATCAGCGCCGAGGTGACGCCGAGCACCAGCGCGCCGCCGACCGAACCGCGCCGGCCGCCGACACGCCCAAGCCGGGTTTGCAGCGCCTGCGGCATTTGCAGTTCGTAGAAGCCGAACATCGACAGCGCCAGCGCCACGAAAAGCACCGCGGCGACCGCGATGGCGGCGGGCGATTGCAGCACCATTTGCAGATTCGCCCCCGACCATGCCGCCGCTACGCCCAGCAGCCCGAAGGCCGACGCCATCGCCAGCACATAGGCGCTGGCCAGCAAAAGCCCGCGCCGCGCGGTCAGCCTCTCGCCCTGCCCGGCCAGCATGCCCGCGACGATGGGGAACATCGGAAACACGCAGGGCGTGAAGGCCAGCAGCAGCCCGAAGCCGAGGAAACCGGCAATCACCAGCGCCCCGCCCCCGCGCGCGGCCAGACCCTGCACCAGCCCCTGGTCCTGGGCCAAGGTCAGTCCGGCACCGGAAACCGCCGCGGGATCTGCGGGCTGCGGGCTCCAGCCCGAGCCGCCGGCGGAGCCTTCCTGCTTGGGAGCATCCGCCAGCAACGTGCCATCGCCATCCAGCCTTACGCTTTGCGGCGCATAGCAGATGCCGTCCTGCTGGCAGCCCTGCCAGTGCAGGGTGACGGGGCGACCGGCGTTCTCCAGCCGTGCCGCGACCTCGCCGCGATAGATCTGGCCTTCGCCGAAATAGGGATCCTCGTAGCTCTCGCCCTCGGGCAGGGACAACGGCCGGCTCTGCCCGTCGGCTTCCGCCGCGAAGGTGCTGCGATAGAGATAATATCCTTCGGCGATGCGCCAGTTCAGCACCAGCGCGCCGTCCTCGTCCCGGCTGACGGTCAGGGCGAAAGCGTCCTGCGGTTGCAGGGGCGGCTCATGGGTCTGGGCAGAGGCCCAGGTCACCACAAGGGCCGCGATCAGCAGCGACAGCAGCGCCGCGATAGGGGCAGGGAACAATCTCGTCATCATGGGGACTGGCTAAAGACGCCACCTTAAGCCCAGCTTAAGGTCCGTCGACGATAACGTGATCATCAGGAACTACGGGGAAACGCGCATGCGCCTGCTGATTGTCGAGGACGATCCGGTCCTGTCCGACGGCCTCGGCGTCGGATTAGGCCTGTCGGGGTTCACGGCCGATAGCGTCGGCACCCTGGCCGATGCCCGCGCCGCGCTGGAAGGCGGCGGCTTCGTGGGCATGGTCCTGGACATCATGCTGCCCGACGGTTCGGGCCTGGACCTGCTGGCGGAACTGCGCAGCAGGGGATCGCGAATCCCGGTCCTTCTGCTGACCGCACGCGATCAGGTGCGCGACAGGGTGTGCGGTCTCGATGCCGGCGCCGACGATTACCTGGGCAAGCCCTTCGACCTTGCGGAACTTGCCGCCCGGCTGCGCGCCATGCTGCGCCGCCAGGAAGGCCGGGCCTCGGCCGTGATCGCGTGGAATGGCCTGGAACTCGACCCGGCGACCATGCGCGGCAGGCGGAACGGCGACGATATTCCGTTCTCGCGCCGGGAATTCGCCATCCTCCAGGCCTTGATCGAACATCCCGGCGCCATCCTGGCCAAGCCCGTCCTGGAAGAGCGGCTCTATGGCTGGCAGGGAGAGGTCGAGAGCAACACGGTCGAGGTCCATATCCACAAGCTCCGCGCGAAGCTTGGCGCGACCTTCATCGAGACGGTGCGCGGCGCCGGCTACCGGCTGGGGAAACCCGCCGAGAACGGGAGAAAGGGATGACCTCGATCCGCAAGCGGCTGTTCATCATCCTGCTGGCCGCGACCGGCGTCATCTGGCTGTCCGCCTTGGCCTGGATCCAGCACTCGACCCGCACCGAGGTCGGCCATGTGCTGGACCGGCGGCTGCAGGAATCGGCGCAGATGGTGGCCTCGCTGATCCGCCGCAACGGCGGCATGCCCGGACCGGATGCGGCGATGCTGGTCGACAAGGCGCCGGCCCTGTCCGACATGGGCCGGCACGACTACGCCCGCCAGCTGATCTGCCAGGTCTGGGGCTTCGACGGCCAGTTGAAAAGCGAATCCGACGGCGCGCCCTCGGGCCAGCTGGCCGAGCAGGAAGGCTTCAGCGAGCGCGAGGTCGATGGCGAGGTCTGGCGCGTCTATACCCATATCGATGCGGAGCTGGGCATCCGCGTCATGGTCGGCGATGCGCGTTCCATGCGCGACCGGCTGGTGCATGGCGTGGTGATGGGGCTTCTGACCCCGGCGATGCTGATCCTGCCGCTGCTGGCGGCGCTGATCTGGCTCTCGGTGCGCGGCGGGCTGGCGCCGCTGGACCGGCTGGCGCGGACGCTGGCCCACCGCCCGGCCACCGATCTCGGTCCCCTGCCAGAGAACGGCGCGCCTTCGGAACTGCGCCCCATGATCGAGGCGCTGAACGGCCTCTTCCACCGCGTCGAAGGCTTGCGTGAGCGCGAGCGCAGCTTTACCGCCTTCGCCGCGCATGAGCTGAAGACGCCGCTGGCCGGACTGAAGACCCAGGCGCAGGTCGCGACGCTGGCCCCCGATGCCGCGACGCGCGAGCGGGCGCTGGCGCAGATCGCGCGGGGCGTGGACCGCACCGACCGCATGGTGCGCCAGCTTCTGGACATGACTGCGGCCGAAAACGCCATCGACGCGGCGCAGACCCCCGCGCAGGACGGTGCGCGCATCCTTGCCGAGGTGGCCGACGAACTCGCCGGGCTGGCGCAGGTGCGCGGCGTCGCGCTGCACCTGGAAACGGGCGCGGCCGAATGGCGCAGCCCGCAGGCCGCCCTGCTGGCACCGGCGCTGCGCAACCTGTTGGAAAACGCGATCCTCGCCTCGCCTTCGGGCGCCGGCGTCGAGGCCCGGCTGACCCGCGACCAGGAAACAGTCCGCTTCAGCGTGCTGGACCGCGGTCCCGGCATCAGTGAGGCCGACCGCCCCCATGTCACCGAGCGGTTCTATCGCGGTTCGGCCAGCCCCTCGGGCAGCGGCAGCGGGCTGGGCCTTTCCATCGTCGCGGCCGCCGTCGAGGCGATGGGCGGAGAGCTGCGCCTCGCCGCCCGCGAAGGCGGGGGCGAGCGGGCCGAACTGGTCCTGCCTGCCGCGCGGCCTTGACCGCCGGCGCCGGCCGCCGGCGCTTTCCGGCCCCGGATATTGACAAAGGCGCAGGCAGCAGGCAACGCATGGCAAGGCCGGGTGCAACCGGCACCATGATCCAGTCGCGGACGGGCAGCCGTCCGGCGGATGTCCCTGGCGGCCCTTGCAAGGTTGCGGCCCGGATCTGAAACCGGGCCGGCCGGCATTTGGCCGGGCACGGGCGATGCCGGGACCGCCCTCCCCCCAAAAAAGTCCGAGGCCCCATGCCCTTCACCATCGCCATCGACGGACCCGCCGCATCGGGCAAGGGAACCATCGCCCGCGCGCTTGCCGGGCATTTCGGCTTTGCCCATCTCGACACCGGGCTGCTTTACCGCGCCGTGGGCGCCAAGGGCGGCGACCCCGTCGCCGCGGCGCGCGCGCTTGCCCCCGCGGATCTGGCCCGCCCCGACCTGCGCAGCGCCGAGGCCGGGCAGGCCGCCAGCCGCGTCGCCGCCATCCCCGAGGTGCGCGCCGCGCTGGTCGAGTTCCAGCGCCGCTTCGCCCGCACCGAGCCAGGCGCGGTGCTGGACGGGCGCGACATCGGCACGGTGATCTGCCCCGAGGCCGAACTGAAGCTCTATGTCACCGCCAGCGACGAGATCCGCGCCCGCCGCCGGGCGCTGGAACTGGGCGCCGACGAGGCGCGGATCCTGGCCGAATTGCGCGAGCGCGACGCCCGCGACGCCGCCCGCGCCGTGGCGCCGATGCGCCCGGCCGATGACGCGCTGCTGCTGGATACCAGCGCAATGACCATCGACGAGGCCGTGGCCCGCGCCATCGCCTGCGCCAGGGAGGCCGGCGCATGAGCCCGCGTTTCCAGCTGACCGACCTGGGCGTGCCGGTGATCCAGGCGCCGATGGCCGGCACCGCGACGCCGCATCTTGCCGCCGAGGTCAGCCTGGCGGGGGGCCTCGGCTCGCTGGGGCTGGGCGCCGCCGATGCCGCGCAGGCCGCCGCGATGATGGCCGAGACGCGCGCGCGGCTGGGCTCGGACCGCTATGGCGTCAACCTGTTCTGCCACCGCCCCGCCCAGGCCGATCCCGCGCGGGAAATGGCCTGGCTCGACTATCTCGCGCCCGAGTTCCGCCGCGCCGGGGCCGAGCCTCCGACCGGCATCGCAGAGGTCTATCGCAGCTTTGTCGCCGATGACGAGATGCTGCGCGCGGTGCTTGCGGCGCGCCCGGCGCTGGTCAGCTTTCATTTCGGCCTGCCTTCGGCCGAGCGCATCGCCGCCCTGCGCGACATGGGCGCGACCCTGGCCGCCACCGCGACCTCGCGGGCCGAGGCGCTGGCGATCCGCGACGCGGGGCTCGACCTGATCGTGGCCCAGGGCCACGAGGCCGGCGGCCACCGCGGCATCTTCGACCCCGACGGCCCCGACGAATGCCTGCCGACCGCGGCGCTGCTGGCCGAACTGCTGGACCTGGGCCTGCCGGTGATCGCGGCCGGGGGCATCATGGACGGCGCCGATGCGGCGCGCCACCTTGTCGCCGGGGCGGCGGCGGTGCAGATGGGCACCGCCTTCGTCGCCTGCCCGGAATCGGCCGCCAGCGAGGCCTATCGCAGCCGGCTGGCCGGCGCGCAGCCCGGCGACACGGTGATGACCCGCGCCATCTCGGGCCGTCCGGCGCGCGGGCTTGCCAACCGGCTGACCGCGCTTGGCGCGGCACCCGAGGCCCCGCCGCTGCCGGATTACCCCATCACCTATGACGCGGCCAAGCGGCTGCATGCGGCGGCGGGCGGCTCGGACTACGCGGCGCAATGGGCGGGAACCCAGGCGCCGCGCGCGCGCGCCATGCCCGCCGCGGATCTGCTGGAACTGCTCGGGCGCGAGATTTGCGCGCATCTGCCGGGCCTCGGCGCTTGCCAGGACGGCCGATGAGCGTTATATCCCGCCCGTCAAGGTAAGCGATGGGGCCAGAACAGGCCGCTTCAACAGGGTCGGGCGCATGCCGCGACCCTTTGCGCTTATCCCGGCATCTACAAAAAGACCGGCGGAGCCAACCGCATGGCCAGCAATGATCGAAAAGGAAACTGGATCTATATGTGCGCTAAAGCGACCATGGAGGAATTCGAGGCCCTCCTGAACGAAAGCCTCGCCATCGACACGCCCGAAGAGGGCTCGGTCGTCAAGGGCAAGGTCATCGCCATCGAGGCGGGCCAGGCCATCATCGACGTCGGCTACAAGATGGAAGGCCGCGTCGATCTGAAAGAATTTGCCAATCCCGGCGAAGCCCCCGCCATCGCGGTCGGCGATGAGGTCGAGGTCTATCTGGACCGCGTCGAGAACGCCCGCGGCGAAGCCTCGATCTCGCGCGAGAAGGCCCGCCGCGAAGAGGCATGGGACCGCCTGGAGAAAGCCTATGCCGCGGAAGAGCGCGTCGAAGGCGCCATCTTCGGCCGCGTCAAGGGCGGCTTCACCGTCGACCTGGGCGGCGCCGTGGCCTTCCTGCCCGGTTCGCAGGTCGATGTGCGCCCGGTGCGCGACGCCGGCCCGCTGATGGGCCTGAAACAGCCCTTCCAGATCCTGAAGATGGATCGCCGCCGCGGCAATATCGTCGTGTCGCGCCGCGCCATCCTGGAAGAGAGCCGCGCCGAGCAGCGCGCCGAGGTCATCGCCAACCTGTCGGAAGGCCAGACCGTCGAGGGCGTGGTCAAGAACATCACCGAATACGGCGCCTTCGTCGATCTGGGCGGTGTTGACGGGTTGCTGCACGTCACCGACATGGCCTGGCGCCGCGTCAACCACCCGTCCGAGATCCTGTCGATCGGCGAGACCGTCAAGGTCCAGGTCGTCAAGATCAACAAGGACACCCACCGCATCAGCCTGGGCATGAAGCAGCTTCAGGCCGACCCGTGGGATACCGTGGCCGACAAGTTCCCGATCGGCTCGGTCCATACCGGCCGCGTGACCAACATCACCGATTACGGCGCCTTCGTGGAGCTGGAAGCCGGCGTCGAGGGCCTGGTCCACGTCTCGGAAATGAGCTGGACCAAGAAGAACGTCCATCCCGGCAAGATCGTCTCGACCTCGCAGGAAGTCGACGTCATGGTGCTGGAGATCGACGAAGCCAAGCGCCGCGTTTCGCTGGGTCTCAAGCAGACCATGCGCAACCCGTGGGAAGTCTTTGCCGAGACCCATCCCGTCGGCACCGTCATCGAGGGCGAGGTCAAGAACATCACCGAATTCGGTCTGTTCGTCGGCCTGGAAGGCGATATCGACGGCATGGTCCACCTGTCGGACATCAGCTGGGATACCCGCGGCGAGGAAGCCATCCAGGACTTCCGCAAGGGCGACGTGGTGAAAGCCGTGGTCCAGGAAGTCGACATCGAGAAGGAGCGCATCTCGCTCTCGATCAAGGCGCTTGAAAACGACGCGATGGCCGAGGCCGTCGAGGGCGTCAAGCGCGGCTCGGTCATCACCGTCACCGTGACGGCGATCGAGGATGGCGGCATCGAGGTCGAATACAACGGCATGAAGTCCTTCATCCGTCGTTCGGACCTGGCCCGCGACCGTCAGGACCAGCGCCCCGAGCGCTTCCAGGTCGGCGATCATGTCGATGTCCGCGTCACCAACATCGACACCAAGACCCGCCGCCTGGGCCTGTCGATCAAGGCGCGCGAGATCGCCGAAGAGAAGGAAGCGGTCGAACAGTATGGCAGCTCGGATTCGGGCGCCTCGCTGGGCGACATCCTGGGCGCCGCGCTCAAGGGCCGCAGCTGAGCCAACCATAGGCTGAACTTTGCGCCCCCGGCCCGTCCGGGGGCGCTTTTCATTGCGGATCGCCGCCGATTGAACCATAAAGTCTTGAAAAGCACGGCAACCAAACCGCGCACCATGCGTTCTGTCGTTGAATGCCGCGCCGCCAGCCCTATGATCGGGCGACAGGAATTGTTGGAACACCAGATTCAGGAACCGCAATGATCCGATCCGAACTGATCCAGAAAATCTCCGAGGAAAACCCGCATCTGTTCCAGCGCGATGTCGAGCGGATCGTGAACACCGTGTTCGAGGAGATCATCGACGCCATGGCACGGGGCGACCGGGTCGAGTTGCGCGGCTTCGGCGCCTTCTCGGTGAAGAAACGCGACGCGCGCCAGGGCCGCAACCCGCGCACCGGCGAAACCGTCAGCGTGGACGAAAAGCATGTGCCCTTCTTCAAGACCGGCAAGCTGCTGCGCGAACGGTTGAACGGCCTCGCCGAATAGGCCAGATTGCCGGCGTCAATCTTTGCGGGGTTCAGCGATGCGCACGATCCGGGTCTTCTTCCTTGTCATTCTGGCCATCGTGCTGATGCTGCTGGCGGCAGCGAATCGCCAGCCCGTCACCGTCAGCCTGGTGCCCGAGGCCTTGGCGCAATTCGCCGGCGGGCGCTGGTCGCTGACCATGCCGGCCTTCGTGGCGCTCTTCCTGGCCATGGTCTTCGGCGTGCTGGTCGGGCTGGTCTGGGAATGGCTGCGCGAATCGCATCTGCGCGCCGAATCCAGCCGCCGCGCGCATGACCTGGCGCAGTTGCAGCGCGAGGTCGGCGACCTGCGCCGCACCCATGCCGCGCCGCGCGACGAGGTGCTGGCGATCCTGGACGATCCCGCCCGCAAGCCGGCCGCGCCGGCAGGTTCCGGCTCGACCCTGCCGGCACCGCGCTGAACCATGGCCGTCTCCGTCAAGATCTGCGGCCTGACCGAGGCCGCCGGCCTTGCCGCGGCCGTCGAGGCCGGGGCGCGCTATGTCGGCTTCGTCTTCTTCCCCAAGTCCCCGCGCCATCTGGCCCCCGAAACGGCGGCTGAGCTTGCCGCGCAAGTGCCGCTGGGCGTGGCCAAGGTCGGGCTGTTCGTGGACCCTGACGACGCGGCGCTGGACGCGGTGCTCGCCCGCGTGCCCCTGGACCTGATCCAGTTGCACGGCACCGAGACGCCGGCCCGCGTGACCGAGATCAAGGCACGCAGCGGCCTGCCGGTGATGAAGGCGGTGGGCGTGGCCGATCCGCAGGATCTCGATCAGCTCTGGGACTACGGCCTGGTGGCCGACATGCTGCTGATCGACGCCAAGCCGCCCAAGGACGCGCCCCTGCCTGGCGGCAACGGCCTGGCCTTCGACTGGCGGCTGCTGGCCGGGCGGCAGATCCTCAAGCCCTGGCTGCTGGCCGGCGGCCTGACGCCCGAAAACGTGGCCGAGGCGATCCGCCTGACCCGCGCGCCGGGCGTCGATGTCTCCTCCGGCGTCGAAAGCGCGCCGGGCCTCAAGGATCCCGAGCGCATCCGCCGCTTCATCGCCCGCGCCACGGCGCCGATCCTGTGACCGCCGCCGTCGCCTTCCGCGAGGCGCGGCGCGACGAGGTTCCCGCCATCCTTGCGCTCCTGCGCGACGACATGCTGGGCCAGACGCGCGAGGGCGACGACCTCGCCCCCTATCTCGCCGCCTGGGATGCCATGCAGGCCGAGGCCGCGAACCGGCTGATCGTCGGCGTGCTCGACGGGCAGGTGGTCGCCTGCTACCAGATCACCTTCATCTCCGGCCTGTCGCTCCAGGCCGCCCGCCGCGCCCAGATCGAGGGCGTGCGCGTCCGCCCCGACCTGCGCGGCCGGGGCGTCGGCGCGGCGCTGATCGGCGATGCCGAGACCCGCGCCCGCGCCGCCGGCTGCCGGCTCTTGCAATTCACCACCAACCGCAGCCGCAGCGACGCGCATCGCTTCTACGACAGGCTCGGCTTTACCCCCTCCCATATCGGATATAAGAAAACCCTCTGACGGGCTTTCACCGTTTCCCAAATACCCATTCCGACCGCGCCGCGAGGAGAGCCATGGCCGAAGACCTCATCAACAGCTTCATGACCGGCCCGGACGAACAGGGCCGCTTCGGCATCTTCGGCGGCCGCTTCGTCAGCGAGACCTTGATGCCACTGATCCTCGACCTCCAGGCGGAATACGACCGCGCCAAGGACGACCCGAGCTTCTGGGCCGAGATGGACGATCTGTGGAAGCATTACGTCGGCCGCCCCAGCCCGCTCTATTTCGCGCCCCGCCTGACCGAGGAACTGGGCGGCGCGAAGATCTACCTGAAACGCGAAGAGCTGAACCACACCGGCAGCCACAAGATCAACAACGTGCTGGGCCAGATCCTGCTGGCGCGCCGCATGGGCAAGACCCGGATCATCGCCGAGACCGGCGCCGGGCAGCACGGCGTGGCGACGGCGACGGTCTGCGCCCGCTTCGGGCTGAAATGCATCGTCTACATGGGCGCCCATGACGTCGAACGCCAGGCGCCGAACGTGTTCCGCATGCGGCTCCTGGGCGCCGAGGTGGTGCCGGTCACTTCTGGCCGCGGCACGCTCAAGGACGCGATGAACGACGCGCTGCGCGACTGGGTGACCAATGTGCGCGACACCTTCTATTGCATCGGCACGGTGGCCGGCCCGCATCCCTACCCGGCCATGGTGCGCGACTTCCAATGCATCATCGGCCGCGAGACCCGCTGGCAGCTGGCCGAGCAGGAGGGCGAGGGCCGCCTGCCCGACAGCGTGGTCGCGGCGATCGGCGGCGGCTCGAACGCCATGGGCCTGTTCCACCCCTTCCTCGACGATCCCTCGGTGCGCATCATCGGCGTCGAGGCCGGCGGCAAGGGCGTCGACGCGCGCATGCAGCATTGCGCCAGCCTGACCGGCGGCCGCCCCGGCGTGCTGCACGGCAACCGCACCTATCTCTTGCAGGACGACGAGGGCCAGATCCTTGAAGGCCACTCGATCAGCGCCGGGCTCGACTATCCCGGCATCGGCCCGGAACATGCCTGGCTCAAGGAACAGGGCCGGGCCGAATATGTCAGCGTGACCGATGACGAGGCGCTGGCGGCCTTCCAGGCCCTGTGCCGGCTCGAAGGCATCATCCCGGCGCTGGAGCCCAGCCATGCGCTCGCCCATGTCGTCAAGATCGCGCCCGAGCTGCCGCGCGACCATATCATGGTGGTGAACCTGTCGGGCCGCGGCGACAAGGACATCTTCACCGTCGCCAAGCATCTGGGCGTCGACATCCGCACCTGAGGGCGAAAGGCGCGCGCTATCGCGCGCCGCGCGCCTCGGCCACCAGTTCGGCCAGGTCGTCCTTGGCCAGATAGCCGAAGATCGCCCGCTCGCCGGCGATGAAGCTGGGCGTGCCGACCAGCCCGATCTCGTCGGCCAGTTCCAGCGAGCGCTCGATCCTCTGCGTGATCTCGGGCGCCTGCATGTCGCGCTGCAGCCGCGCCACGTCCAGCCCGACCTCGCGGGCGACGCGCAGCACCGAGGCCTCCTCGGCCTTGCCGCGCATCGCCATCAGTGCCCGGTGAAACTCGGGATACTTGCCCTGCGCCTGCGCGGCCAGCGCCGCCTCGGCGGCATAGCGCGAGCCCGCGCCGAAGATCGGGATCTCATGCACCACCAGCCGCACGCCGGAATCCGATTGCAGCAGCGCCGCCACCTCCGGCGCGCTCTTGCGGCAAAAGCCGCAATTGTAATCCGAGAACTCGACCAGCACCGTATCGCCTTGCGGGTTGCCCATCACCGGCAGGCCGGGGCCGTTGAACACCGCTTCCTTGATCGCCGCGACCTCAGGCCCGCCGTGATCCTGCGCCTGAACCGGCCCCAGGGGCAGGGCGCAAAGCAGCGTCAGAGCGATTGCGGCAAGGGGACGGCGCATGGCAGGAATCCTTTGCTGTGACCCCACCTGAAAGCCATCGTCCAGGCCCCAGGTCAAGCCGCAGCACATGACAATCCCGTGGGAGGGCCGCATGAAGACAGACCTGTTCGGAACCCGCCGCGACGACCCTATCGGCCCCGGCGCCATGATCCTGCGCGGCTTCGCGCTCGATCCCGCCATCCTCGCGGATGTCGCGCATATCGCCGGCATCTCGCCCTTCCGGCACATGCAGACGCCGGGCGGCCGGCAGATCGGCGTCGAGATGACGAATTGCGGCGCGCTCGGCTGGGTCAGCGACCGGCACGGCTACCGCTACGAGCCGGACGACCCGCTGACCGGCCGGCCCTGGCCCGAAATGCCCGCAGGTTTCCTGCGGCTGGCGCAGGAGGCGGCCGCACATGCCGGCTTTCCCGGCTTCCGGCCCGATGCCTGCCTGGTCAACCGCTACGTGCCGGGCGTCAAGATGGGCCTGCACCAGGACCGGGACGAGGCGGATCTCGACGCGCCCATCGTCTCGGTCTCGCTGGGCCTGCCCGCGACCTTCCAGTTCGGCGGCCCCCAGCGCGGCGACCCGGTAAAGAAACACGCGCTGGAACATGGCGACGTGGTCGTCTGGGGCGGCCCGGCGCGGCTGGCCTGGCACGGCATCCTGACGCTGAAACGGGGCGAGCATCCGCTGACCGGCGCCACCCGCATCAACCTGACCTTCCGCCGCGCCCGCTGACCGGCTTTCTCTGTTCTCCCAATACCCCGGGGGAAGCCGCGCAGCGGCTGGGGGCAGAGCCCCCTACTTCCAGATCGGCGCGTGCCGGTTCACGTCCTTGTAGAGCAGGTAGCGGAAATTCCCCGGCCCGCCGGCATAGCAGCATTGCGGGCAAAAGGCGCGCAGCCACATGAAATCGCCCGGTCCCACCTCGACCCAGTCGCGGTTCAGCCGATAGACCGCCTTGCCCTCGATCACGAACAGCCCGTGCTCCATGACATGCGTCTCGGCGAAGGGGATCGAGCCGCCCGGCTTGAAGGTCACGATGGTGATATGCATGTCGTGGCGCAGGTCCGCCGGATCCATGAAACGGGTGGTGGCCCAGCTGTCATTGGTGTCGGGCATCGGGACCGGGGCAATGTCGCGCTCGTTGGCGACGATCACCTCGGGCTTTTCCAGCCCCTCCACCGCCTGCCAGCGCTTGCGCCACCAGTGAAAGCGCGCGGTCGCATCGCCGTTCCGGACCGACCAGGCCATGCCGGCCGGGATATAGGCGAAGCCGCCGGGCTCCAGCTCATGCGTCCGGCCGTCGATGGTCAGGGTCAGCGCGCCCTCGGTGACGAAGATCGCCGCCTGCACGCCCGCATCGTCCTCGGGCCGGTCCGAGCCACCCTGCGGCTGCAATTCGACGATATACTGGCTGAAGGTCTCGGCAAAGCCCGAGAGCGGGCGGGCGATCATCCACATCCGCATGCCCGTCCAGCCCGGCAGGAAGCTGGTGACGATGTCGCGCATCGTGCTGGCGGGGATGACCGCATAGGCATCGGTGAAGACGGCGGTATCGGTGGACAGGTCGGTCTGCGGCGGCAGGCCGGCGAAGGGCCCGGCATAGGTCGGGGTCTTGGCGGTCATGTCAGGTCTCCGTTGCGCCGGGATCGCTTTGCCCCGGTCCGTCTGTGGCGATTCCGGCCCGCCATGGCGGCGGGCGGGGCGGGGCTCAGTTGCTGCCCAGGATCTGCTGCAGGCGCAGCGCGCCGATGCGGCTGACCTGGCGTTCGGCCTCGGCCCGCTCGGTCGGGGTGTCGTTGTCGATGCGCCGGCGCATGGCGGCCATGATCCCCGGCTTGTCGTGGTCGCGCACGGCGATGATGAAGGGAAAGCCGTGCTTTTCCATATAGGCCGTGTTCAGCCGGTCGAATTCGGCACGCTCGGCATCGGTCAGGCTGTCGAGCCCGGCGCTGGCCTGTTCGGCGGTGCTGTCGGCGGTCAGACGCTTGGCCGCGGCCAGCTTGCCGGCCAGGTCCGGGTGCGCCAGCAGCACGCGCAGCCGCTCCTCGTCCGAGGCGCTGCGGAACACCTGCGCCATGCGCGCCGCCAGCCCGGCCGGGGTGTCGTGGATGGCGCCCATCTCGCCTTCCCAGACCCGCTCGGCGATCCAGGGCGAATGCTCGTAGATACCGCCGAACTTCTCGACGAACGCCGCGCGCTCCATCTGCGAGGGGCGCTCTCGGGGCTGGAAGGGATGCGTCCGCGCCCAGTGGCGGGCGATGTCGAGCCGGGTGGCGAACCAGACCCCCTCGTGGCTGCGGGCATGGTCCAGGAAGCGCCTGATCGCCATGGCCCGGCCCGGCCGGCCGGCAAGCCGGCAATGCAGCCCGATCGACATCATCTTCGGCGCACCGGCCTCGCCCTCGGCATAGAGCACGTCGAAGCTGTCGCGCAGGTAGTCGAAGAACTCGACACCGGTGCCGAAGCCCTGGCCCGAGGAAAACCGCATGTCATTGGCGTCCATGGTATAGGGCACCATCAGCTGCGGCTTGCCGTTATGGACATGCCAATAGGGCAGGTCGTCGGCGATGGTGTCGGCCAGATATTCGAAGCCGCCCTCCTCGCATCCCAGCGCCACCGTGTTCATCGAGGTGCGGCCCTGGTAGAAGCCGCGCGGCCGTTCGCCGGTGACGCGGGTGTGCAGTTCGACGGCGCGGGCGATATGCTCGGCCTCGACCTCGCGCGGGATGTCCTTGTAGTCGATCCATTTCAGGCCGTGGGTAGCGATTTCCCAGCCTGCGTCCTGCATGGCGGCGACCTGTTCGGGCGCGCGCTCCAGCGCGGTCGCGACGCCATAGACGGTCACGGGCACGTCCTTGAGCAGGCGATGCAGCCGCCAGAAACCCGCCCGCGCGCCGTAGTCATAGATCGATTCCATGTTCCAGTGGCGCTGGCCGGGCCAGGGCTGGCAGCCGATGATCTCGGACAGGAAGGCTTCCGAGGCGGCGTCGCCATGCTCGATGCTGTTCTCGCCGCCTTCCTCGTAGTTGATGACGATCTGCACCGCGATCCGGGCATTGCCCGGCCATTTGGGGTCGGGCGCATGCTCGCCATAACCGATCATGTCGCGGCTGTATCGCATCGCTTGCTTCCTTTCCTGTTTTCTGGCTGTCTAGCACTCATCACCCTGCCGGGCTTTCAGGCAACCCGAGAATTTCTATAAACAGAACCAAGATTTCCTTGAAAATGGCGGTTTGTTAACGTCTCGTTGAAACTCTGTCGCTATACCTTGCATTCTCGTTGAAGATGCCTGGGCATAATCTGGCCAGCACGGCGGGCAAACCGCCAATGGGAGGAATCATGCCAGACAAGCAATCCGGCCTGACGGCCAACGGCGCCAGCATCAGTCCAGGGAAAGGAACCGTGCTCGACAAGCAGTTCGGCCTGACGGCCCATGGCACCAGCGCCAGGACGGAGGTGATCGCGGGGATCACCACCTTCCTGACCATGGCCTATATCATCTTCGTGAACCCCGAGATCCTGTCCTCGACCGGCATGGACCGCAACGCGGTCTTCGTCGCGACCTGCCTGGCCGCGGCGCTGGGATCGGCGATCATGGCGCTTTGGGCGAACTGGCCCATCGGCATGGCGCCGGGCATGGGGCTGAACGCCTTCTTCGCCTTCACCGTGGTCGGCGCGCTGGGGTTCACCTGGCAGCAGGCGCTGGGGGCGGTGTTCATCTCGGGCCTGATATTCCTGTTCCTGTCGGTGACGGGCATCCGGCGCTGGCTGATCGCCGGCATCCCGACATCCATGCGCAGCGCCATCGCGGCCGGCATCGGCATGTTCCTGGGACTGATCGCGCTGAAGAACTCGGGCATCGTGGTGGACAACCCGGCGACGCTGGTGGGCCTGGGCGACCTGACCCAGACCGGCACGCTGCTGGCCATCGCCGGCTTCTTCATCATCGCGGCGCTGGACGCGCTGAAGGTGCGCGGCTCGATCCTGATCGGCATCCTGGTCATCACCGTCGTCTCCATCGCCATCGGCGCCAGCCCCTTTGCCGGGGTGATCTCGATGCCGCCCTCGATCATGCCGACCTTCATGCAGCTCGACGTCGCAGGTGCGCTGACCGTCGGCATCTTCCACGTGATTCTGGTCATGGTGCTGGTCGAGGTCTTCGACGCCACCGGCACGCTGATCGGCGTAGCCAAGCGCGCCGGGCTGCTGACCGAGGGGCCGACCCATACCAACAAAAACCTGGGCCGGGCGCTGATGGCGGATTCGACGGCGATCCTGGCCGGCTCGATGCTGGGCACCAGCTCGACCACCGCCTATGTCGAAAGCGCCTCGGGCGTGCAGGCGGGCGGGCGCACCGGGCTGACCGCGCTGGTCGTGGCCGGGCTGTTCCTGCTGGCGGTGTTCTTTGCGCCGCTGGCGGGCTCGGTGCCTGCCTATGCCACCGGGCCGGCGCTGCTTTACGTCGCCTGCCTGATGGTGCGCGAGTTCGAGGAGATCCAGTGGAGCGACGTCACCGAAAGCGCACCTGCCGTGCTGACGGCGCTGATGATGCCCTTTACCTATTCCATCGCCAATGGCCTGGCCTTCGGCTTCGTGAGCTATGCCGCGATCAAGCTGGCGACCGGCCGCGCGCGTGAGGTGCATGCAGCGACCTGGATCGTGGCGGCGCTGTTTGTGATCCGCTTTGCCTTCTTCATGGAATGATCTTCGCCGAGGCCGGGGGGCTGTCTGCCCCCCGGACCCCCCGAGGATATTTGGGCAAGAAAGAATAAGGGGGCGCGCCGGGCCGGCGGGCCTTCTTGCCTTAAGGGTAAAGCCGATCCATCCGGCGGCAGCAGGGTTTCTGTCCCCCGATTCCTGCCCCCTGGACAGGGCCACCGCAGGAGCGTTCGGGATGGCTGTCGAAATGCCCCTGCCGAACCGTTCCGAGCGCGTGGAAACCAGGCTTCGGGCTTGAAGCCAGGAGCCAGGAGCCAGGAGCCAGGAGCCAGGAGCCAGGAGCCAGGAGCCAGGAGCCAGGAGCCAGGAGCCAGGAGCCAGGAGCCAGGAGCCAGGAGCCAGGAGCCGCCGCGCGTGCCCCCTGTCCGATTCGAACGGACGACCTACCGCTTACAAGGCGGTTGCTCTGGCCAGCTGAGCTAAGAGGGCGACGCCTGGCCTGTTTAAACGACGAGGGCCTCGCGGGCAAGTGAGTCCGCCATGGCGGGAAGGCGATCGGCCCCGGCGGCAGGGCGGGCTTGCCACGGAGGTCGGGGCCCGTTGCGGCGCGGATCGACAGCCGCCCAGACGCCGATGCCCCCCGCGGCCTGCGGGGCGAACCCGGACCGGCAGGGCGCATCGGCTTTGCCGCCCGCTATTCGCCCGGCAGGATGGCGGCCACGATGCCTTGCCCCCTGATCTTGCGGGGCTTTCGCCATGGCGACATGAATGGCCGGAAGCCGGCCGGCAATTCAGCCAGCCGCTTGGCGTCGGGCAGGATTGCCGAGGCCGCGGCGTCCCCCCGGCCCAGGATCGCCCCGTCCCGAACCAGATGGAGCCCGGCAGGGGATGCGTCCCATGGACAACGGGTGGGGCACGCCTTCCGGCCCGGTGTTCCCGCCCCCCCTGTGGCGCAATCATGCGACGGGACGGCCGCCGATGGCGGCGACGGTGCGCACCGTCTCGACCAGCCGCGCCGGATCGGGCGGATGGGGCAGCCATCCCGCCGCCCCGGCATGGCGGGCGCGGGCCTTGAGCTGCGGCGTGGCCGAGACCGCCATGACGAGGATCGGGATATCGCGCAGGCGGGCCTGGCGCCGCACCGCCTCGATGAAGCCGAAACCGCAGACCCGCCGCATGTTGATACCGGTCAGGATCACATCGACGGAAGCGGACCGGAGCAGCGCCAGGCCCTCGGCCCCGTCGCAGGATCGCCGAACCGCCATTCCCGCCGCCTCCAGCGCGGCGGCCGCGGCTTCGCGCAATTCGCTGCGGGAATGCTGGACCAGCACCGTCAGCGCCATTCCCGCCCCCAAGCCACCGGGCCTTGCCGCCCCCTTGCGTCCGCAACGATCATCCGCCCCTCCGATTCAACCGGTTTTGCGCAGCATCGCGCAGAAAGATTAATCCGCGGTTGACGCGGGGTGGAAAGCCGGCCGGCCCGATTGCGGCAAAACCGGCCCATTTCCTGCCGCCGGGGCTTGCATTCCAGGTGGAAAAGGACTATTTCGCGCGCACTTCACAGGCGGGGTCGGGCCCCGGAGGGAGACATCCTTCGACGGTCCACCGGTTGGGGCAAGCCCCTGAAAACCCCGCCAAGGCGCAAACCGGAAAGGACATGGACATGGCGCTTCCCGAATTCTCCATGCGTCAGCTGCTTGAAGCTGGCGTTCATTACGGCCACCAGACCCAGCGCTGGAACCCCCGCATGGCCGAGTTCATCTATGGTGAACGCAACGGCATTCACATCGTCGACCTGACCCAGACCGTGCCGATGCTGGACGCGGCGCTGCAGGTCGTGCGCGACACCGTCGCCAAGGGCGGCCGCGTGCTGTTCGTCGGCACCAAGCGCCAGGCGCAGAAGGCCGTCGCCGAAGCCGCCGAGAAATCGGCGCAGTATTACATGAACCACCGCTGGCTGGGCGGCACGCTGACCAACTGGAAGACCGTCTCGCAGTCGATCCAGCGCCTGAAGGCCCTGGACGAGACCCTGGGCTCGGGCGCCGAGGGCCTGACCAAGAAGGAACGGCTGCAGATGGAACGCGAGCAGGCCAAGCTGCAAGCCTCGCTGGGCGGTATCCGCGAGATGGGCGGCCTGCCCGACCTGCTGTTCGTCATCGACGTGAACAAGGAAGACCTGGCCATCGCCGAGGCGAAGAAGCTGGGCATCCCGGTCGTGGCCGTGGTCGATACCAACTGCTCACCCAAGGGCGTGGACTATGTCATCCCCGGCAACGACGACGCCGCCCGTGCCATCGCGCTTTACTGCGACCTGGTCAGCCGCGCCGCGCTGGACGGCATGACCGCCCAGATGGGCGCCGCCGGCGTGGACCTTGGCGCGCTGGAAGCCAGCGTCGAGGAAGAGCTGGCCGGCGAGACCGCTGAAGAAGCCGCCGAAGCCTGATCGGACAGGGCCCGGTGCGGGCCGCGACAGGTTTACGGAACATTCATCAGGCGGGGATAAACCCCGCCTGACGCATTGAAAAGCAAGGAGACTCTCGATGGCTATCACCGCTGCTATGGTGAAAGACCTGCGCGAAACCACCGGCGCGGGCATGATGGACGCCAAGAAGGCGCTGACCGAAACCAATGGCGACATGGAAGCCGCTATCGACTGGCTGCGCACCAAGGGCCTGGCCAAGGCCGCCAAGAAATCGGGCCGCGTCGCCGCCGAGGGCCTGGTGGGCGTCGCCGTCCGCGCCGGCCGCGGGGTCGCCGTCGAACTGAACTCGGAAACCGATTTCGTCGCCAAGAACGCCGATTTCCAGCAGCTCGTCCGCGAGATCACCAATGTCGCGCTGGACGCCGCCACCGATGTCGAGGTGCTGAAGGCCACCCACCTGAACGGCCGCCCGGTCGAGGAGGTGCTGACCGACGCCATCGCCCGCATCGGCGAGAACATGACCCTGCGCCGCATGCACGCGCTGGAGGGCGACACCATCGTCTCCTACGTGCATAACGCCGCCGCCGAGGGCATGGGCAAGATCGGCGTGCTGGTCGCGCTGAAGGGCGATGCCGCCAAGGCGCAGGAGATCGGCAAGCAGATCGCCATGCATATCGCGGCGACCAACCCGGCCTCGCTGTCGGAAGCCGACCTGGACCCCTCGCTGGTCGAGCGCGAGAAGTCGGTGCTGACCGAGCAGGCCCGCGAATCGGGCAAGCCCGAGGCGGTGATCGAGAAGATGATCGAGGGCCGGATGAAGAAATTCTTCGAGGAGGTGACCTTGCTCGGTCAGAAATTCGTCATCAACCCCGACGTGACCGTGGCCCAGGCCGCACAAGAGGCCGGAGTCGAAGTGACCGGCTATGCCCGCGTCGTGGTCGGCGAAGGCATCGAGAAGAAGGAAGAGGATTTCGCCGCCGAGGTCGCCAAGACCCGCGCCGGCGCCTGACCCTCGCCTGATCCGGATTGCGAGCGCCGGCCCCCTGGGCCGGCGTTTCGCATTCCGCGCCGGTATCCGGCCGCAAAGCCTCAGCCGGCGCAGATCTGTGCGCCCGCCGACTGCCTCGGCACGCCGGCTTCGGAAGGCGGGGGATGCCCGCCCAGACCGGGGCCATGCGGTGCGGCAGCAGAGTTGAAGATCTGCCTGCGCCTGGCGGCCAGCAGGATCGCCTGCGCCGTGGTCTTGGCCCCCAGCGCCTTGCGCGCCAGCCGCAGATGCTTTTCCACCGTGGCTGGCGTCACATCCAGGATATCGGCGATTTCCTGGGTGGTGCGGCCGACCGAGATGCATTCCAGCACCTCACGCTGGCGCTGGGTCAGCACGCATTGCTGCTCGGCACAGGGCAGGGTCGAGATGCGCAGATGCGTCAGCCGGCTCAGCGCCTCGACCTGCCGGCCGTGCTGCGCCCAAAGCGCGTCCAGCCGGTCCTGGCACATGCCGATCACGCCGCCGAGGATCACCCCGGCGCGGACCCGTTCCACATCGTCGCCCATGCCGACCGCATAGCCCGCGACATGGCCGTAGCGGGCGAAAACCTCCATCGCATGCTCTTCCTGCGGCGTCAGCCGCCCGGCCAGGCGAAGCCGCCGCATCCAGTCCCAGCTTTCGCTGCCCCTGTTCTGCGCCAGCCAGCGACGCATCGGCATGCTTTCAAGCAGATCCAGCCCGGCAAGCTCCTGCATCAGGCGCGGCGGATAGCTGGACAGCAAGACCCCGTCATCCAGCATCCGGTCGCAAGAGGCCTCCAGAATCCGCACCGCGTGATAGGAAATGTTGGGGAAACCCAGGTCGGCAAGGCGCGCAGCATAATGCTGCCAGACCTCCTGCGCGGAACGTGCCGCCAGGATGACCTCGATATCATTCAGCATTTCCATTTTACACCAAACTCTTTCCAAAAACATCTTAGATTAAATTGCACCATAACCGGTGACTTTGAAACATTATTGCCAGGAACCACAAAGGATCAATGCATCACGCGCAAACCGCGCGCTTTACGTGAGGTCAAGGTGATTAGGGTCAGGATGCATTGATTTTCGACGCGCTGCGTGATTCACGGCTCGGAAAACGGAGCGGTGACATGAGCGACCTGTACTGGCTGACCAACGAGCAGATGGCCAAGCTTGCCCCTTTTTTCCCCAGGTCCCACGGCAAGCCTCGGGTCGATGACAGACGGGTCTTGAGCGGAATTATTTTCATCAATCGCAATGGCTTGCGCTGGCGCGACGCCCCTGAAGCCTACGGACCGCACAAGACGCTGTACAGCCGGTGGAAGCGTTGGAGCGAGAAAGGCATCTTCGCCCGGATGATGGTCGGTCTGGCTGCGGAACACGGCGAGGAAAAGACCGTGATGATCGACGCGACGTATCTGAAAGCCCACCGCACTGCGACCAGCCTGGCCGCGAAAAAAGGGGGCGTGGTCGCCTGATCGGTCGAACCAAGGGCGGCATGAACACCAAGCTGCACGCCATCTGCGACAGCCAAGGGCGACCGCTCAGCCTGTTCGTCACCGCTGGACAGGTCAGCGACTACATCGGTGCGCGGGCGTTACTGAGCAGTCTGCCCAAGGTCGACTGGCTTCTCGGAGATCGCGGCTATGACGCCGACTGGTTCCGAGAGGCGTTGAAAGACAAGGAGATACGCGCCTGCATCCCTGGTAGAAAGCAGCGCAAGAAGGCCGTCAAATACGACAAGCGCCGATACAAACGGCGCAACCGCATCGAGATCATGTTCGGCAGGCTCAAGGACTGGCGGCGTGTCGCGACACGCTATGATCGCTGTCCCAAGGTGTTCCTCTCAGCCATCGCCCTCGCCGCGGTCGTCATCTACTGGTTATGAATCCTGACCCTAATCATCCGCCATGACCCGCAGCATGCCGGCCAGCACACGCATCAGGCCCGGCTGGTGCGGCCGGGCGATGATTCGGTAATGTCCAGGCGCGTCGGACAGGACCGCGAATCCGGGAAACGCCAGGTCCGGGATCACCAGCTGGATGCGGCCCGGTAATTCCCGCAGGGATTCGACGAATTCCTGGAAGTTCGAGCCGCCGAAGCGCAGCAGCCTGCGGATCTGCTCCTGCCGGCTCAGCCAGGAACCGACATCTTCGAGCAGTTCGCCGACCGATTTGTCGAGCCGTCGGGCCGAGGCGATCACGATGGAGCGGGTGACGCTGTCCGGACTGCTGCCCCAGGTCAGGAAACCGTCGGGGTGGACATCGACCTCGGCCGCGACCTGCTGCCAGGTCGTGCTGCCATAGCTGTTGCGCAGGAACGCCTCGATGCAGCGATTGACCAAAGCATGCATTTCTTGGACTCCGTGCGGATTGCGTCAGTGCCAGAGCCGGCGGAAGCCGGGCCGGTCGACGGAAACGTATTTCGGGCCGGAGGCTTGCAGATATACCGCTATTGCACCGTGTTTCCCGAGATATGGCGGGTCAAGGACCAGGCATGGGCCCAGGGCACCCCGGCCTGGGACAAGGGCGACATTCGCGACCAGGATGCCGCCCTCGCGGCAAAAGCCTCGGGCATCCTGGCGCGCCGCCTTGCCGGTCAGGTGGCGGATGCGAAGCCGGGCGCCGGCCCGATCGAGCTCCACCATGCGGTTGGAAGGCGCCCCCTGCCACAGCGGGCGCGTGGCGGCGCCTGCCTGATCGGCGGCGTCGCCATCGGCCTTGAGCCAGCTCTCCACCGCGAAGCTGCCGCCGGCCGGCTTGGAGGGCACCCTGCCCGCCGGGGTCAGCACCGCCACCGCGTCGCCTTGCCCCGAAACCAGGACATCGGGACGTTTCGCGCCCAGCCAGAGCAGGCCGGCCGCCGCCAGCAGGGCGATGCCCATGCCCCGGCGCAGAACCAGCAGCGCCGGACCTCCTGCCCCCGCGGCCCCCGCGCCGGGCAGAAGCAGCATGGCGCCCACGGCCATCAGCGGCAGGACGGTGCGCGGCGCGACGGGTAGCAGCGTGACCGCGCCCTCCAGATCCGAGATCCATTGCGCGACCGCCAGCATCCAGCCGGTCCCCAGCCCCATCAGCCAAAGGGCCGGCTGCGCAAAGCCCAACGGCGCCAGCAGCGCCGCGAAGACGCCGCCCGGCATCACCAGCGTACCGACGACGGGCACGACCAGCATGTTGGCCAGCAGGCCATATTGCGTCATCCGCCCGAAATGCGCCGCGGCGATGGGCGCCGTCACCATGCCGGCCACGAAGGAGGACAGAAACAGCATCAAGGCCGGCCGGGCCCACCAGGGCAGCCGCGGCGACAGCCTCGTCCAGGGATCCTGCATCAGGATCAGCGCGACCGTGGCGGCAAAGCTCATCTGGAAGCCGGCCTCGGTCAGCGCCTCGGGGTTCAGCACCAGCACGATGCCGGCGGCGACAGCGACGGTGCGCAGCGAAACGGCGCGCCGGTCGGCGATGATCGCAAGCAGCATCACCGCCACCATGATGAAGGCGCGCTCGGTCGCGACGCCGCCGCCCGAAAGCCACAGATACAGCGCCGAGGCGCAAAGCGCCCCCACCGCCGCCAGCTTGTGGACCGGCACCGCCCGGATGCCGCCCAGCCCCTGCGCCGCCACGCCGCCCAGCCGCAACGCGGCATAGACGAAGCCGGCCAGCATGCTCATGTGCAGGCCCGAGATCGACACGATGTGGTAAAGATTCGAATCGCGCATGATCTGGTTGGTCGCCTCGGCGATGCCGGAACGGTCGCCGGTCATCAGCGCGGCCGAGACCGCGCCCGCCTGGCCGCCGATCCGCTCCTGCATGGCCTGGGACAGGGACATGCGGATGCGGTGCAGCGCCAGCATCCCGCCATCGGCCGGCGGCTCGACCGTCATGACCGGCGCGCGGGCATAGCCCACCGCGCCCAGGCGCTCGAACCAGGCGAGGCGGCGGAAGTCGAAGCCGCCCGGCTCGGCAGGGCCGGCGGGCGGCCCCAGATGCGCCGTCAGCATCACGCGCTGGCCGGGCACCGGCAGGTCCTGCGGGCTCATCAGCGAGATCCGCACCCGCGCCGGGGTGCGGGCGGGCGCGACCTCGTGCAGGGTGACCTGATCGAGCAGCAGCCGCATCCGGTCGCGCGACGAGCGGTCGATGCCCACGACCCGCCCCTCGACCGGCCCGTAATAGCGGAAATCCAGGACCGGGGCGGCGACCAGATGCGCCCTGCCGCCCGCCAGTCCCGCCCCGAGAAGAACCAGGAGCAATGCGAAAGCGGCCAGCCGCAGCCGGTCCGCCCAGGCCCAGCCCAGCCCGCCGGTCGCGGCCAGCCGCATCGCCCCGCCCGGCAGCAGCAGGCATGCCAGGCCCGCCAGGGCCAGCCCGGCATAGAAGCCCGGTCCCGGTTCGCGCGGCAACAGGAACCAGCCGCCGATGCCCAGCGAGAGCCAGAAAGGCATCCAGGGCAGCAGCCCCGCGCGAATGCCGACCGGGGGTCGCGGCCCGGCCGCCGCATGCCGCATGCCGGCCGGCGCAAGGGCCGGCAGCCGCCTTTGCAAAGCATTCACCGATTCCGTCACCAAAACTTGTCCTTGCCGTGCCACTTGCTTATCTGTGGCGCCAAGATTGGCATGCCGACCTTTCGAAAGGATTAACGGGCATGGCCGATGGCCCCGTTTTCTGAAACTGACCGGACCGCTGATGACTGATTCCCGCCCCGTCGTGACCCGCTTCGCGCCCTCGCCCACCGGCTACCTGCATATCGGGGGCGCGCGGACCGCGCTCTTCAACTGGCTCTATGCCCGCGGGCGGGACGGAAAATTCCTGCTGCGGATCGAGGACACCGACCGCGCCCGCTCGACCCCCGAGGCGACCGAGGCGATCCTGCAGGGCCTGCGCTGGCTGGGCCTGGACTGGGACGGCGAGCCGGTCAGCCAGTTCGCCGGAATCGCCCGCCATGCCGAAATCGCCCGCGCCATGCTGGAAAACGGCACCGCCTATAAATGCTTCTCGACCGCCGAGGAGATCGAGGCCTTCCGCGAACAGGCCAGGGCCGAGGGGCGTTCGACCCTGTTCCTGTCGCCTTGGCGCGACGCCGATCCGGCCAGCCTGCCCGAAGGGCCCTATGCGATCCGGCTGAAAGCGCCGCGCGACGGCGAGACGGTGGTGCGCGATGCCGTGCAGGGCGAGGTGACCTTCGGCAATGCGCAGCTGGACGACATGGTTCTGCTGCGCTCGGACGGGACGCCGACCTATATGCTGGCGGTGGTGGTGGACGATCACGACATGGGCGTGACACATGTGATCCGGGGCGACGACCACCTGACCAATGCCGCGCGGCAGATCCAGATCTATCAGGCGATGGGCTGGGACATCCCGGTCTTTGCCCATATCCCGCTGATCCACGGGCCGGACGGGAAAAAGCTGTCCAAGCGCCATGGCGCGGTCGGCCTGCACGAATATGCCGCCATGGGCTATCCGGCGGCGGCGATGCGCAACTACCTAGCGCGGCTGGGCTGGAGCCATGGCGACGACGAGTTGTTCGACGACGCCCAGGCAATGGCCTGGTTCGACCTGGACGGCATCGGCAAGGCCCCGGCCCGGCTGGATTTCAAGAAGCTGGAACATGTCAGCGGTTGGCATATCGCCCGGATGGGCGATGCCGAATTGCTGGAGGAAATTGCGGCTTTCCGCACCGCGACCGGTGCGCCGCCCCTGTCCCAGACCCAGACCGCCCGGCTGCTTCCGGCACTGGAGGCGCTGAAGGCCAAGGCCAAGACCCTGCCCGCGCTGCTCGACCAGGCGCATTTCGCGCTGATCGACCGGCCGGTCGCGGTCGAGGAAAAGGCGGCGGCGGCGCTGGATACTGTATCCCGTGGTATACTGACTGAATTGACTGCCGCGGTGCAGAATGCTAGCTGGGATCGCAACGAACTCGAGGCGGCCGTCAAGCGGATTGGCGAGTCGCACGGGCTGGGGCTGGGCAAGGTCGCGGCGCCGCTTCGCGCGGCGCTGGCCGGGCGCAGTTCCACCCCCAGCGTGTTCGACATGATGTTGGCGCTTGGCCGCGGCGAAACGGTGGCCCGGCTGCAGGATCAAGCGGGCTGAGACCCGCACCCATCACCCGGCCCGCGGGCCGGAGACAGGTGAAAGGAACTGGGAATGGCAGAACAGAAAGCCGCAAGACTGCATCTGGCGGGCAAGGATTACGACCTCGCGGTCCTGTCCCCGACCGCGGGCCCGGATGTCGTCGACATCCGCAAGCTCTACGGCGAGGCGGGCGTTTTCACCTATGACCCCGGCTTTACCTCGACCGCGTCCTGCGATTCGACCATCACCTATATCGACGGGGACAAGGGCGAGCTGTGGTATCGCGGCTATCCCATCGAGCAACTGGCCTCGGAATCGCATTACCTCGAGGTCTGCTACCTGCTGCTCTACGGCGAACTGCCCAACAAGGACCAGCTGGTCGATTTCGAGACCCGGATCACCCGCCACACCATGGTGCATGAACAGATGCACTATTTCTTCCGCGGCTTCCGCCGCGACAGCCATCCGATGGCGACCATGGTGGGCGTCGTGGGGGCGATGTCGGCCTTCTATCACGATTCGATCGACATCAACGACCCGGTGCAGCGCGAGATCGCCTCGATCCGGCTGATCGCCAAGGTGCCGACCATCGCCGCCATGGCCTACAAGTATTCGCTGGGCCAGCCCTTCGTCTATCCGCGTAACGAACTGGATTACGCCAGCAACTTCCTGCACATGTGCTTCTCGGTCCCGGCCGAGCCCTATCACGTCGATCCGGCCCTGGCCCGCGCCATGGACCGCATCTTCACGCTGCACGCCGATCACGAGCAGAACGCCTCGACCTCGACCGTGCGGCTGGCCGGCTCCTCGGGGGCGAACCCCTTCGCCTGCATCGCCGCCGGCATCGCCTGCCTCTGGGGCCCGGCGCATGGCGGCGCCAACCAGGCCTGCCTGGAGATGCTGCGCGAGATCGGCTCGGTCGAGCGCATCCCGGAATTCATCGCCCGCGCCAAGGACAAGAACGACCCGTTCCGCCTGATGGGCTTTGGCCACCGCGTCTACAAGAACTTCGACCCGCGCGCCAAGGTGATGAAGGAATCGGCCGACGAGGTGCTGGACCTGCTGGGCGTCCACAACAACCCGACGCTGCAGGTCGCCAAGGAGCTGGAGAAGATCGCGCTGGAGGACGAGTATTTCGTCTCGAAGAAGCTCTATCCCAACGTCGATTTTTACTCGGGCATCATTCTGGAAGCCATGGGCTTCCCGACCTCGATGTTCACGCCGATCTTCGCGCTGTCGCGCACCGTCGGCTGGATCTCGCAGTGGAAGGAGATGATCGCCGATCCGCAGAACAAGATCGGCCGCCCGCGCCAGCTTTATGTCGGCTCTCCGCGGCGCGACTACAAGCCGCTGGACGCCCGCTGAGCGCGCCCCACCAGGATCAGGATCGGCCCCGGACCAGTGCCGGGGCCGTTCTGCTGCGCCCCCATCACGTGCTTTGCTCGATCGGCTGGCAGGGACGCGGCTATTCGCCCGAGTTCACCCGGAACATGAACGCCGTCGTCCTGGGCCGGCTGCGCGCCGATCCGCAGGTGCCGGTGGTCTTTACCGTCATGGCCGATTCGATCTGCGCCCCCTGCCCGTCGCGGCGCGGCATGGGCTGCGCCGCGGACGACCGGATCGGCCGGCTGGACCGGCGCCATGCCGCGGCGCTGGACATCCGCCCCGGCCAGCGCATGACCTGGGCCGAGGCCCAGGCCCGCGCCGCGGCACGGCTGCAGCCCAGGGATCTGGAGCGGATCTGCAACGGTTGCCGCTGGCTGGGCCTGGGCATATGCCAGTCGGCCCTGGCCAAGCTGCAGCAGCCCGACTGAAGGCCTCCGCAGGCGGCCGCACGGTCGACAAGGTCAATGTGACGCAGTTGCCGGCAGCCCCGCCGCAAGGGGCTTGCGCGGCGCCGCGGCCGGTGCGAAATCGGCACCATGACCGAGCATGACAAAATCGCGCTGATCACCGGCGCATCGCGCGGCCTTGGCGCCGCTTTGGCCGAAACCCTTGCCGCGCGCGGCTGGCATATCCTGGCCGTCGCCCGCACCACCGGCGCGCTTGAGGAACTGGACGACCGCATCCGCAAGGCCGGCGGTTCGGCCACGCTGGCGCCGATGGATGTGGGCGAACCGCAGGCCATGGTGCAGATGGTCCGGGCGGTGATGGAACGCTGGGGCGGGCTGGATCTTTGGGCGCATACGGCGATCCATGCCGCGCCGCTGTCGCCGGCCGGCCATATCGACGCCAAGGATTTCCAGAAATCGGTCGACCTGAACATCGTCGCCACGCGCGGGCTGATCAACCTGATCGAACCGCTGCTGCGCGCCCGCAAGGGCACGGCGCTGTTCTTTGACGACAAGCGCGCCGGGCAGAAGTTCTTCGGCAGCTATGGCGCCACCAAGGCCGGGCAGATCGCCCTGGCGCAAAGCTGGCAGGCCGAGAACGTATCGCTGGGCCCCCAGGTGGTCATCGCCGAGCCGGCGCCGATGCCCACCGCCGTACGCGCCCGCTTCTTTCCCGGCGAGGACCGCGCCCGCCTGACCCCCTGCCTGGCCGAGGCCGAGCGCATCCTGGCGCAAACCCTCTAGCCGCGCCGGCGCAAGGGGCCGGCCCCTCGTGCGCCAGTGCGAAAATCCGGTCCCTAGCGCGCCAGCGCGAAAAGCCGGTCGATGTCCAGATGCGTCTCGAGATGCGCGGCCAGCCGGTCCAGCACCGCCTCGACCCCCGCGCCGTAATCCAGCGCCGAGGCCGCGCCGAACTGCTCGAGCCAGGCGGCGCGGAACGCATCGCCCGAGAACAGCCCGTGCAGATAGGTGCCGGCGACGCGCCCGTCGGGGCTGGTGGCGCCGTCCGGCTCGGGGATATGGGCAAAGGGGCGGGCGCAGTCGGGCCCCTCGGTGCGGCCCATGTGGATCTCGTAGCCCTCGACCGGCTGGCCGAGCGCGGTGCCTTGGGCCCGCGTCAGGCGCTTGTCGGGCGCCATGCGGGTCTCGACCTCCAGCAGGCCCAGGCCGGGGGTGCTGCCGGGGTCGCCGTCATGGCCCTCGGGGTCGTGGATCCAGCGGCCCAGCATCTGATAGCCGCCGCAGATGCCCAGCACCCGCCCGCCGCGCCGCAGATGCGCGAAAAGGTCGATGTCCCAGCCCTGCTGGCGCAGGAAGGCCAGGTCGCCCCGCGTCGATTTCGTGCCCGGCAGGACCACCAGGTCGGCATCGCCCGGCAGCGCCCGTCCGGGCGGCACCATGCTGAGCCGCACCCCCGGCTCGGCCGCCAGCGGGTCGAGATCGTCGAAATTCGCGATCCGCGACAGCATGGGGCAGGCAACATGCAGCCCGCCCGAGCCCAGGGCGCGGCGCAGGTCCACCGCATCCTCGGCCGGCAAAAGCGCGGCATCCGGGAACCACGGCACCAGCCCCAGGTCCGGCCAGCCGGTGCACTCGGCGATGAAGGCGCGGCCGGCATCGAACAGCGAGGGATCGCCGCGAAAGCGGTTGATGACGAAGCCGCGGATCATCGCCGCATCCGCCGGGTCGATCACCGCCTGGGTGCCGACGATCTGCGCGATCACCCCGCCGCGGTCGATGTCGCCGGCCAGCACCACCGGAACATCGGCGGCGCGGGCGAATCCCATATTGGCGATGTCGCGGGCGCGCAGGTTGACCTCGGCCGGGCTGCCCGCGCCCTCGACCAGCACCAGCTCATGCGCGGCGCGCAGCCGGGCGAAACTGTCCAGCACCGCCCCCATCAGCCGCGCCTTGAGCGCCCCGTAATCCGCCGCGGCGGCCCGCGCCGCGGCGCGGCCCTGCACCACCACCTGCGCGGCGCGGTCGGTCTCGGGTTTCAGCAGCACCGGGTTCATGTGGACCGAGGGCGCCAGCCCCGCCGCCCGCGCCTGCAGCGCCTGCGCCCGGCCGATCTCGCCCCCGTCCGGGGTCACGGCGGCATTGTTCGACATGTTCTGCGGCTTGAAGGGCGCGACATTGATCCCGCGCCGCAGCGCCGCCCGGCACAGCCCCGCCACCAGCAGGGATTTTCCCACATTCGACCCGGTCCCCTGGATCATCAACGCGCCCATGCCCGCCCCCGCTTGCCAATCCGCGCCTTGGTGACTAGATAGGCGCGTCGCTGAATGAAAGGCCCCGTGGTGGAAAACGTCGTTCTTACCGTGCATCTGATCCTCGCCGTGCTGCTGATCGGGGTGGTGCTGTTGCAGCGGTCCGAAGGCGGCGGCCTTGGCATGGGCGGCGGCGGAGGCGGCGTCATGACCGGCCGCCAGGCGGCCAATGCGCTGTCGCGCCTGACCTGGATCTTCGCCATCGGCTTCATCATCACCTCGATGACGCTGACCCTGATCGCCGCGCAGAACGCCTCCAGCGGCTCGATCGTGGACCAGCTGAACCTGGGCGGCACCCAGCAGGCCCCGGCGACCAGCCTGCCCGGCATCGGCGACTATACCCCGCCGCCCGGCGCGGGCCAGCCCGTGGTTCCGGGCGCCGGCCAGCCGGTGGCGCCGCCGGCCCCCGCAACGGCTCCCGCGGCCGAAACCCCGGCCCAGGCGCCCGCTGCACCCGCCGAAGACAGCAGCGCGCCCGCGACCGCGCCGGTGACGCCGCCTGCTGCCGGGGAACCCGCGCAGGAAAGCCCGGCACCGGCCAACAACTGACACCAGAACTTGGGGGCGCATCCGGCGCCCCTTACAACAACTTGCGGTCCGTTGCGGCCACGGGACAAATCGGATATGACTCGAGTCCCGTGAAACCGCCCAGATTCGGGCCGCGATCTCTTATTGGATTACTCACGGGGGCCCCTCGATGGCGCGTTACATCTTCATCACCGGCGGCGTGGTTTCTTCGCTCGGCAAGGGGCTGGCCTCGGCGGCGCTGGGGGCGCTGTTGCAGGCGCGCGGCTTCACCGTCCGGCTGCGCAAGCTCGACCCCTATCTGAACGTCGATCCGGGCACCATGAGCCCCTTCGAGCATGGCGAGGTCTTCGTGACCGACGACGGTGCCGAGACCGACCTGGACCTGGGCCATTACGAGCGTTTCACCGGCGTCTCGGCGCGCAAGACCGACTCGGTTTCGTCGGGGCGGATCTATTCCAACGTGCTGGAAAAGGAGCGCCGCGGCGCCTATCTGGGCAAGACCATCCAGGTCATTCCCCACGTCACCAACGAGATCAAGGACTTCCTGGCCGTGGGCGAGGCCGAGGTCGATTTCATGCTTTGCGAGATCGGCGGCACGGTGGGCGATATCGAGGGGCTGCCCTTCTTCGAGGCGATCCGGCAATTCGCCCAGGAACGCCCGCGCGGGCAATGCATCTTCGTGCATCTGACGCTGCTGCCCTGGTTGGCCGCAAGCGGCGAACTGAAGACCAAGCCGACCCAGCATTCGGTCAAGGAACTGCGCTCGATCGGCATCGCCCCGGACGTGCTGGTCTGCCGCAGCGAGCAGCCGATCCCGGAAAAGGAACGCGCCAAGATCGCGCTGTTCTGCAACGTCCGCCCCGATGCGGTGATCCCGGCCTATGACCTGAAGTCGATCTACGAGGCGCCCCTGGCCTATCACCGCGCCGGCCTGGACCAGGCGGTGCTGGACGCCTTCCAGATCAGCCCCGCGCCGCGTCCCGACCTGACGCGCTGGGAGGATGTCATGGACCGGCTGGAGAATGCCGAGGGCCAGGTCCGCATCGCCGTGGTCGGCAAATATACCCAGCTGGAAGACGCCTACAAATCCATCGCCGAGGCGCTGACCCATGGCGGCATGGCCAATCGCGTCCGCGTGCGTGCCGATTGGGTGGACAGCGAGAAGCTGGAGGGCGAAGGCGCGCATCTCTTGGACGGCTATAACGGCATCATCGTGCCCGGCGGCTTCGGCGAGCGCGGTACCGAGGGCATGGTGGCCGCGGCGAAATACGCGCGCGAGAAGAAGGTGCCCTATCTGGGCATCTGCCTGGGCATGCAGATGGCGGTGATCGAGGCGGCCAGGAACCTGGCCGGCATGCCCGACGCCGGCTCCGAGGAGTTCGACCACGAAGCCGGCAAGACCCGCTTCACCCCGGTCGTCTATCACCTCAAGGAATGGGTGCAGGGCAATTACACCGTGCAGCGCAAGCTGACCGACGACAAGGGCGGCACCATGCGGCTGGGCGCCTATACGGCGGTGCTGACGCCGGGCTCGAAGATCTCGGAAGTCTATGACGGCGCGCTGGAGATCGAGGACCGCCACCGCCACCGCTACGAGGTGGATGCGAAATACCGCGACCAGCTGGAGGCGGCCGGGCTGTGCTTTTCCGGCATGTCGCCGGACGGGCGGCTGCCGGAAGTGGTGGAATATCGCGACCATCCCTGGTTCATCGGCGTGCAGTCGCATCCCGAGCTGAAGTCGAAGCCGTTCCAGCCCGCGCCGCTGTTCGCCGGCTTCGTCCGCGCCGCGATGGAAAACGAGCGGCTGGTCTGAACCGCCGCGCCGCGCCATAGTGTCGGAACCAGACGAAACGGTTCCGACATGCGCCTTGCCCCGCTCGCCGCCCTGATGCTTTGCGCCCTGCCTGCGCTGGCGGATGCGCCGCTATTCCTGCTGGACCAGACGCGCCTGCCCTTCGACCTTGGGCCGGGCGCGCCGCAGAACCAGCCCTCGCGGCAGGCGAACTCGCCGCATGCCGCCGCCAATTCGGCGGCAAGCCCGGCCAACAGCGCCTCGCGCTATGCCAATTCGCCGCGCAATCCGGCCAATGAGAAGCGGGTGATCTTCACCGCGGACGGCACGGTCGTCGGCTATTACGCCCCGAACGGCTCGGGCACGCTGAACCTGTTCACCGTGACCGGCAAGCGCGTCGCCTATCGTCCCAGGGGCAGCAAGAGCCTGTTTTCCAGCGACGGGCGCTGGTGCGGCACGGTGGCGGATGCCAGCGGCGGCGGCTTCGCCTTTGGCATCATCCGCGACTGCGCGGCGCTGTTCTGAGGAGCGACACCGGATTGTCACATTGCAAGGCTAGATCGCAGGCAAGCGCAGCAGGAGATCCCCATGCAGGACCAGACGCCCAAGGACTGGCTTGAAGCCGAACTTCAGGACACGCTCGACGAGGATGTCGAGATCGAGATGGAGGATGCGGTCCTGTCCCAGGAGATCGCCCGCATCTATCGCCAGACCCATCCCGACCAGATGCCGCGCGCCGATTATTTCCGCGAGCTGCTGCGGCTTCAGGCCGAACTGATCAAGCTGCAGGACTGGGTGGCCCATCACAAGGAAAAGGTCGTGGTCATCTTCGAGGGCCGCGACAGCGCCGGCAAGGGGGGCGCGATCAAGCGCATCACCCAGCGGCTGAACCCGCGCGTCGCCCGCGTCGTGGCGCTGCCCGCGCCCTCGGACCGCGAAAAGACGCAATGGTATTTCCAGCGCTACGTGCCGCACCTGCCGGCCGGGGGCGAGATCGTGCTGTTCGACCGCAGCTGGTACAACCGTGCCGGGGTCGAGCGGGTCATGGGTTTCGCCACCGAGGACGAAGTCCGGCAATTCTTCGACGACGTGCCCGAGTTCGAGCGCATGCTGGTGCGTTCCGGCATCCGGCTGGTGAAATACTGGTTCTCGATCACCGACGAGGAACAGCAGATGCGCTTCCTGATGCGCATCCACGACCCGCTGAAACAGTGGAAGCTGTCGCCCATGGACCTGCAATCGCGCATCCGCTGGGAGGATTACACCAAAGCCAAGGAAGAGATGTTCGAGCGCACCAACATCCCCGAGGCCCCCTGGTATATCGTGCCCGGCAACGACAAGAAGCGGGCGCGGCTGAACTGCATGGCCCATCTTCTGACCATGATCCCCTATGGCCCGGTGCCGCATGACGAGATCACCCTGCCCGACCGGGTCTTCAACCCCGATTACGAACGCGAGGTGCTGCCGCCCGAGCTTTACGTGCCGCAACGTTACTAGGGCGGGATCGGGCTTGCGGCGGCGCCCTTGCGCGGCATGATCGGCACGGAACAGCCGCAAGGAACACGCCATGCCCAAAGCCTATTGGATCGGCCATGTCACGGTCGACGACCCCGCCGCATACGAAGCCTATCGCCAGGCCAATGCCGCCGCCTTCGCCAGGTATGGCGCACGTTTCCTGGTGCGCGGCGGGGCGCTCGAGGTGGTCGAGGGCCAGATGCGCCCCCGCGCGGTGGTGATCGAGTTTCCCGATCTGGCAACCGCCCGTGCCTGTTACCACAGCCCGGAATATCAGGCGGCCCTGGCGCTGCGGCGGCCCTGCTCGATCGCCGATCTGGCCATCGTCGAGGGCTGGGAATCTGCCTGACAAATTTGGCGCGGGATATTGTTGCGCCGCGAAAATACCCTAATATCCGGCCATGTTTCGCAATCTTCTGAGCCGTCTTTTCGCCGTCCGCCCTGATTCCCCGCATCTGAGCGGCCAGGATGCCGAGGTCGCCATCGCCTCGCTGCTGGTGCGGCTGGCGCGCACCGACGACCATTACGGCACGGCTGAACGGCAGCGCATCGACCAGGTTCTGGCCCGGCGCCGGGGGCTGGGCGCCGCCGAGGCGGCCGAGCGGCGCGCCGCAGCCGAGATGATCGAGGCCGAGGCGCCCGACACCGTCCGCTTCACCCGCATCATCAAGGAGCGCGTGGAACTGCAGGAGCGCCAGGAGATCGTCGCCGCCCTGTGGGAGATCGCCTATGCCGACGGGGCCCGCAGCGCCGACGAGGAATCGCTGGTGCGGCTGGTGGCCGGGCTTCTGGGCGTGAACGACCGCGATTCGGCCTTGGCGCGGCAAAGGGCGCTGGACGATCTGGGGCTGTCGGGCAAGTGAACGCGCAGCCCCGCCCCGGCCCGCCTGTGCCGCCCCCCGCGCCGGCGATCCATGCCTGCGCCCTGCCTGGAAGGCCAGTGACGAAAACATTGCAATCGCGCAGCAAATATCGCCTCATATTCCCATGAGCCAGACAGAACCGACCATGGCCGCGCCCGTCACGGCCCCCGATCCTGCCGCAGATCCGACCGCAGATCCGACCCGCGTGCCGGTGATAGAAATCCGCGATCTGCACAAGGCCTATGGCCCGCTCCAGGTCATCCGGGGCGTCAGCCTGACGGCGCCGCGCGGCCATGTCATCAGCCTGATCGGCTCGTCCGGTTCGGGCAAATCGACGCTCTTGCGCTGCTGCAACCTGCTCGAGGACAGCCAGCAGGGCGAGATCCTGTTCGAAGGCGAGGCGGTGAAATGGCGCGGCACCGGACTGGCCCGCGTGCCTGCCGACCGGGCGCAGGTGACGCGGCTGCGCACCAACCTGTCCATGGTGTTCCAGCAGTTCAACCTGTGGTCGCACATGACCATCCTGCAAAACGTCATGGAGGCGCCGGTCCATGTGCTGAAGCGCAACCCGGCCCAGGTCGAGGCGCGGGCCCGCGAATTGCTGGCCAAGGTCGGCATCGGCGACAAGGCCGATGCCTGGCCGGCGCAGCTGTCGGGCGGCCAGCAGCAGCGCGCCGCCATCGCCCGCGCGCTGTGCATGGAGCCCAGGGCGCTGCTGCTGGACGAACCGACCAGCGCGCTCGACCCCGAATTGCAGCAGGAGGTGGTGCGCGTCATCAAGGATCTGGCGGCCGAGCATCGCACCATGCTGCTGGTCACCCATGACATGCGGCTGGCGGCCGATGTCAGCGATCACGTCGTCTTCCTGCATCAGGGCCGGATCGAGGAAGAGGGACCGCCGGCGCAGCTTTTCGGCGCGCCGCGGTCCGAGCGGCTGCGCCAGTTCCTGAGCGCCACCATGGCCGAATGAAAGAACCGACAGGAGAGCAAGGACATGAAGAAACTGACGCTTGCAGCCGCAGCCTTGGCGCTGACCGCGGGCATGGGCATGGCGCAAACGGTGCGCATCGCCACCGAGGGCGCCTATCCTCCCTACAATTTCATCAACGACCAGGGCCAGGTCGCCGGCTTCGAGGTCGATCTGGGCAACGAACTGTGCCAGCGGGCCGAGTTGCAATGCACCTGGGTCAAGAACGACTGGGATTCGATCATCCCGAACCTGGTCTCGTCGAACTATGACGCGATCATGGCGGCGATGAGCATCAACGAGGAACGCAAGCAGGTCATCGCCTTCACCGAGGATTACCTGCCGCCGGCGCCGTCCTCCTATGTCGCGCTGGACGAGGGTGCGAACCTGGAGACCGGCATCGTCGCGGTCCAGACCGGCACGGTCCAGGCCTCCCATATCGCCGACACCCAGGCCACGATGCTGGAATACCCGAATATCGACCAGGTCTTCGCCGCCGTCCGCAATGGCGAAGCCGATGCGGCCTTCGGCGATCACGAAGTCATGCGCCCCTTTGTCGAGGACAGCGACGACCTGATCTTCGTCGGCGAGCAGGTCCACCTGGACGAGGGCATCGGCATCGGCGTGCGCCAGTCCGACAACGAGTTGCGCGAAAAGCTGAACGGGGCGATCGCCGCGATGAAACAGGACGGCAGCCTGAACGCGCTGATCAAGACGCATTTCGGCGAGGACGCGCAGACCTACGAATGACCTGATGCCGCCGCGGCACCGGCCGCGGCGGCCAAACCGGCGGCATGATGTTTTCCCATTGCACCGACCCCTCTGCCCTGGACGGGCTTGCCTGGTTGTCATGCTATCTGACGACCGGCAACCACATGCTGTTCTATGCCAGCTTCGGCACGGTGCTGCTGCTGCTGGCCATCACCGCGCCGGCGGCGCTGATCTTCGGCTTCGGCGGGGCCATGGCCTCGCGCTCGCGCATCGCGGGGGTGCGCTGGTTCGGCCGCATCTATACCTCGATGGTGCGCGGCGTGCCCGACATCATCTTCTTCCTGTTCGTGCCCATCGCGCTGGACCAGGGTTTCGAATGGCTGCGCTCGCGCGTCTATTGCGACCCCTCGGTGCCGGTGCGGCAGGGCAATGAGTTCATCGTCTGCGCCGCCGCCAAGCTGCCGCTTTCGACCTCGCCGGAATGGGTACACCAGGCCTATGGCATCTTCCTGGCGGTGATCGCCTTTGCCGTGGTCTTCGGCGCCTTCGCCGCCAATGTGCTGCATGGCGCGATGAACGCCGTGCCGAAGGCGCAGCTGGAAACCGCCGAGGCCTATGGCATGAGCCCGCGCCAGGTGAACCGGCGCATCCTGATCCCGCAGATGTGGACCTATGCCCTGCCCGGCCTGGCGAACCTGTGGATGATCCTCATCAAGGCCACGCCGCTGCTGTTCGTGCTGGGGGTCGAGGACATCGTCTATTGGGCGCGCGAGCTGGGCGGGGCCAAGACCCGCGCCTATGCCTATCCGCATCCCGACTGGCGGCTTTACTATTTCCTGGCCATCCTGGCCTTCTACCTGCTGATGACCTGGGGCTCGGAACGGATCTTCGACCGCATCCGGACCAGGCTGTCGCGCGGCCAGGCCACCGCCGCCGGCGAGGCGATGCGAAAGGCCGCGACATGAACCAATGCCTGCAAACCATCCAGGATTACGGTCTGCGCGCGCTCGGCCTGGGCGAAAGGCTGCTGCCGCGCAGCGGCTTTACGCTGTGCGAGCAGGTCACGCTGATCGGCTCGGGCCTGATCTGGAACATCTATTTCGCCGCGCTGGCGCTGTTCTTCGGCTTTTTCCTGGCCAATGCGCTGGCCGTGGCGAAGGCCAGCCGCAACCCCTGGGCCAGGAAGCCCGCCGAGTGGTTCATCTTCCTGTTCCGCGGCAGCCCGCTGTTCATCCAGTTCTTCCTGGCCTACGAGATGCTGGTGCAGCTGCCGCGCGCCGGCATCGACGTGCTGGGCATCACCGTGCAGACCAGCTGGATGACCCGCGCCTGGGCCGGGGCGCTGCTGGTCCTGATGCTGAACACCGCCGCCTATTCGGCCGAGATCTTCTACGGCGCGCTGCGCAACCTGCCCAAGGGCGAGCTCGAGGCCGCCGATGCCTATGGCATGGCCGGCTGGACCCGCTGGCGCCGGGTGGTCTGGCCCACCGCGATGCGGCTTGCCTGGCCCGCCTATACCAACGAGGCGATCTTCCTGTTCCACGCCACGACGCTGGTGTTCTTTTCCGGCTTCCCGGCCTTCCAGCAGCGGGGCGACGCGCTCTACTACGCCAATTATTTCGCCGACAAGACCTTCAACCCCTTCATCGCCTATCCGATCGTGGCGGGCTATTTCGTGCTGCTGACCATCGGTCTGATCGCGCTGTTCGGCATGGTGAACCGCCGGCTGAACCGCCACCTTCCCGGCGCGGCGAAGAAGATCCGTTACAGGCCCAATCTCATCAGGTGATCCATGGACTGGCTGCGCGAGCATCCCGACGTCAAGACCATCCGCATCGCGGCCGCCGACCTCAACGGCGTGGCGCGCGGCAAGCGGGTTCCGGCACGCTTTGCCGACAAGATCCTGACCGAGGGCACGAAATTCCCCTTCTCGGTCCTGAACATGGACATCTGGGGCGAGGATATCGAGGACAGCCCGCTGGTTTTCCAGGCCGGCGACCCCGACGGGCTCTTGCTGCCGACCGAACGCGGCTTCATGCCCATGCCCTGGCTGGAAGCGCCGACCGGCCTCTTGCCGATCTGGATGTTCCACCTGGACGGCCGCCCCTATGAGGGCGATCCGCGTCAGGCGCTGGCCCGCGTGGTCGAACGCTACCAGGCCGTGGGCCTGACCCCGGTGGTGGCGACCGAGCTGGAGTTCTTCCTGATCGACGATTCGGGCGGGCAGCTGCGCGTGCCGCCCAGCCCGCGTTCGGGCAAGCGCCGCACCGGGGCGGAAACCCTGTCCCTGCGCGCGCTCGACGCCTTCGACCGTTTCTTCACCGCGCTCTACGACGCCTGCGAGGCGATGGACATCCCCGCCGACACGGCGATCTCGGAAGCCGCGCCCGGCCAGTTCGAAATCAACCTGATGCACCAACCCGATCCGCTGAAGGCCGCGGACGACGCCTGGCTGTTCAAGCTGCTGGTCAAGGGGCTGGCGCGGCGCTACGGCTTTGCCGGCTCGTTCATGGCCAAGCCCTACGAGGCATGGAACGGCTCTGGCATGCACATGCATTTCTCGGTGCTGGACCGGCAGGGCCGCAACGTCTTCGACAATGGCGGCGACGAGGGTTCGGACGTGCTGCGCCATGCCGTCGCCGGCTGCCTTGCCGCCATGCCCGGCTCGACCCTGCTCTTTGCCCCGCATGAGAACAGCTACGACCGGCTGGTGCCGAACGCCCATGCCCCCACCGGCATCGGCTGGGCCTATGAAAACCGCACCTCGGCCATCCGCATTCCCTCCTCCGGGCCCAAGGCGCGGCGGATCGAGCATCGGGTGGCGGGCGGCGACGTGAACCCCTACCTGACCGTCGCCGCGGTGCTGGGCGCGGCGCTGAACGGCATCGAGGACAAGGCCGAGCCGCCGCCGCCGATCCAGGGCAATGCCTATGAGCAAGGGTTGGAGCAACTTCCCGGCAGCTGGGGCGCGGCCATCGACGCCTTCGAAACCTCGCCCGAGATCCGGCGCATCTTCCCCGCGCATCTGATCGAGAATTTCGTCATGACCAAGCGGCAGGAACTGCATTACATGGCCGAGCTTTCCGACGAGGAAACCGTCGAGCTTTACCTCGACACGGTCTGACCCGGCGCGGGCGGCTCAGGCCGCCAGCACCCCGGCCAGCGAGTTCGGCGCGCTATGGGTGATGCGCACCCGCACCAGGTCGCCGACCTTGGCCTGGGGCGCCTCGACAAAGACCGCGTGCAGATAGTCCGACTTGCCGACCATCTGGCCGGGATTGCGGCCGGGCTTTTCGAACAGCACGCCCAGCTCGCGCCCGACCATGCCCTCCTGCGCGGCCTTCTGCTGGCTGGTCAGCAAAGCCTGCAATTCCTGCAGGCGCGCATCGGCCACGGCGCCCTCGACCTCCGGCCGCTCATAGGCCGGGGTGCCGGGGCGCGGCGAATACTTGAAGCTGAAGGCGGTGCCGAAATTCACCGCCCGCACCAGCTCCAGCGTGTCCTGGTGGTCCCGGTCGGTCTCGCCGGGAAAGCCGACGATGAAATCGCTGGTCAGCATGATGTCGGGCCGCGCCGCGCGGATGCGCTCGATCAGCCTCAGATACTGGTCCACCGTATGCTTACGGTTCATCGCTTTCAGGATGCGGTCCGAACCCGACTGCACCGGCAGGTGCAGATAGGGCATCAGCTTCGGCTCGTCGCGATGCGCGGCGATCAGGTCGTCGGCCATGTCATTGGGATGGCTGGTGGTATAGCGGATGCGGTCCAGCCCGTCGATTTCCGCGATCGCCCGGATCAGCCGGCCGAATCCCCATTCCGCCCCGCCGGGCCCCTCGCCATGCCAGCCATTGACGTTCTGGCCCAGCAGCGTGATCTCGCGCACGCCGCGCCCGACCAGGTCGCGCGCCTCGGCCAGGATGCGCGAGACCGGGCGCGACACCTCGGCCCCGCGGGTATAGGGCACCACGCAAAAGGCGCAGAACTTGTCGCAACCCTCCTGCACGGTCAGGAAGGCGGCCGGCGCGCGCCTGGTGGCGGCGGGCTTCGGCAAATGCTCGAACTTGTCCTCGGCCGGGAACTCGGTATCGACCCCGCCGCCCGCGCGCACCATGGCCGGCAGCCGGTGATAGGCTTGCGGCCCCACCACCAGGTCGACGATGGGCATGCGACGCTGGATCTCGCCGCCCTCGGCCTGGGCGACGCAGCCGGCGACGCCGATCTTCAGGTCGGGCTTCTCCGCCTTCAAGGGCTTCAGCCGGCCGAGGTCGGAATAAAGCTTCTCGGCCGCCTTTTCCCGGATATGGCAGGTGTTCAGCAGCACCATGTCGGCGTCCGACTGGTTCTCGGTCAGGACATAGCCCTCGGCACCCATGGCCTCGGCCATGCGCTGGCTGTCATAGACGTTCATCTGGCAGCCATAGGTCTTGATGAAAAGCTTCTTCACCGCCGGGGCGGGCTTGCTGGCTGGGTCACTCATGCCGTGCTGTCCTTGGGATCGAGGCCTGATACAGGAAAACGCCCGGCTTGGAAAGGCCGGCCGCCATGACGCCCGGCGCGCGGCTTCTTCGTTCCCCAAATACCCGAATCCGGCCTCAAAGCCGGTAGATGGCCGAGAATTTCTCTTCCAGGTAGTCCAGAAGCGGCCCCTCCCCGACATCGGCCCCGGTCGCCTGCCCGATCAGTTCGCGCGGCGGGTAAAGTCCGCCATGGCGCTGGACGTTCTCGCGCAGCCATTCGACCGCCGGGTCGGCCTCGCCGCGCGCCAAAGCCTCGTCCAGGTCCGGCACCGCGGCGCGCAGCGCGGCATGCAGGCAGCCGGCATAGACGTTCCCCAGCGCATAGGTCGGGAAATAGCCGAACAGCCCCACCGCCCAATGCACGTCCTGCAAGACGCCATTGGCCGGCCGGTCCACCGCCACGCCGAAATCGCGCAGGAATCGGGTATTCCAGGCCTCGACCAGGTCTTCGACATCCAGCCGCCCGGCGATCAGGTCGCGCTCCAGGTCAAAGCGCAGCATGATGTGCAGATTGTATTGCACCTCGTCGGCCTCGGTGCGGATGAAGCCGGGCGTCACGCGGTTCACGGTGCCGTAGAAGGCATCGGCATCGGGCAGGGACAGCCCGCCGAAGGCGTCCGACATGCGCCGGTAGAGCCAGCCGGTAAAGGCGCGGCTGCGGCCCAGTTGGTTTTCATAGATGCGGCTCTGGCTTTCATGCGTGCCCATCGAGACGCCGCGGCCCAGCGGCGTGAAGGCATAATCGCTGTCGATGCCCAGCTCATAGCTGGAATGCCCGACCTCGTGGATGGTCGAGTAAAGGCAGTTGAACGGGTCGGTCTCGACCACCCGCGTGGTGATGCGGCTGTCCTGCCAGCGCCCGGAACTGAAGGGATGCACGGCGATGTCCATGCGCCCGCGCGTCCAGTCATAGCCGAAGGCGGTGGCGCAGGTCCGCGCCAGGCGCAGCTGCGTCTCTTGCGGGAAATGCCCGATCAGCGGCTCGGGCTGGAACGCGGCGCCCAGCACGTCCTCGCGCAGCGCCACCAGCCGCGGCCGCATGGCATCGAAAAGCCGCGCGATCTCGGCCTGGGTTATGCCCGGCTCGTAATCGTCCAGCAGCGCGTCATAAAGATCGCCGCCATCGGCCAGGGCCGAGGCCTCCTCGCGCTTCAGCATCAGGATGTCGTTCAGCGCCGGCAGGAAATCCTCGGGCGCGTCCTTGGCACGGGCATCGGCCCAGATGCCCTGCGCCAGCGAGGTCTGCCGCGCCAGTTCCGTCGCCAGCCGCGACGGGATGCGCGAGGCGCGGCGATGATCGCGCGCGATCAGTTCGATGACGCGGGCGTCCTCGGCATCCTCGGGCTCGGCCTGGTCCAGCCATTCGCCCAGGCGGGGATCGGTACGGCGCTCGTGCAGCACCGCTTCCATCGCCGCCATTTCCTCGGCGCGCTGCTCGACGGCGCCCCGCGGCATCACGGTTTCCTGGTCCCAGGCCAGCCGCTCGGCAACCGAGGACAGCGCCTCGGTCTGGCGCTGGAAGGCGAGAAGATCGTCGAAGGCGCTCATCGGACTGTTCCCCGGACCGAAGTTTCGATTGGATAGCGCGCATGGTGCCGCGCGCGCAGGATCAGCGTGAACAGTGCCACGGCACCGATCTGATGCGCCAGTGCCAAAGCCAGCGGCGAGGCATGCAGCACGTTCATGATGCCCAGAAACACCTGCACGGCCAGGGCGACCAGCATCGCGGCATAGGCGCCGCGCGTCACCGGATGCGGCGAGCGCCGGGCGCGCAGGAACACCACCACGGCAAAGATTGCCAGCAGATAGGCCACCATGCGGTGGATGAACTGTACCAGCGCCGGGTTTTCGAAGAAGTTGCGCCAGCCCAGCGCCGCGTCCCAGATCTCGGCCGGGATCCATTCGCCGCCCATGGTCGGCCAGCCGGTATACATGCGCCCCGCATCGATCCCCGCCACCAGCGCCCCCAGCAGGATCTGGACGAAGGCCAGGTGCATCAGCCCGGTGGTCATCGAGAAGAGCTTGCCCTCGCCCGCCCGGCGGGCGCGCAGCAGCGCCGCCTCGGATCGCGACAGCGCCAGCACCTGCCAGGCGATCAGGCCCAGGATGGCAAAGGCCAGCCCCAGATGCGTGGCCAGCCGGTAAGAGGCCACCCGCACCATCTCACCCGACAGGCCGGAATGCACCATCCACCAGCCGATCGCCCCCTGGGCGCCGCCCAGCACGCCCAGCAACAGCAGCCGCGGCACCCAGCCCGCGGGGATGCGCTTCGTCGCCAGGAAAAAGACGAAGCCCGCCGCCCAGACCAGCCCCACCAGCCGCCCCAGCAGCCTGTGCGACCATTCCCACCAGTAGATGCGCTTGAAGCTTGCCAGGTCCATGTCGGAATTGACCAGCTGGAACTGCGGGATCTGCCGGTATTTGTCGAACTCGGCCTGCCAGGTGGCGCCATCCATCGGCGGGATCGCCCCGGTCACCGGCTTCCATTCGGTGATCGACAGGCCCGAGCCGGTCAGCCGCGTCGCGCCGCCCAGCGCGATCATCGCCGCGACCATGACGAACAGCACGATCAGCCAGATGCGGATCGCGCCGCGCGCGCCCTTGGGACCGGCGTCGATCATGCCGCCGGCGGGCGGCGTGCTGCGGGGGGTGGTCTCGGTGACTTCCTGAAAGACGGGACGTCTTGCCATGTCAGCTTCCTTCTCGATCGGGCGCGACCTTGGCCCGCCCGCGCCCGGAAATCAATCAGCCGCGACGGATCAACTGCCGCAGCATGCCGTGAAAGATGCGCGTGTCGGCGCGGGTCAGCGGCAGGCGCGACCACAGGTTGCGCAGCGTCAGCTTCATCGCCGGCGCCTTCTCGGGCGGAAAGAAGAAGCCGGCTTCGGCCAGCCGCTCTTCCCAGTGATCGGCCAGCCGCTCGATCTCCAGCCGCGTCGCGGGCGCCTCGCCATCGGGGCGGCGGCCCTGCGGGGCAGGCTCGGGCGGCAGGCTGTCGCGGGCCCATTCATAGCCGGCCAGCAGCACCGCCTGCGCCAGGTTCAGCGAGGGGAAATCGGGATTGACCGGCACGGTGATGATGGCATTGGCGCGCGCCACGTCCTCGTTCTCCAGCCCAGCGCGCTCGGGCCCGAAGATCACCGCGACCCGGCCGCCCTGCGCAACCCGCGCGCGGGCATCGGCCATGGCCGTGGCCGGGGTCAGCACCGGCTTGGTCAGCTCGCGCCCGCGCGCGGTGGTGGCATAGGCATAATCCACATCCGCCATGGCCTCGGCCAGCGTCGCGAAAACCCGCGCTCGGTCCAGCACGCGGCCAGCGGCACCCGAGGCCATGGCCACGGCCCTGGGATTGGGCCAGCCGTCGCGCGGCGCCACCAGGCGCATGTCGGTCAGGCCGAAATTCAGCATGGCGCGCGCGGCCGCGCCGATGTTTTCGCCCATCTGCGGGCGGACAAGGATGATCGCCGGTTCCATGGCCGCGGCCATATCCTTCCGCAGACCCACTGGCAAGGCGCGCGGCACTGCGCTATCTGCTGGCGAACCACGAGGGATGACAGCGCCATGACAGACCAGCCCAATACGCCGCAACTCTACCTGATCGCCCCGGTCGGCGCGGCCGCCTCGACGCTGGGCCCGATGCTGGCCGAGGTCATGGACCGCTTTCCCATCGCCTGCCTGCGCATCCCCGGCGCCGGCACCGAGGAGGAGCTGGGCCGCATCGCGGATCTCGCGCGCGAGATCGCCCATGCCCGCGACGTGGCGGTGGTGATCGAGGACCATGTCCAGCTGGCGCAGCGCCACGGGCTCGACGGCGTGCACCTGACCAATGGCGCGCGCGGGGTGCGCCATGCCCGCAAGGAACTGGGCCAGGACGCCATCGTCGGCACGTTCTGCGGCGCCTCGCGCCATGACGGCATGAACGCGGCCGAGGCCGGGGCGGATTATGTCAGCTTCGGCCCCTGCGGCGCCACGGCGCTCGGCCATGGCGAGACCGCGCCGCTGAACCTGTTCCAATGGTGGTCCGAGATGATCGAGATCCCGGTGGTCGCCGAGGGCGCCCTGACCCCGGCGCTGATCGGCCAGCTGGCCCCGCTGACCGATTTCATCGCCCTGGGGGCAGAGATCTGGTCGGAACCGGATCCGGCCGAAGCCCTGGGGGTTCTCTGGCGCTGAAGGTGCCGGTGGCAGCTCTTGCCGGGGGTATTTGAAGAACAGAGAAGACGACTGGCTCGGACTGGACCGCACCGTCGGTAGAGGCGCGACGGCCGGCCTTCTCTGTTTTTCAAATACCCCGGCGGCGCTGCAGCCGGCGATGCGTCAGCCCTCTTGCGCAGCGCCATGCCGCGGCCTAAAGCCTTGCCATGACCCAGCATCAGCGCCTTCTCATCATCGATTTCGGCTCCCAGGTCACGCAGCTGATTGCGCGCCGCCTGCGCGAGCTGAACGTCTATTGCGAAATCCACCCGTTCAACGCGGTCGATGACGCCTTCCTGAAAGACTTCGCCCCGCAGGCCGTGATCCTGTCGGGCGGGCCGGCCTCGGTCACGCAGCCGGATTCGCCGCGCGCACCGCAGGGGCTTTTCGGCATGGGGGTGCCGGTCTTCGGCATCTGCTATGGCCAGCAGGTGATGATGGAGCAGCTGGGCGGCCGGGTCGAATCGGGCCACCACGCCGAATACGGCCGCGCTTTCATCGCCCCGGCCGAGGGGCACCGGGGCGACGGCATCTTCGCCGGCCTGTTCGACACCGGCCGCGAGGAAGTCTGGATGAGCCATGGCGACCGGGTGACGCAGCTTGCGCCGGGTTTCGAGGTCATCGGCACCTCGCCCAATGCCCCCTTCGCCATGATCGCGGACGAGGCGCGCCGGTTCTTCGCCGTGCAGTTCCACCCCGAGGTGCATCACACCCCGAACGGCCGGACCATGCTGGAGAACTTCGTCCGCATGGCCGGCTTTACCGGCGACTGGACCATGGCCTCCTATCGCCAGGAGGCGATCCGCAAGATCCGCGAGCAGGTGGGCGACAAGCGCGTTATCTGCGGGCTGTCGGGCGGCGTCGACAGTTCGGTCGCCGCGGTGCTGATCCACGAGGCGATCGGCGACCAGCTGACCTGCGTCTTCGTCGATCACGGGCTTTTGCGGCTGAACGAGGCCGAGGAAGTCGTGACCATGTTCCGCGACAATTACAACATCCCGCTGATTCATGCCGACGAGGCCGACCTGTTCATCGGCGCGCTGGAGGGCGTCAGCGACCCCGAGGTCAAGCGCAAGACCATCGGCAAGCTCTTCATCGACGTGTTCCAGAAATATGCGAGCGGGATCGAGGGCGCGGAATACCTGGCTCAGGGCACGCTTTACCCGGACGTGATCGAATCGGTCAGCTTCTCGGGCGGCCCCTCGGTCACGATCAAGAGCCACCACAATGTCGGCGGCCTGCCCGAGAAGATGGGGCTGAAGCTGGTCGAGCCCTTGCGCGAGCTTTTCAAGGACGAGGTCCGCGCGCTCGGCCGCGAACTGGGCCTGCCGGAAAAATTCATCGGCCGCCATCCCTTCCCCGGCCCCGGCCTTGCCATCCGCTGTCCGGGCGAGATCACCCGCGACAAGCTGGACATCCTGCGCAAGGCGGACGCGGTCTTCATCGACCAGATCCGCAAGCACGGGCTTTATGACGAGATCTGGCAGGCCTTCGTCGCCATCCTGCCGGTGCGCACCGTTGGCGTCATGGGCGACGGGCGCACCTATGACTATGCCTGCGCCCTGCGCGCGGTGACCTCGGTCGATGGCATGACAGCGGATTACTATCCCTTCAGCCACCAGTTCCTGGGCGAGACCGCGACGCGGATCATCAACGAGGTCAAGGGCATCAACCGCTGCACCTATGACATCACCTCGAAGCCGCCGGGCACCATCGAGTGGGAATGATCCCGAGGGGCGGCCGCTGCGCCGCCCTTTTCGTTTCGGGGGCCGCATCCGGCGCAAGGCGCGGCTTTGCAAATTGACAAGGACGGCGCAATGCCGCCCGATAAGGTTATCGCTGCTAACGGCTCCGGCCGCGGGAAGCCGCCGTCGTCCATCGTTGCGGCCTGTTCACGACGAGGATCTTGCCATGAGTTGCGCCTGCGGGCAGAACCACAACCACGCCCCCCCGCCCATCCTGGGCGGCGAGGAGATTCCCCTGGAGAAACCGCTGGTCTCGCTGACCGGCCGGCTGATCTGCAAGGATGCGGCCCAGATGATGCTGGCCATGGAGTTGCTGACCGAGCATGTGGCGCTGAGCCGGGCCGAACCCGGCAACCTGCGTTTCGACCTGTGGCAGTCCGAGGATCCGCTGGTCTGGGAACTGAACGAGCTTTACGCCGATGACGAGGCTTTCGCCGCGCATCGCGCCCGGCTGGAACATAGCCGCTGGGCCCGCGAGAGCCAGGGCATCGGGCGCGATTTCACCCGCAGCGATCCCTTGCCGCGCATCCGGGCCGAGCGGGCGCATGACCGCGCCGCGGTGTCCGACCTGCTGGTGCGCGCCTTCGACGGCCCGGCCGAGGCGCGGCTGGTGGACAGCCTGCGCGAGGCCGGCGACCTTGCGCTGGCGCTGGTGGCCGAGGCCGCGGGCACGGTGATCGGCCATGTCGCCCTGTCGCCGCTGGCAGCCGAGGGGCCGGCCCTGGCGCTGGCGCCGCTGGCGGTGCATCCCGCCGTGCAGTCGCGCGGCATCGGCACGGCACTGGTTCGCGCCGCGCTCGCCGCATTCGGCGACCATACCATCGTGGTGCTGGGCGATCCGGCCTATTACCGCCGCTTCGGCTTTGCGCCGGCCGAACTGGCGTCGCCTTATGCCGGGCCGCATCTGATGGCGCTGGGGCCGCGGCTGCCCGCGGGCAGCCGCATCGCCCACGCCCCGGCCTTCGCCGGGGTCTGAGCCGGCTCAGCCTTCGGCCGGGGGCGGCGGCTCGGCTTGCGGCAACCGCAGCCGCACGCGCTTGACCCGGCGCGGATCGGCGTCGACGATCTCGAACTCGGCGCCGCTTTCATGCGGGATCACCTCGCCGCGCACCGGCACCCGGCCGGTCAGCATGAAGATCAGCCCGCCCAGCGTGTCGATCTCCTCCTCCTCCTCGTCGGTGGCCAGGCGCAGGCCGGTCTGGGCCTCGACATCCTCCAGCGCGGCACGGGCCTGGATCAGCCATTGGCCGGGCTGTTCCTGGATGACCAGGCCGCCCTCGATCTCGTCATGCTCATCCTCGATCTCGCCGATGACCTGCTCGATCAGATCCTCGATGGTGACGAGCCCGTCCACGCCGCCATATTCGTCGATCACCAGCGCCATGTGGATGCGCTTTTGCTGCATCTGCTGGAGCAGAACGCCGATCGGCATCGAGGGCGGCACATAAAGCAGTGGCCGCAGCATCGGACGCAGCGCGAACTTGACCGGCACCCTGGCGCCGAAGCCGTATTTCAGCGCCAGATCCTTCAGGTGGATCAGCCCCAGCGGGCTGTCCAGCGTGCCGCGAAACACCGGGATGCGGGAAAAGCCGTGTTCGCGGAACATCTCGACCAGGTCGGGCAGCGTGGCCGTGACCGGCGCAGCGACGATCTCGGCCTTGGGCACGGCCACGTCGTCGACGCGCATCCGCCGCAGGTTGACCATCCCCGGAACGCCCGCCGTCGGGGCGGCCGGCCCCCTGTCGCGGGCCTCGGCGCCGGCCGGCTCGGCTTCGCCGCCGCCGAAGGCGCCCAGGATACGCCCCAGAAAGCCGCGCGATTGCGGCAGGTCACGCCCGTCCCCGCCTGTGCCATCCGCCCATGAGGCGGGTTCGGCGGAGACGGGCGTGTCGGGACTTCGGTCGTTGGTCATGTCTCGTGTTCCAGGTAAGGGTCGGGGATGCCCAGCTTGCCCAGGATCGAGCGTTCGGCATCCTCCATGGTTTCGGCATCCGCGTCGTCGATATGGTCATAGCCCGCAAGATGCAGCATGGCATGGACCAGCAGATGCATGGCATGGTCGGCGAAGGGCTTGCCCTGCGCCTCGGCCTCGCGCAGGCAGGTGTCGTAGGAAATGGCGATATCGCCCAGCTCCTCGACGCGGGGCGGTTCGGGAGGGGCGCCGGGCCGGCGCGCATCGAATTCGACCGCGGGCCAGCTCAGCACGTTGGTCGGCTTGGGCTTGCCGCGGAACTCGGCGTTCAGCGCGGCGATGCGGGCATCGTCGCACCCCATGACGACGATCTGGAACGCGCCCAGATCCAGCCATTCGCCCACCGCACGGGCCGCCCGCTCGGCCATGGCGGGCAGGCCGGCATCCTCCCAGCGGTCGTCCTCCAGCACGATGTCGACGATTTCCAGCGCCTCCTCGGGCGCATCGGCCTTGTCAGGCATCGCCCTGCCTCCCTGAAGCCAGCCGCGGCTCGCGCCGCGGGATGCGCTGGCCACGCTCGTCGAAGACCTCGCCGCGGGCCAGCGCCGCCTCGGCCTCGGCGTCATAGGCCTCGATGATGCGGGCGACCAGCGAATGGCGCACCACGTCCCTGGCGGTGAAATAGCTGAAGCTGATGCCCTTGATGTCCTTGAGGATCTTTTCCGCCTCGACCAGGCCGGAATGCACGCCGCGCGGCAGGTCGATCTGGGTGCGGTCGCCGGTCACGACCATGCGCGAGCCCTCGCCCAGCCGGGTCAGGAACATCTTCATCTGCATGGTGGTGGCGTTCTGCGCCTCGTCCAGCACCACGAAGCTGTTCGACAGCGTGCGGCCGCGCATGAAGGCCAGGGGCGCGATCTCGATGCGCTTTTCCTCCATCAGCTTCTGCACCTGCTTGGCGGGCAGGAAGTCGTTCAGCGCGTCGTAAAGCGGCTGCATGTAGGGATCGACCTTTTCCTTCATGTCGCCGGGCAGGAAGCCCAGCCGCTCGCCGGCCTCGACGGCGGGGCGCGACAGGATGATGCGATCCACATGGCCGCCGATCAGCATGGTCACGCCCACGGCGACCGCCAGATAGGTCTTGCCGGTGCCGGCCGGGCCGATGCCGAAGGCCAGTTCGTTGGCAAAGAGCGCGCGGACATAGTCCTTTTGCGCATCGGTGCGCGGCTCGACGGTCTTCTTGCGGGTGCGCAGCTCGATCGGGCCGGTCTGGAACATTTCCAGCTGCTCGGCCGGGCTCGGGCCCTCGGTGACGGTCTCGGCGCCCATACGCAGGGCCGCCTCGACCTCGGCCATCTCGACCGGGCGGCCCTGCTCCAGCCGGGCGTAAAGCGCGCGCAGCACCTGCGCCGCCTCGGCCTGGGCCTCGACGGGGCCGACAACGGACAGAAGGTTGCCGCGTCGCAGGATATGCACCTTCAGCGCCTCCTCGATCCGCGCGAGGTAGCGGTCATGCGGGCCGCAGAGATCGATCAGCAGCCGGTTGTCGTGAAATTCCAGCAGGGTTTCGCCGGGGGTCGCGGTCGCGGGATGCGTAGGGGTCAGACCCAAATTCGTCTCCGAGGTGGGGTTCTCAGTAACTCATGGTTGCAACTGAGCGGGATTCGCACAAGGGGGGCGGCCCCGCAGTTTCGGATTTGCCGTCGATTCGGCGAAAAAACGGACATCACGGCTGCGGACCACGCGCCATGGGCCGGGCGCGCCCTGCGACGAAATCACGCAGGTAATCGTCCTCGGCCGCGTCCATTTCGGCCACCGTGCCCTGCCAGCGCATCCGCCCGCGATCCAGCAGCGCCACCCGGTCGGCGATGGCGCGCACCGAACTCATGTCATGGGTGATGGTGATGGCGGTGGCGCCGGTCTCGTCGACGATGCCGCGGATCAGGGCATTGATCGCCGCGGCGCGGATCGGATCGAGCCCCGTGGTCGGCTCGTCGAAGAAAATCACCTCGGGATCGGCGGCGATGGCGCGGGCCAGCCCGGCGCGCTTGCGCATCCCGCCCGAGAGTTCCGCCGGGTAAAGATCCGCCACCTCGGGGCCCAGCCCGACGCGGGCCAGCTTTTCGATGGCGATGACGCGGGCGCGCGCCTTGGGCATGGTCCGCAGCAGGCGAAAGGCGACGTTGCGCCAGACCGGCAGGCTGTCGAACAGCGCCGCGTTCTGGAACAGCATGCCGAAATGCTCCATGAACGCGCCCCGCTGCCCGGCCAGCGGCCGGCCCTGCCACAAGACCTCGCCCGCATCGGGCGTCTCCAGCCCCAGGATGCAGCGCAGGAGCACCGATTTCCCGGTGCCCGAGCCGCCGATCACCACCAGGCTTTCGCCCGTGGCCAGGTCCAGATCCACCCCGTCCAGCACCCGCTTGGCGCCATAGGCTTTGCAAAGGCCGCGCACCCCCAGCATCAGAAGAACAGCCCCGTCAGTGCGAAATTCGCGGCCAGGATGCCGACCGAGGCGGCGACCACGGCATTGGTCGTCGCCCGCCCGACGCCCGCAGCCCCGCCCGCCGCCGTCATGCCGAACCAGCAGCCCGACAGCGCCACGATCAGCCCGAAGACCGCGCCCTTCAAGAGGCCCGAGATCACGTCCCAGCTTTCCAGATAGGCCCAGGAATTGGACAGGTAGATGGCCGAGTTGAACCCCAGCGCGTTCACCCCGATCAGCCAGCCGCCCATGATGCCGATCACGTCGCCCACGCCGACCAGCACCGGCACGCAGAGCAGCGCCGCCCAGAGCCGGGGCGAGACTAGCCAGCCCATGGGATCGGTCGAAAGCGTCACCAGCGCGTCGATTTGCTCGGTCACGCGCATGGTGCCGAGTTCCGCCGCGACGGCGCTGGCGACCCGGGCCGCCACCATCAGCCCGCCCAGCACCGGGCCCAGTTCGCGCGCCATGCCGATGGCGACGATGGCCGGGACCACGTCGCCGGCCTGAAAGCGTTCGCCCCCGGAATGGATCTGCAGGGCCAGCGCCGCGCCGGTGAACAGCGCCGTCAGCCCGACCACCGGCAGGGACAGCCAGCCGATCTGCATGACCTGCCGCGCCAGTTCCGCCGGATGCTGCCCGATGCCGGCCAGGCCGCGCAGGGCAAAGAGCGTCACCCGTCCCGTCATCCGGGTCAGGCCGATCATCGCCCTGCCGGTCAGCCGGATCGGGGTCACAGCCAGCGACGCTCGTAGCGCCGGCCCAGCGAGGTCAGGATTTCATAGCCGATGGTGCCCGACAGCGCCGCCAGGGCGTCGACGCCCTGCCGCGCGTTCAGGATCTCCAGAGCCGGGGGCACGTCGGGCAGATCGGTCACATCGACGGTGATCAGGTCCATCGAGATGCGGCCGATCACCGGACAGGCATGCTCGCCGGCCCAGAGGCTCAGCTTGCCCTCCCGCGCCAGGGCCCGCGCCAGCCCGTCGGCATAGCCCGCCGCCACCGTCGCCACCCGCGAAGGCCGCTCGGCCGTCCAGGCATAGCCGTAGCCCACGGATTCGCCGGGGCGCACCTCGCGCACCTGGATCACCGGCAAGCCCAGCGTGACCACCGGCTGCGCATCGCCAAAGGGCTCGCCGCCGTAAAGCCCGATGCCGGGTCGCACCAGGTCGAAATGATAGTCCGGCCCCAGCAGGATGCCCCCCGTCGCCGCCAGCGAGCGCGGCACGGCCACGCCCTCGGTCATGGCGCGGAAGGCGGCGAGTTGCTGGGCATTCGCCGCATGGTCCGGCTCGTCGGCGCAGGCCAGGTGCGACATGATCAGCGCCGGATCGGCGGCCAGCGCCTCGGCCCGGATGGCGGCCCATTCGCCGGGCTCGATGCCCAGCCGGTTCATGCCGCTGTCCAGCTGGATGCCGAACGGCGCGCGCGGCCGCAATGCCCGGTCGCGGAAGAACTGCTCGGGGCTGTTCAACAGCGGGATCAGCCCGGCCAGGTCGGCGCCCTCCATATGGCCCGACAGCACGAAGATGCGCGCATCCTCGGGCAGAAGCGGCCGGATCGCCTGCCCCTCCGAGGCCAGCGCGACGAAGAAATCCCGCGCCCCGGCCGCGTAAAGCGCCGGCGCCACGCGATCCGCGCCCAGCCCATAGGCGTCGGCCTTGACCACCGCCGCCGCCCGCGCGCCCGCAGCCTTGGCCGCAAGCGCCTTCCAATTGGCCACGACGGCCGCAAGATCAATGACGAGTCCCATGGCAGCGGCATGGCTCTTGCCCCGGCCCGCGTCAAGGGTTTTAGCAATTTTGCTATTTGCAGCGAAATTATCTAGCATATTTTGCAAATTTTCGCCTTTCCGCTTCCCGCATCCGCAGCAAGCCGGTAGTTTGCCGCAAACCCAAAGGGAGACGGCTCATGAAGGACATCCTCGGCGAACTGGAATCGCGCCGCCGCGATGCGCGGCTGGGCGGCGGGCAGCGGCGCATCGACGCGCAGCACGCCCGCGGCAAGCTGACCGCGCGCGAGCGGCTCGAGCTGTTGCTGGACGAAGGGTCGTTCGAGGAATTCGACATGTTCGTCCGCCACCGCTCGACCGATTTCGGCATGGAGGAGGACCGTCCCTATGGCGACGGCGTCGTCACCGGCTGGGGCACGATCAACGGCCGCATGGTCTATGTGTTTTCGCAGGACTTCACCGTCTTCGGCGGCTCGCTGTCGGAAACCCATGCGCAGAAGATCTGCAAGATCATGGACATGGCGGTGCAGAACGGCGCCCCGGTGATCGGGCTGAACGATTCCGGCGGCGCGCGCATCCAGGAAGGCGTCGCCAGCCTCGCCGGCTATGCCGACGTGTTCCAGCGCAACATCATGGCCTCGGGCGTGGTGCCGCAGATCAGCGTCATCATGGGCCCCTGCGCCGGCGGCGCGGTCTATTCGCCGGCGATGACCGACTTCATCTTCATGGTCAAGGACACCAGCTACATGTTCGTGACCGGCCCGGACGTGGTCAAGACGGTGACGAACGAGGTGGTGACGGCCGAGCAGCTGGGCGGCGCCTCGACCCATACGAAGAAAAGCTCGGTCGCCGACGGCGCCTTCGAAAACGATGTCGAGGCCATGTCGGAAATCCGCCGGCTGGTCGATTTCCTGCCGCTGAACAACCGCGAGAAGGCGCCGACCCGGCCGTTCTTCGACGACCCGGCCCGCGTCGAGCCCAGCCTCGACACCCTGATCCCCGACAACCCGAACCAGCCCTATGACATGAAGGAACTGATCCTGAAGGTCGCGGACGAGGGCGATTTCTACGAGATCCAGAAGGATTTCGCCGCCAACATCATCACCGGCTTCATCCGTATCGAGGGCCAGACCGTCGGCGTCGTCGCCAACCAGCCGATGGTGCTGGCCGGCTGCCTCGACATCGACTCGAGCCGCAAGGCCGCGCGCTTCGTGCGCTTCTGCGACGCCTTCGAGATCCCGATCCTGACCTTCGTCGACGTGCCGGGCTTCCTGCCGGGCACCGGGCAGGAATATGGCGGCGTCATCAAGCATGGCGCCAAGCTGCTGTTCGCCTATGGCGAGGCGACGGTGCCGAAGGTCACGGTCATCACCCGCAAGGCCTATGGCGGCGCCTATGACGTCATGGCCTCGAAACACCTGCGCGGCGATTTCAACTATGCCTGGCCCACGGCGGAAATCGCGGTGATGGGCGCCAAGGGCGCGGTCGAGATCCTGTATCGCAGCGAGCTGGGCGATGCCGAAAAGATCGCCTCGCGCACCAAGGATTACGAGGACCGCTTTGCCAATCCCTTCGTCGCCGCCGAGAAGGGCTTCATCGACGAGGTGATCCAGCCGCATTCGACGCGCCGCCGCGTGGCGCGCGCCTTTGCCAGCCTGCGCGGCAAGAAGCTGTCGAACCCCTGGAAGAAGCACGACAACATCCCGCTGTAACTGCGGGAAACGAAGGGAGGAAGCATGTCGAGACTGGCGGCAATCGGTCTTGCGCTGGTGCCTGCGGCCGTTCTGGCCGGGGCGGCGGGCGTTGCCCCTGCGCAAGAGCCGGGCGCCGACATCACCCTGCCTTCGGGCGCGGTGGTGCGCTGGCTTGAGACCCGCCACGACAATGCCGGCGGTCTGGGCCTGACCTATCGCTTCCGCTTCATCATGCCCGACCTGGCGCAGCGGGTGCCCACGACCGCCGGGCCGGCCTCGGACTTCGCGCCGGACGAAGCGCGCGGTTCCATCGAAATCGACACCGAAAGCGGCGAGGCCTGGGGCGAGCAGGAGGATGACGGGCTGATCGACCCCGCGACCCTGGCCGAGCCGGCCGAGGCGGACATCCCCGCCCCGGCCGACGAAGAGGCCGCCGACGCCCTGGTCGGCGCCCCGGTCCTGCCCGCCGCGCCCGATGTGCTGGCGCAGGATCCGGTGCATGAGGACATCGTCTGGCTGTGCGAGAACTGGGCCTTGCCCCGCATCGCCGCCCCTCCTGCACCGCGGCCCAGCAAGATCACCATTAACCTGACCGACCGCGAAAGCGTTTTCGGCGCCTTCGACCCCGAAGCGGTGCAGGTTTTCGAGGGTTTCAGCCTGCCAAGCGACCGCGACGCCTGCGAATGGGAGCCGTGGTGATGCGCGCCCCTGGCCATCCTGATGCAAGCCTGCCACAGCGCCGCGCACCCGCGCGGCCGCGGCTTCAAGCTGCCTGTCGGCGCTTCGCGGCGCTGGCTATCATGCCGCCGCGGTCGCATGAGGCGACCGAATCTCAACCGAGCAGTCGGGACTTGACGGTCCCGCATCACAGGAGCACGACGATATGTCGAAAAAGCTTGCACTCGCCCTCGTCCTGGTCGGCCTCGCCGCAGCCTGCGCCAAGAAAGAGCCCGAAGTCACCCCGGTTCCGGTCCAGCCCGAGCCTGTTTTCCAGGGCAAATACGGCGCCAACTAAGCCATTGGCCGCGCGCGGGCTGCCTGGCGGCCCGCGCCATCTGCGTTCCGCCCGGCCCCCGCGCGACAACGCAATCCTGCAAGGGGGCAAGACATGCTGAAGCATCGCGGCTTTCCGGGCCGCCTTCCCGGCACCGATTTCCAGTTCATCATCCGCCGCGCCAACAAGAAGGGCGCGACACCGCTGGTCCGGCGCGAGCGTTACCGCGACCGCAAGCCGGCCGACCGCCGCGCCGATACCGCCTTTCTGGCCGCGCTGATCCAGCATTTCGGCGAGGAGCCTTTCCCGCGCGGCAATCTCGATGCCGGGCGGCTGTCCTGGCTGATCGGCCGCGAGGTGGTCGCGGTCGGCAAGCTGGATCCCACCGATTACGACCAGCTGCTGCGCGTGGACATGAAGCGCGCCGAAGCCAGCTTTCCCGAGCTTTTCGCCGCGGACGCCCCCGAGTTCGACTGGGAGGAATCCGGCTGGGACGAGGGCGACTGGGACGACGAGGACGAAGACTGATGGCCAGACGGGGGATGGGCGGATTGCCGCGTAGTCTTGTCTTTTCACACCGTTGTCAGTTTCTTCCGGGGTTGGCGCGTGCAATATTGTGCGCACCTCTATCACCAACGGCCCGGAAGCGGGTCCATAATACAGGCAAAACGCTATGCAAAAATCCGTCATCCTCCGTCTTTCCGGCGCGGTCCTGCTGGTCGCCGGCCTTGCCGCCTGCGAACAGGGCTATGGCGGCGGCTCGACCCTTTCGCCCGACGCGCAGCGCGCGGCTGGCGGTGCGCTCGCCGGTGCGGCCGTGGCAAAGATCATCGACGGTGACGTGGCCACCGGCGCGCTCATCGGTGCGGCTGGCGGCGCGCTTTGCGACGACGCCGGCGTCTGCCAGCGCCGCTACTGATTGCAACCGGGCCGTCGGCGCCGGATCGCATTCCCGCGCCGCCGCCCATCTCTCGGAGCAAACGAGATGTCCAAGAAACTCGTCTTTGCGCTTGGCCTGGGCCTTTTCGGCCTGGCCGGCTGCACCCAAGGCATCAATCCGACCGACATGGATCGCGGCATCATCGGTGCCGGTGTCGGTGCAACCGCAGCCCATCTGGGCGGCCATGACGTCGCCAAGGGCGCGGCAATCGGCGCTGTCGCCGGCGCGCTTTGCGACGACGTGCGTCTGTGCCAGTAAGGCTTTCGCCAAGCTGACGGCGCGCCCTCGCGCGCCGGTCAAGCCTTTTTCCAGCCGTCCCGGCATCTTGCCGGGGCGGCTTTTTCACGTTCGGGATCTGCCCCAAGGGAAAGAAGCATGTTCAAGAAAATCCTGATCGCCAACCGGGGCGAGATCGCCTGCCGGGTCATCAAGACCGCCAAGAAGATGGGCATCCAGACTGTCGCCGTCTATTCCGACGCCGACCGCAACGCGCTGCATGTCAAGATGGCGGACGAGGCGGTCCATATCGGCCCGCCCCCGGCGAACCAGTCCTATATCGTGATCGACAGGATCATGGAGGCGATCCGCCGGACCGGGGCCGAGGCGGTGCATCCCGGCTACGGCTTTTTGTCCGAGAACATGAAATTCGCCGAGGCGCTGGAGAAGGAGGGCGTCACCTTCATCGGCCCGCCCTCGCCCGCCATCGAGGCGATGGGCGACAAGATCACCTCGAAGAAGCTGGCGCAGGAGGCCGGGGTCAGCACGGTTCCCGGCTATATGGGCCTGATCGCCGATGCCGACGAGGCGGTGAAGATCTCGAAGGAAATCGGCTTTCCGGTGATGATCAAGGCATCCGCCGGCGGCGGCGGCAAGGGCATGCGCATCGCCTGGACCGAGCAGGAGGCGCGCGAGGGCTTCGAATCCTCCAAGAACGAGGCGGCGAACAGCTTTGGCGACGACCGCATCTTCATCGAGAAATTCGTGACGCAGCCGCGCCATATCGAGATCCAGGTGCTGGCCGACAAGCACGGCAATTGCGTCTATGTGCATGAACGCGAATGCTCGATCCAGCGCCGCAACCAGAAGGTGATCGAGGAGGCCCCCTCGCCCTTCCTGGACGAGGCGACCCGCAAGGCCATGGGCGAGCAGGCCGTGGCCCTGGCCAAGGCGGTGGGCTATACCTCGGCCGGCACGGTGGAGTTCATCGTCGACGGCCAGAAGAACTTCTATTTCCTGGAGATGAACACCCGCCTGCAGGTCGAGCATCCGGTGACGGAGTTGATCACCGGCATCGATCTGGTCGAGCAGATGATCCGCGTCGCCGCCGGCGAGACGCTGCCCTTCGCGCAGGCGGATCTGAAGATCAACGGCTGGGCCATCGAAAGCCGGCTTTACGCCGAGGATCCCTATCGCAACTTCCTGCCCTCGATCGGCCGGCTGACCCGCTATCGCCCGCCGGTCGAGACCGCGGCCGGACCGATGCAGGCCGCCGATACCTGGGTGCCTGCCCATCCCGGCGATCACCCGCCCGCCGCGGCGACCGGGGTGCGCAACGATACCGGCGTCTACGAGGGCGGCGAGATCAGCATGTATTACGACCCGATGATCGCCAAGCTCTGCACCTGGGCACCAAGCCGGGCCGAGGCCATCGAGCAGATGCGCCTGGCGCTGGACGAATTCGAGGTCGAGGGCATCGGCCACAACCTGCCCTTCCTGTCGGCGGTGATGGACCATCCGAAATTCGTCTCGGGCGACATCTCGACGGCCTTCATCGCCGAGGAATATCCCGAGGGCTTCCTGGGCGCGACCCTGCCCGATGCCGAGATCACCCGCGTCGCCGCCTCGGCCGCGGCCATGCACCGCGTGGCGGAAATCCGGCGCACCCGCATCTCGGGCCGGCTGGACAACCATGAACGCCATGTCGGCGAGCACTGGGTCGTCTTCACCGCCGGCAAGGAAATCCCGGTGCGCATCACCGCCGACAAGCAGGGCTCGACGGTCGAGATCGACGGCCGCAAGCTGCGCGTCGAAAGCGACTGGCTGCCGGGGCAATCGCTGGCGCGGCTGACGGTCGATGGCGCGCCCTTGGTGATGAAGGTGGACCGGCTGCCCTCGGGCTTCCGGCTGCGGGTGCGCGGCGCCGACCTGAAAACCTATGTGCGCCGGCCGCGCGCCGCGGAACTGGCGCGGCTGATGCCCGAGAAGCTGCCGCCCGACACCTCGAAATTCCTGCTCTGCCCGATGCCCGGCCTGGTGGTCAGGATCAATGTCGAGGCCGGGGACGAGGTGCAGGAAGGCCAGGCCCTGGCCACGGTCGAGGCGATGAAGATGGAAAACATCCTGCGCGCCGAAAGGAAGGCGGTGGTAAAATCCGTCAATGCCGCGCCGGGCGAAAGCCTCAAGGTCGATGACGTGATCATCGAGTTCGAGTGACAGGAAGCCGCCGGGCGCCCGCCAGCGCCCGGCCCAGGGATCGGGGATCATGCCGGTTTTCGACGATTATCTCAGCCCCCATGCGCAGCAGGCGTTGATCGCCGGGCTGTTCATCGCCGCGGGCTGGTGGGTCGTCGCCCTGCAGAACCGCCGCCGCGACGCCAAGCTGCGCGCCGAGCGGATCGGCGACGTGCAGCGCGCGCTTCTGGCCGAGATCCGCGCCCATGTCGTCGCGCTGGAGGCGCAGCGGCTGGACGAGGACGAGGCGCGGCAGCTCTTGGACGGCCTGCGCGCCAGCGGCCGGGTGCCGGTGATCCCGACCCAGGCCAATGACCGGATCTTCGCCGCCATCATCGACGAGGTGCATATCCTGCCCGCCTCGGTCATCGATCCGGTAGTAACCTATTACCGGCAACTGTCGGTCATGGCCGCCTTTGCCGAGGCGATCCGCGACCAGGCCAGAAAGGATCCGGCGCGGGCGGTCGAGATGTTCGGGGATTACCTGGGGCTGACCGAGGCGGCACGCGAGACCGGGCACGAAGCCATGCGGCTGCTCATGGCCAGCATCTTCGGCGGCGAGCGGGCGGTTCAGGAATTGCTGGAGCAGGAAGAACGGGCCGGCGCCGGGCGCATCGCCGCCGCCCTGCCCGGCGAGCTGGCGGAACTGCGCGACCGCCTCAGTAAGCGATCTTCGGACCGGAGCGGCCTTTGATGGGTTTCAGACCGACGATGATGGCCATTTCATTGGCGGTGCGGGCGCGGGCCAGCCGCTCGGCCAGCGAGGCATTGGCCGGACCGGGCTTGGCCTGGCCGGCTCCCGTCGCCGGGGCGGCGTCTTCCGTCACGCGCGGCCGGGGCGATTTGGCCATGGCAGTCCTCCTGTTCAGCGGGCATCCATGCTGCCCTGCCCCCAAGATAATGGCTGCGCGCCCGTCCCGCAATGAAATCGGTGCGATTTTCGCAAGCCCGCGTCACGGCAGCCCGGCGCGGCCGATTTCCTGCAAGCGCAGCGGAAACTTGTCGATGGCCCGCGTGATCTCGCGCACCGACCAGGGCACGGGCTTGCGCTGCTTGACCTGGCCGTCCTTGTCCATCAGCACCAGCGAGAAGCCCTCGGGGCGCAATTGCCGGCGCCAGATGCTTGCCGCCGCGGGGTCGGCATCGGTGATCACCACCACGTCGCGGGCGATCAGCGGCGCGGGATCGCGCTGCAAGGCGGACAGTTGCTCGATGAAGGCCGGATCGGCGGCGGTATTGGCAAAGATCACCACCGGCCGCGCCTGCCACATGAACTCGGCCGGATCGGCCTCGGCGGCGGGCAGCACCGTCAATTCGCCCGCAGGCGTCTGGGGACGCGCGGGCGTCGCCCCCTCGCTTCGTGCGGCGGGCACTTCGCCGCGGACATATGGGCGATGGCCGTCGGCCTCGCCTTCGGGCCTTGGACCCATCGCCGCCACCAGCGGCACCACGACCAGCAAAATCAACCGTTTCAGTTTCATCGCCCCCTCTTCTCCTCATTCATATAAGAGCCGAGGGGCCATGGGAAAGGATGCAAGATGACCGAAAGCACGAAAGCCGCCCTCGAGGAATGGCGCCGGCTCGCCAGCAAAGAGCTGAAAGGCGCCGATCCCGACAGCCTGACCTGGCATACGCTGGAGGGGATCGCGGTCAAGCCGCTCTACACCGAGGAGGACGTGAAGGGCCTGGACCATCTGGGCAGCCTGCCCGGCATCGAGCCCTTCACCCGCGGCCCGCGTGCCACCATGTATGCCGGCCGGCCCTGGACCATCCGGCAATATGCCGGCTTCTCGACCGCCGAGGAATCGAACGCCTTCTATCGCAAGGCGCTGGCCGCAGGGCAGCAGGGCGTTTCGGTCGCCTTCGACCTGGCCACACATCGCGGCTATGACAGCGACCATCCGCGGGTCGAGGGCGACGTGGGCAAGGCCGGCGTCGCCATCGACAGCGTCGAGGACATGAAGATCCTGTTCGACGGCATCCCGCTGGACAAGGTTTCCGTGTCCATGACCATGAACGGCGCGGTGATCCCGGTGCTGGCCAATTTCATCGTCACCGGCGAGGAACAGGGCCATTCCCGCGCCGTGCTGTCGGGCACCATCCAGAACGACATCCTCAAGGAGTTCATGGTCCGCAACACCTATATCTATCCGCCCGAGCCCTCGATGCGGATCATCGCGGACATCATCGAATACACCTCGCACGAGATGCCCAGGTTCAACTCGATCTCGATCTCGGGCTATCACATGCAGGAGGCCGGCGCGAACCTGGTGCAGGAACTGGCCTATACCCTGGCCGACGGGCGCGAATATGTCCGCGCCGCGCTGAAGGCCGGGATGGACGTGGACCAGTTCGCCGGGCGGCTGTCCTTCTTCTTCGCCATCGGCATGAATTTCTTCATGGAGGCGGCTAAGCTGCGCGCCGCGCGCCTGCTGTGGACGCGGATCATGAAGGAGTTCGAGCCGAAGAAGCCGGGCTCGCTGATGCTGCGCACGCATTGCCAGACCTCGGGCGTCAGCCTGCAGGAACAGGACCCCTACAACAACGTGGTCCGCACCGCCTACGAGGCGATGGCGGCGGCGCTTGGCGGCACGCAGTCGCTGCATACCAACGCGCTGGACGAGGCCATCGCGCTGCCGACCGAGTTCAGCGCCCGCATCGCCCGCAACACCCAGCTGATCCTGCAGGAGGAAACCGGCATCACCCATGTCGTCGATCCGCTGGCAGGTTCCTATTACGTCGAGAGCCTGACGCATGAGCTGGCCGAGAAGGCCTGGGCGCTGATCGAGGAGGTCGAGGCCATGGGCGGCATGACCAAGGCCGTCGCCTCGGGCATGCCCAAGCTGCGCATCGAGGAGACCGCCGCCCGCCGCCAGGCCATGATCGACCGCGGCGAGGAGGTGATCGTCGGGGTGAACAAGTATCGCCTGGCCAAGGAAGACCCGATCGACATCCTCGATATCGACAACATGAAGGTGCGCGAGGCGCAGATCGCCCGGCTGCACAAGATGCGCGAGACGCGGGACGAGGTGCAATGCCAGGCGGCGCTGGCCGAGCTGTCGCGCCGGGCAAAGGAAGGCGGCAACCTGCTGGAAGCCGCGGTCGAAGCCGCGCGCGCGCGCGCTTCTGTGGGGGAAATCAGCATGGCAATGGAAAAGGAATTCGGCCGCCACCGCGCCGAGGTCAAGACCCTGGCCGGCGTCTATGGCGCCGCCTATGAAGGCGACGACGATTTCGCGCAGATCCAGCGCGACGTCGAAACCTTCGCCGAGCAGGAAGGCCGCCGCCCGCGCATGCTGGTGGTCAAGATGGGCCAGGACGGCCACGACCGCGGCGCCAAGGTCATCGCCACCGCCTTTGCCGATATCGGCTTCGACGTCGACGTGGGGCCGCTGTTCCAGACCCCCGAGGAAGCCGCGCAGGATGCCATCGACAACGACGTGCACGTGGTGGGCATCTCGTCTCAGGCGGCCGGGCACAAGACCCTGGCGCCGAAGCTGATCGCGGCCTTGAAGGAGCAGGGCGCGGGCGACATCATCGTGATCTGCGGCGGCGTGATCCCGCAGCAGGATTACGATTTCCTGAAGAAGGCCGGGGTGAAGGCGATCTTCGGGCCGGGGACCAACATCCCCGCGGCGGCGCGCGACATCCTGGGCCTGATCCGCGCGGCGCGGGCGGCATGACAGACCTGCGGCCGGGGCGCCTGGCGTCGCGGCCGCAGGGGTATTTGGGGAACGAAGAAGCGCGCGGCCCTTGCCCGAGGGACGGCGCGGCAAAGGAGGCCCGGCGATGATGCTGCGTCCTGCGACCGACCGGGATATTCCGGCGATCCTGGCGTTCTGGAACCCGCTGATCCGCGAGACCACGATCACCTTTTCCAGCGAGGAGAAGACGGCCGAAGGGCTGGCGCGGATGATCGCGGGGCGGCTGGCCGCGGGGCGGGCCTTCCTGGTCGCCGAGGAGGCCGGCGCGGTGCTGGGGTTGGCGAGCTATGACCAGTTCCGCCCCGGCGACGGCTATGCCCATTGCATGGAGCATACCGTCATCCTGTCGCCCGCCGCGCACGGGCGCGGCATCGGCCGGGCGCTGATGGCGGCGCTGGAGGATCATGCCCGCGTGCGGGGCGCGCATGGCATGATCGCCGCGGTTTCAGCCGAGAACGAGGCCGGCCTCGCCTTTCACCGCGCCATCGGCTATCGCGAGGTCGGGCAGGTGCCGCAGGCGGGGCGCAAGTTCGGCCGCTGGCTGGACCTGGTGCTGCTGCAAAAGATCCTCTGACCCGGCTTGCCTGCCGCCGGGTGCTATGGAACACTCGGGCCCGCAAGCGCGGGGACAGGATGGACGACGGCAGGGGCGGGCAGATCACCGGCATCGCGGGCAATGGAAAAATCGGCCGGAAAGGCGTTTTCTTGAAACGCAAGGTGCATGCCCCCCGCGGGATAACGGCCTTCGTGCCGCCCGATGCGATCCTGCTGCGCCGGGGCGCACCGCCTGATCCTGGGCAGGCGGCATTCGGCGACCCACCGCATGCGGGCCTGCGCCGTGGCCTGCTTCCCGTTGTTGCCTGCATCGGTGGTGCATCATGGCCAGGATAGGCGCACCACCCGAGACGCATTACACTCTGCCCGCGGATTTCGCCGCCGCCCTGGGGCATTGCGTGGCGAATTTCGGCTGGCTCGAGGAGATCATCAAGCGCACCATCTATGCACTGGACCGGGCGCGGCTGGCCGACGACCTGACCGAGGAAGAGCTGCAAAGCTGGCTGACCCGCATGGTCTCGATCGCCGACGATTCCATGGGCACGCTGATCGAGCAGCTCGACGCCGCCATGCGCCGCTATCCCGGCCTGCGCGACCGCAACCGCATCACCGACCGGCTGGCCGAGATCCGCCTGCAACGCAACCTGCTTTGCCATGCCTCCTGGCGGCCGACCGAGGACAAGGCGCGCTGGCACCCCGCCTTCGTCAACACCAGGGGCGAGGTGCAACGCCAGCCGCTGAGCATCGCCGACCTGGAGGCTATCCGCGCCGATACGGTCGAGATCGGCACCCGCGTGCTGCGGGTGATGCGGGCGACCGGCGTCAAGGGCTATTGGGCGGGGGATGACGAGGCCTGATCCCATGCGCGTTGCAACGTGCCGCGCCATCCGCTAACACCGCTTCGTCCATAGATAAGAGTTTCATATGTCCGCCCAGAACCAGGGGCAAAACGCCTCTCCGCTGCGTCTCGGCATCGCTGGCCTTGGGACGGTCGGCACCGGCACCGTCAAGATCATCCAGAAACACGCCGCCCTGCTGGCCCTGCGCGCCGGCCGGCCGATCGCCATCACCGCCGTCAGCGCCCGCGACCGGATGAAGAACCGCGATGTGGACCTGTCCGGCTATGCCTGGGAGGATGACGCCCGCACGCTCGCCCTGCGCGAGGACGTGGATGTCTTCGTCGAGCTGATCGGCGGCGACGAGGGCATTGCGCGCGAGGCGGTGACGGCCGCGCTGCGCGCCGGCAAGGACGTGGTGACGGCCAACAAGGCGCTGCTGGCGATCCACGGCCAGGAACTGGCGGAACTGGCCGAGGCCAATGGCCGGGTGATCCGTTTCGAGGCCGCGGTGGCCGGCGGCATCCCGGTGATCAAGGCGATGACCGAATCGCTTTCCGGCAACGAGATCCGCCGCATCATGGGGGTGATGAACGGCACCTGCAACTATATCCTGACCCGGATGGAAAGCGCCGGCCTGCCCTATGAGGAGGTTTTCGAGGAGGCGCGCCAGCTGGGCTATCTCGAGGCCGATCCGACGCTGGACGTGGGCGGCATCGACGCCAGCCACAAGCTGGCGATCCTGGCCGCCATCGCCTTCGGCACCCGGCCCAGCTTCGACGCGGTCGAGATCGAGGGCATCGAGCGGGTCAGCATCGACGACATCCGCCGCGCCGCCGACATGGGCTATCGCATCAAGCTGCTGGGCGTGGCGCAGATGACCGGGCGCGGCCTCGAGCAGCGCATGTCGCCCTGCCTGGTGCCCGCCGACAGCCCGCTGGGGCAGTTGCAGGGCGGCACCAACATGGTGGTGATCGAGGGCGATGCGGTCGGCCAGATCGTGCTGCGCGGCGCCGGCGCCGGCGAGGGCCCGACCGCCAGCGCGGTGATGTCCGACGTGGTCGAGATCGCGCGCGGCGTGCGCATGCCCAGCTTTGGCCAGCCGGCCGCGACGCTGGCCAGCCCGCAGTCGGCGCGGACCGCGGTGCCGGCGGCCTATTACATTCGCCTGCAACTGACCGACAAGCCCGGGGCGCTGGCCAAGGTGGCCTCGGTGCTGGGCGATGCCGGCATCTCGATCGACCGCATGCGGCAATACGGCCATTCCCGCACCGAAGGCGTGGCGCCGGTGCTGATCGTCACCCACAAGACCACGCCCGAGGCCATCGACCACGCCATCGAGGCCCTGCCGCGCACCGGCGTCATCGCCGGCGAACCGGTCGAGCTGCGGATCGAAGAAGTCTAGGGTCAGGATGCATTGATTTTCAGTGTGCTACGTGATTCACGGCTCGGAAAACGGAGCGGTGACATGAGCGACCTGTACTGGCTGACCGACGAGCAGATGACCAAGCTTGCCCCTTTCTTCCCGAAGTCGCACGGCAAGCCACGCGTCGATGACAAGCGTGTTCTAAGCGGGATTATCTTCATCAATCGCAATGGTTTGCGCTGGCGAGATGCCCCCAGGGAGTATGGGCCGCACAAGACGCTCTACAGCCGGTGGAAGCGTTGGAGCGAGAAAGGCATTTTCGCCAGGATGATGATCGGGCTGGCCGCCGACCACGGCGAGGAAAAGACCGTGATGATCGACGCGACCTATCTGAAAGCGCACCGCACCGCGACCAGCTTGGCCGTGAAAAAGGGGGGCGTGGACGCCTCGTCGGCCGGACCAAGGGCGGCATGAACACGAAGCTGCATGCCATCTGTGACAGCCAGGGCCGACCGCTCGACCTGTTCGTCACCGCAGGGCAGGTCAGCGACTACATCGGGGCGCGGGCGTTGCTCAGCAGCCTCCCAAAGGTCGATTGGCTGCTCGGGGATCGCGGCTATGACGCCGACTGGTTCCGGGAAGCCTTGCAGGACAAGGGGATACGAGCCTGCATCCCCGGCCGAAAGCAGCGCAAGACACCGGTCAAATACGACAAGCGCCGATACAAGCGGCGCAACCGCATCGAGATCATGTTTGGCAGGCTCAAGGACTGGCGGCGCGTGGCAACCCGATACGACAGATGCCCGAAGGTCTTCCTCTCGGCCATCGCGCTCGCGGCAACCGTCATTTATTGGTTATGAATCCTGACCCTAGCACGGTTCAGGCCATCGGCAGCCTCTCGTGACCGGCCGGGATCGCCGGTCTGATTTGCCCGGATCGGATGATCCACCAGGGCGCTGCCGCTGGCGACGCGACAGAAATGTAATGCGCCATCATGGCCGATCATCGCATTGGCCCTTGCAGGATCGGGGAGGGTCGCGCCCCTTCGTCTCCGATCCGTGCGATAACAATCGGAAGGTGGGGTGACGACGGCGCAGGAAAAGCCATCGGTTACCCGGTTCAGACCCGGTTCGGTCGCCTTTACGGCGCGATCCGGCTGCGTCTCGTGATCGCTCTCCACCCGATATCGGGCCTCTCCGGCCTCATGTCGCGGCCTTGAGGTTCAGCCGTTCCTCGAGCTTTGCGGCCGTCTCCTTGCGCTCGCTGTAGCGGTCGGTCAGGAAGGCCGACAGGTCGCGGGTCAGCAGGGTGAACTTCACCAACTCCTCCATCACGTCGACGATGCGGTCGTAATAGCTCGACGGCCGCATGCGGCCGGCCTCGTCGAATTCCTGATACGCCCTGGCGACCGAGGACTGGTTGGGGATCGTCAACATCCGCATCCAGCGGCCCAGCACCCGCATCTGGTTCACCGCGTTGAAGCTCTGCGAGCCGCCCGAAACCTGCATCACCGCCAGCGTGCGGCCCTGCGTTGGCCGGATCGCCCCCATCGACAGCGGGATCCAGTCGATCTGCGCCTTCATCACCCCGGTCATCGCGCCGTGGCGTTCCGGGCTGGTCCAGACCTGGCCCTCGGACCACAGGCACAGCTCACGCAGCTCCTGCACCTTGGGATGCGACGGGTCGGCATCCTCGGGCAGCGGCAGGCCGTTGGCGTGGAACACCCGCGTCTCGCAGCCGAAATGGCGCAGCAGGCGCTCGGCCTCCAGCGTGGCGAAGCGGCTGTAGGAGCGTTCGCGCAGCGAGCCGTAGAGCAACAGGATGCGCGGCGGATGGGTTACTCGCGGCAGGTCGGGGACCGCGGGCGCGCGCAGGCAGTCGGGCGACAGGTTCGGCAGGTCGGGGATCATGCGCGGGCCTCTTGCGGGGTTGCTGCGGGGAACCAGCGGCGGCCCAGCCACAGGGCGGCGTTGACCAGAAGGATCAGCACCGGCACCTCGACCAGCGGGCCGATGACCGCGGCGAAGGCCACGGGCGAGGCCAGCCCATAGGCGGCGATGGCGACGGCGATGGCCAGCTCGAAATTGTTGCCGGCGGCGGTGAAGGCGATGGCGGTGCTGCGCGGATAGTCCCGCGCGATCAGGCGGCCCATGGCGAAGCTGACGGCGAACTGGATGGCGAAGTAGAGCACCAGCGGCACGGCGATCCTGATGGTGTCGAGCGGCAGGCGCACGACATCGCCGCCCTTCAGGCTGAACATCGCCACGATGGTGAAGAGCAACGCGGCCAGCGTGATCGGGCTGATCTTCGGCAGGAAGACGTCCCGATACCACTCCTCGCCCCTGCGCCGGATCAGCACATGCCGGGTCAGGAAGCCGGCGGCGAAGGGGATGCCGAGATAGATCAGAACCGCCTCGGTCACCGTCCGGAAACCCACCTCGATCACGCTGCCCTCCAGCCCGAACAAGGGCGGCAGCACGGTCAGGAACAGCCAGGCATAGGTCGAGAAGAACAGGATCTGGAAGATCGAGTTGAAGGCCACCAGCCCGGCGACATATTGCCCGTCGCCGCGCGCCAGCTGGTTCCAGACCAGCACCATGGCGATGCAGCGCGCCAGGCCGATCAGGATCAGCCCGGTCATGTATTCCGGCTGGTCGCGCAGGAAGATCACCGCTAAGGCGAACATCAGCACCGGCCCGATCAGCCAGTTCTGCACCAGCGACAGCACCAGCACCCGCCTGTCGGCAAAGACCCGGGGCAGGTCCTCGTAACGCACCTTGGCCAGCGGCGGATACATCATCAGGATCAGCCCGATGGCGATGGGGATGTTGGTCGAGCCGACCGCCATGGCGTTCAGCGCATCCGGCAGGCCGGAGAACAGCGTGCCCAGCAGGATGCCGAGCGCCATGGCCGCGAAGATCCACAAGGTCAGGTAGCGGTCGAGAAAGGAAAGCCGGCGGGCCGGGCTGTCGGGGGTCATCACCTGCTCCTTTCAGGCCGGGCGAATGCGGTTGCCTTGGGCATCCACGACTTGCTCGCCATCTTCCTTGCTGAAGGCGGCGCGCTGCGGCGGCAGCAGGTCCAGCACCTGCTCCGAGGGCCGGCAAAGCCGCACGCCCCTGGGGCTGACCACGATGGGCCGGTTGATCAGCACCGGATGCGCCATCATCGCCTCGATCAGCGCGGCGTCGGTCAGCGCCGGGTCGTCCAGGCCAAGCTCGGCATAGGGCGTGCCGTTCTGGCGCAGCAGATCGCGCGGGGCGATGCCCATGCGGGCGATAAGCTGTTTCAACATCGCGCGCGAGGGCGGCGTCTTGAGATATTCCACCACATGCGGCTCGATCCCGGCATTGCGGATCAGCGCCAGCACGTTGCGCGAGGTGCCGCAGTCGGGGTTGTGATAGATCACGACATCCATGTCGGCCCCCGCCCCGGCCGCGCCTTCGGAGCGTCCGATCTCGTGCAGCCTGGAGACGAGGCTGGCGCGATCGAGGGTGCCGATCGGCAGGGCGGCAAAGGCCTGGATGCGCGCCTTCATGTAGCGCAGCGTCTCGATGAAGGCCATGTCGCGCTGCAACTCGCTGCCGGTCGCGGCTGCCGGGTCTGGAAGGCCCCAATGCGCCGTCATCGGCTGGCCCGGCCAATAGGGACAGGCCTCGCCCGCCGCGTCGTCGCAAACGGTGAAGACAAAATCCATCACCGGCGCGTCGGGCGCGGCGAATTCGTCCCAGCTTTTCGAGCGCAGCCCTTCGGTCGGGTAATGGTAGTTCTGCAGGATCTTCAGGGTCCGCGGATGCACCTCTCCCTTCGGCTGGCTGCCGGCCGAGAAGGCGCGGAACCGCGCGCCGCCCTCCTTGCGCAGCACGCTTTCGGCGATGAGCGAGCGGGCAGAGTTGCCGGTGCAGAGAAACAGCACGTTGAAGACACGAGGCGAGGCGTCAGCCATGCAGGGCATCCTTGCTGGGTTCACAGGAACAGGACAGCGCGGCCGCGACCGGCGCGCAGATCTCGGGGTGGCCGTCGCAGCAATCGCGCATCAGGAATGCGATCAGTCCGGCCAATGTCGCAAAGACGGCGCTGTAGATGATGAAGCGCCCCTCGCGCCGGGACCGGATCAGCCCGGCATGTTCGAGATGGGTCAGGTGGAACGACAGCCGCGAGGTGCTGGCACCCCCCAGGGCCTCGCCGATCGCCCCGGCCGCCATGCCCTCCGGCCCGGCCTTGACCAGCAGCCGGACGATGCGCAGCCGGGTCTCCTGCGACAGCGCCGCGAAGCCGGCAAGGGCGCGTTGCTCTTCCATCGAATCAACCCCTCAATATGTGTTGAGTCATATGCCGCCGAGAGCGGTATGTGTCAAGCCGCCGCGCTCGGACTGGTGGCAGGGTGCCGCGAATACCGGTTCGCTTCCCTCGTGGACCGGTCCCCGCAAAACCTGTGCCTCGGAAGAAGCGGCCGTTCCGCCGCGCCGCGTTATCCATATTCGGGGATGCAGAACGGAAACCCCGGCCAAGCCCGGCATTCATATCGGCGTGGCATTGCGTATAGAGAAATGGCCCGGCGTGACATTCCACGTCACGCGGGCCCGGCGGTACCCAAGCCAAGTGATCGGAGAGGACCGAATGAAGATGACCGCATTGCGGCCAGCGCAAGGGACAGCAGGAGAGGTCTTTGCGACCTTCCTCAAGCTCGGCCTGACCAGTTTCGGCGGGCCGATCGCGCATCTGGGCTATTTCCGCGACGAGGTGGTGACACGGCGCGGCTGGCTGAGCGACAGCGCCTATGCCGACCTGGTGGCGTTGTGCCAGTTCCTTCCCGGCCCGGCCTCCAGCCAGGTGGGCTTTGCATTGGGAATGATGCGGGCCGGCTGGCTGGGGGCGCTGGCGGCCTTCACCGCCTTCACATTGCCTTCGGCGCTGATGCTTGCGGCTTTCGCCATGACGGCGGCCGGCATTTCGGGGCCTGGGGGAGTTGGGGTGCTTCACGGGCTCAAGATCGTCGCGGTAGCGATTGTCGCGCAGGCGGTCTGGGGCATGGCGAAGACCCTCTGCCCCGACAAGGAACGCGCGGCGATCGCGGTCGGCGCTGTCGCGGTGCTGGCTTTCGTGCCGGGCGCGTTCGGCATGGTGGGCGCGATCCTGCTGGGCGCGTCCGCGGGCCTGCTGTTGCGGTGCAGCGCGGGCACGCCCGTCGGCGGGCATGTCTCCATGCCGGTCTCGTCCAGAGCCGCGATCGGCGCATTCATTGCCTTCCTTGCGCTTCTGGTCCTGCTGCCGGTCGTCGCCGGCCACGGCCAGGCATGGGCGGTCGTCGACAGCTTCTACCGCGCGGGCTCTCTGGTCTTTGGCGGCGGGCATGTGGTGCTGCCGCTCTTGCAGGCCGAGGTGGTGCGGCCCGGCTGGGTCACGCCGGACGCATTTCTTGCGGGCTACGGCGCGGCCCAGGCGGTGCCGGGACCGCTCTTCACCTTCGCCGCCTATCTGGGTGCGGCGCTGGGGCCGGAGCCGAACGGCGCAATCGGGGCAGCCCTGGCGCTGCTGGCCGTTTTTCTTCCCGGCTTCCTGATCCTGATCGCGGTCTTGCCCTTCTGGGACCGGTTCCGGTCCATGGCCACCGCGCAATCCCTGATGCGAGGAGCAAATGCGGCGGTCGTGGGCATCCTCGGCGCGGCACTCTATGCGCCGGTCTTCACCGGCGCGGTCGGGGATCTGCGGGATCTCGCACTGGCGCTGGCCTGCTTCGTCATGCTCACGGCATGGAAAACGCCGCCATGGCTGGTCGTCATCGTCGCGGCGCTGGGTGGCGCGGGCCTTGCGCTGTTCGGCTGAGGAAAGGTGGTCCGGGACATGGACATGCGGCCGGAAACCCTGCGGGCAGAACCCTGCCATGGCCGCGCGAAGTCGTCCGGGGCGGTCAGATCGCCAGGGTCATCACGCTTGCTCCCTGCTTCGGCATGGCAATTCCGGGTTGCCAATGCGACATGTTTGCGCATAACAGGCGCCCGAAACGCATGGAGCCGGGTGCAACTCCCGGCTGGCTCTTCCGGCCGCCGATCCGCCGGACAACCCGAACCTAAACCCCAAGATCGAAAACTCGACATGCGGCCCCATGCCGGGCCCTGATCGGTCAGGAACGGATGACATGATTTCACTTGATACCTACCGGGCCCAATGGTTCGGCAATATCCGCGGCGACCTGCTGGCCGGGCTGGTCGTGGCGCTGGCGCTGATCCCCGAGGCCATCGCCTTTTCCATCATCGCCGGCGTCGACCCGAAGGTCGGGCTTTACGCCAGCTTTTCCATCGCGGTGCTGATCGCCTTTACCGGCGGGCGGCCGGGCATGATCTCGGCTGCCACGGCGGCAACGGCGGTGCTGATGGTCACGCTGGTGCGCGACCACGGGCTGCAATACCTGCTGGCCGCCACCGTGCTGGCCGGGCTGATCCAGATCGGCGCCGGGCTGCTGCGCCTGGGTTTCGTCATGCGCTATGTGTCAAAATCGGTGATGACCGGCTTCGTCAATGCGCTGGCGATCCTGATCTTCCTGGCGCAATTGCCGGAACTGGACCCGTCCAGGGTCACCTGGCTGACCTATGTTCTGGTCGCGGCCGGGCTGGCCATCATCTACCTGTTTCCGCGGCTGACCAGGGCGATCCCCTCGCCGCTGGTCGCCATCGTCGTGCTGACGGCACTCTCGATGGCCTTCGGCTGGGACGTGCGCACGGTGGGCGACATGGGCGCGCTGCCCGACACGCTGCCGGTCTTCATGCTCCCGCAGATCCCGCTGACGGGGCAGACGCTGCTGATCGTCCTGCCCTATGCGCTGGCCATCGCGGTGGTGGGCCTGCTGGAAAGCCTGATGACGCAGAACCTGGTCGATGAGCTGACCGACACGAAATCGGACCGCAACCAGGAATGCATCGGCCAGGGCATCGCCAATACCGCCACCGGCTTCATCGGCGGCATGGCCGGCTGCGCGATGATCGGGCAGAGCATGATCAACGTGAAATCCGGCGGACGCGGGCGGCTTTCGGCCTTTACCGCCGGTTTCGTGCTGCTGATCCTGGTGGTCTTTCTGGGGGAATGGGTGGCGCGGATCCCGATGCCCGCGCTGGTGGCGATCATGATCATGGTCAGCATCGGCACCTTCTCGTGGTCGTCGCTGAAGAACCTGCGGACCCATCCGCGGTCTTCCTCGGCGGTGATGCTCGCGACCGTGGCGATCGTGGTCTGGACCCACAACCTCGCCATCGGCGTGCTGGCCGGCGTTCTGCTCTCGGGCATCTTCTTTGCTGCCAAGATCGCGCAGCTGTTCAAGGTCACGACCCATCTCACTCCGGGCGGCCGGGTGCGCAGCTATGTGATCGAGGGCCAGCTGTTCTACGGCTCGGTCGAGGATTTCATGGCGGCCTTCGACTTTAACGAGGCGGTCGAGAAGGTGATCATCGATGTCAGCCGCGCCCATATCTGGGACATTTCCTCGGTGCAGGCGCTGGACATGGCGGTGCTGAGGTTCCGCCGCGGCGGGGCCCAGGTCGAGCTCTTCGGCATGAACGAGGCATCGGAGACCATCGTCGACAGGCTTGCCATCCATGACAAGCCCGGCGCGATGGACAGGCTGATGGCGCATTGAGGCAGGCAGGCCGAACAACCTCCGAAGGTCGTCGCGCTTGTCGATGGCCCGGCCTATTCGGCCAGCGTCTGCGACCATGCCGCCTGGGCGGCGGGGGTCGAATCCGGAACGCGCCTTGCGCGCCAGCCATGGGCCGGCTTCGTCGCCTTGCGCGCGTTCCGGCCGATTTCCAGGGTGCCGGTCATCTGGAGGCGTTCTGAAGACGGCGCAGGCAGATTTCAAATAAATAGAACAAAACATATGAAATTATATAATTGTGAGCATGATCTGGCTTCGATAATGTGAGGGGAACCGCATGAGGAGGCCTGCGGTAGGGCAATATTCAGTCAATGCTCGGCATTCAGTCGGGGCATGTCGGATCAACCCGGCATCCCGCCCGGCGATGGCGTGCGCGATGACGGTTAGGGAGGATGAATGCAGCACGCCGTGCGCCTGGACAATGTCGACATCAGCTTTGGAGGGACGGGAAAGACTGTATTCCGCGCGGTAGCCGGGGCCAATCTGAGCGTTGCAAAGGGCGAATTCGTCGCCATCGTCGGCCCGACGGGCTCGGGCAAATCGACGCTGCTGAACGCGGCCGCCGGATTGCTGAAGCCCTCGGCCGGCACCGTCGAGATCCAGGGCCAGCCGCTCCAGGGCCTCAACGGGCGCGCGGGCTACCTGTTCCAGGCCGATGCGCTGATGCCGTGGAAGACCTCGCGCGACAATGTCGCCATCGCGCTGGAGATCTCGGGCACGCCGCGGCGCGAAGCCCTGGAGCGGGCCGAGGAATGGCTGGAAAAGGTCGGCCTGAAGGGGTTCGGGCACCGCTATCCCCACATGCTCTCGGGCGGCCAGCGCAAGCGCGTCGCCATGGCGCAGGTGCTGATCCGCGACCCGGAAATCCTGCTGATGGACGAGCCCTTCGGCCCGCTGGACGCGCAGACCCGGCTGATCATGGGCGACCTGCTGCTGGACCTGTGGCAGCAGGACCGCAAGGCGGTGATGTTCGTGACCCACGACCTCGAGGAAGCCATCGCGCTTGCCGACCGGGTGGTCATCATGTCGACGGGGCCGGACGCCAAGCTGATCGGGGATTTCACCATTCCCCTGGCGCGGCCGCGGGACGTGTCCGAGATCAAGCTGTCCCCCGAGTTCCAGGAGCTGCACCGCGACATCTGGCACCTGCTGAAAGAGCAGGTGCTCAAGGCCTATGGCAACCAGAACCGGGAGGAGCGGGCATGAGCAGAACCGTCCTGACAACCCTGCAGATCCTCGTGGCGGTCGTTGCCGTCGCGCTGTGGTGGGTGATCACCCAGACCTCGATCCTGGGCGATCCGGCGCGGATCCAGTTCTTCTTCTCGACGCCCGCCGATGTGTTCTGGCAGATCGTGGCATGGTTCAGGAGCGGCGAGATCTGGCGGCATCTGTGGATCACGCTGGTCGAGGCGGCGCTGGCCTTCGTCATCGGCGCGGTGGCCGCGATGATCGCCGGGTTCTGGCTGGCGCGCCGGCCCAGGCTGGCCGCGGTCTTCGACCCCTATGTCAAGGCCGCCAATGCCTTGCCGCGCGTGGTGCTGGCGCCGATCTTCACGCTGTGGTTCGGCCTGGGCATCTGGTCCAAGGTGGCGCTGGGGTTCACGCTGGTCTTCTTCATCGTCTTCTTCAACGTCTACCAGGGCGTGAAAGAAGTGAACCGCACCGTGCTGCAGAACGCCCGGATGCTGGGCATGACCGAGCGCCAGCTGCTGCGCCATGTCTACCTGCCCTCGGCGCTGAGCTGGGTGTTCTCCTCGCTGCATGTCTCGATCGGCTTTGCCGTGGTCGGCGCGGTGGTGGGCGAATACCTGGGGTCTTCCGCCGGGCTCGGCTATCTGATCGCGCAGGCCGAGGGCATGTTCGACATCGCCGGCGTGTTCGCGGGCATGTTCGTCCTGTCGGCCTTTGTCCTTCTCATCGACTGGGGGGTGACGCTGGTGGAAAGGAAGCTGCTGGTCTGGCAGCCCGACAACAATCACTGAAGGGAGGAGCAAAGATGACGATGCTCAGGACTATCCTTGCGGCGGCGCTGGTGGCGGGCGCGACGCCTGCGGCGGCCGAAACCGTCAAGATCGCGATCGGCGGGGCCAGCTGCATCTGCTACATGCCCGTCGTCCTGGCCGAACAGCTGGGCCTTTACGAAAAGCACGGGGTCGATGTCGAGCTCGTGGATTTCAAGGGCGGCTCGGCGGCGCTGAAGGCGGTGGTCGGCGGCAGCGCGGACGTGGTCTCGGGCTATTACGAACACACGATCACGCTGGCGGCCAAGCGGCAGGAGCTGTCCTCGTTCGTGCTGATGGGGCGGCTGCCCGGCATCGCCGTGGCCGTAGCGCCCGGCAAGACCGACGAGGTCAAGACGATCAAGGATCTTGCCGGCAAGACCGTGGGGATCAGCGCGCCGGGTTCCTCGACCGACTTCTTCCTCAAATACATGCTGTCGCAGAACGGGCTGGACCCGAATGCCGCCTCGGTCGTCGGCGTCGGCGTCGGCGCCACCGCGGTCGCGGCGCTGGAGCAGGGCCGGATCGACGCGGTGGTCACGCCCGATCCGGCGATCACCCAGCTGCAGAACCGGCATGCCGACCTGCCCGTACTGGTCGATACCCGGAAAGAGGCGGATACCCACGCCCTGTTCGGCGCCGACTATCCCGGCGCGGCGCTTTATACCCGCACGGAATGGCTTGAGCAGCACCCCGAACAGGCCCAGGCGCTGGCCGCCGCCATCGTCGAGACGCTGGAATACATCCACAACACCCCCGCCGAGGAGATCGCGGCGAAGATGCCGCCCAATCTGGTCGGCGCCGACCCGCAGATCTATATCGAATCGCTGAACAACAGCATGGAAATGCTGTCGGAAACCGGGCTGGTGGATGCGAAGGGCGCCGAAGCCGTGCAAACGATGCTGAGCTTCAACCTGCCCGAGGTCGCCGGCGCCAAGGTCGACCTGGGCAAGACCTATACCAATGCCTATGTCGAAAAGGTCTCGGCGCAACGGTGAAGCGGTGAAACCGATGCAAAGGCCCCGTCCGCCCGGACGGGGCCTTCGTCATTCCGCCTCGACCAGCCTTGCCGGCCAGATGCCGTCCTTGACGGCGCGGACGATCAGGTCGCGGATCAGGTCGCGGATCGTCTCGAGCGCGATGGTCGGCGGCCGGTCCGTCTGCTCGCAAAGATAAAGCGTCCGCGTCAGGGTCGGCGAGATGATCGGCCGCCAGTGCAGCCTGCCGGACTTGATCTCCTCGCCCATGAACAGCGTCGTTCCGATGGTGCAGCCCAGCCCCTCGCGGACCGCGCCGGAAATCGCATGAACCGAATTCATCTGCAGCTGGCTGGTCGCATAGATCTGTTCCAGGGTCTTGTGATGGTCCAGCAGCGCCCGCGCCGCCATGCCCTGGCGCAGCATGATGATCTTGAAATCCAGCAGTTCCGATACCGTTACCGGTTCCGACCCGCTGCCGATGATCTCGCGCTTGCCGATCAGGACCAGATCCTCCTCCAGGATCGGCGTGGCCTTGAAGGTGCTGGTCAGCGGCGGATTGTAGGCCAGCCCCAGGTCGGCATCGGCCGAGGACAGATGCAGCAGGGTGGTGCTGGACAGGCTTTCGATCATGTTGAGCTGCAGGTTCGGGTAATCCTCGACCACGACCTTGGCCAGCTGGACGCCGATGGCCTGGATCGCGGAATAGGCCAGGGCCAGCGACACCTCGCCCGAGACATCGTCGCGAAAGGTGGAGAGATCCCTTTTCGCCACCTCGACCGTCTTCAGGATGGACCGGGCATGAAAGTAAAGCCGCTCGCCCGCCGCCGTGGCCTCGAGCCCGCGCGACTTTCGGTGAAACAGCGGCGCGCCGATCTCGGCCTCGAGATTGGAAAGGTGATAGCTCAGCGCGGAAACCGCGATTCTCTCGGCATCCGCCGCCGCAGACAGGCTCTTGTTGTCGTAGATGCTGCAGAAATACCGCAATTGCTTCAGATCCAAGAGCGCCTCGCACTTGTGCTAATCTTTAGAACGTATCTGTAAGTATTATATAATTGTAAGAATAGTCAGGCAATCCTATCCTGTCGCCGATGGTATGGGAGGCCTCATGACTGCCGAGTTCAAACCCCTCGAGGGAATCCGTGTCGTTGAGATGAGCCATATGGTGATGGGGCCGAGCTGCGGCATGTTCCTGGCCTTCCTGGGGGCCGAGGTGGTCAAGGTCGAGCCGCCCGGAGGCGACAAGACCCGCCAGTTGACCGGCATGGGCAGCGCGTTCTTTCCGCTGTTCAACCGCCGCAAGAAATCCGTCGTCCTGGACAGCCGCACGCCGGCCGGCAGGAAGGCGCTGGACCGGCTGCTGGCCTCGGCCGACGTGTTCATCGACAATTTCAAGGACAGCACCCTGCAGGGCATGGGGCTGGATGCCGAAACCCTGCACGACCGCTTTCCGCAGCTGATCTGCGCCAGCCACAAGGGGTTCCTGTCAGGCCCCTACGAGCGCCGGACGGCGCTGGACGAGGTGGTGCAGATGATGTCGGGCCTGGCCTATATGACCGGCCCCAAGGGCCGGCCGCTGCGCGTCGGCACCTCGGCCAACGATATCATGGGCGGGCTGTTCGGCGCCTTCGCCGTCATCGCGGCGCTGTTCGAACGCGGCAAGACCGGCGAGGGGCGGACCATCCGCGTCGGCCTGTTCGAGAACTGCCTGCTGCTGGTCTCGCAGCACATGGTGCAGTTCGAACTGGAAGGCAGGGATCCCGAACCGATGCCCGAACGGGCCTTCAGCTGGCCGATCTATGACGTCTTTGCCGATGCCGAGGGGGGGCAGATCTTCATCGGCGCGGTCAGCGACGGCCACTGGACCCGGCTTTGCGGCTATCTCGGCCTCGACGACCTGCTGCAGCACCCCGAGCTGCAAAGCAGGATGGCCCGCATCAACGCCCGCTCCTGGGTGGTGCCCCTGGTCGCGGCGGCGGTCGCAAGGCGGCCCATGGCCGAGCTTCTGCCCGCGCTGGAGAAGATGGAGATCCCCTTTGCGCCGGTGGCCAAGCCCTCGGACCTGTTTCGCGACCAGCATGTCATGCGGCAGGGCGGGCTCGCCTCGTCCCAGACCGCGGATGGCCGGACCTTCCGGGCGCCGGCCTTGCCGATCGAGATCGACGGCGCCTCGCTGGCCGGCGGGGGCGATGTGGACGGCATCGGCGGGCATAATGCCGAAATCCTCGGCCGTCTCGGCCTGACGCCCGAGGAAATCGCCGCGGCCGCCAAGGCCCCCTCGGGCGAGGCGGCGTGACATGACCGCCCCCGCATCCGCACCGGGCAGGCAAGTCGCCGTGACCGAGGTTTCGCCCCGCGACGGCCTGCAATCCGAGAAAGCCTTCGTCCCGACCGAGGACAAGATCCGGCTCGTCGAAAGCCTTGTCGCGGCCGGCATCCGCTCGGTCGAGCTGACATCCTTCGTCTCGCCGCGCGCCGTGCCGCAGATGCGCGATGCGGCCGAGCTGGTGCGGCATTTCCGCGGCCGGGCCGGGATCCGCTTCAGCGCGCTGGTCCCGAACCCGCGCGGCGCCGAGGCCGCCATCGCGGCGGGAATCGATGCCGTCGTGATGTTCGCCTCGGCCTCGGAAAGCCACAACCGGAAGAACGTGAACCGCTCGCGCGCCGATTCGCTGGCCGGGTTTCATGAGATCGCGCGCCTCGCCGAAGGCTCCGGCGTCGCGCTGCACGGCGCCATCGCCACGGCATTCGGCTGCCCCTTCGAAGGCGACGTGCCCGTCGGCCAGCTGGTCGATCAGGCCCTGCGGTATCGCGATCTCGGCATCGCGCGGATCACCCTGGGGGACACGACCGGAATGGCGACGCCGGGCAATGTCGCGCCGGCGCTCGATGCCCTGCGCAAGGCGGTGCCCGAGGTGAGGATCGCGCTGCATTTCCACAACACGCGCGGCGTCGGCCTGGCCTGCGCCTATGCCGGCCTGCTGCACGGGATCCGCGATTTCGAAGCCAGCGTGGGCGGGATCGGCGGCTGTCCCTTCGTGCCGCGCGCGACCGGCAATATCGCCACCGAGGATTTCGTCTACATGTGCGAGGAATCCGGTTTCCCGACCGGCATCGACCTTGGCAAGCTGATCGAGGCCGCCGGCACCGCCGAGCGTATTCTGGGCAGGGAGCTGCCCGGCCAGGTCATGAAGGCCGGGCCGCGCCTGGCGCTTTCCAGCATGAACGCGGTCAGGACCGCCAATGGCTGAGACCAGCCTCGGGGAGGGCCTGGAAGCTGGCGTCGCTTGCCGGTGCTGATGATGGCATGCCGGCGCGGAAGGCGCGCTTCCGGTGGCAACCGTCGGCGCCGCCATGCGACTTGCCGCCCGGCCCTGCTTACGCGCAGTCCGGCTTGCGGGCTTCGGCAGGGGGCGGGCGAAGGTTGTTGGCTTCGAGCCAGGCCGGATTTTCGGCATACATGTCCCGGATCAGCGTCTTGACCAGGTCGAGATAGCGCGAGTTTTCGCCTGCCCGGTGGCTGAGGATCACCGGGGACACCGCCCGCAGGTCGTCAATCGCGCGATACTGCACGTCGGACCGCATCTGCCGGGCCGATGACGGGATGATGCAGATGCCGGAATCGGCGGCAACCAGGCCAAGGGCGGTCTGGATTTCCCGGACCTCCAGCACTTCGGACGGGCGAATCTCCTCGTCCTGGAGCATGCCCAGAACCTGGTCGGCATAGCTGGGGCGCGGCTCCTTGGGATAGACAATCAGCTTCTGCCCGGCGATGGCGGACAACGGCAGCGGCGCGTCGTCCCGGGCAAGGGGCGTGCCTTGGGCCAGCGCGACGACAAGGCGCTCCTCGCGCAGGACGGTGCCGACGACATTCGGGTCGCTGTGCATGAGGCGGCCGAAGCCGATATCGATACGGCCTTCCTTCAGCGCGGGTATCTGCTGGATCGACAGCATTTCCAGCAGCTGGATGTCCAGCTCGGGCGCGCTCTGGCGCAGCTTCCTGACCAGCGACGGCAGGCCGCCATAAAGCGTCGAGGCCACGAAGCCGATGGACAGCACCCGGTTGCGGTTCATGCCCACCCGGCGCGTCGCATCCTTCATCTGGTCGACCCGTCCCAGCACTTGCAGCGCCTGTTCATAGAATAGCCGTCCCGCATCGGTCAGCTTGATTGGCCGGCTTTTGCGGATGATCAGGACGACGCCCAGCTCTTCCTCGAGCAGCTGGATCTGCCGGCTCAGCGGCGGCTGGGCGATGTGCAGGCTCTCGGCCGCTCGGGTAAAGTTGCGCTCTCGCGCGACGGCGGCGAAGTAGCGCAACTGCCGCAAATCCATCGGAACCCTCCTGTCTGCCAGACGCAGCTTACGCGTTTTCCAGGTATCTTGCAGCGGAACAAACCGCTGATATGCGGGGTAATTCGCATCATAATACCATCAGGGTATGGTATCAAACCCAAACGGTGTTGGACGAAGACATGAGGCCAGCTGCAATCTGCGCGGCATGAACCAGACATTCGCACCCATCGCCCCGACCACCACCATCAGCCCGGTCATCGACCGGATCGAGACCATCCTGGTCGATCTGCCGACCATCCGGCCGCACAAGCTGTCGGTCGCCACGATGACCGGCCAGACCCTGATGCTGGTCAGGCTGCATTGCAGCGACGGCGTGACCGGCATCGGCGAAGGCACCACCATCGGCGGGCTGGCCTATGGCGGCGAAAGCCCCGAAAGCATGAAACTGGCGATCGACACCTATTTCGCCGCCGCGATGCTGGGCCAGGACGCGACCCGCATCCAGGCGCTGATGGCGCGCCTTGGCAAGGCGGTCAAGGAGAACCGCTTTGCCAAGAGCGCCGTCGAGACCGCGCTTCTGGATGCGCATGGCAAGCGGCTGGGCCTGCCGGTCAGCGAGTTGCTGGGCGGCCGGCGCCGCGACCGGCTGCCGGTGGCCTGGACGCTGGCCTCGGGCGATACCGCGACCGACATCGCCGAGGCCGAGCGCATGCTGGATCTGCGCCGCCACCGCATCTTCAAGCTGAAGATCGGCGCCCGCGACATCCGCGACGACATCGCCCATGTCGCGGCGATCAAGCGCGCGCTTGGCGACCGCGCCGCGGTGCGGGTCGACGTGAACATGGCCTGGAGCGAGACCGAGGCGGCCCATGGCATGGCGGCCCTGGCCGATGCCGGCTGCGAACTGGTCGAGCAGCCCGTGGCCACGGCCGCGGGGCTGGCGCGGCTGGTGCGGCGCTTTCCCACGGCACTGATGGCCGATGAATCGCTCTCGGGCCCGGAATCGGCCTTCGAACTCGCCCGCGTGCATGGCGCCGATGTCTTTGCCGTCAAGATCGAGCAATGCGGCGGCTGCTTCAATGCACTGCGGGTGGCGGCCATCGCCGATGCGGCGGGGATCGGCCTTTACGGCGGCACCATGCTGGAAGGCGCGGTGGGCAGCATCGCCTCGGCCCATGCCTTCTCGACCTTCGCCAACCTGCAATGGGGCACGGAACTGTTCGGGCCGCTACTTCTGACCGAGGAGATCCTGCGCGAGCCGCTGGATTACAGCGACTTCGCGCTGACGGTTCCGTCCGGGCCGGGCCTCGGCATCCAGCTGGACGACGAGCGCGTGGCGTTCTTTGCCCGCGACGGCCTGCACCGCAAGACCTACCCCGCCGGCCAAGGAGAGCCATGATGCTGTTCCACGTTCGGATGGACGTGACCATCCCCCGCGACCTGCCCGCCGAGGAGGCGGCCGAGATCATCGCCCGGGAAAGGGCCTATTCGCAGGCGCTGCAGGCCAGCGGCAAGTGGCGGCACATCTGGCGCATCGCCGGCGAATACGCGAATTTCAGCATCCTCGACGTCCGGGACAATGCCGAGCTGCACGAAATCCTGTCGGGCCTGCCGCTGTTTCCCTTCATGAAGATCGAGGTGACGCCGCTGCTGCGTCACCCTTCCTCGATCCGCGAGGACGACCGCTAGAGCCATCATTCCCGAAGGGCCGGCGGAGGAGCCGACCCGTCCCAGTTTCCACGAGAATCCAGGAGGAGAGACCATGACTGTCAAGATTTTCGACCGGCCCGACGTGCAGGCGTTCCTGCGCGAACTCAGCGGGCTGAACAGCGACAGCGGCAACCCGCGCATGAAGCAGATCATCCACCGGCTGATGTCCGACCTGTTCAAGGCCATCGACGACCTGGACATAACCCCCGACGAATACTGGACGGGCGTGGCCTGGTTGAACGATCTGGGCGCGGCCGGGCAGGCCGGGCTGATCTCGCCCGGACTCGGCGTCGACCATTTCCTGGATGAACGGCTCGACGCCATCGACGCCGCGCTGGGGATCGAGAACCCGACGCCGCGCACCATCGAAGGCCCGCTTTACGTCGCCGGCGCCCCGGAATCGGTGGGCTTCGCGCGGCTCGACGACGGCACGGATGCCGACGGCCACACGCTGATCATGCATGGCATCGTGCATGGCGCGGATGGCCAGCCGCTGGCGGGCGCCAAGGTCGAGGTCTGGCATTGCGACACCCGCGGCTTCTATTCGCATTTCGACCCGACCGGAAAGCAGGCGCCGTTCAACATGCGCCGCACCATCATCACCGACCAGGACGGCCGCTACAAGTTACAGAGCATCCTGCCCAGCGGCTATGGCGTGCCGCCCGGCAGCCCGACCGAGGCGCTACTGTCGGCGCTTGGCCGCCACGGGCAGCGGCCGGCGCATATCCATTTCTTCATCAGCGCCGACGGCCATCGCAAGCTGACCACGCAGATCAATATCGAGGGCGATCCGCTGATCGACGACGACTTCGCCTATGCCACCCGCGAAGGGCTGGTGCCGAAGGTCGTCGAGCGCACGGACGAGGAAAGCATCCACGCCAACAACCTCAACGGCCCCTTCGCCGAGATCCGGTTCGACATCCATCTGACCGCGCTGATCGACGGCGTGGACAACCAGGTCAACGAACAGCGCCGCCGCGCCGTCGCCTGACCCGCGTCTCCGGGCGGCCCCTCGGAAGGGGGGGGCGGCCGCCCGGCCCGAACCCACCTTTCATCACCGACATTGGCAGGGACCGGCGCGCAAAACGCGCCTGCCCTGGGGGAGAGAACTCATGTCCGCGATCATCGAAAAGGCACGCGATCTGGAACAGATGCTGGCCGTCGCCGTGCAGGACGACAAGGAAGCCGGCCTGTTCCGCTGCCGCCGCGACATCTTCACCAACGAGGATCTGTTCGCGCTGGAAATGAAGCACATCTTCGAAGGCAACTGGGTCTATCTGGCGCATGAAAGCCAGATCCCGGAACCGAACGATTATTACACCACCTGGATCGGCCGCCAGCCCATCGTCATCACCCGCGACAAGACCGGCACGCTGCACGCGGTCATCAACGCCTGCGCCCACAAGGGCGCCATGCTGTGCCGCCGCAAGCAAGGCAACAAGGGCAGCTTCACCTGCCCGTTCCACGGTTGGACCTTTTCCAACACCGGCAAGCTCCTGAAGGTCAAGGATGCCAAGACCACGCAATATCCCGAGCAGTTCAACAAGGACGGCTCGCACGACCTGACCCGCGTGGCCCGGTTCGAGTCCTATCGCGGCTTCCTGTTCGGCAGCCTGAATCCCGACGTGGCCCCGCTGGAGGAGTTCCTGGGCGAGACCCGCATCATCATCGACCAGATCGTCGACCAGGCCCCCGAGGGGCTGGAAGTGCTGCGCGGCAATTCCTCCTATATCTACGACGGCAACTGGAAGCTGCAGATGGAGAACGGCTGCGACGGCTACCACGTCAGCTCGGTGCACTGGAACTATGCCACGACCATGGACCGGCGCAGCGAAACCGGCACCAAGGCGGTGGATGCCAACAGCTGGTCGAAATCGGTCGCCGGCGTCTATGGTTTCGAGAACGGCCATATCCTGCTGTGGACCAACACCCGGAACCCCGAGGTCCGCCCGGTCTGGAACCGCCGCGAGGACATCGCCGCCCGCCTGGGCGAGGAAAAGGCCGGCTTCATCGTCAACCAGACCCGCAATCTGTGCCTCTATCCGAACGTATTCCTGATGGATCAGTTCAGCACCCAGATCCGCGTCGTGCGCCCGCTTGCCGTGGACAAGACCGAAGTCACCATCTTCTGCTTCGCCCCCAAGGGGGAAAACGCCGAGGACCGCGCCCATCGCATCCGCCAATACGAGGATTTCTTCAACGTCTCGGGCATGGGCACCTCGGACGACCTCGAGGAGTTCCGCGCCTGCCAGACCGCCTATGCCGGCACCGTGTCGCTGTGGAACGACATGTCGCGCGGCGCGCCGCTGTGGATCGACGGCCCGGACGAGAACGCCCGCCGCATGGGGCTGAAGCCGCTCTTGTCGGGCGAGCGCAGCGAGGACGAGGGACTGTTCGTCTGCCAGCACGAATACTGGGCCGGCGTGATGCGCAAGGCATTGGCCGCCGAAAAGACCGGAGAAGCCGCATGAGCCTGGATCACGACACCACCGGCACCAGCCTGGATTACAACGCCATCTGCGCCTTCCTCTATCGCGAGGCGCGCCTCCTGGACGACCGGCAATGGGACGAATGGCTGACCTGCTATGCCCCCGATGCGTCCTACTGGATGCCCGCCTGGGACGACAACGACCAGATCACCGAGGATCCGCAATCCGAGATCTCGCTGATCTATTACCCGAACCGCGAGGGGCTCGAGGACCGTGTCTTCCGCATCAAGACCGAGCGGTCGGGCGCCTCGACCCCGGAGCCGCGCACCAGCCACGCCGTCCTGAACGTCGAGGTGATCGAGGATCGCGGGCCCGAGGTGGATGTCCGCTACAACTTCCACACGCTGAACCACCGCTACAAGGTCACGGACCAGTTCTTCGGAACCATCTTCGTGACCCTGCGCAAGGACGGCGACGGGCTGGTCATCGCCGCCAAGAAGATCGTCCTGAAAAACGACTACATCCGCCAGGTCATCGACGTCTATCACGTCTGACGGCCGCCAGACCCCGCACAACCGCAAGGAGGAGGCGATCATGTGCTACCGCATCGCATTGAACTTCGAGGACGGGATCACCCGCTTCGTCGATTGCAAGCCGGGCGAGAAGGTTCTCGACGCCGCGTTCCGCAACAAGATCAACCTGCCGATGGACTGCTCGGACGGCGTCTGCGGCACCTGCAAGTGCCGCGCCGAAAGCGGCGCCTATGACATGGGCGAGGACTATATCGAGGACGCCCTGACCGAGGACGAGGCCGCCGAGGGGCTGGTGCTGACCTGCCAGATGGTGCCCTCCTCGGATTGCGTGCTGTCGGTGCCCACGACCTCGCAGGCCTGCAAGACCGGCCAGCAGGTCTTCGCCGCCACCGTGGCCCGGATCGAGCCGCATCAGGACGCCGCCGTGGTGCTGGAGCTTGACGTAGAGGACGCCCCCGCCTTCCTGCCGGGGCAATATGTCAACATCGCCGTGCCGGGCAGCGGCGATCACCGCTCCTATTCCTTCAGCTCGGCTCCGGGCGAGCATCGGCTGGGCTTCCTGATCAAGAAGATCCCCGGCGGGCTGATGGGCGGCTGGCTGGCCCGTGCGCAGCCGGGCGAGAGGCTGGAGCTGACCGGGCCGATGGGCAGCTTCTATCTGCGGGATGGCGACGGGCCGCTCTTGTTCCTGGCGGGCGGCACCGGCCTGGCGCCCTTCCTGTCGATGCTGGAGGTGCTGGCGCGGGCCGGGTCGCGGCGCCAGATCCACCTGATCTATGGCGTGACGCGCGATCAGGATCTGGTGCTGGTCGATGAGCTTGCGGCCTATGCCGGCCGCCTGCCGAATTTCACCTACGCGACCGTCGTGGCGGACCCGGCATCCGACCATCCCCGCAAGGGCTGGGTCACGCAGCACATGCCCGGCGACATGCTGGCGGCGGGCGGGGTCGATGTCTATCTGTGCGGCCCCCCGCCCATGGTCGATGCCGTGCGTAACTATCTGGATGAAAACGGCATCCGCCCCGCCAGCTTCCATTACGAGAAGTTCACCCCCAACGCGCCCCTGAAGGCCATCGCATGACCGGGGCCGTCTTCGCGGGCCGCTTTGCGGGCAAGGTGCTGGTCGTGACCGGCGCCGCGCAGGGCATCGGCCGCGCCGTCGCGCTGCGCGCGGCGGCCGAAGGGGGGCGGGTGCTGTTCGTGGACCGCGCCGATTTCGTGGCCGAGGTGGCGGCCGAGGCGGGCGGCGGTGCCGCCGCCTTCACCGCCGACCTGGAAACCTGGGACGGCGCCGATGCCGCGATGCGCCATGCCGCCGAAACGTTCGGCGGCATCGACATCCTGATCAACAACGTGGGCGGCGCGATCCGCATGCGGCCCTTTGCCGAGTTCGAGCCCGCCCAGATCGACGCCGAGATCCGGCGCTCGCTGATGCCGACGCTCTATTGCTGCCATGCGGTGCTGCCGCATCTGGCGGCGCGCGGCGGCGGCACCATCGTCAACGTCTCGTCCAACGCCACGCGGGGCATCCACCGCGTCCCCTATTCGGCGGCCAAGGGCGGCATCAACGCGATCACGCAATCCCTGGCGATGGAGATGGCAGCCCAGAACATCCGCGTCGTCGCCACCGCCCCCGGCGGGACCGAGGCGCCGCCGCGCCGCGTGCCGCGCAATGCCGAGGGCGACAGCCCTGCCGAACGGCAATGGATGGCCGAGGTCGTGGACCAGGTCAAGCAATCCGCCTTCATGCGCCGCTACGGGACCATCCAGGAACAGGTGGCGCCGATCCTGTTCCTGGCCTCGGACGAGGCATCCTACATCACCGGCTCGGTCCTGCCCGTCGCGGGGGGCGACACAGGATGAGCGTCGCGGGGGCGCAACACCGGCCGACCGCGATTTCAATGACAAGACAGGGAGGAGACAAGGAATGCGCAGCATAGATGTGAACGAGGCCATAGACCAAGGCCGGTTCGGCAGCTTTCAATGGAGGGTGGTCGCGCTTTGCGGCGCGCTGCTGGTGGTTGATGGCTACGACGTGTTCGTGGCGGGCACGGTGCTGCCCACGCTGATCGCGGAATGGGGCCTGACCAAGCCGCAGGCGGGCGCGCTGCAGGCCTGGGCGCTGTTCGGGATGATGTTCGGCGCGCTGATCCTTGGCCCGCTGGCCGACCGGATCGGACGCAAGAAAGGCGTTGCGATCAGCTTCATGCTGTTCACCTCGGCCACCGTGCTGACGGGCTTTGCCAACTCGCCCGAGCAGTTCAAGGTCTTTCGCTTCATCGCCGGCCTGGGCTGCGGCGGGCTGATGCCGAACGCGGTGGCGCTGATGAACGAATATGCGCCCAGGCGCCTGCGCGGCACCATGGTGGCGCTGATGTTTTCGGGCTATTCGGTCGGCGGCATGGTCGCGGCGGGCCTGGGCATCGGCCTGATCCCCAGCTTCGGCTGGAGGCCGATGTTTTTCATCGCCGCCGTGCCGCTGCTGATGCTGCCGCTGGTGCTGTGGAAACTGCCGGAATCGCTGGGCTTCCTGATCCGCCAGGGCAAGCAGGACGAGGCGCGGCGCATCTTTGCCTGCATCAACCCGGCCACGCCGCTGGCCGCCGAGGACCGGCTGGTCTTTGCCGAGGCCAAGGGCGCATCGGCATCCGTGGCGGAGCTGTTCCGCCATGGCCGGGCGCTGCGCACGCTGATGCTGTGGCTGTCCTTCTTCTGCTGCCTGCTGCTGGTCTATCTGCTGTCCTCCTGGCTGCCCAAGGTGCTGCAAGAGGCCGGATATGCCGAACGCGCCAGCCTTCTGTCGCTGTTCTCGCTGAATTTCGGCGGCATGGCGGGGGCGATCGCCGGCGGCAGGATGGGCGACCGCTTCGGACTGCCGAAGGTCGTGGTGGGCTTTTTCGCCGCGGCGGCGGCCTCGATTACGCTGATCGGCTTCAACCCGGCGCCGGGGCTCCTGTTCCTGCTGGTCTTCGTCGCGGGTGCCACGACCATCGGCACGCAGATCCTGCTTTATGCCAGCGTGGCGCAGCTCTACAACCTGTCGGTGCGCTCGACCGGTCTTGGCTGGGCCTCGGGCGTGGGCCGGATCGGCGCCATCGTCGGGCCGACGCTGGGCGGGGTACTCTTGGCGCGAGAGCTGCCGCTGGGGCAGAACTTCCTGATCTTCGCGATCCCCGCGGCGCTCTCCGCGCTGGCGATGCTGGTCTTTGCGCTTGCCAACGGGCGCGCTCGCGACGCGACGCGGCTTGCCGCCGCCTGAGCCTCCTCGCAACAAGGCGCGCGGCCCCTCGCCGCGCGCCAAAATCCGCATGAAAGGCCGACCATGCCCTATCTGGACCTGCCCACCCACCGCCTGCACTACCGCATCGACGGAGGGAAAGGGGACAAGCCCTGGCTGACCTTCTGCAATTCCCTGGGCACCGACCTGCACATGTGGGACGCCCAGATGGCAAGCCTCTCAGGGGATTTCCGCATCCTGCGCTATGATCGCCGCGGCCATGGCCGGTCGGGCGCCCCGACGCCGCCCTATGAACTGGCCGATCTGGGCGGCGACGTGATCGCGCTGTGGGACGCGCTGTCCATCAGGCGCAGCCATTTCTGCGGCCTGTCCATCGGCGGCCTGACCGGGCAATGGCTGGGCATCCATGCCGGGGCGCGGCTGGGGCGCATCGTTCTTTGCGCGACGGCCGCCCGGATCGGCAGCGCCGAAAGCTGGCATGCCCGCATCGACGAGGTCCGGGCGAACGGCCTGAGCGGTCTTGTTCCGGCGACTGCGGAACGCTGGTTCACGCCCCGCTTCCGCGCGGCCAACCCTGCCAGCGTCAAGGCGATCCTGGACGGTTTCGCCGCCACCTCGGTCGAGGGCTATGTGGGATGCTGCGCGGCGCTTGCCAGGGCGGATCTTCGCGACCGCCTCCCCGAGATCGCCAATCCGCTGCTGGCGATTTCCGGCAAGGACGATCCGGTCTGCCCGCCCGCCGAATTGGCCGGGATCGCCGAAGCGGTGCGCTGCGGAGGTCACCTGTCCCTGCCAGGGCGGCATATCGTGAGCCAGGAATCCGCGGCACAGTTTGACATCGCCTTGAAGGATTTTCTGACCGCTGCCCCGGGTTGCGCCTGAAGGAATGGCAAGGCCGTATTCCAGGCCTGGCGCCGGTGGTAAAGGATGCGGCCTCGCACCGGCCGCCCCCCTTGAAGTGACGCTGAATCCCGTCCCGATACGATGGGCCCGAAGACCGGCGGAAAGGAGTCTTTCCGCTCGGCCATCCACCGTCACGTCAATCGCCGCACCCGCGCGATACGTCCTGCAAGGATCGCAAGCACGGCGCTGCCAAGGCTGAACAGCGCCCCCATCTTGGCGGCATCCTGCACCGGCCCGGCCGGGAAGGCGACCGAGGCCACGAACAGCGCCACGGTAAAGCCGATGGCCGCGACGAAACCCACCACCGGCAGGTCGCGCAAGCTCATCCCCTCGGGCATGCCGAGATGCAGCACATTGGCCGCAAACCAGCCGAAAAGCGTGATCCCCAGCGGCTTGCCGATCACCAGCCCCGCCAGAACCAGCCAGGTGGGGGCAGAGATCGCGCCGAACTCGACCCCGGCATTGACCAGGCCGAAGGCACAAAGGACCAGCTGCACCGGGATTTTCAGCGCATGTTCGATGGTGTTCAGCAGGTCGGTCGAATGACGCTCGACCTCGGCGAAGATCCCGAAGTCGCGTTCGGCATGGGGGATGGTGGGCACGATCGGCAGCAGGCCAAGCGCCGGGTGCAGGCCCGCGCGGTAGAACGCATACCAGCTTATGCAGCCCGCGATCACATAGGGCCAGGCGCCCAGGTTCCGCCGCATCCAGGTCGAGTTCGGCCGATCCTGCTTGCCACGGTCCAACCGCCTGGGCAGCCAGCAGGCCAGGAACCAGACCGCGACGGCGGCGAACAGCGACAGCAGCAGCCACATCGGCACCACCTCGCCCGTGGGGTAGAAGATCGCCAGGATCGCAAGCCCGCCGGCGTCGTCGGCGATGGCCAGAAGCAGCAGAAAGCCGATGGCCGGGTGGCGCGCGCCGAAGACAATGCGTCCGACCAGATAGGAGAAAGCGATGTCGGTCGCAGTCGGAATGGCCCAACCCCGGCCGACCTCGGCCAGGACGCCCAGCATCCCCGCCAACGCCAGATAGACAAGGACCGGTCCCGCCATCCCTCCAAGCGTGGCGATCAGGGGTGTCAGCGCCTTCTTGCCCCGCAGCGAGCCGCCCGAAAGAATGACCGCCTCCCACACCTCTTTCGCAGCGATGGCGAAGAAAAGTGCCATCAGCATGTCGTTGATCAGGAAATGCAGGGTCAGGACACGGGTGGCCAGGCCGTCATGCTCTTCGATCATGCCGATCGGCGCATCGACCCACAGCGGCAGGTGGACAAGGTGATGATAGCTGTCGGGCGCCGTATTGGCCCAGAGCAGCGCGGCCAATGCACCGCCGACCAAGAGCAGAGAATATTCGGAAACAAAATTCCAGATTCGATACATAGGCGTCCCCCTTTTCGCTGGCAGATAGCAGAGCCAGGGAAACTTGAAAAATCAAAAGATGGTCGGAATCCTGGAGGTTTGGCCATGAGGTGTGATCGAAATCGTCCTCGTCGCGCTTGTTGGATGCGAAGGTCAGCCGCCGCTGCCACAGCGCCATCATCGCGTGCGGTGGCACGGCAATCATCCCGATCCGCAAGACTGGTCGAGCGTGGAAGGAGGACAGCCCAGCCGCCCGGCCCCGGAACAAAACCCTGCGCGCCACGCACCACTCCGGCCGCGCGTTCTGGAAACGATGGGCTCTGTTGCATAACTCAGGTGATGGGCGCGGTTACCCCCTCCCCGGACAGACTTATCCTACAGCTTCCGTGACCGGGATGCCGAGCGCGGTGTAGCCGTTCAGGACGGCGATGCGGATCTGGAACTCGGCGACCTGACGGTCGAAGTCCCTTGCCATGAGCCGCTGGCCCAGCAGTTTGACACAATGCATCTTCGTCTCGATGCGGCTCCGGCGGTGGTATCCACTCCATCGTCGCCACAGGGTGCGGCCGAGATACCTGGACGCCCGGAGGGCCTCGTTGCGCGCGACGGCTCCAGCGGTGATGGTCTTCCAGGTCTTCGCGTTCCTGCGCGGTGGGATGACGGCATGGGCTCCGCGATCTGCAATCGCATCGTGGCACTTGCGCGTGTCGTAGGCGCCATCTGCCGTGACGCTACCGATTTCCTGGTCCTCCGGGATCTGGTCGAGAAGGTCAGGTAGGATCGGCGCATCGCCGACGTTGCTCCCGGTGATCTCGACAGCCCGGATCTCTAGCGTTTCCTCGTCGATCCCAAGGTGGATCTTGCGCCAGACCCGCCGTTTGGGGCCACCATGCTTGCGAGCGTGCCACTCGCCTTCGCCCTCGACCTTGATTCCTGTGCTGTCGATCAGCAGGTGCAGCGGCCCTTTGGAGCCGCGATACGGGATGTTCACAGCCAAGGTCTTCTGGCGGCGGGACAGTGTGCTGAAGTCAGGCACCGTCCAGTCGAGGCCAACCAGACGCAGCAGGCTCTCGACGAACCCGGTCGTCTGCCGGAGCGCCATGCCGAATAGCACCTTCATCGTCAGGCAGCTCTGAATGGCAGTATCGCTGTAGGTCTGCTGGCGGCCACGCCTCCCCGTCGGCACGGCATCCCAGCTCATCTCGGGGTCGAACCAGATCGTCAGCGAGCCCCGGCGCTTGAGCGCTTCATTGTAGGCTGGCCAGTTTCTGGTCCTGTAGGTTGGCGGTGTGGGTCTGCTCATACATCACAGCTACCACCCTGGATTCACGATCTGAATCCCTGACGGGATTTGTGCAACAGAGCCGGACAGGGCCGAGAAGTGCAACGACAAATTCTGGGGGCCGTCCCAGGGGAAATGCAATGGTCTGGTCGACATGCGGATGGCACATCTCTCCCGGCCGGATTCTACAGCTTCCGTATCGAGGAGCAGAATAGCGACGGAAGCTATGTTGCGCGAGATGTCGAAGCTTATAGCCGTGTAACCGGGGTCGAATTGACAGCGAACGGCCCAGAACTTGTCCTGAAAGGTGGCGGTTCTGCGAGAATCGACCAGGTCAGTGCTTTGCGCGAATGATTCGGATTCGACCAGGCATCTTCGGTTGCGGATCGTGGCGCCATTCCAGCGGATCGGACCGCATTGCAGCGGGAGGCCAGCGCAAGGATTTTCTGCTCTCTCTGTCTTCGCAAGTGATGCGCCGCGGGGCAATATTCCATTGCCGCGGCACGGTGACGTGCGATGCAACCTGATCGCGAAATCAGCACGGAACCGAGCGAATGTCCCTTTCACCCATGATCCGGGTCGTCCGCTTGGCCATCGGCATAGCGGTGCGCCGGCCGGTGGCAGAAGTGATGCCGACCCGCACGATCCTTGCCCCGGACCCGCGACACCGGCACCGAACATGCGCCATGCCGCCGGCCCGGAAACCTGGCCTTGCAGGAAGTCTCGGGGCAGCGGGGCGGGGTTCTGGCGTATCATGCCGCAAGGGCAGACCGGCCTATTGCTCGGCGTGTTTCGGCGCAAGCCGATGGCGGGGCCAGGCGTGGGCCGCGCCGGGCATGCCGTCCCGCCGGCTCGGCCGTCCTGCCCATACCCGATGCCGGCAAGGTCCGGGCCACGGCCGAATGGATCGCGGATCCGCCGCAGCCTGCCTGCCCGCCCGGACGGCACAAGCGGTCGCGATCGGCAGGCGCACCCCCCCTACATGGGGCCATGCGCTGTCCGCCAGGCCTGGGAAGCAGATCCGGAAACGCGAACGGAACAAGGGCCGTCGACGATCCTGCCGCCCATTGCGGCGCCGGGCATGTCCGATCCCCTTGTGCCCGCGCTGACTGCCGGCAGTCTCGCCCGCCTGCCACCTTTTCTGGCCCAAGCGTAGACGAGGACAAATGCCCGAGGAAGGGCCGAGGACCGCGGCCGTCCCTGCACCACATGGGATCATGCGGAAATCGGGATCATGAGGGGAAACCCCTCCTGCGCCCCGGCATGAGCCAGAGGACTGATAACGCATGAAAACAGGCGACAACAGGACCGCGCGGCAAGGCCACCGGCGGCTACGGATGCGAAAGCGCCGGCGTGACCAGCAGGATGCCGGTCGCGACCATGGCCGCGATCAGCGTCATTCGCCACCAGGCGCAAGCGCAGGTCAGCATCGTCGCGACCGCGAAAGCCGCCACGGACAGGATGCTCGGCCATGCCGAAACCGCGATTGCGGGGTTTCCCCGTCCCGCCGGGGCCGACCGGGCGGACAGGCCGAGCAGCCCATGCCGGCGATTCGCAACAGCCAGGCCGGGCGGCGGCCGCCTTTTCGGCCGCGCAGTTGCTCGTGATGCCGCGGCATCGCCCCGGCCCGCGCGAGGAACCCCGGCTAGCAAAGGACAAGGGACGGCCGGACCGGCACCCTACGCTCGCCAAGCCCGGCTTTCCCGGAGGCAAGTCCGCGGCTTCGGCGCCTTCACCCGGCCGGGACGGGCCAGCCAGGCGGCATGGGCCAGGCAAGGCCGCACAGGATCGGCACCGGATCGACCGAGGCCAGCACCCGATCCCCCTGCCCCATCGCCTGCAACAGGCTGGACGGCCCGGTCGCCGCCATTCGGCAGCGGCAAGGCCAGAAGCAGCCCGGCGGCCAGGGCCAGCCGCGCGCCCCAGGCTTTCGCGGGCAGGCGCAGGAGGGGCCAGATCGCCGCCGCAAGCCGGATCAGCAAAAGGCGCGGATCTTCTGCAACGCGCGTTCCGGCACATCGGCCGGGATCAGCCGGTTGGCCCGGAAATGGCCCGCCGTGGCCAGCATGGGCCCGGCGATGGCGCCGGTGTTCAGCCGCGCGATCGGCCACAGCCCGCGCGGCTGCGTCTCGGCGCGGGAAGGCCCGGCCGCACGCTTCGACACCGCAAGCACCAGCCCGCTGCCGGCCATGACGGTCCCCGGCCAGCCCGGCCGCAAAGACCAGCCAGCGCAGCGCCGTATCGGCAAAGCGGACGCGAAGCAGCGCACGAAGCGCATGGTTCGCCCTGGTGCCGGCCGCGGCGTCCGGCCGGCCGGGCCGCTGGATCAGCACGCCGCCGAGTCCGTCGAAGCGCATCCGCCCGACCCGGTCCGAGCCCAAGCCGCTCTGCACCGTCAGCGCCGGATTGCGCCGCGGGAGCAAGACGATCTCGGGCCGGGGCCGGCCGGCTTTTCGATGCCGATCCGGCCGACCGGCATGGACCGGGCCACCGCGGCCGGCGCCATAAGCGGGGTCGGCAGAACCGGTGGCGACAGCGCACGCGGCGGGAGCGCCGCCGGGGCCGGGCCGGGCCGCGCGGCGCGGGACGCTCCACCACCAGGGGCGTCAGCCTCGCCGCGAACAGCACCGGCCCGGAAAAGGCGATCACGACATGATAGGGCAGCGTCAGCGCCGTGGCCATGTTGTGCATGCCCTGCCGGGATCGCTGGCCCTTGCCGGGACGGAAGGTGAAGAACGCCTTGAGGCTTTTCTTGTGGGCGATGACGCCGCTGATGATCGCGACGAACATCGCCATGGTCGCGATGCCGAGGATCCAGCGCGCCAGGTTGCGCGGCAGGCCGCAAAGCTCGAAATGAAAGCGATAGAGGAGCTCGCCCCCCGCCGTCTGGCGCGGCGAAAGCGGGGCGCCCGTGGCGGCGTCGGTCGCCATGGCCTTGCCACCGCGCCGCCACGCCTGCGCGCCGGGTTTCGCCCAGGACAGGACGGGCGCCGGGCTGCGCTAGTCGGGAACCGGCTTGCCGCCGGCGGGCGCGACCTCGGCCAGCCGGTCCAGGGCACGCCCGACCGGATCCGCGCCCGCGGCCGGGCCAAGCCGTTCTGGGCGCATCCAACAGCGCATCTCGACGCCGAAATAGGCGATGGTCCCGGTCAGGAAGATCGCAAGAGCAGCCAGCCCAGCAGCAGCCCGGTCCAGGCATGGCGTGTCGAACAGCACCGCGCCGCTTTCGCCCTCCGGCGCGATCACGATGTCGCTGCCCTGCGAAGCCATGACAACCCGCCCGGTCGCCGGATCGAAATCAACGCCCGAGGACGCTTTGGCGCCCGGCAGCGCCAGGATCTTCGCCGCGCCCGAGCCCAGATGGATGCGCCCCAGTTCCGGCCTGCGCAGCGGAAGGGTGTAAAGCCGGTCGGCCTTTTCATCCGGCGCCAGGCTCATGGTGCCGGGCTGGCCGCCGCGCGCCACGGATTGCAGCTCGAACCCGTCCAGCTTTTCCGGGGCCTTGATGCCGCAAGCCTCGATCCGGCCGCGATGGGCGCTGACATGGGCGCGACCGCGCGCGGCGTCGATCACCACGTCGCGCGGCTTCTCGACCGAGCCGACCTCGAATGGCCGCACCAGCGGCAGGGCGTCCCGGGCAAAGACCGCGACCGCGTTCTGGCGGGTATTCGCGGCCCAGACGGTACCCTTCGCATCGCCCGCGGCAATGCCGAAATCACCGGGGCTGACCTCGGCCAGATCCTCCAGCCTCTCGGCGTCCAGTTGGTGATGCCGGACCCGCCCCCGAACGGCCGGCCCAGGGCCGAGGCGACGAAAACCGTGCCGTTCCGCGCGCTCTGGGCGACCTGGCAGACCGGGCGCCACCTTGGTCGAGCGGCTCGCCCCCGCCGGCGGCACCCGGGGCGAGACCTTCAGCTCGGCCACGCCGGCCATGTCCGGACCCTCGGTCCGGACCACGACCGGCTGCGTGCCGGCCACCGCATCCGGGGGCAGGTCGAAGGCAAGGCCGAAGCCGCCCTCGGCATCGGCCTGCATGCCCTGCGGCGACACCAGCACCTGGCCGCGCTGCAGGCTGACCTGCCGCTGCGGGGCAAAGCCCGAGACGCTGACCTCGGCCTGCCCCATGCAGAGAGGCGCTGCCCCAAGACCCCCCGCCGCAATGCCGGCGCTGGCGATGATGCCGAACACCGGGGGCGGAGGAGAAAACGGTTGCCCGTGGCTTGCTCGGCGCCTCATGTCCCGCGCCGTGCCCTGCAGCGTACTCGCAAACCCAGCGCGGCAGCGAAAGCCCCTGGGCGGGAGACCCGATCCTGCGGCGCTTGTGCCGGGAAAAGCCCGGGCCGGGCGTCTGGGACATCGCGCGGCCCTGCGGCTGTCAGCCTGACGTTCCGGGAAGACCACAGGCAAGGGATACCGGCACGACCAGGGGCGAAAACCGGGAAAGCCGGCATCCCGGGCGCGGCGGCCGGCCCGGGGCCGCGCCCAAGGGCCAGGGGCAGCGCCTCTGCCCAGCCGAGAGGCGGGCGGCGCTGCTGCCAAGCATCCTTCGCGCCGCCGGCATCGGCATCGGGAACAAGCGCCGCCCGCTCGGGGTTCGGCAGGGAAGGCGGCATTCGACGAAAGGGGCTGGACATGGCCGACGAGCCCGAATTCTCGCTGGGCGTCGAAGAGGAATACCTGCTGGTCGATCCCGAGACCGGCGACGTGCGCGAGGCGCCCGATGCGCTGATGGCCGCCTGCAAGGCCGAGCTGGCCGACCAGGTCGGCCCCGAGTTCCTGCGCTGCCAGATCGAGATCGGCACCCCCGTTGCCGCCAATGTGCGCGCGGCGCGCGATGATCTGGCCCGGCTGCGCGGCAGCATCGCACGCCATGCCGCCGAGTTCGGCCTGGCGCCGATTTCCGTCGCCTGCCATCCGGTCGCGGACTGGCGCAGCCAGGACCATACCGACAAGGACCGCTACAACCAGATCTCGCAGGAAATGGGCGGGGTATCCCGGCGCATGCTGATCTGCGGCATGCATGTCCATGTCGGCATCCCCGACCAGGACATGCGCATCGACCTGATGAACCAGTTCTCGTGGTTCCTGCCGCATCTGCTGGCGCTTTCGGCCTCAAGCCCGTTCTGGCTGGGCGAGGAGACCCTGCTCGCCTCGTATCGCACCACGGTCTTTGCCGGCTATCCCCGCACCGGCCTGCCGCCGCGGCTGGGCAGCTGGGCGGAATACGAACGCTCGGTCGCGGCGCTGACCGAGACCGGGATCATCGGCGATGCCAGCAAGATCTGGTGGGATCTGCGCCCCTCGGCGCGCTTTCCCACGCTGGAGACGCGGATCTGCGACGCCTGCCCGCGGCTTGGCGACACCATCACCCTGGTCGCGCTGGTGCAGGCGACGCTGCGGATGCTGTGGCGGCTGTCGCGGCAGAACCTGCGCTGGCGGCAATACGACAACTTCCTGCTGGGCGAGAACCGCTGGCGGGCGACGCGCTACGGGCTGACCGAGGGGCTGATCGATTTCGGCACCCGCCGCATCATCCCCTTCGACGAGATCGCCGAAGCCTGGCTGGCCGCCATCGCCGAGGATGCCGATGCGCTGGACAGCCAGCCCGCGGTGGCCGGGCTGCGCGACATGATCGCCCGCGGCAGCGCGGCCGAACAGCAGCGCGCGCTCTACGCCGCGGCCATCGCTGCCGGGGCCACGCCGCAGGAAGCCTTTCGCGGCATCGTCGCCTGGCTGGTCGAAGAGTTCCGCCGCGGCCTGTGAGTCGCTTGGCGGCGGATTTCCCCGGCGCGCGGGAACAAAGCCCGCCAGCCGGGGGTTCCCCCGCCGAGTTGCAGCATCGGAAGGAAACAGCAATGCCCAAACATCTTCTGGCCCTCGGCCTCGCCCTGCTGCCGCTTTCGGCCCATGCCCAGGATGCCAAGGCGGTGTTCCTCGACACCCGGGGGCAAGAGGCGGGAACCGCGGCCCTGACCGCGACGCCCACAGGCGTACTGATCGAAGTCGAGGCGACCGGGCTGCCGGCCGGCCAATGGGTCGCCTTCCACATCCACGAAACCGGCAGCTGCGACCATGCCACCGGGCACGAATCGGCGGGCGGCCATTTCAACCCCGCGCAGGCCCCGCATGGCGTGCTGGCCGAGGGCGGCCCCCATGCCGGCGACATGCCCAATATCTGGGTCGATGCCGAAGGGACGGCGCGGGCGCAGGTCTTCAACCCGCTGGTGACGCTGGCCGAGGGCGAGAATGCGATCAAGGGCCGGGCGCTGATGATCCATGCCGGCCCCGACGACTACCAGACCCAGCCCACCGGCGGCGCCGGCGACCGGCTGGCCTGCGCGGTGATCGAATAGGCCAGCGGGCCGGGATCAGGCCTGCGCGCCCTGACCCGCGCCCAGGTGGCTCATGCGGCTGTGCAATTCGCAGCGCAGGCCCTCGGGATCAAGGCGGATCACGCTTTCGCCCATGAAGTCCTGGGCCAGCGCCTCCTCGATGATAAGCGAGCCGAAGCCCTTGCCGGCATGGGAGGCGACGGGCGGGCCGCCCGATTCCGCCCAGAGCAGCCGGAACGGGTCGTCGCTGCCCGGCCGCCCGCCGGTCCAGCCCAGATCCACCGCGCCCTGGGGGACCGACAGCGCGCCGTATTTCAGCGCATTGGTCGCCAGTTCGTTGATGGCCAGCGCCAGCGTCAGCGCCTGCCTGGCCGACAGCCGTACCGGCGGGCCGGCGATGCGGAACCGCCGCCGCCCGGTGCGGAACGGCGCCAACGCCTGCTGGACGACCTGGCCGATCTCGGCATCCAGCGCGCTGGAATCGGTCAGCAGCGTCTGCGCCTGGGCCAGGGCGCCGATGCGCTGGCGCAGGATCTCGCGCGCTTCGGGGCCGTCATGGCTCAGCAGCGTCTGGTTGACGATGGCCGAGACCACGGTCAGCGTGTTCTTGATCCGGTGGCCCAGCTCGCCGTTCACCAACCGCAACTGGCGGGCGGCCTCGACCTTGCCGGTGGTCTCGATCACCGTGTCGATCATGCCGCGCACCACGCCGTTCTCGTCGCGGATCGGGCTGTAGCAGAAGGTGAAATGGCATTGCTCGGGGTAGCCGTAGCGGTCGATGACCAGCGGGAAATCCTCGACGAAGGTGGCCTCGCCGGCATAGGCGCGTTCGGCGATGGGGCCGATCTCGGCCCAGGCCTCGCGCCAGACCTCGGCGAAGGAGCGGCCCAGCACATTGCCCTTGTCGCCCAGGATCGGACGAAAGGCGTCGTTGTGCAGGGTGATCAGCCCCGGCCCCCAGACGATGCATTTCGGGAATTTCGAGTTCAGCGCCATCCCCAGCGCGATCTTCAGCGCCGAGGGCCAGCCGTCGGGCGGACCCAGCGGATTGGCGGACCAGTCATGGTTGCGGATGGCCCTGCCCATCTCGCCGCCGCCATCCAGAAAATGCACCGATCCGCCCATCTCCGCCGTCCCCCTGCCGCCCGCTCCCGCCCGACGCAAAACAGCGCAACGCGGGATGTTGCCCGGCGGTTTCCCAACGCGGCGCGCGGCGGCGGGGAAAATGACCGGCGCCGGATCGTACCGTCTGGCTGCGGGAATACCGCCGGAAAAACCTGCGCCACGCCGGCCTTGCCGCGGAACGATTCCGCCGCTGCCCGGTTCGGGATGACAAGCCCATCATTCGCGACCAGGTGCCATGACGGAAACCCTTCGCTTCGGCCGCCTTCCGGCGGCAACGGCCCATCTTTGCATCGACATGCAACGGCTGTTCGGGCCGGGCTCGCCCTGGGCGGTGCCCTGGATCGAGCGGATCCGGCCCGCAGTGGCGACGCTGGTCGCGGCGCGGCCGCAGCGCACGGTCTTCACCCGCTTCATCCCGCCCGCCCGGCTCGGGGCGGCACCCGGCGCCTGGGCGCGCTATTACGCCCAATGGCCCGAAATGCTGCGCGAACGGCTGGACGGCCGCTGGCTTGAACTGTTGCCGGAGCTGGCGCGGCACGCGCCCCCCGCCAAGGTGATCGACAAGCCGGTCTATTCCCCCTGGCATGACGGGCGGCTGCACGGCTGGTTGCGGGGGGCGGGGGTCACGACGCTGGTGGTGACGGGCGGCGAGACCGATGTCTGCGTGTTGGGCACGGTGATGGGGGCGGTCGACCTGGGCTATCGGGTGGTTCTGGTCGCTGATGCGGTCTGTTCCTCGACCGACCGGGGCCATGACGCGGCGATGACGCTTTACCGCGAACGGTTCTCGCAGCAGATCGAGACGGCGCCGCTCCAGGAGATCCTGGCAGCCTGGGGGAACGATTAGGCGGGAACAAGGGCGGTCCGGAGGGTGTTTTCCTGATGCCTGGGGGGCGAGGGGCCCATCCGATAGCTGCACAGGAGCCTTGCAATGTCTGCACCACGCACCGATCTGGAAAAACAGAGGCGCCGCCACCTTGTCCCGATCCTCGGCATCCTCGCGGCCGTGCTGATCGTGCTGGCGGGATTCGTCTGGTGGTTCAACGACGAAACCAGCGATCCCGAAATCCCCGGCCAGGTGCCGGGGCCGGTAGACGAGATCGCCGAGCCCCCCGCGGCCGGCATGGAAACCGGCGTGGAAACCGCACCCGCCACCCTGCCCGGCCCCGAAACCGCGCCCGCAGCCGGAACCGGCCAGCCGACGCAGCCCATGCCATGACCGGGGGCGCGATCCAGAACCGCATCGCCGGGCCGGCGCACGAGTTCGATATCGGGGTGAATGCCATGGCCCCCGGCCCGGTCGGGACGCCCTTGATCCCGGCCGGCACGTCGGCCGAGGCAATGGCTGCGTTCGGTGCCGCCTGCGCCATGAAGCGGCCCGCCCCACCGGTCGAAGCAGCCGAGGCCGATGTCATGCCGGCCAAGCCGAGGCCGAGCCATGTCTCGGCCGCCACCATCGCCGTCACCGGCTGCAAACCGACGATCTGAGAAGGAAGCCGACCATGAACAACCGCCATCTTGCGTTCCTTTGCGGCCTTGCCGCCGGTTTCGCGCTCAAGGGTGCCTGCGATGCGCTGGCCCGCCCCGCCGCCGCAGGGCCCGGCCGCAGCCACCGCCCGCGCCGGGAGGAGATCCGCCCCGCCGGCCGGCGGCTGATGAAAAACCCGCCGCGCAGCTGGGACATCGTGGACGAGCAAGGCGACGAATCCTTCCCGGCCAGCGATCCGCCGGGGAACTATTGAACGAGCGGGGACCGAGACCCGCGACGCGCGCCGGATTCCCCCCCGGTCGCCAGAACCGCCGCGGGCCGGGAACGTGGGGCCGTCATCGTCTTTGACCAGGAAGGCAGGCCATGGCACCGCGGGCGATCTGGAAGGGATGCCGAAGATCGCCGAGCTCAGCTGCCCGGTCGCACTTCACGCCGCGGCCTCGACCGTGGAGCGGATCGCCGGTCACATGCCGCACCGGGCGGCCGGGAACCGGGTGCGCCGGCAGTTCATCGGCAGCGACACCAGCAAGCCGGTGGAGAAGGACGACCAGGTCAAGGGCTATAAGCTCGGCGAGGGCGATTCCCTCGCCCTTGTTCCCGACGAGATCGCCGCGGCCGTGCAGGAACACGATCAGACCCTGGCCGTCGCGGGTTTCAGCGCCTGCAAGGACATCGACGACGCCTGTTCCGACCACTGCTATTGCCTGACGCCGGCGGACCGCACGGCCGAAAAGGCCTTTGCCCTGATCCGCGAGGGCATGCACCGCAAGCGGGCGGCGGCGCTGTTCCGGCGGGTGCGCACGGCGCCCAGGCGCGAGAAAGCCCTGGACCTGATGGCGGCGCGGCGCGAAGGCGCGGGACGGGCGGCGAAAAAGCCCGCGTCCCGCAGGAAGGCGGCGCAAGCCCGGCCAAGCCCCGCGCCCCCTATCCCTTCAGGACCAGCGCCGCGCCGCTGACGATGGAAAAGACCAGAACCGCCAGCCGCAGCGCCGGCCCGTTGACATGGGCGTGGACATGCCGCGACAGCAGGCTGCCGATCAGCACCGCCGGGACCAGCGCCAGCGCCGCCAGGATCTGCGGCCCGCCGATCCGCCCCGCGGCCAGCAGGATCACCAGCGAGATCGCCTCTCCGACCAGAAAGCAGGTCGCCACGGTCGAGCGCAGCACCGGGCCGGGAGCATGCTGGTAAAGCAGCGCCAGCGGCGGGCCGCCGATGCCGGTCGCGGTTTCCGTCACGCCGGTGAACAGCCCCACCCCCAGCGAGGCCGAACGGCTGGGGGCGAAGGGCGGCGCCAGCAGGGCCGCCACGGCAGCCAGGACGGTCAGCAGGCCGACGGCGATTTCGAGCTGGCGCACCGACAGTGCGACCAGCACCGCCATGCCAAGGAATGTCCCGAAGAAGCGGCCAAAGGTGATCCACCCCGTCCCCTGCCGGTCGATCATCCGCCGCTCGCGCCATGCGACCAGGAAGTTCAGCGGCAGCATCAGGATCAGCAGGGTGACGGGCAGATAGCTGGCATCGATAAAGCCGAAGACCGGCGCCATGATCAGGGCAAAGCCGATGCCCACCGCCCCCTGCACGAATGCGGAGGCAGCGACCAGCAGCGACAGGCCGAGAAATACGGTCAGGGTCACGCCAGCCTCATGTCGATCAGGCTGTCGGCGGTCGGATGGATGCGCTGGATCGGCGCGGCGGCGATGGCCGGCGCGGCCAGATCGCGGATCTCCTCCATCAGCGCGCGCGCGTCCCAGTCCACCGGCCAGCCCTGCACCATCCTCAGCCGGCCGTTGGTAAAGACCGCGTCGATCTGGTCGCGGTTGCCATAGCGCACCAGTTCCCAGCTCAGGTCGTGCGAGGGGGTGAATTCCGGCCGGTCCAGGTCGACCAGCAGGAAATCGGCCGCCAGCCCCTTGGCGATGCGGCCGGTCACGCCGGCCAGCCCGCCGGCATCGGCGGCCATCCGCGTCGCCGCATCCAGCCACAGCCAGCCGCCGCCGCAGGAACTGTCGCCCGAGGCCAGCCCATAGGCCACGCGCTGCATGCTTTCGGCCGCGTCCATCAGCCGGAACCCGTCGGCCCGCGTGCCGTCGGTGCCCAGCCCGAAGCGGATGCCAAGCGCCTGCATCTGCAGGGCCGGCGCGACCGCGTTCCCCTTCCAGACCGAGGCGACGGGGTTGTAGGCGACGGCGGTGCCGGTGTCGCGCAGCAGGTTCAGTTCCGACGGCGTGACCAGCGTCGAATGCGCGATCAGGGTCTGCGGCCCCAGAGCGCCGACATGGGCCAGATGCTCCAGCGGCCGGCGGCCATGCGCGACCAGCGATCGCTCGACCGCCACCAGATGCTCGTTCACATGGGTCTGGAAGGTGACGCCCGCCTCGGCCGCCATGGCCGAGACCTCGCGCAGCATCCCGTCGCTGGCCGCCTCGGGAATCGAGATGGCCAGCGAGGCATGGATCAGCGGATCGCCCTGGCAGGCGGCCAGGTGTGCCCCGGCCCGGCGCAGGATCTCGGGGCGGTCAGGCACCACGGCCGCGCCGCCCAGGTCGTTGCAGATCTGCGCCACCACCAGCCGCAGCCCCACCTCGCGCGAGGCCAGCGCGAGCTTGCCGATATGGCCGGCCGAGCGCGTGCCGGCGTCGATCGCCGTGGTAAAGCCGCCCCGCAGGCATTCCAGCGCCGCCAGCTTCGAGGACAGGTAGACCATGTGCTCGTCCAGGCTGCCCTCCAGCGGCACCCAGATGCGGCGGAAGATCTCGGAGGGCTCGCCGAAGACCAGCGACTTGCCCAGCGATTGCGTCAGGTGGGTGTGGGTGTCGATAAAGCCCGGCATCAACAGGTGATCGGGCAGTTCGACCAGCCGCGCCTGGGGGTGGCGGGCGCGCAGCGCCGCGGCATCGCCGACATCGGCAAAGCGGCCGGCGCGCAGCAGCACGGCCATGTCGCGCTGCGGCCCTCCGTCAAGAAGCAGGCGCCCCGGCGCGACGATCGTCTCGTCGGTTCGGGCAAAGATCTGGTGCAGGTCGGTCATCGGGCTTGCTCCGCGGTATCGACGGGTTTGGGGGCGCTGAACTGGAAGAAGGCGTTGACCACGGCTGCGGTGATCGTGCCCATGGCCAGCCCGTTGCCCAGGATCATCTGCGACCATTGCGGGAACTGGCTGTAGACGCCGGGCACCAGGATCGGCATCAGCCCCATGGCCAGGCCCGAGGCCAGCGTGAACATCGCGCCATGCTCGCGCAGGTCGACGCGGCTGAGCACATGGATGCCGATCACGCCGATGATGGCAAAGACGATGACGGCCGTGCCGCCGACGACCGGGCCGGGCAGGACGCTGGCCAGCCGCGACACCGGCGCCAGCAGCGCGATCAGCACCAGGATCACCCCCGCCATGGCGGTGACATGGCGCGAGCGCACCCCGGTCGCGCGGACGATGCCGATGTTCTCGCCCGAGGTGATGATCAGCGAGGTGCCGAACAGCCCGCCCAGGATCGAGGCCGCCGCATCGCCGCGGATGGTGCGCGGCACGATGGCATGGGCATCGCCCTTGCGGTCCACGATCTCGGCCGTGGCGATGGTCTGGCCGGTCGCCTCGGCCATCGAGATGATCGAGAAGATGATCAGCGGCAGCGAGGCGATGAGGTCGAATTTCGGCATCCCGAACGGGAACAGCTGCGGCACCGCGACCAGCGGCCCCTGCATCACGCCCGACAGGTCGAGCCGGCCCAGCGCCGCCGCCAGCAGCGTCCCCGCGATCAGCCCCAGCATCACCGAGATGCGCTGCAGCGTGCCGGTGAACACGCGCGAGAAGATCACCGTCAGCGCGATGGTCGCCAGCGCCAAGCCGACGTTGACCGGATCGGCAAAGCCGTCGCTGCCGGGCTTGCCGGTGATGGTGCCGCCATAGATCTTGACCAGGTTGACCGCCACCAGCAGCAGCATGGTGCCCACCACGATGGGCGGGAAAAAGCGCAGCAGCCGGCGAAAGACCGGCAGCGCCAGGAAATAGAATACCCCGGTCATCAGCACCGCGCCCACCGCCGTCTGCACGTCGGTCTGGCTGGCGATGGCCAGGAAGATCGCGATGGGCGCGCCGCCCGGAACCATGATGAAGGGCAGCCGGGCACCGAAACCGGCCGGCCCGTAGCTTTGCAGGATCGAGCCCAGGCCGCAGACCAGGAAGGTGGCGCTGATGATCGACACGGTCAGCGCCGTGTCAAAGCCCAGCGTCTGCGCGACCAGGAACACCGCCGTAATCGGCGATGCGGCCATCACCAGCACATGCTGGAAACCGTAAAGGATCAGATCCCGGAGCGGCAGAACCCGATCCACCGGATCGGGCGGCGTAAGCGTTCTCGTATTGGCCATCGTGGCGTTTCCCTGTTGTTGAAGCGGTGTTCACATTTATGCAAATCGTTTTGCTTACTTCTCGGAATAGCATGAGATGCGATTCGTGCAAATCGTTTTGTTGCCTCTGGCACGGCAATGCTGCTAGCCTTGCGGCGATGAACGGACGGATGAGGGACGCGTTGCGCAAACCCACCATATCGGATCTGGCCAGGGCCGCGGGGGTCTCGGTCACCACCGTGTCCCATGCGTTCAGCGGCCGCCGCCACGTCGACCCCGAAACCCGCAAGCGCATCCACGCCATCGCCGAGGAAATGGGCTATCACCCCAGCCGCATGGCGCAGGCGCTGCGCAGCGGCCGCAGCGGCACCATCGCGCTGGCCTCCTCGATGCCCTTCGCCATTGCCGCCGGGCCGTCACGGCTGGGCTTCCTGATGGAGATCGCCGCCTCGGCCGCGATGTCGGCATTGACGCGCCAGCTGGCGCTGTGCCTGATCCCGCCGCATCCTTCGGTCCGCAGCCACGGCTCGGTCGCTTTCGACGGGGTGATCCTGGTCGAGCCCATGCGTGACGACCCGCTGGTCGCCCTGTTCGAGCAGCGCAAGACCCCCATCGTTTCCATCGGCACCGTGCCGGGCCGGCCCGACATCCCCGCCGTGAACATCCGCTCGCGGGAAACCGCGCTGCTGCTGCTGGAGCATCTGGCACAGCAGGGCTGCCGCCATGTCGCGGCGCTGATCGGCTCGACCCCGCGGACCAGCCAGATCGAGGCCGAGCAGGCCTATCGCGCCTTTGCCGCCCGGCGCGGCCAGCAGGCCACCCTGGTCATCCTGGACGAAGATGAGGGCGAAGAGATCGCCTATCGCGAGACCCTGCGCCTGCTTGCCGCGGATCCCTCGATCGACGGGATCTTCGCCGCCATCGACGCCTTTGCCAGCGGCGCGGTGCGGGCGGCGCATGAGCTGGGGCTGGCGATGCCGCGGCAATTGCGCATCGCCACCCGCTATGACGGGCTGCGGGCGAAGCTGTCCGATCCGCCGCTGACCGCCCTGGACCTGCATCTTCCGGCGATCGCCGAACAGGCGGTCCACCTGCTGCTGGACCGGATCGAGGGAACCGCCCGCACGGTCGAAGCGGAGCTGCCCGCTCTGATCCCCCGGCGATCCTCGGTCGCGCCCTAGGCGACCGGCGCCCTAGCCCTTGCGCAGTGCGTTCAGCAGCGCCGCGCCCAGGGCGCCCGGCTGCTCCTTGCCGGCGGGCGCGGCGGATTTCGGGCCGCGCGCCGGCTGGGCCTTGGGGCCGCGTTCCTTCTGCGCATCGCGGGCTGCGGCGCCACCGTCCTTGCGCATGGTCAGGCCGATGCGCTTGCGGGCCACGTCCACCTCGGTCACGCGCACCTTGACCACGTCGCCGACCTTGACCACCTCGTTCGGATCCTTGACGAAACGGTCGGCCAGCTGGCTGATATGCACCAGCCCGTCCTGATGCACGCCGATATCGACGAAGGCGCCGAAGGCCGCGACATTCGTCACCGTGCCCTCCAGCACCATGCCGGGGCGCAGATCCTTGATATCCTCGACCCCCTCGGCAAAGCTGGCGGTAACGAAGCTGGGGCGCGGGTCGCGGCCGGGCTTTTCCAGTTCGGACAGGATGTCGCGCACCGTCGGCAGGCCGAAATGCTCATCCACGAACTGCTCGGCGCGCAGACCCTTCAACGCCGCACCATCGCCCATGATCTGCCGGATGTCGCGGCCGCAGGCGGCGACGATCTTGCGCGCGACGCCGTAAGCTTCGGGATGGACGGCCGAGGCGTCCAGCGGCTCGTCGCCGTCGCGGATGCGCAAAAAGCCCGCGCATTGCTCGAAGGCGCGCGGGCCAAGCCCCGTCACCTTCTTCAGGGCCGCGCGCGAGCGGAAGGCGCCCGCGGCATCGCGATGCGCGACGATGTTTTGCGCCAGCGACGGCCCCAGCCCGGCGACATGCGCCAAGAGCGGCGCCGAGGCGGTGTTCAGGTCCACCCCCACCGCGTTCACCGCATCCTCGACCACCGCCTCCAGCGTCTTTGCCAGCTGCCGCTGGTCCACGTCATGCTGATACTGGCCGACGCCGATGGATTCGGGCGGCACCTTGACCAGCTCGGCCAGCGGATCCTGCAGGCGCCGGGCGATGGAGACCGCGCCGCGCAGCGACACGTCGAGGCCGGGGAATTCCCTGGCCGCCAGTTCCGAGGCGGAATAGACTGAGGCGCCGGCCTCGGAGACGATCACCTTCACCGGCGGCTTCACCCCCTGCGGCAGGCGCTTGAGCACCTCGGCCACGAAACGCTCGGTCTCGCGGCTGGCAGTGCCGTTGCCGATGGCGATCAGCTCGATCCTGTGGCGGGTGATGGCGGCGGCCAGCGCGGCTTCCGCCCCGCGCAGGTCGGATTTCGGCGGAAAGGGATAGAGCGTCGCCGTCTCGACCAGCTTGCCGGTGCCGTCCACCGCCGCCAGCTTGACCCCGGTGCGGATGCCGGGGTCCAGCCCGATGGTCGGGCGCGGCCCGGCGGGCGAGGCCAGCAGCAGGTCGCGCAGGTTGCGGGCAAAGACCCGGATCGCCTCGGCATGGGCGCGCGAGCGCAACTCGGTCAGCAGGTCGATATACATCGTGTTCGACAGCCGCACCCGCCAGCACCAGCCGGCCACCTTGCGCAGCCAGCGGTCGCCGGGACCGTCGCCCAGCCGGCCCAGCGCCGCGGCGACGATGCCCTCGGCCCGCGCCGCGCCGGTTTCCGGCTCGGGGGCGATCTCGATGGCCAGCACCTCTTCCTTGGCGCCGCGCAGGATCGCCAGCGCCCGATGCGCCGGGATCGCCGCCCATTTCTCGGACTGGTCGAAATAATCGCTGAACTTGGCGCCGACCTGTTCCTTGCCCGGCACCACCTTGGCCGAGATGATCGCCTCGGCCTGCATGAACTCGCGCAGCCGGCCCAGCAGCGCCGCATTCTCGGACAGTTCCTCGACCAGGATGTCGCGCGCGCCGTCCAGCGCCGATTTCACGTCCGGCACCGCCTCGGTCAGGTAGCCCGCCGCCAGCGCCTCGGGCTCGGCGGCGCGGTTGTCCTGGATGGCGCGCAACAGCGGCTCCAGCCCGTTTTCGCGCGCGATCATCGCCTTGGTGCGCCGCTTGGGCTTGAAGGGCAGGTAGATGTCTTCCAGCGTGGCCTTGGTCTCGGCCCCGGCGATGGCGCGGGCCAGATCCTCGGTCAGCTTGCCCTGCCCCTTGATGGAGTCAAGGATCGCCGCCCGCCGCGCCTCGAGTTCACGCAGATAGGCCAGCCGCTCGGACAGCGTGCGCAGCTGGGTGTCGTCCAGCCCGCCCGTCACCTCCTTGCGATAGCGCGCGACGAAGGGAACCGTGGCGCCCCCGTCCAAGAGGGCCGTCGCCGCCGCCACCTGGTCGGGGCGGGCAGCGATCTCGGCGGCGATGGTGCGGGCAATGCGGTCGGTCGCGTCCACGGGCGGCATCCTCTGCTGACTGGAACGCCGTCTTAGACAAAACCGGCCGCCGATCCAAGCGTTCCGGCAGCGCCGACCGGCTCAGGACAGCCGCATCGCCGCGCGCATCCGCTTTTCGAACTGCGGGTCAAGGCGCGGCAGGCGCATGTCACCCTTGGTCGTCTCCATCGCGCACCACAGGTTCGCGATGGCGGTCCAGTTCAGGCCAAGCGGCGCGTCACCGGTTTCGACCAGTTGCAGCCGCCCACCCAACCGGCGGAAGGCCATGCCCCTCAGCAGGGCGTTGGCGTGCAGCAGCACCTCGTCGGCCAGCTCGTCGTCGAACTGCGCCTCGGCCATGGCAACGAAACCCGAGGGATCGCCTTCTATGGAAAGGGTTTGCGCCTCGATCAGGTAGCTTTCGCAGATCGAGAAGCCCTGCTCGCACCAATCCGCCACCGAGCCCGAAAAGCTTCGGCTGCCGACCCCGATGCCCGGATCCTGAAGAAAGCTCAGGCAACCGTTGTCGCCCAGGGGATAATGCATGCCCGCGGCATGCGTGGCCTTGCCATTCACCAACATCACTCACCAACCAACAATAGAGATCACGCAATGACTTACAATTAAAACGATCTGTTCGGTTTAGGCCAGTTGCCCTTTAAGATAGGTTAACGGACCGTTAACAAGGTAGTGTTAGTGGTTTGTTTTCAATGTATTTTGCTGGCATGGCCTGCGGGTGGTGCGAACATCTCCAAGTTGCGATGAATTCGCGGCCCCCTGTCCGGACCATCAGCGCCCCGCCGGGCAGGGCCTGGGCAGCACCCGGCCACGGGCGCATGCAGAAAGCGCAAAGGCATGGCGACATGGGGCCTGGCGGCTCCTTTCGTCCTTTGGCATCGACTCGGGCGCATGCCGGCGGGCCGACAGGCAGCACCGGGCCGCTGCTGCCCGGCAAGGCCGGTGCTCGGGGCCGCAGCGGTGCCGACGACCGGCCGTTCACGGACGCGATCCTCTGGCTGGCACGGGGCGCTTCGCCCTGGCGCGACCCGCCACCGGCGCCGGGACATTGGCAGGCGGTCCGCACCTGGTTCCGGCGGTGGACCGCGCCGAGGCATGGGAACGGCTTTTCAAGGCATTGGGCGCCGGTCCCGCTTCCGAATGGGTGCTGATCGAGGCGACGATCTCGAAGGTCCATGCCGACGCGACCTCGCAGAAGGGGGCTTGAGGCCCACGCCATCGGCCGGTCCCGCGGCGGGCTGACGACGCAACCCCATGCGGCCGCGGACGCGTTCGGCCGGCCGATCCGGGTCACGATCACGCCCGGCCACTGGGCCGACAGCCCGCAGGCGAAGTTGCGCCAGGCGGCATTCCTCCGTCTGCGCCCGCGCTGCCTTTCAGCCCGATCCGGGCTGGCCGGCCGCAAGACGGCCACAAGGGAAATCGCCTCCTCGCCCGGACCGGAAGGGCTCCATGCGGCGCACCGCATCGCCCTGCAGCGCCATCGGCTCAAGGGCCCGGACGCGCCCCGTCCCCCGCGCGCCGCGCCGCCTTACCAGTGGCCGATATTGCCCATGCTGGCCCAGGGCTCTTGCGGCGCCAGCGACTCGCCCTCTTGCAGCAATTCGATCGAGATGTTGTCGGGGCTGCGGACAAAGGCCATGTGGCCGTCGCGCGGCGGGCGGTTGATGGTCACGCCGGCATCCATCAGCTTCTGGCACATCTCGTAGATGTTCTCGACCCGATAGGCGAGATGGCCGAAATGCCGGCTGTCCGAGGGCAGGCCATCGTCGCCGTCCCAGTTCCAGGTCAGCTCGACCGGGCATTCCGGCTGGCCGGGCGGCGCCATGAAGACCAGGGTGAAGCGCCCTTTTTCATTATCGATTCGCCGCGTCTCCTCCAGCCCGAGCAGGCGAAAGAACTCCATCGTCTTTTCCAGATCGAGCACGCGGACCATTGTGTGCAGATAGCGGACCTTCATCTGTCGTTCCTTTCCGTTCGCTGCGGCCAGACTGGCATGGCGGCGGCCGGACCGCAACGTGGGGCGATCGGCTGCACCCGCCGCGCCAATACTGCCGGTTGATTGAATCCCCCGTCGGTGCCACAAGATATGCCCAACAGCACGAAGGATTCCGCCATGCCCCTGACCCCCGAACAACAGGCCGAGATCGACGAGCTGCGCGCCAGCCCGCGCCCCACCCTGCGCGCCGTCTCCGAGGGGATGGAGGGCCATCTCTACCGGGCGCATCCGGTGCTGGATCACGGGCTGGTGCGGGTCATCGACTACATGGGCGACGACGGCGCGATCACCCAGGCCGCGCGCGTGAGCTATGGCCGCGGCACCAAGTCGGTCAGCAACGACGAGGGGTTGATCCGCTACCTGATGCGGCACTGGCACTCGACCCCGTTCGAGATGTGCGAGGTCAAGTTCCACGTCAAGCTGCCGGTCTTCGTCGCCCGGCAATGGATCCGCCACCGCACCGCCAACGTGAACGAATATTCGGCGCGCTATTCGATCCTGGACCGCGAATTCTACATTCCCGCGCCCGAACATCTTGCCGCGCAATCGACGGTGAACAACCAGGGCCGCGGCCAGGTGCTGGAGGGCGACGAGGCCGCCCGCGTCCTCGACATCCTGCGCGAGGACGCGATGCGCAGCTATGACCATTACGAAGCGATGCTGAGCCAGGAGGGCCAGCAGGGCCTGGCGCGCGAACTGGCGCGCATGAACCTGCCCGCCAATGTCTATACGCAATGGTACTGGAAGGTGGACCTGCACAACCTGTTCCATTTCCTGCGCCTGCGCGCCGATGCCCATGCGCAATACGAGATCCGCGCCTATGCCCAGACCATGTGCGGCATCGTCCGCGACTGGGTGCCCTTCGCCTATGCCGCCTTCGAGGATTACCGGCTGGGCGGGGTGCAGCTTTCCGCCAAGGGCGTCGAGGCGCTGAAGCGCCGCCTGGCGGGAGAGGCCGTCACGCAGGAGAACAGCGGCATGAGCAAGGGCGAATGGCGCGAGTTCGAGGCGGTCTGGGGTTGATCGTCAACCACCTGTAATGGGCCCGCTGCCCGGCAACAGCCGGGCCGGATCCTTCAGGACCGGCTCCGTTCAGCTTGGAAATGGCGACGACGCAGGCATGCCTACGCTGTGCAAAGCCGGGGCATCTGCATGAAAAGCCTTCCCGGATCACGGCCGATGATGATAACGGTTCTGCGTGATTCGTTAGTTGGTTAGGAGGTTGAGATGCGGATATTTTTGGCATTGGCGGCTACGGGATTCGTGTTGGCCGGATGCGCCGAACCCGAGACAAGCACGATGTCGGGGCCGGGTGGAAACACCATCCACACGTCGCGTTGCACGACTTCGCCCGAAGGCTGCTACACGGAAGCGGCGAAGAAATGCAGAAGCTCGTATCAGGTGGTCGACAGCTACAGCAAGGCTGGCGGCACTTTGGCAGATGTCACGCCGGGTCCGGTCACCTGGTATTACATGACCTATCAATGCGGCAAGTCCGATGGCCGGCTTCCCAGCTTCCCGTTCCGCGGGCCGCAATACACGCCGCCAAAGACAACCCAATGCACGCAGCACGGCAAAACCACCTCCTGCTACCACTATTGAGGGTCACGGGAGAGGGCTTGCGCCATCCTCTCGCGTCATGGGCATCCTGGCACGGCAGAGGCCGACGATCCTGATCGTCACTGGCCGGATGCCCATGAAGATCCTCGCGCCCGCACCCCTTGCAGGGCGCGTCGCCCTATCCGCCCGTTTCAGGAAGCCCGCGGATGAATGCCCGGCCGGGCGGCGTCTTAGGCTCAGTTGGGGTATTCGGCTGGCGCCCCACTTCCCTTCCCGCTCGTCATGAGGTGCTGCGCTTCGGGCCGATGGTAGAACGTGGTCTGTGAGAAGCCGCCACTAGCATCAGGGAAGGAAGCGCAGCACGAAGCTACTATGCCGGACTGGATGTATCGGTAAAAGAGACCGCGATCTGCATCCTCGACGAGGTGGCCGGATCCGTCGGGAACTCAAGGTCATAAGCCACCCGGAGGACATCTCTCGCGCCTTGAATGGCGTGGGTGCCCGGCTTGAGAGGGTCGGGCCGGAAGCGGGCCCATTATCCCAATGGCTGTCCGAGGGCCTGGCCAAGGCCGGCCTTCCGGCGATCTGCATCGAGACGCGCCACGCCAAGGCTTTCATCAAGGCGCAGGTGGACAAAATCGACCGCAATGATGCGCGCGGGATCGCCCAGATGAAGGGCACCCTGTCGCCTGCGGTGTTGCGGACATGCCATGTCTTGATGTCGTCGGGCTGCATCCGCGCCTCTGGGCAAACGCCCGATGGTGATCAGCCGAGGCATTCACAAGCCTGCCGCAGAAATGCCCGAACTGCTGGAGTTGAAGGCGCAGATCGAAGGGCTCTACGGCCCGGCCTCGCTGACCGAGATCGGCAGCACCTCCATGACCCCGACCTATGCCCGGGGCGAGGAGGGTTTCATCCCCGATCTTATGGGCCAGCCGCCGATGCGCTCCGAGATCCCCGACGGCAGCATGACCAAGGTCATCGAGAGTAATCAGCCCTGCGTGTTTCACACCTATGTCGACAGCCGGGTGCGGTGGACTTCGCCTGGCCGCGCCGGAAACCCCTGATGCTGGGCTGCGTGGCCACATATAAGGTCACTTATGATGTCGAGCAGGATCGGCTTTGCCCTCACCGGCTATGAACTCGGCCGGTTGCACCGCGAGGAGCTGGACCGCCAGATCCTTGATACGATCAAGAATCCCGAGGTCAAGCCATCTAACCTGGACTTGTAAGCCGATGAACCGGCAACCGGCAGTGCCCCGGCAGGCGAGCGCGATGGGCGACGACCCGGACTTCCTGTTGCTCTATGACCTTGCACCGCTGGCAAAACGTGCTGCGCTGCTGGAGACGTTCTTCGTGCATCCCGACGAACGGCGGGGCTTTCAGCATATCGTCGATGACCCGTTGCTGCGCGCCCGGCTGGAATTCGAGTTCAATCAGACGGTGCCCTTCGAGAGTTTCCACCTGCTGGTGGATACCGGCTTCGCCCGGCCCGCCGACGAATTCCGCCGCCGGTCGAAGCTGGCCTGTGGCCGGGTGCTGCCCAATGTCGTTGCCACCGACAGGATGCGCGACAAGCCGCCGGTGGTGCCGGGCCTCTGGGATGTGCATCGCTTCTTGGCCAGCTGCGCGCGCTGTCACCGGAGATCCGCGGAAAAATCCCAAAGGGCCGCAGATACCTATACGCAATCATCGATGTGGCGACACGTTGCATCCTGGCGGTGCTGGCACCTTGCCCGGCCGGAACCACCGACCCCCGCCGATCCCTAGACTGTTTGATCCCACGGTTTGATGGTGCGCTCCATTCTTTGGAATGGAAGGATGCCTTATGGGACAAGTTCGTCATGGAAGCGCCACGACCACGCACGCGATCCAAGCAGCAATAATGAGGGCCTGCCCGCCATTGGTCCGAGGGCTGGCCCGAATGATCGCAAGCTTCGCTCGCGCCGCTGAGCCGGAAGCGGGGCATCAACCCCAAGACCGTCGCGAAGTGGCGCAAGCGCGCGACGGCCGAGGATTTGCAGACCGGGCCGTCGGAGCCGCGATCCACCATGCTGACCGAGGCGGAGGAGGCGATGGTCGTGGCCTTCCGGCGCCATGCGCTGCTGCCACCGGACGATTGCCTTTATGCCCTGCAGTCCTCGATCCCCCACCTGACGCGATCCGCGCTGCACCGGTGCCTGCAACGACACGGCATCTCGCGCCTGCCTGATCTGGAGGGCGACAGGCCGAAGCGGTCGAAGTTCAAGCTCTACCCACAGGGTTCTTCCACATCGACAGTGCCGAGGTTCAGACCGCTGAAGGCAAGCTATATTTGTTCGTCGGCATCGACCGGCCGAGCAAGTGCGCCGTGACCCAACTCGTCGACAAGGCCGACAGGAAGACCGCCTGGGAATTGCTTCAGCATATGCTCGAAGCCGTTCCCTGCCGGGTCCACACCATTCTCACCGATAACGGGATCCAGTTTGCCGAGCAGCCTTGGAACCGGAACACGATCTACTCCCGGCCGATGCGCTTCGACATGATCTGCGAGGCAAACGGCATCGAGTACGCTCATCATTCCTTCCAATGATCACGTTTCTCCATCTTGGCAGCGGCCACCGCGCCGACATGTCCCTGACAATGCCCAGCACCTTGCGATGCAGCTGGGAGAAGGCCTCCCGGAGCTTTTGTCTTGCGGCCCGCAAAACGCCGAACATCTCTCCCAGATCCGGCAAGGCCTCGATGAGATCCCTGACCCGGAGTTCGAATGTAAGCGCTGTCCCGGTCACCCGGAGACGGAGCAGTTCCATGGTAGCAGGTCGTCGATCTGGCCTTGTTTGTGGCCTTTAACGATGGCGGTGAGTGTGGCGGTCAGCCATGCGTGAGGATCGACGCCGTTCATCTTGCAGGTCTCGATCAGCGAGGCGATGACGGCCCAGTTTTCGGCACCGGCGTCGTGGCCGGCGAAGAGGGCGTTTTTGTGGTTCAGGGCGATGGGCCGGATGGTGCGTTCGACGGTGTTGGAGTCGATCTCGACCTGACCATCAGTCATGAAGCACCCCAGCCCGTCGCGGTATTTCGCGATGTAGGCGAGCGCTTCGCCGAGGGACGATTTGGCTGAAGCGCGGGCACGATGATGGGCCAGCCAGTCGTCGAGGCGGGCGAGGATCGGGGCGGAGCGCTCTTGCCGTGCAGCCAGTCGGGCAGCAGGGTCGCTTCCGCGGATATCGGCCTCGATGGCATAGAGGTCGCGGATGAGGGCCACGCCCTCCTCGGCAATCGGCGCGGGCCCGGTGCGGGTGATCTCGATCAGCTTGCGGCGCGCGTGCGCCCAGCAATGGGCGAGCTGGATGCCGGGACCGATCCGGTCCGACGCAATCAGCCGATTGTATCCGGCATAGCCGTCGACCTGCAGGATGCCACCGAAGCCCTGCAATATCCGTTCGGCATGCTGCCCGCCCCGACCGGGAGCGTCAGTGAAGACGACACCCGGCGGCGCTGTTCCGCCCCAAGGCCGGTCATCGCGGGCCAGCGCCCAGAAGTATCCGGTCTTGGTCTTTCTGGCCCCCGGGTCGAGGACCGGCGCGCGTGTCTCGTCCATGAACAGCTTTGTCGACCGTTTCAGGTCGGCCATCAGCGCATCGCAAACGGGGCGAAGTTCGAAGGCGGCCCGCCCCACCCAATCCGCAAGGGTCGAACGGTCAAGGTCCATACCCTGACGGCTGTGGATCTGGGTCTGACGGTAAAGCGGAAGATGGTCGGCATATCTGGCTCGCCAGCACATGCGCGACCATCGCCTCGGTGGGCATGCCTCCCGGGATCAACCGCGCAGGGGCCGGCGCCTGAACCACGCCGTCGGTGCAGGACCGACAGGCAAATCTGGGGCGGCGGGTGACGATGACGCGGAACTGGGCGGGCGCGATATCCAACCGCTCCGACACATCCTCACCGATGCAATGCAGGCAGCCGCCGCAGGCGCAGGTCAGGCTTTCCGGCTCGATCACTTCCTCGATGCGCGGCAGGTGTTTCGGCAATGCACCACGGTTGGGGGCACGTGGTTTGGTGGGGCGCTGGCAGCGCGATCCTCGGCATCCTCCTCGGCATGAATGACCGCCATGGCCGTTTCCAGATCCTCCAACGCCAGTTCGAACTGGTCCGTATCGCTCTTCTCCGACCGCCGCCCGAAGGCCGCCTGCTTGAAGGCCGCGACCAGCTTCTCAACGCGTTCGATCCGCTCGACCTTGCGCCGGTCGCGCGCTTCCGCGGCGATCAGCATCGCCTTCAGCGCAGCAATTTCTTTAAGCAGATCAGCGGTATTAGGCATGGCCGGTCTTTACCAAACCGCCACTGGCTACGCCTCTGGAAAGCACCGGCTGAGTCATCCTGCCGCAGCCTGCACCGTTCACTCCACGGCTTCGGGAGCCTTCGCCTCGATGGCCCGAACCCGCCGCCAATCCAGCCCGGCAAACAGCGCCTCGAACTGTGCGTGGTTCATCAGCATTAGCCCGTCCTTCACGGCGGGCCAGGTAAACGTATGCTCTTCCAGCCGCTTATAGGCCATCACCAGCCCAGTGCCGTCCCAGTAGAGCAGCTTCAGCCGATCCGCCTTCCTGGCCCGGAACACGAAGACCGTCCCGGTGTACGGATCCTTGCGCAGCTCGTTCTTCACCATCGCAGCCAGGCTGTCATGCCCCTTGCGGTTATGTGGTGCACCACATAATCGTAACTATGCGGCGATCATGATTATGCGGAGTCGCGGACGCTGACGGGCGCATTTCCGGGCCTCACGACATCTGTCGACTCCACATAACAATACGCTATCGCGCAGCGAGCATCGCGATCAATTTGTCCGGCGGGCGGAATTTGCCTGGCTTGATGCCGAGCGGCGCCAAAGCGTCGATCATCTCGAGTTTTTCGGCCGGGTCAGCGCGCAAGTAGATCTCGGTGCTCTGGAGAGTGGCATGACCGAGCCACAGCGCTACCTTGCGGATATCCCGGGTGGCCTGAAGCATGTGCATCGCGCAGCTATGACGCAGAACATGAGGCGATATTGGCTTGGCGGCAAGCGAGGGCACGACCTTCGCCGCAACCGCGGCGTGCTTTGTCAGGATATATTCGAAGCCGGCGCGCGTCATCGCCCGGCCGGCCTTGTTGAGGAAGAGCGCGGTGTCGCCATCCTTGGGTCTGACCGCGACCCAGGCCCGGATCGCGGCGGCGGTCTCCTGCCAGAGCGGCAGCACGCGCTCCCGCCGTCCCTTCCCGATAATATGGATGCTGGCCGGCGACCGTCCGTCGAACTGGTCGAGGGCGAGACCAACAAGTTCGGAAACGCGCAGCCCGCCGGCGAAGGCGAGATGCAGCATGGCCCGATCGCGAATGCCCGATGGTGTCCGCCGGTCCGGTGCGTCGAGCAGCGCTTGAACTTCGGCGCGCGAAAGGGAAGCGACCAGCGCCTCGTCGACCTTCTTCATGGGAATGGCGTGCACCCGAAGGGCCTGATCGAGAACCGCGGGGACGCGGTGCTCGAGATAGCGGAAGAAGGACTTCACGGCCGCCAGCCTTGCGTTGCGCGAACGGGCCTTGTTGCCGCGCGCCTCCTCGACATGTTCGAGGAAGGCAAGGATCATCGGCACGTCGAGATCCTCGATCTGCAGCAGGCAAGGCCTCTTGCGCAATCGTCGCGCGGCGAACGTCACCAGCAGCTGGAAGCTATAGGCATAGGCATCGCAGGTATGCACGCTGGCGCGTCGTTCGCGGGGAAGGTGTTCGCGAAGGAACGCGGTGAGATGCGGGGCGAGTTGGGTCATGCCGGCACTTCCCGATGCAAGGCCTCGCCGGCTGCCGCCATGTGCGCCATCAGCTCGGGCGTCGCCTCAAGATACCAGTAAGTATCGGTCACATGGGCGTGCCCCAGATAGGTGCTCAGGGCGGTGATATGCCGTGCTACCGCCTGGGCATCGTGCGCACAGCGTTCGAGAGCGAACGGCGAATGTGTGGCGAAGATCGTGGAGACGTGGTCCTTGCGATCCTGGAGCGCCGCGCAAGCCGATCGATCGAATGATTTGCAGGAAGACAGTTATCACTGTCGGATAGGCGGGCGGCGTTCCCTGATGCGAAATGAAGAGTGCATCGCTCTGGCTCGAGGCCTTCAGGCGAGTGGCGAAGTATCCGTCCAATGCGCGCCGGGTCGTTGAATGGAGCGGCAGCAACCGGCTCTTTTTGAACTTGGTCTGGGCAATGATCAGCCCATCGTCGATCACGTCCGGCAGCCGAATGGCAAGCGCCTCCGAAACGCGCATGCCGGTCGCCGCGATCAGCCCGAACATCGTGGCGTAGGTGATCGGTCGGATCGAACCGTCGGGACCAAGGCGATGCGCGGCATCGATCAACCGTCGGATATCCCTGGGATCGTAGATATAGGGTGTGCGGCGGCGGTGACTGGCGCGGCCGAAGAGGTCAGCCGAGGGCACCTCGTGGCGCGGATCTTCGGCATGCAGCGCGATCGCGAAGCGGCGCACTGTCAGCAGACGGTTGCGTCGTTGCTCGGGCGATGGTGCCTGCAGTGCCCACTCGCGCACGGTCGCCGTCGTGACGACACGCTCCCCGCGATGCTCGGCGAAGGCGACAAAGTTGCGCAGGAGGATGCCCGGGGTCCGGAACTTGAATCCCAGTGCACGGTGCAGCGCTGCATGATCGGTGAGGAGCTGACTCAGCATGCCAGCTCTCCCGGCCAGGGCTGGGCAATCTGCTCCAGCATCGCAATGTCGACCTTGGCGTAATGCGCGGTCATATCGAGCGAACGGTGACGCAGCACCGTGCCGACAGCCTCGAGCGTGGCGCCCGAGCGCAGCATCGAGGTCGCCGCGGAGTGGCGCAGCAGGCTGGCTCCGGTCGACGGAGCATCGGAAATGCCCGCCCGCTTCAGCGCCAGTGCTACGATCGTGGAGACGTGGCTGGACTGCGAGAATGATCGGTAGGGTGCGACCATCATGAGAAAGACCGCCTCCTGATCCACGCGCGGCCGTTCCAGCTCGATGTAGGCGAGGATCGCATCGCCGACGTCCTGCGGGAGCGGCAACCGAACCTGCCGGCGCGCTTTGCCACTCAAGCGCAGCATGCCAGACGTCCAATCGAGATCGCTGAGTCTGAGTCCAGCGACATCCCCGGCCCGCAGCCCCAGGCGTGCGAGCAGGAGCAGGATCGCACGGTCCCGTAGGCGCCCCCTGGTAAGTTGATCGCAGGATGCAACGACGCGTTCGAGATCGGCGGCAGCAAGATACCGCGGCAAAGACGAAAGGCGCCATTGCACGACCGGCGGGATGGCGTGATCGAGGTTGGGGCGACAGAGGCCGGCACCCGCGAGGAAACGGAGATAGCTGCGCAAGGTGCTCGTTATGGTCCGCAGGTCCGCCGGTCCGGTTCGCTCGCGCCACTCGCGGACAACATTGCGGACGAGGGCGGCATCATAGTCGTGGGTCGCCGTGCCGAGTTCCGGCAACAACTTATGCAGGTGGCGAAGATGGCGGGCGATCGTCCGTTCCGACAGTCCCCGGTGGATGCGCAACCAGTTCCGATAATCGTCAAGCAGGGGATATGACGAGGCGACCTTCACGGATGGTCGCGCGACACCTTTCCTTTGCAGGAAAACAACGAACCGCCCGGCGCGGCGCGAATACTTTGGTGAAACACGCAGCCATCGCCGCCCACCAGGACATCGACACCGATGTTCGGCAAAGCGACGAACGACATCGTCACCAATATCATCGATCGCGATACCTGCGCTACCAAGCCAAGCCGCAAAATGACGCGCCGAGGCCGTGTAGCCTTCAATCGTCAGCGGCGTATATCTCTGAGCGGCAAGGTCGGCCGCGAACTGATCGATCCACGACGACAACGGTCCCGGATCGAGGAACCAGTGATTACGATTATTGGCATCCATCTTTGCTCTCCTCACGATATTGAACCATCGCGAGGGAGCATAGTTATGCGGAGCGAAAGCCTGCTCTCGGGCTACTTAGGTATCTGTAAAAAAGCCCTAATCTATCGATCGGCAACGCCAACTCCGCATAATCATGGTCGCCGCATAGTTGCGGAAGTCGACGGGCTTCGTCGCCACCATGATCCGCACCCGGTTCGACGGGAAGATCACGGGCGGGCCTGCAGTGCCATGGCCAGGTCCGCAACCCGGGCCGCAGGCGTGGCAGCATCCAGCCTCACCGTCACAGGGCCGATGACCAGTTCAATCGACGCTGTCGTCGACAGCGCGTCCAGCGGCGGCACCGTAAGCGCCGGCACGTCAAATTCGGCCCCCGCAACCTCTGGCACGACCAGCTTGCCTTGCCGAGCCAACGTCCGCCACGAGGACAGGTGGTTGGCCTTCACCCCATGACGACGCGCCACCTCGTTCACCGTAACGCCACCCACCAGCGTTTCGGCCACGATCCGGCCCTTCGCCTCGTCCGACCAACGCCGCTTGGCTGCCGGAGCCGCCAAAAGCTCCACGAACCCAACGGCCTCCATACTGCGCTCCCCATGGCCTCCCAATGAAACCTCCCATGCAAATCCCCACACAGGGCCGCATCGCAGCTTACGGATTCAGCAGGAAGGTGGGCTCAGCACAGCGCTTACGTTCGAATCCTCCCGCACCAACAATACCCACCTTGAGCCCGAAATTGCGCAACAGGCCGCGGATGTCGCTTTCGATCGCAAGAGCCTTTTCCTGCAGGAGCTTGCGGCTGCGCAGCAGGGCGCGGTGCTTCTGGCTGGCTACGGTATTCACATGCACCGGGCATTGACACGCCTCGCCGCCTTCACCGCGCAGGACTGGAACCAGCAGGCGCAGAGCCGGGCGCTATGGCGGCATCCGTTCGCTGGAGATCACCGGCGCGCCCGCGCAGGGCGTCTCCTCCGGCACGGCGATGGAGGAACCGGTCGCCGGCATGGAGGGCGGCTATGGCACCGCCTGGACCGCGCTGTCCCATCTATCAGGAGCGGCTGTCGGACAGACGATGCTGTTCGCGCTGCCGGCCCTCGGCTCACGGCAGCCCATCCGGATTCCCGTCGTCATCCCCAGGACAGTGGGACATGGCGGGCTTGCCGCCGCATGGGGTTTTCCCGATCCCTCTAGGCCACCGCGCGGCGGTAAAGATGCCAGGTGGCGTGGCCGAGGATGGGCAGCACGACGATCAGCCCGGCGAACAGCGGGATCATCCCCAGCACCAGCGACACGGCCACGATCAACCCCCAGAGCGCGGTCGCGCCGGGGTTGCGGCGCGCGACGGCAAGCGAGGTCGCCAGCGCCACCGGCACCCCCACCGGGCGGTCGATCAGCAACGGGAACGACACCAGGCTGACGCAAAGCACCACCGCCGCAAAGACGAAGCCGACGCCGAACCCGGCCAGGATCATCGTCCAGCCCGCGCTGGTGGTAAATGCGTCGCGAAACAAGGCCAGCAGGCTGTCATAGGGTCCGGGCCCCAGGGTGACGACCCAGATCGCATGCGCGGCGAGCAGCCAGAAGGCGAAGATCACCGCAAGCAGGCAGCCCAGCGCCAGCACCGGCCCCAGCACCCTGCCGGTCAGCGTGGCCAGCACCGCGCCCCAATTCGTGTCCTCGCCCCGTTCGCGCCGCCGGCTCATCTCGTAAAGGCCGATCGCCGCGACCGGTCCGACCAGCGGAAAGCCCGCCGCCAGCGGAAAGAGCAGGTGTACCTGCCCGGCATTGAACGCCCAGGCGGCCAGGACGAAGCCGATCACCGGATAAAGCGCCACCGCGGTGATCACGTCGGTGCGCAGCGCGGCGAAGTCCTCGACGCCCTTGCGCAGCGCGTCGCGGATGTCGCCCAGGCCGATCCGGTTGACCACCGGCAGGGTCATCTCGTGGCTGCCGATCCCGTCCACCGCCGCCCCGGCGCCGCGGCCCATGCCGGCGAGCCTCTGCGCGCTCCAGCTCAGCGGGTTTCCAATCGTGTCTCGATGCATGGCTGCATCCTCCCTTCCTGGAGGGCCCGGAACCGGGCGAGGCGTCAGCCGGAGAACCCGGCCCCCGCCCGCGGAATACGCCGGGCCGAACCGTCCTCATCTGTCAGTCTAGCAGATGCAGCGCCAGGTTGCACTCTCGGAATCGCGGCAGGTGCCGGCGCCGGCGGGGCGCGCAAGGCCCGAGCCGCGATGCCCGCCGCCATGGCATCCTCCCCGCCCCGGGGCCGCGGCCCGATCATGCCGGCCCGGCCAAGGCTAGCAGGTGCGCGACAGGAATTGCCGGCAGCGTTCGCTTTGTGGATCGCCAAAGACCTGTGCCGGTGCGCCGCGCTCCTCGATCCGGCCATTGTGCAGGAAGATCACCTGGCTCGACACGTCGCGGGCGAATTTCATCTCGTGCGTGACCAGGATCATCGTGCGGCCCTCTTCGGCAAGGCCGCGGATCACCTTCAGCACCTCGCCCACCAGTTCCGGGTCAAGCGCCGAGGTCGGCTCGTCGAACAGCAGCACCCGCGGCTCCATGCACAGCGCCCGGGCAATGGCGATGCGCTGCTGCTGGCCGCCCGACAGATGGGCGGGATACTGGTCGCGCTTGTCGTAAAGCCCGACCTTGTGCAGCAGCGCCTCGGCCTTGTCGCGGGCCTCGGCGCGGCTCAGGCCCAGCACATGCACCGGGGCCTCGACGATGTTCTGCATCACCGTCATGTGCTGCCACAGGTTGAAGCTCTGGAACACCATCGACAGCGAGGTCCGGATCCGCCGCAACTGGCGCGGATCGGCGGCATGCAGGTCGCCGTCGCGGCCGGGACGCAAGGCCAGTTCCTCGCCCGCGACCTCGATCCGGCCCCGGCTGGGCAGTTCCAGCAGGTTGATGCAGCGCAGGAAGGTGCTTTTTCCCGAACCCGAGGCGCCGATCATCGACACCACCTCGCCCTCGCGCGCGGTCAGATCGACGCCCTTCAGCACCTCCAGCGGACCGTAACGCTTGTGCAGATCCTCGACCCGGACGGCGAGGGGGGATTGCGGGTCGGGCTTGGGATGAAACATGGTTTCCTCGGGGAAATGGCGGGTCATGCGGCGCGGCCTGTCGACTGGGGGCGCTGAAAGGCCAGCAGCCGCGCCTCGATACGGCGGAACAGCCAGACCAGGGTGAAGGCGATGGCGGCATAGAGAACCGCCGCGATGCCGAAGGCGCTGAAAGGCGCATAGGTGGCCGAGTTCACGTCGCGGGCGATCTTGAGGATGTCCGGCACCGTCGCGGTGAAGGCGATCGAGGTGGCATGCAGGACCAGGATCACCTCGTTGCCATAGGCGGGCAAGGCGCGGCGCAGCGCGCTTGGCAGGACGATCCGGCGATAGACGCCAAGGCTGGTCATGCCGAAGACGCGCGCCGCCTCGACCTCGCCCGGCGGCACGGCACGGATGGCGCCGGCAAAGATCTCGGTCGTATAGGCGCAGGAGCAGATGCCGAAGGCCAGGATGGCGCAGTTGATCCCCTCGCGGAAAAACCCGTTCAGCAGGGGCTGGGACTGCACGAAGGACAGGCTGTAGACGCCGCTATAGAGGATCAGCAGCTGCACATAAAGCGGCGTGCCGCGGAAGACATAGGTGAACAGCCAGACCGGCAGCCGCAGCCAGGGATTGGCCGAGGCGCGCGCCACCGACAGCGGCACCGCCAGCACGAAGCCCAGGGCCAGCGAGGCGATCAGCAGCCACAGCGTCATCGCCACGCCGGTGATCTTGTAGCCGTCGGTCCAGAGATAGGCTTTCCCGTATTCCTGCAGGATCTCGATCATGCGGCATGCCTCCGGGACCCGGCCGAAAAGCGCCGTTCGAGCAGCAGGACGGCCAGGTTGATGACCGTCGCCAGGGCCAGAAAGATCAGGGCGCTGAGGATACTGAAATAGAAGAACTGCCCCGAGCCTTTCCCGGCGTCCTGCGTCGCCTTGATCAGGTCGTTCAGCCCGATCAGCGATACCAGCGCGGTGGCCTTGATCATCACCTGCCAGTTGTTGCCGATGCCCGGCAGGGCGTGGCGCATCATCTGCGGAAACAGCACGCGGCGAAACAGCGTCCAGGGCGGCATGCCATAGGCCAGCGCCGCCTCGATCTGGCCGCGATGCACCGCCGCGAAGGCGCCGCGGAAGGTCTCGGTGAAATAGGCGCCATAGATCACCGCCAGGGTGATCACCCCGGCCGAAAACGGGTCGATGTCGATCTGCGCCCAGCCCAGCGCGTCGGTCAGCCGGTTCAGCCAGATCTGCAGGCTGTAGAACAGAAGCAGCATCATCACCAGGTCGGGCACGCTGCGGATCACCGTGGTATAGCCCGCCCCCAGCGCCCGCAGCCCGCGGCTGCGCGACAGCTTGCAGCCCGCGCCGACAAGCCCCAGCAGGAAGGCCCCGATCATCGCCAGCAGCGCCAGCTTCAGCGTCATCATCAGCCCCGCCAGCACCAGCGGGCCGTAACCGTTCAGGAACATGCTCCCTCCCTCCGTGACCGGCTTGTCGCGCGGATCGCGCGGGATGCCCGCCCCGCCCTCATGGGGCGGGGACCGGGCGCAACCGGCCGGGCTCAGTCGCCATAGACGTCGAAATCGAAATACTTGTCGTTGATCTTGCGATAGGTGCCATCGGCGCGGATCGCCGCGAAGGCCCTGTTCCAGTCCTCGCGCAGCGCGGCATCATCCTTGCGGAAGCCATAGCCGGAGCCGATGCCGAAATAGGCCGGGTCGTTCATGTCGGGACCGGCGAACTCGAAGCCGGCGCCGTCGGGCTTTTTCAGAAAGCCTTCGCTGGCCTGGATCGAGGCCTGGAGCGAGGCGTCCAGCCGGCCGCTGATCAGGTCGGCATAGATCTGGTCCTGGGTCTGGTAGGACACGATCTCGACCCCCTCGGGCATCCAGACCGCGCGCGCGAAGTTTTCCTGGGACGATCCCTGCTGCACCCCGATCCGCTTGCCGCGCAGCGAAGCGGCCGTCGGTTCCAGCCCCGAGCCCTTGCGCGCCACCAGGCGCGAGGGCGCGTTGGAATACTTGTCCGAAAAGGCGATCTGCTCGGCCCGTTTCTCGGTGATGGTCATGGACGAGGCGATGACGTCGAACTTGCGCGCCTGGAGCGAAGGGATGATGCCGTCCCAGTTGCTTTCGACCCAGACGCAATTGGCGCGCAGTTCCGCGCAGATCGCCTCGGTGATCTCGATGCCGAAGCCGGTCAGCGAGCCGTCGGGCTGCTTGTATTCCAGCGGCGGATAGGTCGGATCGACGCCCAGCCGGATGGTCTGGCCGGTCCGGTCCTCGGCCTGGGCAGCGCCCGCGCAAAGCAGGGCAAGAAGCGAAATCCTGATGGTGTTGAGCATGATGTTTCCCTGTCGTGATGATCTCAGGCTTGGCAATGGCCGCCCTGGGCGCCTGCCGTTTCCGCCGCCGCGCCCGGCGCCAGGAACGCTTCCGCAAGCTTGACCCAATAGCTCGCGCCCATGGCCAGGGCCTCGTCGTTGAAGTCGTAATGCGGATTGTGCAGCGGGGCGCTGTTCACCCCATTGCCGATATGGATGTAGGAGCCGGGGCAATGCTCCAGCATCAGGGCGAAATCCTCGCTGGCCATGGCCGGGCGGAGGTCGGGGACGATGGCCTCGCGGCCCAGCCAGCCCTCGGCCACCCGGCGGGCCATGGCCGTCTCGGCCGGGTGGTTGACCAGCACCGGGTGGCTGCGGCGGTAATCCACCACCGCGCGGGCGCCAAAGCTTTCCGCCTGGGCCTCGGCCAGCCGGCGGATGCGGCTTTCCAGCATGTCCCGCAGATCGGGCGAAAGGCAGCGGATGGTCAGTTCCATCTCGGCCGTCTCGGGGATGACGTTGGCGGTGTCGCCGGCATGCAGCCTGCCCACGGTGACGACCGCCGCCGCCTGCGGATCGACATTGCGCGCCACGATGGATTGCAGTGCCGAGACGATGGCGGCCCCCACGACCACGGGATCGATTGTCGCATGCGGGGTGGCGCCGTGGCCGCCCATCCCCTCGACCCGGATGCGGGCGCTGTCGGCCGAAGCCATGGCCGGACCAGCGCGAAACGCCAGTTGACCCGTGGGCAGGCCGGGCAGGTTGTGCATGGCGAAGACCGCCTCGCAGGGGAACCGGTCGAACAGCCCCTCGGCCAGCATGCGCGCGGCACCGCCCAGCCCTTCCTCGGCCGGCTGGAAGAGCAGGTTCAGCGTGCCGGCGAAATTGCGGCTTTCCGCAAGATGGCGCGCCGCGGCCAACAGCATGGCCGTGTGGCCGTCATGGCCGCAGGCATGCATCCGGCCCGGTATCGTGCTGCGCCAGGCCAGGTTCGTGGCCTCGTGGATCGGCAGGGCATCCATGTCGGCGCGCAGGCCAAGCGCGCGGCCCGCGCCGTTGCGCAGCCGCCCGACGACCCCGGTGCCTGCCATCCGGGTCACCTCATAGCCCCATTGCGCCAGCAGCCCCGCCACCAGGTCGCCGGTCGCCGTTTCTTCGAAACCCAGTTCGGGATTGGCATGGATGCGGCGGCGGATATGAACCGCCTCGGCGCTGATCTTGCCGATCTCCGGCAATATCGCCTTGTCCATCCTCCTCCCCCCTCTCGTCGCCGACCCGGCATGGGGTCTGTCAGGCACCATAGCGCAGCGAGAATGTTGCGGCGGAGACAAAACTTTCTTATGGATATAACCAATGGTTGTCATGGTGGCACGATGAAGCTGCATCAACTCGAGGCGCTCGTCGCCAGCGCCGAAACCGGCAGCGTGCGCAGCGCCGCCCGACGGCTTGGCATTTCGCAACCGGCAGTCACCCGCGCGCTGCGCGAACTGGAGACAGAGCAGCAGTTGCCCCTGCTGGTGCGCTCGCCCACGGGGCTCAGTTTCACGGATCACGGGCAGGCGCTGCTGGCGCATGCCCGGCTGATCCTGAACCAGATGCGGCAGGCCGAGGAACAGATGGGCCTGCGGCGCGGCCGCCTGGAAGGCAGGCTATGCGTCGGCATCACGCCCTGGGTCTCGCTGATCCTGCTGCCAGACGTGCTGCGCGCGTTTCGACAGCACATGCCCGAGGTGCAGCTGGAGCTTTTCGACAGTTTCGCCATGATCGCCCAGCCGCTGCTGCGCACGGGGTCGATGGATCTGATCATCGGCCAGCCCTCGCCCGGCATGTCGCCGCAGGAATTTCGGATAGAGCCGATCCTTCGCTACGAGACGGGCATCATGGTCCGGCGCGATCACCCGCGCATGGGCTGCGACAGCATCCACGGCCTGCTGGACCAGGACTGGCTGCTGAACTTCGCGCCCGACGGGCGCGAACGGCTGATCGAGGAGGTCTTCACCCGCCATGGCGCCCAGCTGGACCCCAGGCGGATCGTGCAGGCCAACTCGGCGCTGCTGGCGCAATCGCTGGTCGAGCAAAGCGACATGTGTACCTGGGTGCCGAAAATCATGGCGGTCGCACCGATGTTCGAAGGGCGCACGGTGATCCTCGCGTTACGCGAGCGGTTCATGGCCTGCGATCTCTGCCTGATCAGCCGGAGACACACACCGATGAGCCCCGCCGCCGAAATGTTCATCCATTGCCTGAAGTCCTCTGCGCGTGCACATGCGCGGAAATCGGGGGCATGGAGCAAGCTGCTTCATGTCGCGACGCAGGCTCCCTCCGAAGGATCGGGCCGGGGGTGACTTGCCGCCGATGCGCTCGACCGCGTTCAGCGGCCCGTTCTTTCTGCAACTGCCGCGTCACGCCTGGCGCGCCTCTCTGCCACCGAAAAAGCTTTCGAACGCATATCGGGCAGGCAGGGCCGCGCCCGGAAAGGGCGAGTTGTCGTCCCTGTCGAAATTCGGGTGAGGGTGCGGAAAGCCCGAGCCGATACCGGCGCTGCGGCTCCCGATGCCCACGCCGTCCGGTTCCGGGCCGATCAGCCCCGACATGCCGGCCCCATGCAACGGCGGTTCGGGATTGGCGGGACGATGTCGCCAGACGGCTGACACGCCATCCCGGCCGGCCCCGGCCTCTTGCAGGATATCCAGCATTCGTCCCTCCGTTTCGCGCGATCCCCGTCACGGCGCATGGCCATTCGGGATGGCGCCGATCGGCGCCCTTCCGACCAGTCTCCGACGGGCGGCGGGGATGCGTTCCGCTCCGGCGACGAAGGGATGTCAGGCTGACGCCATACGGTGAAATACGTTACCAGCATCAAGTCCATGCAAGACAGGCATGGCCATGAATCTGAGACAGCTGCGCCATTCCTGTCGGTCGCCGAGCGCGGCAGCATCAGCGCGGCCGCGCAATCCCTCTGCATCGCCCAGCCGGCGCTGACCCGGCAAGTCCGCGAGCCTGCGGCCGACCTGGACACGCAGCCTTCCAAGCGCGCGACCCGTGACGCCGACCGATGCCGGCAAGCAGCTTCGGCGCGATGCCGTGCGCCTGCTCAACGGCTTCGAGCCAGCTCGCCACCACGCGGGTCGCGCTGTCGCTGGGACTGCCCGTCATGCAGGTCATTCCATCGGAAATCGGCAGGCTCCGTCGCGCCTTGCCCGATATGCCGATCAGTTTCAGCCGCCTGTTGCCCGAAGCGCAGCTTCTGCTTTTGCGCGCAGGACGGCTGGATGCGGGCTTGTCGCCCTTGCGTCCGAAGGGCTCTGGGGAGCTGATGGGAATCCCCGTCTATTCCTCCGGCATGGCCGTGGCTTTCCCCGGCGACCGGGACGGGCCCGGCAGCCGGCCGAAGCGGCCGAAAGACCTGGAAGGACGCGACTTCATCCTGATTCCGCGTCACCTCGCCCCGTCTCGTCCGAAATCAGCCGGGCTTCCTCACCCCGGCCCTGGCCATGGGCGCCTGCAAGGAAGGCCGCATCCGCCCCCTGCTGTCGGTGGGCGATACCGAAGAGCCCCAACCTCCCCGGCATTCCCGCCTCGACCATCGTCAAGGGTCTGCTCGGAAAGCGGCGAGAGCTTGCCTGACCCGGCCGCGCCGCAGCGGAACGGGCCGGCGCGGCCTGTCCGTTCCGCCGATCCGGCCGGCGGGAATGCATTCCCCATGGCCGCGCAGGGGCCGCGCGGTCAGCCTGCGGACGGGCCGGAGCCGGACGCGGCGTCACCCGCAGGCCTGTTCGCGTCATCGATCAGGCGGCGGTGGCGGCGGGCCTCGGCCATTATGTCCTCGAACCGCTCCAGCCCCTTCGCCTCCAGCGCCGCGATCAGCCGCAGATAGGCCTCGGCCGTGGCGCGGGTGTCGCCCATGGCGGTGTGACGTTCCTCGGGCGGGATGACGATGCCCAGCCGCTCGGTCAGCGCATCCAGCGAATGCGGCGCCGACTGGCCCCAGAGCATCGCCGAAAGCAGGATCGTATCCAGCGCCTGATTGTCGAAATGCGCCCCGGTCTCGGGCGCGGCGCGGCGCAGGAAGCCCATGTCGAAGGGCGCGTTATGGGCGACCAGCACCGCGTCCTCGGTGAAATGGCGAAAGGCGGTCAGCGCCGTGACCATGTCGGGAGCATCGGCCACCATCGCATCGGTGATGCCATGCACGGCGGTCGAGGCGGGCGGGATCGGCCGGCCGGGATTGACCAGCGTGTCGAAACGCTCGCCGGTCAGGCGGCCGCGGGCGATGCGCAGCCCGGCGATCTGCACGATGCGGTCGGTCGCGGGATCAAGGCCGGTCGTCTCGGTGTCGAAGACCACGCAGGTCAGGTCGGCCAGCCGCGACGAGGCCGCGCCGCGTCGCGCCAGGGCGAAGTCATAGGTCAGCCCGGCGCGGTCCGGCCGGTGCGAGGCGATGGGCAGCGGCAGGACCAGCCGCGCCTGGCCGTCCCGCGCCTCGGTCCAGATGCCGGTGGCATGGGCCGCCAGGATCTCGTGCCCGGTCAGTTCGGGCTGCGCCGGGTCGGGCGGCTCGGCCAGCCAGGATTCCAGCCGGTCCATGGGCAGCGGCGCCCCGGTCCAGAGCAGCAAGAGCCGCGCCTCGGACGCCTCGGCCTCGGCCTCAACCTCAGCGGCAAGGCGGGGGGTCGCGCCCTGTTCGCGCAGGCGTCGGTCCAGATGGCGCAGCAGCCCGTTCACCCCGGCCGCATCGGCCATCAGCATCAGCCGCGGCGGCAGGTCGGGCGCCGGATCCAGCCCGGCGGCCAACTCGTTCAGCCCCGCCCCTCCGCGCGGGGCATCGCCGCTCATCGCCTCGGTCAATGCGCGCAGGGCATTGGCAAGCCCCTGCCCCTCGGCCCGGATCGCCTGGGCCAGCGCGGGCGGGATCGGACCCTCCAGCGCACCCAGCATCGGCACCAGGGTCGCGGCATGGCGGCGCAGAGTCTCCAGCAGGTCGCGCGGCGCGGGGCGCTGCGGCGGGCGGTCGTTCAGGATCAGCAGCGTGCCGCCATCGATGCGCCGCATGCGCCCCCAGAGCCGTTGCCCGGCCGAGCTCAGGCAGGTCAGGTCGGTCGCGGCCGCCCCCGCCGCCAACCGCGCCGCACCGGCCTCCAGCGCGCCACCGGGCAGGTGGCGCTCGATGGGGCGGTCCAGCGCGATGCCGGGCAGAAGATGCGCGGCCGAGGCGTTGTAGAACATCACCCGGCCGGCCGGATCGGTCATCACCGCGCCGGCGCCGATATCGGCGAGAATGGATTCCAGCGTCGCCTTTTCGCGCTGCAGGTCGGCGGCATGTTCGGCGATGGCATCGGCCAGCGCCTCGGCCGAACGCGCCCGCGCCTCGGCGGCATCGCGGGCGGCGGGGCCCAGATCGGCCAGATAGCGGGCCTCCTCGATCTCGGGCGCCTGACCGGTGCGCAAGCCCCCGGCCAGCAGCTCGATCGGGCGGGCCACGTTGCGGTCGAACAGGAACCAGATCCAGACCACCATCCCCAGCGCGCCGAAGCCCGCGATCAGCGCCGCCTGGACCAGGGCGTCCAGCATCGCCTGGACCGGGACGCCCCGGCCCGCAAGGCCCGCCCCCGCCACCCAGAGCGCCACGGCCAAGGCCGCAAGGATCGCTGCCGCAAGCCCCGCAAAGATCAGCAGCACCCGCAGCCGGAGCGAAAGCCGCGTCAGCATCGCCCGCCCAGGAGCCGCGCCAGTTCCGCCCGCAGCTCGGACAGCTCGAAGGGCTTGGCGATGAAACCGTCCGCCCCCAGCGCCAGCCCCTTGCGGCGCTCCACCACCGAGCCGCGCGCGGTCATCAACAGCACCCGCACGTCGTTCAGCGCCGGATCGGCCCGCACGTCCTGCACGATCTGGTAGCCCGAGACATCGGGCAGCATCACGTCCAGCAGCACTAGATCGGGATGGCTGGCGCGGATCTCGTCGACCGCGCCGGCGCCCGTGGCCATGCGGCGGTGCTTGTGGCCGTCGCGCGACAGCAGGAAATCCAGGGCGGTGGCGATATTGTCCTCATCCTCGACCACCAGGATGCTGGCCATCATCCCCCTCCTCCGCAGACGACGGAATAGGCCGGGTCCGAGGGGCCCGGCGGCGACCACGCGCCGCGCGCCGGCCGGACCAGCCCCTTGGCGCAATCGAATTCCTGCGGCACGACCAGCGTCGGGCCGCGCCGCTCGACCAGCGTGATCCCGGCCCGGCGCGTGCCCTCGGCGGTCTCCGAGATGCCGGCGGGATCGAGGGCGGCAAAGCGGATCACCACCGGCGCCAGATAGGTCCAGGGCGCCCAGGGCTGGCTGTCGCGGCCCACCAGCAGGATCTGCGCACCCGCGGGCAACCGGGCGACCGCCCGGTCATACCAGGCGTAGTCATTCCAGACCGCATAGCCGACCATCGCCAGGCCGATGCCCGCCGGCAGCAGCCAGCGCGCCGGCGCCAGCCCCAGCTTGCGCAGCAGGTGCATCCCGGCATAAAGCAGCGCCGCCGCGCCCACGCCGACCGCGATCACGCCCAGCAATTCGACCCCGATCCCGGTCATATGCCCCTCATCCCAACATTCCCTTGCCGTGGCCTAGCGCCGATTGCATCCCCCGCACCACCACGAAGGCGTCGCGCAGATGGCTGCGCTGGAAATCGGGCAGCGCAGCGGGGGACAGATGGTTGCCCGGCCGTTCGCCCGCGCGGATCTGCGCGGCCTGGTTTTCCAGCCGCGTGGTCTGGATCAGGTCATAGGCCGCGATCAGGTCGCGTGCGCCGCTGCCCGAGATGATGCCCGCCGCCTGCGCCTCGACCAGCCGGGCCCTGGTGTTGACGGGCGCCAGCTGGCCCTGCAGCGCATAGATGCGCGCCAGGTCCGCCACCGGCACGACGCCGCTGAGCTTCATGTCGATCTGGTTGCGATGCTCGCCCGTGCGCGCGGTGGCAAAGCCGCCGATCAGCCCCAAAGGCGGGCGGTGCTTCATCGCGTTCGAGATCATATGCGCCACGAAGATCGAGTTCTTCGCCGCCATCCCCAGGGTTTCGGCCTGCAGCCCCTCCAGCAGCGCGGCATCGCCGCCGATGGCGCGCAGATCGAACATGACCGAGGCCAGCATCTGCGCCTCGGGGCTGGGATGGGCGATCCAGTCGCGGAAATAGCCGCGCCAGACCCGGCGCGGCTGGCGCCAGCGCGGGGTGACGGCCATCATCTCGCCGGGGCAATAGACATAGCCGCAGGCATTCAGCCCATCGCAAACGAAGCGCGCCAGATCCGCGAACCAGAGATCCTCCGGGTCGCAATCGTCACCCAGGATCAGGCAATTGTCCTGGTCCGACAGGCCGGTCTGTTCCTGCCGCCCCTGGCTGCCGCAGGCCGCCCACAGCCAGGGGCCGGGCGGCGGCCCCAGCCGCGCCTCGGCCATGACCAGCAGGCGCCGGGTCACGGCATCGGCGATGTCGGTGATCATGCGGGTGATGGTTTCGTGCCGGTGATGACCGTTGACCAGCTGCACCAGCAATGCGGGAATGCGTGCGGTGGCCGCCGCCATCTCGGCGACATCCCCCGATTGCGCGATGTCGCGGATCAGCGCCGAGGCCGAGATCGCCTGCACCCGCGTCAGGTCGGTCTGGCTGACCATGCCGACGAAGCGGCCCTTCTCGACCACCGGCAGATGGCCGATGCGGCGCTCCAGCATGATGTTGAGCACGTCATAGCCCAGCTCCGCCGGCGAAAGCGTGATCGGATCGGGCGTCATCACCTGCGCGACGGGAACGTTCACGTCGCGCCCCTCGGCGACGATGCGGTTCGAGATGTCGCGGATCGTGACCAGCCCGACCAGCCGCTCCCCGTCCAGCACGCCGATGCTGCTGACGCGAGCATCGCGCATGGCGCGGGCGGCCTCGATGGCGGGGGTCTCGGGCGTGCAGGTCAGCGGCGCCCGCCGCCCGATCAGGTCGCCGACCTTCAGCAGCGCCAGATCGCTTTCGCGACTGCCGGGCAGGCCGCTGCGGTCGAAGAAGCGTGCAACCGCACGATGGCTGCCGATCAGCCGCATCAATTCGGCGCGGGGCAGCATCAGCACGGTCGAATCCTCGATGGCCGTCGCAGTGGTGACTGCCACGCCGTCGCGCAGCAGCCCCCTTTCGCCAAAGGAGTTGCGCGCCATCAGCTCGGAAACGGAATCCCCCGCGGCATCCGAGACCCGGACCCGGCCGCTTTCGATCAGGTAAAGCCCCGCCAGCCGGTCGCCGCGGCGATAGATCACGCCGCCGGCCGGATAGTCCCTGCGCTTGAAGGCCGCCGCGGCCCGCGCCAGCTCGTCCTGCGGCAGGCTGTCATAGGGATGAACCGTGGCGATGAATGCGGCGATGTCGTTCATGGTCCCTGCCCTGCCGAACGGCGGAAAGGCCGCGCCCCGCGAGGGGGCGCGACTGTTCGTCAATGCGCCTGCGCCGCGCCGGCGCCGCGCGGAACGCGGATCGACTCGACCAGGTCGCGCACCTCGGCGGGCGGCTCCTTGGTGGCGGCGGACACCAGATAGGCCACCGCGAAGTTGATCACCGCGCCGATGGTGCCGAACGAGGCCGGCGAGATGCCGAACAGCCAGGCATCCGCGGTATCGGGCAGCATGTTGGTCCCCGAGATGAAGAACCAGCCCTTGTAGGTGAAGATATAGACCAGCGTCGAGATGACCCCGGCCAGCATCCCCGCGATCGCGCCTTCCTTGTTCATGCGCGTCGAGAAGATGCCCATCATCAGCACCGGGAAGATCGAGCTGGCCGCCAGGCCGAAGGCCAGCGCCACCGTCTGCGCGGCAAAGCCCGGCGGGTTCAGGCCCAGGATCGTGGCGACCAGGATCGACACCGCCATCGAGACGCGGGCCGCGAACAGCTCGCCCTTCTCGCTGATGCCGGGATTGATCGCGCCCTTGATCAGGTCGTGGCTGACCGCGCCCGAGATCGCCAGCAACAGGCCCGCCGCGGTGGACAGCGCCGCCGCCAGGCCGCCGGCGGCGACGATGGCGATGACCCAGCCCGGCAGGTTGGCGATTTCCGGGTTGGCCAGGACCATGATGTCGTTGTTCACCGTGGTCAGCTCGTTGCCCTGCAGGCCCTGCTCGGCGATCACCGTGGCCAGCGGCTCGTTCGCCGCCCCGGCCTCGTTATAGTACTGGATCAGGCCGTCGCCGTTCTTGTCCTCCCAGTTCAGCAGGCCGGTCAGCTGCCAGTTGCGCATCCAGTTCAAGTCCTCGCGGTTCTGGATGTCCTCCAGCGACACGGCCGGCTGGCTGAAGGTCTCGCCCGTCTCGGCGCCCGGCCACATGGTCGCGGTCAGGTTGAAGCGCGACATCGAGCCCACCGCGGGCGCGACGGTATAGAGCAGCGCGATGAAGACCAGCGCCCAGCCCGCCGATTTGCGCGCATCGGCCACTTTCGGCACGGTGAAGAAGCGGATGATGACATGCGGCAGGCCCGCGGTACCGATCATCAGCGCCATGGTGAACAGTACCATGTCCAGCGTCGAGTTATGGTGCCCGGTATAGGAGCGGAAGCCCAGGTCGGTCACCACCTGGTCCAGCTTGGCCAGGAACTTGGCGCCCGAGGCGTCATGCGTGCCGAACAGTCCCGTCTGCGGCAGCACATGGCCGGTCAGCTGCAGGGCGATGAACACCGCCGGGATGGTATAGGCGATGATCAGCACGATATACTGCGCCACCTGGGTATAGGTGATGCCCTTCATCCCGCCCAGAACGGCATAGACGAAGACCAGCGCCGCGCCGATCCACAGCCCGGTCGAGCTGGAGACCTCCAGATAGCGCGAGAAGGTCACGCCGACGCCGGTCATCTGGCCGATCACATAGGTGATCGAGATGATCAGCAGGCAGATCACGCCGATGATCCGCGCCGTGCCGGAATAGAAGCGGTCGCCGATGAATTCCGGCACCGTGAACTTGCCGAACTTGCGCAGATAGGGCGCAAGCAGCATCGCCAGCAGCACATAGCCGCCGGTCCAGCCCATCAGATAGGTCGAGTTGTCATAGCCGGTAAAGGCGATGAGGCCCGCCATCGAGATGAACGAGGCCGCCGACATCCAGTCGGCCGCCGTGGCCATGCCGTTCATGACCGGGCTGACGCCGCGGTTGGCGGCATAGAACTCGGCCGTGGAACCGGCGCGGGCCCAGATCGCGATGCCGATGTAAAGCGCGAAGGATGCCCCGATGACAAGGAGGTTGAGGGTAAACTGGCTCATGGGATGCTCCTCACTCCTCCACGCCGTGTTCGGCGTCCATCTTGTTCATGCGCCAGGCATAAAAGAAGATCAGCACGATGAAGACCAGGATCGAGCCTTGCTGCGCGAACCAGAAGCCCAGATCGGTTCCTCCCACCGAAATGCCCGCCAGCAAGGGCCGCAAGACGATCCCGAAGCCATAGGACACCAGGGCCCAGATGATCATGCACAGCCAGATCAGCTTCAGATTGGCCTGCCAATATGCGTTTGACGATTGTCTGTCACTCATGTCCTTCGTTTCCTCCCTTTTCAGACATGTCTCGCTCCGCCTTTGGGATTTGCGCCTCCCGGCGCCCGGCGGAAGGGCGGGGAGGCATTTCCCGCGCCCGTCTTCAGGCGCGGTTCATCCTGTTTTCGATGAGTTCGTCGACGACGCTTGGGTCAGCGAGGGTTGAGATGTCTCCGAGGGTGGCGAAATCGTCCTCGGCGATCTTGCGCAGGATGCGGCGCATGATCTTGCCCGAACGCGTCTTCGGCAGGCCCGGCGCCCATTGGATCAGGTCCGGCTTGGCGATCGGCCCGATCTCGGTGCGCACCCATTTCTCCAGCTCGGCGCGCAACCCGTCGCTGGGCTCGACCCCGTTCATCAGCGTCACATAGGCATAGATGCCCTGACCCTTCAGCGGATGCGGATAGCCCACCACCGCCGCCTCGGCCACCTTCTCATGCGCAACCAGCGCCGATTCCACCTCGGCCGTGCCCATCCGGTGCCCCGAGACGTTGATCACGTCATCCACCCGCCCGGTGATCCAGTAATAGCCGTCCTCGTCGCGCCGGCAGCCGTCGCCGGTGAAGTAATAGCCCGGATATTGCTGGAAATAGGTCTCCATGAACCGCTGGTGGTCGCCCCAGACCGTGCGCATCTGACCCGGCCAGCTGTCGGCGATGCACAGCACCCCCTCGACCCCGTCGCCGTCCAGCGCCACCCCGCTCTGCGGATCCAGCACCACCGGCTTGACCCCGAAGAAGGGCAGCGTCGCCGAGCCCGGCTTGGTCTCGATCGCGCCCGGCAGCGAGGTGATCATGTGGCCGCCGGTCTCGGTCTGCCACCAGGTGTCGACGATCGGGCAGCGCCCCTTGCCGACATGCTTGTCATACCAGACCCAGGCCTCGGGGTTGATCGGCTCGCCCACCGTGCCCAGAACCCGCAGGCTCGACAGGTCGTGCTTCTCGACCCATTCCGGCCCCTGGCCCATCAGCGCCCGGATCGCGGTCGGCGCGGTGTAGAACTGGTTGACCCGGTGCTTCTCGCACACCGCCCAGAAGCGGCCGGCATCGGGCCAGGTCGGCACCCCCTCGAACATCAGCGTCGTGGCGCCGTTGGCCAGCGGGCCGTAGACGATGTAGCTGTGCCCGGTCACCCAGCCCACGTCGGCCGTGCACCAGAACACGTCGCCGTCCTTGTAGTCGAAGACGTATTGATGCGTCATCGCCGCATAAAGCAGGTAGCCGCCGGTGGTATGGACCACGCCCTTGGGCTTGCCGGTCGAGCCCGAGGTATAGAGGATGAACAGCGGATCCTCGGCCCCCATCGGCCGCGGCGGGCAGTCGGGGCTGACCTCCTCCATCAGCTTCAGCACGTCCACGTCGCGCCCCTCGATCCAGCTGGTCTGGTCGCCGGTATGCTTGACCACCAGGCAGCGCACCCGGTCCGAGCAATGCAGAAGCGCCGCGTCGGTATTCGACTTCAGCGCCGTCTTGCGGCCGCCGCGCGGCGCGGTGTCGGCGGTGATCACCAGCTTGGCGCCCGAATCGTTGATGCGGTTGGCCAGCGCATCGGGCGAGAAGCCGGCGAAGACGATGGAATGGATGGCGCCGATGCGCGCGCAGGCCAGCATGGCATAGGCGGCCTCGGGGATCATCGGCAGGTAGATCACCACCCGGTCGCCGCGCATCACCCCCTGGGACAGGAGCACGTTGGCAAAGCGGTTCACCTTGTCCGACAGTTCCGCATAGGTGATGTGGCGGGCGGGCTGGTTCGGATCATCCGGCTCGAAGATGATCGCGGTCTGGGTCGCGCGCCGGGGCAGGTGGCGGTCGATGCAATTGACCGAGGCGTTCAGGATCCCGTCCTCGAACCATTTGATCGAAACCTGGCCCAGGGTGAAATCGGTGTCCTTCACCCGGCTATAGGGCTGGATCCAGTCCAGACGCCGCCCCTCGCGCCCCCAGAACCCCGCCGGATCCGAGATCGATTCGGCATAGAGCCGCGCATAGTCCCCAGGCGTGACCAGCGCAGCCTCAAAACCAGCCGGAACAGGATGTTTCTTAATCGATTCAATGCTCATGGCTCCCCCCTCACAGCGATCGCATCATTTCCCCTTGCCCGCAGCGTCATGCCGAAATGCCCCCTCCTGGGCGGCCGCGGGAAAGCTCGAGCACAATGTTAACCAGATCGCCGCTTTCGTGTTAAGTATTTATTTATAAAGGGAATTTTGTTAATAATTTGACAACGAGCATATCTGGAATGTAAATATTTTACACGCCGGTCGGCACCGTGACCTGGGAGCCCTCCTCCTGTCCGCGACGGCGGCTTGATCCCTCCAGGAGGTAGCGCCGCCTGCCGGCAGAACGCGCCCTCCGGCACCCGCCGGTCCCTGGCCCAGCGGCCCATCGCCACGGTCTTCACGCGGCCGGTGGCGCTGGCGAAATCGGCCAGTTGGTCGCCTATCCCGTCACCGCCATGCCGATCTGCGCGCCGGGCCGGACGAGATCATGGGCACGACCATGATCGCGGGCGCATCGGCCGCTGCTGCTCGCCGTGCCGATGGTGCAGGTGTTCCTGAACTCGGCCTCGGACAGCCATGCCAGCCTGCCCATCGTGCTGGCGCAGGGTGTCTCGTCCGTGGTGGGCGATGCCTGGCCGATATTCGCGCCGCTGATCAGGGCCATGGGCGCCTTCGTCGCCGGCTCGAACACGGTCAGCAACATGATGTTCTCGCTGTTCCAGTTCTCGACCGCCGAGCAGATCGGCCTGGGGGCGGCGGGCGCGGGCACCGTCGAGCTGGCCGACCGCAAGCACGCGATCATCCGCGAGACCCTGATCCCCATGGCTATTCCGTGGTGCAGGGCGGGCTGACCGGCAACCAGATGTGGTCGGCCGCCGCGGGATGTCCGCTCGAAACGGGAATCCGTCGCACGGAGCGATCACGGGTAAGGCTTATGGCCTGGTTTTGCCCCCTGCCCCTTGATCCACCCGGCGGCATCGCTATCTTGTCAGCAAGGCGTGTGCTGCGTGCGCCCAGGGACTTCCTCCCTGATTACGGAGACTGGTTGAACCCGTTTCTGACAGGAGATGTGCGATGCAGGCACATACTCGCAGCAAGACTTGCGATGTCCGTGATGAATTTCCCGACAGGGCAACGGAGCCCGGATCATCGGAGGCTTTGGCACCCCTCGGCCGCGAGCTGCTGACTGCCGATTGCATTTCGAACCCGGGAAAGGGGGCAATCGTCCAATGATCGGCCAAATGCTGAAAGAAGGTTATGGCATCGAAGACATATCCATCAGAACGGGACTGCCCATTGACGAGGTCCGGTTTGCCGTCGCCTTGCTGCGTGAAAGCGGCTCGCTGAAAATTCTCTTGCGCGGAAATCGCAGAGCCTTGCCCCAAAGCCATCCTGCCAGCGATGCAAACCCCGGCACGAAAGGCCAGGAAGCCGGGATAGAGCAAATTTGTGCGCCAAAGGGCAATACCGCATCACCGCGCCGCATGCATGAAGCAGCCTACAGGTCGGGACATGAGCCAGAATAAAGACCCAGGCATCAAGAGCAAAAAAGGCGCAGGCCGAAACGACCTCGACAGCCTTGAAATAAAGCCGATCAGGATAACGACCTCCCGCAGGCAGGCCGTCAGGAATATCCTGCTGCTGATATTGGCATATGCCTCCGGCATGGGGCTGCTCTATTGGCTGTTGCGTTAAGGAGCCCCCAGCAGCCAGAAGCGATTTTCCGTTTCCCCTGAGCAATTCCGGTCCGCCTTTCCCTGCGCTGCCCCTTTCTGTTCTTCTGCTGATTGGTCTTTGTTGTCGGGGGTATCAGGCTGCGATCTGGCGCAGGACGAGGAAGAGGATGGCCGAGAGCATTGCCGCGGCGGGGACGGTGACGACCCAGGCGGCGGCGATGGTCAGCACGTGCAGCCGGCGCACCAGCTTGCGGCGCCGGCGCTCGTCGGGGGGCAGGTCGGCGGGGGGCAGATCGGCGGCGGGCAGGTCGGCGGGCCGGGGAACGGCCATGCGGGCCTGCCTCAGCCGCCGCTCGGCATCCCATTCGCGGAAAAAGCCCACGCCGAAGATCGCGCCCACCGCGATATGGGTCGAGCTGACCGGCAGCCCCAGCGCGCTGGCCAGGATGACCGTGATCGCCGCCGACAGCGCCACGCAATAGGCCCGCATCGGGTTGAGCCGGGTGATCTCGCTGCCGACCATGCGGATCAGCCTGGGCCCGAACAGGCTCAGCCCGAAGCTGATCCCGAAGGCGCCGATCAGCATCACCCACAGCGGAATGGTCACCTCGCCGCTGAAATCGCCGGTCTGCACCGCCTGCACGATGGCCGCCAGCGGGCCGACCGCATTGGCCACGTCATTGGCGCCATGCGCAAAGCTCAGCAGCGCCGCCGAGGCGACCAGCGGGATGCCGAACAGCACCTTCAGCGACTTGTTGCGGTTCTCCAGCCCCGCGGACTGCCGCCGCGTCACCGGGATCATCGCCAGCCAGCAGCCCAGCCCCACCAGAAGGCCCAGAAGCAGCGCCGCCCCCATCGAGATATCGACCAGCTGCCTGAGCCCCTTCATCACCAGATAGGCGGCAAAGGTGCCCGCCATGATGCCGACCAGAACCGGCACCCAGATCCGGGCCGCCGCGATCTTGTCCTCGCGATAGATGATGCGGCTCTTGATGAACCACAGAAAGCCCGCCGCCACCACGCCGCCCAGCAGCGGCGAGACCACCCAGCTGGCCGCGATCGCCGCCATCTGCTCCCAGCTGACCGCGCCGAGGCCGGCCCCGGCCATGCCCGCGCCCATGACCCCGCCCACCACGGCATGCGTGGTCGAGACCGGCGCCCCGATCCAGGTCGCCAGGTTCACCCACAGCGCCGAGGCCAGCAGCGCCGCCATCATCGCCCAGACGAAGGTCGCGGACGTGTCCAGCGCCTCGGGCGCGACGATGCCCTTGGCCACGGTCGAGACCACGTCGGCCCCGGCGATCAGCGCGCCGGCGCTTTCGAAGACCGCCGCGATCACGATGGCCCCGCCCATGCTGAGCGCATTGGCCCCCACCGCCGGGCCCATGTTGTTGGCCACGTCATTGGCGCCGATATTGAGCGCCATATAGGCGCCGAACACCGCCGCCGTGACCACGATCAGCGTCTCGCCGCTCTGCCCCAGCAGCACCGCCGCGGCCAGCCCGGCCAGGATGACGAAGACCAGGCCGATCCCCGGCGCCACCAGCGGCCGGGCGATATAGGCCGTGGCCGCCTCGATATGCGCGAAGCGGCCGAGATCGCGGTCCAGCGTCTCCAGGTGCCGCGGCTCGAAATCCTTGTCAGACATGTTCCGCCTTTCTGCTCCGGCCGGGTGCTAGGCGGGAATCGGCCCCATATCAAGACGGCGCCGGCACCGGAAGAACAGATCCGCCCGCCACCGCCGCCAGCCAGGCCCGCGAAAACCGCCCCCCAAAAAACCGGGAGCCGGGGGCCGAGACGTCGCGGGAGCGGCGCATCTTCGCGCATCCAGCGGTTGCCTTGCGTGCCGGCTCTGCCTAGCCTCGGCCCGGACCACGAGGAAAACGGAGACATGCCATGAGACTCAGGACAATCGTCGCAGCCTTCGCCATCGCCGCCTTCGGCCAGGCCGCGGCGGCGCAGGAGATGTCGTTCTTCCGCATCGGCACCGGCGGCACGGCGGGCACCTATTACCCGATCGGCGGGCTGATCGCGAATGCGATCTCGAACCCGCCCGGCTCGCGCGCCTGCGAGGATGGCGGCTCCTGCGGGGTGCCGGGGCTGGTGGCGACGGCAGTGGCCTCGAACGGCTCGGTCGGCAACGTGAACGCCATCAACGGCGGCGCGATGGAGGCGGGCTTCAGCCAGTCCGACGTCGCCTATTGGGCGCAGACCGGCACCGGGCTGTGGGAAGGCCAGCCGGCGGTCGAGAAACTGCGGCTGATCGCCAACCTCTATCCCGAAAGCATCCACCTGGTCGCGCGGGCCGATGCCGGCATCGCCTCGGTCGCCGACCTCAAGGGCAAGCGGGTGTCGCTGGACGAGCCGGGCTCGGGCACGCTGGTCGATGCCAAGATCATCCTCGAGGCCTTCGGCCTGTCGGAATCCGACATCCGGCCCGAATATCTCAAGCCCGACCAGGCGGCCGACCGGATGCGCGACGGCGCCATGGATGCCTTCTTCTTCGTCGGCGGCTATCCGGCCGGCGCCATCGCCGAGCTGGCCAGCCAGCATGACGTGGTGCTGGTGCCGATCACCGGCGCCGAGGTCGACAAGCTGCGCGAAACCTACACCTTCTTCGCCGCCGATACCGTGCCGGCCGGCACCTACGAAGGCCAGGATGCCGATGTCGCCACGATCTCGGTCGGGGCGCAGCTGGTGACCAGCGCCGACCAGCCCGAGGAGCTGATCCACGGCATCACCCAGGCGCTTTACAACGAGAATACGCAAAAGCTGTTCGCCGCCGGCCATGCCAAGGGCAAGCTGATCACGCTGGACAATGCGACCGAGGGCGCGGGCATCCCCTTCCATCCGGGCGCCGAGCGTTTCTACAAGGAGGCCGGCAAGCTCGAATGAGCCTGGCCGCAAGCTGACGAAAGGACGCGGCCGGCCCCCCGGTCCGCGTCCTTTGCCCCTGAACCGAACGGCAGGAAAACCGCATGACCGAGCCAACCCGCCCGCTTACCGACGACGAGCTTCGCGCCCTGGAAGAGGAATACGATCCCGAGGCGCGTTTCCGCACCGTGACGCGCCCCATCGCCGTGCTGTCGGGGATCGTCCTGTTCCTGCTTGCGGCCTATCACTATTATACGGCCGGCTTCGGCATCCCGCGCGCGACCACGCATCGCGGGCTGCACATGGGCGTGTCGCTGTTCATCGTCTATCTCAGCTTCTCGTTCCTGGCGCGCAACCGCCACAGGACCGACGGCTTCGCCATCCTCGGCGTGCCGGTGACGGACTGGCTCTTGGCCATCGGCGGCGCGGTCAGCGCCTTCTACGTGCCGTGGATCTATGCCCAGCTGCAATTCCGCGTCGGCAACCCGCTGGCGATCGACATCGCCATGGGCACGGTGCTGCTGGTCGTGCTGATGGAGGCGGTGCGCCGCTCAATGGGCTGGCCGCTGCCGGTCATCGCGGCGCTGTTCATCGCCTATGCCTATTTCGGCAAGTCGATGCCGGGCATCCTGGTGCATCCCGGAGCGGACTGGGCCAATATCGTCAACCATCTCTACCTGACCTCGCAGGGCATCTACGGCACCGCGCTGGGGGTGATCGCCACCTATGTGTTCCATTTCGTGCTGTTCGGGGTGATGGCGCAGAAGATCGGCCTGGGGCAGCTGTTCATCGACCTGGCCACCGCGCTGACCGGCCGCTTCGCCGGCGGGCCGGCCAAGGTCTCGGTGGTGTCCTCGGCCATGCTGGGCACGATCTCGGGCTCGTCGATCGCCAATACCGTGACCACCGGGGCGCTGACCATCCCGGCGATGATCAAGATCGGCTTCAAGCGCCATTTCGCCGCCGCGGTCGAGGCCGCCTCCTCGACCGGCGGGCAGATCACGCCGCCGGTGATGGGCGCCGTCGCCTTCCTGATGGTCGAATACCTGGGCATCCCCCTGCGCACCATCCTGATCGCCGCCGTGGTGCCCGCCTTCATGCATTTCTTCGGCGTGCTGGTCCAGGTCCACCTGGAAGCCAAGCGGCTGGGCATCCGCGGCCTGCGCGCCGAGGAGCTGCCCAAGGCCGGCAAGGTGCTGCGCGAGGGCTGGCTGTCGGTCTTTCCGCTGGTCCTGCTGGTCTGGATGCTGATGTCGGGCCGCACGCCCTTCCTGTCGGCCTTCTGGGCCATCACCGCCTGCATGGCGGTTTATCTGATCCAGCGGGTGATGGCGTCGGGCGCCATCGAGGGCGTCAAGGAAACCGCCGCCGGCATCTATGAGGGCTTCGTCGCCGGCGCCCGGCAATCGCTGGCCGTGACCGCGGCCGCGGCGCTGGTCGGGGTGGTGATCGGCGTCGTGACCCTGACCGGCGTCGGCTTCAAGATCGCCTTCATGGTCACCAGCGTGGCGCAGGACTGGGCCACCTCCTTCCATGGCCTGCTGGCGGTGCTGCCCTTCGAGCTGCTCAGCATCCAGACGCTGACGCTGCTGTTCACGCTGCTGATGACCGCGGTGGTCTGCGTGCTGATGGGCTGCGGCGTGCCGACGACGGCGAATTACATCATCATGGTCGCCGTCGCCGCGCCGGTGCTGGGCATGATGAATATCGAGCCGCTGGTGGCGCATTTCTTCGTGTTCTATTTCGGCGTGCTGGCCGACGTGACCCCGCCGGTGGCACTGGCCGCCTATGCCGGGGCCGGGATCGCCGGGGCCAACGGCTTCAAGGCCGGCAACACCGCCTTCCGGCTGTCCATGGGCAAGGCGATGGTGCCTTTCGTCTTCGTCTTCTCGCCCTCGCTCTTGCTGGTCACGCAATCCTTCACCCTGCCCGATTTCCTGCTGGCCTTTTCGGGCGCCGTGCTGGGCATCATCGCGTTGTCGGCCGCGATCACCAACTGGATGCTGGGGCCCTTGCTGCTGGTCGAGCGGATGCTGCTGCCCGCCGCGGCACTGATGATGATCGCACCCGAAATCGTTTCCACCGCCATCGGCGCCGCGATCCTCGGCATGGTGCTGCTGCGGCAGTATCTCGCCGGGCGCTCCGGCCCCACCCCGGAACCGGCCGGGTAAGCGGCGCAATAGGCCGCGGGGCACCCCGATCCGCCGCAAGGCACCAGGGCCGGCATGGACGGTCTGCCGGTCCTGGTCGCCGCCGCGCCGCTGTCCCCAGATCAGGCAGGGCATTTCCAGCGGGCGCCTTGCGGCGCCTGCTGACAAGCACGCCGAGCCTAGGTCGATCCCAGATGACGCAACCCGTGCGTCACATCCGCACGGACGGCAAGCCGCAGCCCCGGCTCGTCCCCGGCCCGCAGCGAGGCCAGGATCATGCGGTGATGGCGCGGCGGCTCATTGCGCTTCATCCGGCCGTAAAGCGCCCGCATGGTCGGGCCGAGCTGCAGCCAGACCGTCTCGACGATGGCCAGCATCGCCGGGGCCTGGGCGCGCAGGTAAAGCAGGCGGTGGAACTCCAGGTTGGTGCGGATATAGCCCACGGCATCGTGACGCTCGGCCGCCTCGCCGATGGCGGCGTTGATGACGGCCATGCGCTCGATCAGGGCCTGGTGGGCGCGCGGCAGGGCGCGGGCGGCCAGCTCCGGCTCGATCAGCCCGCGCAGCGCGGCAAGCTCCTCGATCCGCTCAACCGACAGTTCCGGCGTCGCGATCCGCCCCGAGGAGGACAGCGACAGCGCCCCCTCGGCCACCAGCCGCCGCACCGCCTCGCGCGCCGGGGTCATCGAGACGCGATGCTCGGCGGCGATGCCGCGCAGGGTCAGCGGCAGGCCGGGCGGCAATTCGCCCAGCATGATGCGCTGGCGCAGGTTGCGATAAAGCCGCTCATGGGCCGAACTTTCCGAGGTTCGCGAAGCTGTCATGCGCCATCTGTGATCACAAATCCGGGCGCCGTCAAGCCGCCCCGATCAGGGACGAAAGCGCCATGCCAGCAGTTCATGCCCGTGCCGGCGCAGCCAGTCGCGATGGCGCGCATAATCGGGCATCAGCCGGCCGGTCGCGGCCCAGAAGGCGGGCGAATGGTCCATGTGCAGCAGATGGGCCACCTCATGCGCGGCGACATAGTCCAGCACCTCGGGCGGCGCCATGGCCAGCCGCCAGGAAAACATCAGCCGCCCGTCATGGGTACAGCTGCCCCAGCGCGAGCGCGTATCGCGCAGCGCCAGCGCCCGGAAGCCGCGCCCCAGGGCCGCGGCATGGCGGTCGCAGGCCGCGATCAGCCGCGCCTGGGCCAGCTGCTTCAGCCAGACCTCGACCAGCAGGCCCGCGGGGCGACGCTGCGGCACGAGCAACAGCGCGTCCGACAGCTCGACCCGGCGCCCGTCATGGGGCACGATCCGGCGCGGGCGCCCCTCGACCGGCAGCAGGGCGCCATGTTCCACGGCGCAAAGCGGCCGCATCCCGGCGCGGGTCTGGCGCAGCCATTCGGTCCGCGATTCGGCAAAGGCGCGGCCGTCCGACAGGCTGGCGCGGCTGGGCAGGGTCAGCACCACCTCGCCCCCCGCGCGCACCACGCGCAGGGTCATGCGCCGCGCCCTGGCCGAGCGCCGCAGCGTCACCGGGATGTCGCCACCGACCAGAATCCTGTCCATCCGTTCCCCCATCTTGCGAAGGGCCGTGCCTCTGCCCATCTTTCCCCCGCACCACCGGCCGCCCGCAAGGGGGAAAAGGCTTTGACAGCCTGCCCCGGCTGTGGCAGGGGACAGCGGATTTAGCTGAACGCGGCAGAAAGAGAACACCATGCCCAAAGAGGAATGGGGCACGAAACGCCTTTGCCCCCATTGCGCGACGCGCTTTTACGACCTGATGAACGATCCGATGACCTGCCCGGCCTGCGGCGCGGAATTTACCGTGGAAAGCCTGACCAACGGCCGCTCGCGCTCGCTGATCTCGGAAAAGACCGCTTCGCGTGACACGGACCAGACAGATCTGGCCGATGACGAGGATCTGGACGATGACGCCGATACCGGCGATCTGGACGACGATCTGCTGGACGATGACGATGACGGCGACATGTCGCTGGACGACATCGCCGACGTGCCGGACAATGACGACGAATAACCCCCTTTCCTGACCAACCCAGGCCCCGGAGCGCGACCGCGCCGCCGGGGCCTTTTTTTCATGGCAAGGACGATGCGGACCATCGACAGACAGGCCATGCGCGCCATCCTGCTGACCCCGCAGGACCGGGTGTTGCTGATGCGGGTCGATTACGGTGGCGGCGACTGGTGGATCACCCCCGGCGGCGGCGCGGAACCGGGCGAGACGCCGGAACAGACCCTGCGCCGCGAACTGGCCGAGGAACTGGGGTTCGCCCTGCCCGCCCTGGGCCCGCTGGTCTGGCGCCGCCGCGTGGCGATGACGCTGCACCAGCGGCGCTGGCGGCAAGCCGAGGATTATTTCCTGATCGAGACCGCCGCTTTCACCCCGGCGGTCCAGGACGCCCCCGAGGCCGGCACCATCCGCGAATTTCGCTGGTGGAGCCTTGACGAGATGCGCCACACATCCGAGCGGCTGGCCCCGGCCGGACTTGCGCGCATCGTGCTGGACTATCGCGCAAGCGGGCCGCCCGGCAGCCCGCCCGACATCGAAATCATCGAGGACTGACGGCTAAACTGCATAGGCATCGTCGAAAAATGCCAGTTCCAGCGTGACCGCGCGGCGGAAGAAATCCCGCGCCTGCTCTGCGGCCTCGGGTCCGGCGCGGTCGAACTCATCCCGCAGGAAGCCCACGAAATCGCGAAAGAACGGGTTGTCATGCAGCGTGATCCAATCGGCGTGGACGAAATTCTCGGGCAGCGGCTTGGGCGCGCGCATGGCCCAGTCGAGATAAAGCCCCTCGGCCACGTTCAGCACCGCCAGCACGGCGGGATAGGCACGCGTCGCCGCCGCCTCGCGCATCAGCGCCTGGAATCCCGCCATGGGCGCGCTGTCGGGAATGGCGGCACGGTCCGCCTCGCCCACGCCGAGCGCGGCGAAGGCGCGCAGGAAATAGTCGTTCTCCTCGCCCGAGACCATGCCGGCGAAGCGCCCGAAGCGCAGCCGCGATTCGAAGCGGTCGGCCGAGGCGATGGCCGCGCCCAGAAGCGTCAGGAAGGCGTCGAGGAAACGGTGGTCCTGCACCAGGTAGCGCGCCATCACCGCATCCGCGATGCTGCCGTCGCACAGTTCGCGCACGAAGCGGTGGCCGACGGCGGCGGACCATTCCGTCGCACATTCCCGGCGCAGGGTTTCGAAGAAGCTTTCGGTCATCATGCCCTCATGGCTGGGGCAAGGCCGTCGCTGCGGGCGGCCTTGCGGTTAAGGCCGGCAAAAGGCAGGTCGATCATTCCCATTCCTCCGCCGGCATGATCCGGGTCAGGTTCGAAGGGTCACCGCGCCGCCCGTCGCCAGGTTGCGTAAGGCCAGCGGTTTCTCAGCCCCTTGCCGGGGCTCCCCTTGGTGGCGCCAGACTAGCGCGGAGGGCGGCGGCTGTCACCTCCCGCAGGGCGCGGCGGGCATCGTTCCGCCCACAGAATCGTGAGCCGCGAAATGCGTGGCTGGCCGGGCCCGAGGCGGCATTCCAGCTTGCAGCCGGGGGCCAGATGTTATCTCGTTACGGCAGGGCGGGCACTACCCCGTCCCCTGCCAGGATCGGGACCATGACGACAGGCGAAATGCCGAAACCCACGACCGCGACAGAGCTGAACGATCCCGCCGCACCGCGGCAGAGCCCGAAACAGGTCGGGCTGCGGCTGCACCGGCCTCCCCTGCTGACCAATATCTCGGCCGCGCGCTGGCTGCTGCTGGCCATCGTGGCGGCCTCGATCTATTTCTTCCACGGCTTCCTGGTGCCGGTGCTGGCGGCCATGGTGATCGCGCTGGCCAGCTGGCCCCTGCGCGAACGCGCGGCCCATCAGCTGAACCTGGGCCGCACCGGCGCGGCGACGCTGCTGGTGCTGGTGTTGGTCTGCTTCCTGCTGATCCCCATCGCCATGGCACTGATCTATGCCTTCCGCGAACTGCGCGACTGGATCAACTGGGCCATCCTGATCAACAGCTCGGGCGCGCCGACGCCGGGCTGGATGGTCGAACTGCCGCAGGTCGGCGACTGGCTGGACGAGAACTGGCAGACCTATATCGGCCGACCCGGCGGCATCAGCGAGATCGTGCAGCTGGTCAGCGGCTCGAATATCGGCGCGATCTATCGCGGCGCGGTGACGGCGGGAACGCTGGCCTTTCACCTGGCGCTGACCCTGCTGTTCATGCTGATCACGCTGTTCGTGCTGTATCGCGACGGCGACAAGATCGTGGCGCAGATCGACCAGGTCGGCCGCCGCATCCTGCCCGACCGCTGGAGCCGGCTGTCCCGCGTCGTGCCGGCCACCATCAGCTCGACCGTGACCGGCATGACGCTGATCGCCATCGGCGAGGGGGTGATCCTGGGCGTCGCCTATTGGCTGGCCGGCGTGCCCTCGCCGGTGACCTTCGGGGTCATCACCGGCTTCATGGCGCTGATCCCCGGCGGGGCGCCGCTGTCCTTCACCCTGGTCTCGGCCTATCTGGTGGCCAGCGGCTCGCCCGTCGAGGGGGCGGCGCTGTTCATCTGGGGCACCTGCGAGCTGTTCGTGGTGGACAAGACCATCCGCCCGGTCCTGGTCGGCGGCCCGGTCAAGCTGCCGTTCCTGCCCACGTTTTTCGGCCTGATCGGCGGGGTCAAGACCATGGGCATCGTCGGGCTGTTCGTCGGCCCGGTGCTGATGGCGCTGCTGGTCTCGATCTGGCGGGAATGGCAGCGCGAACTTTCCGAAGAGGAACAGCGCCAGGACAGCAAGCTCATCGGGCTGGAGTGACCGGCGCCTGAATGAAAGGCGGGACATGAAAAAGGCGGGACGTGGATGCGTCCCGCCTTTCCTTTTGTGCCGTTCGTTACGCGGATCAGTCGGCCGAGGCCGGCGGCACCACCGGCTCTTCCTGCGGCGGGCTGGCCAGCGATTCCGGCAGCGGCGTCAGCGTCACGCCGGCGCCGGCGCCCAGCGGTTCGCCCTCGCGATTGGTCTCGGTCGGGGCGACCGCCTCGCCCGGTGCCAGCGCGCCCTGGGTCTCGGTCTCGTCCGATGCGGCAGGGGTGGAGGCCGGCCGGGGCACCGGCACCGGATTGGCCCGGTCCGCGCCGTCATTGCGCAGGTAGTCGAAGAACTCGCCCTGCGGCTGGATCACCAGCGAGCTGTTCTCGCCCTTCAGCGCCCGCTCATAGGAGGTCATCGAGCGGGTGAAGGCAAAGAACTCGGGATCGCGGCCGAAAGCCTCGGCATAGATGGCGTTGCGGCGGGCATCGGCCTCGCCGCGCACCACCTCGGCACGCTTGCGCGCCTCGGAGGTCAGCTCGACCACGGTGCGGTCGGCAGCGGCGCGGACGCGCTGCGCGGCCTCGCCACCGCGGGCGATCTCGTCGGCGGCCTCGCGCTCGCGTTCGGCCCGCATCCGGGCATAGGTCGCGGTCAGGTTCTGCTCGGGCAGGTCGGTCCGGGTCAGGCGCACGTCGATGACCCGGATGCCCAGGTCGCGGGCGTCGTCACGCGCCAGGTCGCGGATGCGGTTCATCAGCGGCGTGCGGTCGTCCGACAGCACCGTGGTCGAGGGTACCGAGCCCAGCACCTGCCGGATCGCGTTGGTCACGATCGGCTCCAGCCGGCGCTGCGCGAATTCGATGCCGCCGGCGCCCACGGCGCGGCGGAACTGCACCACGTCGGTGATCTGCCAGCGCGCGAAGGCATCGACCACCAGGCGGCGGTCGTCCAGCGGCGTGACCTCCATCGGCGGGGTCGGCAGACCGAGGATGCGGGCATCGTATTTCACCACGTTGTCCAGGAAGGGCACCTTGATGCCCAGGCCCGGTTCCTCGCGCACCTCGACCACCTCGCCGAAGCGCAGGACAAGGGCCTTTTCGCGCACGTCGACGATATAGAGCGCCGAGATCACCAGGACCGCGACCACGACCAGGAAGGGCAGCGCCAGAAGCGAGATTGCACGGTTCATCACTGGTTCCCCCCGCCGGTATTGGTGTTGCCGGAGCCCGAGGCCCCGCTGCGCAGCTGATCCAGCGGCAGATAGGGCACCACGCCCTGCCCGGCCTCGCCGTCCAGGATGACCTTGTTCACCCCGCCCAGAACCTTTTCCATGGTTTCCAGATACATCCGGCGGCGCGTGACCTCCGGCGCCTTGACATATTCGTCATAGACCGAATTGAAGCGCGCCGCCTCGCCCTCGGCGTTGTTCACCGCCTCGGCGCGATAGGCCTCGGCGCGTTCGATCACGGCGGCGGCCTCGCCTCGGGCGCTGGCCAGCACGCGGTTGGCATAGGCGTCGGCCTCTTTCTCCAGCCGGTCGCGTTCCTGCTGGGCGGCCTGCACCTCGCGGAAGCTGTCGATCACCTCGCGCGGCGGGTCGGCGCGGTCCAGGTTGACGCGCAGCACGTTGATCCCGGCCTCGTAGTCGTTCAGCGTGTTCTGCACCGCCAGCTTCAGGTCGTCGGCGATGGCGCCGCGGTCGCGGTTCAGGATCGGCGCCAGTTCCGAACGCGCCACGATGTCGCGCATGGCGGATTCCGAGACGGCGCGGATGGTGTCGTCGGGATCGGCCAGGTTGAACAGGAATTTCTCGGGGTCCGAGATGTTCCAGACCACCTGATAGGCCATGTCCACGATGTTCTGGTCGCGGGTCAGCATCAGCCCCGAATCCATCGGCCCGGCGCGGCCGGTGCCGATTTCCGTGGTCCGCTCGCCCGAGACCTGCACCACCTCGGCGGTGACGACGGGCCAGGGCGCGAAGTTCAGGCCCGGCTCGCCGGTGCCCACGGGCTTGCCGAACAGCAGCTCGACCGCGCGTTCCTCGGGCTTGACGGTGTAGAAGCTGGAAAAGGCCCAGACCGCCAGCACGGCCAAGGCGGCGATGCCCCAGGTGCCGCGGCTCATCTGGAATTGCGGGCCCTGCGGCCGGCGCGGGCCGCCGCCGCGGTTGCCACCGCCACCGCCCTTGCCGCCCATCAGCACGCGCAGCCGGTCCTGGCCCTTGCGCACCAGTTCCTCGATCTCGGGGATCTGGTCGCCGCGGCGCGGACCCTGCGGCCGGTCGTCCCTGCCGCCGCCCGGACTGCCCCACGGGGGCTGGCCGCCCCCTTGCGGCGGCTGCCTGCCGCCCTTGCCGTCATCTCCGCCGCCGCCCCAGGGGCCTTGTCCTGCCATACCTCTCGTGCCTCGCTTGATGTCTGTCTGGTTGAAACTGGTGCCTTCGGCCGGAAAATCAAGCCGATGCCGCGGGTTTGTCCATTTTTGCCGCGCCCACGCGGCGCGAGGGCTTGCGCATGGTCACAAGCTCCTCGGCCAGGGTCGGATGCACGGCGATGGCGGCGTCGAAATCGGCCTTGGTCGCGCCCATGCCCATCGACACCGCGACCATCTGGATCATCTCGCCGGCCTCGGGGCCGAAGATGTGGCAGCCCAGCACCTTGTCGGTCTCGCCGTCCACCACCAGCTTCATCACCGCCCGCGCATCCGAGCCCGCGAAAAGCGAGCGCATGGGCCGGAAGCTGGCGACATAGATGTCGGCGGGACCGCAGGCCTCGGCCTCTTCCTCGGTCAGGCCGATGGTCGCCACCTCATGCGGGCGGGTATAGACGGCGCTGGCCACCAGCCGGTGGTCGACCTTGCGCGGCCGGGCGCCGAAGATGGTGTCGGCAAAGCTGTGGCCTTCGCGGATCGCGACCGGGGTCAGGTTCACCCGGTCGGTCACGTCGCCCACGGCAAAGACCGAGGGCACCGAGCTTTGCGACCACTCGTCCACCGCGATCTCGCCCCTGCGGCCCAGCCTGACGCCGGCGTCTTCCAGCCCCAGGCCCTTGGTATAGGGCGCGCGGCCGGTGGCGAACATCACCGCGTCGAAGATCTCGCTCTCGCCGTCCTCGAAGCTTGCGCGGACGCCCGCCCCCTCGCGGTCCAGCCGCGCCGGGTTGGTGTTCAGCCGCACATCGACGCCGATGGCGCGCAGCTGCTCGGTGGCGTGGCGGCGCATCTCGCCGTCGAAGCCGCGCAGCACCGCATCGCCGCGATAGGCCAGCACGGTGGCGCTGCCCAGCCCTTGCAGGATGGTGGCGAATTCGCAGGCGATGAAGCCGCCGCCCACCACCAGCACCCGGCCCGGCAGCCTGTCGAGCGTGAACAGGTCGTCCGAGATCAGCCCCAGTTCCTTGCCGGGAATGTCGGGGCGCTGCGGCCGGCCGCCGACCGCGATCAGGATATGCTTGGCGCTCAGGCGCTGGCCGTCGGCCAGTTCGACCGTATGCGCGTCGTGCAGCCGGGCGCGCTGCATGTGGATCTCGACCCCGGCATTCGCCAGCCCCGAGGTATAGGCGCCCTCCAGCCGGTCGAGTTCGCGCAGCAGCTTGCCGTGGAACTCGGCCCAGTCGAAGCGGCCCTGATCCGCGCCCTGCCAGCCATAGCCGCGCGATTCGGCCGCCGCCGCCCCGGCCTGCGAGGCGAAGATCATCAGCTTCTTGGGCACGCAGCCGCGGATGACACAGGTGCCGCCCATGCGGCTTTCCTCGGCCAGGCCGACGCGGGCGCCGTATTCGCTGGCCGCGATCCGCGCCGCGCGCACCCCGCCCGAACCGCCGCCGATGACAAAAAGGTCGTAGTCGAATTTCATGCCATGTCCTCGCGCCGCAATTCCACCACCGAGCCGTCCGGGCAGCCGATGATCGCCAGGTCGCAGATATTCAGGAACAGCCCGTGTTCAACCATCCCGGCAATCGAGGACAGTTCCGCCGCCAGCGCCTCGGCATCGGGGATCGATTCCAGCGCCAGGTCCAACACCAGGTTGCCCTCGTCGGTCAGCAGCGGCTGGTCGCCGCGCTTGCGCAGCAGGATCGGCCGCTGGGTCAGTTCCAGCCGGTCCAGCGCGCGCTGGATCAGCGTCCTGGTCGCCTGCCAGCCAAAGGGAATCACCTCGACCGGCAGGTGGAAGGCGCCGAGCCGGTCCACCACCTTGCCCTGGTCGGCGATCACCACCATGCGGTCCGAGGCGGTGGCGACGATCTTTTCGCGCAGATGCGCGGCGCCGCCGCCCTTGATCAGGTTCAGGTCCGGGTCCACCTCGTCGGCACCGTCGATGGTCAGGTCCAGCCAGCCGATAGCGTCCAGTTCCTCGATCGCCAGCCCCAGCGAGACGGCCAGCTCCGCCGTCGCCTTCGATGTCGCGGCACAGCGCAGCGCGAAGCCTTCTTCCCTGACCCGCTGCGCCAGGCGGCGCACGAAGATCGCCGCGGTCGAGCCGGTCCCCAGCCCCAGCCGCATCCCCGGCTCGACCAGCGCCACCGCGGCGCGGGCGGCGGCATCCTTGGAAAGATCGGTGATGGCGGGATCGGTCATGGCGGGAATCCTTGGCTGAATGGCAGGCGGCACATGGCCGTCCTTATAAGCACAAGCCGCGCCTTGGGCCACCACCGGCTGCGTCTTTTGGCCGCGACGAAACGCCTGACCGGCGGCGATTGCCTCGGGGCGGCGGCTGACCTACATCTGGCGGCCATGACCATACCCGCCACATATGCCGCCATCATCACCGCCGCCGGCCGCGGCACCCGCGCCGGCGCGGGCCTGCCGAAGCAATGGCGCAGCCTGGCCGGGCAAACCGTGCTCGGGCGCAGCATCGCCGCCTTTGCCGGCTTCCCGCGCATCGTGGTGACGCTGGCGCCCGAAGACATGGCGCACGGCGTCGCGGAGCTTTCGGGCCCCGTCACGCTGGTCGCGGGCGGCGCCACGCGCTCGGGCAGCGTGCGCGCCGCGCTGGAAAGCCTGGAGGGCGCCGGCGTGACCCATGTGCTGATCCATGACGGCGCCCGGCCGCTGGTCTCGCCCCGCGTGATCGACGGCGTGGTCGCGGCGCTTGCCGCCGGCGCCCCCGCCGCCGCGCCCGCCCTGCCCGTCACCGACGCGCTGTGGCGGGCCGCGGACGGGCGCGTCACCGCCACCGCCAGCCGCGAGGGGCTGTTTCGCGCCCAGACCCCGCAGGGTTTCGCGCTGGACGCCATCCTGGCCGCGCATCGCGCCCATCCCGAGGGCGCGGCGGATGACGTGGAACTGGCGATCCGCGCCGGCCTGCCCGTCACCGTGACACCGGGCGACGAGGACAATCTGAAACTGACCTGGCCCGAGGATTTCGCACGGGCCGAGCGTATCCTGGGGGACGCGATGGACATCCGGCTTGGCAATGGTTTCGACGTGCATGCCTTTACCGCGGGCGATCATGTCTGGCTGTGCGGGGTGAAGATTCCGCATGACAAGGCGCTCTTGGGCCATTCCGACGCCGATGTGGGGATGCACGCGCTGACCGACGCGATCTATGGTGCGCTGGCGCAGGGCGACATCGGCCGGCATTTCCCGCCCTCGGACCCGCAATGGAAGGGGGCGGAAAGCCATATCTTCCTGCGCCATGCCGCGATGCTGGCGCGGCAGATGGGCTATGAGATCTCCAATGCCGACGTGACGCTGATCTGCGAGCGGCCCAAGGTCGGGCCCCATGCCGGCGCCATGGCGCTGCGCCTGTCCGAGATCATCGGCGTCGAGCCCGACCGGGTCAGCGTCAAGGCCACCACCTCGGAACGGCTGGGCTTTACCGGGCGCGAGGAAGGCATCGCCGCCATGGCCACCGTCACATTGGTCAAGGGGTAATTGGGGGGTTAATCATGGACAAGGCGATCGCAACCTTCTTCGGCATCGGCCACCTGCGGCCGGCGCCCGGCACCTGGGGCTCGGCCGCCGCGGTGGTGCTGGGGGTCGCCGCCTATGAATGGCTGCACCCGATGCTGGTGCCGGCGGGTTTCGTGCTGGCGACGCTGCTGGGCTTCTGGGCGGTGCCGCGGGTGCTGGCGGACAGCGCCGAGGGCGATCCGTCCTGGGTGGTCATCGACGAGGTGGCCGGGCAATGGCTCGCGATGAGCTTCACCGTCATCCCGCTGGCGCAGAAGGGCGTCTCGATCCTGGCGGCCTGGCCGGGATTCGTCGCGCCCTTCCTGCTGTTTCGGCTGTTCGACATCTGGAAGCCCTGGCTGGTCGGGCGCGCGGACCGGCGCGGCGGCACGCTGGGGGTGATGGCGGACGACCTGTGGGCGGGCCTGTTCGCCGGCGTGGTCTCGGTCATCCTGGCCGGGCTCTACCACGCCGTGCTGGAGCCGATGCTGTGACCGACCCCGCCGAAGTCCTGGATCTGGCACGCCGGCGCGGGGTGTTGATCGCCACCGCCGAAAGCTGCACCGGCGGGCTGATCGCCGGGCGACTGACGGACGTGCCCGGGTCATCCGATGCGGTGGACCGCGGCTTCGTCACCTATTCCAACGCCGCCAAGATCGAGATGCTGGGCATCCGCCCCGAGACTCTGGAGGCCCACGGCGCGGTCAGCGAGGAGATCGCGGCCGAAATGGCCCAAGGCGCGCTGGCCCGCTCGCAAGCGGGCGTGGCGGTCGCCGTGACCGGCATTGCCGGGCCGGGCGGGTCCGAGCATAAGCCCGAGGGCCGGGTCTGCTTCGGCATTGCCGATGCCCTTGGCGTCAGGACCGAGACGGTGGATTTCGGCCCGCTCGGCCGGGCCGCGGTGCGCGCCGCCACCGTGGAGCATGCGCTGGCGCTGCTGAAGGCGGCGCTGGCCTAGCCCAGGGCCTGCGGCTCGGCTCGGAGGGGCTTCGGCTCGGCCAGGGCCTGCAAAGCGCCGGTTACATCCTCGAGCCGCGTGTCCCAGCCGCAGACCAGGCGGATGCCGACCGGCTCGTCCTCGGCCGGCTGCTGGGTATGCGGCCAGAGGTGATAGCAGAGGCCGCCGGCACAGGCGCGGCGATGCAGATCGGCCGGGATGGTGGCGAAGACCGCGTTCGATTCGACACGCTGGTCGATGCGCACGCCGGGCAGGCGCGCCAGACCCAGCGCCAGTTCATGCGCCATGGCATTGGCGTGGCGCGCCAGTTGCAGCCACAGGTCGCCCTCGAGCCAGGCCAGCACCTGCGCCGCCAGGTAGCGGTGCTTGGACACAAGCGCCCCGGCCCGCTTGCGGCGGAACTGGAACTCCTCGGATTTCGCGGGGTCGAAGATCAGCACCGCCTCGACCCCCATGCAGCCGTCCTTGGTGCCGCCCAGCGACAGGATGTCCACACCCGCCCGCCAGGACAGGTCGGCCGGCGCCACGTCCAGCCCGGCCAGCGCATTGGCAAAGCGGGCTCCGTCCATATGCAGGCCCAGCCCGGCGTCACGGGCGATGGCGGCCAGCGCCTCGACCTCGTCCGGCCGATAGACGGTGCCCCATTCCGTCGCATTGGTCAGGCTCAGCGCCGCGTTCCGCCCGGCATGAACCGAATCGCGGCCATGGACCACCAGCGCCTCGGCCAGCGCCTCGGGGGCGATCTTGCCGCCGGCGCCAGGGATCGGGATCAGCTTGGCGCCGCCGGAAAAGAACTCGGGCGCCCCGGTCTCGCTGGTCTGCACATGGGCGTCGGCATGGCAGAAGACCTTGCCCCAGCCCGGCGCCAAGAGCGACAGCGACAGCGCATTGGCGGCCGTGCCCGAGGCCACGAAATGCACCGCCGCCTCGGGCGCGTCGAAGAGTTCGCGCAAGCGGTCCTGGGCGGCGCGGGTGATGCTGTCCTCGCCATAGGCGGGCACATGGCCCTGGTTCGCGGCGGCAAGCGCAGCCATGATGCGCGGATGCACGCCGCCCGCATTGTCCGAGGCGAAACTCATGAAAGATCCTCGATGATATGCTCGTCCCAATCGTCCTCGGTCACGGAAAGCTCGCTGACGGTCCAGCCGCGCACCGAGGCGCCGGCGCGATGCACCGATTCGCGATCCCCCGAGATCAGATAGTGCCAGTCGTAAAGCGGCTTGCCCTCGGCGCGCAACCTGTAGGCGCAGGTCGAGGGCAGCCACCAGGCGATCTCCTTGAGCTTCCTGGGCGTCAGGACGACGCAATCGGGCACGAAATCGTGGCGGTTATGATAGCTGGAACATTGGCAGGTCTGGCCGTCCAGCAGCCGGCAGGCAACGCGGGTAAAGGCCAGCTCGCCCGTATCCTCATATTCGATCTTGTTGAGGCAGCACTTGCCGCAGCCGTCGCAAAGCGCCTCCCATTCCTGCTTGTCGAGGCGCGCAAGCGGCAGTTCCCAGAACCGCTCGCGCATCAGCGGGTCGCCAGGATCTCGCGCGCCTGGGCACTGTCGCGATCCATCTGCGCGACCAGCGCCGGCAGGCCGTCGAACTTCGCCTCGGGACGCAGGTATTCGACCAGCGCCACCGACAGGTGCTGGCCATAGAGGTCGGCCGAGAAATCGAAGATATGCACCTCCAGGTTGGGCCGGTTCTCGCCGAACATCGGGCGCACGCCCAGGCTGGCCACGCCCTTGTAGCTGCCGCGGTCCGGCCCGGTCAGCACGTCGACCAGCACGGCATAGATGCCAAGCGCCGGCAGGTGCAGCCCCTCGACCGCCATGTTCGCGGTCGGATAACCCAGGTCGCGACCGCGCTTGTCGCCATGCAGCACCTCGCCGTCGATGCGGTGCCAATGGCCCAGCATGCGCTCGGCGTCGCGGGTGCGGCCCTCGGCCAGCGCCTCGCGGATCGCGGTCGAGCTGTATTGCAGCGCACCGTCGCCGATCAGCGGCGCCACGGTGACGCCGAAGCCCATCTCGCGCCCCAGTTGCGCCAGGGTCTGCGCATCGCCCGACCGCTTGCGGCCAAAGCAGAAATCCGCGCCCACGGTGACATGGCGCACGCCCAGCCCCTCGACCAGCACCTCGCGCGCGAAAGCCTCGGGCGCAAGCCCGGCCAGCACCGCGTCAAAGGGCAGTTCGTAAAGGTGGTCCACCCCCAGCCGCGCCAGGCGGTTGGCCCGCGATTCCACGTTCATCAGCCGGAAGGGGGGCGCGTCGGGCACAAAGAACTCGCGCGGATGCGGCTCGAAGGTGATGACGCCAAGCGCCGCGTCGCAGGCGGCGCGCGCCGCGTCGATCACCGAGCGGTGGCCCAGGTGGACGCCGTCGAAATTGCCCATGGCGACGGTGGCCCCGCGGGCATCGAGCGGCAGAGCTTTCCAGTCGTGATGGATGCGCAATCGGGCCCCCGGTGGGCCGGCGGCCGGCCCTGTCAGTCGAATTTGCGGCTTGGCGCCAGAACGACGGCCTCGCCTTTCAGGACGACCGTATCGCCGACGAGGCAGCGGGTTGCAAGGGTCACGCGGCGCTTTGCGTGGTCGATCGCCTCGACCGTGACCTCGGCGCGGACCATGTCGCCGGGCCGGACCGGGGCCATGAATTTCAGCGTCTGGCCCAGGTAGACCGTGCCATGGCCGGGCAGCTGCTCGCCGATCACGGCCGAGATCAGCCCGGCGGTCAGCATGCCATGGGCGATGCGCCCCTCGAAGATGGTGTCCTGCGCATAGTCATCGTCCAGATGCACCGGATTGCGGTCGGTCGAGACCTGAGCGAACATCTCGATATCCTCGTCGGTCACTACCTTCTGCAGGTAGCGCATCATCCCGACCTCGAGATCCTCGATGACGATCGTGCCGCGCGGAAGGTTGTCCAGCATCATTCAATGCTCCCGATGAGTGGATTTATGCTGCATAGCAGCAAAACCGGGGGAGCGCAACAAAATAACACTGGCACCATCCAAAAGGACGGATTGTTACCGAACCGTTCAGCGCAGCCGGCCGATGGCGTAGGCCGGGTTCTGCGACCGCAGCGCCAGCCATTCGGCAAGCCGCGCCGGGTCGGGGTTTTCCACATCCGGGCCGAACTGGTCGAAGCCGAGGCCGCCGGTGACGAACAGCGCATCCAGCCCCTCGCCCGCCGCGCCGGCGATGTCGGTGGCGATGCCGTCGCCGATGGCCAGGATGCGGGCATCCTCGCCCAGCCCCAGCCGGCGGCGCGCCAGGTCGTAGATCGGCGGATGCGGCTTGCCGAAATACAGCGAGGTGCCGCCCAGATCCTCGTAAAGCTCGGCCAGCGCCCCGGCGCAATAGAGACGCTTTTCGCCCATGTCCACGACCACGTCGGGATTGGCGCAAAGCAGCTTCAGCCCGCGTTCGCGCGCCAGCATCAGCCGGGCGCGGTAATCCTCGGGCACCTCGACCAGGTCGTCGAAGAGCCCGCAGCAAACGATGCCCTCGGCCTCGTCCAGCGCCACGCGCTCGATGGCCGGGGCGTCCTGCCATTCCTCGGGGATGTCGGTGAAGAAGCCCTCGTCCTTGGGCTGGGCGATGGCCCAGACCCGGCGGCCGACGGCGCCGGCGAACATGGCGTCCTGCGCGGCGTCGCCCGAACTGACGATGGCGTCCCAGGCATCGCGCGGCACGCCCATGCGGTCGAGCTGCGCGGCCACGTATTGCTGCGGCCGCGGCGCATTGGTCAGCAGCACCACCCGCCCGCCCTGGGCGCGAAAGGCCTGCAAGGCGGCGACCGCGGCCGGGAAGGCGGCGACGCCATTATGCAGGCAGCCCCAGAGATCGCAGAACAGGACGTCGTAATTCGGGGCGATCTCGTCGAGCGCGCGGATGATCTGCGTCATGGAACGGTCCTTCGCTCAGACGGCCAGGGCCGGGATGATCTGCTTCTTGCGGGACATGATGCCGGGCAGGACCACGCTGTCGCCCGAAACCGTCGCGTTGAAGCTTTTCTCGGCCACCTGCCGGACGAAATCGTTCGGCACCAGCAGGGTGGCCTCCTCGTTCAGGATATCGACGATGAACAGCAGCACCTCGTCGGCGCCGTCGGCGGCCGCGACGGCCGGCATGGCGGCGATCAGCGCCGCCTTGCGGTCCAGCAGCACCTGCGGCGCGGTCGTCTCCAGCACCGAGACGCGCAGCTGCTTGCCGCCGAGCTCATATTCCTTGCTGTCCATGCGCAGCAGGGCTTCCTCGGTAAAGGCCGATACGTCCGACTTGGCCGCGAACATCTCGGCGGCGTATTCGGAGATCGAGACGCCCAGATCCCTGGCTAGCTTCTCGGCCACGAAACGGTCGTGGGGCGTGGTGGTCGGGCTGCGGAACTCCAGCGTGTCCGACAGGATGCAGGTCAGCATCGCGCCCTTGATGGCACGGGGCGCGCGGGCCAGATCCTCGTCGCCGATCAGGTCGTGCATGATCGTCGCGGTGCAGGCCAGCGGGCGGATGGTGATGTTGATCGGCAGGCGGGTCTTGATACCGCCGGCCAGTAGGTGATGGTCGATGATCTCGATCACATCGGCCTCGGCCAGCGAATCGGGCAGCTCGGCGGGGTTGTTGGTGTCCACCACCACGCATTGCTCGCCCGGCGCCACATCGGCGATGATCTCGGGCATCTCGAGGCCCCATTTCGCCAGCATCCAGGCGGCCTCGGTGTTCGGCTCGCCCTGCAACACCGGTTTGGCCGGGGTCTTGCGGACTTCGGACAGATACCAGGCCCAGATGATGGGCGAGCCGGTCGAATCGGTGTCGGGGGCCTTGTGGCCGAAAACCTTGATCATGGGGATCCCCTGAAGCTTGGGCGGAAAATTCGCCGGGGTTATAGGGGCGCGGCCCGGCAATGTCTATCGACGGGCGGCACCGCGGCCCGGGCCGCCTTGCCCGCCGCGCGGGGTCCGGCCGGGCGGGGATCAGACCGGGGTCTGCTGGTGCTGCAGGATGCGCCAGTCGCCGGCGCGGCGGATCCAGGTGGTGGTGCAAAGCGCGCGATAGGTCTCGGCCCCGGCGCGGCGCGCGGTGGCGCGATAGGCCAGCACGCAGACCTCGTCGGTCTCGATGCTGGCCCGTTCGGCCATGGTGACTTCCTGCCAGCGCGGCGCGGATTGCAGCGCGGCGATCACCGCGGCGCGGTCCATGATGCCGGTGGGCCGAAAGGCCATCAGGCAGGAGCCGTCGAGCTTGCGCGCTGCCTCGGCCACCCCCGCCAGCCAGAATTCGCGTTCCTCGCGCCAAAGCTCATCCGCCATCGCCCATCCCCTCCACCGTGATCGGGCTGATGTTCCAGCCCCTGTTTTCCAGCAACCGCAGCACGCCATGCTCGCCCGGCAGGTGCAGCGCGCCAAAGCCGATCACCAGGCCCTTGCCCTGCCCGGCCGCCTCGGCCGCCGCCTGTTCAATCGGTTCGATCCAGCTTTCGTTCCGCCGGTCCATCAGCTTTTCCTGCGCCAGCCGCATCTGCTCATCGACCTCGGCCCGGGTCAGGCCGGAATTGTCATAGGCGTCGAAGCGGCCGAATTCCCAGATCAGCCAGCTGTCGCCCGAGAAATAGGCGTCCGCCAGCGTCACCGCGTAATCGTCGGCATATTCGGCGGCGGGCATGGCGGCGCGGATCATGTCCTCCTCCTCCTTGGAGGTCATGCCCGCAAACAGGGTGAATACGGTATCCCAGGGCTCCAGCGCGCGGACCGGCACCTCGGCGGCCTCGGCGCGCTCCACCAGCAGGTGATCCAGCCCTCCGGGATCGCCCTTTTCCTCGATCACCCGCATCATGCAGGGCGAGACCCCCAGCATGACCGCCACATACCAGGGCCGCAGCCGGCTGGCGATCACCGCCGGCAGGCCGCGCGCCTCGAGCGCGGCCGAAAGCGACTTCCACTCGACGTCGCTGAAACGCTCGGGCAGGGTCGGCCCCTCGGGATCGACCAGCAGCGACGGGTCCGAGGCCATGGCTTCGGCCAGCTTCGCCTCCTCCTCGGGGCCGGCCTCGACCATCAGCAGGGCGGCCTCGTCGATCTCGGGGCCGAAATGCTCCATGGTCAGATCGTGGCGCGGATCCGCGAAATGATAGGTGCCCAGCAGAGTGACCCGCTGCTCGCCCTTCTCGGCCTGCCAGAACAGGCCATGGCGATAGGGCACGCCCTCGGCCGCCGCGTGCAGTTCGGCCAGCCGCTCGGGCGGCATGCGCTCGAACAGGTTCTGTCCCATGCAATCCTGCGCCGCGGCCGGCAAGGCCGGGGTCACGGCGGCAAAAAGGGCGGTCAGGATCGGCGTAAGGCGCATGGAGTCGGTTCCTGCATCAGCGTGGCGTGCAGCATGGCACGGGTGCGGGCAACGCGCCAGCCTAGCGCGGCAGCGGCAATTCCTGCGGCAAAGGCGCCCCGGCGATCACCGCTCGCCAGATGCGCTCGACCTGCGCGGCCTTGGCGGCCCAGGTGAAGTCGCGCATGACGCGGGCCTGCCCCGCCGCCGCCATGACGCCCAGCACCGCCGGATCGGCGGCGATGGCCTCCAGCCGCTCGCGCAGCCCCGCCACCAGCGCGGCGCGGCGGCCCATCGGAATGCGAAAGCCTGTCGCATCGTCGACCAGTTCCCCCGGCCCGGCGTAATCGGCGACCACCGGCACCACGCCAAGCGCCATCGCCTCCAGCACCACGCCGCCGCCGAACTCGCGCACCGAGGGAAACACCAGAAGCTGCGCCCGCGCCGCGACGCCCTGCACCTCGGCATGCGGCAACCAGCCGTGGAACCGCACCGCCTGGGCAACGCCTTCGCGCGCGACCAGGTCGCGCAGCGCCCCGGCCTGCGGGCCGTCGCCGACGATGTCCAGCACCATGCGGCCATCGCGCAGCAGGGGCAGCGCCGCCTCGATCGCCATGTCGGCGCCCTTGTAGGGCACCAGCCGGCCGATGAAGCAGCCGCGCAGCGGCAAGGTGCCGGGCTGCGGCGCGGTCAGGCTGAAGCGCGCGGGCTCGATGGCGTTTTCCGGCAGCCAGACGGTCTTGGCCCGGAAGCCCGCCGGGATCTCGCCCAGCGTGTGCAGCGAGCCGCAGAGGATGGCCGAGGCATGGCGCAGCATCGCGCCGCGGCCCGGCAGCGCCTTGTAGGCGCCGCGGACATAGGACAGCCATTCCCGTTCCCGCCGCCGCTCGCTGTCGAAACCCCTGGGCCAGGGCACGCCGCCGTTCAGCGGCCCCAGCACGAAGGGCACGCCCGCGCGGGCGCAAAGCGGCGCGATGCGGCTGTTCGCCGTGGGCGTCAGCGGCGTCACCCGATGCACGACATCGTATTGCCCGGCGCGGATCGCCGGGCCGAAGGCACGCCAGACCAGCCGCTCGAAATAGCCGTAGCCCAGCGTCGAGACCGCGGTCTTCATGGTCCAGCCGACGCCCTTGCCCATGCTCAGCCTTTCCGCCAGCCGCCACATCGGCGCGGCCAGCCGCTCGCTGTCGATGGCGGTAAAGTCGCGCCCCTCGACCAGGCCGGCGCGCAGGATGGCATCGCGGTTGCGGACCTGGGTGACGATATGGACATCGGCCACGTCGCGCAGCGCATGGGCCAGCGACCAGCCCACCAGCGGCACCGAGACCCATTCCGGGTTCGCCGCCTCGGCAATGACAAGGGCCTTCAGACGCCGTTCCACCATAAGCTCCGCCCCCGCTGCTTCCCCTTGGGCCTAGCCGCGCCGCGGAAAGCCCGTCAAGCGGATTTCATGGCGGATTTCCCGATTGCAGGCCGTTGACAGGCCGCGGGCAGGCGCCTAGATGGTTTGCCATTGGCACTCACCCGAGCCGAGTGCCAACAGCTGCAACACTGCAACCTGAAACACCGGAGTGTTCTACTATGGCTTTCAAACCGCTGCACGACCGCGTTCTGGTCCGTCGCGTCCAGTCGGACGAAAAGACCAAGGGCGGCCTGATCATCCCCGACAGCGCCAAGGAAAAACCCGCCGAGGGCGAGATCATCGCCGTGGGCGAAGGCGCGCGCAAGGATTCGGGCGAACTGATCGCGCCCGCGGTCAAGGCCGGCGACCGCGTGCTGTTCGGCAAGTGGTCGGGCACCGAGGTCACGGTCGACGGCGAAGAACTGCTGATCATGAAGGAAAGCGACATCCTGGGCATCATCGCCTGATCGTCCCCTTCCGATAACCCATTCAAGGAGCAGAGCACATGGCTGCGAAAGAAGTTAAGTTCAACAGCGACGCGCGCGACCGGATGCTGAAGGGCGTGAACATCCTGGCCGATGCGGTCAAGGTGACGCTTGGCCCGAAGGGTCGCAACGTGGTGATCGACAAGTCCTTCGGGGCGCCGCGGATCACCAAGGACGGGGTCTCGGTCGCGAAAGAGATCGAGCTTTCCGACAAGTTCGAGAACATGGGCGCGCAGATGGTGCGCGAAGTCGCCTCGCGCACCAATGACGAGGCCGGCGACGGCACCACCACCGCCACGGTGCTGGCCCAGGCCATCGTGCGCGAGGGCATGAAGGCGGTCGCCGCCGGCATGAACCCGATGGATCTCAAGCGCGGCATCGACATGGCCACCGCCAAGGTCGTGGAAGCGATCAAATCCGCCGCCCGCCCGGTCAACGACAGCTCGGAAGTGGCGCAGGTCGGCACCATCTCGGCCAATGGCGAGGCCTTCATCGGCCAGCAGATCGCCGAGGCGATGCAGCGCGTCGGCAACGAGGGCGTGATCACCGTCGAAGAGAACAAGGGCATGGAGACCGAGGTCGAGGTCGTCGAGGGCATGCAGTTCGACCGCGGCTATCTCTCGCCCTATTTCGTCACCAATGCCGACAAGATGATCGCCGAGCTGGAGGATGCCTATATCCTGCTGCACGAGAAGAAGCTGTCGTCGCTGCAGCCGATGGTCCCGCTGCTGGAATCGGTGATCCAGTCGCAAAAGCCGCTCTTGATCGTGGCCGAGGACGTGGAAGGCGAGGCCCTGGCCACGCTGGTCGTCAACAAGCTGCGCGGCGGGCTGAAGATCGCCGCCGTCAAGGCGCCGGGCTTCGGCGACCGCCGCAAGGCCATGCTGCAGGACATCGCGATCCTGACCGGCGGCCAGGTGATCTCGGAAGACCTGGGCATGAAGCTGGAGAATGTCACCATCGACATGCTCGGCCGCGCCAAGAAGATCTCGATCAACAAGGACAACACCACCATCGTCGACGGTGCCGGCGAGAAGGCCGAGATCGAGGCGCGGGTGTCGCAGATCCGCCAGCAGATCGAGGAGACCACCTCGGATTACGACCGCGAGAAGCTGCAGGAGCGTGTGGCCAAGCTGGCCGGCGGCGTCGCCGTCATCCGCGTCGGCGGCATGACCGAGATCGAGGTCAAGGAGCGCAAGGACCGCGTCGACGACGCGCTGAACGCGACCCGCGCCGCGGTGCAGGAAGGCATCGTGGTCGGCGGCGGCGTGGCGCTGGTGCAGGGCGCCAAGGCGCTGGAAGGCCTGGCCGGCGCGAACTCGGACCAGGAAGCCGGCATCGCCATCATCCGCCGCGCGCTGGAGGCGCCGATGCGCCAGATCGCCGAGAATGCCGGCGTCGACGGCGCCGTGGTGGCCGGCAAGGTGCGCGAATCCTCGGACAAGGCCTTCGGCTTCAACGCCCAGACCGAGGAATATGGCGACATGTTCAAGTTCGGGGTGATCGACCCGGCCAAGGTGGTGCGCACCGCGCTGGAGGACGCCGCGTCGGTGGCCGGCCTCTTGATCACCACCGAGGCGATGATCGCCGAGAAGCCCGAGCCCAAGGCCCCGGCCGGCGGCATGCCCGACATGGGCGGCATGGGCGGCATGATGTAAGCCGACGACCCGCCTTTGGCGAAGCATTGGGCCGTCCCGAAAGGGGCGGCCTTCTCGCATCCCCCGGCAGCCAGCGCCGGCCAAGCGCGGGGAGCGTCGGGCCATGGGCCGCACCGCGCAGAGGCCGCCGATCTGCCGCGCCCTCAACGCTCCGCCGCCCCGTCGTAAAGCCCGGCAAAGCGGTCGCGCAGCAGGTTCTTTTGCACCTTGCCCATGGTATTGCGCGGCAGCTCGTCCAGAAACAACATCCGCTTGGGCTGCTTGAACTTCGCCAGCAGCCCCTTCAGCACGGTCAGCAGCTCGGCCTCGGCCAGGGCGGGGCTGCCGGTCGGGACCACCGCCGCCGTCACCCCCTCGCCGAAATCGCGATGCGGCAGGCCGATGACGGCGGATCCGGCCACGCCGGGCAGCTCGGCAGCGGTCTTTTCCGGCATGCGCCAATAGCCCTTGAAGACGTTCGGGCCGCACAGCTCGATCATGCCGATCTCGCCCCGCGGCAGTTCTGCGCCGGTTTCGGGGTCGGTGGCGCAACGCCGCGGCGGCGGCCGGACCCGCCGGTCCGGACCATTGCGGCATTGCCCGGAAAAGCCTCTGGCGCATCGCGGCGAGGCGATGGGATAAACGGGACCATGGACCGCCCGCCGGGCAGGTCGCGGCCAGCCGGAGGAACTGCCGATGCGCTATTTCGACTTCAGCACCTGGCAGGGGATCCTGACCACCCTGCTGGGCCTTGCGCTGTTCACGCTGATCGGCGTCGGCATCCGGGTGCTGATGCTGCTGACCATCCAGCAGCGCCAGCAGCGCATGAACCGGCAGATCAACGAACGGCTGCGCACGCTGATCGCCGCCTACAAGGTGCTGGGCGGTTCCTTCACCGGAGAGCTGCTGGTCGATCCGACCCATCTGCGCGACTTGCGGCAGCGCATGCAGGAGGCGGGGGGCGAGGAGGGCCCCGGTTCGGATCGCGCCCGGCGCATCCGCGACGCGGTCGAGGCGGCGCTTTCGGACATCATCCTGCTGGGCACCGAGGAGCAGGTGCGCCTGGCCAGCCAGGCCGCCGCCGAGATGGCCGCCGGCCGGCCGACCCATACCGCCGAACTGGTCGTCTCGCTGCGCGATTTCATCCGCAAGGCGCTGGATCTTGCGCCGGTGCCGCGGGATGTCGCCATTCCGCTGCAAGGCCCGGCGCGCCAGGCCGGCAGCTCGTCCAAGGGCGGGCGTGGCGAAGGCGGCAAGGGCGGCGGCGGGACCGGCGGGGCGGGCGCTGGCATGGGCGGCGGCATGGGCGGCGGCATGGGTCTTGGGCCGGGACGCCATGCCGATGATGCGGGGCCCTGAGCCGGCCGGGACTGCCGGCCTGCGACGCCACGGCGGCGCAGATCCGTCCGCGCCGCCGCCTGCGCCTGCCCGGAACGGGCGGCCTACCAGATGAAATCGTCCCCGCCCAGCTGGCCCAGCCGGATGTCCTCGATCACCAGTTGGTCGTTGCCGGCACGGATGACGACATCGTTGCCGACCTGGCTGGCAGCGGCGCGGATGTCGCCGAAACCGTCGAACCGGGCGTAATGCGACAGGTTGATGCGATCGTCGTCGCTGTCGAAATCGGTAATCCTGTCGCGGCCGCCGTTCCAGACGAAGACATCCGCCCCTTCGCCGCCGGTCATGGTATCATTGCCACCGCCGCCGTTCAGCGTGTCATTGCCCTCGTGCCCGAACAGCCGGTCGTTGCCGGCCTCGCCGAACAGGCGGTCATCGCCCTCGCCGCCCATCAGCGTGTCGGCGCCGGCGCCGGCGCGGACGACATCATTGCCGTCGCCGGCAGCGATGTGATCGCGGCCGTTGCCGGTGGTGGCCTGGTCGTTGCCCTCGCCCAGGGTGATGCGGTTGTTGCCGTTGCCGGCGCGCACCACGTCATTGCCGCTGCCCGCGTCGATGGTGTCGTTGCCGGCGCCGGCCAGGATCACGTCATTGCCCTCGCCGCCCCAGACCCGGTTATGACCCTGGCCGGCATCCAGGCGGTCGTTGCCCCCGCCGCCATAGATGCTGTCATTGCCCTGGTAGCCGAAGATGGTGTCGTCGCCGGACATGCCCCATATCTGATCGGCAAGGCCGGTGCCGAACAGGCGGTTGTCGTCGTCATTGCCACGAATGCTGGCCATGGTCTTTCTCCGTCACTTGCGTTGGACCGGCAGGATCGGAGCGGCCTTGGGCGGCCGTTCCCCGCGCATCCCGGCTGCCGGTTCGGCCGGGAGCGCAAGTCGCAATGTTCAGGCGCCGCGGGCGCGCCAGGCCAGGCGCTGGCCCACCAGCAGCATGCGCATGGTGTTTTCGGCCGCCGCGCGCAGCAGCTTGCCGCCCTCGTCGATGGCCTTGCCCAGCGAACAGGGGCGCCGCATGATCGAGGCATAGGCGGCGATCCCGTGTTCATAGGTCTGGCGCGCGCCCTTGCCGATGGTGCCGGCCAGCGCCACGGTCGGCACGCCAAGCGCCTCGGCACGGCGCGCGACCTCACAGGGCACCTTGCCATAAGGGCTTTGCCCGTCCAGCGCGCCCTCGGCGGTGATGACCAGGTCGGCGCGGGCCAGCAGCCGGTCGAAATCCAGATAGTCCAGCATGATGTCGAAGCGCGGATGCAGCGTCGCGCCGGCAAGGCCGGCAAGCCCCGCCCCCAGCCCGCCCGAGGCGCCCGCCCCCGCCATCCCGGCCACGTCGCGCCTGGCGGCCGCGAGGATCGCGGCGGCATGGCGGGTCATGCCGCGTTCCAGCGCCTCGACCTGCTCGGGCGTGGCGCCCTTTTGCGGACCGAAGACGCGGGCCACGCCGCGCGGGCCCAGCAGCATGTTGTGCCAGTTGACCGCCGCGTCGATCCGCACCCCCGCCAGCCGGGGATCGAGACCGGCAAGATCGATGCGCTCCAGCCGCTCCAGCGCGCCGCCGCCCTCGGGCAGTTCGCGCCCCTCGGCGTCCAGAAAGCGCGCGCCAAGCGCCCGCGCCATGCCGGCGCCGCCGTCGTTGATGCCGCTGTCGCCGCAGCCGACCAGGATGCGCGTCGCACCATGGTCCAGCGCCTCGAGGATCAGCTCGCCCACGCCGCGGCTGGTGGTCAGCGTCGGGTCGCGCCGGTCGCGCGGCACCAGCGACAGGCCGGCAGCCGCGGCCATCTCGATCACCGCGCTGCGCGGGCCGTCGCCGCCCATCATGCCCCAGAAACTGGGCACGGGCTGGCCCAGGGGGCCGGTGACGGTGGTGGCGACCATGCGGCCGCCGGTGGCAGCGATCAGCGCCTCGGTCGTGCCTTCGCCGCCATCGACCATGGGTGCCGTCAAAACGGTGGCATGCGGGGCGGCGCGGCGGATGCCGCGGGCGATGGCCTCGGCCACCTGGTTGACGGAAAGCGATTCCTTGAACCCCGAGGGCGCGATCAGAACGGTCAGCGACATATCCTGCCTCCTTTTTCCTGTTGTCTGGCGGGATTACGGCCCAAGCCCGCGGATTATTCCGGCGCAATGCGAAAAATACGTGGCAGGAAGCGAAAAGAGCGGCCGGAGCCGCCCTTTCCCCTTGATCCGAAAGGGTCTTATCGGATGGTGATGCGCAGGCCCACCGGGCGCAGGGCGCGGTTCACCTCGTGCTGCAGCCGCTGCAACTCGCCCATGGCGCGGACATCGCGCGGCCCGGCCGGGGGGCGCTCGGGCTGGGCTACGGGACGGGGCTCGGGACGGGGCGCGGGCCGGGTGGCGGCAATCGCCGGGCCCGGGACCGCCGCCGCCAAGGCCGCCACGGGGGCTTCCCGCGCCCCGCCGCGCATCCGCTCCAACTGCGCGGGCCAGACCAGCAGGGCGAAGCCGACCAGCAGCACGGCCACGACCGGCGCCAGCGGCAGCGCCAGCTGCATCAGGTCGCGCTGCGCGAAACCCGCGCCCTCGGCATGGCCGAAGATCGCCACCGGCTTGGCCGAGGCCATCATGCTTTGGCAAAAGCCGGTGCCCATGACTGCGACCAGGATCATCAGCGCCGGATCATGGCCCCAGCCCGCCATCGGCAGCGCCAGCGCCGGGATCAGCACCGCCGCGCGGGCCGAGCGCGAGGTGATCGCCAGATGCGCCGCCACCGATGCGGCGGCCAGCAGCGCCACCACCGCAGCGCGGCTCCCCGTCAGCGCCGGTGGCAGCGCGGCCAGCGCATGGCCGGCCAGCCAGCGATCCGTCCCGGTCGCGGTCATCGCCTGGGCGATCAGCACGGTCGCAGCCATGTAAAGCAGCAACTCGACATCGACGGCGCGGAAGATCTCCTTGGGCTTGCGGGTGGCGAAGGGCGGGGTCAGCAGCACCAACGCCCCGACCAGCGCCGCCAGCGCCATGCCGATGCCGTGCAGCGGCGCGGTCAGCCACAGCCCGACCACCGCCGCCAGCACCAGGGCAATGCGGGCCTGGCGGCGGCGGGTCGCCGGGTCCGGCTGCGGCGTCTCGATCCGGGGCAGCGGCGCCATCAGCAGGGCGCGCGGCACGAACAGCAGCAGGATCAGCGCGGTTCCGGCCAGGCTGGCGGCCAGCGAGAACGGCAGGCCCAGCATGGCCCAGTCCAGATAGCCCAGCTGCAAGCCGGTGGCGCTGCGGATGCTGGCGGCGGCCAGCAGATGCGCGCCAGCCCCGATCAGCGAGGCTCCGGCGGAAAGCAGGATCGCCGTCGGAAACAGCAGCGCCAGCGGCTTTCGCAGCGCCGGATCGGGCAGGCCGCCGGCGATCGCGGCAAAGACCGGCAGCAGCAGCGCCGCCCGGCCCGAGGTCGAGGGCAGCACGAAAGCCGTCGCCGCCACCAGCAGCGTCAGCAGCAGGGCGAAGGGCAGGAAACGCAGGCCCCGGCGCATCAGCGGCGCGACCAGCCGCTGGGTCAGCCCGGCATCCCTGGCGACGGCGGCGATGACGAAGGCCGAGAGCAGCAGCCAGATCAGTTCGCTGCCGAGCGCGGCGAAAAGCTGTACCTCGCTCAGCACGCCGCCCAGCACCAGCGCCAGCACGGCAGCCAGCGCCACCAGCGATTCCGGCAGGCGGGTGCCGACCCAGCCCAGCACTGCCAGCGCCGAGACGGCCAGCGTGATCCGCCCCCCTGCCTCCAGCGTCGCGGGCAGGCCCCAGGCGGCGCCCAGGATGGCCGTGGCCAGCAGCGCGACCACAAGCCGGCGCGGTTCGGCAAGCGACAGGGTCGGGGCAAGGGTGCGGGCGGTCATGGCATTCTCCTTTGCGGTCTCACCGCAGGATTACGCCGCCGCCGCCGATCTATTCCCCGGCCAGGGCGCGCAGGGCCAGCGCCTCGTCCTCGGGGGTCAGCGGCTCGCCCGCATCCAGGGCGGCAAGCGTCGCCTCGATGCTTTCCGGACCCGAGGCCGGGCGGTAGTCCGCGCCATCCGCCTCGGACCGGGCGGCGAAGCGCGCCTGCCAGCCCTCCGCGTCGCGGCAGGCCAGCACGATGCGCAGCATCCGCTCGCGGGCGGTTTCGTATTCGCGGCAAAGCTGCCCCTCGGGCAGCTGGAACGAGGCGATCATGCTGATCTCGGTGCCGTCCGCCAGCACCCGCACCTCGCCCGAGGGCAATTCGTCCAGCGCCGCCAGTTCGGCCCCCGGCAGCCCTTCGCCGCCCCGTCCCGACCACTCCCACCAGCCAAGGCCAAGGACGGCCAGCGCGGCCGAAGCGGCCAGCGCCAGCCATGGGCTGCGATTCAGGTTCGCGGCCGGAGCCCTTGGCGCGGGTGCGGGCGGGCACGGTGCCGCCTGCGGCGCAGGCTCCGGCGCGGCAGAGGCAGCGGCACGGATCATGCCGGCCAGCGGGTCTTCGCCTGCGGCGCCGGTCCTGAGGGTGCCAAGCAGCCGCCGCGTCTCGGCAAAGCGGTGCAGGCGGCGCTGCAATTCGGGATCGGCCGCGACGGCCCGGCGCACCGCCTCGGCCCGGCCGGGCTCCAGCTCGCCATCGGCCAGCGCCATCAGGGTCTCATCGTCGATCTGCATGGGCCTGTTCTCCCGCCGGGTTGCCCGCCGTATACGCGCCACCCGTCATTCTATTCCCAATTTCCCGGCCAGCGCGAGCCGGGCCCGCGACAGCCGGCTCATCACCGTGCCGACCGGGATCGACAGCACCTCGGCGGTCTCGGCATAGCTCATCTCCTCGACGCAGACGAGATGCAGCACCTCGCGCTGCTCGGGCGGCAGGGTGGCCATCGCCGCCTCGACCGATTGCAGCATCAGATGCGCCTCGAGCGCCGGGGCCGGGTCCACCGGCAGCGCCTCGGGCATTTCAAAGATGTCGAGCTGGGCGCCCGCGGTCCTTTGCCGCCGGGTCTGGTCGATCCAGGCGTTGCGCATGATGCGGAACAGCCACGGCTCCAGCCGCGCGCGGCGGTCGAAGCCGGCGGCATGGGTGATGGCGCGCTCGACGGTGATCTGCACCAGGTCGTCGGCCAGATCGGCGCGGCGCGACAGCGACAGCGCAAACCGCCGCAGGTTCGGCAAAAGGGCGATCAGGGCTTCGCCGAAAGCCGCATCCATGAAGACCTCCGGAGGGGGAAAGTTGACCTGGGCGGGGAATAATAGAATGTGTCGGGCGTAGAATGTCCAGAAACCGGCTTCATGGAGGAAGGGAAATGCCGCGCCTGCTGCTGTTCGTGACCGTGCTGGCCGCCATGCTGCTGGCCGACCTGCGCCCCGGCGCCGACTGGACAGCGCCCGCTGCCGCCTGGGCCGACGACGACGACGACGACGACGACGATGATGATGATGATGATGACGACGATGACGCCCCGCGCCGCCGCAGGGCGCCGCCGGCCCAGCCGCGGGTGCAGGCCGCACCCCTGCCCCAGCGCGCGCCGGACGAGGTGATCGCGCGCGGCCTGGCGCCCGCCGACCTGGCGCAGTTGCAGGGCATGGGCTTCGAGGTGCTGCACGAGACCCGGCTGAGCGCGGGCGAGCCGATGCACCGTCTGCGCAAGCCCGCCGCCATGCCCCTTGAGCAGGCGCGCGAGGTGGTGCGCGGCATGGGCTCGGCCACGGCAGCCGATTTCAACCATTACTACCGGCCGGGCAATGCGCCGGGCTGCCGGGGTGCCGACTGCCCGGCCCGGCAGATGATCGCATGGCCGGCGCATGGCACGGGCTGCGGCACGCCGCCCCGGATCGGCATGGTGGATACCGGGCTCAACATCGGGCACGAGGCGCTGGAGACAGCACAGATCAGCCTGCACCGCATCGCCTCGGGCGACGGGGCGGCGGATTCCGACAGGCTGCATGGCACCGCGGTGGCGGCGCTGCTGGTCGGGCGTGCCGACAGCCGCACGCCGGGCCTGGTGCCGCAGGCGCCGCTGATCGCCGTCGATGCCTTTCACAAGCAGCGCCAGGACGAGCGCGCCGATGCCTTCGCGCTGGTCGAGGCGCTGGACTACCTGGCCGCGCAGCGGGTGCGGATCGTGAACCTGTCCCTGGCCGGGCCGGCCAACGACGCCTTGGCCGAACAGATCCGCCGCATGGACCGGGCCGGGATCGTGCTGGTGGCGGCGGCGGGCAATGGCGGGCCGGCGGCGAAGCCGGCCTATCCGGCCGCCTATCCGCAGGTGATCGCCGTCACCGCCGTCGACCGCCGCGCCCAGGTCTATCGCCGGGCGAACCGGGGCGGGCATATCGACCTGGCGGCGCCGGGGGTGGATGTCTGGACCGCCGCCTCGATCCGCGGGGCGCGCACCAAGACCGGCACCTCCTTCGCGACGCCCTTCGTCACCGCCGCCGCCGCGCTGCTGATGCAGAAGGAGCCGGACCTGACCCCGGCCGAGGTGCGGGCCCGGCTGCGATCCAGTGCGCGCGACCTGGGCAAGGCCGGCCATGACGAGGTCTTCGGTCACGGCCTGGTCAGCCCGCCCGATCCCTGCCGATGATCCCGGCGCTATCGGCGTTTCGGCGAAAACCGACATGGAGGTGTTTCAGGCATCGGTTATCCTGCATCTGCCGCCACCCGTTCCGGGACGGGCCGGCACGATGTCTGGAAGCGCCCGATGGAAGGTCGAAATGCCGCAACAGAAAACCATGGTCTCCGTGCCGGAACTGATGCTCGAGATCGCACCCGATGCGGCCGAGGCCCTGCGCGCCTCGGACCTGCTGCCGGGCGAGCCGGCCGTCCTGCCGGTCCGTGCCACCTATTTCGACACGCCCGACCGGGATCTGGCCACCGCCGGCTTCACGCTGAGCCTGACCGAAGGCGAAAGTGAGGGCGAAACCGCGCGCGTCCAGACCGTCAGGGCCACAGGCAGCACCGCCGATCTGTTCGTGCTGCCGGAATGGCGCCAGCCCGTCGCGGCCGACAGGCCGGTGCTGGACGAGCGCACGCCGCTTTGCACGCTTCCGCCGGCGAAGATCGCCGAGATCGGCCCGCTGTTCGGCCTGTGCCTCCGGCGGCAGCTCTGGACCCTGTCCTGGCAGGGCGCCGATATCGAGCTGGCGCTGGACCGCGGCGAGGTGACGGCCGCCGACCGCCGCTCGGCGCGCTGCGAGCTGCGGCTGGCGCTGCGCGACGGCGCGCCCGCCGCCCTTTACGCGCTGGCCCGCCGGCTGGACGAGATCGCGCCGCTGCGCCTTGGCGTCCTGACCGAGGCGGATCACGGCTTTCGCCTGTTGGGGCCGGTGCTGCACATGCACAAGGCGGCGCCGGTCGCCCTGCATCGCGACATGGTGGCGGCAGAGGGGTTTCGCGCGATCGGCGCCGCCTGCCTGCGGCAGTTCCGGCTCAACGAGCCGCTGGTCGACCCCGCAAACCCCGAGGCCGTGCATCAGGCACGGGTGGCGCTGCGCCGGCTGCGCTCGGCCTTTGCCATCTTCAGGCCGATGCTTCAGGACGAGACCGGCCCTCGGCTGAACCGGGAAACCCGCTGGCTTGCCGGGGTGCTGGGCGAGGCGCGCGACCTGGACGTGCTGCGCATGCGCTGCCGGCCGGAAGCGTTGCGCGCCCGGCTGGAACCGGCGCGGATGGCGGCCTATGACCAGGCCCGCGGGATGCTGGAATCGCGCCGGGCGCGGCTGCTGATGCTTGACCTGGCGGAATACCTTGCCATCGGACCCTGGACCATGCAGCCCTCGGGCGCCGAGATCCGCGGCCTGCCCCTGCGCGAATACGCCTCGGCCGCGCTCGACCGCCTGCGCCGCAAGGTCAAGAAGGACGGCATCGGCCTTGCCGATGTGGATGACGAGACCCGGCACGAATTGCGCAAGGACGCCAAGAAGCTGCGCTATGCCGCCGAGTTCTTTGCGCCGCTTTATGCGGAAAAGCGCCGCAGGCGGCGGGCCGCGCGCTTCTTGGCCGCGCTCGAGGCGTTGCAGGATCGCATGGGGGCGCTGAACGACCTGGCGGCCGCCCCGGCGCTGGTCGAGCGGCTGGGCTTGGCCGGCGATCCCGCCGCGGCCGCGATCCTGGGCACGGATCGCGACAAGCGCAACCTGATCGAGGCCGCCGCCGAAGCCCATGAGGCCTTCGTCGATGCCAAGCGATTCTGGCGCTAGGGCCGCAGCGAAGCCCTAGCCGGCCAGCAGCTGGTCGGGGGTGATCGCCGCCAGCCCCAGCGCCTCGCCCACCGGCGGCGAGGTCAGCTGCCCCTCATGCGTGGCCAGGCCGGCGCGCAGATGCGCGTCATCGGCCAGCGCGCGGCGCCAGCCCTTGTCGGCCAGGGCCAGCAGGAAGGGCAGCGTGGCATTGCCGAGCGCCTGGGTCGAGGTGCGCGCCACCGCGCCGGGCATGTTGGCCACGCAGTAATGGATCACGCCGTCGACCTCGTAGATCGGATCCTGGTGCGTGGTGGGGCGCGAGGTCTCGAAACAGCCGCCCTGGTCGATGGCGACATCGACCAGCACCGCGCCGCGCGGCATGGTTTCAAGCTGCGCCCGCGACACCAGCTTCGGCGCCGCAGCCCCCGGCACCAGCACGGCACCAATCACCATGTCGGCGCGCTGGATCAGCTCGGCGGTCGCGGCTGCGCTGGCATGCTGGGTAGTCAGCTTGCCCATGAAGAGATCGTCGAGCCAGGACAGCCGCGGCAGCGACCGGTCCATCACCGTCACGTTGGCACCCATGCCGACCGCGACCCGCGCCGCCGCGGCACCGACCACGCCGCCGCCGATGATCAGCACATTGGCCGGCCTGACCCCCGGCACGCCCCCCAGCAGTACGCCGCGCCCGCCATTGGCCTTTTGCAGCGCCCAGGCGCCGACCTGCGGTGCAAGCCGCCCCGCCACCTCGGACATCGGCGCCAAGAGCGGCAGCCCGCCGCGCGCATCCGTCACCGTCTCATAGGCGATCGCGGTCACGCCCGAGGCCAGCAGCTCGCGCGTCTGTGCCGGATCGGGCGCCAGGTGCAGATAGGTGAACAGCACCTGCCCCTGCCGCAGCATGGCGCGTTCGGGCGCCTGCGGCTCCTTGACCTTGACGATCAGCTCGGCCTCGGCAAAGACCGCGGCCGCATCCGGTGCGATCTGCGCCCCCGCGGCCAGGTAATCCTCGTCGGCGAAGCCCGAGCCCAGGCCGGCGCCGGTCTCGACCAGAACCTGGTGGCCGCGCATGACCGCCTCGGCGGCGGCGGCGGGTGCCAGGCCGACGCGAAATTCCTGCGGCTTGATCTCCTTGGGGCAGCCGATCCTCATTCCCTTCTCCTCCCGTTGGCTTTGGAACTCCTGGCGCCAGTCTGGCATTGCCTTTCCGCAAGATGCTGCGAAATCAAGCCCTGCGAAGGCGCGCCGCCGCACGATGACGCCCCGGTTCTTCAGAAGAATCGAAGATCCTGCCGCCGTCAAGCGCAAGGGCGCAAGCTTTCCCTCCTCCGGCGGTCTTGCATATATTCGCATACTTGAATATGCTTTATTGCGACGCGCGATCTGCGTGCAGGAGGAGTATTCGATGCGCCATGCCCCGACCTCGGCCGCCGGCCCGGTCTCGACACCCGATCTCGATCTCGATCTCGATCCCGGTTCCGACACCCGGCCCGCCACCCGTTCCGAACCGCAGGCCGAACCGCAGGCCGAACCCGGTTCCGATGCGGGCCCGGCGGCCCTGGCACCCGCGCCCGAAGTGACCGGCTTCTACGAGGCGCGCACCGGCTCGGTGCAATATGTGGTGGCCGATCCGGCGACCGGCCAATGCGCGGTCATCGACCCGGTGCTGGACTATGACGAGAAATCCGGCGCCACCGCCACCATCGAGGCCGACCGCATCCTCGCCTTCATCGCCGAGAAGGGCTACGCGCTGGAATGGATCCTCGACACCCATCCCCATGCCGACCATTTCTCGGCCGCCGATTATCTCAGGCGCAGGACCGGCGCCCCCACCGCCATCGGCGAGAAGGTGGTCGAGGTGCAGAAACTGTGGAAGGAATTCTACAACTGGCCGGACTTTCCCGCCGACGGCTCGCAATGGGACAAGCTTTTCGCCGAGGGCGAGACCTTCCGCCTCGGCTCGATCCCGGCGCGGGTGCTGTTCTCGCCCGGCCATACCCTGGCCTCGATCTCCTATGTGATCGGCGACGCGGCCTTCGTGCATGACACGCTGTTCATGCCCGACAGCGGCACGGCGCGGGCGGATTTCCCCGGCGGCGACGCGCATGCGCTGTGGCGCTCGATCCAGGCGATCCTGGCCTTGCCGGACGCGACGCGGGTCTTCACCGGCCACGACTATTGCCAGGGCGGGCGGGCGCCGGCCTGGGAATCGACCGTGGCCGAGCAGAAGGCCAGGAACAGCCACATGGCGCGATACCGCACCGAGGCCGCGTTCGTGGCGGCGCGGCAGGCGCGCGACCGCACCCTGCCGATGCCCAAGCTGATCCTGCATGCGCTGCAGGTCAACACCAATGCCGGCCGGCTGCCCGCGCCGGAGGCGAACGGCCGGCGCTACCTGAAGATCCCGCTGGACCTGCTGCAGGCGCCCTGGGACTGAGGCGGAGGAGGAAGGATGCGGATCAATATCGGAACCGCCGAGCGGGCGCTGCGGCTGGTGCTGGGCATCGGGCTGGTGCTCTTGGCCTTGCTGGCCGGGCTGTCGCCGGCATGGAGCGGGGCGGCGGCGCTGGCCGGGCTGGTGCTGCTGGCGACCGCGGCGCTGCGCTTCTGCCCGGTCTGGGCGCTGCCGGGCATCACCCGCGGCCTGGAAGGCGGGGGGCGCGAAGCTGGCGACCGCGGGAACGGGGATCATCAAGACGGAGGCGGGGCATGACCGCGTTCACCACCGAGTTCACCCCTGTGCAATCGCTGCTGGGCGGCGGGCTGGTCGGGCTGGCGGCGGTGCTGCTGATGGCGCTGCACGGCCGCATCGCCGGCATGACCGGGATCCTGGCCGGGGCCTTCGCGCCGGGCGGCGGCTGGCGGCTGGCCTTCCTGGCCGGCGCGGTGGCGGCGCCCTTGCTGCTGGTGCGGCTGGGCGGGGTCGCGGTGGATTTCTCCAGCCCGGTGCCGCTGGGCTGGACGGCGCTCAGCGGGCTCATGGTCGGGATCGGGGTCAGCTATGGCGGCGGCTGCACCTCGGGCCACGGGGTCTGCGGGCTGGCGCGGCTGTCGGCGCGCTCGCTGGTGGCGACGCTGAGCTTCATGCTGGCGACCGGGGCCACGGTCTATGCCACGCGCCATCTTGCGGGAGGGTTCTGAGATGGTCTTGCTGTCGGCCTTGCTGATCGGGCTGGTCTTTGGCGCGGGGATTGCGGTCTCGGGCATGGCCAACCCTGCGAAGGTTCTGAATTTCTTCGACATTGCCGGGGCCTGGGATCCGTCCCTGGCCTTCGTGATGGGCGGCGCGCTGGCGGTGGCCCTGCCGGGCTACCGGCTGGTGCTGCGCCGGCCGGCGCCGGTGCTGGCGCTGCGCTTCCACCTGCCCGAGCGGCGCGACATCGACCCGGCCCTGGTCGGCGGATCGGCGCTGTTCGGCCTGGGCTGGGGGCTCTCGGGATTCTGCCCCGGCGGCGCCATCCCCGCCATCGGCCTCATCCACCCAGAACCCGTCCTCTTCTCCGCAACAATGGCCGCTGGAATCGCAATCGTCAAAACAGGGCAAAGGGTCCGCCGCAGATGCACCTGATCCACCGCCTGCCCATGCTGCAATGGGCGCGCGGCTATGGCGGGGCGCTGCTGAGCGCCGACCTGCTGGCCGCGGTGATCGTCACCATCATGCTGATCCCGCAGAGCCTGGCCTATGCCATGCTGGCCAACCTGCCGCCCGAGGTCGGGCTTTACGCCTCGATCCTGCCACTGGTCGCCTATGCGGTCTTCGGCACCTCGCGGGTGCTGGCGGTCGGGCCGGTGGCGGTGGTCTCGCTGATGACGGCCTCGGCCATCGGGCCGGTGGTGCAGGCGGGGCTGGCCGATGCGCTGAGCGCCGCCGTGGCGCTGGCGCTGCTTTCGGGCGCGATGCTGGTGGCGGCGGGCATCTTCCGCCTGGGGTTTTTGGCGAATTTCCTGAGCCATCCGGTGATGTCGGGCTTCATCACCGCCTCGGGCATCCTGATCGCGGCCGGGCAGATCCGGCACCTGCTGGGCCTGGGCGGCGGCGGCTCGACCCTGCCCGAGATCCTGCCCGCGCTTTTCGCCGGCCTGCCCCGGACCAATCCCTGGACGCTGGCCATCGGCGCCGGGTCGCTGGCCTTTCTTTACGCGGCGCGGCGCTGGGGCAGGCGCGGGCTGGTGCGGGCCGGGCTGCCCGGCTGGCTGGCCGACATGCTGGCGCGCACGGCACCGATCCTGGCCATCGCCGTTTCCATCGCGCTGGCCAAGGCGCTGGACCTGGGCGGGCGCGGCGTGGCGCTGGTCGGTGCCATCCCGCAGGGCCTGCCGGGGCTGTCGCTGCCCATCCCGTCGCTTGATTTGCTGGCGGCGCTGGCGCCGGCGGCGCTGCTGATCTCGGTCGTGGGCTTCGTCGAATCGGTCTCGGTCGGGCAGACCCTGGCGGCGCGGCGGCGCGAGCGGATCGCCCCGGACCAGGAGCTGATCGGGCTGGGCGCCGCCAATATCGCCGCGGGGCTCAGCGCGGGCTATCCGGTCACGGGCGGCTTCGCGCGCTCGGTGGTGAATTACGACGCGGGGGCGCAGACCCCGGCGGCGGGAGTGTTCACCGCCATCGGCATCGCGCTGGCGGCGCTGTTCCTGACGCCGCTGCTGGCCGACCTGCCGCAGGCGGTGCTGGCAGCGACGATCATCCTGGCGGTGCTGTCGCTGGTCGATTTCCCCGCCATCCGCCGGGTGCTGGACTATTCGCCGCGCGATTTCCTGGCCATGGCGGCGACCATCCTGGTCACGCTGCTGGTCGGGGTCGAGCCTGGGATCAGCGCCGGGGTGCTGCTGTCGCTGGTCATGCAGCTTTACCGCAGCTCGCGGCCGCATTCCGCCGTGGTGGGCCAGGTGCCGGGAACCGAGCATTTCCGCAATGTCGACCGTCACCGGGTGCTGATCTGGCCCGAGATCCTGTCGCTGCGCGTCGATGAAAGCCTGTATTTCGCCAATTCCCGCTTTCTCGAGGACCGCATCGCCGCGCTGGTTGCCGACCGGCCGCGCCTGCGCCACGTCGTGCTGATGTGCCCCGCGGTCAACGACATAGACGCAAGCGCCCTGGAAAGCCTCGAGGAGATCAACCGCCGCCTGGCCGAGGGCGGGATCAAGCTGCACCTCTCGGAGGTCAAGGGGCCGGTGATGGACCGGCTGCGGCGCAGCGATTTCATGCGCCACCTGTCCGGCCAGGTGTTCCTGAGCCAGCACGAGGCCATCTGCCAGCTGCGCCGCGACCTGGGGCCGGATGCCGGCCCGGCGCAGGAAACGGGGCTGGCCTGTTACGGCGACGCGGCGCGGCTTTTGCGGGGCGGATAGGGCTCCGGCAGGGCGGGCCTTGTTTACCTACGCGCCTGCGAATATATCGGGGCAGCCCTGCCCGGAACCCCGAGGTTGACCATGTCCGGCACCGACCGCCAGATCGTCTGCACCGCCTGCGGCGCCACGAACCGCCTGCCGCCCGAGCGTGACGCGCGCGCGGCACGCTGCGGCAAATGCCGCGACGCGCTGTTTTCCGGCCATCCCGCCGATGTGGAAGGGGCGATGTTCCAGCGCCAGGTCGGCCGCAACTCGATCCCGGTGCTGGTCGATGTCTGGGCGCCCTGGTGCGGCCCCTGCCGGATGATGGCGCCCGAATTCGCCCGCGCCGCCGGCATGCTGGAGCCCGAGATGCGGCTCATCAAGCTGAACTCCGAGACCGAGCCGCAGGTCGCCGCCGCCCTGGGTATCCGCGGCATCCCGACGCTGATCCTCTATCGCGGCGGGCGCGAGATCGCGCGGCAATCGGGCGCCATGAACGCCGCCTCGATCGCCGGCTGGGCGCAGGCGCAACTGGGCAACTGAACCGGGCGGTTGCCCGCCCTGCCCGCTCGGCTATGCTGGGCCGGACGGAAACGCGGGGGGGCGGCATGGGCCAGTTGATCGACGGCGTCTGGCATGACGAATGGTATGACACCGAAAGCAGCGGCGGGCGCTTCCAGCGCAGCGTGACCGCCTGGCGCAACTGGATCACCCCGGACGGCCGCCCCGGCCTCAGCGGCAAGGGCGGCTTCGGCCCCGAAAGCGGGCGCTATCACCTCTATGTCTCCTATGCCTGTCCCTGGGCGCATCGCACGCTGATCTTTCGCGCGCTCAAGGGGCTGGAGCCGCATATCGGCGTCTCGGCCGTGCATCCCGACATGCTGTCCGAGGGCTGGACCTTCGCCACCGATTTCCCCGGCGCGACCGGGGATCGCCTTTACGGCCTGCCCTATCTGCGCGACCTCTACCTCAGGGCGGATCCGAAAGCCTCGGGCCGGGTGACGGTGCCGGTGCTGTGGGACAAGGCGCAGCAGACCATCGTCAGCAACGAAAGCGCCGAGATCATCCGCATGTTCAATTCGGCCTTCGACAGGCTGACCGGGAATGAGGACGATTACTGCCCGGCCGAGCTGCTGGACCGGATCGACGCGATGAACGAACGCATCTACGACCGGGTAAACAACGGCGTCTACAAGGCCGGATTCGCCACATCGCAGGCGGCCTATGACGAGGCGGTCGGCCCGCTTTTCGAGACGCTGGACTGGCTCGAGGGTCATCTGTCCGCCAACCGCTATCTCTGCGGCGCGCGGATCACCGAGGCGGATTGGCGGCTTTTCACCACCGCGCTGCGCTTCGACCCGGTCTATCACACGCATTTCAAATGCAACCGGCGCTGGCTGCGGGAATATCCGAACCTCTGGGGCTGGACGCGCGAGCTTTACCAATGGCCCGGCGTGGCCGAGACGGTGCATTTCGACCATATCGTGCGCCATTACCACTATAGCCACGACACGATAAACCCGCATCGCATCATCCCGATCAACCCGCTGATCGACTGGCAGGAGCCGCACGGCCGGGGCTGAGGGGCAGCCTTGCCAGGCGCCCGGCCGCCGCGGCGGATCCTTATCAGGCGGCGTGATTGCCGCGCGAATCCGCCATCCGCGCCAGCCGCCCGGCCAGCGATGGGCATCGCCACCTTGACCATGGGGGACGGCGCAGTCGCCCCCGTCTTCTGAACAGGTCGCCCGCGGCAGGACAGGCATCGGCGCCGGACCGGGGCCGGCCCCGGCACTGCCCCGATTGCGGCCCGGAACCGCAAGGGGCAAACCGTCCTGGCGGGGTTCGCGGCACGATCTCGGGGCAGCCGCGCGCCTGCCCACGCAGGGTTTTGAACCGCGGGTTTTCCAGGAAAACCGCCATGATTATTGGGCTTGGCGGACAGCGCGAGAATTTTTCCCCGATGCCGTATTTTTCCGCTTGCACCCGCCGGCGCCCCCTCCTATACGACGCCTCACACGGGCGCCGGAGACGCCGCCCGAGACCTCCGGTGGGGCCATAGCTCAGTTGGTAGAGCGCTTGAATGGCATTCAAGAGGTCAGGGGTTCGACTCCCCTTGGCTCCACCAATTCTCTCGCACATTTCGATGTAATATCAGCCGGTTAGACGAATGCCGCCGCGTGCCACCCCACGCTCGCCCCCACACCCGAAAAAAGATGCCGCTGGATTTCGCTGGACGTTCAGCGACCCGTGTAGCCCGGAAGCGAGCCGGATCGAGGTGTCAGCTTCGGGGCACAACTAGGAGCCTTCGCGCCCGTTCCAGAGGCCGAAGCGGCAGGCATCATTTCAAACCCGGAGCGGTTAGGCCAGCCGTGACGGGGGCTATTCCGATGCGGTGTCCATCAAGTGGCGATAAGGATGGCCGAGAAGGCCAATCGGTTCTGGCTGAGCTTTTCCGAATGCCGTCGATCTGCGCAGGCTCGGTCGGATAGCCGTTCGAGGCGTGGCGGATCAGCCCGGCCCGGAAGGCCCGCAGGTCCAGCAGCCACCACAGGTCGAACCCCGTCCCGGAGGCATTGGCGTGGCCATAAAACAGCCAGTCGCCCTCGCCGTTCACAATCTTGGCCAGTCCGGTCGGATTGCCCGAGGGCCGGCGCGAGCGGATAGTGAGGTCGCAGGGATAGCTGCCGGCATAGCCATGGCGCTGCACCCTGGCGGCTATGCGCATGTCCCGGCCGTCCAGCATCAGCAGATCGGTGGCGTGGCGGGTGTCGAGGTAATCTGGCGCGACCCGCAGCAGATGCGCACCGACGATGCGGCGGATCTCGGAGATGAAGCGAACCTTGAGGCGCGCGTCAGCATGATATGCGCGGCTTCATAAGGCGCGTTACGCACCATGCCGTCACCGACCCTGGTGATACCGCCATCTCTGTCGGTCTCGCCCGACCGATATTTTCCGGGCAGCAATCGGAGGTAGGCACCAACGGCTTGGAACCTGGAAAACCGCCCTGGATCGTCAACCGCAGAGCGATAGGTCAGCGCAACCAAGGCTCCGACACCAGGCAGACTCATCAGCCGATGGCAGACAGGATCGACACGGGCGATCTTCAACATCGCAGGGTGCAGCCGGGTTAATTCCTCCCACAAGGCGGCGCGCGCCTTCAGCATCGGACCGATGACCGTCGCCAGCATGTCATGCCCTTCGATGAGCTCGCGAATACGGGCCTCGAAACACCCGTGGCTTACCTCGCCGACCTTGAGCCCGTAGCCACGTGAGGCATGCCGCGGATGCTGGGTTCGACATCGCGCAGCTTGGCCTGCAACAGCTCGCGGCCGACCAGCAACGCCCGCGTCGCCTGGGCATCTGCCGACTTCGCATGCACAGGGCGGCACCAGTCCATGCGCAGCAATTGCGCGATTCCACGCGCGTCCCTGCGGTCCGCCTTCACCGTCATCGCCGACAGCGCAGCCTTCGCATGCCGCGTTTCCAGCAACACCACGTCAAAACCTTTGACGACCAGACCCTCACGCAACCATTGCGACAGAGGGCCTGCCTCGAGACCGATCCTGGCGACTGGAAATCCAAGTTCGGCGAAGTGCCGCGAGAATGCCCCGGTTCGCTCGCCACTTTCGTTTCGCGCATGATCTTACCAGACGCATCCACCACGCAAACACTGCTCTGTTCCAGCGACACGTCGATTCCTGCATAATAAGTCCATGGCTGTTCCCCGTCTGATGCCTGGGGCCGAAACCAACGGACCCCGTTTCCGACATCATCACCCCGAGGGACAGCCACCTTCATGGCCACCAGAGGAACGCTGGCCCATTACGGCATCTAGGCAGGTTGAGGGGGCGGCTTGCGCCCCAACGTGCCGCTGCAGACAGGATCACAGCATGCAAATGTTCGCCCCCGACGCCCGATCAGCCGACCCGCTTCTTCGCCCCTTCAGCCTACGGGGGCTGGACCTGCGCAACCGCATCGTCAGCACCAGCCATGCCTCGATGCTGGACGATGGCGGAATGCCGGGGGAGCGTTACATGGCCTATCACGAGGAGAAGGCCAGGGGCGGCATCGGCATGACGATGATCGGCGGCTCGGCCATGATTTCGCGCGATTCCAGCTGGGGCGGGGGGCAGCTGAACCTGGCGGATGACGCGGTCATCCCGCATCTGGCGGCGATGGCGGACCGGATCCATGGCCAGGGGGCGGCGATCATGTGCCAGATCTCGCATCTGGGGCGGCGGGCCACGGCGCTTGGCGGCGCCTGGCTGCCGGCCATTGCGCCGTCCCGGGTGCGCGAGACCCGGACCCGCAGCTTTCCGAAAGAGATGGACCGCGCCGATATCGACCGGGTGATCGCGGATTTCGCCGCCGCCGCGCGGCGCTGCCAGGAGGCGGGGCTGGACGGGGTCGAGACGCTGACCGGCGGGCACCTGATCGGCCAGTTCCTGTCGCCGCGCACCAACCGTCGCACCGACGGCTTCGGCGGATCGGCTGCCAACCGCGCCCGCTTCGCGCTGATGGTGCACGAGGCGGTCCGCCGTGCCGTGGGCGACGATTTCGTGGTGGGCATCCGCTATGTCGTCGACGAAGGCGGCACGGACGGGCTGACCGCCGACGAAGCCCTTGAGATCGCCCGGATGATCCAGGCCGAGGGGCATGTGGATCTGTTCGACTGCATCTATGGCCGCATGGACAGCGACCTGCTGCTGACCGAGGACAACATGCCCGGCATGTTCCAGCCCCAAGCCCCCTATCTGGCGCATATCCGCGCCTTCCGGCAGGCGGTGTCGCTGCCGGTCCTGCACGCGGGCGGCATCCGCGACGTGGCCACCGCGCGCCATGTGCTGCGCGACGGGATCGCGGATCTGGTCGGCATGACGCGCGCCCATATCGCCGACCCGCATCTGGTCGCCAAGATCGCGGCCGGGGTCGAGGATCGCATCCGCCCCTGCGTCGGCGCCTCTTATTGCCTGTATCGCAAGGCGCATTGCGTCCATAACCCCGCGACCACGCGCGAAACCACCCTGGGCCACGCGATCCCCCGGTCCCCTGCGCCGCGCCGCGCCATTGTCGTGGGCGGCGGCCCGGCGGGGATGGAGGCCGCGCGCGTGCTGGCCGAACGCGGCCACCGCGTCACCCTGATCGAGGCAGCGGCGCGCCTTGGCGGGCAGATCCTGGTGGCGGCCAAGGCACCGGGGCGCCGCGACCTGCTGGGCATCATCGACTGGCGGCGCAGCGAACTGGGCCGGCTGGGGGTGGATGTCCGCCTGAACACCTGGGCCGAGGCGGCCGACATCCTGGCCGAGGCGCCGGACATCGTCGTCGTGGCGACCGGCGGCATTCCCGACCTGGACTGGCTGGAGGGGGCCGAGCATTGCCACAGCACCTGGGATCTGCTGACCGGCGCGGTCGCGGCCCAGGGCGAGGTGCTGGTCTATGACGGCACCGGGCGGCAGGCAGCGCCGTCCTGCGCGCTGAAGCTGGCCGATGCCGGGCGGACCGTCACCCTTGCCACTCCCGACGCGGTCCCGGCGACCGAGATGCCCTATCAGGACGCCACCAGCTTCCGCAAACGCTTCTATCAGGCGGGCCTCGCCACCCTGACCGATCTCGCGCTGATCCGGGTCGAGCGCCGGGGAAACCGGCTGCGCGCCACCTTGCGCAACGAGATGACGGGGGCGAAACGCAGCCTGGACGCCGCGCAGGTGGTCGTCGAACACGGCACCCTGCCGCTGGACGATCTGTTCACCGAGTTGCACGAGTCAGGCGAAGGTTTCGCGCTGCACCGGATCGGCGATGCCGTTGCCAGCCGCGACCTGCACGCCTCGATCCTGGATGCCTATCGGCTGTGCCTGGGGTTGTGACGGCGGGCCTTGGGCGCAGGCCTTGGGGTGGGGTTTCACCCCACCGCGCGCCCGGCAAAAAGTGGGTGAAACCCCACCCTACAGGCCGCTCGCCCTTTCATGGGGTGTGACAGCGTTTCGAGAAGGGGCGGGCCTTACAGCCCGCCGAAATGGAACGCCTTGGTTTCCAGATATTCCTCGATCCCGTCCTGCGCTCCCTCGCGGCCAAGGCCCGAGGCCTTGACGCCGCCGAAGGGCGTTTCGGCATGGCTGACCGCGCCGGTGTTCAGCCCGACAAGGCCGAACTCCAAGGCCTCGCCCACGCGGAAGGCCCGCGCGATGTCGCGGGTGAAGAAATAGGCGGCCAGGCCGAAGGGCGTGCCGTTGGCGATGGCCAGAGCCTCTTCCTCGGTCTCGAAGCGGAAGATCGGGGCGACGGGGCCGAAGGTTTCCTCGGCGGCCAGCTGCATCTGGGTCGTGGCGCCGACCAGAACCACCGGATCGGCATAGGCATCGGGCAGATCGCGCGCGGCGGTGGCGCGGGTCGCGCCCTTGGACAGCGCGTCCTCGACATGGGCGCGGATCTTGGCGATGGCGGCGCCATTGATCATCGGGCCGATGGTCGTGCCCTCGGCCGTGCCGGGGCCGACCTGCAGCGCATCGACACGCTTCGCCAGCGCCGCGACGAAGGCGTCGTGGATGCCCGACTGCACCAGGATCCGGTTCGCGCAGACGCAGGTCTGCCCGCCGTTGCGGAACTTGGACAGCATCGCGCCCTCGACCGCCGCGTCCAGGTCGGCATCGTCGAAGACGATGAAGGGCGCGTTGCCGCCCAGCTCCAGCGACATGCGCTTCAGCGTCGGCGCGCATTGCTCGGCCAGCAGCGCGCCGACGCGGGTCGAGCCGGTGAAGGACAGCTTGCGCACCACCGGGCTGGCGGTCAGCGTGGCGCCGATCGCCTCGGGGCGGCCGGTCATGATGTTGATGACGCCCGCCGGGATGCCCGCGCGTTCGGCCAGCACGCCAAGCGCCAGCGCCGAATAGGGGGTGAGGTCCGACGGCTTCACCACCATCGTGCAGCCCGCCGCCAGCCCCGGCGCCACCTTGCGGGTGATCATCGCGATGGGAAAGTTCCAGGGCGTGATGATCGCGCAGACGCCCACCGGCTCCTTCATGGCAAAGACCTTCTTGCCCGGCACCGGCGAGGGGATGATCTTGCCGTTGATGCGCCGCGCTTCCTCGGCGAACCAGCGCAGGAAGGAGGCGCCATAAAGCACCTCGCCCCGCGCCTCGGCCAGGGGTTTGCCCTGTTCCGCGGTCAGGATCTGCGCCAGGTCGTCGGCGTGGTCCAGCATCAGCTGATACCAGCCCATCAGCAGGTCGGCGCGCTCGGCATGGGTGCGCTTGCGCCAGGCCACCATGGCGCGTTCCGCGGCGGCGATGGCCTGCGCGGTTTCATCTGCCGTGCAGTCGGGCATGGTGCCCATGGCGCGGCCGGTGGCGGGGTTCATTACCTCCATGTCGGGGCGGGCGATCCACTGGCCGTCGATCAGCGCGGCCTGGCGGAACAGGCCGGGATCGTTCAACTGCGGGCCGAAATCGGTCATCTGGTTCATGCGTGTTCCTCCAGCGCGGCCAGGACGGCTGCGGTAATGGCATCGGTGCCGTGCAAGCCGGGGCGGATGCCGATGCCCCGGGCGGTGGCGGATTCGATGGCGGCCAGCACCGCATCGGCGGCGGGCTTCTCGCCCAGGTGCTCCAGCATCATCGCCCCCGACCAGATCGCGGCGATGGGATTGGCAAGGTTCCTGCCCGCGATGTCGGGGGCCGATCCATGCACCGGCTCGAACATCGACGGGCCGCTGCGGTCGGGGCAGATATTGGCCGAGGCCGCGAAGCCCAGGCCGCCCTGGATCGCCGCACCCAGATCGGTCAGGATGTCGCCGAACAGGTTCGAGGCGACGATCACGTCCAGATCCTGCGGCGCCATCACCATCTTGGCGGCCATGGCGTCGATATGCATGGGACTGACGGTCACGTCGGGATATTCGGCGGCAACCTGCTGCGTCACCTCGTCCCAGAACACCATCGAATATTTCTGCGCATTGGATTTCGTGACCGAGGTCAGGTGCCCGCGCCGCGCCCGCGCCTGTTCGAAGCCGAAGCGGATGATGCGCTCGACCCCCTTGCGGGTGAAGATCGCGGTTTCGGTGGCGACCTCGTTGTCGCGGCCCTGGTGGACGCGGCCGCCGGCGCCGGAATATTCGCCCTCGGTGTTCTCGCGGATGCAGAGGATGTCGAAGCCTTCCGCCCTCAGCGGGCCTTCCACGCCGGGCAGCAGCCGGTGCGGACGGATGTTGGCATATTGGTCGAAGGCCTTGCGGATCGGCAGCAGCAGCCCGTGCAGCGACACGGAATCCGGCACCGTGGCGGGCCAGCCGACCGCGCCCAGATAGATCGCGTCGAAGGGGCGCAGCTGCTCGATCCCGTCCTCGGGCATCATGCGGCCGGTCGCCAGACAGGTCTCGCAGGACCAGTCGAAGCGGGACGGTTCCAGCGTGAAGCCGAAGCGCGCGGCGGCGGCGTCCAGCACCTGCATCGCGGCGTCGGTCACATCCACGCCGATGCCGTCGCCGGGGATCAGCGCGATCTTGTGGGCGGTCATGGTCTTCTCCTTCAGATGTCGATCAGCACCGATTTCGTGCGGCGGTTCGCGGCGAATGCCTCGCGTCCCAGATCCTTGCCAAGCCCCGAGGCCTTCCAGCCGCCGGTCGGCAGGATATGGTCGCGCGACCGGCCATAGCGGTTGACCCAGACCGTCCCCGCCTCAAGCCGCCGGGTCAGGCGCAGGGCGCGGGACAGGTCGCGGGTGAACAGCCCGGCGCAAAGGCCATAGGTCGGGTGCTGGGCCAGGGCCAGCCCCTCCTCCTCGGTGTCGAAGGTCTGGAAGGTGGCGACCGGGCCGAAGATTTCCTCGGTCACGGCGGGATTGTCGGCCGAAACGCCGCCGATCAGGGTCGGCCGGTAGAAGCTGCCCTCGTGATCGAAGCGGGTGCCGCCGCACAGGATCTCGCCGCCCTGCGCCCGCGCCGCCTGCACGATGCCGTCGATCCGCCGCAGCTGCGGGTCCGAGATGATGGGCGAGAAGCCGGGGCTTTCCGCCCAGGTCGGCGCCGGCCGCGGCCTGGCAAAGCGGTCGGCCAGCCGCTCGGCCAGCGCATCGGCGATGCCGCGCTGCACGATGATGCGCGATCCGGCGACGCAGAACTGGCCGGCATTGGGCAGGATGCCGCGCTCCAGGCAGGTGGCGGCCAGGTCGACATCGGCATCGTCGAACACCAGCATCGGGCTTTTGCCGCCCAGTTCCAGGGTCATCGGCTTGATGCCGGTGCACGCGATATTCTCCATGATCGCCGCCCCCGCGCGGGTCGAGCCGGTGAAGCTGACCTTGTCGATGCCGGCATGCCCGGTGATCGCCGCCCCGGTGACCGGCCCGTCGCCCAGGACGACATTGACCAGCCCCGCGGGAATGCCTGCGCGCACCGACAGTTCGGCCATGTAAAGCGTGGACCAGGGCGTCATCTCGGACGGTTTCAGCACCACGGCATTGCCTGCGGCCAAGGCCGGCGCCAGCTTCCAGCCCGCCATCGAGATCGGGAAGTTCCAGGGCGCGATGGCGCCGACCACGCCATAGGGCTCGGCGGCGATGAAGCCCAGGCTGCCCGCGCCCGTGGGCACCAGGTCGCCGCCTTCCTTGTCGGCGAATTCGGCAAAGAAGCGGATCTGTTCTGCCGTCACCGGCACGTCGCCCGCGGCCACATGCGCGACCGGGCGGGAGGAGCAGACCGCCTCCAGCCGGGCGAGCGCCGGGGCCTCGGCCTCGATCAGGTCGGCCCAGGCATGCAGCGCGCGCAGACGGTCGCGGGGATGCAGGGTCGCCCATCCCGACACGGCAAGCGCCCGCCGCGCCGCCGCCACCGCGCGGTCCACCATGGCCGCATCGGCTACGGGGATATGGCCGATCACCCGGCCGCTGGAGGGGGCGCGCACCTCGAGCCGCGCCTCGTCCTCGACATAGGCGCCGTCGATGAAATGGCCTGCGGGCAGGGTCAGGGACAGGGGATCGAAGGCAAGGGTCATGGCATCCTCGGCTGTTGGGACAAGGGTGGCGCGGGGCGGCCGGCGAAAGCTGCCGAAGGGGCGCATCGGGCAGCAGAAATCACCGTGCCGCACCGAGGCACGGAAGATTATGCTGTCAGTCCTCCAGCAACGCGCCGACGGGCACCGGGCGCACCGGGGGCTGGCCGCGCAGCCGGCCCACCTCCTGCGGAGCAAGACCGGCGTGGCGGGCGATCAGCGCAGCGGCGGCAAGCTGGCAATAGCGGCCCTGGCAGCGACCCATGCCGATGCGGCCCAGGGATTTCACGCGATTGGCCTCGGCCCCGCCCAGGCCTGCGGCATCGCGCATCTGTCCCAAGGTGATCCCCTCGCAGCGGCACAGGACAGCCGCATCGGGCAGCGCATCCAGCTGGCCCGAGGGCCAGGGAAAGGCCCGCGCCATCGCGGCGGCGAAGCGGTGCAGCCGCCGGGCGCGGCGCAGCAGCGCGCGCGTGCCGGGCGTGGCGGTCCCCAGGTCGTTCAGGCAGGCATTAGCGGCCAGGGCACCCGCGACTTCGGCGCCGTCCGCGCCCAGGATGCGCAGCCCGTCTCCGGCCAGATAGAGGCCCGGCCCCGCCCGGCCCATCTCGTCCGCGACCGGCAGCCATTGCGCCCAGGTGTCGGACCAGGCAAAGCGCGCGCCTGCCAGATCGGCCAGTTGCGTTTCCGCCCGCAGGTGCCAGCCGAGCGCCACCGCGTCGCATTCCGTGACCTGCGCCCGGCCCCTGCCATCGCGCCAATGCACCGCGTCGTCCGTGATCCGCTCCAGCCGGACGCCGGCGTGATAAAGCCGTCCAAGCCGCGCCCGCATCGCCAGCCCGCGCGCCGTCACCGCCGGGCGGGCCAGGGCCATGCCGATGCCACCCCGCATCTGCGTCGCCAGGGACGAGGTGTCCAGCACCGCCGCGACCCCTGCCCCCGCCGCCAGCAGCTGCGTCGCCACCAGGGTCAGCAGCGGCCCCGATCCTGCCAGCACGATCTGCCGCCCGATGGCCACGCCCTGCGCCTTCAGCGCGATCTGCGCCGCGCCCAGGGAATAGACCCCGGCACGCTGCCAGCCATCCACCGGGACCAGGCGATCGGTGGCCCCCGTCGCCAGGATCAGCCGGTCATGGGGAATGCGTGCCGCGCCGACATGCGCCACCCCGTCGCGGATCGCATGGACCGAGGATTGCGGGCGATAATCCACCTGCCCCGTCGCCACCATTCCGTCGAACAGCGCGTGCAGCGCCCGCGCCTTCCCGGCCTCGGAGCCATAGAGCTTTTCCGGCGGCCGGGTAAAGCCCTCGGGCGGGCGGCGATAGATCTGGCCGCCGGCCCGCGCGGCTTCGTCCACCACGACCGGGCGCAGGCCCGCGCGGACCAGCCGCTCTGCCGCGCGGATGCCCGCAGGCCCGGCGCCGACGACCAGCACCCGCGTCATGCGGGCCACCCTTGCGGCGCCTCGGAAAGCAGCCGCATCCCCGCCGCAAGCGGCGTCGAGCAGGCGCGCAGGCGCGAGCCGTCCTCGGCCCAGATCCAGCAGTCCTGGCAGGCGCCCATCAGGCAGAAGCCCGCGCGCCGTTCCGGCCCGAACTCGGCCGGGCGCAGCGATCCGGCGCCGGTCAGGATCGCGGTCAGCACCGTGTCGCCCATGAGCCCGGTCATGTCGTGCCCGTCGAAACGGAAGGCGACCGGCGCGCGCCCCGTCTCGGCCAGCCGGACCAGTTGCCCGGTCATTCCGCGGCCTGCGCAAGGGCCGGGCGCGGCAGGTCGGGGAAACGCGCGCAGACGGCGTCGAAGGCGCGGTGCACGGCCTCGGGGCCATTGCCCTCCATGCGGCGGAAGATCTCGGTCTTGGCGAAGAAGCGCCAATGGATCGGCAACGCCGCCAGGATCTCCGTCAGGGTCTCATAGGCGGCATGGGTCCAGCGCGCCTCGAAACCGTCGCGTTCGGGGCCGAAATGGAAATGCCCCTGGTGTTCCGTCGCCTGCGCCCGCAGCGCCGCCGTGGCATCGGCATCGCCGACGACCACGCCGTAATCGCGCCGCGCCGCATCGGCCGAGACATAGCCCCGCGCCACATCCTGCTCGACGCGCCAGACCTCGCGCTCGAAGGGGTTGCCGCGCCCGCCGCCCCCGGCGGAACGGATCATCAGCACATCGCCGGGGCCAAGGATCGCGGTGTCGGCAGAGCCGGTGCGCCGTTCCTCGGGCGTTCCGGGGTTCACGATCATCTCGGCCAGGCCCGCCGCCTTGCCGCCCAGGATCCCCCAGGGGCGGAAGACGCTGCGGTCGCGGTTGCGCGCGGTGATGCGGCTATCGGGGGCGAAGACGCGGAAGGCCATCTCGGTGGCCAGCCCGCCCCGCCAGCGTCCGGCCCCGCCGCTGTCCTGCGCAAGGCCGTAGCGGACGAATTCCACCGGCACCTCGGTCTCGGTGATCTCGATGGGAGTGTTCTTCAAATAGGCCGCGTCCGCGCCCGAGCCGTTGGTGCCGTCGCGCCAGGGCATGCCGCCGCCGCCGCCCACCACCGGGTTCACGGCAGCGATGACCGTCTTCTGCGTGCGCTCGTCCCGCGTCATCACGTTGATGATGCAGTTGTTGCCGGCGGGCGCGGCGGGCATCCGGTCGGGAATGGCCTGCGAGAATGCCCCGAAGATCACCGACCGCAACCGCGCGCAGGTCAGCGACCGCATCCCCACGGCAGCGGGCGCCACCGGGTTCAGCACCGTGCCTTCCGGCGCGATGCAGGTAAAGGGCCGCGTCAGCCCGGTGTTCAGCAGGATGCGCGGGTTCAGCGTGTAGAGGACGTAATAGACCCCCACCAGCAGCATGGTATGGCGCGGATCCCCGCCCGAAGGCACGTTCAGCGAACTGCCAAGCTGCGGGTCCGATCCGGTGAAATCCAGCACCGCGCTGTCGCCGCGGATCTTCAGGGTCAGGTTCAGCCGGCAGGGATTGGCCTGGTCGCTGTCCTCGTCGGCGTAATCGGCGAACTGGTAATCCCCGTCCGGGATCGCGCGCAGGATGTCGCGGGCCTGCGCCTCGGCTTGGTCCTTCAGCGCCGCGACGCCCTGGACGAAGCCCTGCTTGCCGAACCGGGCGATCATCTGATGCACCTTGCGCTCGCCGGTGTTCAGCGCGCCGACAAGCGCCTTGATGTCGCCGATGTTCAGCGCGGGCTTGCGGACATTGGTCTGCATGATCCGCAGGATCTGCTCGTCGAAGACGCCTTCGTTGACCAGCTTCATCGGCGGGAAGCGGATGCCTTCCTGATGGATCTCGGTCAGGGACCGGGACAGGGACGCCGGCACCGCGCCGCCCATGTCGGTGTTGTGGATATGCCCGCCGGTCCAGGCGACGATCTCGCCATCCGCGAAGACCGGCTTCCACAGGTGGGTGTCGGGGGCATGGGTCGCGACATGGCCGGAATAGGGGTCGTTGGTGAAGGCCACGTCGCCCGGGCGGTAATCGTCCACCATGGCGATGGCCCGGCCATAGGTCAGGCCCGGATACCAGGTCGCGCCCAGGTCCATCGGCACCGCGAAGGTGTCGCCGCCCTTGTCCATCAGCATGACGGTGAAGTCCTGCGTCTCCTTGACGAAGGCGGAATGGGCGGTGCGGTGCAGCGTATGGGCCATGTTCTCGGCCGCCGCGCGGGCGTGGTTGGCCAGGACCTGAAGCGTCATCTTGTCGAACATGGGCTTACTCCGCAAAGCTCAGGTGGATGTTCAGGTGGTCGTCCACCCGGGCCGCCGCGCCTTCGGGGATCGCGAAGGTGGTGTCTTCCTGCGCGACGATGGCGGGACCGTGGAAACGCGCGCCCCCCGTCAGGTCCGCGCGGTCATAGAGCGGGATCTCCTGCCAGGCCCCCAGATGCACCGGCACATGGCGCGCGGGCCGGGCGGGGGCGGGGTCGCCCGTCTCTGTCGGAAATTCGGGCTTCGGCCCGGCACCGATGGCGGACAGGCGCAGGTTCACGATCTCGATCCGGCCCTCGGGGTCGTCGAAATCGTAAAGACGCAGATGCGTGGCGTGGAAGGCCTGCGCGATGCGGGCGGGATCGTTCAGCCAGGCGGGTTCCAGATCGACCTCGATCTCGTAGCTTTGGCCGGCATAGCGCATGTCGGCGGACAGGCGCAGGTCGGCGGCGCCGTGATGGCCCTGGGCGGCCAGCCAGGCGCGACCGTCATCGGTCAGCGCCCGGAACGGCGCGGTCAGATCCGCGCCCAGATCGGCAAAGACCGTGCGGATGAAGTCGCCGCGCAGATCGGCCACCAGACCGCCAAGCGCAGAGACCACGCCCGGACGGCGCGGGGCGATGACGCGCGAGATCCCCAGTTCGCGCGCCAGGAACGCCCCCAGCATCGGCCCGCCGCCACCAAAGGGCATCAGAGCGAAATCCCGCAGATCGACGCCGGCCCGCGAGGACAGCTTCTCGACCTCGACGAACATCTCGGAAATCGCGATGTCGAGGATCGCCTGCGCGGTTTCCTCGGGGCTGCGGCCAAGCTGCTCGGCCAAGGCAGCAACGGCTTGCCGGGCCAGCGCCACGTCCATCTGCAACTGGCCGTAGGCCATCTGGCTGTGGCCCAGCCAGCCGCAGACCGCCATCGCATCCGTCACCGTGGCCTGTGTCCCGCCGCGTGCGTAGCAGGCCGGACCGGGGTTCGATCCCGCCGATTCCGGCCCGACGCGCAGCACCCCCTGCGCGTCCACGCTGGCGATGGAGCCACCGCCGATGCCGATGGAGCTGACCGAGACCGAGGGGATGTGCAACGGAAACTCGCCGATCAGCTCGTCCGATCCGAATTGCACCTGCCCGTCCACGATCAGCGCGAAATCGGCCGAGGTGCCGCCGATATCCAGCGTCAGGATGCGATCCTCGCCGGCCTGACGGGCCAGCCAGCTTGCGCCGATCACGCCGGATGCCGTGCCCGACAGCAGCATCGAGACGCAGTCGCGCCGCCCCTCGGCCGCCGTCATCAGCCCGCCGTTCGACTTGGTCAGCATGGCGCGGGCCGGAACCCCCTGCCCCGCCAGGCGCGATTCCAGCGCCGTCAGATAGCCCGCGACGCGCGGATGGACATAGCCGTTCAGGATCGCGGTCGAGCTGCGCTCGTATTCGCGGATCACCGGCCAGACCTCTGCCGAGGTGAAGACGAACAGATCGGGCGCCTGCGCCTCGATCTGCGCCTTGACGGCGGCCTCCTGCGAGCCGTCGCGCCAGGAATGCAGCAGCGCCACGATCACCCCCTCGGCGCCTGCGGCCTTGGCGCGGGCCACGGCATCGGCGATGGCGGCCTCATCGGGGGCGAGGGTCTGGCGGCCGTCGGCGCGCATCCGGGCGGGGATGCCGAAGATCATGTCGCGTGAGACCAGCGGGTCGGGCCGGTGGCAGAACAGCGAATACATCTCGGGCATCCGCAACCGGGCGAGTTCGATCACATCCTCGAAGCCCGCATTGGTGATCAGCGCCAGGCGCGCGCCCTTGCGCTGGATGATGGTGTTGATGCCGACCGTGGTGCCGTGCACGAAGCGGCTGACCCTTGCCGGATCCAGCCCCTCGCGTTCAGCCAGCAGCCGAAGCCCTTCCAGCAGTTCGGCGCCGGGATCGTCGGGCGTGGTCAGCACCTTCAGCGATGCGACGCGGCCCGAACTCGCCTCCAGCGCGCAGAAATCCATGAAGGTGCCGCCGATATCGACGCCGATCTTCCAGTCCGTTACGGTCCCGTCCATTCCGCCACTCCGTCATTGGTCGAGGCGATGGAACCAGAAGCGGCGATCCGCGTCCAAGACGCAAAGCGGCGCGGGCTATAAGTCGGGCTTATGCCTTCGGATCGTGTCCCGCATCAGGCTTTCCGCGCGCGACAGCACGCGGCCCTTCAGCGTCAGCAGCGACAGGGGCAGCGCCACATCGTCCAGCAGCGGGCATTGCCGGATGCCCGCGAACTGCGCCCAGGGCAGCAGCGAATCGACCACCGCAATCCCCAGTCCCGCCTGCACGAAGCCGACGGCGGTGATCGACATGTCGATTTCCAGGACCGGCTCGAACCGCAGGCCCTGGGCGCGGGCCGCCTGGGACAATTCGTGATGCGGGCGGGTCGCCGCGCGATAGGAGATCAATGCCTGATCCTGCAGGTCGGCAAGCGTCAGCCCGTCGCGGTCCAGGAACGGATGGTCCGGCGGCAAGAGACAGGTAAACCGCGTGCCCCCCAGCGGCTCGACGTCGATATCGGGCGGCATCGTGTCGTCCAGCGCCAGCGCCAGCATGACATCGCCTGCGCGCAGCATGGTGATCAGGGATGCGACCGGGGCGACATGGGCGCGCACCAGGATGTCGGGATGCGCCTTGCGATAGGCGGCCAGCACCCCCGGCAGGAAGGACATCGCCGGCGGGGGCGAGGCCGCGATGCGCACCAGCCCCGCCCGCCCCTGCCGCAGGTCGGCGGTCTTGCGGCGCAGCCCTTCCAGCCCGGCGAACAGCCGCTCGGCATCGGGCAACAGCTCCAGCGCCTCGGGCGTGGGGTGCAGGCGGCCCTTTTCGCGGGTGAACAGGGCGAAACCCAATTCGTCCTCGGCATGCAGCAGCACCTGGCTGAGGGCGGGTTGCGAGATGTTCAGCATCCGTGCCGCGGCGGTGATCGAGCCTGCGCGCATCACCGCCACGAACACCTCAAGCTGCCTGGCCCGCATCACCACCCCATAGGTTCGACTTATGGCTCACCCAAGAACCCGTCCTTGACCCTTCATGGCCCAGGGCGTTCCCTTGGGCAAGGTTTTCGGGGGAACGCGGATGTCGGCGATCGTTCTGGGTGGCGGCTTGATGGGCAGCGCAACGGCGTTCTTCCTGGCGCGCCGGGGCATCGCCACGACCCTGATCGACACCGGCCGCATCGGCGCCGGGGCGACCGTCGCATCCTTCGGCAATATCCGGCGCAGCGGGCGCTACCTGCCGCAATTGCCGCTGGCGCATCGCTCGCTTGCCCTGTGGCACCGGCTGGAGACGCTGCTGGGCCGCGACGTGGAGTTTCGCGCGACGGGCCATCTGCGGCTGATCTTCGACCCCGAGGGCCTGGCCCTGATGCGCCGCTTTGCCGAAGACGCCCGGCCCTGGGGCTTGGATCTCGAGGAGCTTGGCCCGGACCAGATCCGGCGGCGCTTTCCGGGGCTTGGGCCGGATGCCATCGCCGCGTCGTTCTCGCCCCGCGACGGCTCGGCCAACCCGCGCCTGATCGCGCCGGCCTTTGCCGATGCCGCGGCGCGGGCTGGGGTGCAGGTGGTGGACCAGGCGCAGGTGCTGTCCGTCAAGCCCGGCTTTACCGTCGAGACCTCGCGCGGAACCTTCCATGCCGATCGGTTGGTCAACTGCACGGGCCATCACGGCGCGGCTCTGGCGGCGCAGTTCGGCGAACCCGTGCCGATCGAGGTTCGCGGCCCGCAGATGGCCGTGACCGAGCCCCTGCCGCATCGCATCCTGCCGGTCGTCGGGGTCTGGTCCGCCGAGCACGGCGCCTATCTGCGGCAGGTGGAACGCGGCAACGTGGTCTTTGGCGGCGCGGTGGACCGGGGGACGGTCGGCGCGGATGGCCGTGCCCATGCCGACCCCGCCCGCCTGCCCGCGCAATTGCGCGCGGTGGTGCGCCTGTGCCCGGCCCTGCGTCATGTTGCGGTTATCCGGCAATGGTCGGGGGCCGAGGGCTATGTCCGCGACGGCCTGCCGGTCATGGGCGCCTCGGGGACCACGGCGGGGCTGTTCCATGCCTTCGGTTTCTGCGGCCACGGCTTCCAGCTGGGCCCCGGCGTGGGCGATGCGATGGCGGAACTGGTCGCAACAGGCCGCTGCGAAACGCCGCTGGAGGATTTCCACATCGGGCGTTTTGCGGCATGAGCTCAGAACTTCGCCACCTTGCCCCATTGGCTGCCCTTGAAGCGGTCCAGCCGGTATTGCGCGATCTCGGTGATCGGCGTCCGGCCCAGGATCATGTCGGCCACCAGATGCCCGACCCCCGGCCCGATCCCGAAGCCATGGCCCGACAGGCCCGCCGCCAGGACCAGGCCCGGCAGGCCGCAATCCGCGTCGATGACCGGCACCCCGTCGGGCGTGCTGTCGATGAAGCCCGCCCAGCTGGCCTGCACGGGAATGTCCCGCAACGCGGGCAGCAGGCGGCGGGCGCGGGCCAGCGTTTCCCTGACCAGGGCCTTCGACGGATGCGGGTCGAGAATCCGCACCCGCTCCATGGGCGTTTCACGATCCAGGGACCAGCGGGCGCGGGTCTCGAACCCCGCAGCCCAGCCCTGCAACCCGCCGGGGCGCAGGGCGCGCCAGCGTTTCGCGAACATCGGCAGGAAATGCCCGGCTCCGGCGATCATCCGCGGCGTCGGATCCACATTGGCCCGGCCCGAGATCGCCAGCGTATAGCCGCCGTCACCCCGGCGCGTGGCCGATACGGCAGCGGTGTGCAGGGCATCGGGCAGCCCCTCGGCCCCCGGCATCACCGACAGGATCGAACTGCGCACCGAGGCTTGCGGGAAGCCGATCCCCAGCTGGTGCAGGAAACTGCCGGCCCAGGCCCCGCCGGCCATCACCACCGTGCCGGTGCGGATCGTGCCGCGCTCGGTCACGACGCCCGCGACGCGGCCGGCCTCAAGCGCCAGCCCGCGGGCGGCGCAGGACTGGATCACATGGCCGCCATGCTTGATGATGCCCTGCGCGATCAGCGGCGCGGCGCTGGCGGGGTCGGCAATGCCGTCCGTGGGCGACCAGACGCCGCCCAGCCAGGATTTGCCGGTGGCGCGGCCGCGCTCGGCAGCCTCGGGGCCCGACAGCATCCGGGTGTCGACGCCTTCACCTTGCGCGAAGCGGCCCCAGGCGGCCCAGCCTTCCAGCTCGGCCGGGTCATCGGTCAGATACAAGAGCCCGCAGCGGCGAAAGCCGATGCCGGGGCCCAGGTCGGCGGCCATCTGCTCCCACAGGTCCAGGCTGCGCGTGGACAAGGGCAATTCGCGGGCGTCGCGATTCTGCTGCCGGCACCAGCCCCAGTTGCGGCTGGACTGTTCCGCCCCGACGCGGCCCTTTTCCAGCAGCACCACGCTTTGCCCGGCGCGGGCCAGCCAATAGGCGGCCGAGACCCCGACAATGCCGCCGCCGATCACGACGCAATCGGCGCGGGCGGGCAGGTTTCCGGCGGTCTCGATGGGCAAAAGCGGTGCGGGCATGGGGTTCTCCGGTCGTGTCACCGCAGGCTAGCGGCGGGGGGCCAGCCGCTTCTGCCGCATCTCGCGGCGGCAGCGGCATTTCCTGTCGAATTGCAGCCGGTTGGCAGCGAGGCCGAATTGCAGCAGAAGAGATCCGGAACGGGAAGGAAGATCGCATGACACCGCCGCTGAAACTGGACCGCATCGACGTGAAGATCCTGGCCGAGCTGCAGAAGAACGGCCGCATCACCAATGTCGAGCTGGCCGATCTGGTCGCGCTGTCCCCCTCGCCCTGCCTGATGCGGGTCAAGAAGCTGCAGCAGGCCGGATACATCACCGGCTATAGCGCCCAGATCAACGTGGCGAAGCTGGGCGAGACGCTGACCGTCTTTACCGAGTTCACCCTGAAGAACCACCGCCCGCCGGACTTCGCGCGCTTCCAGGAGGCGCTGGAAAAGATCGACAGCTGCATCGAATGCCACCTGGTGTCGGGCGGATACGACTATCTGGCGAAATTCGTGACCTCGGGGATCGTGGACTACCAGAACATCATCGAATCGCTGATCGACCGCGACGTGGGCGTGGACAAGTATTTCAGCTTCGTCGTGATCAAGACGCCCTTCGTCAAGACGCAGATCCCGCTGACCAGGCTATTCGCGGAACGGTCCTGACGCCGGACCGAACGAAAGAGGCCGGCCCCCGCCGGGCCTTTGCGGCCCGGCGGCAGCCGTGGACAGGACAGCTGGTCGCGAAGGCTTGGGCCCTTGCCCGTCGCAGCTACCGTCCCGCGAACTGCGCCATCAGGGCGGGATCCTGCTCCAGCCCCTTCAGCCAGCCGGTATCCAGCTGCGGGATCGACCCGATCAGCAGCCGCGAATAGGGATGCGCGGCCTCGGTCGACATGCGCGCGGCGGGCAGCGCCTCGACCACGCGGCCCTTCAGCATCACCAGAACCTCGTCGCAGATCGCCTCGACCGTGGACAGGTCGTGGCTGATGAACATGTAGGACAGGTTCAGCTCGCGCTGCAGTTCCTTCAGCAGGTCCAGGATGGCCGCCGCGACGACGGTGTCCAGGGCCGAGGTGATCTCGTCGCACAGGATCAGCTCGGGCTCGGCGGCCAGGGCGCGGGCCAGGTTCACGCGCTGTTTCTGCCCGCCCGACAATTCCGAGGGCAGGCGGTGGCGCAGGTGGCCGGGCAGGCGCACCATGTCCAGAAGCTCGATCACCCGGGCATTGCGCGCGGCCCCGGTCATGCCGTGATAGAAGGTCAGGGGCCGGGCCAGGATCGTCTCGATCGACTGCGCGGGGTTCAGCGCGGTATCGGCCAGCTGGAAGACGATCTGGACGCGGCGCAATTCGTCCTTGCTGCGCTGTTGCAGCGCGGGCGCCAGTTCCTTGCCGTCCAGCAGCAGGTTGCCGCGATAGGCGGGCAGAATGCCGGCAATGGCGCGGGCGAGCGTCGACTTGCCCGACCCGGATTCGCCGATCACGCCCAGGTTGCGGCCGCGTTCCAGCCGGAAGCTGACATCCTGCAGGATCTTCGCCGCCGGCACGCCATCACGCATCGCGCCATAGCCCGCGCAGAGATTCTGCACCGCAAGGATCGGCTCGGCCGCGTCGGGCCGGGCCACGGGAACATGCGGCACCGGCTCGAAGGCATCCAGCAGCTGGCGGGTATAGGGGTGCTTCGGCGCGTGCAGGATCTGCTCGGTCGCGCCTTCCTCCTGCACCACGCCGTTTTTCAGCACGATGATGCGGTCGGCGATCTGGGCGACCACGGCCAGGTCGTGGCTGACATAGACCCCCGCCATGGCGCCCTTGTCCATGACCGACTTGAAGGCGCGCAGCACCTCGATCTGGGTGGTCACGTCCAGCGCGGTCGTCGGTTCGTCGAAGATCACCAGCGCCGGATCGCCGATCAGCGCCATGGCCGCCGACAGGCGCTGCAACTGCCCGCCCGAGACCTGGTGCGGATAGCGGCTGCCGATGGTGTCGGGATCGGGCAGCGCCAGGGCGCGGAACAGCTGCCGCGCCTTGGCCTCGGCCTGCTCGCGCGGCATCAGCTGGTGGATGGCGGTGATCTCGACCACCTGGTCCATGATGCGCTTGGCCGGGTTGAAGGCCGCCGCCGCCGATTGCGGAACATAGGACACCTCGGTCCCGCGCATGGCGGCGCGCTGGCGTTCGGGCATCGCCGTCACGTCGCGGCGGCCCACGCGGATGGTGCCGCCCTGGATGGCGCAGCCGGGCCGCGCATGGCCCATCAGCGACAGGGCGATGGTGGTCTTGCCCGACCCGCTTTCGCCGATCAGGGCCACGATCTCGCCCGGGGCGATGTCGAAGCTGACGCCCTTGATGATCTCGACCTCGCGGCCCGAGTCGGTCCTGGCGCCGATCTTCAGGTCGCGCACGGAAACAAGCGGCTGATCCATCATTCGCTCCTGTCGCGGATGCGGGTGGGCAGGTTGTCGATGAACATGTTGACCGAGATGGTCAGCGAGGCGATGGCGATCGAGGGAAAGATCACCGCCGGCGCCCCGAGGCTGAGGCCCTCGATATTCTCGCGCACCAGGGCGCCCCAGTCGGCATTGGGCGGCTGCACGCCAAGGCCCAGGAAGGACAGGCCCGACAGCACCAGCACGATGAAGACGAAGCGCAGGCCCAGATCGGCCAGGACGGGGCCCAGGATGTTGGGAAAGATCTCGCGCAGGATGATATGGCCGAAGCCCTCGCCCCGGGCGCGGGCCACGGTGACGAAATCCATGGTATTGACGTTGACCGCCAGCGCGCGGGCAAAGCGATAGGAGCCCGGCAGGTACATGGCCGCCAGCGTCACGATCAGGATCGGGATCGACGATCCGACGGCAGCCACCACGACCAGGCCGAACAGCAGGTGCGGAATGCCGTTGAAGGCGTCCAGAAAGCGCGACAGCAGCATGTCGAACCAGCCGCCGACCACGGCCGCGATCATGCCCAGCAGCACGCCGCCCGCGCAGGCCAGGATCACCGCGGCCAGCGCGATGCCGACGGTATAGCGCGTGCCCATGATGATCCGGGACAGGATGTCGCGGCCCAGATAGTCGCTGCCCATCCAGAACTGGCTGCTCATCGGGCCGAAATAGTCGAAATCGACCATGTCGCCGGGGGGATAGGGCGCGATCCAGGGGCCGATGATGGCGATCACCGCCCAGAACAGGATCACGGCCAGACCGATGCGGCCCATCCAGTTGAAGGAATATCCCAGCCGGGCCGGGGTCGGAAGGCGCAAAGCAAGGGACATCAACGGCGCAACCTCGGGTTGGAGAGAATGGCGATCATATCGGCCAGCGTGATCAGCAGCAGATAGCTGATGCAGAAGATCATCGCGCAGCTCTGGATCAGGGGCAGGTCCCGGGTGGACACCGCGTCGACCATCAGCTTGGCGACACCGGGATAGTTGAAGACGGTCTCGACGATGATCACGCCGCCGACCAGATAGGACAGGGACAGCGCCACCGCGTTGGCAATGGGGCCAAGCGCGTTGGGCAGGGCATGGCGCAGCACCATTCGCGTGCGCGACGCGCCCTTCAGCAACGCCATCTCCACATAGGGGGTGTTGATCGTCTCGATCACCGCGGCCCGCGTCATGCGGATCATCTGGGCCGAGACGACGAAGGACAGCGAGATGACGGGCATCGCATAGGCGCGCAGCATGTCGCCGATGCTGGTCACATTGACCCCGAAGGACAGCGCGGGCAGCCAGTCCAGCCAGACGGCGAAGACCAGCACCGCCAGCGTCGCCACCATGAATTCGGGCACCGAGATGACGGAAATGGTCAGCACCGAGACCAGGCGGTCCAGCCAGGATCCGCGCCACATGGCGGCGGCGATGCCCAGGGTCAGCGCGACGGGCACGCAGACCAGCGTGACGATGCCCGCCAGGCGCAGCGTGTTCATCAACCGCCCCGACAGAAGGTCGGCCACGGCCATCTTGTTGGCATAGGACATCCCCAGATCACCCGTGGCAAGCCCGCCCAGCCAGGACAGGAAGCGCCAGATCGCCGGCTCGTCCAGGCCCATGGCGGTGCGCAGCCCGGCCACGGCCTCGGGGGTTGCGGCCTGACCCAGCAGCACCTCGGCCACGTCGCCGGGCAGCAGTTCGGTCGCGAAGAAGACCGCGAAGGACACGATCAGCAGCGTGATGAGCGCAATGCCCAGGCGCTGGCCGACCAGGATCCAGGTGGTTGCGGAACGCAGCATGTCACACCTCCATAAATGGGGATGCCCCTGCGCGCATTGCGCAGGGGCGCGGGGCGTGGGGATGTCAGCCCTCCAGCCAGACATATTCGGCGAAGGCATAGCCCATCTGGCCGCCGAGGGGATTGGGGCGCATGCCCTTCATCTTCGACGAATGCGCATCGACGTTGGAAATATAGGCAGGAATGATGGTGCCTGCCTCGGCCGCGATCATTTCCTGCATCTCCCAATAGATCGCCTTGCGCTTTTCCTCGTCCAGCAAGCCGCGCGCCTCGACCAGCATGGCGTCGAACTTCTCGGACTTGTAGTGGCTTTCGTTCCAGGGCGCGTCGGAGGCGTAGAGCAGCGAGAACAGGATGTCCGGCGTCGGCCGCGGGTTGATGTTGCCGAAATGGATCGGTGCCTTCAGCCAGTAGTTCGACCAGTATCCGTCGGACGGCACGCGCTCGATCTTGAAGGGCATGCCGGCCTGGGCGCCGGCCTGCTGGACGACCATGGCATAGTCGATGGCCGAATTCGCCGCGTCCGAGGTGACGATGGGGATCGCCTGGCCCAGCACACCGGCCTTTTCGAACAGCGCCTTGGCGCGCTCGGGGTCAAATTCGCGCGGCTTCAGGTTCGGGTTGTGATAGCGGTCCATGGCCGAGACGGGCTGGTCGTTGGCGACCTCGCCCAATCCGCGCAGCACGCCGTTCACGATGGCGTCGCGGTTCATCAGGTATTTCATGCCCTTGATGAAATCGGCCTTGTCGCCCGGCGCCATGTCCAGGCGGATGTTGAGGTTGGTATAGTTGCCAGCGGTCGAGATCGCGCTGACGACATGGTCCTGCCCCTCGATCATGCGCATGGACCGCGGGTTGATCGCGGCGGCCAGGTGGATGTCGCCCGACAGCACGGCGTTGACGCGGGCATTGTTGTCCGAGATGGCAAAATATTCGAAGCTGTCCAGATAGGGCCCGGTGCCCTTGAAATAGTTCGGGTTGCGCGTGCCGATGGAGCGCACGCCGGGTTCGAAGGTTTCGCAGAGGAAGGCGCCGGTGCCGTTGGCCTTGCTGAAATCGCTGGTGCCTTCGGCCAGGATCATGAAATGGTGCAGCGACAGGATCGTGGGCAGGTCGGCATTGGCCGCCGCCAGCACGATGCTGACGGTGCGGTCGTCGACGGCGGTGATCTCGGCCATCTGTCCGGCAATGGCGGCGGCCTTGGACCCCACGGCCGGATCCTGATGGCGCTTGAGCGACCAGACCACGTCCGACGCCGTCAAGGTCTTGCCATCGTGGAAGGTCACGTCGGGCTTCAGCCTGATCTGCCAGGTCTTGCCGTCCGTCGTCTCGATGGACTCGGCCAGTTCCATCTTCACCTCGCTGCCCTCCTCGAGGAAGGTGAGGCGGTTATAGAAGGCGCAGCAGCGGGTATAGTCGGTGGACAGGGACGCCTTGGCCGGGTCCAGCGTGTCGGCGGTCGAGGCCGACCAGCCCGCTGCCTTCAGGTGCCCGCCCGTGACCGGGGTTTGCGCGACGGCCTGACCGGCGCGCAGCAGCAGCGACCCGCCCGCGGACAGCGCCACGCCCGACGCCATCAGCATCTTGAGCAGATCCCGGCGCGAGGCGCCGCGGCGGATTGCGGCCTCGACCATCGCGTCGTCGCGGCCCGTCCAGTTGTTCGGCTTGAGGTCTTTCATGTCGTCATCCCTGTTGCTTGCCCGGCGGCTCTCGTGTCCGCTCGGGCGGGTGAAGTCAGTTGTCGAAGGCCTTGTCGGCGGCCTCGGCCAGGTCGATCAGTGCGTGGAAGTGGTAGTCGGGTTCGGTGAATTCCGCGGGTTCGATGGTCCCGCCATAGCCTTTCTGGGCATGGCGGCGCTGGATCCAGGCATTCGTCATGCCCAAGGCGCGCGAGATGCCGATATCGTGGTGCTGGCTTTGCGCGGTATGCAGGATGTCGTCCTTGGTCCCGCCATTCTTGCCAACGAAGTCGAAGACCTGCTGGAAAAAGGCCGAATCGGGCTTTTCGGTGCCGGTATCGTCGGTGGTGAAGCTGGCCCAGAAGGGATTGCCCAGCTTTTCCTCGTATTTCTCGAAGGCCCAGCGGCGGGCATTGGTCATGGCGATCAGCTTGTAGCGCGCCTTCAGCCGGGCCATCGCCTCGACGCTGTCGGCAAAGGGCTGCGCCTCGCCCACGGCGTCGATCATGAACCGGCGGTTTTCCGGCGTGTCGGGCAGGCCGGTCGCCGCCGCGATCCGACCGTAGCAGCGGCCCAGGTCGTCCGGGAAGCGCAGCGCGTCCGGCTGATAGCGGGCAGCGCGGTAGATGGCCAGCGCCTCCTCGCCATCGACGGTCATGCCGGCATCGGCCGCGATCGTCGCCAGCGCGCCGGTGATCGCACCCTCGAAGTCGATCAGCGTGCCGACCACATCGAAGGTGACATAGGAAAAGCGGTCCAGGGGTCTTGCCGCCGTCAGGGTGGCCATGGGGTGAGCTTCCTTTCGCAGATGCCGCGGGCCGCGGCGGTCAGATCGGCGGACGCGCGGATCGTCATGTCCCGTCACATCCAGATTGCGCCATTCCGGGGCTGCAAAACGCCGAAACGGGCGGCCGGCGCAGCAGATTCTTTCGTATTGGGCGGGGGCGCGGCATATCGCGAGCGCCCTAGTATCCCCGGCTGCGGTCCACTAGGCCCGGCACCGGCTGTCCGTCGCGGTCGGCGCGGATGACGGCCAGGGCGTGGCGCGCGCCTTCCTTGGCATCGGTATGGGCGGCGATATGCGGGGTGATCAGCACGCGCGGATCGCGCCAGGCCCAGTGATCCGCCGGCAAGGGCTCGGGGTCGGTCACGTCCAGCATGGCGGCAGAAAGCCGCCCGCTGTCCAGCGCCCAGCGCAGCGCCGCCATGTCCAGCTGCGCGCCGCGCCCGGCATGGACCAGTCCCGCGCCCTGCGGCAGCCGGTCGAAGAAGGCGCTGCCCATCAGGCCGCGGGTTTCGTCCGTCAGCGGCAGCAGGCAGACCAGGATATCGGTCCCGGCCAGAAAGGCGTCCAGCCGATTCGCGCCAAAGATCTCGACCCCCTCGACCGGCCTGCCCGAGCGGCTGTATCCCGAAACGGCAAAGCCCAGGGCTTGCAGGCTTGCGGCGGCCAGACGCCCGATCCGGCCCATGCCCATGATGCCCACGCGCCGCGTGCGCGCCAGCCGCGCCGGGCGGGGCTGCCATTCGCCGCGCGCGGCATGATCCAGATAGAACGGCAGATCCCGGTGCAGTGCCAGCGTGGCCATGACCACCCAGTCGCGCACCATGGCCTCGATCCCCGGCGCGATGGTGCGCGAGAGCGCCACCCCCTCCGGCAAGGCCGGGAAATGGTCGGTGCCCGCCCCGACGCAGATCACCGTGCGCAGGTTCGGATAGCGCGACAAATCGGCGGGCGGCGTCCAGCAGGCCAGATGCGTGACCTGCGCGGGGTCGGTCACGCTGGCCTCGTCGGGGATAAAGCCCTCGCCCGCCTCGGCGAAGATGTGCCCCCAGACGGCGCCGCGTTCGGGGGTGGAATGCAGCAGCAGCGCCATCAGCGCAGGACCGCGCGGATTTCCGGGTCTTCCAGCGTCAGATCCAGCACCTTGCGTGTGCGGGCGACGATCTGGTCGATCTGGTCCTCGGTGCAGCACAGGGGCGGCGCATAGCCGAAGATGCCTTGCGCAAAGGACCGCACGATCAGCCCCTGTTCCCAGGCCCGGTCGAACAGCCGCGTGGCGGGCTGGACCTCGGGCGGCAGGGGAGTCCTGGCCTCCTTGTCCACGACCAGCTCGACCGCCGCCAGCATCCCCCTGCCCCGCACATCGCCCACCAGCGGATGATCGCGCAGGCTTTCCAGCCCGGCCTGCAACCGCGCGCCCGCACGGCGGCCGTTTTCCAGCAACCCGCCTTCGTAGAGCGCCAGCACCTCCAGCGCCACGGCGGCGCTGACCGGATGCGCGGAATAGGTGAAGCCATGGCCCACGGCCTTGGCCCCCGCACCGTCGGCGATGGTCTCATAGACATGGTCGCGCATGAAGACCGCGCCCATCGGCACATAGCCCGAGGTCAGCCCCTTGGCCGTGGTCATCAGGTCGGGAACGATGCCCTCGTCCTCGCAGGCGAATAGCGGGCCGGTGCGGCCAAAGCCGGTGATCACCTCGTCGGCGACGAACAGCACGCCGTATTCGGCACACAGATCGCGCATCGCCCTGATCCAGCCCTTGGGCGGCACCAGCACGCCGCCCGAGCCCTGGATCGGCTCGACATAGAAGGCGGCAACGCGGTCGGGGCCGAGCGATTCGATCTTCGCCCGCAGTTCCGCGACCGAGGCCTCGGTCACGGCCTGCGGATCGCGGGCCGCCGGGTGGCGATACAGGTCATGCGACGAAATCTTGTGCTGCCAGTCATAGGGCACCCCGAAGCCGTCGTGAAAGCCCGGCAGCGCCGTCAGCCCCGCCCCCATGGTCGTGGACCCATGATAGCCGTTGGCGACCGAGATGAACTGGTCGCGCCCCGGCTGGCCCTTGGCGTGCCAGTAATAGCGGATGAAGCGGATGGTGCTGTCCACCGCGTCCGATCCGCCCAGCGTGAAATAGACGTGGTTCAGATCGCCCGGGGCGCGTTCGGCCAGGGCGGCGGCCAGGCGGATCGGCGCCTCGGCGCCCAGGTCGAAATAGCCGGTGGCATAGGGCAGCTTGCGCATCTGCTCGGCGGCGGCCTCGACGATGCTTTCGTGGCCATAGCCCGCGTTCACGCACCACAGGCCCGCGAAGCCGTCGATCAGGGTGCGCCCCTCGCTATCGGTGACGGTCGCGCCCTGCCCGCCGGTCAGGATGCGCACGCCGCGCTGTTCATGCCCGCGAAAGGACGAAACCGGGTGGATCAGGTGCCGGCGGTCAAGCTCGGCCAGGGAATTGCTCAGCATGGGGGTCTCCGGGTTCAGCCCAGGGCTTGCGAGATCAGGGCCTGGGTCGTGGGTGCGGGGGTGCGCGGATTGCGGGTCATGGCGGTGCCACCGCCGGCATGGGCAAGGCCCAGCATCGCCGCGAAGCCGCCAAGGCCCTGTTCCGCGCGCAGGTCGACACGCAGGAAGCTGCCTTCGCAGCGGCGCGCGGCCTCGGCCAGCAATGCGCGGGCAGTGGCGGTGTCGGGGGCGACAACCGGCCCGACCACGCGGCCGCGCCCGAAATCGCGCAGCAGGGCAAAGCCGGCATTGCAGGTCAGGATCTCGCCGCCGGCGGCGATGTCGCGCAAAAGGGATGCGCGGTCCATGCCGCTGGCGGCGCGGTCGGCATCGGCGAGCCGGTCGATATCGGCGGGACGGCCGGTGGCGACGGGCCGTTCCGGCGCGGTTGCGACAGCAAGGCCCTGATGCTGAACGATCTGGCCGCTGGCCCGGAAGCCGAGTTTTTCGTAAAGCGGCAGCCCGTCCGTGGTGGCGATCAGGCGCATTTCGCGGTCGCCGGCCAGGGCGATGATCGCCTCCATCAGTGCGCGGCCCAGGCCCCGCCCGCGCATCGCCGCATCGACGATGATCATGTTCAGCGTGGCGACCGGGCCGAAGGGCGAACACAGCGCGGTGCCGACCACCCGGCCTTCGTCCAGCGCCACGACGCCCTGGGATACCGACAGGGTCAGCGCCCAGTCCTCGGCCCGGTGGGGCCAGCCGGCCTGCTGCGACAGGCGCAGCGCCTGCGGCAGATGGGCGGGGGTAAAGGCAGTAAGAGCAGTGGTCGTGGTCATGCGGTTTGTCCTTCTTGGCACCATCCTGCCACGGGCGCGCCCGCAGGATTGCCGATCTGGCCAGGGCGCGCGGCATGTCCTGCGGATGGCAGGACTGCCGCCGCAGAAAATGCTGTCACAGGCAGAGCCGCCGCCCCAGGCGACGGATCAGGGCGCAGGCGTCCTGCAATTCGGCCATCGTCAGGTATTCCTCGGGGCGGTGCGCGCGGGCGATGTCGCCGGGGCCGCAGATGATCGCGGGGATCCCGGCCTGCTGGTAAAGCCCGGCCTCGGTGCCATAGCTGACCGCGCCCAGGGGCGTCGCGCCCGTCAGCTCGGCCAACAGCCGCGCCAGCGGGTGATCGCCGTCAAGCGCAAGCGCCGGATAAGAGGACAGCCAGTCCACGGCCAGCCCCGCTGCCGCCGCGACCACCGGCTCCAGGATCGCCCGGGGATCGACGCCGTGGATCGCGCGGGCCTCGATCTGCGCCTCGGCGCGGTCGGGGATGATGTTGACAGCCTGCCCGCCCGCGACGGTGCCGATCTGCAGGCTGGACCAGGGCGGCGCGAAGCGCGGATCCTGCGGCCCGGATTGCAGCGCCACGGCCTGCGCCGCGGCGGCACTCAGCGCCGGCAGCAGCGCGTGGATCGCGTTCGCGCCCAGGTCGGGGCGCGAGGAATGCCCCGCCACCCCCGTCGCCACCAGCCGCAGCGCCGCCTTGCCCTTGTGCGCCAGCACCGGCACCAGGCCGGACGGCTCGCCGATGATCGCCCCCAGAGGCGGCGCGCAAAGCCCGGGCAGGGCCGCCAGCAGATGCGGCACGCCCCGGCAACCCGCCTCCTCGTCATAGGAAAGCGCGATATGGACCGGCGCGGACAGCGGCATCGCGACCAGTTCGGGCACCATCGCCAGGGCGGCGGCGACAAAGCCCTTCATGTCGCAGGCCCCGCGCCCGATCAGCCGGTCGCCGTCGCGGCGCAAGACGAAGGGATCGGCCCGCCAATCCGGTTCGCCCGCCGGAACCACGTCGAGATGGCCCGACAGGACATAGCCGGGGCGCGAGGCATCGCCGATGCTGGCGAACAGGTTCCAGCGGTCGCCCTCGGGTCCGGGGACCAGCGCCGGCTCGATTCCATGCCCGCGCAGGTAATCCGCCACGAAGCCGATGATGTCGCCGTTCGGGCCGCCCACGACGCTGGGAAACCCGACCAGCCGGGCCAGAAGATCAGTCGGCGAAGACATAGATCTTGCGCACGGTTTCGATGGTTTTCCAGGTGCCCTTGAAACCGGGCTTCATCAGGAAGCTGTCGCCCGCGGTAAAGCGGCGCGTCTCGCCGCCTTCCTCGGTCAGATCGACCACCCCGGAGAGGATATGGCAGAATTCCAGCGCCTCGCCCTTGGCGGAACGCGTGGTGCCGGGCGTCGCTTCCCAGATGCCGGTGCGGATCTTCGACCAGTTGCCCAGGGGCACCTCGTCCAGCGCCCAGGTCTTGAAGGCGGGGGCGCCCTCGATCAGTTTCTCAGGGGCGGCCACGTCTTCGCGCGGGGCAAAGGCCGGGGCGATGTCGATGGGGGTCAGCAGGGTCATGGGGTTCCTTTCCGTTACGCCGCCAGCCTGGCCCGATCCGCGCAGGGTCGGGCACCGTTGTCGGGTCATGGGCGGCACGGCCTGCCGTCCATTGCCGGAATTTCGCAATCTCCTGCCGTCAGGCGCCCGACTGCCGCATGCGCTGTCGCAAGACCGCGCCAATGATGGGTCAAACGGACCAACAGGAGGCCCCCATGGCGCTGCGCCCGAAATTCATTACCTTCGACTGCCACGGCACGATGATCTTCTTCGACATGGCGGGCGCCGCGCGCGACCATTACGGCGCGCAGCTCAGCGGCCCGCAGATGGAGAAATTCATCGCCAATTTCGCGGCCTACCGCCTGGACGAGGTGCTGGGCGCCTGGAAACCCTATGCCGAGGTCGTCCACAACGCGCTGGAACGCACCTGCAAGCGCAACGGCATCGCCTTCGATCCCGCGGTGGCCGAGGATATCTATAACCGCGTGCCGACCTGGGGACCGAACCTCGACGTGCCCGCGGGGCTTAGCCGCATTGCCGGGAAGATCCCGCTGGTCGCGCTGACCAATTCGATGAACGACCAGATCCCGCATAACATCGCCAAGCTGGGCGCGCCCATCGACCATGTCTTCACCGCCGAAAGCGCGGGCGCCTACAAGCCGCAGATGCGGGCCTTCGAATACATGTTCGACCAGCTTGGCTGCGGCCCCGAGGACGTGCTGCATGTGTCGTCGTCGTTCCGCTATGACCTGATGACCGCGCATGACCTGGGGATCCGCAACAAGGTCTGGGTCAATCGCGGCCATGAGCCGGCCAATCCCCATTACGGCTATACCGAGGTCCGGGACATCTCGGGCCTGGCCGAGGTGGTGGGGCTGTGACGAAATACGCATCCTATTGGCATGATGGCGTGCCCCCCTTTGCGGGCGCCGAGGCCGGCCCGATCGAGGGGCGCTTCGACGTGGCCGTGATCGGCGGCGGCTTCACCGGGCTGAACGCCGCCCGCAGCCTGGCGAAAGCCGGGGTGCGCGTGGCGCTGCTGGAGGCCGAGCATGTCGGCTGGGGCGCGTCGGGCCGCAATGGCGGGCATCTGAACAACGGCATCGCCCATGGCTATGCCGATGCCAAGGCGCATCTGGGGGCAGAGCGCGCCCATGCCCTGTATCGCGCCTATGACCGGTCCATCGACATGATCGAGCAGATCGTGGCCGAGGAAGGCATCGCCTGCGATTTCCGCCGGTCCGGCAAGCTGAAGCTGGCCTCCAAGCCCAGCCATGTCGCGGGGCTGCGCGCGAATTTCGACCTGATCCATGCCGAGGTCGATCCCGACACCCGCTGGCTGGACCGCGACCAGGTGCGAAGCGAGGTCGGGTCCGACAGCTTCCACGGCGGGATGCTGTATGAAAAATCCGCGATGATCCACATGGGCCGCTATGCCCAGGGGCTTGCCACGGCGGCGCATCGCCATGGCGCGCGGATCTGGCAAGGCGCGCCCGTGACCGGCCGGACAAGGCTGGCCGATGGCTGGCAGCTGCAGACCCCGCGCGGCAGCCTGGCCGCGGGCCGGGTGATCGCGGCGACCGGCGCCTATGGTACGACGGCGCCCTTGCGGCACTTCCGGCGACGCATCATCTCGGTCGGGTCGTTCATCATCGCCACGCGGCCCCTGTCGGATGCCGAGGTCGCCGCCACCCTGCCCGGCGACCGGACCTGCGTGACCTCGATGAACATCGGCAACTATTTCCGCCTGTCGCCCGACCGGCGGCTGATTTTCGGCGGACGGGCACGGTTCTCGGCCCGGTCGGACCAGACCTCGGACGCGAAATCTGGGACGATCCTGCGCCGGTCCATGGCCGCGATCTTTCCGCATCTGGCGGATATTCCCATCGATTATTGCTGGGGCGGGCTGGTGGACATGACCAAGGACCGCTTCCCCCGCGCCGGAGAAGTGGACGGCATGATCTATGGCATGGGCTATTCCGGCCATGGCGCGCAGATGTCCACGCTGGTCGGGCAGGTCCTGGCGGACATCGCCCTGGGCCGGCGCGGCACGAACCCGCTGGAGGGCCTCGCCTGGCCCGCGATCCCGGCGCATAGCGGCAAGCCCTGGTTCCTGCCGCTGGTGGGGTTGTGGTTCGGGCTGAAGGACCGGCTGTCCTGATCGCGCGGGGATGGAAACGCTATCCCAGCGAATGCGATGCCAGGCCGTAGGTGACCGCCCCTTCCGCGGCGCGGCGGTGGGGGCCGATGCACATTTCCGTAACCGTGTCGAAAGCCACCAGCCCGGCATCGGTCAGGAAGGACAGGAAGCCGTCGCTGTCCACCGGCGTGTCGAGGCGCGTGAAACGGCCGGCATTTGCCCGGATCAGCGGGGCGATCAGGGCCTGTGCCATGGCGTCCCCCTCGGCCACGACGGGACCGATCACCGTGCCCTTGCCGAAATCGCGCTGCAGCGCAAAGCCGCAAACGGCACCGCCACGCAGCGCAACCGTGCCGGTCGACAGGGGCAGCAGCGCGTCCAGAACCCGCGTTCGCTTTGCGCCATAGGCGTTCGCGTCCAGGGCCCGAAGGCTCGCATCATCCTCTGCCCGCAGATCGCGGACCAGGATGCCGGGCGCGTCAACGGGCCCGATATCCCGCGCCATGCCCTGCTGCTGGCGGATGATGCCCACCGGCCGGAACCCCGCCGCCGCATAAAGGCGATACCCCGAATGCGTCGCGCTGAGCCGCAGATCCCGGCCCGCGCAATCGGCCATCACCCGCTGCAGCAGCCACTTGCCCGCCCCCCGCGCCTGCAACCGCGGCACCGTGACCATCATCCCCAGCATGGCGAAATCGTCGCCCGTCGGGAAATACATGGCCGACCCAAGGGGACGGCCGATCTCATCGACCGCCAGGTAGCCCTGCCCCAGCGACAGGAACAGATCCAGGTCGCGGGGACGATGCGGCCACAGCACCCCCACCGTCAACTCGTGCAGCAACTGCCGCTGCGCCATGCGCAAGGGCTTGGCGCTGGCATCATAGGCGTCGATGCGCAAATGCGGCAGGAGGTCGCGATCGCCTGCCGCCAAACCCGCTTCGTTCTGACCCATGTTGCCCCGCTTCAAGATTATTCCCCGGGCAGTATGCCCGCTGTCCTTCGCCATTTGATGCTGTATCACCGGCCGCAAGGCAAAGATCGTGCCGCCGGGCCTGGTCTCCTGATCGGGTGCGCCCGCATCGGTCGTGCTGAAATCTTCTGTCCCAGTGCCCGGGGAACGCGCTGCTCAGTGTGCTGGCATAGCTGTCTTGATCTGGTGCCCATCGGCATCTCGATCATCTCGCATCCGACCGCCTCGGCCAGCTCCACAGCACGGCAATGGTTCAGGCGCGACCAGCCAGCATGACCAGCGAGACCAACCAGGTAAACCCGTCTTTGAACGATCAGGGTTCGCCTGCTCCCTGTGCTTTGGCGATACGCATCCTTGCGGTTTCGGCATGTACTTCATCGATCTCGATGCCGATCCCGTCCCAGCCGAGCCTTTGGGCCGCCACCAGCATGGTGCCTGACCCGGCGAAGGGATCCAGCACAACACCCGTCGTTTTGCCGTGCATAGGCATTATTTTCAGAAAGTCGGACTGAGGCGTGACTTCCCCTTCTCCCTTCATGTTCGGACCCCGCGGACGATCTCGGCGGTGCCGAGTGCATTGAAGCGGTTCATGAGTGCGACGCGGAGCTCACCTCGATTTCGGCGGTTTGGCGGTCTGGGCCTCTTGCGGCGATGCGCTCGCCGAATGCCTTGAGGCAGCGCATCCTTGCCTCGGCTCGGCTGCGGGCATGGTATCCTGTCCATCGTTTCCAGAACGCGCGGCCGGAGTGGTGCGTGGCGCGCAGGGTTTTGTTCCGGGGCCGGGCGGCTGGGCTGTCCTCCTTCCACGCTCGACCAGTCTTGCGGATCGGGATGATTGCCGTGCCACCGCGCGCGATGATGGCGCTGTGGCAGCGGCGGGTGTCGTAGGCGCCGTCTGCGGTCACGGTGCCGATCTCCGCATCTTCGGGGATCTGGCCCAGAAGGTCCGGCAGGACGGGGCTGTCGCCTTCCCGGCTGGGGGTGAACTTCACCGCGCGGATGTCGGATGTGGCGGTGTCCATGGCCAGATGGACCTTGCACCATTGGCGACGGCTCTGAACACCATGCTTGCGCGCCCGCCATTCCCCGTCGCCGAGGAACTTGATCCCTGTGCTGTTCACCAGCAGGTTCAGCGGCCCGGCAGCGCGGCGATGGGATATGCCCCTCCACGGTCTTCTGCCTGCGGCGCAGGGTCGAATCGTCCGGAACGGGCCGGTCCAGCCCGGCCAGCCGCAACAGCCTGGAGACCATTCCGGCGGCCTGTCTGAGCGGCAGCGTGAACAGCACCTTGATCGACAGGCAGAACAGGATCGCCGCATTCAAGAAGACCGGCGGGCGCCCGGGGCGGCCCTCATGCGGCGCGTGCCAGGCCATCTCCTTGTCCATCCAGATCAGCAGCGACCCGCGCGGCCTGAGCGCATCATTGTAGGCGGGCCAGCTCGTTGTGCGGTAGCGGGCGGGCTCGGGCTTGCTCATGCAGCCCGTCTAACCGCATGGATTCACGAGGTGAATCCTTCACGGTCAGTGTGCTGCAACAATGCCGGCGCCCCGGCACCGACCATCGTGCTGGTGCTGACGGCGCTGTTCACGCTGGCCTTTCTGTGGCGCAGCATTGCCACGCGGCGGGCGCAGGGCGCGGACCGGTCAGGGGCGCCCTAGGTCACATACCCATAGACGGGATTCCGGAGACGGGATTCCGGTGCGGGCTGAGTTGTGCTTCACTTCTGCACATGCATGAGGAGGTGGGATGGCAGGCTTCGATCTGACGGATCTCGAGCGGGAGGTGATCCGGCCTTTGTTGCCAACGAAGGTGCGCGGCGTGAAGCGGGTGGATGACCGGCGGGTGTTGAACGGCATCTTCTGGCGGCTGCGGACGGGGGCGCCATGGGCGGACATTCCAGCGCGCTACGGCCCCTTTACGGCTTGCGTGAACCGCTTCAGCCGCTGGCGCAAGGCGGGCCATTGGGCGCGCATTCTGCAAGCCGTGTCAGAGGCTTATGACGGGAAAGTCCAGATGATCGACCCGTCCTCGATCCGGCTTCACCAGCATGGGGCGAACCGCCCGAAAAAGGGGGGCGATCCCGTTGCATGGGGCGCTCGCGCGGTGGGCTGACCGCGAAGATCCACGCTGTGGTCGATGCCCGCGGCCGCCCGATCCGCCTGAACCTGACCGAAGGTCAGGCGCATGACGGACGCTCGGGGAACGATATGGTCGGGTCCATCGGCGCGGGCCGGATCCTGCTCGCCGGCCGGGGCTACGACCGCCACCGGCTGCGCGATAGGCTCGCCGAACGCGGTGCCCGGGCCAATATCCGTCCCATACCGACCCGAAAACGCTTTCCTCCCTTCGATCCGGTTCTCTGCCGCGCCCGCAATCAGATCGAACGGTTCTTCGGCAAACTCAAACATTTCCGGTCCATCGCAACGCGATACGACAAGCGAGACGGCAATTTCCTCGCATCCGTACAACTCGCCTCCATCCGCATATGGTTGCGGAGATATGTGTCGGTGAACAAAAGCGGCGTTATTCAGAAGTCGAACCGCACACCCATATCGGCAAGGGTCATGCGCTCGTAATCGCGCTGAACTGAGGCCGCAAGAAAGATACTTGGACCCAGATCATATCTGAGGGCGACACCATAAGAGCTGTCGGTCACCTTTTCCGCCCAATCACCGTCATTATACACGACATAGGAACCCAACGTAAATCGGTTAAACTTGTAGTCGCCATACAGGGCGTAAGACGTTCCCAGTTCGGCAAAACCGTTGTCATTGATGTTCAGGCCGATGCGAAGGTCATCGTTGACCTTGTAACGCGTTCCCACGAAATAAAGATTGTTATCCCTGACCCCGGCCCCGCTCTGCGCCGTTGCAGCAGAAAACTCCCAGTCGTTTAGACGATAGAAAACCGAGGCGGAAACCTCTCGGGTCAGATCCCCTCCCATGCCGCTGCCGATCTGATCCGGGTCCACCACGGACAGCTTCACGTCGAAGTTGCGCGTGCCATAATTCAAGGCCACCCCGGTCCGATCAGGAAGGCGGCCATATCCGCGATAGGCCAGAATGAAGAAATCCCCCAACGGATCCCCGCCGACGGAAACAGCATGAACCCCCAGCCGCGTCTGTTTCAGCAATAAAGCTCCATCGAAAGCCGGAAGCACATTGCCGATCTCAAGCGACCAGTTTTCATACTCGACATAGAAATTCGCGGGACTGAAGCCCCAGGAAGGGCTGTTGTGATCGCCCTGAACCCAGGTTTTTGCGCCAAATTTCAAGCCGATATCGGTCTCGACGGATGCATCGATCTCCAGCCGCAATCGACTCTGGAGGAACGTGCCGTTCTCTCCGCCCTGTTTCTTCGCCTCCGAATAGGTCAGACCAAATCGGCCAAAGCCGGACAAGCTCACATCGGCCAAGGCCGCACAAGGCGCAAGCGCGGCCGTCATTGCAATCATGCTGAAAAACTTCATTATCCCCCCATAAAAAACGGACGCCTCCACGCCCGACCGTACAATCGACGCTATTCTTTTGAAAACCGAACTCGCGACGACCACCTCATAATTGCCTGCGGAAAGTCGTCATAGATAATCGTAAAATGCCCAAAGGCCATAACTTGTGTGAACGGCAATCACGTCAGCCTGGAAACAGGCAATCTAAAAAGAAAAAGGGGGCAGTCCCCCCTTTCCTCATTTCCCATGCAGGGCCGATTTTCACGGCGCAATGTCACGGATCAGCGGATGGAACAGTTCCTCGACCGTGATAGGCTTGGTGATCATATGCTGCTGCGTCGCAAACCGGATCGCCGCTTCAAGCGCCTTGCGGTTCGCCGCGATCCCCACCGGCCATGGATCAATGCTGCCCTCGGGTGTTGCGGCCGCGCGGCTTTTGACAAGCATCCGCCAGACCTCGCGCACCAGGTCGGGTCTCTGGTCGCAAAGCGCGTTCGGAACGATGACATAATGGTTCGGCGGCACGAAACGCTCCCGCTTGTGCCAGTCGAGCGCGGCTTCATGCGGGTTCTCGATCAGCGTCCGCACCCGCGGATCCTTGGGCATGTTCATGCCGAGGATCGCCGCATCGACCTCGCCATCAAGCAGCATGTTGACCGGATCCTTCGCGGGATCGCCGCGAATCACCGAAGGTGGGTCGGTATATTCTTCCAGATGAGGCTGATCGAAACACAGCCATGTCACGCTGTCGGGATCAACGCCGTATTCGTTTTGCAGGATGCCCCTGATCCATAGCCCCGTGGTCTGGGTATAAGAGCGCACGCCGACCGTCTTGCCCGGCAGGTCAGCGGGCGTCATGTTGGGATGACGCTCGATATTATAGCCAATGCAATGATGCTGAAACCGACCCAGCACCACCACCGGCAGCAGCGAGAACGGCTTGCCGAACTCATGCGCCTGCAAAAAGGTGGCGATTGCCATTTCGCTGATATCGAACCTGTTGCGACGCAGCATGTCCTTGAACCCGCTATGCGCGTTCTTCAGCCCGGCGAATTCGAAACTGACCAGATCCGAGGCGATGTCACCGTTTATCAAGGCCCGCGTCGGCTCGTAAAGGGTGATATTGGCCGCCAGCGAGACGGGACCGGCTTCGGGATAAGTCTTTTCGGGAAAAGTCATGCGTGGACTGCCTTGTCGAACGTTGCTTTTGCAAGTTGCGGATAAAGTTTCTCGGCCGTACCCGCCCATATTGCAGCCCGGTCGGCCTCTGACAGCGTGGCAAAACAGCGGTGCCCCTGATCGACCAGATCCTTCAGCGTGCCGTTGTTCGCGGGGAAGTTCGATCCCCAAGCCAGCCTGTCTGCACCATATTCCAGGACCAGTTTCGGGAAGAATGTGTCCGGCGTGGCCGGCGCCTTTTCGGACAGATCGAAGGTGCGCGGCGTGATCTTCAGATAAAGGTTGTCAAAACGCGCCAGCTTCCAAAGCGGAGCAGCCTGGGCATAGGGCGCACCATCCGTCAGATCGGGGCGGCCCAGGTGATCGAGGATGATGTTCACCTCGGGATAGCGCTCAAGAATCTCTTCGACGACGGGAAGGCCGATCGCGGTGGTCTGGATGGCCACGGTCGTGTTGATGTCGGCCATGTGCTCCCAGACCGGAAAAGTCTCGTGCGCGATCATCCAGCGCCCATCCGTTTGCACGGTTGATCCCGCTCCGAACAAGCGCAGGCCCGCCATGCCTCGGCGCCGCCATTGATCGATGACCGCCACGGCATCCGGCGCGGCGATATCCACGGAATAGACGCCGACAAAGCGCGCAAGGTCGCGACAAACGCTATCGGCCGCATAGGAATTGTCATAGCCATAGGTGGTCAAGGAATGTACCATCGCGGCCTGTGCAATGCCGGCGGCTTCCATTTCTTCGACATACTGCTCGAATGTGAAGGGACGTTCCGCCGACCAGTCAGACCGGATGCCGCCAAGCGGATTGAAGGGATATTTCGCGGTATCGGGCGAAATGATATGCGGGTGAATGTCGATGATTTTCTGCGTCATGGCTGTGTCCTGAAGGATGGGCGAAGGGACTGAGGTAAAGACGGACGCAGCGTCGCAGGATATTCTGCGGCACAGGGGATGACGGCACCTTGCGTTCTGGCGGCACCGACTTTCCCCTTATGTCCGAAAATCTAAGCCGGCGCTGTCTTTAAGCTTTGCCCCGAGTTCTGTTTACGTTGAGAGGATAAGTGAGCTGGTGACACTCGAAAACATGGGACAACGGAAATACGATGGCCGGCAGACGAATTCCAATATCCCAACCCATATTCATATAAAAAGCCGGCCTCGACACGAGGCCGGCCTGTCGACCTGTCGAAGGGTTGAGATCAATTCGTCCGAGGCGAGGCCGCGCGGATCTGGCTGAGGGATGCCGCCGGGGTCAGTGCCTCGGGGTCTATCATGATCTCCAGCACCGCCGGCCCGTCATGGGCATGCGCGCGGGCAAAGGCTGGCGCGAAGTCCTCGGTCCTTTCGATCCGCTCGGCATAGGCGCCATAGGACTTTGCGAGAGCCGTGAAGTCCGGATTCCCCTTGGACAGATCGGTGCCCGAGACGCGGGCGGGATACTGGCGTTCCTGATGCATGCGGATCGTCCCCAGCATCCCGTTGTTCAGGATCAGGATACGGATTTTCAGCCCATGCGCCGCCGCCGTCGCCAGCTCGGTGCAGGTCATCTGGAAATCGCCGTCCCCTGCGATGCAAATAACAGAGGCTTCTGGCCGGGCGAACTTGGCGGCCAAGGCTGCCGGAATGCCGTAGCCCATCGAGCCGCAGATCGGCGCGACCTGCGTGCCAAAGCGGCGATAGCGGTGAAAGCGGTGCAGCCAGACGGTAAAATTCCCTGCGCCGTTGGTGTAGATCGTGTCCTCCGGCAGGCTCTCATCCAGCCAGGCCATGATCTCGCACATCTGGATCGCGCCGGGGCTGGTCCGAGGGGCGGTCCATGCCTCGAAATCCGCGCGTGCGGCCTTGCGCCAGTCGTCCCAATCACCGCGGACAGCACCGCCCGCGGCGAGCGCCAGGGCAAAGCTTGCCGGATCGCTGACGATGCCCAGTTCGGGTTGATAGACATGGCCGATCTCATCAGGACCGGGATAGACATGGATCAATCGCTGCCGGGGACAGGGAATGTCCATGATCGTGTAGCCATTGGTTCCGATCTCGCCCAACCGCGCCCCGATGACGAGGATCAGATCCGCCTCCGCCATCGTCTGCACAAGCCTGGGATTGGGGCCGAGGCCGAGTTCCCCGATATAGCTGCTGCTGTCATTGTCGAGCAGATCCTGCCGCCGGAACGAGGCGGTGACGGGCAGCCCGCTGTCCTCGGCAAAGCGACGGAAGGCGGCGACCGCCTCGCCGGTCCAGCCGGAGCCGCCCAGCATCACGACCGGACGGCGCGCCTCGGTCAGCAATGCCCGCACCGCCGACACGGCCTCCGGCGAGGGCTCATTCGCAAAGCGCGCCGTAGGGCGGCCATCGGCGGTTTCGGCGATTTCGGTCAGAACGTCCTCCGGCAGTGGAATGACCACGGGACCGGGGCGGCCGGAAATGGCCAATTGAAAGGCGCGGGTGACATGTTCCGCCGTCCGTGCGGCATCTTCGAGCTGCAGCACCGCCTTGGCCTGCGTGCCGAAGGTGCAGCGGTAGTCGATCTCCTGAAACCCCTCGCGCGTCATCACCCCACGCGGGTTCTGGCCGATGAACATGATCATCGGCGTGCTGTCCTGAAAGGCGACATGCAGCCCCGAGGAGGCATTGGTTGCCCCAGGGCCGCGCGAACAGAAGACGATGCCCGGCCGGCCGGTCAGCTTTCCATAGGCCTCGGCCATCATGGCTGTCAATCGGCGTTGAATGGTGCCCCCTTATCGGCGTCCAAAAGGGACCCCTCTGGCGATGTGGTGAGCAGGCCCGTGGCGGCGTAGCTTTTCAGCTGGCGCAGCCGACGCGGGCCTGCGTTTTGGAGGGCGGTCAGGCTCTTGTTTTGATGCGCCAGCTGTCGTTGCCGGTTTCGACGATGTCGCAGTGGTGGGTGAGACGATCGAGCAGCGCGGTGGTCATCTTCGCGTCTCCGAAGACGGTCGGCCACTCTCCGAATGCGAGGTTGGTGGTGACGATGACGGAAGTCTGCTCGTAGAGCTTGCTGATCAGATGGAACAACAACTGGCCGCCGGACTGCGCGAATGGCAGATATCCGAGTTCATCGAGAATGACGAAGTCGAGCCGCATGAGATGCTCGGCCAGCCGGCCGGCCCGCCCTGCACGGCCCTCGGCCTCCAGCCTGTTCACGAGGTCCACAACGTTGAAGAAGCGGCCGCGAGCGCCGTTGCGGATGACGGCGCGCGCGATCGCCACGGAGATATGGGTCTTGCCGGTCCCGGTGCCGCCGACCAGCACGACATTGCGCTGCTGGCTGAGGAATTCCCCGCTGGCCAGGTCGCGCACCAGCGTCTCGTTGATCGGCGTATCATCGAAGGTGAACTCCTCGATCTCCCGGGCATAGGGCAGCTTGGCGGTGGTGATCTGGTATTTGACCGAGCGCGCCTTCTTCTCGTTGATCTCGGCGGCCAGAAGATCTCCGACGATCTGGCGGGGTTCGTGCTGGCGGCGCACAGCCACCGCCATGAGTTCGTCGTAAGCGGCGCGCATGCCGTAGAGCTTCAGCTCGCCCATCGCTGCCATGATCTCTGCACGATCCATCAGCCGGCCCTCCGCAGCAGGTCATAGCGGGCACAGTCGGCCACCGGTTCATGGGTCAGGCGCAAGGCCGGAGAGGTGAGCAGCAAGGGTGGCGGCTCCGGGTCGCACCTGCGGGACAGGATGTTGAGGATCACATCGGCGGAGTGGACGCCCTGCGAGAGCGCTTCGGCGCAGGCCTTCTGCACGGCGGGAACTCCCTCCGTCAGCACGGCGCCGAGGATCTTCACCATCTGGCGGTCACCGTCCGAGGAGCCCTGCAGCTTGCGACGGATCTGCTCGAGGGCGCCGGGCAGAACCCAGTCCTTGAACGGTGCGCCATTGCGCAGCGCCCCGGGTTTGCGAAGCAGGACAGGCACATAGTGCCAGGGATTGTAGATTGTCCGGTCCCGCCCGAAGTGACGGGGATGGTCCCCGACCAGCCGCCCTTCCTGCCGGATCTCGATCCGTTCCGCATAGGCCCTGATCTCGACCGGCCGCCCGACAGCCGTTGCCGCGACAGAGTATTTGTTGTTGTCGAACCGCACGAGGCAGGTCTTCGATACCGCCGCAGGCAGCGAGTGGAAGCCGTCGAAGCGCCCGGCATAAGGGACGAGGTGCGGGCGTTCTTCCTGAAAGACTTCCCAGATGGTCTTGTCCGTCAACTCCGGATGCTTGCTGCTCCTGGCCGAGGCGATGCACTTGTCCAGCAGCCAGGCATTCAGTTCCTCGTAGCTCTTGACCCTGACCCGGGGTGAGAAGAACCGTTGGCGAACCGTGCCGACCTGGCTCTCCACCTGACCCTTCTCCCAGCCCGAGGCCGGGGTGCAGGCGACGGGCTCGACCAGATAGTGGCTGGCCATCTGCAGGAACCGACGATTGTAGAGGCGCTCCTTGCCGACAAAGATGGTCTCCACCGCCGTCTTCATGTTGTCGTAGATCCCGCGGGTGCAGGTGCCCTTGAAGAAGGCGAAAGCCCGATCATGGGCATCGAACACCATCTCCTGCGTCTCGCGCGGATAGGCCCGCACGAAGAACATCCGGCTGTGGCACAGGCGAACATGGGCCACCTTGATCGTGGTGGTCGCCCCATCGATCAGGACAACCTCGTGGCTCCAGTCGAACTGATAGGCTTCGCCGGGGGCAAAACTCAGCGGCACGAAGGCGGACGAGGCACCGGAGCTTTGAGTGCGCGCCCAGACCGAGGCGTAGCGGCGGACCGCATCATACCCGCCTTCATAGCCAAGGCCGCGCAGTTCCTCGTAGATCTGGATCAGCGTCAGGCGTTCCCGGCGCCCACGAGCCGCGTTGATCGCCAACAGCCGGCTCAGTTCCTCAAGCCAGGCGCCCAGCTTCGGGCGTGGCTGAACCGTCCGGGTGTAGGTGAACTCCGTTATCCCGGTGCGGATCACCTTGCGCACCACCTTCTTCGACAGCTTCAGGTCGCGGCAGATCGTCTTGATCCCCTTGCCCTCGGTAAAATGCAGCCGCCTGATTTTTGCGATTGTCTCCACGATCAGCATCCCGCGCTCGGCCTCCGATAATCCTCGGAAGCACAATGGACCCAACCCCCGGTCGGTGGGGTCCCTTTTGGACGCCGATCACCCCAGAAGCGGGGTCCTTATTCCACGCCGCTCAACACCCAGTGTCCATCGTGAGCCCGTATCTGCATCCTATCGGGGAACAACCACCGGCCCAAAATCCGCAAGGCACTACGGTTCGGGGCGGCTCGCTCCCGCGATTACCCCATGTGTGAGATTCGGTTCTGCCCCGACACAAGGGCGAGCGCCGGCGCCGGTGTCTCGCCCTGAATGCCGGGTCCCTCATCGCCCGTCCCCATAAAAGTGGCTTCTCTGAGAGAGATCGGAAATACACAGCAGGCTGGGCACTCTCCTTCTTCCGGCTCATGCCCTTCCCAATGTGCATCGGCGCCTGACGGCCGCAGCGCCTCATCCAATGCGGCTTGTTCAGTCGAACCGCAGAGGTGACGACCCTGTCCAACCCGCCAGCTGGTCGGGCCGTGCAGGGGCGAATATCTCGTAATAGGTGCAGCCCTCGGCCCCCGTGCCAATCACAGCATGTCTGCTACCTGAGGGAAAGAACACCATCTCGCCCTCGGCCGCTTCGATCCGCTTCCCGTCGATTACGATTAGGGCATTGCCGCGGATCACAATCAGGAGCTGCTCATGTTCGTGCCAATGCGTCTTACCGTCGAACAGTGTCTCGGGCGCTACATCGACCATTACAGCCGAGATCAAATCGCCACATATCCCCTTGCGGCTCGACCCTGGCCGCATGCCGCCGGCGGGGGGTAGATTGTTCCAGTCGATCTTCATTCTGCTGATCTTTCCTGAGGAAGCTCTACCTGCCGCGCCCCTCGACCCGCCAGCCACCTGCGGCGAAGTATCGGCAGGAACACGAGGCTGGCAGTCAGGGCAAGCATCGTCACCGCCAGAGGGCTGGACAGGAAGATCATCGGATCGCCGTCCGACATGATCAGGGAGCGCCGCACCCCTTGTTCCAGGATCGGGCCAAGCACGAGGCCTAGCAGTACCGGAACGGACGGATAGTCCAGCTTTCGGAAGACGAAGCCGAGGACTCCGAAGAACAGCGCCACCCATATATCGAAGATGCTGAAATTGACGCTGTAGACCCCGAACAGAACGATGCCCGAAATCAGCGGGAAGAGGATCGACACCGGCACGAAGACGATACTGGCAAGCACGGGAACGAACAGGATCGTCAACACGACCAGCATCAGGTTGCCGGTGTAGAAGGTGCCGATCACCGGCCAGACGAATTCGGGATTGCTCTGGAACAGCAGCGGCCCAGGCTGCAGGCCCAGCATCAGAAGGCCGCCCAGCATGATCGCGGTCGTTCCGGACCCGGGAATCCCCAGCGTGAACAGCGGGATCATCGCCGAGACCGAGGCGGCGTTGTTCGCCGCTTCGGGCGCTGCCACGCCCTCGATCGCGCCCTTGCCGAATTCCTGCGGATGCTTCGACATCTTCTTAGACAGGGAATAGGAGAAAATCGTAGCGGCCGTCGCCCCCGCGCCGGGCAGGACGCCCACGACAAAGCCCACGATGGCGCCGGACACCAGGTCTTTCCATGTCTTCAGCATGTCACCCAGCCGGGGCCACAGGGACCAGAAGGAATAGTTCGGCCGCTGGACGTCCGACGACTTCTCGCCGATCGAGGCGAAGACCTCGCCCAGCCCGTAAAGACCGATGGCCACAACCGAGAATTCCAGGCCTTCCAGAAGGCTGAACGAGCCGAAGTTGTAGCGCGGCGCGCCGCTGACGAGATCCAACCCAATCGTGCCGAGCCAAAACCCGATGCCAAGCGAGACGAACCCCTTGGCCGGATTTTCGCCGCCAAGCGCCGTCGCAAAGACCAATGCCATCACCATCAGCGCGGCCATCTCGACCGGGCCAAACCGGATCGCGAACTCGGCAAAGGGTGCAGCGATCAGGGTGAACAGGATGATGGCGATGAAGCCGCCCACGAACGAAGCGAAGGTCGAGACGCCAAGCGCACGGCCCGCTTCTCCTCGCCGGGCTAATGGATAGCCATCCAGCGTTGTCATCATCGAGGCGCTCTCGCCCGGAATTCCCAGCAGGATCGAGGTGACGGCGCCGCCATACATCGCGCCGTAATAGATCCCGGCAAGGCCGGCCATCGCGGTTGCAGGCTCGAACCGGACGACGATCGGCAAGAGGATTGCCACTGCCGCCGCGGGACCAAGCGCCGGAAGGACGCCGATGGCAAGGCCTAGGACGACGCCGATGAGGGTGGCGGCCAGCATCTCGAAACCCATGGCGGCGGAGAGGCCGCTCAGAAGCAGGTCAAAGGTGTTCATGGTTCAGTCTCTCAGTTCGCGCCGGCCAGCAGCCCTTCGGGCAGCGGCACGCCAAGCGTCACGTCGAACAGCACCCAGGCGAACAGGGTGAAGCCGGCCGCCGTGACGACATGTCCGATCGCCGTGCGGGCCGACCGCGGCGGCTTGATCACGCAGGCGACGGCAAAGATGTAGAAGGGCGTCAGGACCAGCATTCCGATCCGCTCCATCAGCAGCAGAAAGATCACAGTGGCAATCGAGATCGCCAGCACCGGCATGACCTCGGTACGCGTCAGGCTGCCTTCGAGCCGCGCCCCGCGCCGACGGTCCGCCAAAACCCCGATCAACCCGCCCAGGATCAGCAACCCGCTGAGCAGCGGGAAAAAGCCCGGTCCCGTGATCTCGGAGGACAGCACGCCATAGCGGCCAAAGGCGGTGGCAACGATGAAAAGCCCCAGCACTCCGATCAACACGGCGAAGCAAAGGTCAAGCTTGTCCAGTTTCATGGCGGTTCCCCCTGGAGACCACGTTTCCGTTAGAGCTAGGCAGCATGGCTGCCCGGCTACGTCTCATGGCCGGCCCCTCACTTGATGGCCTGGATTTCCCGCAGATAGGTTTCATAGCGCGCGGAAATATTCGGAATCTCGGCTGCAAACTGTTCGGAGTCGAGATAGAGCGGAAAGGAATTGTTCCGCCGAATATACTGCTCTTCCCATTCCGGGCTTTCGGAAACCTGCCGGAGGACATCTTCCCAGAAGGCGACTGCTTCTGGCGGCACATCGGCAGACATCATGAACCCGCGATAGAGCATCAATTCGATCCCCGAACCGAGTTCCTTGAAGGTCGGCGTGTCCGGCAGCGCCTCCAGCCGCTCGGACGAAGTGACGGCGATCGGACGGACCCGTCCCGCCTCGACCTGCGACATGACCTCGGACGCATTGCCGAACTGCAGGTCGATATGCCCGCCCAGAAGCGCGGTGGTCACCTCTCCGTCGCCGTTGAACGGCACGGCCCGGACCTGGACGCCAAGCTCGTCGCGCAGCGAGGCCGCCAGCAGGGCCGGATCGGTGACCGGTCCCGTATTGCCGATCCGGACGCTGCCCATCTCCCGGATATCGTCCAGGCTCTGGATTGTCGAATTCGCCTCGACCACCAGCACGAAGGGATCGGCCGCGATCACCGAAACCGGCGTGAAGTCCGAGATCTTGGCGGGCGACTGGCCCATCAGCGGCGCGACGAAGAAGCTGGTCGCCATGATCCCCAGGTAATACGGATCGCCCTTACGCTGCGCGATGAAGTTATAGGCGATCGCACCGCCGCCGCCGGGGCGGTTCTCGACCAGAAGCCCGGTCGGCAACAGCCCTTTTTGCTGAATGATTCCGGCCACGGTGCGGGCGATGATGTCGCTGCCGCCGCCCGGCGACGACTGCACGATCATCGTCACGTCGCGTTCGGGATAGTCCTGCGCAACCGCCGCAGTCGCAATCACCGCCAGGACCGCCGTCGCGGCCCATGTCATGTGGCGGATCTTCTGTCGAAAAAACATCATGCTTCCTCCCTTTGCTTTCATGCCGGTGCGATTGGCCCTCTTCCGATCGCACCGGATGCCCGACGACTGCGTGTCGTCACCTCATCTTGCGGCATATTCCTTGATCAGGCCGTCCTTCGGTTCCAATCCGAAGCCCGGTTCCTGCGAAACGTCCAGCCACCCCTTATCCGGCTGCGGCACGTCATTGAAGATAGCGTTGTAGGACATCCACTTGTGGAAGTGATATTCCACCAGCCCTCCATTGCCGACCCCGGCATGCAGAGCGATGTTGTGCGGCCCGTTGCCGTTGCCGTGGCCCAACGGCACGTTGAAGGCCCGAGCCAGCGCCGCCGTCCGCAACCCGGCCGTCAGCCCGCCATCGTTGTTGATATTGGGCTGGATGATGTCCACCGCATCGGCGACCAGCAGGTCGCGGGCCGAGAATTTCTCGTTCTCGGCAGCCGCCACCGAGATCTTGGTGCGCGAACGAAGATGGCGCAGGTTCGTCGGCTCGTTATAGTGAACCGGCTCCTCGATGAAGGAAATGTCCAGTTCCTCGCAGCGGTTGCAAAGCTCGACCGCCTGGGGCAGGGACATGCGCAGGTTTCCATCCATAGACAGCTGGATCCCGGGGCCGACCGCCTCCCGCATCGCGGCCATGCGCAGATAGTCATCCTTGGGATCGGGGATCGCCTGCCGGCCGACGGTATTCTTCAGATGCGTGTTCCCCAGCGTGACAAGGTGCGCTGCCTCGGCCGCCAGTTCCTCGGCCGAATAGACCGGGGCGCCGTCATAGGCCGCGCCATGCGTCACGTAAACCGGCACCCGGTCCCGCGCCCCGCCGATCAGGTGATGGACCGGCTTGCCCATGGTCTTGCCCTTGATGTCCCAGCAGGCGATGTCGATCATCGCCAGCGCCGAGACCAGAGCCCGCCCCAGCGGACGTTCCCAGGTGTGGCGGTCGAAAAGCTGCGGGATACGCTCGGTTCGGAACGGGTCGGTCTGTTCGCCGATGATCCGGGGCGCCAGATACTTGTCGATCAGGTCGATCGCGACATGATGCGTATAGCCGCTGGTCGCCCAGCCGATGATGCCGTCGCTTGTCTCGACTTCTAGCAGCAGCGCGCCTTCCACGTTCGGGCGATCCCGGAATGGCGGCGGGGTGATCGGGATGTTTTTCAGGTTATGCGCTTGAATGCGAACGATCTTTTGCTTGCCCACCAGAACGCTGGTTTCGTAGAGCATGGTTTGGTTCAGCATGGGGTCCTCCAGTGTTGAGGCACACTAGCGGCAGGAAGTCCCCATGAAAAATTCAAAAAAGACGGTGATTATGCGGAAAACAGCATCACTGACGATCTTCCGCCGTAGCTTCGATAAGGTCGTATAGCCGGCTCGCCGCAGGCGAGAGGCGCTGACCCAGGCGGCGGATCAAAGCAAAGTCGCGAACGAGCGCGGGCTTTATCACCTTGACGATGCGACAGGTCCGCACTTGATGCAGATCGGCCACGGAATTGGTCAGGACCGAAGCGCCCAGGCCGGCCTCAGCCAGTGCCACCAGGGTCTGGCCCTGGATGCAGAGAAACTCGATATTCGGTTCAAGGTCCAAGGCCTTCGCGGCGTTCATCACGATTCGCCACAGCACGGTATGAGGATGAAACATGATCAGCGGCAGCTTCAGAAGCTGGCGCAATTCGATCTCGTCGCCCCGCCCGTCCCACAAGCTGCGCGGGACCAGCGCCAGCAGCGGTTCGGACTGGATGACTCGAAAGCTCAGTTCCGGCTCGGACAATTCGGGGCCGACGCCGAAATCCGCCTCGCCACTCTTGACGGCCTGCACCAGTTCGGCCGATTTGTGTTCCTTCAGGACGATCCTGATGCCGGGATAATCCCGCCGGAACGCCGACAGGATCGCCGGCAATCGCGTCGCCGCAAAGGCGGGCGAACAGGCGAGCGTCACCCGGCCCCGCCGCAAGTTTGCGGTCTCGATGATGCTGCGGACACCGAACTCCATCGCCGCAACCGCTTGGCGTGCCTGTTCCAGCAGCAGCTCTCCCTCGCGCGTCAACTGAAGGCGCCGGGTGGTCCGCACCATCAGCGTCGTGCCAAGCTGTTCCTCCAGCTGCTTGACCTGGGCGCTGATCGCCGACTGGGACCGCCCTGCCGCCGCTGCAGCTTCGCGAAAACTTGCGTGTTCCGCCACCAGCAGGAAGGTGTGGATCAGCTTGAGGTTGATCTGGGCGGACATTGCGGTCTGCATCGACATGTTCCTGGCTCTGATGGCGGATGATCCGCCCCGGCTTCCCGGCGATCATTCGTAGACCATCGTTGCCGACCGTCGAGGGATTTGGAAGAGACCTCCGTCTGGATCAGGAAAACCCTTCCGGGAGCCGCCCGGCGTCAATCAAGGCCACGCCAGCGGTCAGACCGCCACGGGCGTCAGCCAGGACTGGCCCTCGGCATCGTGGCTGTCCACGACCGCCTCGACGAAGGCCACGCCCTTCAGCCCGTCATAGGCCAGCGGCAGGTTCTGCCCCAGCAGGCTGGGCTCGCGCCCTTCTTGCCGGGCGCGGATCGCCTCGGCGAAACCGGCATAAAGGTTGGCGAAGGCCTCCAGATAGCCCTCGGGATGGCCGGGGGGCGTGCGGATGCGCAGCTTGGCGTCCTCGGACAGATCGTCGGCGCCGCGCTTGATGATCTGCACGCGGCCGTCCAGCGGCGTGAAGACCAGTTCGTTCGGCTGCTCCTGGAACCATTGCAGCGAGCCTTTTTCGCCGAACACCCGCAGCCGCACGCCGTTGGAATTGCCGATGGCGACCTGCGAAGACCAAAGCAAGCCCCGCGCCCCGCCCTGATAGCGCATCATCACATGGGCGTTGTCGTCCAATGCCCTGCCGCCCACGAAGGTCGCCAGATCGGCGGTCAGGCTTTCCAGCGTCAAGCCGGTGACGAAGCTCGCCAGGTGATAGGCATGGGTGCCGATGTCGCCGATGGAGCCGCCGCGGCCGTTCTTCTTGGGATCGGTGCGCCAGGCGGCCTGGGCATTGCCCGACTGCTCGATGGCGGTGGCCATCCATTCCAGCGGATATTCGACCTGCACGGTGCGGACCGCGCCCAACTCGCCACGGGCGACGAGGACGCGGGCCTCGTGCACCATCGGATAGCCGGAATAGGTATAGGTCACGCCGACGAAGCGGCCACTTTCCCGCGCCAGTTTTTCCAGCGCCACGGCATCCTCCAGCGTCGCGGTCAGGGGCTTTTCGCAGATCACGTCGAAGCCTGCCTCGATCAGCGCCTTGGCGATCGGGTAATGGGTGAAGTTCGGCGTGCAGATCGCCACCGCGTCCACCCGGTCCTCCCGCGCCGTCTCGCCCGCGATCAGTTCCTCATAGGTGCCATAGCTGCGGGCGGGATGGAGCCCCTGCGAGATCGCGAAGGCGCGGCCACGCTCGGGATCGACGTCGAAGGCCCCGGCCACCAACTGCCATTGCCCGTCCAGCCGCGAGGCGAGGCGATGGATATTACCGATATAGGCGCCCTGCCCGCCGCCCACCATTCCAAGACGCAACATGGTCATTCCTCCAGTCCGAGCATGGCCCGGTTGGCGCTGCGATTGGCGCCGGATTTCACGAAATCGTCGAAGGCGCGGTCCGACACCCGGATGATGTGGTCCGCGATGAACTGCGCGCCTTCGCAGGCGCCGTCCTCGGGGTTCTTGACGAAGCATTCCCATTCCAGCACCGCCCAGCCGTCGAAGCCATGGGTGGTCAGCTTGGTGAAGATAGCCCCGAAATCGACCTGCCCGTCGCCGGGCGAGCGGAAGCGGCCGGCGCGCTTGCTCCATGGCTGATAGCCGCCATAGGCGCCGGACTTGCCGTCCGGGCGGAACTCGGCATCCTTGACGTGGAAGGTCTTGATGCGCTCGTGGTAGTGGTCGATGAAGGCCAGGTAATCCAGCGCCTGCAACACGAAATGGCTGGGGTCATACATCAGGTTGGCGCGGGGATGGTTCCCGACCTTCTCCAGGAAATATTCCCAGCTATGGCCGTCATGCAGATCCTCGCAGGGGTGGATCTCATAGCAGACATCCACGCCATGCGCGTCGAAATCGTCGAGGATCGGCGTCCAGCGTTTCGCCAGTTCCTCGAAGCCTTCCTCGACCAGCCCCTCGGGCCATTGCGGATAGGGATAGAGATAGGGCCACAGCAGCGCGCCCGAGAAGGTCACATGCCGGTCGATCCCCATCCGCTTCGAGGCCCGCGCCGCGAAGCGCAACTGTTCCTCGGCCCATGCCCGGCGCGTGGCCGGGTTGCCGCGCACATGTTCGGGTGCGAAGCTGTCCATGATGACATCATGCGCCGGATGCACCGCCACCAGCTGGCCGGTGATATGCGAGGCGAATTCGGTGATCTGGAGCCCGTTGTCGGCCAGCATCCCCTTGATCTCGTCGCAATAGGCATCGCTTTCGGCGGCCTTCGCCATGTCGATCAGGCGCGTGTCCCAGGTCGGGATCTGGACGCCCTTGAAGCCCTTGTCGGCCGCCCATGTCGCCAGGCTGGGCAGCGAGTTGTAGGGCGCGTCATCGGCCGCGAACTGGGCCAGGAAGACGCCCGGCCCCTTGATGGTCTGCATCGTCATGCCTCCAGTTTGGCGCTCGGCACCGGCGCGTCGTCATAGCCGCCATGGACGGACTGGTCGAAGGGGATCACCGCCCCGGTCAGCATGCCGCTGTCGTCGGACGCCATCCACAGGACGGCGCGCGCGACTTCCTTCGGGTCGAGGATGCGACCGAAGGGTTTCTGCGCCGCCGCCCGGTCGATGAAATCGGGATCGCCGGTTTCAGACAGCATCAGCGCGCGTTCGTGGTCCGAGTTCATCCAGCCGATATCCAGCTGGTTGACATGGATCCGATGCCGCATCAGCGCAAAGCCGGCATGGCGGGTCAGCGTCGCCAAGGCCCCCTTGGAGCCCGCATAGGGCGCGAGGAAAGGTTGCCCAACAAGCGCGGACATCGAGCCGATATTGACGATGCGGCCCTCGATCCCGTCGCGGGTCATCACCTTGGCCGCGTCCTGCATCAGGAAGAACGGCGCGCGGGTGTTGACCGCGAACATGCGGTCGAACAGTTCGGGCGGAGTGTTCAGGATATTGCCGCGGTCGGTCAGGCCGGCGGCGTTGACCAGAATGTCCACGCGGCCGAAACGCTTGTCGGCGGCGGGGATGATGGCCTGCACGTCCTCGATCTTGCCCAGGTCGGCGGCGACCATCTCGACCGAAATGTCGGTCGCAGCCGTGATTTCGGTCGCGACCGCCTGCCCTTTCTCGACGCCTCGGCCGACGATCACGATGCCCGCCGCACCGGCTTCGGCAAAAAGCCGCGCGATGGCCGCGCCAAGCCCCTGCGTGCCGCCGGTGACGACGGCGATCTTTCCATCAATGCGGTTCATTTCACCACCTCATAGCCTGCCGCCGCCATCACGCGCAGCAGCTCCTTGTGCCCCTTCTTCGCCATCTCCAGGGGGGGATTGGCAACGGGATCCTGCTCGGCCTCGACCACGAACCAGCCCTCGTAACCCTTGGCCGCCAATGCCTTGACGATGGCCTCGAAATCCAGCGAGCCATCGCCCGGCACGCTGAATGCGCCCTTGACGACCGCGTCGAGGAAGCTTTCGCGCGAACGGTCCAGCCCGTCCACGACTGCGCGGCGGATGTCCTTGGTGTGGACATGGCTGATGCGCGCATGGTGATTGTCGATCACCCGCATCACGTCGCCGCCGGCAAAAGCCATATGGCCCGCGTCGAACAGCAGCGGCACCGAGGAATGCTTCATGAACAGGTCAAGCTCCTCCTCGGTCTCGACCGCTGCCGCCATGTGATGGTGATACGAGATCGGCATCCCCTGCCCCGCGCACCAATCGGCAAAATCGCTGATCTTGCGGCCATAGGCGGCCATCTCGGATTCAGACAGCTTCGGCTTGGTGACCAGGGGCGCGGAACACACGCCCTGGATGGAACGCGCGGTCTCGCCATAGACGATGCAGGGCGCGCCGGCGGCGATGAAGAATTCCATCTGCTGCGCGATGCGGTCCTTTTCCACCTCGATCTCGCCGTCCAGCAGCAGGCCCGAGAACCAGCCGCCGCAGACCGAGATCCCGAAACGGTCGAGGATCGGCCCCAGTTCGGCCATGTCCATCGGAAAGCGACGGCCGGTCTCCATGCCGGTGAAGCCGGCCTCGGAGGCCTGCCGCAGGCATTCCTCCAAGCTAACGTCATCGGACAGTTCCGCCAGGTCGTCGTTCCACCACGCGATGGGCGCGATGCCAAGCTTTGCTTTCATTTACACACCCAGGCGCTGCGCTTCACGGATCTTTTCCTGCGCCGCACGGGCGGCGCGGACGGTTTCGAAATTCGAGATCTCGGGCACGCCGACATCCCAATCCGCATCCCCCGGCACCCATTTCCAGGCATCCGAGACGATCGAGATCACCGTCACCCCGTCATGGGCCAGCGCATCCGTCATCGCGCCTTCCAGATCGGCCAGGCTTTCGGCCCTGACGGCGCGGGCGCCCATCGCCTCGGCATGTTTCACGAAATCGACATGCAGCGGGTTGTCGCGGTTCTGGATCCGGCAATCGGCGAGCAGGTTGTTGAAACCGGGCACACCCTTGGCCTGCTGAAGCCGGTTGATGACCGCGAAGCCTCCGTTGTCGCAGACCACCACGACCATCTTGTGGCCGGTCAGCGCCGCCGAATAGATGTCCGAGTTCATCATCATGTAGGTGCCGTCGCCCAGCATGACGATGGGCGTGCCGCCGGTCGCGCCCGGCCCCTCCTGCGCCATGGCGCAGCCCCAGCCCGCGGCGATCTCGTAACCCATGCAGGAAAAGCCGAACTCGCAGTCGAAGGTGTTGGGGTTCTTGACCCGCCAGCCCTTGGTCACCTCGCCCGGCGTGCCGCCCGCCGCAGCGATCAGCGTGTCGTTCGGCCCCGCGACCTTGTTCAGCACGCCGACAACCTGCGCATAGGACGGCACCAGCTCGTTGGTCGGCGCCTGATGCTCGTCCAGCAGCTTGTTCCATTCGGCGAACAGGGTCTTGGCGCGTTTCATCAGCCCGGCATCGGCCGCGTAATCGCCAAGCGCCGCGTCCAGCTCGCCGATGGTTTCCAGCACATCGCCGACCACGGCCAGCGAACGGTGCTTGATGGCATCGAAGCGTGCCGCGTTGACCGAGATGAACCGCGCATCCTCGGCAAAGGCCGTCCAGGAGCCGGTGGTGAAATCCTGCAGCCGGGTGCCGATGGCCAGGATCACGTCGGCCTCTTTCGCCAGCGCATTGGCCGAGGTCGAGCCGACGATGCCGATGGGTCCGGCATGGACCGGATGGTCATGGGTCAGCGCGCCCTTGCCGGCGATGGTCTCGACCATCGGGATGCCGCGCTTCGCCGCGAAATCCGCCAGGGCGTCCTCGGCCAGCGAATAGCGCACGCCGCCGCCCGAGATGATCAGCGGCTTCCTGGCCGTTTTCAGCAGTTCGGCCGCCGCCGCGACCGCATCGCGGTCGGGACGCGGGCGCGGGATCGACCAGACGCGCGGTTCGAAGAAAACCTCGGGGTAATCATAGGCCAATTCCTGCGTGTCCTGCGCCAGGCCGATGAATGCCGGGCCGCAATCGGCGGGGTCCAGCATGGTCGCTACCGCCTGCGGCAGCGACTGGATCAGCTGCTCGGGCAACGTGATGCGGTCCCAATAGCGCACGACCGATTTGAAGGCATCGTTCGCGGTGATGGTCGGGTCGCCGAAATGCTCGACCTGCTGCAGCACCGGATCGGGCAGGCGATTCGCGAAGGTGTCGCCCGCGATCAGCAGCACCGGCAGGCGGTTCGCCATGGCGACGCCCGCCGCCGTCACCATGTTCAGCGCCCCCGGCCCGATCGAGGTCGCGGCGACCATCAGCTGGCGGCGACGCTTGGCCTTGGCGAAGCCGATGGCGGCCAGTGCCATGCTCTGCTCGTTCTGGCCGCGCCAGGTCGGCAGTTGGTCCTGCACCTGCTCCAAGGCTTCGGACAGGCAGGTCACGTTGCCATGGCCGAAGATGCCGAAGACGCCCGCGAACAGCGGGACACGCGCGCCCTCGATCTCGGTGAACTGGTTGCAAAGGTAACGAACAAGGGCCTGGGCCATGGTCAGGCGCACGGTCTTGCGTGGCATCTCGCCTCCTCCTGCGGATGGTGTTTTTCAGACGATACGGAATGATGATTGACAATGCAATAGTTCTGCAATGATTATTGCGAAACGAATTTCGGGAGGAACCCATGACAGGAATCGTCGTCCTCGGCACCGGCCGCATCGGCCGCATGCATGCCGAAAACATCGCCGCCCATCCGCGCGCCCGGCTGGCAGGCGTCTATGACATCCATGCCCCCGCAGCCGCCGAAGTCGCAGCCCAACTGGGCGCGGCGCAATTCGATTCGGTCGAGGCGGCGCTGGCTTCGGCCGAGGTGGATGCGGTGCTAATCGCCAGCTCGACCGCCACCCATGCCGATCTGATCGAGCAGTCCGTCGCGGCGGGCAAGGCGATCCTGTGCGAGAAACCCATCGACCTGTCGCTGGACCGGGTAAACGCTTGTGCAACGAAAATTGCCGGCACCAGCCTGCCGATCATGCTGGGCTTCGTGCGCCGCTTCGACAGTGGCCATGCCGGGGTCCGGAAGGCCATCGAATCGGGCCAGATCGGCGAGTTGCATCAGGTCACCATCACCTCGCGCGATCCAGGCATGGCGCCCGACGCCTATATCGAGGCCTCGGGCGGCATCTTCCGCGACATGACCATCCATGATTTCGACATGGCCCGCTTCATCCTGGGCGAGGAGGTGACCGAGGTCACCGCCACCGGCTCGCGCCTAGTCGACCCGTCTCTGATGCAGCGTTGCGACGACTACGACACGGTGACGGTGGTGCTGAAGACCGAATCGGGCAAGCAGGCGATCATCACCAACTCGCGCCGCGCGGTCTATGGCTATGACCAGCGCGTCGAGGCTTTCGGCAGCGCAGGCATGGCGATCTCGGAAAACCGGGCGCTGGATCATGTGCGGCTCTATGGCGCGGAATTCACCGACCGCGCCACGCCGCTGAAGAATTTCTTCATCGACCGTTATGCCGATGCCTTCGCGGCCGAGATCAGCGCCTTCGTCGATGCCATCGAGCAAGGCAAGCCGGTGCCGGTCGGGTTCGAGGACGGCCGGCAGGCACTGCTGCTGGCCGAGGCCGCGATCCTTTCCGCCGCCGAGGGCCGCACGGTCGCAACCAGGGAAATCGGATAAGCCATGTATTCGCAATTCGGACTGTTCATCGACGGAAGCTGGACCCAGGGCACCGCCAGCGGCGAGGTCATCTCTCCGGTCACCGAAAAATCGTTGGGCCAGTTGGCCCTTGCCACGGTCGAGGACACGAAGGCGGCACTGGACGCCGCAGCCCGCGCCCTGCCGAAACTGCGTGAGATGGGCGGTTTCGGCCGCGCCGACGCGCTGCACAGGGCCGCGGACGAGATGATCCGCCGCGCCGACGAGGCAGCGCGGATGATCTCGGCCGAGACCGGCAAGCCCATCGCGCAGGCGGGCCGCGAATGGGGCCTTGCCTGCGACCAGTTCCGCTGGTTCGCCGAAGAGGCGCGCCGCATCTATGGCCGCATCGTCGACAGCCGCGTCCCCGGCGGCCGTTTCGAGGTGACGCGCGAGCCGGTGGGGATCGTCGGCGCCTTCACCGCCTGGAACTTCCCCGCCGCCCTGCCCGCCCGCAAGCTGGCTCCGGCGCTGGCCGCCGGCTGCCCGGTGGTGCTGCGCCCGTCCTCGCAGACGCCGGGCGTGGCGATGGTGATGGTCGACTGCCTGCGTGCGGCGGGACTGCCCGATGGGGCGGTGAACCTTGTCGTCGGCTCGACCGGCGCAACCTATGCGCCGATCATGGCGGACAGCCGGGTGCGCAAGGTCAGCCTGACCGGCTCAACCCGTGTCGGCCAGCAGATGATCCGTGATGCCGCCGATACGGTGAAGAAGGTTTCGATGGAGCTTGGCGGCAACGCGCCGCTGATCATCCATGACGATGCGGACCTGGAAGCCGCGCTGGACCTGACCGTGCCGACCAAGTTCGCCAATTGCGGGCAGGTCTGCGTGACCCCGGACCGGATCTTCGTGCATGACAGCCTGCACGACGCCTTCGTGGACGGATTTGTTTCGCGGACGGCGCAGATCAAGCTGGGCGACGGGATGGACCCCGACACCGGCATGGGCCCGCTGATCAATGGCGGACGACTGGCGGAAATCGAGGAAATCGTCGCCGATGCCGTCCGCGCCGGGGCCAAGCTCGCGCATGGCGGCAAGCGTCCGGCGCATCTGAACAGCGGCTTCTTCTTCGAGCCGACGGTGCTGACCAATGTTACCGACGACATGAGGGTCTTTGCCGAGGAGAACTTCGGTCCGATCGCCGCCATCACCCGCTTCTCGACCGAGGACGAGGCGCTGGCGCGCGCCAATGCATCCGACATGGGGCTGTCTGCCTATGCCTTCACCCGCTCGCCCGACCGGGCGCGGCGCATGTCGGCGGGGCTGAAGGCCGGCATGGTCGGCATCAACAGCTTCGCGCTGGCCGCATCCGAGGCGCCCTTCGGCGGCACCAACCATTCCGGCATGGGCCGCGAGGGCGGCATCGAGGGGATCGAGGATTACCTCGACACCAAGCTCGCGCAGATCGTGTTCTGAGGGGAGGAAACGCGATGTTCACCAACAAGCTCAAACAGCAATGGGCCGAGGGGCGCGCCGCAATCAACGGCTGGCTGTCCATCGGCAACCCGCTGACTGCCGAGATCATGGCGGCGCAGGGCTATGACAGCATCACCATCGACGCCCAGCACGGCGCGCTGGACTACAGTGCCGTGCTGCCCATGCTGCAGGCGATGCGGGCCTCGGGCGTCACGCCGATGGTCCGCGTGCCCTGGCGCGAGCCGGGCGCGATCATGAAGGCGCTGGACGCCGGCGCACAGGGCATCATCTGCCCGATGGTCAACTCGGCCGAGGAGGCGGCGGAATTCGTCAGCTACATGCGCTATCCGCCGCATGGCCAGCGCAGCTTCGGTCCGACCCGCGCCACCTTCGCCTATGGCGGCTATGGCGTGGCGGCGAACGATCAGGTGCTCGCGCTGGCAATGGTCGAGACCCAGCAGGGCATGGACAACCTGGACGCCATCGCGGCGACCCCCGGTCTCGACGGCATCTATGTCGGCCCGGCGGACCTGACGCTGGGCACGCAGGAAGGCCGCCTGCCCCCCGCCTTCGACCGCGAAGAGCCCGAGATGATCGCGCTGCTGCAGCGCATCAAGGATGCCTGCCAGGCGAACGGCATCCGTGCCTGCCTGCATTGCGGCACGCCGGAATATGCCGCGAAAGCCATCGGCTGGGGGTTCGACCTGACCACGGTCGGCGGCGACACCCGCCTGCTGGCCGGCGCGGCCAGCGCCTCGGTCGCGACCTGGCGCGACCTGACCGGCTCCGCCCCCGCCTCCGCAACGAAAGGAGCCTATTGATGCCGCATCTTCTTGTTGCCGGAAAGCTGCATCCCGCGGGAGAGGCGCTGCTGCGCGAACTCCCCGCCCGCGGCATCACCGTCGATTATGTCGAGGAAATCTCGGAACCCTCCTACGCGCCGCTGATCCAAAAGGCCGATGCGCTGGTGATCCGAACCCAGCCGCTGTCAGCTGCCACCGTCGCACTGGCCGAGAGGCTGAAGGTCGTCTCGCGCCACGGCGTCGGCTACGATGCCGTCGATCTCGCCGCGCTGAACGAACGCGGCATTGCCCTGACCATCGTCGGCGACGTGAATTCGATCTCGGTCGCCGAACATGCGATGATGCAGTTGCTGGCCGGGGCCAAACGCGTGCTGCTGGCCGACCGCGCGGTCCGCGAGCCCGGCCAATGGGGCTGGCGCAACCGGCTAGAACAGCAGGAAATCTCGGGCAAGAACCTGCTGATCATCGGCTATGGCCGCACCGGGCAGCGCCTTGCCCGCATGGCCGCCGGTTTCGAGATGAACGTCCGCGCCTTCGACCCCTATCTTTCGCGCAAGGGCTGGCCCGAAGGTCCGGTGGCAGAGGTCACCGACCTGGACGAGGGGTTGGCCTGGGCCGACTGCATCTCGATCCATGTGCCCAAGGCCGACAAGCCGGTGCTGGGGGCAAGGGAGATCGCCCTGATGAAGCCGGGCGTCGTCCTTGCCAATACGGCGCGCGGCGGCGTGGTGGACGAGGCGGCGCTGGCCGAGGCGCTGGCCTCGGGCCAGGTCGGCGCTGCCGGGGTCGATGTCTTCGACGAAGAGCCGCCCAGCGGTTCGCCCTTGTTCGACCAGCCGACCGCAGTGCTGTCGCCCCATATCGCCGGGCTGACCGCCGAATGCGGCGAACGCATGGCCATCGCATCCATCCGGAACGCGATCGACTATCTGGACGGCACGGTTGACCATGCTCTCATCGTCAATCCGACTTTCGCCCATGCTTGAGACGATGCACCGCCGACTTGCGGCTTTCGGAGCCGTCGTCGGACAGGCGACGGTTCTTCGTTACGGCGGTGCCGCATTCATATCGGACCTGCCACGGCGCTTGGAGCAGGATCTTCCAGCACCGCCGCACAACGGCCCACCACCGCGCAGCCGTGCCGAAACCCCGTCAATCGGCCGTCTCGTCCGCCATCTGGATGGCGGCTGAGTGCAACGTCACTTCAAACCGGATACTGCCCATGTCTGACAAACCCGTCCTGCGTATCGGCCTGATCGGCACCGGCTTCATGGGCAAGGCCCATGTCTTCGGTTTCGCCAGCGCGCAGAAGGTCTTCGACCTGCCCTACCAGCTGGAACTGCATACGGTCGCCGACGTCACCGAGGCAGCAGCCGCCCGTGCCGCCGCCGATTTCGGCTTTGCCCATGCCACCGCCGACTGGCGCAGCATGGTCGCGGACCCCGAGATCGACGTGATCGACATCACCGCCCCGAATGCGCTGCACAAGGAGATGGCCCTGGCCGCCATTTCCGCCGGCAAGCACGTCTATTGCGAAAAACCGCTGGCGCCGCTGGCCTCGGATGCGCGCCAGATGGCGGATGCGGCGGCGGCCAAGGGCGTCAAGACCCAGGTCGGTTTCAACTATCTCTGCAACCCGATGCTGCGGCTTGCGCGCGAGATGATCGCGGCGGGCGAACTAGGCGAGATCCGCGGCTATCGCGGGCTGCATGCCGAGGATTACATGGCCGATGCCGACGGCCCCTGGACCTTCCGCCACGATCCGGCGGGTGGCGGCGCGCTGGCCGATATCGGCAGCCATGCGCTGGCCACGGCCGAATTCCTGCTCGGTCCGATCACCGAGGTGATGGGCGATTGCGTCACGATGATCGGCCGGCGCCCCGACGGCCAGGGCGGCACGCGTGCCGTGACCGTGGACGATGTCGGCCGCGCCTTCCTGCGCTTCGCCAATGGCGCGCAGGGCTCCATCGAGGGCAACTGGATCGCCACCGGCCGCAAGATGCAGCATGATTTCGAAGTCTATGGCACCAGGGGCGCGCTGACCTTCAGCCAGGAACGCTTCAACGAGCTGCATTTCTACTCGACCGCCGACGCGCCCGGCCGGCACGGCTTCCGCCGCATCGAGGCCAGCCCCGACCACCCGCCCTATGGCCGCTTCTGCGTCGCCCCCGGCCATCAGATCGGCTTCAACGACCTGAAGGCCATCGAGATCGAGGGTTATCTGCGCGCCATTTCCGGCGAGATCCCCGAGCCCTTCGGCTTCGCGGCCGGTCTGCGCATCCAGCGGCTGGTCGAGACGATCCAGCGCTCCTCCGCCGCGCGGCAGTGGATGTCGGTTACGGCCTGAGAATCCGCTGCCGCCTCCCTCCCGCGGCATCGGCTGGGGCGCTCTTCGCCCCTTCCCCCAGGTGCCCGGCTGCGCGCCGGGCACCCACCTTTCGAAAGGGCTCTGCATGTTCCGAAAGATTCTTATTGCGAACCGTGGCGAGATTGCGATCCGCGTGATGCGGGCGGCGAACGAGCTGGGCAAGAAGACGGTCGCGGTCTATGCCGAGGAAGACAAGCTGAGCCTGCACCGCTTCAAGGCGGACGAGGCCTACCGCATCGGCGGCGGCCTGGGGCCGGTGGCGGCCTATCTGTCGATCCCCGAGATCATTCGCGTCGCGAAGGAATCCGGCGCCGATGCCATCCATCCGGGCTATGGGCTTCTGTCCGAAAACCCCGATTTCGTCGACGCCTGCACCGCCGCCGGCATCACCTTCATCGGGCCGAGCGCCGACACCATGCGGGCGCTCGGCGACAAGGCCTCGGCGCGGCGCGTGGCGATCCAGGCCGGCGTGCCGGTCATCCCCGCGACCGAGGTGCTGGGCGAGGACATGGAGGCGATCAAGCGTGAGGCCGCGCAGATCGGCTATCCGCTGATGTTGAAAGCCTCCTGGGGCGGCGGCGGGCGCGGCATGCGGCCGATCATGGGCCCCGAGGAACTGCCCGAGAAGGTGCGCGAGGGCCGGCGCGAGGCCGAGGCCGCCTTCGGCAACGGCGAGGGCTATCTGGAAAAGATGATCCTGCGCGCCCGGCACGTCGAGGTGCAGCTCTTGGGTGATGGGCATGGCGGGCTCTATCACCTCTACGAGCGCGACTGCACCGTGCAGCGCCGCAACCAGAAGGTGGTCGAGCGCGCCCCGGCGCCCTACCTGACCCCCGAACAGCGCGCCGAGGTCTGCGAGCTGGCGCTGAGGATCGGCCGCGCCGTCGGCTACCGCAACGCCGGCACCGTCGAGTTCCTGATGGATATGGACAGCCAGCAGTTCTACTTCATCGAGGTGAACCCGCGCGTCCAGGTCGAGCATACCGTGACCGAGGAGGTCACCGGCATCGACATCGTGCAAAGCCAGATCCTGATCGCCGAGGGCGCGACGCTGGCCGAGGCCACCGGCGTCGCCCGGCAGGAGGACGTGCATCTGAACGGCCACGCCCTGCAATGCCGGGTCACGACCGAGGATCCGCTGAACAACTTCATCCCGGATTACGGCCGCATCACCGCCTATCGCTCGGCCACCGGCAACGGCATCCGGCTCGACGGCGGCACCGCCTATTCCGGCGGCGTCATCACCCGCTATTACGATTCTCTGCTGGTCAAGGTCACGGCCCATGCCCAGACGCCCGAGAAGGCCATCGCGCGGATGGACCGGGCCTTGCGCGAGTTCCGGGTGCGCGGCGTGGCGACGAATATCGAATTCGTCATCAACCTGCTGAAACACCCGACCTTCCTCGACGACAGCTATACGACCAAGTTCATCGACACCACGCCGGACCTGTTCGCGTTCCGCAAGCGCCGCGACCGGGCGACGAAGCTCCTGGTCTATATCGCCGACATCACCGTGAACGGCCATCCCGAGACCGCCGGCCGGCCGCTGCCGCCGGCCGAGGCGCGCATCCCGGTGCCGCCGCCCGCCAAGGCCGAGCCGGCGCCGGGGACCCGGCAACTGCTGGAGGAACAGGGGGCGAAAGCCGTCGCCGACTGGATGCTTGATCAGAGGCGGCTCTTGATCACCGACACCTCGATGCGCGACGGCCACCAGAGCTTGCTCGCGACGCGGATGCGGTCCATCGACATGATCCGGGTGGCGCCGGCCTATGCCGCGAACCTGCCCGGGCTCTTCTCGGTCGAATGCTGGGGCGGCGCGACCTTCGACGTCGCCTATCGCTTCCTGCAGGAATGCCCCTGGCAGCGGCTGCGCGACATCCGCGCCCGCATGCCCAACCTGATGACGCAGATGCTGCTGCGGGCTTCGAACGGCGTCGGCTACACCAACTATCCCGACAACGTGGTGCAGGAATTCGTCCGCCAGGCGGCGAAGACCGGGGTGGACGTGTTCCGGGTCTTCGACAGCCTGAACTGGACCCCGAACATGCGCGTCGCCATGGATGCGGTGATCGAGAGCGGCAAGATCTGCGAGGGCACCATCTGCTATACCGGCGACCTGCTCGATCCCGCACGCTCGAAATACGACCTGCAATATTACCTGAAGATGGCGCGCGAGCTTCGCGACGCCGGCGCGCATGTGCTGGGGCTGAAGGACATGGCGGGGCTGCTGAAGCCCGCCTCGGCCTCGATTCTGGTCCGCGCGCTGAAGGAGGAGATCGGCCTGCCGGTGCATTTCCACACCCATGACACCGGCGGCATCGCCGGCGCCTCGATCCTGGCCGCGGCCGAGGCCGAGGTGGATGCGGTGGACTGCGCCATGGACGCCTTTTCCGGCAATACCTCGCAGCCCTGCCTGGGCTCGGTGGTCGAGGCGCTGCGGCATACGGATCGCGACACCGGGCTGGACATCGACGCCATCCGCCGGATCAGCAACTATTGGGAGGCGGTGCGCGAGCAATATGCCGCCTTCGAGAGCGGCCTGCAGGCCCCGGCCTCGGAGGTCTGGCTGCACGAGATGCCGGGGGGCCAGTTCACCAATCTCAAGGCCCAGGCGCGCTCGCTCGGCCTCGAGGACCGCTGGCACGAGGTCGCCCAGGCCTATGCCGAGGTGAACCGCATGTTCGGCGACATCGTCAAGGTCACGCCCAGTTCCAAGGTGGTGGGCGACATGGCGCTGATGATGGTGGCCCAGGGCCTGACCCGGGCGCAGGTCGAGGATCCGAATGTCGAGGTCTCCTTCCCCGATTCGGTCGTCGACATGATGAAGGGCAACCTGGGCCAGCCGCCCGGGGGCTGGCCCGCGGCCTTGCAGAAGAAGGTCTTGAAGGGCGAGGCGCCACTGACCGCCCGCCCCGGCGCGGCGATGCCGCCGGTGGATATCGAGGCCACCCGCGCCGAGCTGATCCGCCAGCTGGAAGGCAAGGCGGTCGACGACGAGGACCTGAACGGCTATCTGATGTATCCCAAGGTCTTTTTGGACTACATGGGCCGGCACCGGCAATACGGCCCGGTCCGCACGCTGCCGACGCGGACCTTCTTCTACGGCATGGAGCCGGGCGAGGAGATCGAGGCCGAGATCGACCCCGGCAAGACGCTGGAGATCCGCCTGCAGACCGTGGGCGAGACCGACGAGAAGGGCGAGGTCAAGGTCTTTTTCGAGCTGAACGGCCAGCCGCGGGTGATCCGGGTGCCGAACCGGCTGGTGAAATCGCAGACCGCCGCCCGTCCCAAGGCCGACCCCGCGAACGAGGGCCACCTGGGCGCCCCCATGCCCGGCGTCGTCGCCTCGGTCGCGGTCACGCAAGGCCAGAAGGTCAATCCCGGCGACCTGCTGCTGACCATCGAGGCGATGAAGATGGAAACCGGCATCCATGCCGACCGAGCCGGCGTGGTGAAAGCCCTCCACGTCAGGCCGGGAGAGCAGATCGACGCCAAGGATCTCATGGTCGAGATCGAATAGGAAGAAAGAGGGCTTGGCACCCTGCAATAATTATTGCAGACTTGGCGGTAGAGGAACGCCATGCCAACAAGCCACCCGCCGCAGGATTACGAAGAGCTGATCCGCATCATCCATGATCGTCACGATCAGATGAGCAAGACCTATCAGCGCATCGCCGTCTATCTGACCCAGAACCCCAACGAAGTCGCCGTCCATTCGGTGAATGCCATCGCCGAACGCTGCGGCATCCACGCCTCGAGCTTCGTGCGCTTCGCGCAATCCCTGGGCTACAAGGGCTTCAAGGAATTGCAGGCGCTGTTCCAGAAGCGCCTGGCCACCGCCGCTCCGGGTTTCGAGGCCCGCGTCAAGGCGCTGGAAACCGAGCTGAAGGGCGCGGGCGACCCGACCGAGATCGGCTTCCTGCGCGATCTGGTGGTGCGCGACATCGCCTCGCTCCAGCAATTGCTGGACGAGGTGAACCCCGAGGATCTGGCGCTGGCCGCCGATCTGCTGGACCGTGCGGACATCATCTATCTGATCGGCCAGCTGCGCTCGTCGCCGGTGGTGGAGCTTCTGCGCTATGTGCTGACCATGCTGGGCAAGCGCTGCGTGCTCTTGGACCCCGGCGGCGGGCTGGCCACGCATATCGGCCGCACCATTCGCAAGACCGACGTTTTGCTGGCGGTCTCGTTTCGCTTCTATGCCAACGAGGTGGTGAACGTGGTCGAGGAGGCGGGCCAGAAAGGCATCGACATCATCGCCATCTCGGACAGCACGCTGTCGCCCCTAGCGCGGTGGGCGCGGGTGCTGTTCCCGGTGCCCGAGCACGACTACACCTTCTCGCGCTCGCTGGCTGCGCCGATGTGCCTGGCGCAGGCGCTGGTGGTGGCCGTGGCCGCCCGCGTGCAGCACAATGACGAGGATCCGCGCATCCCGACCGTGACCGGAACCTAGAGCCCGGCCAACCCGTCCCAGACCAGCTTGACCCCGACCAGCGCCACCGAGGCATAGGTGAAGGGATAGAAGATGCTGGCGCGCATGTGGCGAACCACCCAGCCCCCGAGCCAGGTCGCCCCTACCGCCAGCGGCAGCATGGCTGCGGCGCGGGCCAGGTTGTCGGAGCCGAACTCCCCCAGCGCGGCATAGGGGATCAGCTTCAGCGCATTGGTCACGGCAAAGAACATCACCGTGGTGCCGGTGAAGAGCTTCGGATCCAGCCGCAGCGGCATCATGTAGATCTGAAGGGGTGGCGCTCCGGCATGGGCGACGAAGCTGGTATAGCCGGCCAGCCCGCCCCAGAAGCGGGCGGCAGCCGGACGCGCGCCGGCAAGCGCGGCGCCCTGCCCCGTTCCGACAAGCGCGCGCGCCACGAAGGCCAGCGAAACCAACCCCACGACCAGGCGAACCGCCGAATCCGAGACCAGTTCGGCGCTGGCCCAGCCAATCCCGATGCCTGCGACCGCTCCGGGCATGATCCGACGCATGATCTGCCAATCGACCCAAGCCCGCCAGCTTGCCACGCTGACCACGTCCATCGCCACCAGCACCGGCAGCAGGATCGCCGCCGCCGTGACCGGGGGCATGACCAGGGCCATGAGCGGCACGCCGAGCAGGCTCATGCCGCCGAGGCCGCCCTTGGAAAGACCGACCAGGACGACGGCCAGCGCGGTCACGGCCAGTTCGGTCGGCGATGCGAAGATGGTCCAATGCATGGCGGTATCCATGAAAAAGGCCCGGAGCGAGGAGCTCCGGGCCCAAAGCCTGGGGGAAGGTCAGGCTTTCTTGCTGCGGGCGTTCTGGCGGAAGGTATCGGCCACCACGGCGGCGACGATGATCACGCCCTTGACGATCTCCTGATAGAAGGCATCGACCCGCAGGAAGGTGAAGCCCGACATCATCAGCCCCAGGATCAGCGTGCCGATCACCGTACCGAATATCCGCCCGCGCCCGCCGCTGAGCGAGGTGCCGCCGATCACGGCCGCGGCGATGGCGTCAAGCTCATACATCATGCCCATGCCGGCCTGAGCCGTTTCCGCACGGGCGGCGGTGACGATGCCGGCCAGCCCCGCCAGCAGCCCGGCGATGGCATAGACCTTGATCAGGTGGCGCTGCACGTTGATGCCCGAGACGCGCGCCGCCTGCGGGTTGGCGCCGATGGCATAGGTGAACTTGCCATAGCGGGTATAGCGCAGGGCGATATGGAAGATCAGCGCCACCGCCAGGAAGATGAAGACTGGCCAGGCGCCCGATCCGATCGCGGCGAAGCTGTCCGTGGGAAAGCTGATCGGCTGGCCCTTGGTATACCATTTGGCGATGCCGCGCGCCGTCACCATCATGCCGAGCGTAGCGATGAAAGGCGGAATTCCGGTCAGCGCGATCAGCGCGCCGTTGATCATGCCGGCGATCAGCCCAAGCCCAAGCCCGACGGCCAGCGGCAGGATGACCGGCAGGTCCGTCAGCGCCGGATACATGGCCCGCGCGTAATCGCCCGACTGCGCCACGCTCATGGTGATCATCGCCGTCATGGCGACGACCGAGCCGGACGACAGGTCGATGCCGCCGGTGATGATGACCTGCGTGACGCCGATGGCGATGATGCCCACGACCGAGACCTGCAGGATCATGATCGTCAGGCGACGGGTGTTCATCAGGAAGCTCTGGCCCTGGAAGATCCAGCCCAGGATCTCGAAGACCAGCGCGACGGCGACCAGCACCAGCAGAATGTTCAGTTCCTGCGGCAGGCCACGCCGCTGTCGCTTGACGGGTTCGATCTGCACATTGTCCATGATAATATTCCTCCTCGGGCGCCGGGCGCCGCGCGGGCCTCAGCGGGCCGCCAGTTCCATGATTTTCACCTGGGTCGCCTCGGCCCGGTCCAGGATCCCGGTCATATGGCCCTCGTGCATGACCATGATCCGGTCGGACATGCCCAGAACCTCGGGCAGTTCGGACGAGATCATGATGACGGCGACCCCCTGCTGCGCCAGGCGCGAGATCAGCCGGTGGATCTCGGCCTTGGCGCCGACGTCGATGCCGCGGGTCGGCTCGTCCAGGATCAGGATCTTCGGCTTGGTCAGCAGCCAGCGCGCGATCAGAACCTTCTGCTGGTTGCCCCCCGACAGGTTCTCGATCCGCTCGTCGAGGTTGGGGGTCTTGATCCGCAGCTTGTCCTTCATCTCGAGACAGAGATTGGTCATCCCCCGCTCATCGACGCAGCCCAGCTTGACATGGCCTTCATGCAAGGCTGCGATCTGCATGTTCTCGAGGATCGTGAGCGGCAGGAAGCAGCCGGTCGCCTTGCGGTCCTCGGTCAGCAGCGCCATTCCCTCGCGCATGGCATCGGCGGGTGAGGCGATGGTGACATCGCGGCCGGCGATGCGGATCTTGCCCTCGGTGGCCGGCGTCACGCCGAACAGCGCCTCTGCCACGTTCGAGCGGCCCGAGCCCACCAGGCCGGCCAGCCCGAGGATCTCGCCGCGGCGCAGATCGAAGGTGATACCGTGGAAGGTGCCCGGCAGCGAGAGGTTCTCGACCGACATGATCACGTCGCCGATTTCGGCCTCCTCCTTGGGGAACATCTCGGTAATCTCGCGCCCGACCATCATGCGGATGATGTCGTCGCGGGTCACGTCGGTGCTGGTATGGGTGCCGACATACTTGCCGTCTCGGAAGACCGAGAACTCGTCGGCGATCTCGAACAGCTCGTTCATCTTGTGGGTGATGTAGACGATGGCCACGCCGCGCGCCTTCAGGTCGCGGATGATCTCGAACAGGTGGTCGACCTCGGTTTCGGTGATCGCCGAAGTCGGTTCGTCCATGATCAGCACCTGGGAACGATGGCTGACCGCCTTGGCGATCTCGACCATCTGCCGCTGCGCGACGGTCAGGGTGCTGATCTGCGCGGTCGGATCGATCTTGAGCCGAAGCTGCGCGAACAGCTCCCGAGTCATCTCGGTCATCTTGCGGTGGTCGATCAGGCCGAGCGCATTTTTCGGCTCGCGCCGGATCCAGATGTTTTCGGCGACCGTCATCCAGTCCATCAGCGCCAGTTCCTGATGGATCATCGCGATGCCCTGTTCCAGCGCATCGAGCGGGCTGGACAGAACGACCTCCTCGCCGCGCAGGCGGATGGTGCCGCGGTCGGGCGTGTAAATGCCGGCGATGATCTTCATCAGCGTGGACTTGCCTGCGCCGTTCTCGCCCATCAGCGCGTGAACCGAGCCCGGACGTAGCCGGAACTGCACATCATCCAGCGCCACAACGCCAGGAAACTCCTTCCGAATACCCTCGATTTCAAGGATATAGGGCAGGCTCTTTTCCTTGTAGCGTTCGATCGCCTCCAGTGTGGTCTTCGAAACCATCTTCCCCCCGAAAGACTGTCAGGGGACGCGGCCCCCGGATTGAGGTCCGGGCATCCGGTGCGCGACCGAATGCCCGCCCGGATCAGTTCTGCGTCTTGTATTCGGCGACGTTCTCGGGCGTGACCAGCTCAAAGGGAACGGCCACGCGCGGCTCGAACGCCTCGCCGCGGGCGATCTTCAGGACGGTGTCCAGCGCACCCTCGCCCTGGCCCTTGGCGGACTGATAGACGGTGACGTCCAGATCCCCCGCCTCCAGCGCCGCCAGCGCGTCCTGCGTGGCATCGACGCCGCCGACGATCACATCGTCCATCGAGATCCCCGATGCCTTGAGCGCCTGAACCGCACCAAGCGCCATCTCATCATTGTTCGAGAACACGGCATCGGGCTGCATCCCCGAGGTCAGCCAGTTGGTCATCAGGTCCAGCGCCGGGGTTCGCATCCAGTTCGCGGATTGCGAGTCGAGCACGTTGATGCCCTTGCATTCATCCGATTGCAGCACGCGTTCGACCGCCGCGGTGCGCCCGCGCTGCCCGGTGGTGCCAAGCTGGCCCATCAGGATGACCGCATCGCCCTCGCCGCCCATCAGCTTGCACATCTCGGTCGCCTGCAGTTCGCCCGCCTGCTCTTCGTCCGAGCCGACCCAGGCCTGTTTTTCCGGGAACTCGTCCATGTTGGCGGGCAGCATGTTGACGAAGACCAGCGGCACGCCCGCCCGGTCGGCGATGCGCGACATGGCCTGGCCGGAATCGGCGTCGACCAGCATCACGATGATGCCGTCCACGCCCGAGGCGACGAAATTCTCGATCTGGGACTGCTGGCGGGCGATGTCGCCCTGGGCATCCTCCATCTGCACGGTAACGCCCAGATCGCCGGCGTGGCGCTGGATGTTCTGACGCAGCACGGTCAGGTAGTTGTCGTCGAAGAGCGACATCGCAACGCCAATGGTCTCGGCCTGAACCGTGCCTGCCATCAGCGCACAGAATGCGGTGGCCGTCGCGAATTTCTTGATCATGTGGTCTTTCCTCCTCCTGTTACCTCCGTCCGATCTTCTCATGTCGGACGAAGCCAAAACCTCGATGCGACAAGGCAATATCAAGCCGTTGGCAGAACCACTGTTCCGCCGCATCCATTCCGACCTGATGACGACCTCCCGCCATGTCCGAGAACCGTGAGCGATGCGCGTCCCGCATCTTGCCCCTGGCCACCGCGAGCCAGGGATTCCCTGCCTCGACATTGACCATAGCCCCTCTGCAACGTGATTGCAATAAAAATTGCAGATACGAAATACAGCAACAAACGCTCTCTCGCGCATGTTTACATGCGAGGCGCCAGCGGCCCCCCGCCTGCTGGCAGATGCTCGACCAACTGCTGGCAATAGCCGGTCGCCAGAAGACCGTCGCGGGCCGTCGCCATGTCCTTGCAGGGCCGGCCGGAACGGCATGCCCGCACCCAGGCCTGATCCTGCAAGCGATAGCTGTCGGCAAAGCGCCCGATCCAGTCGGGCGAATATCCGGCCTGCATCGCACCGCCGCGCCGCAATCGCACCTGCGCCGGTTCGGCCATGGCCACCGTCCCCTCGCGGCCGACGATCTCGGCACGGACGTGGTAGCCATAGGCGGCGTTCATGAACATCTCGACCGAGACGACCGCACCGCGATCCGTGTGCAATTCGGCCAGCAGCATGTCGCCGGCATCGCCAACCTGCGTCAGGCTTGCCGAGGTGTATTCGGTGTCCAGCAACCAGCGGCAGATGTCGATCTCATGCACCATGGCATTGGTAACGATCATCGGGCCGTCGAACCAACGCGGTGCCTCGCGATTTCGATGCATGCAATGTATCAGCAAGGGCGCGCCGATCCGGCCCGCGTCCAAGGCGGCTTTCATGTCGCGATAGGCGGGATCGAAGCGGCGCATGAAGCCGACGCTGACCAGGTTGCGGCCCGCATCGGCCTCGACGATCTCGCGGCATTGCGCGACGGTCGAGGCCAGAGGCTTTTCGCAGAGCACGGGCTTGCCCAGGCGTATCGCCGCCATGACCAGGTCATGGTGGACGGCATCCGGGGCGGCGACCAGCACCGCCTCGACCGCGTCGCTTTCGATCAGCGGCAGTCCTTCGGCAAAGACCTGCGCGCCATATGCAGATGCGCCTGCCCGCGCCGGATCGGGGTCGGAAACCGCAACCAGCCGCGTCCCCGAAATCTCCTCGGCGAAAAGGCGGGCATGAAACCCGCCCATGACACCGGCGCCGATCACGCCAACGGCCAGGCTCATCTGCCATCCCTCCGCATGGCGAGATGGCCGGTTTCAGCGCGCCAGATAGTCATCGACATTCTCGGGAGTCACGAGTTCGAACGGGATATAGACGGCGCGCTCTGCCAGTTCCTCACCCCGCGCCATGGCGGCGGCGACCTCCAGCCCCTTGCGCCCCTGCCCCGCCGCGTCCTGGAATACGGTCAGGTCGATGTCGCCAGCCTTCAGCGCCATCAGCGCGTCCGGCGTCGCGTCGATGCCGGCCACGACGACATCCTGGGGGTCGACCATTGCGGCCTTCAGCGCCTGCGCAGCACCGATGGCCATTTCGTCGTTGTTGGCAAAGATCACGTCCGGCGTCAGCCCGGCGGTCAGCCAATTCGAGACCAGATCCGACGCCTTGCTGCGCGACCAGTCCGCGACCTGCATGTCCTCGATCTTCACGAAATCGCAGCCGGGCGTCTTGACGAAGTCCTGCACCGTCTCGGTCCGCACGCGGCCGGCCTGGATGAATAGGTCGCCCGCCAGGATGGCGCCTTTCGCCTCGCCGTTACCGATCTTTTCCTTGACGAGGCGGCAAGCCTCGGTGGCCTGGATCGTGCCCGCATCGACCTCACGCGAGCCGACGAAGGCTTCCAGCGGCCCGAGGCTCTCTACATTCGGCGGTTCGCGATTGATATTCACGATGGGAATGCCGGCATCGTTCGCCATCTTGTCCATCTGGGTGATCGCATCGGAATCCACCGCGACCACGATGATCGCGTCGACCCCGGAGGAGATGAAATTCTGGATCTGGCTCAACTGCCGGGGCACATCGTTTTGCGCATCCTCGAATTGCAAGGTGACACCCTCGGCTCGGCCCGCCTCTTCGATGCCCTGGCGCAGGATGGTCAGGAAATTGTTGTCGAATTGCGCCATTGCGACGCCGATTTCCTGCGCCTGCGCACCGAATGCCGTCATCGCGAAAGCGGTGGTGATCATCAGTCGTTTCATGTGGTTCCTCCTCCTCGTGTTCTTCCGTCAGGCGTCGAAGGCGCAGGATACCCACGCCCCGCCTTCGGCATTCGAGCGGATCGCGGCCTGGATGAAGGCAACGCCCGCAGCGCCCTCCTCCAGCCCCGGATAGGCCAGCAGCCCGTCCGGCAGATCGCGCCCTTCGCGGCGGGCCTCGATGGCGATGGCGAATTCCTCGTAGAGATTGCCCCAGGCGTCCGAGAGCGCTTCGGGATGGCCGCGCGGCATGTGGACAAAGCGCGCGGCATCCGACAGCATCCCTGCGCCATGCCCGCGCGAAATGCGGATATGCGGTGCATTGAAGGGTCGGTGATGCAGGTATTCCGGGTTCTCCTGATCCCATTCCAGCGTGCCCTCGGTTCCCGAGATGCGGATGCGCAGCCCGCAGCTTGCCCCCGCCGCCGCCTGTGAGATCAGCAGCGTGCCGGGCACGCCGCCCTGAAAGCGGCAGGTCATGAAGACGGTGTCCTCCAGCGGCTGATCGGCGCCCAGTCGGTGAAACTCGGCGCGCAATTCGATCATGCGCAGATCCGATACGAACTCTGCCAGATGGTGGGCATGGGTGCCGATATCTGCCGTGGTCGCGGCGCCCCCCACCTTGGCGGGATCCTGCCGCCAGGGCGTGCCGGACCATGCGGCATCGGCGGGCAGCAATGCCATTTCCTGGAAATACTCGACATGGATCTGCGTGACCTTGCCGATGACACCCTCGCGCACCATCTGCCGGGCCTGCCGCACCATCGCATGGGCTGCGAAGGAATAGGTCACGCCGAAGATCAACCCGGTTTCGCGCTGTCTGTCGATCAGCGCCCGCGCCTCGTCCAGCGTATTGACCAGCGGCTTGTCGCAGATCACGTCGATGCCCGCATCCATGAAAGCAATGGCGACCGGAAAATGCAGATGGTTCGGGACGGTGATCGCCACAGCGTCGATGCCGTCCGGCCGCGCCGCCTCGGCCCGCGCCATCTCGCGCCAGTCAGTATAGCTGCGATCTGGATCGAGCCCCCAGTCGCGGCCCGATGCCAGCGCGACCTCGGGGCGCGAGGACAGCGCGCCTGCGACGATCTGCCAGCGATCCGACAGCCGCGCACCCCGCGCATGGACCTGCCCGATGAACGCACCCGCGCCGCCGCCCACGACCCCAAGGCGCAGCTTCCGGCCCATGGCGGGGAAGGCTCCCGCAAGGTCGGCACTCTTTGACATTGGCTTCCTCCTCAAGGTGATTCCCAGTTCTCTCCGGCAATAGAAAGCGCGGATCGACCGTGATCGCAACAACTATTGCAATATCTCATGGATCGGTGTTTCTGTTGCGGTGGAGGATTTCACATGCAGCAGAATCAGCAGCCGAACCCGCTTCGGCTGGATGGAATTGCACATGCCTATGGCCCGAACAGGGTGTCGAGCGGACTTATGAACTCATCTTAAGCACACTGCGGAGAAGAAAGGAAAATAAGCCATGGACCTTCGTCATCTTCGACATGTTGTTGCGACGGCACGGAATGGCAGTTTCAGCGCAGCGGCACTGGAGCTGGACGTCAAACAACCGATCGTAAGCCGCCGGATCCGTGAGCTTGAGGAACAGCTTGGCGTCGCCCTGTTCGACCGCTCGACGGCGGGGGCAAAGCTGACCCCCGTCGGCGAGGATTTCGCAATCATGGCCGGACGCATTCTGGACGATCTCCAGCGCCTGACCGACCGCACACAGGCGGCAGTGCAGGGCCGGAGGGGCAGGGTAGTGCTCGGGTTTTATAAATCGCTGTCTTCGGGGAATCTGCGCTTTGTCCTGCGCCGGTTTCGCGAGAATCACCTCGATATCGGCCTCGACCTGCGAGAGGCGCCTTTCGTCGAACTGATAGCCGATCTCCATTCCGGAAAGCTGGATGTTGCTGTCATCCTCGGCGATCCGGACCGCTGTCCTGTGCTGAACACCATGGCGATCGGCACCGAGCAATTGATGGTCGCGCTGCCGGAGGACCATCCGCTAGCCGAAAAGCCATTCGTCTACTGGCCCGACCTGAAGGGAGAAAAATTTCTGACATCGCATCGGGATCCCGGCCCCGACATCCGCAACATCCTGATCGCTAAGCTTGCCGCGCCATCAGACGGACCCGAGATCGTCAGCCTGCATCTGAGCCGCGAAAGTATTCTCAGCCTGGTGGGAGCTGGGGAGGGCATCAGCCTGCAATGCGAATGCGCGAGCGGCCTGACCGGCCTTGGGGCGGTGTTCCGACCGGTGCATGACGGCAATGGCGCAACCCGGATCGGTTACATCGCCTGCTGGCATCCCGAGAACGGCAACCCGGCTCTACAGACCTTTCTGGAGGCGTTGCGGCCGGAGATGTGAGTTGCGCAACAATGGGCTTCGCGCCTCTTGCGCCCGAAAACCGTGCCGCGCGTTCCTGTATCTTTGTGGCGGCTTCAACCGTTCTTTCCCAAGGTGCGAGGCCGTGCGCGATCCGACGACTGCAAGGTGCTGAGCGGGATCATCTACGTCAAGCGGTATGGGCTGCGATGGCAAGATGCGCCCTCGGTCTACGGTCCCTACAAGACCCTGTACAACCGGTTTGCCCGCTGGTCCCGGATGGGCATCTTCGCACGCATATTTCAGGAACTGGTGCAACCCGGCAGCCATGGCGACACGCTGATGATCGACAGCACCTTCATGAAAGCACACCGCACCGCAGCAAGCCTGCGAAAAAAAGGGATCGTCCGAGGGCGATCGGGCGCACGAAGGGCGGCCTTAACTCCAAACTGCACATGCTCAGCGATGGCAAGGGGCGCCCTTTGGACTTCTTCCTTTCTCCCGGCCAGATGGCCGACAGTCGGGGTGCCCTCGTGTTGCTGCGCCATCTGCCGCCAGCCAGGCACTTCCTGGGCGACAAGGCCTATGACGCCGACTGGTTGCGCGACGACCTCAAGGGCCGCAGTATCGGCCCCTGTATCCCGCCCAGGAAGAAACGCAGGAAACCGGCCAGATACAACAAGCGCCTTTATCGCAGGCGCTACCGCATCGAGAATGCCTTCGGTCGTCTGAAGGACTGGCGCGGCATTGCTACCCGCTACGAGAGATGCGGCGACATCTTCCTCAACGCTATCATCCTCGCCGCGATCATCATCTTCTGGATCTAAAATTTATAGGGATCGACCCTAGACGCCTTCGCGTCTCAACATCCGCTGCAGTTCGAACTCCACAGGCGACAGCATCCCGTTTCTCGCGTGCTTGCGTTTCGGGTTGTAGAACATCTCGATGTAATCGAACACGTCCTGCCTGCCGCTTCGCGCGTCCGGTAAGTTCTGCGCCTGATCCTTTCACGCTTGAGCAGGTTGAAGAAGCTTTCGGCAACCGCATTGTCATGACAGTTGCCGCGGCGGCTCATCGAATGCTCAAGATTGTGGGCGCACAAGAGTGAGCGGGGGAACGCCACCGGTCAACGCGGCAATGGCCGCTTCCAGCTTGCGATCACAGTCCTCGATCTTGGCCTGGTCCGGCGCCTAACGGGTGTTATGGAGCACGTCAGGAACGGCGTCCGAATCCGTGCGATCTGCCGACCTCGAGGAACCAATTCCACAACTTTGCTTAGATTGTAAGGTCGTGCTTGAAGGCCAGCTCGCCACCTGCGCGCCCGCCCGCGCCTTGTCCCAGATGCCGCAAAGCCGGCCGTATCGGCGGGCCATCTCCTCGACCGCCTCGCCGTCGGTCAGGTCGCCGTCCAGCCAGGCCTGCGCCACCACGCCGAAGATGGTGCGCCCGACCGCGAACCCCTTGACCAGGGGAAAGGCGGCGGCGACCGCAAAGCTGTCGGCCAGTTCCGCCTCGGGCGCATCGAGGCCCAGAACCACGATGCCGCGGGTATAGGGGTCGTTCTCCTCGATCGCGGCAATGGCCTTGCGCCAGGCTACAGGCGAGGTCATCGGCACCAGCTTCCACCAGTCGGGGAAGACGCCTGCCGCGTAGAATTGCCGGATCAGGGTGGCGGTGGTCTCGTTGTCCACAGGGCCGACCTTGGACGGAATGATCTCGAGCAGGAATTCCAGGCCGTTGCGGCGTGCGGCCTGGAACAGGCGCTTGACGGTTTCCTCCTGCCCGGCCCGCGTGGCTTCGTCGTCGTCGGGGTGGCAGAAGCACAGCACCTTGACCACGTTCTCGCGCGCCCAAGCCTCCAGCCCGCCGCAGTCGGCGCCCAGTTCCGGTTCCAGTTCCAACGGCCGCGATCCCGGCCATTCGGCGGGCCGCCCGATCCAGAGGCCGGTGCCCGAGGCCGCGTGCAGCGCGTCGCGCCCGATGCGGTTGTCGCAGAGGACTCCATATCCGGGCTTGCCACCCTTGACCTGCAGCGCGGCCTGCAGGCAGAGTTGCTTGAAGGCGCCGCCCTTTTGCGGCGTATAGCCCGGCATCTGTTCCAGCTGCATCCGGTGGTCGAAGGCAAAGACCCGCATCGTGGACCAGTCGCCGCCCGTGCGGCGCTGGCGGTTGGTGGCCCAGTGGACCTGTTCCAATTCGGGGTCGTTCCTCAGATCGGGGCGGATCACGCCGCGCCGCAGGAAGAATTCCAGCTCGGCCAAGCTGGGATAGGCGGGGGTGCAGCCGTGGCGGCTCACGGCAAGCGCGCCGCAGGCATTGGCGTATTCAAGCGCCTTGGGCCAGGGCTCGCCATCCAGCCAGCCCTTCATCAGGCCGGAAAAGAAGCCGTCGCCCGCGCCCAGCACGTTGAACACCTCGATCGGAAAGCCCGGTCCCGCTTCGCCTTTGTCCAGGCTGTCGGGGATGGGGCCAGTAAAGGCCACGGCGCCCGCCGCCCCCCGCTTGCAGACCAGCGTTGCGTCGGTGACGCCGCGCACCGCCCGCAGCGCGGCCACCGTTTCGGTGGTGCCGCCGGCGATATGAAACTCTTCCTCGGTGCCCACGATCAGGTCGAACAGGTGCAGCGTCCCCTGCAGCTTGGCAGTCACCGCCGCGCTCTCCACGAAGCGGCTTTCGCCGTCACCATGCCCCGCCAAACCCCAGAGGTTCGGACGATAGTCGATGTCGAGCGCCGTCCGGGCGCCGTGCTGTCGGGCCAGCCGCAGCGCCTTAACGACGGCGGCTTCGGTACGCGGATGGGACAGATGCGTGCCGGTCGCCAGCACCGCGCGGGCGTCGGCGATCAGCGATTCATCGATGTCCTCCTCGCAAAGCGCCATGTCCGCGCAGTCACTGCGATAGAAGATCAGCGGGAACTGTGCCTCGTCGCGAATCCCCAGGATCACCAGGGCGGTCAGCCGCTCGGGGTCGGTCGCGACGCCGCGCAGGTCCACGCCCTCGCGCACCAGCTGCTCGCGGATGAAGCGGCCCATATGCTCGTCGCCCACCCGCGTGATCAGCCCCGACCGCAGCCCCAGCCGCGCCGTCCCGCAGGCGATGTTCGTAGGACTGCCGCCGATATACTTGCGGAACGAGCCCATGTCCTCCAGCCGCCCGCCCACCTGCGCGCCATACAGATCGACGCCCGCGCGGCCGATAGTGATCAGGTCAAGGGATTTGGTCATGGGATCGGTGTCAGAGCGAAAGGCAGACATATTTCAGCTCCAAGAAGTCATCGATGCCGTATTTCGATCCCTCGCGCCCCAAGCCCGAGCTTTTGATGCCGCCAAAAGGAGCTTCAGGGGTCGAGATGAGACCGGTATTGACGCCGACCATCCCCGCCTCCAGCTGTTCCATCACGCGCCAGACCCGGCTGAGATTCTGTGCATAGAAATAGGATGCCAGGCCGAACTCGGTGTCATTGGCAAGCCCGATGCCCTCTTCTTCAGTCTCGAAGCGGATCAGCGGAGCCAGCGGACCGAAGGTTTCCTCGGTCATCACGGCCATGCCTGGCCGCACATCTGTAAGCACGGTCGGCTGGAAGTAGCTGCCCCCTTTGTCGTGCCGCTTGCCACCCGTCAGCAGACGCGCGCCTGCAGAAAGGGCATTGGCGACATGCTCCTCGACCTTGGTCACGGCACTGGTGTCGATCAGCGGTCCGATCTCGGTTCCTTGCTCGCGACCGTCGCCTACCTTCAATACCGCGACCCGCCGCGCCAACTTTTCGGCAAAGGCGTCGTGGACACTGGCCTGAACCAGAATCCGGCTGGCACAGACACAGGTTTGCCCGCCGTTTCGGAACTTGGCGATCATCGCCCCCTCGACGGCGGCGTCCAGATCAGCATCGTCGAAGACCAGGAATGGAGCGTTTCCGCCAAGTTCCAACCCTAGTTTTTTGATCTGCCCGGCCGATTGCCGCATCAGGATCTCGCCCACGCGGGTCGAGCCGGTAAAGGTGATCTTTCGTACCACCGGATGTTCGCAGAACAACCGACCCATTCCCGCACTGTCGGACGAGGGCACCACGCTGAATACGCCCTTAGGGATACCCGCACGATGTGCCAGTTCCGCCATGGCCAGGGCCGACAGGGGCGTCTGAGCGGCGGGCCGTGCCACGAAGGTGCAGCCTGCGGCCAATGCGGGGGCAACCTTGCGCGCGATCATGGCATTCGGGAAATTCCACGGCGTGATCGAGGCAACGACGCCGATCGGCTGCTTCAGGACCAGTAGCCGCTTGTCTGGCTGGTGGCCCGGAATCGTATCGCCGTAAACCCGCCTCGCCTCTTCGGCGAACCAGTAGAGGAAGGAGGCGCCATAAGCGATCTCTCCCCTTGCCTCGGCCAGGGGTTTGCCCATTTCCGAGGTCAGAAGCAGTGCAAGATCGTCCTGCGCCGCCATCATCAGGTCAGCCCAGCGGCGGATCAGATCGCTGCGGTCCTTGGCGGTACGCGCCGCCCAAGCGGCGCCGGCTGCTTGGGCGGCGAGGATCGCCCGTTCCGCCTCGGTAGGGGTTAGGTCGGCAACATCAACCAAATGCGCTCCCGTTGCCGGATCCGTCACAGCAAGATGGCGATCCGTCCCCTGCCATCTGCCGTCGATATATGCGTCCGTCCGCAGAAGCGCGGGATCGGACAGACTCGCCTTCAAGTCCATGTCGGTCCTCCTGCCGTCTTATTCCGGCCTGGTGGCGTGAAACGCCCCTCGTTCGTTCATCACATCGGCAAACGAAGCCAACGCCGGGAAATCTTCTCGCCAGCCCAACTGCGGATAACGGAAGTCCAGATAGGCCAGAGCGCAACCCGTCGCGATATCGCCGATATCGGGGTTGTCAGGATTGCCGCCATCCTCGGACATCGCGATCAGAGCGCGCGCAACTTTTTCCATCTGACCATCGATCCAGTCGCCCCACCGAAATTCCTCCGGGCGCAGCGTCACCTCGTACCGCGCCAGCAGGGCGGCCTCAATCAGGCCGTCCGCCAAGGCCTCGCGCCGCAAGGCGCGCCACAAGCCTGCACCTTCGGGATACATCGTAGTGCCATGGCCCAGATAACGGCAGATCACTGCGCTGTCGTAGAGGACCTCGCCCGAAGAGATGCGCAGTGCAGGGATCTTGCCTAATGGGTTGGCACCCAACAGCTCTGCCGACGGAGCGACCGGACTGGCAAACACCGGGGCTAGTTCCAGGTCCTGCCCGACCTCTTGTGCGACGACGCGGACCTTGCGAACGAAGGGAGAAGGCGCGGCATAGTAAAGCGTGCAAGTTTGCATCACAGGAACAACCTTGGCAGAAGCAACGAGATGGACGGGATCAGCGTCAGCAACAGCAACGCGACGACCAGCGCCAGAAAGAACGGCCATGCCTGGCGGACGTAGTCCTCGATCCTGACCTTGGCGATCGCGATGGTGATGAACATCATCGTGCCCACGGGCGGCGTAAAGCCCGCGATGGTCAGGTTGACGGCCATGACGATGCCGAAATGGACCGGGTCGATGCCCATCTGGTTGGCGACCGGCAGCAGCAGCGGCGTCATCAGGATGATCGCCGAGCCGCCTTCGAAGAACAGGCCGATGAACAGCAGCAGCAGGTTGACCACCAGCAGGAACACGATCGGGCTGTCGATCGAGGACATCAGCATGGACGAGAATGCGGCGGGGATCCCCTCCCACGTCAGATAAGTGGCGAAGGCGTTGGCCGCACAAATGATGAACATTACGCCGGCCGTGGCCACCACCGACTCTTCGACAATGGTTCCAAGATGGCTCCATTTCAGTTCGCGGTAAACGACAGCGCCGACGAACAGCGCATAGACAATGGCCACCGCGCCCGCCTCGGTCGGGGTGAAGACGCCGAAGCGCAGCCCCATGATGATGCCAAAGGGCAGCATCAACGCCCAGACGCTGCGAACCAGCTGCATCCCGATTTCCTTCAGGCCGGCACGGCTGTCGCGGGAAGGGGCATAACCCTTGTAACGCGACACGATGGACACGGTGATCATCAGGATAACGGTCAGCAGCAGGCCCGGCAGGAAGCCCGCCATGAACATCCGCGCCACGGAGACATCGGCCACCAAGGCAAACAGGATCAGGATGATACCCGGCGGAATGATCGGCGTGATGCAGGCCGACGCCGCCGTCACCACCGTCGAAAAGGCGCGGTTATAGCCCAGCCGCTCCATTTCCGGGACGATCATCTTGGTCTGCATGGCGGCGTCGGCATTGGCCGATCCCGAAAGGCCGCCCATCATTGCAGACAGCGCCACGTTGACCTGCGCCATGCCGCCGCGCATGTGCCCGAACAGCAGTTCCGCCAGCTTCATCAACCGGGTCGTGATGCCCGCATAGTTGAAGACGACACCTGCACAGGTGAAGAACGGAATGGCCAGATAGGGGAAGCTTTCCATTGAAGCGACCATCGTCTGGATCATCGCCTCCTGGGGCATGAAGGTGTTGACGAAGCCGAAATAGATGGCCGTTGCGACTAGCAGCGCCAGCGCGATTGGCACCCGCAGCGCGAACATGACGAACAGCGCAATGACCGGCGAATAGGACAGCAGGGTCATGTCAGGTTCCTTGATTGGTGACGAAGCGTTCCGATCTCACATCGATGAGCTTTTGAGTGCTGTCTCAGGGTCGGAAGCGTCGATCATGGCGGGCGCCCGAAGGTTCTGAGCGAAGTGCACCGCAGAATAGATGGCCATCAGCACAAAGGCCACCAGCGGAGCGAGGTTTATCCAGAAGTAGGGTATTTCCAGAACTGCCGTGCGCCGGACGAAACCTCCGCTCGCCAGAATCCACGACAACCAGGCAAGCCACAGATTGGCGGCGACCATGAACAAATCTACCAGCAGCGACAGACCCCGCTGCATGCGCCGCGGGAACAGCGTAAAGGCAACATCGACCGAGATCAGCGCGCGGGTCCGGTAAAGCCAAGGCACAGCCGCAAAGGTCGCCCAGGTAAACCCAAGATAGGCCAGTTCCTCGGTGAACAGCACGCTGGTCTGAAAGAAATAGCGCAGGAACACGTTGATCACCACGACGCCGGTCATCACGACAAAGAAGATGCCTGCGACCACCAATTCCAGATTTCCTGCGATCCGCCGCATGCTCGGCAGGTTTGCTTCTTGCATCTTGAACCCCTTCTGCGCCATCTGCGCGGGCATTACCTGCCCGTCCGCCCTCGGCATTGATGCCGGGGCGAACAGGAACGGATGTAGCGAACGGATCAGCTGATGATCTGGTTGATGCTGTCGTAAAGGCCGGGCGTCCATTCCGGGAAGTGGTTGGGCGTCTCGGCGGCGGCATCGAAGAAGCTGGCCTGATCCACGTCATTGAAGACCAGCCCGGCTTCTTCCAGCTTGGTGCGGTATTCCGATTCCAAGGCCACGATCTCGGGCTGACGGATGGCGGTGTAGTCGCGACCAACGGTATCCAGCGCTTTTTGCGCGGCCTCGGGCAGGCCTTCGTAGACCCGCTGCGACATCAGGATCGAGGTGGTAGCCACCAGATGCCCGGTCAGCGAAACATAGGGTTTGGTTTCATACCAGCGAGTCGAATAGATGACCGATAGTGGGCTTTCGGCTGCATCAGCGACACCCTGGCTCAGCGCAGTATAGGCTTCCGAGAAAGCGGTGTTGGTTATGTTGCCGCCCAAAACACGCCCTACCTCGTTCCACATCTTGGTGGGCGCGTTGCGGATCTTCAGGCCCTGGGTATCCGCGCGCTTTGCAACGGGACGACTGGTCAAGAGATGACGGGTGCCGAAGTAGGTCAGGGTCAGGATGCGGATGCCTTTAGCCTGCACTTCCTCTTCCCAGCCCCGCACCAGATCCGAGTTCCACAGTGCTCCAATGTCCTCAGGCTTCTTCAGCAGATAGGGCGCCATCATAGCGGCGAAATCAGACTTATAGTTGTAGAGATGCGTCGGATCGCTGTCCTGCAGGATCGGCGCACCACGCGACAGTGCCTCGATCATGTCGTTGGTTTTGCCCAGCGTTTCGGTTGGATAGATTTCGACTTTCAGCGTACCTTCCGCAGCCTCCTCGATACGGCGGCCGAAGTCCTGCCACATGCCAAAGCTGGGATCCTGGTTGCCGACAACCAGGTTCATCCGCAACAGTGTCGGTGTCTGTGCGCGCAGAATTGACGGTGTTGCGAGACCAGAGGCCAAGGCCGCACCACCAATTGCGAAGGTTTTCAGGAATTGTTTGCGTGTGACGTTCACTTGTCTTCCTCCCAAGACACGGAGCCGAATTCGTATCAGAGCCCCATCAGTTTCGATCGAACCCTTCATTTAAATATATGATGCATGATGGATCATCCGGTCAAGCTTTTTTGGGCATGGGCTGCCGCCATTGCAGCCCATCCTCGATCTTCTGCTTTTCTAGCGTGCGGCTGCCGTGCCCGTGGCGAGTTCCTGACCGATCTCTCGGATCAGATCCTCCGCCCATACGATGTCTTCCTGAATGGCCTTGCGGCTACGCTCCTGGTCGCCAGCAGCCAGTGCATCCAGAAGCTCATGATGCTTGTGCTCGTCGCTGGCGATTTCGCGGACGGGCATTCGGATATGGAACAGCCGCAACAGCGGACCAATCAGGGTCCACATGTTCTCACACAGCCCCATCAAAAGGGGCATGTTGGACATGCGCAGCAGAGCGAAATGAAAGTCTCTGTTCAGGATGCTGGCTTTGGCCGGATCGCGCGCGGCGGCCGCAATGAACTTGGCGTGGATTATCCGCAGTTCGTCGAGCTCCTTCGGTGTGATCCGCCCGGCAGCCTCGTAAGCTGCGCGGCCCTCGAGTTCGATGCGGATGGCTTGGACCTCGAGCAACTGGGCTGTGTCGAACCGCGGCACCTGGAATGATGTGGCGGCTCGCATCTGCAAGGCCCGCTCACTAACCAAACGGAAGATCGCCTCGCGAACTGGCGTGATCGAGGTCCCGTACTCCTCGGCCAAGCCCGAGATGGTCAGCCGCTCACCCGGCTCATACTGGCCGTTCATCAGGGCCAGTCGCAGGCTTTGGTAAAGCTGCTCGGACAAGCTTTGACGGACGACCTTTCCAGCCATGAACATTCCTCCTCAGGAGCGCGGTTTCTCGACGATCTCGATCAGGACACCGTGCGGGTCCATCATATATAATCCACGACGGCCCTTGGCGACACCCTCGGTAATGGCAACCATGCGGCCCTGCTCGCGGCCGCCACCCGCCAGGATCCGCGCTCGCAACGCGTCCACGTCCGATGTCATCAGACACACATGCGGTACGTTCCCCTGGGATGCACGTGGACTGGCCGCCTCGTCCTGAGGGGAGTCGAACTGGATGAATTCGATGTGCGTGCCGTGACCAAACAGATGCACCAGGCGCACCTGAGCCCCTTCGACGCCCATGAAGCCGCTGATCCATTCCTGGCGGCGTTCGCCGATGGGCTGCGCCTCGAAGCCCAACACATTCTGCCAGAAGTGCACCGACGCCTCGATATCGGTGGTTATAAAGCCAGTGTGATCGAAGCTAATATCGGGCAGCGGCGGCAAGGTTTCAGTAGTCATATCGTCAAGTCCTGTTGATGAGTGATGAAGCTTTCCAGCGCCTGCCAGTCCAATGCGAGACCGGCACCGGGGGTGATCGGGGCGACCAGCATGCCCCCCGCGATCTGCATCGGCTGCGTCAGAAAAGCGTCGATAGGGTCGGCCCCCAACTCGGGCAGGATCGCCTCGATCCGGGAAACCGTTTCATGGGCAAAGCCGAAATGTTGGTGCAATGTGGCAAACACATGCGGAATGACAGACTTGCCCAGCGTCCGTGCCAGCGCCAAACCGTCCAATGCATAGCCCACCCCGCCCGAAGCCGCGGCATCGATCCGCAGGATATCGCTGCCCTCGGCCATGTCGCGCAGGGCTGCCAGATTGACGGCATCCTCACCCAGGCACAGCGGCACCGAAGTCCGGCTGCGCAGTTCGGCCGCCACGCGCCAGTCGGTTGGAGCGACGGGATCTTCCAGAAACAGCGCGTTCATCCGCTCCGCCAAGTGACACCAGGGCAAGGCATCTGCGGTGCGGTGCCATGACCAGTGGGCATCCATTCCGAAGCGAACTCCGTCCGGCAAAACATCGGCCAATGCGGTGACGACCGCCGTGTCAAAGGCCAGATCGTTCCCGTCGATCATTACCTTGATCGTGCGGAAACCGCGGGCGGCAAGTGCGGCACCCTCTTGGGCGGCAACTTCGGGAGTCATTCCGTAGCCGATAACAGGCATCAGCTCGACCCTGTCCCGCAATGTTCCCAGCATGGCGTGCAACGGCAGCCGGACTGCCTGCGCATGGGCATCCCATAGCGCGATGTCGCACAGCGACACTCCTCGCACCATTGTGGCACGAGGCGCTGGCGTCGGCCCAAGAGCTGCACGCGCAAGCCGCGCCTTATCCCGCAAGGGCTGGCCCAGATAACGGCGTGCGGCCTCTGCCGCGATCTCGAACAGCGGCATCCCGCGGTCATAGCCATAGGCATAACCGGACGCTCCGTCCGATAATGTCAGCCGCACCGCGACATAGGCGCGCTCGGCGATCCTGACGGCACCTAGCCGCACCGGATTTTCCAATGGAACAACCAGCCGCCGGACCTCGGCGCGTGTGATCGTCTGGTCCAGAACCATCAGCTTGACGCCCCAAGGTTCTGTGTTTCCACCAAGAGCGAATTGCTGGTCATACCGCCATCGACCATCAGCAACTGCCCGGTCACGAAGCTGGCTGCGTCCGAGGCCAGAAAGACCGCCGTGCCGCCCAACTCCTCGGGCGCCGCCCACCGGGCCATCGGCGTGCGGTCCGTAACTGTCTTTTCGAACGGCGTTCCAAGGACGTGGCGGTTCATCTCCGTCAGGATATAGCCCGGTCCGATCGAGTTGACGGTGATGTTGTGCGGCCCCAGTTCGGCCGCAAGTCCCCGCGTCAGGCCCAGAACGCCATGCTTGGCCGCAACGTAGGAGATCACTCCAGGCCTGGACGAGATCGACATGACCGATCCGGTGTTGATGATACGGCCCCTGCCCTGCGCCTTCATGGGGCGCGCGCAGGCCCGCGCCATGGCATAGACCGCGTTCAGGTTGATGTCGATCACGCGGGCGAAATCGGGCATCTCGTGATCCTCGATAGGCGCTCGGATAAGGATGCCCGCGTTGTTCATCAGGATGTCCAAGCGCCCAGTGCGCGCGACGATGCCGTCAACAGCCGCGTCCAGACCAGCGAAATCAGTCACACTGAAGACCGCCGGACTGGCCTTGCCACCTGCGTTTTCAATGGCGTCGCAGGCTTCCTCGGCCATGTCTGGGCGCAGGTCGTTTACGACCACGTGTGCCCCGGCTTTGGCCAATGCCTGAGCAAAAGCCAGACCAATGCCCCGCCCCGCGCCGGTGACCAGTGCAGTCCGCCCTTCCAGGGAAAATTGTTCCAGGCTGGCGGTCATCTTATGCGGCCTCGATCCGTTCAATGGCGGCCGCGATATCGCTGGCACCAATGGCACGATTGAACTTCTTCATGTGGGCGGCTTCCGCCGAAACGTCAGCAATGGTCTGCACGACCGAATTAGATGCCTGGTCAGCCCCCAGCTGTGACAGTTTCAGCGGTAGCTGCGCATCGCGATAGAACGCGCGCATGTCGTCCATGAAGGAGGCATCGCGATTTTCCAGTTCCAGCTGCACCAATAGACCGTAGGCGACCTGATGGCCGTGCAGCGCATTGGCCACGCCGGGAACGGCAGACAGGCCGCGTGTCATGCCGTGGCTAACCGACAGCCCGCCGCTTTCGAAGGCAAGTCCGCTCATCAGCACACTGGCCTCGACCAATGCCTCGAAAGCCGCGTTGGGAGTGCCTGCCGCGTGAGCCTTGTAGGCCTCTGTCAGGTTCTCGCGGACCGTGTCGTAACAAGCGCGCGCCAGCGCCAGCGCTGTGCGCGGCGAGGCCGCGCCAAAGACGTTCTTGCCGCCCGCACCAATGCACTGCTCCACCTCGAACACCTTAACCAGCGCGTCTCCGACACCCGCCGACAGCAGTTCCAGCGGCGCCTTGATGATGACGTCGGTGTCGACAAGCACCAGTTCGGGATTGCCCTTGTTTTCCTCAACACCGACAAGCTTGTGATCGGCGTCATAGACCACCGCGATATGGCTGGTTGGCGAGTCGTTCGAAGCGACAGTCGGCACCGAAACAAAAGCTGCCCCAATGTCGCGTGCCACGATCTTGCCGGTATCGATGGTTTTGCCTCCGCCCGCACCGATCACGACCTGCGGCCTGTCGCTGCCAATCCGGGCCACGATTCTAGCGATTTCGTCATAGGTGATTTCCCCGCCAAAGGGGATAATGGTCAGGCCCACGCCTTCGGCCGCGGCGCTGTCACGGATGGCGGCGCCGCAGATCTCCAGGACGCGGCTGTCGGCGATCAGAACGGCGGATTTGCCGATGACAGCCAATTCCTGCCCGATGCGGGACAAGACTCCTGGTCCCTGGACATAGCGGCGCGGTGCTCCGAATACGATCATGGTTTCCTCCGATAATTCAGTCTTTGTTCAGCTCGGTGGCGTCGCGCGCCGTCCCCAGTACGAAGTCGATGAAAGGATCGATTTGGCCAGTGATCATCGCCTCGCCCGGAACCGTTGCGGCTCCACGATCGGCGGCCTCTTGCAGAAGCGGTGTCACCTTCGGGACCATGACCACCTCGGCCACGGTCATGCCGGGTGTGATCAGATCGGCCGGAATGGGCAGGGCATCACCGTCATGCATACCAAGCGAGGTAGCGTTGACGGCAAGGTCGAACTCTGTCGGATCGGCCTGCCCCACCTCAAGCGCTACACTGCCTGATCCAAGCTGACGCAGGCGATCTACCATGGCCTCGGCCCTGGCGGCGGTGCGGTTGGCTACACGCAAGCGGGTCACGCCCGCCTCGATCAGTGCCGCGGCGATTGCCAGCGCCACGCCGCCCGCTCCCACGATCAATGCCGATCGACCCTGTAAGGCAATACCACGTTCGCGAAGCCCGCCTACGAAGCCTTCCCCATCAAGGATGCGTCCAGTGAGGGTACCATCAGCCTCTCGCCGGATGACATTGGCCACCTGCAGGGTTTCGGCCACTCCTTCCAGACGGTCGCAAAGGCGCGCGCAGGTTTCCTTGTGTGGGATCGTGACAATGGCACCCGCCAGGCTCTCGGCATGGCGCAGGGCATTCATTGTCAGCGCCAAATGGTCGGGCTTAACCTGCCACGGCACCAGAACGGCATTTACCTGTCGTGCAACGCAACGCGGATTGAATCGCTGAGGCGTCTGCAGGTGTGCGGCAGGACAAGCCAGATGCACCAGAACCGCTGTCTTGCCGTCGATAGTCATTGCCCCTCCGCTTGCTACCAAACATCATGCATGATATTTTATGATGGTCAAGCCGTACATCCGCGCATGGAGGAACAGAAATGTCGGAGACGTTGATACTTGAAAGCCCCGGCACGCTGCATGCTGAGACGCGGCAGGTGCCGGAACCCGGCCTGGGCGAGGTGCGCGTGCGCATGGCCTTTGCCGGCATCTGCGGATCGGATCTGCACTACTTCCTGCACGGAGGCTTCGGCAAGGTTCGCATGCAGCGTCCGATGGTCCTGGGTCATGAAAGCTGCGGCACAATCGAGGCAGTGGGGGACGGTGTCGATCCCGCCCGGCTCGGGCAGCCCGTCGCGGTCAATCCTTCCCTGTCATGCGGTGAATGCGTCGAATGCCGTGCAGGGCGCGCACGGTTTTGCACCGACATGCGTTTCATGGGCAGCGCCATGCGCAATCCGCCGGTGGAGGGTGCGTTTCGCCAGCATGTCGTCTGCACCGCGGTCCAGGCTGTACCCTTCGCCGGAGTAGCGCTGGAGGAAGCTGCACTGGCCGAGCCGCTGGCCGTCTGCCTGCATGCCATCGCGCAGGCCGAAGATTTGATGGGTAAGCGTGTGCTGATCACGGGTTTCGGGCCGATAGGCGCCTTATGCCTGCTGGCTGCCCGCTACGCAGGTGCGGCACATATTACGGTCACGGATGTCTCTGAGGGCGCGCTGGATCTGGCCCGCAGGCTGGGAGCGGACGATGCCTTCAACAGCACGCAACCGGCCGCATTGGATGGCCTGACGCAGGGTCGTGGACAGGTGGACGTGTCTCTGGAATGTTCGGCGCATCCTTCGGCTATCGCGGATGCCATTGCGTCCACGCGACCCTGCGGAACGGTCGTGCAGGTCGGCATGCTGGGTGCCGAGACCACTGCTCCGCTGACGCATGTGGTGACAAAGGAACTGAACTTCCGCGGCACGTTCCGCTTTGATATCGAGTTCGCCGAGGCCGTAGACCTGATTGCGTCGCGCAGCATCGACGTGCGGCCGCTGATCTCGCAGCGCCTGCCCCTGTCCGCTGCGGCCGAAGCCTTTGCCTTGGCGCAGGATCGCAGCAAGTCGATGAAGGTGTTGTTCGATCTGGCCTGAATGCAAAAAGGCGGCCCGTTCGAGCGCCGCCCTTCCTGATGCCAATGCTCGGGTTACAGCAGCGTCTGCGCGACCTCCCGAATGCCATCGCCATCCAGCTTGTAATGCTGGTAAAGTCGCATCGGAGGCGAGATCAGCGCATATTCATCAATGATCCCGTGACGTTTCAGCCGAGCCTTGACGGGGTTTTCGGCCATGACTTCGGCGACCGCCGAACCGAGGCCGCCCATGATGTTATGTTCCTCGACCGTCAAGACAATGCGCGAGTTGTTTGCGGCTTCCAGGACAGCAGCCTCGTCCAGCGGCTTGATCGTGTGCATGTCGATCAAGCCCGCCGAATGCCCCGCCTTGTTCAGCGCATCGACCGCAGCCTTTGCCCCGTGAACCGCCATGCCGCAGGCGATAATGGTGATGTCCTTGCCAATGCCATGGATCTTGGCTTTGCCCAACTCGAAAGGCTCGTCATCACCATAGACGACCGGATCGTGTCCACGTCCAATACGGAAATAGATCGGTTGGGGATAGGTAGCCGAGTGACGTAGCAACTGGCGGAACTGCGCCCCGTCGGCGGGAGACACGACCGCCAGATCTGCGATGGCCCGCATGGTCGAGATGTCTTCAGTCGCGTGATGAGAGGTGCCGTAGAACCCCATCGAAATGCCGGTATGATGCCCGATCAGGCGCACGGGCTGCGCGCAGTAGGCTACGTCCATGCGGATCTGCTCGCAGGTCAGCAAACCCAGGAAGGACGCGAAGGTCGCGACGTATGGGATCATCCCGGTCGTAGCCATGCCCGCCGCGGCCGACACCATGTTCTGTTCCGAGATGCCAAATTGCACGAAGCGGTTCGGATAGGCTTCCGCAAATTTCACGAGCCCGTTCGAATGCTGAAGATCGGCCGTGCCTGCGGCGACAGGATGGCCCTGCCCCACAAGTTCGATCAGCGTGTCAGCCAGAACCGATAGGCTAGGCGCGCGCTTGTTCAGGTCACGATATTGCCAGCTTTCCGGCGTGAAATTCGGCTTGACGTTCACAGCGCACCTCCGGTGATCCGCGTGTTCAGGATGGTCTGGCGGGCTTTTTCACTGTCCTCGCGCGACAGATAGCCCAAGTGCCAACCCGGTTCAGTTTCCATGTAGTCGATGCCGCGACCCTTCACCGTCTTCGCGATGATGCAGCATGGCTTTTCGCGGGACTTGTCGGATTTCACCCGACGCAGCAGCGAGGTCAGCGCCACGATGTCGTGACCGTCGACCTCATGCACTTCCCAGCCAAAGGCGCGCCATTTCTCATCGAGAGGCTCAATTGCCATGACATCGTCGACCTTGCCGTCAAGTTGGTAGCCATTGCGGTCGATAATGGCGATAACGTTGGACAACTTGTGGCTGGCGGCCGAAATGGCGGCCTCCCATACTTGGCCCTCCTGCATCTCGCCATCGCCCAGCATGACGAAGACATCGAACTGCAGGTCCTGCATCCGGCCGCCAAGCGCCATGCCAACACCGTTCGACAGTGCATGCCCGATGGAGCCGGAACTGAAGTCCACGCCCGGCACCTTGCGCATGTCGGGGTGATCCCCCAGCGGGCTCCCAAGCCGGGTGTAGCTGTCCAACCATTCGGTCGGGAAATAGCCTTTGTCGGCGAGGATCGGGAACAGTCCGACAGCCGCATGGCCCTTGCCCATCAGGAAGCGATCGCGCAACGGCCAGCCGGGATCGTCCGAGATGTTCATGACATCATAGTAGAGCGACGAGAAGATCTCGGCACAGGAGAAGACCGACGAGTAGTGGCCGACCTTCGCGATCTCGATCAGCCGAATGGTTTCCAATCGGACGAATTGTGCCCGCTCTTCCAGGCGCTCAGCCTGCTCTGATGAAATGTCGACGTTGTCCGTCACAACGGCCCTCCATGTACGTGAGTTCGGTGCCGCATCACTGCGGTGTTCAAAGCATTACAACACAAACTCAAAACTGGTCAAGCATCATGCATGATATATGATATTAACAGAAATGGTTTAGATGTGGTGTAACGGCAATCGTTATCGATGATCCGGCATCACCTGGAACATTATGACGCTTATCCCGGCGATATGGAGGCATGCCGTAACTTCTGTTGCAGCAGCTTAAGAGGTAGGGGCAAGTTGTAACTCTTGCAGCTGCGCCTGCTCGATGGGCTAGGCCTCGTCCCGGCGCGCCCGGTCGGACTGCCGCGTGGGATCTGGACGCCGATCGGGGGCACTCTTCAACGCCGATTGACAACTGAACGTCCAGCAACCGATCGTGAGTCGGCGGATCCGCGAACTCGAAGAGGAGCTCGGCACCGCGCTGTTCGATCGGTCCACCGCGGGCGCGAAACTGACCCCGGTCGGCGAGGACTTTGCCGCCATGGCCGCGCGTATCCTCAATGATCTCCAACGGTTGAGTAACCGCACGCGGGCTGCCGTGCAGGGTCGGCGTGGCAACGTGTCGCTGGGGTTCTACAAATCGCTCTCCTCGGGAGGTTTCCGCACCACCTTGCGCCGGTGCCGCGAGAACCGTCCCGATATCGGCCTCGACCTGCGGGAGGCGCCTTTCGCCGAACTGATGGCCGATCTCCATTCCGGCAAGCTCGATGTCGCGGTCATCCTCGGCGATCCGGACCGCTGCCCGGTTCTGCACACCATGGCGATCGGCACCGAGCAGTTGATGGTCGCCCTGCCGGCGGAACATCCGCTGGCCGGAAACCCCGTCGTCTACTGGTCCGACCTGAAGGGAGAGCGGTTCCTGATCTCGCATCAGGATCCCGGATCCGATATCCGCAACATCCTGATCGCCAAGCTGGCCGCACCATCGGACGGACCTGATATCGCCAACCTGCATCTGAGCCGTGAGAGCATCCTCAGCCTGGTCGGCGCGGGCGAAGGCATCAGCCTGCAATGCGAATGCGCGAGCGGCCTGACGGGTCTCGGGGCGGTGTTCCGACCGGTGCATGATGGCAACGGCGCAACCCGGATCGGCTATATCGCCTGCTGGCATCCTGATAATGGCAACCCGGCGCTGCAAACCTTTCTCGAAGCGTTGAAATCGGGAACGTGAGTCGTTCGGGGAGACGGCTTTCCATCATATGTCAGGCAGCCGTGCCGCAGGCTTCCTGTATTTTTTCGCTCCCCTACGCTCCTCTTCGATTTTGAGAAGACAGCTGTTGCTTCGCTGCGTTTCGAGGCTCTCTTAGTCGACCCCATCCGGGGCCTTCCTCTCGCCGCCCCGGGGGAACGGGGGACGGGATGGCAGGTTCGGACCACATCGAGGCAAGGGTGGAGCGCGGCGCCCGCATGCTCCGCACCGCGCTCGGACCTGCCATCTCCGCCCTCTTGCGGGATCCCGACATCGTCGAGGTGATGCTGAACCCGGACGGCCGAATCTGGGTCGACCGGCTGCGCGACGGACTCGCCGATACCGGCCAGGTCCTGTCCCCTGCCGATGGCGAACGCATCATCCGCCTCGTCGCGCATCATGTCGATGCCGAGGTCCATGCCCGGTCCCCGCGCGTCTCGGCGGAACTGCCCGAGACCGGGGAACGTTTCGAGGGGCTGCTGCCGCCGGTGGTCGCGGCGCCCGCCTTCGCCATCCGCAAGCCTGCCGTCGCGGTGTTCACGCTCGACGACTACGTCGGTGCCGGGATCATGACCCGGATGCAGGCCGAAGCGCTGCGGCTCGGCGTGGCCACCCGCGCCAATATCCTCGTCGCCGGCGGCACCTCGACCGGCAAGACCACGCTGACCAATGCGCTGCTGGCCGAAGTGGCGAAGACGCAGGACCGCGTCGTCATCATCGAGGACACGCGGGAATTGCAATGCGCGGCGCCCAACCTGGTGGCGATGCGGACCAAGGACGGCGTCGCGACGCTTTCCGATCTGGTGCGCTCCTCGCTGCGTCTGCGCCCCGACCGCATCCCGATCGGCGAGGTGCGCGGCGCCGAGGCGCTGGATCTGCTGAAGGCCTGGGGCACCGGCCATCCCGGCGGCATCGGCACCATCCATGCCGGATCCGGCATCGGAGCCCTGCGCCGCCTCGAACAGCTGATCCAGGAAGCTGTGGTCACCGTGCCGCGCGCCCTGATCGCCGAGACCGTGGATCTGGTCGCGGTGCTGTCCGGACGCGGCGGCAATCGCCGCCTGACCGAACTCGCCCGCGTCGAAGGACTCGATCCGCACGGCGACTACCGCATCGTTCCCGTCATTCCCGACACGGACACGCCCCCCACAGCAAATACCGGAGAAACTCCATGATCCATTATGCCTTGAAGATTCGTCGCCAGATCGCGGCAGCCGCCAGCTTCGCCTATGCCGGCCTGATGCTGGCGCCCGCCGCCCACGCCGCCGGGTCTTCGATGCCCTGGGAGGCGCCGCTGCAATCGATCCTCGATTCCGTCGAGGGGCCGGTCGCGAAGATCGTGGCGGTGATCATCATCATCGTCACCGGGCTGACCCTGGCCTTCGGCGATACCGGCGGCGGTTTCCGCCGGCTGATCCAGATCGTCTTCGGCATCTCCATCGCCTTCGCCGCCTCCAGCTTCTTCCTCAGCTTTTTCAGCTTCGGCGGCGGGGCGCTGGTTTGATGATGACGACTGGTGCGGCGAAGACGCACGCGAGGCCCCAGTGGGGCGTCGCGAAGGAGGAACGCCATGAGCAGTAGCGAATGGCAGGGCTTCGAACAGCTTTCCGAGGTTCCCGGCTTTTCCGTCCCGGTGCATCGCGCCCTGACCGAACCGATCCTGCTCGGCGGCGCGCCCCGAGCCATCGCCATCCTCAACGGCACGCTGGCCGGCGCTGTCGGCCTCGGCCTCCAGCTCTGGCTCGCCGGGATCCTGATCTGGGCGGTCGGGCATCTCGCGGCCGTCTGGGCGGCAAAGCGCGATCCGCTCTTCGTGGAAGTCGGGCGGCGGCATCTGCGCCTTCCCGGCCATCTCGCGGTATGACGGAGCCCCACGATGATGAACCTCGCCGAATACCGCCGCACCGCCTCCCGCCTCGCCGATTATCTGCCCTGGGCGGCACTGGTCGCGCCCGGCGTGGTGCTGAACAAGGACGGCTCGTTCCAGCGCACCGCCCGGTTTCGCGGCCCCGATCTGGATTCCGCCGTCGCCGCCGAACTGGTGGCGGTGGCCGGCCGGCTCAACAACGCCTTCCGCCGCCTCGGCTCGGGCTGGGCCATCTTCGTCGAGGCGCAACGCTCGGAAGCCGCGACCTATCCGGACAGCCGCTTCCCCGATCCGGCCTCGGCGCTGATCGATGCCGAGCGGAAAGCCGATTTCGAACAGGAAGGCAGCCATTTCGTCTCGGACTATTTTCTCACCCTGCTCTGGCTGCCGCCGGCCGAAGAGGCGGCCCGCGCGGAAAGCTGGCTCTACGAGGGCCGCGAGACATCTGGGGTGAATCCCTGGGAACTGCTGCGCGGTTTCATCGACCGCAGCGACCGGGTGCTGGCGCTGCTCGACGGCTTCATGCCGGAATGCCGCTGGCTCGACGATCCAGAGACGCTGACCTATCTGCATTCCACCATCTCCACCAACCGGCAGCGCCTGCGCGTGCCGGAAGTGCCGATGCATCTCGACGCCCTGCTCGCCGACCAGCCGCTGACCGGCGGGCTGGAGCCGCGGCTCGGCGAGCAGCATCTGCGGGTGCTGACCATCACCGGCTTTCCGACCGCGACGACGCCCGGCATTCTCGACGAGCTGAACCGCATCGCCTTTCCGTACCGCTGGTCGACCCGCGCCATCCTTATCGACAAGACCGATGCGACGAAACTGCTGACGAAGATCCGGCGGCAATGGTTCGCCAAGCGCAAGAGCATCGCCGCCATCCTGAAGGAGGTGATGACCAGCGAGCCCGCGGCCCTGGTCGATACCGATGCCGCCAACAAGGCCACCGACGCCGACATGGCCTTGCAGGAACTCGGCGCGGATGTGGCCGGCATGGGTTATGTCACCGCGACGATCACCGTCTGGGACGCGGACGCCAGCATCGCCGACGAGAAGCTGCGGCTGGTCGAGAAACTGGTGCAGGGCCACGACTTCACCGCGATGATCGAGACTGTGAACTCGGTGGACGCCTGGCTCGGCTCGCTACCGGGACATGCCTATGCCAATGTGCGCCAGCCGCCGATCAGCACTTTGAATCTCGCCCATATGGTGCCGTTGAGCGCCGTTTGGGCCGGCGAGGGGTCGGACGAGCATTTCGATGCACCCCCTTTGCTCTTTGGAAAGACCGAAGGCGCGACGCCGTTCCGCTTCTCGCTGCATGTCGGCGATGTCGGCCATACCCTCGTGGTCGGTCCGACCGGGGCGGGCAAGTCGGTGCTCTTGGCGCTGATGGCGCTGCAGTTCCGCCGCTACGAAAGATCGCAGATCTTTGCCTTCGATTTCGGCGGCTCGATCCGGGCGGCGGCGCTGGCCATGGGCGGCGACTGGCATGATCTCGGCGGCGGGTTGTCCGAGGATGCGGAGAATTCCGTCGCCCTGCAGCCGCTGGCCCGCATCGACGATGCGGCCGAACGGGCATGGGCGGCGGACTGGATTTCCGCCATCCTAATGCGCGAAGGCATCGCCATCACCCCAGAGGTGAAGGAGCATCTCTGGACAGCGCTGACCTCGCTGGCCTCGGCGCCGGTCGGAGAACGCACCATCACCGGCCTCGCGGTGCTGCTGCAATCCAACGATCTGAAGCAGGCGCTGCGCCCTTATTGCATCGGCGGCCCCTATGGCCGGCTGCTCGACGCCGAGGCGGAACATCTGGGCTCCGCCTCGGTGCAGGCCTTCGAAATCGAGGGACTTGTGGGGACGGGCGCGGCGCCGGCCGTGCTGTCCTACCTGTTCCACCGCATCGGCGATCGGCTCGACGGCCGCCCGACGCTGCTGATCATCGACGAGGGCTGGCTGGCGCTGGACGACGAGGGGTTTTCCGGCCAGCTGCGCGAATGGCTGAAGACGCTCAGGAAGAAGAACGCTTCGGTCGTCTTCGCCACGCAATCGCTGTCGGACATCGATGGTAGCAACATCGCGCCGGCGATCATCGAGAGTTGCCCGACCCGGCTTCTGCTGCCCAACGAACGCGCCATCGAACCGCAGATCACTGCCATCTATCGCCGCTTCGGCCTCAACGACCGCCAGATCGAGATCCTGGCGCGGGCGACGCCGAAGCGGGATTATTATTGCCAGTCCCGGCGCGGCAACCGACTCTTCGAGCTGGGGCTTTCCGAAATCGGCCTCGCGCTTTGCGCCACCTCGTCCAAATCCGATCAGGCGCGCATCGCCGCGATCTACGCGGAGCACGGCCGCAAGGGTTTCCTGGCCGGCTGGCTGCGCGACCGCGGTGTGGACTGGGCGGCCGAGTTGATCCCGGATCTCGGCAATCTGACGCCGGAGGAAGCCGGCATGCTTGCATCCGAGCAATCCAGCTCAGAAACGGCACTCGCTGATCGCCGGGTGGAACCGGCCGATACCGGGTTCACCGACGCGAAGACTGGGTTTCCCGATCCCGCGGCAGAGGCAGAGGCAGAGGCAGAGGCAGAGGACGGATCTGCCGACACCGGAGCCGCATCCACCCCCACAGAAGCAGGACCAGAAACAAGCGCAGAAAAGGAGATCGCGCCATGACGCGCAGACCATCCATGATCACCCGTTCCATCAGCACGGCACTGGCCCTTGCGCTGGCGGCACCCCTGGCGCTGGCGCCTGTCCTGACGAACCCGGCCCATGCCTTCTTCGGCGGCAGTTTCGGACGGATCGTCTACGATCCGACCAACCATGCCGAGAACCTGCTGACCGCGGCCCGCACGCTGGAGCAGATCAACAACCAGATCGCCTCGCTGCAGAACGAGGCGCAGATGCTGATCAACCAGGCCCGCGATCTCGCCAGTCTGCCGCATAGCTCGCTGCAGCAGCTGCAGCAGAACGTCACCCGCACCCAGCAGCTGCTCGACGAGGCCCAAAACATCGCCTTCGAGGTGCAGGAGGTCGACCAGGCATTCGAGCAGGAATACGGCACGCCCGACCTGTCGATGTCGGAGCAGCAGCTCCTCACCGATGCCCGGACGCGCTGGAGCAACACCATGGGCGGGTTGCAGGACGCCATGCGCGTTCAGGCCGGCGTCACAAACAATATCGAGGTGCAGCGGGCCGAGATGGCCACGCTGGTCGAGCAGAGCCAGGGCGCGACAGGTGCCCTGCAGGCCAGCCAGGCCGGCAACCAGCTGCTGGCCCTGCAATCGCAGCAGCTCTCCGACCTGACCGCGCTGCTGGCGGCAACCGGCCGGGCCGAGGCGCTGAGCGAGGCCGAACGCGCGGCGGCGGCCGAACAGGGCCGCATCCAGCGCGAACGGTTTCTGACCCCCGGCACCGGCTACCAGCCCGGCAATGCCCGGATGTTCAACGACTGACGGACCAGGGAGGCTCAACCATGGAGGGCAAGGCGCTTGCCCGGCTCATTGCCATCCTGTTCCTGGCGATCGTCATGACCGTGACGCTGATCCGGATGGAGCGGAGCGGCGACCTGCCGCCGCTGCCTGGCCGGCAGGTTCAGCCGCAGTCCGAAGACCCGCTGCGCGAGGGCCAGCGCCGCTGCCAGCGGATGGGCGAAGCGGCGGCGGAGGATGCCGAATGCCTGGCGATCTGGACCGAGACCCGTGATCGGTTTCTCGGGCGGAACCCGGCACCCCCTCGGCCCGGCCCTGCTGCCTCCTCTGAAGCGGAGTGATCATCTATGGGCGGGTCTGGGGTCATCGACAATTTCCTGGCGGTCTTCACCAGCTATATCGACTCCGGCTTCGGCTTGCTGGGCGGCGAGGTGGCGTTCATCGCCACCACGCTGATCGTCATCGACGTGACCCTGGCGGCGCTCTTCTGGGCCTGGGGCGCCGAGGACGACATCATCGCCCGGCTGGTCAAGAAGACCATCTTCGTCGGCGTCTTCGCTTACCTGATCACCAACTGGAATACGCTGGCGAGGATCGTCTTCGACAGTTTCGCCGGGCTCGGGCTCATGGCCTCCGGCACCGGCTTCACCGCCGCCGATCTCATGCGGCCCGGCCGCGTCGCCCAGACCGGGCTCGATGCCGGCCGGCCGCTGCTGGACTCCATCTCCGACCTGATGGGCTGGGTCGCGGTCTTCGAGAACCTGATCCAGATCCTCTGCCTGTTCTTCGCCTGGGCGCTGGTGATCCTGGCCTTCTTCATCCTCGCCGTGCAGCTCTTCGTCACCCTGATCGAGTTCAAGCTGACCACGCTCGCGGGCTTCGTGCTCATCCCCTTCGGCCTCTTCGGCAAGACCGCCTTCATGGCCGAGCGCGTCCTCGGCAATGTCGTGTCCTCGGGCATGAAGGTCCTGGTCCTGGCGGTGATCATCGGCATCGGTTCGACGCTGTTTGGTGAGTTCACCACCGGCTTCGGCGGCGGCGCCCCGACCGTCGACGACGCCATGGCCATCGTGCTGGCGGCGCTGTCGCTCTTGGGCCTCGGCATCTTCGGGCCAGGGATCGCCACCGGCCTGGTTTCCGGCGGTCCGCAACTCGGCGCGGGCGCCGTCGCCGGCACCGGGCTGGCCGTAGGGGGTGCCGCGCTGGCCGCCGGCGGCGCCACGGTGCTGGGCGCGAAAGGCGGCGCGATGGCCGTGCGCGGTGGCGCTGCCACGGCGGGCGCCGCCTCTGCCGCCTGTTCGCTGAACTCGGCCGGACAGTCCGGCATCGGCGGTGCGCTCTCCGGGGCCGCCGGGGTCGGCAAGGGCGCCGGCATCGCCGCGTTGTCGCCCTTGCGCAAGGCGGCGGCCAGTCTCAAGGCCAGCCGCAGCGCCGGCATGAAAACCGCCTTCACCGGCACCGGGGGCAGCACCACGCAGGGCACGCTCGGCGGTGTCGGTACCTCCACGCCCACTTCGTCTTCCTCATCCCCCGGCAGCCCGCCCGCCTGGGCGCAGCACCTGCGCGGGCAGGCCGTGGGCCGCGGCGCAACCGTCGCCGCCCATGCGGTCCGGTCAGGCGACAGCCATGGCCCCGGCGCCTCCGTCTCCCTTTCCGAAAGCGACAAGCCATGAACCTGTTCAGACGCCCGACCACGCATTACGGCAAGACGCCCGAACCCGAGACTCCCTATCAGAAGGCGGCGCAGGTCTGGGACGAGCGCATCGGCGCGGCCCGCGTCCAGGCCAGGAACTGGCGGCTCATGGCCTTCGCCTGCCTCTTCCTGGCCGCCGGCTTTGCTTCCGCATTGGTCTGGCAATCGGCACGCGGCAGCGTGGTGCCATGGGTGGTGCAGGTCGACGATCTCGGCCAGGCCCAGGCCGTCGCACCGGCTTCTGCCGATTACCGCCCGACCGATCCGCAGATCGCCTGGCATCTCGGCCGCTTCGTCGAGCAGGTCCGGTCTATCCCGGCCGATCCGGTGATCCTGCGCCAGAACTGGCTCCGAGCCTATGACTGGACCACCGACCGCGGCGCCGCGGCGCTGAACGACCATGCCCGCACCAACGATCCCTTCACGAAAGTCGGGCGCCAGCAGATCGCCGTCGAGGTGTCCTCGGTCATCCGCGCCTCCCCGAATTCATTCCGCGTCGCATGGACCGAACGCCACTACGAGAACGGCCAGCTATCCTCCACCGAACGCTGGACCGCGATCCTGACCGTGGTGATCCAGACGCCCCGCACTGCGGAAACCCTGCGCGCCAATCCCCTCGGCATCTACGTCAATGCCGTCAACTGGTCGCGGGAGATGAGCCAATGACCGCTGTTCTCACCGAAGAAATGTTCGGCACCCCGGCGCAGCGCTTGCCCCGATCCGTGCTGGCCGTTGTTCTGCTGTCGGCCACCGCGCTGGCGGGCTGCGCCACCCAGAAATCGCCGCAGTTCAGCTATGACGAGCATGTGCCGCCATTGCCATCGCCTCCCGCTGCCGTTGCAGGATCAGTTCCGAAGCCGCTGCATGTGCCGCCGGCATGGATCCCGGCGAAGGGCGGTGCCGCGGCGGAGAACCCTGTCGGTCGGGTGGCAAATGCCAATCTCGCCGCCCGGGTCGAGCCGCGCCGAGAGGGCTACTATAATGCTATCCAGGTCTATCCGTGGAGCGAAGGCGCACTTTATCGGGTCTATGCCGCACCCGGCCAGATCACCGATATCGCGCTGGAGCCCGGTGAGCGCCTGACCGGCACCGGACCCATCGCCGCCGGCGATACCGCTCGCTGGATCATCGGCGATACCGAGAGCGGCAGCGGCAACAGCCGCCGTGTGCATGTGCTGGTCAAGCCGACACGGCCCGACATCGGCACCAACCTGGTCATCGCCACCGACCGGCGCCGCTACATGCTGGAACTGCGCGCCGGCGAGGAGACCTGGATGCCGGCGGTGTCATGGCATTATCCGGAAAGCGCATCGTCTTCGGCAGCGGTGCAGCGACAGGCGGCTCCTGCAGCACCGGCGATACCGGCCAAAGGCGCCCGCAACCATCGCTACGGCTTGCAGATCGAGGGCGCCCGCCCGCCCTGGCGGCCGGTCTCGGTCTTCGACGACGGCCGCCGGGTCTTTGTGGTCTTCCCTCCCGGCATCGCCCAGGGCGAGATGCCGCCGCTCTTCGTCATCGGCCCGGATGGCGAGTCGGAAATCGTCAACAGCCGCATCCACGGCAACGTGCTGATCGTCGACCGGCTCTTCGGCGTCGCGGAACTGCGCCTCGGTTCGGGAAAACGCCAGCAGGTGGTGCGGATCCACCGCCTGCAGCCGGAGCAGCAGGCTGTTGCCCCGGCTGCCGCCCGCGGCAATGCGGGGTCCAGCAGGGATCGTGCTCATGGCCGATAAGGAAAGCACTGCCGCGCCGATGCGCCTGCGCGCCGAGCCGCCGCGCATCACCCGGCTGTCGCGCAAGGTGCTGGCGAGCATGGCCGGAAGTGCCGCGCTCGGCATCGGTGCGGCGCTGATCTTTGCCCTGCAGGGCAGGGACATGATGGAACGAAGCGGTGAGGAGTTGTTCTCCACCGAGAACCGCGCTACCGCGGACGGGCTAACGGAACTGCCGCGCGACTATACCGGTCCCGCCCTCGGCCCGGCGCTGCCCGGGGATCTCGGCAAGCCGATCCTCGATGCGCGCAATCGCGGTGAGCCGGTGCCGGCGCCCGCCACGCCCACCGTCACCGCACCCGCCATGGACGCGGCCGAGCAGCAGCGGCTGGCCGAGGAAGAGGCCGCGCGGCTCAGCGGCGTGTTCTTTCAGGGCGGGCCGCGGGTGGAAGGTACGGCGAATACCAGTGCCGGAAGTGCCGGATCGGCGTCCGCCGGGTCCGGTTTCGTCGGCCAGCCGCAAGCCGGAGGAGCACAGGACCGGCATGCGGCGTTTCTGGGTGCGGCCGCCGACCGGGTGACGGTGGCGCCGGATCGCATCAAGCCACCAGCCTCGCCCTATGTGCTGCAGGCCGGCTCGGTGATCCCGGCGGCGCTGATCACCGGCATCCGCTCCGACCTGCCCGGCCAGATCATCGCCCAGGTCACGCAACCCGTTTATGACAGCCCGACCGGCTCGATCCTGCTGATCCCGCAGGGCACCCGCATCATCGGCGAGTACGACAACGGCGTGACTTTCGGCCAGCGCCGCGTTCTCCTCGTCTGGAACCGGCTGATCTTACCCGATGGCCGCTCCCTGGTGCTGGAGCGCCTGCCGGGCGCCGATGCCAGCGGCTATGCCGGACTCGAGGACGGCGTCGATTACCACTGGGGAGAGCTGATGAAGGCCGCCGAGCTGTCCACGCTGCTGGCCGTCGGCACCGAACTCGCCGCCGGTGACGACGACGACCGGCTGGTCCGCGCCATCCGCGACGGCGCCCAGGACACCGTTGACCAGGCTGGCCAGCAGATCGTCCAGCGCCAGCTGCAGGTCGCGCCGACGCTGACCGTCCGGCCGGGATTTCCGGTCAGGATTCTCGTGAGTCGAGATCTCGTGTTCGAGAATGCCGGAGGATGACACCATGACCAAGCTGAAGCTGGGGCCGATCGCCGACGATACGCCGGTGAAGATGGCCGTCGAATTGCCCGCCGGCCTGCACAGGGCTTTGACCCTTTATGGCGAACTGCTTGGCCGCAGTGGTGGGCAGGGGCCGGTCGCGCCGCAGAAACTCGTGGTGCCGATGCTGGAGCGGTTCCTCGCCTCGGATCGCGGGTTTGCGAAAGCAAGGCGGAACGTCAATGCTGGGCGCAGGACCGAGGACTGAACGATATTAGCCCAGCCAACACCTGCGGCTTAGGCACGCATGCCAAATGTCGTCCTGCGTGTTGGGGATCACCTCCTCTGGCAGTAAGCCCACCTCGCCTAAACCAATCCCAGCCAGCGCGGCAGTGCCAGCGAAAGCGCGGGGATGAAGGTCGTCAGCATCATCACCGGCAAGGCGACGAAGGCCATCATGCGCAGGGCGGGACCGACCGCCTGATGGACCGAAGCGCGTCCGATCCGGCAGGCCATGAACAGCACCGGCGCCATCGGCGGGCTGTTCGCGCCGATCACCACCGAGGTCGCGACGATGGCGGCGAAATGCACCGGATGCACCTCGACCGAGACCATCAGCGGCAGCAGCAGCGGCGCGATCACCACCGTGACCGAGACATCGTCGATCAGCGCCCCCGCGATGATCAGGAACACGTTCACCAGGATCATCACGCCGATCGGATTGCTGACCAGCGACGCCACCAGTTCCGTCAGATCCTGCGGGATGCGCTCGGCCACCAGGATACGGCCGATCACGAAGGAAAACAGCAGGATCAGCACGATGGAGCCGGTGGTCTCGGCGGCCGCCACCGTGCTGTCGCGCAGCCGCGCCAGGCTCATGTCGCGATAGACGAAGAGGCCGATCAGGACCGCGGCGAGAACGGCGAAGGCCGCCGCCTCGGTTGGCGTGAAGAAGCCGCCATAGATGCCGCCGATGATGATGACCGGCAGCGAAAAGGCGGGGATGGTGCGCAGGGTGATGCGCCATTTCTCCGCAGCCGGGATCCGGCGCTCGTCGTGGATCTCGTGAATGCGGCGGCCGATCTGGGCGCGGTTGAAGATCATCAGCCCGATCATCAGCATGATCCCCGGCACGATCGAGGCCGCGAAGCAGGCCGCCACCGATTGCTGGGTCGCCACCGCGAAAAGGATCATGGTGATCGAGGGCGGAATGAGGATGCCGAGAAGCGAGGAAATCCCCAGCAGCGCCGCCGAATAGCCACGCGGATAGCCGCGTTCGGCCATCGGGTCGATCATCAGCGTGCCGATGGCCGCCACCGCCGCTGTGGCGGTCCCGGCGATAGCGCCGAACACGCCCGCCGCCCCGACCATGGCATTGCCGAGCCCGCCCCGCCGCCGCCCGATCGCCATCTCGATGCAGGCGACCAGGCGGTTCGCGATGCCCCCCGACTGCATCAGGTAGCCCGCAAGGATGAACAGCGGCAGGGCCAGCAGGATCACCGAGTTCAGCGACCGGAAGCCCTGCAACATCAGCGTGTTGAGATTGGCGTCATAGATCCAGGCCAAGGCGGCAACGACACCGGCGAAGGACCATGCGACGGGAATGCCGATCCCCAGAAGAACCAGGAGCAGCCCCAGAACCAGTAAAGCCTCCATGTCAGGCTCCCTTGCCGGATTGGGCGATCTGAAGGCCTGCGCGAGCGACATCGCGCAGGGCGTAGAGGACGGCGGACACCGCGGCGAGAGCCAGCGGCGCCTGCGCATACCATAGGGGCAGGTTCAGGACCGGGATGATCTGCGGCCGCTTCATCCCCCAAGCCAGCATCTTCCAGACCCAGAGCGCAAAGATCGCCGCGATGACCAGGGTCAGGACCGCGACGACAAGGCCGTGGATCGCCCGGGCGCGGGGCGTGCGTAGCGATGTCGCGAGGAAATCCACGACCAGATGCTCGGACCGCCGCGAGGCCATGACCGCGCCCGCCATGTAAAGCCACATGGCGGCAAGCAGGCTCGCCTCGTGCATGCCGAGCAGCGACTGGCTGAAGAAGACGCGAAAGATCACCAGGGCGACCAGCGACAGGGTGACGATGGCGCTGGTCGCCAGGATGGCGGCCCTCAGGAGCCAGGCAAAGACCCGGTCGGCCATGGCAAGAAAGGCGATCACGCGAACCTCCATGCGGCGAGGGTGACGAGGATCACTCGGAGGCGGCGTTCTGGCGGACGAGGTCCAGAAGCTCGGCGCCGATCATCGGCTCCATCTGCGGCCAGACCGCCTCGCGCACGGTCCTGCTCAGCGTGGCCAGTTCATCCGGGTTCAGCTCGACATAGGTATGGCCGCGCTTCTTCCATGCCTCGACATAGCCCTCGTCCGAGCGGCGGGCGGCCTCGAACTGCGCCAGCATGACCTTTTCCGCGCCGGCAGCGATTGCCTCCTGATGCTCGGGGGACAGGGCCTCCCAGTTTTCGAGGTTCGCGGTCAGGATGCCGGTCAGGAACTGCTGCCGGCTGTGGACGTAATCGGTCAGCACGTCGCCGAAATATTCGTAGTCGTAGAAGATCACGTTGGCGCTGTCGCCGTCGACGACCCCGGTCTGGATGGCCGAGTAGAGTTCGCCCCAGTCGATGGTCGCGGTCTGATAGCCCATGGCGGCGATGGTTTCGGTAAAGGGCGAGACCGGCGGGACGCGCACCTTGAAGGCCCTGGCGGCCTCGACCGTGGTGGCGTGGCCGCCCTTGGTGCCGACGCCGTTGAAACCCTCGGGCCAGGCACCGAGGTATTTCAGCCCGGTATCGGCATAGACCTCGGACAGCGCCGTGCTGAGCCAGCCGTCCTTGCCATAGGCGGCCAGGGCATCATCCCAGTCGGTGAACATGTAGGGCGTATAGATCAGCGAGATGCGCTGGTCGTATGAGGTCATCGGCCAGTTCAGCATCAGATCGACATCGCCGGCCATGAGCAGGTCGAAGACCTCCTGCTGGCCGCCCAACTCGTTCTGGTAGAAGATCTCGACCTTCAACGCGCCGTCGGTGGCAGTCTCGATCTCCTTGGCCCAGGCCTCGATGGCATTGCCCGCATCCGAGCCTTTCGCGCCGGAATCGGTTGCCATCTTCAGCGTTTCCGCCATCGCGGGCATGGCCGCCGTCGCGCCGGACGCCAGCGCCGCGAGCAGTACCGCGGCCGTCATTCCATTCATCTTTCTGACCATTCCCTTCCCCTCCCCAGGAAGCGGGCCGTCTTCAGGCCTCGTGTCGGTTCTTGAAAATCTCATAGGCAAAGCGCGCCCTCACGCCGATGTCCAGGAAAGGCCGCGGCGGCACCGCCGTCGGCGTGCCAAGGCCGATCATGTCCGAGATCAGCGGATCGTCCTCGCCAAGCGCCATGGCCGCGGCCAGCCGGCCGCTGATCGTGCCCTTGGCGACGCCGACGGCGTTCTGGCAGACTGCGCTCCAGACGTTCGGGGCGACCTGTCCGAATCCCGGTGCACCATTGCGCGACAGGCAGATATAGCCGGTCCAGGTATGCTCCATGGTGACGCCCCGCAGCATCGGGAAGCGTTCGTCGAACAGGCGCTGGTGCTCGGCCCGGATCTTCAGCCGGCGTTCGTCGGACTGGCGCAGGCCGGGGCAGAAATGGATGTTCTGCCGGATCAGGATGCGGCGATCGTTGGTATAGCGCATGGTGATACCGGCAAAGGCATTGGCCGGGGTCGAGCCCCAGGGCGCGATATTGCCGAAGGCCGCCTGCTCGGCTTGCGTCAAACGACGCGAGAGGCTCGCATGCGCCGCAAAGTTCAGCAGCCTGCCCCTCCAGAAGCCGAAGCGCATGGCCAGGCCGTTCACCGCCAGGATGGCCTTGGGCGCCCGGACCGAGCCATGCGCGGTCCGAAGCGTGATCGTCGGGCCGAAATCCGCCTCCAGCACCGGGCAATTCTCGTAAAGCGTGACGTTTTCCGGCAGGGTGTCGCCCAGCCCCCGGTTCAGTGCCGCCGGGTTCAGAAGCACCGTGCCGGGCGTATAGACCGAGGCCGCGAAGTGCCGCGTGCCCAGGCGCCGGGCGGTTTCCCCGGCATCCAGCCATTCGTAAGGCTCGCCCAGCCGCTTCAACTCCTCGACCGTGGGCCGCAGGATCTGCTCGGCGCCGCGCTGCGAACTGGCGGTATGGTATTTGCCGTCCTCGCTCCAGTCGCAGTCGATGCCGTGGCGCTGCACGCTTTCGCGCAGCGAGGCGATCCCCGCGCGGGCAAGGCGCAGATAGGCCCGACCCTTTGCCAGTTCCTCGAGCGACGAGCCGACATTATGCGGCAGGTCGATGGCAAAGCCCGAATTGCGGCCGGAGGCCCCTTCGCCCAGTTGCTGCGCGTCGAACACCACGATCTTCGCATGGGGGCGCAACTCGGCCAGACGGCGCGCCGCACCCAACCCGGCATAGCCCGCGCCGATCACCACGACATCGGCGGTGATGTCTTTGGACAGCGACGGCCTGGGTTGGCGCGGCGGCAAAAGCGCGGACCAGCCATTGGTGCGGTCGTCCTTGGGAAGCAGCGAGATCCGCGTCATGCAGCCGCCTCTGTGGCCCAGCTTGCAGGCTGGAGGCTGTAGAACACCAGCGCATCCTCCGAGACATAGCGCACCTCGGTGCCGGCGGGCAGCCAGATCGTGTCCATGGGCCCGGCTTCCAGCCGGCCCTGCGGCGTTTCGACGGCAAATGTCCCCGAGATGACCAGGATCAGCTCGTCGTATTTGACCTGCCAGGGAATGTCCGCATCCCGGAACCTCGCGAAGCCGCCCGCAAGCTCGCTGCGATCCGCAAGGCCGGCGACCTCCGCGACCTCAGCCATCGCGGGATAGGCGAAACGCGGCTGGAAACGCAGGTCGGAAAAGCGGTTCAGGCGCGCCGGCGCCTTGTCGGCTTTCGTCATCTTTCTCTTCCCCCCGGACATGCCATCTGTTCTGGTGCAGAAAGCAATCGCCCAACACCATACAGTGGTGTATTGGAAGATACAGACGTGTATGGAGCAGTCAATGAAAAAGCGCCAGCTGATAGAGCGTGTCAGCAAGGAAGCCGAGGAGGATCATGCCCAGCCCCGGCTGACACGCGCGGACTGGCTGGAAAAAGCCCTGGAAATGCTGATCGAGAACGGCATCGACGCGGTCAGGATCACCCGGCTTGCGGATCTGCTGGGGGTGACGCGCGGCAGCTTCTACTGGCACTTTGCCGACCGCAACGAATTGCTCGAGGCCATGCTGGACGTGTGGCAGCAGTCCAACACGGCCAGCATCATTCAGGCCGCGACTGCGCCGGGCACGCTTCAGGACCGCATCCTGGCCCTGTTCATCTGCTGGCTGGATCCCGAACTGTTCGATCCGCGGCTCGACTTCGCCGTGCGCGACTGGGCGCGGGGCGATGCCGCGCTTCAGGCGGTCATCGCGCAGTCGGACCAGCAGCGGATGGACGCGCTGATCGCCATGTTCGCGGCCCATGGCTTTGCCGAACGCCAGGCGATCATCCGGGCCCGCAACTTCTATTATACGCAGATGGGATATTATGCGCTGAACGTGCGCGAACCGCTGTCGGTGCGGCTGTCCTATGTCGCCACCTATTTCGAGACCTATACCGACGAAAAGCTGGACCCGCAGGCAGAGGCCGATTTTCGCCAGAAGGTCATCGCGCGAAAAGAGCTGTGGGGCGACGAGCGCATACCTGCTCGTTGATCAAGCCGATGCATGCGCTTGGCTCGGTTCAGGCTGGAAGAGGATACCGCGGCCTGGGATACGGCTCCCAGATCTGCCATCCGATTAGTCTGTCGTTTTGACCCATCGGATTCCATTGCAGGAATTCCTGCAATGCCCGCCGGTGCATCCAATCACGCCCGATCAGAATCGCCCGGCACCTCCTGCCGCAGCCTCGGCCCGCGGACGAGACGCCGGCCAAGGGCTTCGAGGAAGCGATCGTAGCGTTCACCGCCCTGTGCCTGCGCCGCAGCGTCGGGCGGTGCCGGAGTTGCAGTCAGCCAGGACCGCATAAAGATCGCGAAGGCCTCGTTGGCGATGCCGTTGTCGCGTTCGAGCCGCTTGATGGTCCGGTCGATCCGGTCGAGCCGCCGGGTCATCGCCGCCTCCTGCCGCTCGTCGGCATCGGGGGTGAGGAAGGAGGCGATGGCCGCCTCGGCAACGAGCGAGCGGGATTTGCCGCGCCGGTCGGCATAATCGGCCAGCAACAGCATCAGGTCCGGGTCCAGATAGACCGAGAGGCGTTTCTTCTTGTCGGCATGTTCCGGCATGGCTCAGAGTTCCATTCCATCGTTCTGGTCCATCGAGATCTGACGCGCGATCCTGCGCATGTCGCGCACCAGCCCCCGGTTACGGACCGCCTGCTGCTCGGGGGCCTCGAAATCGGGATCGAACTCGTTCTCCGGAAGCGTCACCGGCTGCGGCACGATATCCTGATACGGCTCCAGCCCCGGCTCGCGGCGCAGCCCGGCATTGTCCGAATCCCCGGACGAATTCGCGTCGGACTGCGCGAGGCCGCTATTTGGCACGGTGGCAGCATCAGCCCCCTGCCCCCCATCATCCGACTTCGGCGGCTTCAGCCCGGTCCAATCGTCCGGTCGCTCCGACGGCACGAGTTCGCGCGGATCCGGCGGAGACAGCACCCGCTCGCGGAAACGCACATCGACATAGTAGCGCGCCTTCCGGGCCCGGACCGGCGGGATGCCGGCGACCATGACGATCTCGTCCTCGGGCGGCAGCTGCATCACCTCGCCCGGCGTGAGCAGCGGCCGGGCGGTCTCGGAGCGCGAGACCATGATATGGCCGAGCCAGGGGGCGAGGCGGTGCCCGGCATAGTTCTTCATCGCCTTCATCTCGGTGGCGGTGCCGAGCGCGTCCGAGACCCGCTTCGCGGTCCTCTCGTCGTTGGTGGCGAAGCTGACCCGGACATGGCAGTTGTCGAGGATCGAATTGTTCGGGCCATAAGCCTTCTCGATCTGATTGAGCGACTGCGCGATCAGGAAAGACTTGATGCCGTATCCGGCCATGAAGGCCAGGGCGGATTCGAAGAAGTCGAGCCGCCCCAAGGCCGGGAACTCGTCGAGCAGCATCAGCACGCGATGCCTGCGGTCCTTGGCATGCAGATCCTCGGTCAGCCTGCGGCCGATCTGGTTCAGCACCAGCCGGATCAGCGGCTTGGTGCGCGAGATGTCCGAGGGCGGCACCACCAGATAGAGCGTCGAGGGCTTTTCGCCCGCGATCAGATCGGCGATGCGCCAGTCGCAGCGGCTGGTCACCTGTGCGACCACCGGATCGCGATAGAGGCCGAGGAAGGACATGGCGGTCGACAGCACGCCGGAGCGTTCGTTCTCGGACTTGTTCAGCAGTTCGCGCGCGGCGCTGGCGATGACCGGATGCGGGCCTGCCTCGCCCAGATGCGGGGTCTTCATCATCGCCGCCAGCGTCGCCTCGATCGAGCGGCGCGGATCGGAGAGGAAGGCGGCGACACGAGCGAGGGTTTTGTCCTCTTCGGCATAGAGCACATGCAGGATGACGCCGACCAGCAGGGCATGGCTGGTCTTTTCCCAATGGTTGCGCTTTTCCAGCGAGCCCTCGGGATCGACCAGGATATCGGCGATGTTCTGGACGTCGCGCACTTCCCACTCCCCGCGGCGGACCTCCAGCAAGGGATTATAGGCGGCGGAGGCCGCATTGGTGGGATCGAAGAGCAGCACCCGGCCGTGCCGCGCCCTGAACCCCGCGGTGAGCTGCCAGTTCTCGCCCTTGATGTCGTGGACGATGGCCGAGCCGGGCCAGGTGAGCAGGGTCGGCACCACCAGCCCGACGCCCTTGCCGGAGCGGGTCGGGGCGAAGCAGAGCACATGCTCCGGCCCGTCGTGGCGCAGGTAGTCCTGCTCGTATCGGCCCAGTACCACGCCGTCGGGGCCGAGCAGCCCCGCCCGCTCAATCTCGGGCCGCCCCGCCCAGCGCGCCGAGCCGTAGGTGTCGACATCGGCCGCCTCGCGGGCGCGCATCACCGAGAGGGTGATGGCGACACCGATGGCGAGAAAGCCGCCCGAGGCGGCGATGATGCCGCCTTCCATGAAGATACGCGGGGCGTAGGCGTCATAAAAGTACCACCACCAGAACAGGGCCGGCGGATAATAGACCGGGATGCCCCAGATCTCGAACCAGGCTGGACCGAGCTGCGGCTGGAAGCCGAGCCGCCAGGCCGCCCATTGCGTGCCGGACCAGATGAAGATCAGCACGATCAGGAAAACGATGAGGATCTGGCCCCAGAGGACCTTGGTTCCTGACAAGGCGTCTATACCTTCCCTGCGGATATCCGACACCAGAAGGGAAAACCCACCCGTCTCAGGTTTCAACATCCATCCGTGAGCCGTTCGCAGCCCGTCGCAGAACAGCGTAAAAATACCGGCAGGCTGCGGCGCGCAGGCTTCCTGCGATGCATCGCAATCGGCACCTGATGATGCTATATTCGATGCATCGCTTTCGGAGGCATCATCATGCGCACGACCCTCAATCTCGACGACGAGTTGCTCCGGCAAGCCCGTGACCTCACCGGCATCGGCGAGAAGGCCGTCCTGGTGCGCGAGGGGCTGAAGGCTCTGATCGAGCGCGAGAGCGCCCGACGGCTCGCCCTGCTCGGCGGCAGCGACAAACGCGCAGCTGTGGCCTCACGCCGGCAGCCGTCGCCGTGATCCTCGTCGATACCTCGATCTGGATCGATCATCTGCGCGACGGCGATGCGGAACTGGTCGATCTCCTGAACGCCGGGCTGGTCCTGGCGCATCCCTTCGTCATCGGCGAACTGGCGCTCGGCAGTCTCAAGGACCGGGAAACCGTCATCGCCGCGATGCAGGGACTGCCGCAAGCGCCAATGGCCAGCCATGCCGAGGTGATGGCGCTGATCGAGACGCGGCAGCTCTTCAGCCTCGGCATCGGCTATGTCGATGCGCATCTGATCGCCGCCACCCTGCTCGCCCCCGGCACCACGCTCTAGACCCGCGACCGTCGCCTGAGCGCGGCAGCAAAACACATCGACTTTCCTCCGAAAGGATGACCCATGCCACTGATCGACTCCGCCCGTTCGCTGCTTCTGCTCATCGACTTCCAGGCCCGCCTGATGCCTGCCATTCATGAGGCCGAAGCTGCCCTGCGCAATGCCGGCCGGCTTCTGGAAGCAGCCGGGATGCTGGATGTTCCAAGCCTGCTGACCGAGCAGAACCCGAAAGGTCTTGGCCCGACCGTCGGGCAATTGCCGGTCGGCGATGCCCCGGTGGTGGCGAAGCAATCCTTCGGGGCCTGTGGCGAGGAAGGTTTCGCGGATCGCATTCCTGCGAATGCGCAGGTGATCGTCGCAGGCTGGGAAGCGCATGTCTGCGTGCTGCAGACGGTGCTGGGACTGCTGGAAACTGGGCGTCAGATCCATGTGGTGGCCGATGCGATCGGATCGCGGCAGCCGGAGAGCAAGGAGACGGCAATCCGCCGGATGGAGCGGCACGGGGCCGAGATCGTCACCACCGAAATGGTGCTGTTCGAATGGCTACGCACGGCGAAGCACCCCCGTTTCCGCGAGGTGGCGGCATTGATCCGTTAGAGTGGCATTCAGAAATACAAGCGCGCGGGTCGACAACCGGCCAGCGCGGCAGCAGCCAAGCCAAGCCGCTATGCGGGCAGTTCCTTCAGTGGATTGACATAAGGCACGCCGAGCGGCTCGAAATGCCGCTCGTTGGCGGTCAGCACCGTCAGGCCATGCGCGGCGGCCGTCGCCGCGATGGCGATGTCCTCGAAGCCCGGATCATGGCCGCGAGCCCGGTCGAGGATCGCCCCGGCCTGACGGGCCTCGTCGATGCCGAAGGACAGGATACGGCTGGCATAGAAATGCTCGACGGCGGCCAGCCAGCGGCGCAGTGCCGGGGCCTTGGCGCTGGCGCCGATCCTGACCGCGCGAGCGATGCCGGCCTCGATCTCTGCGATGGTGATGGCCGAGAGATAGAGCCGATCGCTATGGGCGCGCATCCAGACGGCGAGAGCCTCGGCATCGGTATTGCGCCTCGTCGGCGCAGAGGCCGAGAGAATATTGGTGTCGAGCAGGTACAAGATTCAGAGATCCGTATCCCGCAACGCGCGCGCAGGCTTGCGGGCGCGTTCGGGGATGTCGCCGGGCTCTCCGGGAAAGGCGAGCAGCAGATCGGCGAAATCCGGCACCCGGGAGATGCGCTGCCATTCCTCGAAGGAGAGCAGCACCGCCTCCTTGCGGCCGTGCCGGGTGATCACCGTCGGCTCGCCGGCCACGGCCTGATCGACCACGGCGGAGAGCGTCGCCTTCGCATCCCTGAGCTGGAGTTCCTTCATGGCCGCCTCCGGGTTGTGACTACATATAGTCATATGGTGCGCGCACTCCGGTCGTCAAGATCCCGGCCGCTACTCTGCATCCTGAAAACCGGCCGTCCCTGACGGCCATCACAATCCCAGCCCACGCTTGCGGCCAAAGCTCCAATCCACACCGCCATCCGCGCGGGCGACGCCCGAGACGTGCCGGTCGAGATGCCGTTCGAGCGAGGGCGTCCAGGGCACCAGCTTGAAGCCCAACCCATCATCGATCATGGCGAAACGCCCCGAGGCCAGGGTGAAGCGCCGGCGATAGGTGCCGGCGACAGTGTCGCCACCGGCCGCGCGGTCGTAGGACATGCCGGTCTCTGCCGCGAGTTTCTCGGCAAGCGCGCCGACCTCGCGCTCGCGCAGCCGGTCGAGCAACCGGTGTGCGAAGGCCACGCGGTTGCCCTGCCGCTCGGCCAAGCTCTCCTCGATCAGGTGTTCCGCACGCCGCTTCATCGCCTGCCGCACCTCGATCCCGAAGCCGACATCCGAAAGCGGCACGGGATCGCGGGCCACCGCTTGCCGGTCGAGCCATGTCGCGCCGCTGGCGGTCACTTGAGTGTGGATATCGAGATCGGAACGGACGGCCAGTGCAACCCGGCGCGCGCCGCGCGCATCTTGATAGGACCGCAACTCGACGATGGACCCGGGCGCGCTGTCGCCGGCGGCATCGAAACTTCGCAGCCGAATGTGATGGGTGCGGCCATCGACACCGTCGATCACTGCATAGGCGCTGCCCTTCAGCTCGTCGTCATGGCCGCGCTCGACCAGCCGGCCGAGGATCGGCCCATCGGCCTCGCTGGCGAAGACATAGTCCGAGACCCCGCGATCGATCCCCTGCCCCGACAGCGCCCGATGGATGCGCTTGATGATGTCGCCCCGCTCGCCGAGTTCGCGCAACACCCTCTCGGCTTCGGGCCGGATCACCCATTGCGCCTGCCCGACCTGATCGGCGAGGCCGAGGCGTTCCAGATGCCGCAGGCGCCCGACCTTCTGCGGCAGGTAATCGTCGCGCGAAGCGTCGATGGCCGGGGCCATGTCGATGATGCCGGACTTGCCGGCATCCCGGAGAAGCTGGCGGTCGAGCGCGGTCCAGCGCTCCGCCTCGACCTGCCGCATCAGGCTGCGGCGGATCTCGTGGTCATGGCGCGGCCCCAGTTCCCGGGTGATCAGGTCCTGCGCCCGGTCGCGCAAGCCTTCCCGGATGTAGTCGCGGGAGATGACCAGGTCCTTGCCGTCGTCGGCCCGCCCCCGCAGGATGACATGGACATGGGGATTGTCGGTGTTCCAGTGATCGACGGCGATCCAGTCCAGCTTCGTGCCGAGATCCTTTTCCGCCTGCGTCATCAGCTCCCGGGTGAACCGCTTCAGGTCCGCCATGTCGGCGGCATCCTCGGGTGAGACGATGACACGGAAATGATGCCGGTCGTCCTCGCTGCGCTCGGCGAAGTCCTTGACATCGGCATTGTCGGTGTGTGGATCGAACATCCGCGCCTTTTCCCCGCCGCGGGTGACGCCGTCGCGGCTGAGATAGCCCAGATGCCGCGGCAGCGCGGCGACCTGCCCAACTTTGCGGACCACCCGGACCTTGACGGTGCAGAGCCGGGTGCGGCGGGTGATCAGCCTGTTGGCGCGGACGGCCGCAGTTCGGCCCCGGCCGAAGCGCGAGGCGCCCGGCGACAGGATCCTGCCACTGCGCGAGACGCGCCCGCCCGCCTTCTGGGCGGCGGCCAGCGCCTGGGCCACGAAAGGCCGGGCGCGCTGGCTGCGGCTGGAGCGGATGCGCCCCGGACGGATGCGGAAATCGTCCTCGCTGCTCATAGCTCGATACTCTGCGAGGTGCGGGATTTGTTCAGAGACCTGCGCAATCCGGAAACGCGCGAGGTGCGGTTTGGCGCCGCGATGTGCGGAAATGCCCCGAAAACCCGGCAAACACCCCCGACCGCCCAGCGCGCACATCGCGGGCTTTTATCTTGCATGTTTTTCAAGGGCGGCGTGGCCCCAAGGGCCGCGCCGCCCGTTCCTGCGCTGGGATACGCCGCAGTGCGATTTCCGCAATTGGGACTCATGAGGCCCCTCCCGGACGGGAGCGCCCCCGGCGGGCACTGTCCGGCTGAAGAAAATCCGGTAGCGGATCCTCCGGCAGGGTGAACTTCCGCTGCCATGAGTGCCATGCCGCGGTGACGGCGCCGGTGCCGGGAAACAGGTCGTCGAGCGTGTCCTCGGGCCGCGCGGCGACCATCTCGAAGCACCAGTGACAGACGGCTTCCGGCTTGGCGCCGGTCAACCCGCGACGCAGGGTGATGCTCTCCTGGATCCAGTCGCGCAGCACCAGCCGCTTGCTGACCACGGGTTTGCGGGCGGCTTTGACGATCACCGGCTCCCAGGCCCAGACGACCGGGACATTGCGCTTGAAGGCGGCGAATCCCTTCACCCAGGCCATCCAGCGGGCGCCGGTCGGCTCGACCAGCGGCGCGAGAACGGCGATGGAACGCGGTGTCGCGGCGGCATGCAGGATCCAGCCGTCATAGTCCCGTTCGAGCCGTGCGATCAGCGCCGCATGATCGACTTCGCCGGCGTAATCCGGTTGGTCGCGGTAAAGATGCGCGCAGCCGATATAGGGCGGGTCCGCATAGGCGATCTTCATGAGTTGTGCCCTCCCGCAAGATAGGCAGAGAGGCGTCGGGAATGATTTTTCATTGTGCTGCTTCCGCGTCGGATCGGCGCATGAACAGGCTATCGGATTGCGGCGCGCGGGCGTCTGAAGCGGTGTCGGACCGTTCGGCAGGCGGTTCCGGATCGGCAGCCAATGCGCCATCGTACTGCGGTTGTTCTGCAGCGGACCGGCGCACGAACAGACCGCCGGGCTGGGGTCGTTCCGCATCCGGGCCGTCGATCATGCTGCCGGCGAAGAGCGGGGCCTCGCGCCAGTCGGTTGGCGGCGCGGCGGCGAAACCGGTGCCGGGCAGCGGCTCGCCGCCGAGCAGCGGCGCCAGCGCGGCGACATAGGCGCGGGTCTCGGCCGGCAGGGTCCGGCCTGAGACCAGGTATTCGTCGTAGCGTCCCGGCCCGGCATTGTAGGCCGCCAGCATGCCGGCGACATTGCCGTAGCGGTCGTGCATCTCGCGCAGATAGGCGGCGCCGGCAAAAATGTTGTCGCGCGGCTCGAACGGATCGTTGCCGAGACCATGTTTGGCGCGTAGCGCCGCCCATGTCTCCGGCATGATCTGCATCAGCCCGATGGCACCTTTCGGCGAGACGGCCTGCGGATTGCCGCGGCTTTCGACATGCCGCACGGCGCGGATCCAGTGCGCCGGAATGCCGAAGCGCAGCGAGGCTTCCACGACGTGGGACGCGAAGGGATCGTGGGTCTGTTGCGCGAGCGGCTGCACGGTCTGCGCCAGCGGGCCGGCAACTGGAGCGGCGGCAAAGACCAGGCCGGAAAGAAGAAGGACGGCGATGCCGCGGGCGGTGCAAGCCCGCCCGTCGGTAAATGGATGGCAGAAAACCGGCATGGCTCAGTCCCGCTCGTCACGCTTTCTGGGGCGCGACCAGTGCAGGCCCCAGGTCCGGCCCTGCTCGTCGGACTGGAACAGCCGGGCGCGGATCGGCTGCATGAGGGCGGGATCGTCGATTGCGACCGAGATGTAGGTTCCGGCCTTCTCGCCGCTATGGGTCCAGCCGGCGCCGATCTCCGGGCCGTCCTCGCCGTCGAGATGGATCCGGTAATCCGGGGCGTTCTCGACATCGGCATTGTGCGTCGGCACGAAGACCAGTGCGAGGTCGAGCGTGACGGTGCGGATGCGGCCTTCGTAGCCGGCTTGCGTGCGGGTGAATTCACCGATCTGTGGCATGTTATCTCTCCGTGGCTTGGTGGTGAATGGTGGGATCAGGGGCCGTTTCCGCCCCAGTTGCGGGCCGGCGGAAGCGGCCGTCGCCCGCCGCATCGGTCCAGAGCGGGACAATGCGGGCGGTGATGCTGGTGACCGGGAGCGGGCTGAAATAGCGGCCGTCGAGACTGTCCTCGGCCTCCCGGTTCATGAGAAAGACCTCGCCCCCGGCAAGCAGCCGGCAGCCCTGCCAGACCGGCAGCGACCGGCCGAGGAGGTCGCGATCGCGTGCTTGGCCGAGGACCTGGCCGTCGACGGTGATCGTCGTGCCGATGCGGCAGACCCGTGTGCCGGAAAGCGCGGCGACGCGCTTCAGCAGCGGCACGCCGGAGGCGATATAGCCGCGGGCGGTGATGAACTGCGCCAGCGGTTCGGGCGGCGTAACCGCGACCAGATCGCCGAGGGCGAGGCTGGTCGGGGGCTCAAGACGATAGAGCCCGATGGGGATGCTGGCGGACGCGTTCCAGATCAATCGGGGCGGGATCTCGGTGACGGAGATGCCGATGACCAGCACGGCGAGGCCGGTTGCGGCGAGATAGGTTGCGCGGGTTTTGCGGATCATGACGCGCCTTCGCAATCCGCAGGATCGTCGGTGGGTGCGTCGTCGGCGGCAGCACCGTCCGCCTGATCGGCAGCATACCTGCCGGCAGCATCATCACCTGCCCTCGGGCCTGCGGACACATCATCGCCGGCACTCGCATCTCCCGCCGATGCGCCGCCGAGGACCGCGTTCAGCGCGATCTCGCTGCACAGGATGGCGCGGCCGATGGCCTCGGGGGTCTGCGGCACCACCGCGTCGCCGAAGGCCTCGACGATCAGGCTGGCCGCAGATGTCCCTTTGCGACCGCCGAGCGCAAGGCGCGTGCGAGCCAGCCAGGCGGAAATCCCATCATCCACCCATAGGTGATGGGCAATGCGGCCGTTCCAGTCAGGCCATTGCTCCTGAGCATCGCCGCCAAAGCTCGCGCCCCGGCCCATTTGTCCGGTGCCTGGTCCGTCATCGCGCCGTCCATCACCGCGTCCATGGTCGGCGATTTGCGGCGGTCGTAGGCCGGGCTCCAATGGTCCATGCGGCTGTCGCGCTTCGTCGGCGTCGGCAGGGTTTCCTGTGCTTTCGGATTGCTCGCGGTCACACCCGCATGGCGGCTGGCGTGGCCCTGAAGCTGGTTGAGAAGATCGCCCCGGCCGCCGCGATCCGCATCGGTCTTCCGCGGCGTGGCGAGGATCATCCGCAGCGGCCAGGTCGATCCCGCACCGCCACCCGCGCCGTCCTTCATCCCATCCGAGGCCATCGGCGTCGGCAAGGGGCGATTGCGGAACAGGTCGGAGAGATCCGAGTCTTTCATCGCCCGGCGCGCCCCCGATCCGCCCTCCATCCGCATCCCGCCCTGCCGGGATTGCGACACGGGCGTGGGCAAGCTGTTCGGGGTCGCAGCCGATGAGCCAGGACCGCTTGCGGACATGGTTGGCGCCGATATCCGCAGCACCCACCACGCATGGCCAGCAGGCGTAGCCGAGCGCTTCCAACTCGTCGAGCAGCCGGTCGGCGCCGCGAGTTCGGAGCACAGGGCTGTTCTCAAAAGCGAACCAGCGAGGCCGGCATTCTCCGACCAGGCGGACGGCCTCGAGGTAGAGACCGGACCGTTCGCCCTCGATGCCCTTGCCCTTCGTGTTGGCGCTGGAGATATCCTGGCAGGGCGGCGATCCGACGACGATCTCGGGCAGGCATCCGAGGTCGGAAACAAGTCGAGCTGCCGTGAGGTCGCGGACATCGGCGTAGAGTCTGACATGCGGAAAATTCTCCGAATAGAGGATGCGGCGCCATTGCACGATCTCACAGGCGGCGAGGGTGACGAAGCCCGCCCGATGCAGGCCGAGCGACCAGCCGCCCGCGGCGCCGCTGAAGAGATCGAGCGCACGCAGCGGCAGGGGAAGGGACGCCCGCGGCATGGTCATGCCCCGACCCTCCGGCGCTTCAGCCAGGCGGCGTGCTGGGCCCTGGTGTAGGTTCGGAACGGCTCGCCCGCCGTGAGGCGGTTGTGGACATGGCGCCAATGCTCCGGCGAGACCGCGTGAGCGTCGATGTCCAGCGCCTCGACGGCATCCACCGCCTGCAGCACCCGCTCGACCTTCGGCCAGCCGCTGACGCGCAGCAGGATCTCCGCCCCCGGCTTGACGAAGGGCAGCGTCTGGAACGGCTCGCCAGCCCCGACGGCGCGCAGGATGTCGAGACGGGAGACCACGGTGCCGTAATCGTTGCCCGCCCAGCGCACGACGGCAAAAACGCTGCCCAGTGCGAAGCCGAGGGTCCGGCGCTCACGGTCGAGCCGGTGTTCGTGGCAGAAGCGTCCGAAGCGCAGCCAGTGCTCGACCCGCTTCTTCTGCCAGATCAGGTCGACAAAGGTGGTCGAGCCAGGATCTGGCCTCGGCTTCTCAGGGTGACGAACACTCATTCGTCACCCCCATTCATGGCACTGCCAGTCCACGAATTAAGGGACAAATCGGTGTTTTCCACCGCCTGCCGCGCGCCTACAAGGTTAGGATTCCTTAAGTTAGGTAAGTTAGGAGGGGCTGAATTCCTGTTCGGATTCAGTGCGGTTACATCACGCCACGGTTCCCGATAGCACGGGTGTCGAGTTCCGGATAGCACGGGTCGGATGGTTCCTGATAGCACGGCTCTGTCCACAGCTTGTTCACAGGTTGACCGTTCACCGACGCGCAGCGCGAGGCGCGGCGGCGAAGGGATTGGCGGGGGCGGGTTGGAAACACAGCCGCGGCAGCCCGTCGGAACCGATACCGAGAGACAGGCGATAACCGGGCAGCGGCTGTCTTTGGACGATGGCCCGGATCTCGAAGGCGAAGCGCTTGAAAGGCGAGAGGCTGCCGGATTTCAGGTGCAGATGCCGAAGGTCGAAACTCCAGCCTCCGGGCTGCCGGCCGCCGTGGCGGCGCACCAGCCGGTAGAGCCAGCGCTCCAGCCCGCCCTTCAGGTCGAAATAGGCCCGGTCGATGGTCAGGACCAGCGCATCGTCCATCACCCCGGCATAGAACCAGTCGGGCAGGATCAGTTCGATCCCGAGCGGCCGGCGCCGCTCGTCGAGCAGTTCCTTCCATTCGTTGATCCAGGAAAAGCGGTGCCGCCGCCGTTCCGCCGGCTGGCGGATCGAGGTGGCAACCGTCGTCGACTGCAGCCGGTCGAGTGCTGCCTTCAGCCGAAGATAGCTGCGGGCGGAATCGTCGCGCCGGATGAAGGTGAGGATCTCGTAGGGCGTCGCCGCCATCAGACGCGAGGTCCGCAAACCGTGGCTGTGGGCCTCGACGATCTGGCTGGCGGCCCAGATCAGGACGTCGGCATCCCAGATCGTCGCCATGCCGTGTTCCGGCGTGGCCTCCACCCGGATCGAGACCGCTCCCATGTGGAAATCGATCGGCACCACCCGGCGCGACTTGGCCAGCGAGAAGAAAGGCCAGGACATCAGGTCGCGGGAATCGCGCGCAGCGATATCGCGCGCGACCGGCCGGAACAATTCCATCTGCCTGCCGTCGCAGATGCGGCGCAGGGACAGCGAAGAGGTCATCGCGCCGTTCCCCGTCCGGCACCGATGATGCCAGCAACTCGCCCCTCGGGACAGCGTGCCGCCGTCGCCATCTCCGATGTGGATTGCCGCGCCGAGCCCTCGATCCAGGCACGCAGATCGGCGATGGTGTAGACGACACGGCCACCGAGCTTGCGGTAGACCGGGCCGGTGCCGCCGCAGCGATGCTTTTCCAGCGTGCGCGGCGACAGGTCGAGAAGCCGGGCGGCTTCCTCGGTGCGCACGAAGCGCGGCCAGGTGGGATCGGGTTCGTTCTGCATCGTCGGTCTCCGTCGCAGGATCCGCCGGAGAGGCGGGATTGCGACGACGATGGCGCAAAAGCAGCACCGGGCCGGAGTGACAGAATGACGGTCCGGTTTTTGTCACCCCCCTCTCGTTGGGGCTGGAGCCGGGTCGACGAAAAGCTTGGCCGGCTCACGAATCCCCATTATACTAGGTGGCGCCGTGCGTGGTGCCCGGCGACTCCTCCCGCATGAGCTTACGGGAGCGAGTTGCCAGGAATCTGCGCCGGCTGAGACAGGAGAAATCCCTGTCGCAGGAGGAGCTTGCCGACCGTGCGGACATCAACCGGAACTATGTCGGCATGCTGGAGCGCGAGGAGAACGCCGCGACCGTCGACATGCTGGAAAAGCTCGCCGCGGTGCTGGAGGTCGATCCGGTGGAACTGCTGCGCCGCGACAGGGCCTGAGCTTTCGGCGGCTGTTCGCGCGTTTTCCCAACGATTCGCGGGTTTACGCCGATGGTCGAACCGCCCTCCTGCCCGTTCCGGAATGTGTGTATTCGGAAAATCCCGATACGCGGCACGGATCGTTCCCCTAGAAAGGGATCGCCGCGTTCTTCATTCTGGGCACGGATCGGAAAGAGGAGAGCCCAATGGCTGCCGACGCCTTCGAGGACACCCCGCCGCAATCCGAGCGACTGACCGGCTACGACGAGGCCCATCTGACCACCTATCTGCGGCTTCTTGACGCAGAGGAGGAAGGGGCCGACTGGCGCGAAGTTGCCCGGATCGTCTTCGGCCTCGACGTGGCCGCCGATCCCGACCGGGCGAAGCGCATCCATGACAGCCATCTGGCCCGGGCGCGCTGGATGACCGAGGCGGGCTACCGTCAGTTGCTGAAACCGCGCATGCGCTAGAGCAGGGAACGGCAGCGGTATCTGTCCGTGTCTTTGGGGTGGCGTCGGCATATCCGCCATTCCCGAGCACAATCTATGCGTGAATCCGCAGGCTCTGCATAATCCCTGGTTCCGACCCGCCTTTCATTCCGATGGGGAGCAGAGCCATGCCGTCTTCCACCGATTGGAGGTCTCCGAGCTATGACGACCGGTTCCGGACGCTCGACCGTGCCCGGATGACCTTCCAGTTCCTGCGCCGCAACCACCGCTATCGCGCGGAATATTCCAGGATCCGCCAGCATATCGGGCGCGGGGCGCCCATCGGGGACAGCACCAGAGAGGAGATCGCCCGGATGGCCCGCCGCTGGGGGCTGATGTTTCCCGGTCGATCCGGCCCTTCCGGTATCGGAGGCCCGGCCCCTCTGGCGGCCCGATGCGTTTCCCGCCGCCCTGATCCTTACCGCGGCACCCGAAGGTTACGACCGGCCAGCGCTGCTTGGGCCGGCCGACCTGCCGTTGGCACCGGTGTTGCACGCCCGTGACGGGCTGCACGGAATCATCCCCGATGTGCAGGGCGATCACCGGCTGTGGTTTCCGCAAGGCGCGGCCCGGATCAGGCTGGCGATCCTGGTGCCGCTGGACGAGGATCTGATGGTCCGGCTGAACAGCATCCGGCGGTTTCATCGCCTGCTGACCGGTAGGTCGGTTCGTCCGATCCCTTCCCTGCAATCGCTTTCGGCATCCGAACGGCACCGCGCCACCCTGATGTTGCGTGCCTGGGACGGGGCCGAATCCGGCGCCTCGCGCCGCGACATCGCCGGCGTCCTGTTCCAGACGGATTTCAGCGGACTCAGCGCCGCGGAATGGAAATCTGCCTCCGAGCGCCGGCAGCTTGCCCGTATCCTCGCCGAGGCGCGGGCCCTGGTCGGCGGCGAATACCTGACCTTGTTGCGGGGCGGCCAGCGCCAGCGGCGCTGAACCGACCTTCGCTGGCGACATCAGCTGCTGGCGAGGTCGGCCTCGTATCGCTCCCGGCGCTGGCGGAGGAACGCCTCGATCTCCGCCGGGGTGGTGGCGCCGTATTCGACCATCTGGCCGAGCAGTTCGAGGGCTTCGTGGATGTCGTTGCGGTCGAAGCCGAATTCGCATTCGGCGTGGATCTTCGCCGCGAGCGCGGTGGTTTCGGTTTCGCAGGTCATGGGTGTCCTCTGCTCTGGAGTTGGGCTGAGCCGTTGAGCCACCCCCGCTGCCGCAAGCCCCGCGATGGCGAAGCGCGGCTGCTGGCGCTGGTGGTGGTCAGGCGATGACATCGTGGACCAGCTCATGGTTGGCAGGTGCTCGATCTCGACCTCGACCGTGATATCGCCGTTCCTTTTGCGCGAAAAAACTGCGTCGATCCTGCTTTCCAGCCATGCGGTCGAGCACGCATCGGCTGGCCAGCCCGCCTTCGTTGCGGCGGCGCGGGCGGCGGCGAAAGGGATGATGACCTTGGCGGTGGTCATGGCGGTTCTCCTCGGCTTATGCGCGGGCGGTTCCCGGCGCTTCCGCTGGCGCTGGTGAGATCAGGCCGGCCTTCTGAAGCCAGTTGGCGGCGTCGGGGGCATCGGTAGCGTGGACAACGATCGTCAGGATCATGCTGTCGCGGCTGGCGCGGGCCTTGACCCCGGCATCGGCATCCATGCCCATCTCGATGTCCTCGAGGTTGATGCGGCGGGCCAGCGGGTTGCTGGGGATGTTGATCTCGAATGTCGCGGTATGCATCGGCGTCTCTCCGGCTTCCGGGGCCGATCCATCCGACCCCTTCCACCACTCCGACCCCGCGTTGCGGGGAGCATGGCGCCGGCGGGTGGCGACCACCTTGGCACCTCAAGAATAGTCTAACAAAAACAAGGCTCTGGCGCAAGTCGGCTGCGGCGTTTTATCCATTATTTTCAGCCTGTTAGCGGGGTTTCCGCTCTTTTCCGCAGCCGCCGAAACGGCCACGGATGACCGCGCCTTTCACCAGCGAACTCCGGTTTTCCCTTTCTGCTCCGAAGCGAAATGCGCCCTTCCCGCCCACGCGCCGACGGTCACGCAGAGCCCAACGGTGGCGCCGTGACGCTGCCTGTTCCCCAGCCTTCTTTCTCAAGCCCCTGTTTCTTCTTCGCGGAAAAAGGACGCGAACCGTGGCCGTGGGACGGAAGCGGGCCCGCCGGAGGCTTTCCGGCCGGTCGATCCGGCCGGGAAGCCTTCTCTTGCCGGCGCGGCCTCGGGGCGATCCGTTGCGAGCATGGAAAAACCCGGCGGCTGGAACCGCCGGGCCTCGGGCCTCCCGCTCAGGAGGGAATGTCGTCTTCGTCGATGAACCGGCCCTCGTCCTCTTCGTCGGTCTCGGTCTGCGGCGCCCGGCTCAGGAAATCCACCGTCTCGGCGACGATCTCGCAGCCGTAGCGGTCGTTGCCGTCCGCATCCTGCCATTTCGTGTAGTGGATACGGCCGCGCACCAGCACCTTCGTGCCGGTCTCGCAATATTGCTGGATGGTCCGGCCCAGGCCGTTGAAGGCGACGATGCGGTGCCATTCCGCGTCCTCGACCCGATAGCCCTTTTCGTCCCGGACGACCCGGCCTTCCGAATAGCGCGGGCGCGAGGTGACCAGCTTGAAGCGGGTGACGTCGGTGCCGGTGCGGGTGGTGCGGGTTTCGGGGGCCTGGCGGATGGTGCCGGCGAGGATGACAATGTTCTGCATTGTAGGTCTCCGTTGCTTCCCCGGAGGGACCATTCCCTCCGACGAGACCCGGCCAAATCCGTCGGGAGGCACCTGCAACTGACGCCCCCTTCGGGCGGCAGCCTGCCCGCAAGGCTTCGGAGTGGGGCGGGCAGCCGCGCCCCGCGCGGCAACACGGTCCGGAGCCTTGGGGGTTGTTGGTGAAAACCGCACGGAGTTAGGGGATCGGACAGGCGGAGGGATTGGTTCGACCGGGAGCGGATCGGGGACATATCGCAGAACGGCGGCGTTCTCGCCGGTGCCGTCCTGTCCGCATGGCCCCCGGATTCCGCGCCACCTGTGGCGGTGCCGCTTCGCTTCGCCTTGCTGGTCGCCCTTGCGTCTGTCGCCGGAAGGCCGGGACGTTCGGGGCGGGAAGGATCGAGCTGTCGGGTCGGGGGCGCGGTATGGCATGGCCGCCGTTTCATCGGCCCTAGGTTGGATCGTCCGGCAATATTGCGGTGCGGACAGAAAGCTGGTCGCATCGCGGCGGGCATTCATGGAACGAAATTGCAGGATGCGGTCGGCAGGGATCATGGGGTTGCGAAAGTTGGGGGGATGAAGGATTTCCGTAGTCTGGAGGCCGCAGATCGAGGAAGACCAAGACGATGGCCGATTTGTTGGCGATGATATTCCCATTTGCGCGGGTGGTTTGAGGCGCAAAGGCTCCAGCCCGGGTTTCCACGGGACGGCACGTCCGACAAGGGTACGAATGTCATGCCTGCGGCGGGCGACCTGGCAGTCACGCGGAAGGATTGGCCGCTACAAGATGAGCTTGATACCTGAAACCAGCAGCAGGAACGCAAGGATTCCGCGCAGCCAGCGGTCGGACAGGTAACGGCTGCCGATCCAGGCGCCGACCGAACCACCGATGGCAACGGCGGCAAGCCAGATCGGCAGGGCGGCCGGGATATGATCCCATGCTGCATAGGCCCCGACCAGCGCCGCAGCCGAGTTCATCAGGTTATAGACCGCCGTGGTGGCGGCCGTCTGCCGGGCCGTGCCCCAGTTCATGCTGAGGATGATCGGGGCCAGGAACACACCGCCACCTGTTCCGGTCGTCCCGGACACGAAGCCGATGACGGCCCCGGTCGCCAAAGCCGCGCCGAAGGGTGGTGTGACTACCGTTCCGGAGGCCGACGGCCTGCCGTGAAACGCCGTGCGCATCATCTGAAGCGCGGAAAGGATCAACACGATCCCGACGACCGGGAAATAGACGCTTTCCGGCAACTGGACCGCTCCGCCAAGCATCGAGGAGGGAAAGCCGAGAATGGCGAAAGGCCAGACATTCCGCCACGAAAGACGCCCGGCCTTCAGGAACAGAACTGTGCCGATGGCCGCAACCATCAGATTCAGCGATAACGCCGTCGTCTTCATGGCAAGGGGCGCAAAACCTGCCAGACCCATTACGGCAATGTAACCCGATGCCCCGGCCTGACCGACCGCCGCATAGATCAGAGCGATGACGAGGAAGGGAGCCGCAAGCGGACCCGTGTCGATATTCAATATGCCGGTCCCCAACTGTTTGAGGCCCAGCTTATGCCCCGCCAATGCGCCATAACCAAGGACAGCTGACGGAGTTTGAACGCCGTTCTGCCTTTCCCGCCTCCGGCGTGATCCGGCCGGGCTCCGATATGGGTGGTCTCCCCCCGTCCGGATCACGCCGCGCCATTCGCGCCGTTCGCATCAGCCATTGGCGCGTCTGCCGATATCTTCGCCTTGTCTTGCGAGCCGGGCCATGCCCGGCGAGCGCGATTTTTCCGGGACGTGCGGCTGGGATCGCACGCGCGACGGCCGCCGGTCCATCGGATCGGCGGCCGTGATGCTTTGGGCCGGCGTCTAGCCTACGGGCGCAGCGGGCGCCAAGATTCATCCGTCCCGGCTGGGCGCCAGGTCAACCGGCGGCAGCGGAACGTGGCCCAGGCGTAAAGCAGCGGCTCCATGCCGTGCCACCAGTCGGCCGCGATGTCGCCGCATCGGCCCTCGAACAGCAGCCTGCCGCGCGCGGTATAAAGCCGGAACTCCACCGGCAACGCGTCGCCGTCTTCGGGCTTGCCTCGCGCGGGAACTCCGTCGGCGTCCTCGCCCAGTCCAATGCAGCCGCCATGATGGTCCTTCGTGACAATCCAGCGCATGTCGTAATCCTTTCCGTGAAGCTGTGGGGTGTGGCGCCCGCCCGATGACGGGCGCCCTTGGGTTGCGGGGAGCTATGCGACCGCCTTCCGGTCCCGCTCTTGCAGGGCCGCCATCCGCTTGCCGATGGTCTGATAATGCTCAACGTCCAGTTCCACGCCGAGCCAGTCGCGGCCCAGCAGATGCGCCGCCGCCAGCGTGGAACCGCTGCCGCTGAACGGGTCCAGCACCAGATCGCCGGGCTTCGTGAACGCCCCGATCAGCCGGCGCAGCGCCGCCACCGGCTTTTGCGTCGGGTGCAGCTTGTTCCCGGTATAGGGGAAGTCCAGCACGTCGGGCACCGGACGCGCGGGCAGAACCGGATCGCCCTTGGCCAGCAGATAGGCCTGTTCGTGCTCGTAGCGCAGGAACCGCGCCGAGGAGGCGTAACGCTTGCGGAACACCAGATGCCCGACGATGCGGAAGCCCGCCGCCTTCCAGGCCTCCACGAACAGATCGACCTTGTTCCAGCCGTAGAAGCTGACGCAGAAGCCGCCGTCCTTCAGGACCCGGTGCATCTGGGTGTGAACCGGCGTGCAAAATTGACCCCGTAACGGGGTAATCGGCTTCCAAAAATGACCCCCCTTACGCTGATGGTCATGATGCCTCCGAGGCTATCGGGGGGCACAGTGTGGGATGCTGGTTGTGGAGACGATTGCGAAGATCCGCCGGGCGTATTTCCAGGACAAGAAGTCGATCAAGCATATCTGCCGAGAGCTGCGGGTATCGCGGAACACGGTTCGGAAGGTGATCCGGTCCGGCGCAACGGAGATGACTTACGAGCGAACCGTCCAACCGCAGCCGAAGATCGGTCCCTGGAAAGGCAAGCTCGACGAGATGCTGGCGGCGAATGCGCGCAAGCCGAAGCGCGAGCGGCTGACCCGCATCCGGATTTTCGAAGAGCTCAGGGCCCTCGGATATGACGGCGGCTACGACGCGGTCCGACGCTATGCGGCTTCGTGGTCGCAGGCGGAGCAGGAAGCGTCAGCCGCCGCCTATGTGCCACTGAGCTTCGATCCGGGTGAAGCCTACCAGTTCGACTGGAGTCACGAGGTCGTTCTGATCGACGGCGTGACCACCACGGTGAAGGTGGCTCACGTCCGGCTTTGTCATAGCCGGATGCTGTTCGTCCGGGCCTACCCGCGAGAGACGCAGGAAATGGTGTTCGATGCCCATGACAAGGCCTTTGCCTTCTTCGGCGGCGCCTGTGCGCGTGGGATCTACGACAACATGAAGACGGCGGTGGACACGATCTTCGTCGGCCGCGACCGCGCGTATAATCGCCGGTTCCAGCAGATGTGCGGACACTACCTTGTCGATCCCGTCGCCTGCACCCCCGCGTCCGGCTGGGAGAAGGGACAAGTAGAGAACCAGGTTGGCGTTGTCCGGCGGCGGTTCTTCGTGCCGCGGCCGCGCTTCAAGAGCTACGCGGAACTCAACGCCTGGCTTCAGGATCGCTGTATTGCCTGGGCCAAGGCCCATCCGCACCAGGAATTGCGTGATCGGACAATCTGGGACGTGTTCCAGGATGAGCGGGCGAGCCTGGTGCCCTACGTCGGCCCTTTCGACGGATTCCATGCCGTGCCGGCCTCGGTGTCCAAGACCTGCCTCGTTAGGTTCGACAAGAACCGCTACTCGGTCGATGGTCGCGCCGTCGGCCGTCCGGTCGAGATCCGCGCCTATGCCGAGCGGGTCGAGGTCTGGCAGGACGGCAAGATCGTCGGCCGGCACGACCGCGCCTTCGGGCGCGACAAGGCCATCTATGACCCGCTGCACTACATCCCGGTGCTGGCCCGCAAGCCCGGCGCCCTTCGAAACGGCGCTCCCTTCAAGGAATGGGAACTGCCGCCGGCGATACGACGCGTCCAGCGTAAGCTGGGGCGCGTGCCGAACGGTGACCGTCAGATGGTCCAGATCCTGAGCATGATCCCAACGGATGGACTGGAAGCCGTCGAGGCTGCCTGCGTCGAGGCCCTGACCGAAGGCGCCCCGGCGGCATCGGTCGTTCTGAACATCCTGGCCCGACATCGCGAGCCACCACCTCCGTTGACCATCGCCACGCCGGACGCGTTGCGCCTGACCTGCGAGCCCGTGGCCGACTGCAAACGCTACGACAGCCTCAGGAGACCCCGCCATGGAAAGATCACAGGTGCTGGACGCGATGGGCCAGTTGAAGCTCTACGGCATGAAGGCCGCCTACGATGAGATCATCGCCACGGCGGTGAAGCGACAGCACGAACCGCAGCAAATCGTGGGCGACCTGCTGAACGCCGAGATCAGCGAGAAACAAGCTCGCTCGATCAAATACCAGATGACCATCGCCAAGCTGCCCTTGGCCAAGGAAGTCGACGAGTTCAGCTTCGAAGACACGCCCGTAAACGAAACGCTGGTGCGCGATCTGGCCTCCGGAGAGTTCCTCGAGCATCAGCGTAACGTCGTCCTCATCGGCGGCACCGGGACCGGCAAATCCCACCTTGCCGTCAGCATCGCCCGGGCCTGCATCCGCCGTGGCAAGCGCGGCCGCTTCTTCAACGTCGTGGACCTGGTGAACAAGCTGGACGCCGAAGCCCGCGCCGACCGACAGGGACGCACTGCGGATCTCCTGTGCCGCCTCGACTTCCTGATCCTCGACGAGTTGGGATATCTGCCGTTCGCCCAGACGGGTGGCCAGCTCCTGTTCCACCTCATCAGTCGCCTTTACGAACGCACCTCGATCATCGTGACGACGAACCTCGACTTCGGCGAATGGCCGACCGTCTTCGGAGACGCGAAGATGACAACGGCGCTCCTCGACCGACTGACCCATCACTGTGACATCGTCGAGACCGGCAACGAGAGCTGGCGCTTCAAGACGCGGGAATGACCGAGACGCCGCTGGCCCGATCCGGTTGCGCTGTATGGAGGCTACACCGCATCGGGCCAGCTACCCGTGCTGACCAAGCGGGGGCATTATTGGGCGCCGAAAGGGGGTCAAAGTTGCGTGCCGATTGACACCGGGGTCGATTGGCGCACATAAACCACCGCCTTGCGCTGCAGGATGGCCGGCGGAAGGAGATCACCGTCCATCATCGTCTTGCTCCAACTTGCTCGTTCCCGCCGCTTCGGCCAGCAAAATGGCCAGGCGCGTCAACACCTGCTGGCGCTCCCGTGGGCTCATTCCGCGCAACCGCTCCGAGTCGAACTGCATCTGCAGTTGCCTGGGGCTCGACGGCCCGGTGGGCAGGTCTTGCATCGGTCTGTTCCTTTCCGGCGATGACATCACCGGAAGAGCTTCGCCGAAGACCGTGCCGACTCAGAAGGTCATCGAGATCCGACAGGGCCGCGAGCGATACGTGCGGTGTGCCGAGGTTCATGCCGGTGCAAGCCGCCGGGTCGAGCATCCACGCAGCCACGACCATGAAGATGCCAGGCAGCACCTCGATATGGACAAACTGACCGGACTTGCGTCGGTCGACACGCTCGACCCGAAACTGTCGGCCGAAAAGCGCGTGCCACCGGTAATGCACCTCAACAAATTGCCCGACATGGGCAGAATGAACGGGTGATGGCGCTGACCCGGAAAAACGCCCTCTTCGCCGGGAACGAGATCGGCGCCGAGAACTGGGCCATGCTCGCGTCGCTCGTAGCAACCTGCAAGCTGTCCGGAGTGAACCCCGTCAACTATATCGCCGACACCCTCCGGGCCATCCTCGACGGACACCCCCGATCCCACATCGAAGACCTCATGCCGTGGCAGCGACCTCAGCCGTCAACCATCGCCGCATAGGGCCTCGGCGGCGCGCTTACTGAAGTCAATGGGGCGCAGCCGCCGCATACTGTGAATCCCGCCGCCTGCGCCAAATATGCGGAAGAGCCCCTGTTTGACGCGCTATAAGCCGGGATTCACCCGTTTCCTGGAGGAGACGGCAGGATCTGCCTGACGAACAACTGCGCCGAGCGATCGCTGCGCGGTGTGGCCCTCGGCAGAAAGAGCTGGCTCTTCGCCGGCTCGGAGCGCGGCGGTCACCGAGCGGCCTGCATGCAATCCCCGATCGGCTCCGCGAAACTGAACGGCATCGCCCCCCAGACCTGGCTCGCCGACGTCATCGCCCGCATCTCCGACTCGCCGGTCTCACACCTACACAAGCTGCTGCCTTAGGAATGGAGCGCCACAACGCTCAGGTCAAGGCTGCCTGACCGCGGCTCCCGGCGGATGCTTACGTATAAGGGTTCTGACGCAGATTTGCACTGCGATGCGCCTACATGAAATATGCGAATGTGATTGCCCGCGACGCCTCGATATGCGCCTTGGCCTCTTGCTCAAGTCGCGTCTCATCGCGGGCCATAAAGGCGTCGATAATGGCCAGATGCTCGGTGATCGAACGATCTTCGTTGGAATATGGCCGGGAAACCTTCATCCGAATGCGGTGATTGTGGTCCAGAACCGTCTGCATGGTGGACTGCAGAAAGCGGTTGCGGCAGTTCTGCAGGAAGCCGTCGTGCAACCTTCGGTCAAGTGCGATATACCAGTCCCGCAGCTCTGCCTCGGAAAGACCGCGCGGCGGGTTTCGCAGTTGCTCGCCGATTTCCTCCAGCCAGTCGCGTGACTTGTTGAGGCGACATGCCTGTACAACAATGAAGGGCTCGTTCAGGAGCCTCATCTGATAGATGTCGCGGATCAGATCGGTCGTGATGTCCGCGACGATCATGCCCTTGCTGGGATAGATGTGGATAAAGCCTTCCTTGCCGAGCCGCTGACATGCTTCGCGAATGGGCGTGCGGCTGAGGGCCAGTTCCCTTTGCAGAGACTCTTCTGACACATCGACGCCGGGGGCCAAGACGCCGTCAAGAATGCGGGATTTGATTGTCTCGTAGGCGAAGTCGCTTTTGGTCGTAGCCATGGTGTCCTGCAATCCTCTCAAAGCCTTCTTAAAGCGCGCCAGCTAAAACTCAACCAATATATCGGTTGTGTTCCAACAGTATTTCATGGTAGCCGGGTGCGACTCGCAAGGGAGGCGGGCATGTGGATTGCCGGGCAATCCGCCAAACCGGATTGGAGGACATCATGAGAACAACAGTTTCAGCCCTGATGCTTGCCGCGTGCTGGGCTTTGCCGGTCTGCGCACAGGAAACGACGATCTCTGTCGGGTTCGGCCCGGTGCTCGACACGCCCTATGGTCAGGGCCATGTCGAATGGCAGCGCCTGCTGGCCGAGAAGTCCGGCGGCGATCTGACGATCGAGCTGTTTCCGTCCGACCAGCTAGGATCGGGCAAGCAGGTCATCGATCAGATGCTCTTGGGCGAACCCGTCTGCTACTCGACCGACGCATCCTTCTTTGCTGAAGTCGGTGTGCCGGACATGAGCATCGTGCAGGCACCGTTCCTGTTCCGCAACTGGGAGGAAGCCGAACGGCTGTTTGCATCCGATTGGTGGGCAGGACAGGAAGAAGCGCTGGCGCAGAAGGGCCTGAAGGTTGTCGCGCATAACTGGCGCTATGGCGCACGCCAGACGCTGACGACGCGCAAGGTCGAACACCCCGCCGATTTCGCCGGAATGAAGATCCGCGCGCCGCAGTCGACGATCTATGTCAAGACATTCGAGCATCTGGGCGCCTCGCCGACCCCGATGGCGCTTGGCGAAGTCTATACGTCGCTTCAGCAGGGCGTCATCGACGGTCTGGAAAATCCGCTGTCGGTCATCTGGGGCGGGAAATACCACGAGACCGCAAAGTATCTGCTGATCGACAACCACATGTTGACGGTGAACCTGATCGCTTGCAGTGGCATGCTGTGGGACGGGCTCAGCGCCGAGCAGCGGGCGCTGTTGCAGCAGACCGCGGCCGAGGCAGGCGTTTATCAGAACGACCTTCTGGCCAAGGAAGACGAGCGTATCCTGGGTGAGTTGCAGAACGCCGGCGTGACCGTCACCCAAGCCGATTACGATGAGTTCGCCAAGGCGGTCGAGGGCTTTTACGACGATCCCGCGTTCAGCCAATGGACCCCGGGTCTGCGCGATACCGTCATTCAGCAACTGGGCCGCGAATAACGACAGCGAGCCGCCCTGGCGGCTCGACCGTCTTCCCGCGTTCGTGGAGGTTCAATCATGTCCCGCAAGGCCATGGCGCTTATCCGCGCCATCGACATCAGTGTGTCTTATGTCTGCATCTCGGCGCTGGTCATCCTGACCGTGCTTGGCGTCGTCATGCGCTACGCGGTCGGCGCCCCGCTGATCTGGCTGGAGGAAGTCCAGATGATGCTGATCGTCTGGCTGGTCATGTTCGCCGGCAGCGCGGCGTTCCGTGAATTCGGGCATGTCTCGATCGATGCCGTGTTCGAGATGCTGCCGCCTGTGGGCAAGCGCGCGCTGGAATATGTCATCGCGATCTTTGTCGTGGGGGTTCTGGCCATGCTCGTCTGGGCGGGCAGCGCCTTCGTCCTGTTCCAGTTCGGTGCCAACAGGGTCACGGATGTTCTGCGCATCCCCTATGGGCTGGTCTACATGGCCGTCCCTGTCGGAAGCCTGCTGATGATGCTCAGCTATCTGTTCAGCGAAATCGTGCCACTCATCCGCGCTGATCGGCGCATGGCCTAGGAGAGCGTCATGTCGGGTATCCTGATCGCAGCCATCGCTGTCCTGTTCGTCGCACTGCTGATCCGCGTGCCGGTCTTCATCGCGCTGCTCGCGGGCACGGCGGTCTATTTCTTCGGGGCAGGGCAGGCCAACCCGCTGCTGCTGATCCAGCGGTTCACGTCGGGCATGGAAAGCATTCCGCTGCTGGCGGTGCCATTCTTCGTCTGTGCCGGCGTCTTCATGAACTATGCCGGCATCACGGACCGGATCATGGTGTTCTGCGCCGCACTGACGGCCTCCATCTGGGGCGGATTGGCGCAGGTCAACATCCTGCTGTCGACCCTGATGGGCGGCATGAGCGGGTCCAGCCTGGCCGATGCGGCCATGACCGCCAAGATGCTGGTGCCGCAGATGGAACGGCGGGGTATGAGCAAGGCCTATTCCACGGTCGTCACGGCCTTCTCATCGACCATCACGCCGCTCATCCCGCCCGGCATCGGCATGATTATCTATGGCTCGACGGCGAATGTCTCGATCGGTCAGTTGTTTATGGGCGGCATATCGGTCGGGCTTCTGACCTGCGTCACGATGATGATGCTGACCGCGTGGATTGCCCGGCGCCGTGGCTATGCGCCGCTCAAGACCACCGCGGAGTATGAGCCTGTTCCCCTGGGCCGCGCTTTCATGCACGCGCTTTTGCCGCTGTTCATGCCCGTCGTGGTTCTCGGCGGCATCCGCGCCGGGATCTTCACTCCGACCGAGGCCGGGGCCGTCGCGGTTGTCTATGCGCTTGCCTTGGGCCTCTATTATCGCGAGCTGTCCGGAGCCAAGCTGTCGCAGTGCCTGAAGGAAACGGTGCTGACCACCGCGGTGATCATGCTGATCGTCGGCGCGGCGTCGGCTCTGGCATGGGTTCTGACGCGCGAGCGGGTGCCTCAGGCGCTGACCGAGTGGATGGTCGAGGCGGTAGCCAACAAGTATGTCTTCCTGATCATCGTGAACATCTTCCTGCTGGTGGTGGGCATGTTCATCGAGGGCAATGCGGCGATGATCGTCCTGGTCCCGCTGCTGGTTCCGATCGCCCGGGCCTTTGGCATCGACGACATCCACTTCGCCTTCGTGTTCATCTTCAACCTGGCAATCGGGGCGATCACGCCGCCCATGGGGACGCTGATGTTCGTCACCTGCGGCATTACCGGCTGTCGCATCCGCGAGTTCCTGGCCGAAAGCGTGCCCTACTTCGCACAACTGCTGTTCGTGCTGCTGCTGATCACCTTTGTTCCGCAGGTTTCGACCCTGCTGGTCGATATCCTCCACCCCTGAACTCCTTAGGTATCCCATGAGAAGCGTTCTTGTTGAAGGCCCCCGGCGCATGTCGCTGGTCGAACGGCCCATGCCCGATCCCGCACCAGGAGAGGTCCGTGTGCGTGTCCGTTATGCCGGCATCTGCGGGTCGGACCTGCATATCTTCCACGGTCAGCATCCCTATGTGCAGTTTCCCCGCATCATCGGCCATGAATTTGCCGGCCACATCGACGCGGTGGGCGCAGGTGTCGACGCCTCCCTCGAAGGCCAGCGCGTGGCCGTGACCCCCGTGGTGAGCTGCGGGACCTGCCATTCCTGCCGGACAGGGCGCCCCAACGTCTGCCTGAACCTGCAGGTGGTCGGGGTGCATCGCGAAGGCGGCTTTGCCGATTACTGCTGCGTCCCTGTCGAATGTGCTGTGCCGCTGCCCGACAATGTCGACGATCGCGCGGCAGCCACTGTCGAGCCGTTCTCGATTGCGGCAAACATGCTAGGGCGGACAGGCGTACTGAACGAGGATACCGCGCTTGTCTACGGCGCGGGGCCGATCGGAATGACGGTCATCCAAGCGCTGTCCGGCGTTCATGGTCTCCGGCAGCTCGTGGTTGTGGATCGCATCGAGAGCCGCCTAGATTGGGCGCGGGACTCGGGCGCCACTCTGACCGTCAACTCGGCAGATCGACCCTTGTCCGAGGCATTGCAGGACGCTGGTCTCTCCCCCGATCTGATCATTGATGCGGCATGCCACCCTGCCATCCTGGAAGAGGCGCTGGACCTGGCGGCTCCTGCGGGACGGATTGGCCTGATGGGCTTTTCCCCGCAGCCCTCCTCTGTTCCGCAAAGCAAGCTGAACCGCAAGGAACTGACGCTCTATGCCTCTCGCCTGAACAACCGCAAGTTCCCGGAGGTGATCGACTGGATGGCCCAGGGTCTGATCCGGCCCGAACGCTTCGTCAGCCACAGCTTCAAGGCCGAACAGGTCCACGACGCCTTTGCCCTGCTCGAAGAAAGCCCTGTCGAGTGCTGCAAGGTGCTGCTGGATTTCAACTGACCCGGCAACCGCCGGAACCCGGAGACGAGAGATGAAGATCACCAAAGTCGAAGCCCGCCACGTTCCCCAATCCATGTGGGGCAACTTCTGGCAGCAGCAAAAAAACGTGCGCGGCCCCAGCCCGATGAACGAGTTCGCCCGCCGCGGCGAGGGATGGTCCTGGTACACCTGGCCGCAGGGCATCACGGTTGTCCGCGTCACGCTGGAGGACGGCACCACCGGCCTGGGCTATGCCGAGGACGGGATCGGCGTTGCCACGCTGATGATCAACGGCCATCTAGCCCGCTTGGCAGAAGGGCTGGACGCTTGGTCCACCGAAGGCATCTGGGAACAGATGTTCCGCGCCTCGATCGTCTATGGCCGCAAAGGCGCGGCGCTGCTGGCGATTTCCGCCATCGACATCGCCATCTGGGACGCGCTTGGCAAATCCGTGGGTCAGCCGGTGTACAAGCTGCTGGGCGGGCATCATGCCAAGGACATCCGGGCCTATGCCTCGAAGGTGCAGCCCGACGACGATCTGGCAGTCGTCAAGCGCATGGCCCGCGACTACGTCGAGCGCGGCTACCAGGCGGTCAAGGCCAACTTCCCCTATGGTCCCGCCGACGGGCGCGAGGGGCTGATGAAGAACCTTCGCTATATCGCCGCCATTCGCGAGGAAATCGGCGACGGCATCGATCTGATGACCGACGCTTACATGGGATGGAACCGACCCTTTGCACTCGAGATGATCCGGGAGCTGCGGCAGTTTTCGCTTCGGTGGGTCGAGGAGCCGCTGGTCCCGGACGACATTTCGGGCCACGCCATGCTGCGCGAACAGCATTTCGTGCCCATCGCCACCGGCGAACACGAATTCAGCCGCTATGGTTTTCAGCAGCTGCTGGATGCGGGCGCCGCGGATGTGCTGCAACCGGATGTCCATCGCGTCGGCGGCCTGACCGAATTCCGGCGTGTCGCCCAGATGGCCTCGGGCGCAGGGATTGAGGTCACCCCGCATGTCTATTCGGCGGCTACGCTGCACGGTGTGCTGTCACAGCCGAACTGCACCTGGATCGAGCATCTGACCAACCCGTCCTGGTGGGGACTGGACCAGCGCGTCAACCCGCTGTTTCTCGGCGAACCCGAGGTCCGCAACGGCCGCCCCGACCTGCCGACCGAACCTGGCATCGGCCTGCGCATCAACACCGATGCGGTGCCGGAACTGTCCGACTGGGCGGAATGATGGAAAGCACGAGAAAGGAAGCGAACATGGCACAGGATTATCCCGTCTCGAACGCGCTGGCAGGTCAGACCGCATGGGTTCTTGGAGGCGGCAGCGGCCTTGGCGCTGCTTCGGCCGAAGCGCTGGCAGCACAGGGCGCCCGCGTCATCCTGTCGGGCCGTCGGGCCGAGGCGCTGCAGCGGATCGCCGCGCGCATCGCACAGGCCGGCGGCACGGCCGAGTGCCAGCCGCTGGACGTGACCGATCGCAAGGCTATTGCCCATGTCGCGGCGGCCATCGGCCCGGTGGACATCCTGGTCTACTCCTCGGGCACGAACGTCCCACGGCGCGCGCTTGCCGATCTGCGTGGCGATGACTGGAGCCGGATCGTCGATGTGAACCTGTCCGGAGCGCTGCACTGCACCCAAGCCGTGCTGCCCGGCATGCGCGAGCGGGGGCAGGGTACGGTTCTCGTGATCTCGTCCTGGGCCGGCTGGCGAATGGAGCCGGTCGCGGGTGTCTCTTACTCTGCCACCAAGCACGCCTTGCCGGCACTCTGCGAGACGATCAACATCGAGGAAGGCCGCAACGGCATTCGTGCCACCTGCCTGATGCCGGCCGAGGCCGCGACGGATGTTCTGGACACGCGGCCGAACCCGCCCTCGGCCGAGGCTCGGGCAAAGATGCTGCAGGCGTCGGATATCGGCAACACCGTCGCCTTCATCGCCGCAGCTCCGGCCCGGATGTGCGTGAACCAACTGGTGATGAGCCCGCTGCACAACAACTTCTATGCGCGCGGCTGACCATGCCCCTGCCTGATTGTATCGTGGCCGTGGACTGGGGAACCTCCAGCCTCCGGATCTGGTTGATGGATAGCGATGGCCAGGTCTTGGACCAACGCCGTTCGGACCAGGGCATGATCCGATGCAAGGATGCTGCCGACTTCCAAGCGACTCTGGATCAACATTTGCAGTCCATGGGCTGCGGGCATGACGTGCCGGTCATCGCTTGTGGGATGGTCGGCGCCCGGCAAGGCTGGATTGAAGCGCCCTATATGGACACCGGCGAGCCGCTTGATCGGCTGGCGTTGCACGCCGTCAGGGCACCGCACCCCGTCCGTCTTGTGCTGATCCTGCCGGGTGTTGCGCAACGCGATCCCTTGGCGCCTGATGTGATGCGCGGCGAGGAAACGCTGATCTTGGGGATGCTGGACGGAACACCCGCGCTGATCGGTCAGCCCGGCACGCATTGCAAATGGATCGAGGTCGACGGGCAAGCGATCCTGCGGTTTTCGACCCATATGACCGGCGAGCTGTTTGCCCTCCTGTCGCGCCATTCGACTTTGGCAGGCTTGCTTCAAGCGGATGCCGCGATCAATCCCGATGGACCGGCCTTCACGGCCGCGGTGGATCGCGCGCTTGCCGATCGGGCGATCCTGCCAAGGCTGTTTGCGTTGAGAGCAGGAGGCCTTCTTGGCATGGCCGACCCCGCTGGCGCGACGGCTGCCTTGTCGGGGCTGCTGATCGGGGCCGAGATCGCCAGTCTTCCCAACGAGGGCCGCAAGGTCCGGCTGCTGGCAGCGGGACCCGCGGCGGCTCTCTACCGCAGCGCCCTGACACGTGCGCGGATCGACTTCGATGTCGAAGACGCCGAAACTCTAACCCGGCGCGGCCTCTTGCGGGCGGCGCGACACTGCGACTGGACACAGGAATGACACAAAGAACCCCTCTGCCGCGAATGCGGCGTCCTCTGGTGGCCATCTTGCGCGGCTTACGCCGTGAAGAAGCGATGGCCATTTTCGAGGTTCTGGTCGATGAAGGTTTCGAGGCAATCGAAGTTCCGCTGAACTCCCCTGACCCGTTCCGCACCATTAAGGCGGCAGTGGACGAATTCGGTCAGTCTGCGCTGATTGGTGCAGGCACGGTGCTTGAACCGGAAAACGTGGACCGCTTGGCTGATATCGGCGCCAAACTGGTGGTGACGCCGAATACCGATCCGGCTGTCATCGGTCGGGCTGTTCGTCACGACATGATCGCCATGCCGGGGGTCTTCACCCCCACGGAGGCATTGCACGCATGGAAAAGCGGAGCTTCGGCGTTGAAGTTCTTCCCTGCAGGGATCCTTGGTGTTGCCGGCATTACGGCAATCCGGACAGTGCTGCCGGCGGAAGCGAAGGTTGCAGCCGTTGGGGGTGTGTCGGAAGTGGATTTCCACAACTACATTCAGGCTGGGATCGAAATCTTTGGGCTTGGGTCATCGCTCTACAAGCCAGGTCTGGGTGCGGCAGAGGTCAGGGCAAGGGCCAAGACCATCATCCAAACTTACGACGCAAGTCGATGAACCTGTGAACCAGCATGATCCACAACACCCGTTGGGCGCTGGAGCGGCTGTAGAGGCCATTTAGAATTGTCGCGAAGCGGCAAAGGTTGATGTGTCGCCCTTGCCCTGCTGCCGGAGCCCTGCGTGCAGAATGTGACAGAAGGGCATCGGCATTGGGCAGGAAACCGCATTTAACTGGCAATAGACCAGCAGGCCTCAGCAGGTATGCTAACCGGCGCCAGGGTCACCGCGATCCGGCGCGATACGAACGGCTGGACGGGATACGACCGCAGGTGCGTTCGAAGGCGGCATCATCGTCAACGCGGCAGGCGGCTGGGTGCCGCAGATCGCGCAGATGGCGGGACTCGGCTATCGCAACGTGGTGCCGTTCCGCCGAACTGCCGTGACCTTCGAGGCTCCCGTAGGCAGCAATCTGCATCACTGGCCGATGACCTTTGACGTGGCTGAAACCTTCTATTTCAAACCAGAGGCTCGCAAGGTCATGGTTTTACCGTAACCATCCGGCGTAGGCCGCGGACGGGTGTCCGTGCTCAGGGAGTGGGCTTGGGTGCTTTGGGCTTGCCGGGCCGCGGGGACCATTTCTTCGCGAGTTGGTCAAAGCGTTCGACGATCCTGTCGATCCTGGCATCTTCGGGATCGAAGGATGCACCTGACCAGCCGACCATGTCGTCGTGCTGCTCGTGGTCCGGATCTGCGAGGGCTTCGAGGAATTCCTCGTAGCCCGGAGCACCGCCGACATCCTCGGGCGGGCAGGCCCCGCTGGCCTTCAGAAGCCTTGGATAGGTCACGCCCGGGCTGGCCTCGGTGACCCGCTCGATCCGGATGCTGTGGTCCCAGTCATCGCCGAAGTCGTAGACATACTGGAGCGTCCTGACGCCGGTATCCTCGAGCACCTTCTGCAGCGTCGCCTTCTTCGCGGGCATCGGGCCGTCGTAGAATCCGTCCGGACCGGGCACGCCCCAGCCGGCGCCACCGGCCCGGAATTCGTAGAGATGGCTGTCCGTCCAGCCCATCGCCGCCTGGACCACCTCATGCAGCCGGTCGAGCCTGATCTTCAGCGGCACCTCGATATGGCGCATCGGCTGAGGATCGACGTCGTTCAGAAGGATCCGGAGGCGGGCGATCAGGGTCATGCGGCCCTCCTTTGCGGTATTTGCGACCAGTTCCAGGGAAGAAGTTCCGGCAGGCGCGACAGGGGTATGTCCGGCAGCCGGGCAAGGACATCGGCCAGCCAGGCCTGCGGGTCGACGTCATTCATCCTGGCCGTGACGATCAGGGAGTACATGAAGGCGGCGCGGTCGCCACCGCGCGGAGATCCGGCGAAGAGCCAAGCCTTGCGGCCGAGGGCAATGCCGCGGAGGGCACGTTCGGCCGCATTGTTCGTCAGGCAGATGCGGCCATCATCGAGGAAGCAGGTGAAGGCGTCCCAGCGGCCGTCCTCCTCGAACATGTAGTTGATCGCCTTGGCGACGGGGTTGTGCTTCGACATTCGGGCGCGTTCGGTCCGCAACCAGTTGTGCAGATCCTGGACCATCGGGCGCACCAGCCGCTGACGGGCGTCATGGCGGGCCTCGGCGGTCAGGCCGGTGATCTCGCGCTCGGCATCGAAGATGGCGTCGAAGCGTTTGACGGCCTCCAGCGCGATGGGCGAGATCTCTACGGCCACCTTTTTGCCCTTGCGGGCTGTGGCTTTGATATCCGCCAGTTCGAAGAACTTGCGCCGGGCATGGGACCAGCACAGTGCCCTGCGCACCGGGGCAGGCTTGTGGCCCGCGTCGTAAACGCCGTTGTAGCCACCATAGGCATCGGCTTGGAGAATGCCGGTCCAGTCCGCCAGGTGCCGTGTCGGGTGCTCCATCCGTCGGTCGGTTGAGAAGTAATAGAGGGCCGCTGGCGGCGCCTCGCCTGCGAAGGGCCGATCATCGCGTAGATAGGTCCAGAGCCGGGCCGTCTGCGTGCCGCCCTTGGCCATGAGCGGCACGGTTGTGTCATCGGCATGCAATCGTTCTGCCGCAAGGACATGGACGCGGATCAGATCGTGGATCGGCTGCAGCGCCACGGCACAGGCCCCGACCTGATCGGCCAGGGTGGAAAGGCTGATCTCGACGCCCTCCTTCGCATAGCGCTCGGCCTGCCTGTTCAGGGGCTGATGCTGGCCAAACTTCTCGAACAGCACCATGGCCAGCAGGTTCGGGCCGGCCCAGCCCCGGGGTGTCGGGTGGAACGGCGCTGGCGGCTGGCTGATCTTCTCGCAGTCGCGGCAGGTGAACTTCTCGCGGACGGTTTGCACGACCTTCCACTGCCGCGGGATCACCTCCAGCGTCTCGGTGATGTCTTCGCCCATCTTCACGATGCGCGAGGACCCGCAGCAAGTGCAGGAAGTCGGCGCCTTAACCACGACGCGCTCGCGGGGCAAATGCCCGGGGAACGGCTTGCGGGCTGGGCGGCGGCGTTCGAAGGCCGCGACCATCGCCCTCGGGCCCGTCGCCTCGGCTTTGGCCCGGTCATCGGCAATGTCGGTCTCGATGTCTTCGAGCTGCATCTCCAGTTGCTCGATCAGCCGGGCATGGCGTTCGGCACCATGGCCATATTGCTCGCGGCGGAGTTTGGCGATCTGCAGTCGGAGGTGCCGGATCATGTCTTCAGAGGCCGAGACGATCGCCTGAACCTGGGTCAACTCCCCCTTGGCGGCGACCAAGGCGTCCTCTGCGGCAGATGCGCGAGCCTCTGCCGCGGCGAGTGCGGCGCGCAGAACAGCGATCTCCGAGGTGGTCTCCGACATGCCGAAGACCTATCACGAAACCCCGGAATAGTCCAATAAAACAAGGGTATTTTGGCTATCAACCCGCCGAGGCAGGCCGCTGCGTCCAGCGCGGATTGCGCCAGTCGATTCCTTCCAGAAGATAGCCGAGCTGCGCCGCCGAAACCGGAACGGCTGAGCCATTCTGGCTCACCGGCCAGATGAACTTCCCCGCCTCCAGCCGCTTCAGATACAGCGACATGCCGACCCCGTCGTGCCACAACACCTTGATCAGGTCACCCTTGCGCCCCCGGAAGCAGAAGATCTCGCCACCGTGCGGATCGCGACCCAGGCCCTGCTGGACCTTCAGCGCCAGGCTGTTCATCCCGCACCGCATGTCCGTCACCCCGCCTGCAATCCACACGCGCGCCCCCGCCGGAAAGGCGATCATGCGCTGTCCAGCACCGGAAGCAGCCGCGCCAGAATGACCGGGTCAATTCCCGCAGGAACCACGAGGTGCCGGCCATTCACCAGTGTGATCGCGACTGTGACGGCATCGGAGATCTCCAGCTCTGCCGCAGGTGATACCGATACAGGCACAGGTTCGGCAGCAATCATCACCGGCGCAAAGGTCAGGGCAGGCTCATTTCCGAGAAGGCCCTCGCGATAGTCCTTCCGCCAGCGCGTCAGCAACGCGCGAGAGATATCGTGACGCCGCGCCGTCAGCGCCACGCTGCGCGGGCGCGACAGGCTTTCCTCGACGATACGGATCTTCTCGGCAGCCGACCAGCGACGCCGCCGACCACTATCGGTCACCGAGAGAACCTCGACTTGGGAACTGAAGCTATGGGTGTCCATAGCTTCAGCCTCCTACATCCATCCCACCTTCAGCGTCAGACGGTCCTCACCGGGAGCTTACGTTTTACCTGTTGATATGGCACGATCAGAACCTTGCGATGCGCAGACCGACGAGATGGAGGTGGCGATCGCCATCGATCGTGTTGAGACTTTCACGACGATGAGCGTCAGGAAGATTTCACATAAATGGGGCGGCCTTCGGACGTTTGCTCCGGATCATGAGCCCGTGATCGGCGGAGACCCCGTGGATGCCACCTTTTTCTGGCTGGCCGGACAGGGAGGCAATGGCGTGATGGCCAGCGCCGCCTCGGCGCGACTGGCGGCGTCGCTAGCCGTGGGGCTCGGTATCACTAAGGATATCGCTGCCGTTGGGATCACCGAAGATGCAATCTCACCTGGCCGCGACTGTGTGATCAACCGCACGACCGAGGATGTGCGGGTTGGATCTGCAGATGATGTTTACGGGGCGGTCTAACACCCTGCACCGTAACACAGTACTCGGTGCTACTGACTCTGAATTCCTTCCAGAATGTCGATGGGCAGTTCGGCATGCTGGTGGCGAGTGTAAATCTCAGAGAGCTTGCCGTTACGGAGGTTGTCGATAATCCACCGATCAAGGTAGCCGAGAAAGTCGCTGTCACCCTTTCGCACCGCCATTCCTACGCGGAAATCGCGCAGCGTCAATTTCGGCTCAAGTTGCAGTGCCGGATTGCGCTGGTTGATGACGTCGATCAACGATTGCGCTTGCGCAACCAATTCGACTTGGCCACTGGCGACGGCGGTGATCGTCGTGGCCTCGTCCTCGAAGCGCACGATCTCGGCATCGGCCGGCGCAATCGCCGTCAGATCGGTGTCGTTCGCGGTGCCACGGGTCACGGCGATGCGTTTGCCCGACAGTTCTACGGCGTCGTTGATCTGGACGGATTTCGGCCCCGCGACGAAAGTGGCGGCACCGGAATAGGGCCGCGTGAAATCAACTACATTCTTTCGTTCATCGGTGATACTCAGCGCCGAGATAATGACATCGGCTTGTCCCGACAGCAGGAACGGGATGCGGTTGGCACCGTTGGTCGGCATGATCCGCATCTCTACCCCGAGCGTTTCGGCCAACAGTTCGGCCGTCTCGACCTCTGAACCGGTGGGCCGGAGATCGCTGCCCTTGTAGGACCAAGGCGGCACGCTCAGGTCGATGGCAACCCGAATAACGCCGCTTTCCCGGATTCGGTCCAGCGCACTTTCGGCGATGGCTTGCGACCCGGCCAGGGCCAGCGCCATCGCGATGACCGACAGGATGATATTCCTCATGTTTTCCTCCCCTATTTTTGCGCTCTACCGGGCTTCGGGTAGAACCATTCCGAACCGCGCGAAGCAGGGCTTCAGGCGATCCACGATGCTGCGATCCAACGCGACGCCTTGCATGCGCGCCTGCTCCAGCCTGCTACGCGCCTGATCCCCCGGCACCCGGACACGGACGACGCCCTGCCGTGGCGGATTGGCGCGGCAGCTTTCGACCAGCCAGTCCATCTCGTCCGCGAACTCCCTGCGCCCACCGAATGCCTCGGGGTCGATGACTTGCAGGAAGGTGTTCATGACTGTGCCGTCCAGCTTCTGGCGACGACCAGTGCCACTAAGTCCCTGGGTCAGCGCCTCGACCAGCAGCGCCATGGAGTAGCCTTTGTGGCCGTGGTCCAGCCCTCCAACAGGCATCAATGTCCCCTGCCCTCCGATCAGAACATTGGGATCTCGGCTCGGGGTGCCGTTCTCGTCCAGCAGCCAATCGGCGTCGAAGGTGCATCCGGCCTCGGCCATCTGCGCGGATCGCTTGATCGTGGTGATCGAGCAACTGATGTCCAGAAGAACCGGATCCGCATGGGTGGGGATGCCCGCCGCCAGCGGATTGGGCGTGAAGACGCCCCTGGTGCCGCCAAACGGCGCAACCCCCTGCGCGGCAGGCCCCGAACATGCCAGGATCACCAGCAGCCCCCGCTCTGTCAGCCGGGGCAGATAGGTGGCCAGTGCGCCGGTATGGTAGCCTTCGCCGATCGTCACGGTCACGACGCCATGCCGGTCGATACGTTCCAGACACAGGTCGATGGCGCGGTTTATCAGCCACGCCCCCGCTAGGCGGTTGCCACGCCACGCAACGCAGGCCCCGCGATCAGAGATCACATCGTGGCTGCCCGAGACATTGAAGCTGCCGCTGGCGATCTCCTCAAGATACCATGGCGCGATGGCAAGGCCATGGGTGCTGTGGCCGATCGCATCGGCATAGATGAGCGAGGCGACCACATCCCGTGCCATGGGCGCCGGCAGGCCCGCCTTCAGAAAAAGTTCCAGCACCGCCGCCGTGAGTGCCTCCATGTCGTATCGACAAGCCGAAGAGGTGTGTGTTTCGGTATGCATCTTTTGACCTTCGTTTTCGTATTGCATGGCAGGGGCGTAAGCGTGGGCTCCCGTCAGCTTCCGCCGGCCTGGAACACCTCCTCTGGCAGCTCCAGCTGGAACTGGTCGTGATAGAGCCTGGCAAGGGTGCCATCGGCGAGCCTGTCCGCCACCCATTGATCCAGCGCGTCGCGCAGACTGTCCTCCCCCTTCGGCAAGCCGATCCCGGTCAGGTTGGTCTTCAGTACGATACGCGGCTCCATATTCATCTCGGGCGACTTGGCGCGGATCGAGGTGAACAGCGCAGGGGCCGTCACATAGGCTTCGGCCTGGCCGCTCAACAAAGCGGTGATCGAGGTCGCGTCATCCTCGAAGCGCAGGATATTCGTGCCGGGCAGCGCGTCCTTGGTGATCTCGTCGTCGTTGGTCGAGCCCCGCGTGACCGCCACACGTTTGCCGACCAGATCCTCGAGCGAGGCGATGCCCGCCGTCTCCGGTGCGCCGACGACAATCTGGATGCCGCTATAGGGACGCGAGAAATCGATGACCTGCTTGCGCTCGTCGGTGATCGACAAGGTCGAGACCACAAGATGCGCCTGTCCGGTGATCAGGTAGGGTATGCGGTTCGCGGGAGTGCTGGGGACGATCTGCAAGGTCACGCCCCAATCCGAGGCCAGGCGCTTGGCGACCTCGACCTCGACCTCGAAGCCGGCATAGTCGCCCTGTTCATTCACCGCGGAATAGGGCGGCGCGGCAGGGTCGATGGCGATGCGCACCTTGCCAGAATCCTTAATATTCTGCAGCGCATCGGCGTGGCCCGTGCCCGGAACGACCGTAACAAGTGCCACAACCGAAAGCGCAAGCCCGACCGCAAGTTTTCTGATCAGCATGTTTTCTCCTCGCAAGATTGTTTCCTTGAACGCAGGTAAAGGGAATGCGGTCGGTCGCCTTCCCGGTCGTTCATATCTCCTCGCCCTCGGCAAAATCGGCCAGCAGGCGCAATTGCCCATCTAGCATGTCGCCGCCGGAAACGGTCGCGCAACCCGCCGCCCGTGCCGCCTGCAGCAGCGGTGTGTCCAGCGGATCGGTGATCACATCCGCCACCAACTGTCGCTTATGCAGGCAATCGTCCGGAACAGGCAACGGATCACCAGCATGCAACCCGCAATGGCTGGCATTGACGACGATATCCGCACCAGCCGCGGCCTTTGACGGCGCGACCGAAACGCGCGCGCCATAGGCCGGTGACAGAATCGCCAGCAGCCGCGCCTCGGCCTCCGGCAGGATATCGTTGAAACTCAGGCTGGCCGCGCCCCGATCCAGAAGGGCCGCCGCGATCGAGGTCGCCGCGGCGCCCGCCCCGACCATATGGACATGCGCCCCTTCGATCCGTCCCCCGGCGCCAAGGATCGCGGCAGCCATGCCGGCGCCGTCGAAATTGTCGCCTTCCCATGTGCCATCCGGGGCGCGGCGGCAGGCGTTCACGGCATCGAGGAAGCGCGCCGCCGTCGAAAGCCGGTCGCACAGTGCCGCGACCGGGGTCTTGTGCGGCAGCGTCACCAATATGGCGGCGACATTGGGCGCGGCCTTCAACGCGGCGATCGTGGTCACCAACCGATCAGGCAACACCTCGAGCGGCACCAGGATCGCGTCCCGCCCTGTCCGGCGCAGCAGCCCGGTCATCCGTCCCGGCGCCAGCACCTGCGCGATGGGCGAGCCGATCAGGAACGATACCCGCGTCTTGCCGGTGAAGGGCAGCCCGTGAATCAGGCCGTCTTCGCGCATTTGCCCACCGCTTCGTCCACCATGTCGAACAGAGAGTATTTCGGCGAAAAGCCCAGCATGGCGCGGGCCTTGGCATTGCTGCCATGGGTGCGGCCCAGTTCGACCGGAATCTGCGCCTCGACGACGCGGCGCCCGGTGGCACGGGCCAGATAGGGGATGAACTCGGCCAGGCTGACCGGATGTGCGGGGGCGAGGTTGAAGGTTTCGCCGATCGCGGCCGGGTTGTCATGGATCAGCAGCAGACCGTCCACGATGTCGCGCACGTCGATCAGTTCCTGCGTATGCGGCTGACCGTCCTGATCATAAGTCAGCAGCAGGGGCTCATCATCGGCCATCAGCGGGGTCAGTAGGTCGATCACGCCCTGCAATTCCGCGCGGGAATTGGCGCCGGCATGATGGGTGGCGCTGGCCAGCAGGCTTTTCACCCGCCCGTTCACATAGAAGGCCGCACCGGAATATTCGCCATGGGGATCGATCAGTTCCTCGGGCGCCTCGGTATGGGAAAACACCGCGGTCGAGACATCCAGCCCCGTGACGTTGCGGTTGAAGAAGGCGGCCATGTCCTCGCAGATGACCTTGGTCAGGCCATACCAGCTATAGGGCTCGCGCGGGTGGTTCTCGTCAGTGGGGCGGTAACGAGCGAAGCGGGTGGGATAGACCTGATCGCTGGAGGCCATGACCAGCCGCACCGGGTGATCTTCGGCCAGCGTGGCGGCGGCCTCGAAAACATTGCGCGTGCCGGTGACATTTACATCCCACAGCAGATCGCGCGCCTGCGGCTGGAACGAGATCACCGCAGCCATGTGATAGACCGAGCGCGCGCCGGCCATGGCACGGCGCACATCCTCGGCCGAGGCAAGGTTGCCGATCTCGCAGCGCACACCCATGGCCTCGGTGGTGGCGATATTCGGGTCGCCCGGCAGCGCCAGCGTCACGACCTGCTCGCCCCTTTCGATCAGCTTGCGGGCCAGATGGCCGCCAACCCTGCCGGTGGCACCAGAAATGAAAGTGGTCATGGTCGAATCATCCTCTGCATCAAGTACGATCAATACATACAGATCGGATCTAGTCAACAATCAAGTATAATTTTATGACGAATTGGTATGACTTGATAGAGTCCGCAAAGCTGGGCTAGGTTGGGTCATGACGGCAGAACAAACACAGAGCGACGAGGCCCCGCCTCCGACCTTCGGGCGCCATCGCAGCTTGGGCGAAAGCCTGTATCAAACCCTTGCCGAACAGATCGCCTCGGGCAGTCTGCCGCCGGGCAGCCTGCTGCCGAAAGAGGCTGAAATGGCGGCACAATACGGGGTCTCTCGCACGGTCCTGCGCGAGGCGCTGGTCCGTCTGCGCTATGAAGGGCAGATCGAAAGCAAGCGCGGTACCGGCAATCGCGTGGTCGGCCCGGCAATTGCGCGGGCCGAGCCGATCTTCGCTCCCGCCCCGCCCCATTCCATTGCCGACCTGCAGGCCTGCTTCGAATTCCGCCTTGGGGTCGAGCCGAACATCGCCGCCCTGGCCGCACAACGCGCCGACAGATATGATCTGAACCGAATCGAGGCGGCCGCTGCGGCCTTAGAACAGGTCATCCGCTCGGGCGAGTTGGGCGCGCGGCAGGACATCGCCTTTCACACGGCGATCACCCAGGCTGCGCGCAATACCTATTACGTCAGGACGATCTCGGCCATCGCGGTCCCGGTCGAGATCGGCATGAAGGTCGCAGCGACACTGGCCCCCACTGATCCCAAGGCACGGCTGCAGACCACGCTGGACGAACACCGCGCCATCCTGCAGGCGATCCACGACCACGATTCCGAAGCCGCGCGCGCCGCCATGCGCCACCATATCGAAAGCTCGATGGCACGGGTGTTCACCGGCACGACACCTGAAGCGGACGAAACGCCAGGCTGATCCGGGCCTGCACAAGATCACCCGGCGCCAGATCGGCCAGATTGTCCGCAGCCCGCGCCGGGTACAGATTCATGCTGTTGGCCAGATGGCTGACCGGCTCCACGCAGCTATAAGCGTGCTCAGGATCGTGGATCACCAGATGCCGCAGCCCGGTGGCCCGCATTGTTACACACAGCCCGGACGACAGAGCCAGATCCACGCAGGACCAATCCGACAGGTAGCGCGTATCCGCGCCCGTTGCCGCCGCCGGATGCCAATCGCCGCTTGGCAGGAAATCCGCGCCCATCGCCCATTCCCGCGCCGCGTCGCTGGCGATCTTGCGGCATTTGGCGAAGAAAGGATGCCAACCCAACCCCGCAGGCATCGTTTCGTCGGCCCGGTTGCGGATGGACAGCAGCAATTCCAGGCCGTTGGGGCGCAATTGAAAACGTTGGGACGCGGCAAAAGCCCAGGGCCAGGCACCGTCGCCCGCGTCCTCGCAAACCAGTTCAGCCGCCGCATCGCCCGCATCGACCATGTGCCAAGGCAGCTGATGGGCATGGCCGTGAACCGCATTGGGCTCTTGCGGGCGGACAGGCAGCCGGACATCGCGCCCCCGATAGGAAAACCGCCCCAGCGGGATGCGGTTGTGAAAGGGAAACAGCGGATAGGCGCCGCCCCTGGGCCAGTTCCGGCCATCGAAGGCGCCATCCGCGCCCTGCATCGGAGAAAGAATCGGCTGGCCGCGCCAGGTCAGCGACAGGACCCGCCCACCCCATGAGGGCCGCAGGACCAGGGCCAGATCCTGCAAGTTCAGCGTGATATCCCCTACCATATGGTTTCTCCGGTCATGTTTCGCAATTTTTGTCTTACATTGTGGAAATAATTTACGCTATACAACGGCCATGTTCCACATAGGAGGACAAGCCTGTGCGAAGACTTCTGGTCACCGGGGGCGCCGGGATATTGGGCCGCGCCCTGGCCGAACGCGGCATCGCGGGCTGGCGCCTGCGCAGCCTCGCGCGCAGCCATCCCGCCGATTACCCCGCCGATGCCGAGACCGTCGAGGGCGATCTTTGCGATCCGCAGGCGGTGCGCCGCGCAGTCGCCGGCTGCGATGCGGTGCTGCACCTGGCCTGCCGCTATGCCGACGATATCGGCTTTGCCGAAACCCTCGCCGTCAATTATCACGCCACGCTGGACCTGATGGAAGCCGCGGTCGAAGCGGGCATTCGTAACGTCGTCTTTGCCAGTTCGAACCATGTGCAGGGCTTCCATCCCCGCAGCGCCGCGCCGCTGTCCGAGACGGCCCAGCTCCGCCCGGACGGCTGGTATGGCGTCTCGAAGATCTGGGGCGAGGCGGTGATGGCGCTTTATGCCGACACGCGCGGCATGACAACGACCAGCCTGCGCATCGGCTCGTCCTGCGCGCAGGTGATGGACGAACGGCAGTTCCACATGTGGCTGGGCTTCGACGATTTCGCCCAGCTTGTGCAACTGTCGATCGAGCGGCAGGGGCCGGGCCATGCGGTGCTGAACGCGGTCGGCGATTGCGAGGGCGCCTTCTTCGACAACAGCCGCGCCAAGGCGATGGGCTATGCGCCGCGCCAGAACCCGCGCGACCACCTGTCGGACCCCTCGATCCCCGGCGCCGCGCCGCAAGGCGGCATCTTCGGCCGCAGCCTGGGCGGCGCCTTCGCGCGGGCGAATTTCAAGGCCGATCTGGATCAATGGGAGAATACGCCATGAAAATCGCCGATATTCAGGTCATCCGGCTAGACATTCCCTTCGAGGACGGCGGCACCGGCCTTGGCATGACGCCATCAAGCTGGAACCAATGCGACATGGTGCTGGTGAAGATCACCACCGACAGCGGCATCGTCGGCTGGGGCGAGGCGTTCTCCTATTTCTGCGCACGGCCCGTCATGGCGATGCTGGAGGATACCGTCATCCCGATGCTAATCGGGCAGGATGCCGGCGATCCGCAGGCGATCTCGCAAATGCTGCAAAGGCGGCTTTGCCTGTTCGGGCGCTATGGCATCACTATCTTCGCGCTGTCGGGCATCGACATCGCGCTGTGGGACATCAAGGCCAAGGCGGCGGGCGTGCCGCTGGCGCAACTGATCGGTGGCGCGCGCCGCGACAGCGTGGCGGCCTATGCCTCGCTGGTGCGCTATGGCGACGGCGCGGTGGCGGCGGCCTTCACCGCCAAGGCGCGGGCCGAGGGTTACGATTTCATCAAACTGCACGAGGTCACCCGCGAAGCCATAGGGCCGTGCTTTGACAGGCTGGACGGCGCGCGGATCATGATCGACGTGAACTGCAACTGGTCGGAAGCAGAGGCCCGCGACATGGCTGCATGGCTGCGCGAACGCGGCACATTCTGGCTGGAGGAGCCGACCTTCCCGCCCGAAGATCACGCCCAGATGGACCGTATCGCGCAGGGGCTGGCAATCTCAGGGGGCGAGAACCTCTGCACCTCGTGGCAGTTCGAGGGCATGATCCGCTCGGGCGACGTGCGCTATCCGCAGCCATCGGTGACCAAGGTGGGCGGGATCTCGGAAATGATTCGCATCGCAGCGCTTGCGGCGGAAAACCCGCCGGCGCAGCTGATGCCGCATTCGCCCTATTTCGGGCCGGGCTATCTGGCGACGCTGCAAGTCTGCGCCACCCTGCCCGACGCGCCTCTGTTCGAATTCCTCTATGTCGAGCCCGACGCCTGGCTTTACCGCGACATGCCCTTGCCGCAGGCGGGCCGCGTCGCCATTCCGCAGGGACCGGGACTGGGGCTTGAGCCGGCCCCCGAGATCATCGCCCGCTACCGCCGCGACTAGGCTTCGCCGGTCAGTTCCACATGCAGAAGCGCGCCGGCCATCGGCGCGACTTCCAGCATGCTTTGCGACAGCGACATGCGGTCGGAGCCGGCGTGAAGTTCCTGCGGGTTGCGCCCGCGCGCAAGACCCTGCGCGCCCGGCACCGGCGTCGGCACATGATAGGCCCGTCCCGCCGCATCGACATGGCACAGCGACCAGTTCAGCCGATGCGCCAGCCAGAAGCCGTCCTGTCCGTCCGACAGGACTCCGCTTAGCTGGCCCTGCACCGGCAGGTCCAGAGCCCGCGATCTGCCGTCCAGATCCAGCGCCAGGACCTGCGTTCCGTTCTCGGCGACGGCATGGATGGCGGTGCCGTCGAAATCGAAGCCGGGCGCGTCCAGAAGTCCCTCGGCCAAGGTCGCGACCTCGCCCGAGACCGGATCGAAGCGCGCAAGCCGCCCTTGGCCCAGCAACAGGAAGCCATCGGGCAACGCCGCCAGCGCCGAAACCGGCGGCATCGCCTCAAGCCAGGGCACGACCTCGCCCGTGGCCGCACTCAGCCGCCACAGCCCGTCGTCCGCAGCGATGGCCAGATCGCCCCCGGCCATGATGCAGGCGGCATCCAGCCGTCCGAATTGCGCCAGCGCGCGCTGATCGGTCCCGCCTTGCAGCATCAGGTTGCCTGCCGGGCCGTCATGCCAGACCAGCCCGCCCAGGTCATCCGACCAGCCGCAGGCGCGAGGCGAAAAGCCGCGGATATCCGCCACGCCGACCCGCGCCCGTCCGGTCACCACGGTTTCCGCCGCAGGCTTGCGCGGCGGGGCAAGCTGGGCGGTAATGTGCCGCGTCGCCGCTTGCAGGGCCGAGGCCAGTTCCAGCCTGCGCGCCTCGGCCATACGATGGCTGGGCGCGGTGATCGAAATCGCCGCAAGGATCGCGCCGGAGGGATCGAAGACCGGCACCGCCACGCAGGTCACGCCCTCGATGATCTCGTTGTCGTCCACCGCGAAGCCGCGGGTCCGGATCAGCTCCAGATCGGCATCCAGCGCTGCCATTTCGGTCAGGGTGTGTGCGGTATAGGCCTTCAGGCGCAGTTGCGACAGCAGGCGCAGGCGCTCGGGTGCGGGGATGAAGGCGGTCAACGCCTTGCCGAGGCTGGTGGCGTGCAACGGCTTGCGTTCACCCAGCGGCGAATCGAACGGCTGCGCCAGCCGTCCCTGCCAGCGCGAAATGGTGATATGGGCCGTTCCCGACAGGATAGCGAGGTTGACGTTTTCGCCATGCAGATCGGCGATCGCCTTCAGGGGACCGGCGGAAACGGCGATCAGGTCCGAGGAGGAATTGATCGACCCCGCCATGCGGGTGAATTTCGGGCCCAGCACATAGGATTGGTCGCGCCGGTCGATGTCGATCATCCCCCGCGCGGTCAGCGCCGACAGGATGCGGTAAAGCGTCGACTTAGAATGCCCGGTGCGCTCGGATATGTCCTTGAACTTCAGCCGGTTGTCGCTGTCCGAAATCAGCTCGACGATGTCGAGCGCCTTGGTCAGGAGAGCGGTGCCCCGGACGGGACTGGCATCGTTCATAGCTGCGGCCTTGGCTGGATGGACGGAAATTGCATCACGAATAATAGGTGGCCCCGCGTCATGTGTCGAGGAATTGGCCGCGCTGCAAGGCCCGGGCCAGAAAGTCCATGCCGTTGCGGGCGGCGGCATCGGTTACGCGGTGGCCGCCATCGGGATCGACCTCGACTCGCAGATCAGCCGCACCGCGCGCCGTCAGGTCAGCGGCCAGGCGCAGGCAATCGGCCGCCGGCACCACGTCGTCGCGCGCGCCATGCCACAGGTAAAGCGGCTTGGCCGACAGCGTATCCAGCCGGTCCGAAGGATCGTAATCCGCAATGCGCGACAGCTTCGCATCATGCTCCCCTGCCTGTTCAGGCCACCAGCGGCGCAGCGGCGGAAAGATCGTGCGCGCCGCATCGCGGAAATAGGCGGTACCCATATAGGCCGCCGTGGCGGTTACAAAATCATGGCGCGCCGTCGCCGCCAGGGCGGCAAAGGCCCCCATCGAGGTTCCCGCCAGCGCTACGCCGCCGCCCCCGATACGCGGCAGCAACCCCTCGCGTAGCGTGGCCAGTTCATCCACGTAATCGCACAGGATGTCCCAGAAGTGCAGCGCCCGATCCGCCGGATCGGGAATGACTCGGGCACCATGGCCAGGCGCCTCGGGCAGGATCACCCGCATCCCGCGCCGCGCGCCCATCAGGCCGAAATAGGCGACCAGTTCCTTGGAGACGCCAAAGGAATGCAGCACGAAAAGCACCGGCAATTCCCGATCACGCGCGCCCGCAGGCACGGCTTCCAGAAAGGCGATGCCGCGATGGATATCCTCATGCAGTTCGATCATATCAGGGCTCCGTTCAGAAAGGGCCGCCACGCGCCGCGGCGGCCCCTACCGAGACAGGTTCACCAAGGCGAGGACGCCTTGGTGACAGAAAGGCTCAGTCCGTCTTGCCCAGCACGGCCTCGGTCACGAATTCCGGCATCGGCATCTCATGGGCTTCCTCGAACATGCGCTGCAACTCTCCACTCTTCATGTTCTCCAACAGCCACCCATCGATCAGCGCCTTCAGATCCTCGTCTCCCTTGCGCATCCCCACGCCATGCAGGCTGGTGCCGAGGATGATCTTCGGCTCGATGACCTTGGAGGGATCGCGCTTCATGATCGTGTAGTTCAGGCTGGTCGATTGTGCGACCAGCGGCACCTGCCCCGACAGGATCGAGGTCAGTGTCGTCGCCTCGTCCTCGAAGCGGACGATATTGGTGCCGGCGGGGGCGACCTTGGTCAGTTGGTCATCCATGATCGTGCCGCGCGCGACGGCGATACTCTTGCCGGTCAGATCCTCGGGCGTCTCGATGGCGACCTCGGGCGGGCCTGACACGGCGGTCTGCGTCCCGGCATAGGGGATCGAGAAATCGATGACCTCCTTGCGCTCGTCCGTGATCGACATTGCCGTCCAGACCACATCGACCTGCCCGGTCATCAACAGCGGAATGCGGTTCGCGCCATTGGTCTCGACCACCTTCAGGATCAGGCCGTTGTCGGCGGCGAACTTGGACGCCACCAACCATTCATAGCCGGCATAGTTCAGCCCGGCATCCTTGTAGGACCATGGCGGGACCGAGGGATCGAAGGCGATGGTCAGCGTCTTCGAGGACTGGACCTTGTCCAGCGTCCCGGCAAGGGCCAGCGCCGGCGCAAGGGCAACAAGCGCGGGCAGCAGGAATTTAAGCAGTTTCATTTGGTCCTTCTCCCTGTTTTTGGTGGCGCCGGCTCAGTAGCCATGCGCGATGAATTCGGCCAGTTCGGGCGTTCCGGGATTGCTCAGGATCTCGGGGCCGCCCATCTCGTGGACGATGCCGTCACGCATGTAGATTACCCGGTCCGCCACATCGCGGGCGAATTGCATCTCGTGCGTGACCAGGATCATGGTCATGCCCTCTTTCGCCAGCCCCTCAATGACGCGCAGCACCTCGCCGGTCAGCTTTGGGTCCAACGCCGAGGTCACCTCGTCGAACAGCATCAGCTTGGGCCGTAGGGCCAGCGAGCGGGCGATGGCAACGCGCTGCTGCTGACCGCCCGAAAGCTGCTCGGGATAGGCGTCCAGCTTGTCCGACAGCCCGACCTTGGCGATCACCGCGCGGGCGACCTCCTTCGCCTTGGCGGCGGGCATTTTCTGCACCAGGCGCGGCGCCATGGTCACGTTCTGCTCGACCGTCAGATGCGGAAACAGGTTGTAGCTTTGGAAGACGATACCCACGTCCTTGCGCAGCGCATGCAGGTCCACCTTTGGATCGTGCAGCGCATGGCCACAGACGAAAAGCTCGCCCCCGGTGACGGTTTCCAGCCGGTCCATGCAGCGCAGCGCGGTGGACTTGCCCGAGCCGGACTGACCAATGATCGCGACGACCTCGCCCTTCTCGACAGTAAAACTGACCCCTTTCAGCACCTGCACGGCGCCAAAGGATTTTTCCATGTTGCGCAGTTCAACGATTGGCGACATTGAGCTTTTTCTCCATCGAGCGGGCCTTGAGCGACAGCGGGTAGCAGATGAGGAAGTAGAATAGCCCCGCGAGGCCGAAATACAGGAAGGGCTGGAAGGTGGCGTTGTTGATCACCTTGGCGTTGTAGGTCAGCTCGGAATAGCCGACGACCAGCGACGAGACCGAGGTGTTCTTGACGATGATCACCATGAAGCCGACGGTGGGCGGGATGGCGATGCGCAGGGCCTGCGGCAGGATTACCCGCGTCATGCGCTGCCAGCGCGACAAGCCAAGGCATTCGGCGGCCTCCCACTGGGCGCGCGCGACCGAGATCAGCGCGCCATACCACATCTCGCCCAGATAGCTGCTGGCGAAGAAGGTCATCGCCATGGTCGCGGCGACCAATGGCGGCACGGCGGAGTAACCGGCAAGGATCGGCCCGAAATAGCACAGGCCCATCAGCACCAGAAGCGGCACCCCCTGCACGATCTGGGTATAGAGTTGCGCAGATACGCGCAGCGGCTTCAGCGGCGAGACGCGTGCCAACGCCAACGCAAAGCCTGCAAGACCGCCGAAGATGAAGGTCAGCGTGCTGAGAATGACCGTCCCCAGAAGGCCATACAGCAACGAGATCAGAAAGACCGTGTTCATGTTCCTGCCTTCCTACAGAGGGGTGCCAAGCTTGCGCCGTCGGGGGAAAAGGATCAGCCCAAGCGCCCAGAAGGTCAGCCGCATGATCATCGTCAGCCCCAGATAGATGACGCCAAGAACAATGAAGACCTCGAAATTGCGATAGGTCGCGGATTGCACCCGGTTCGAGGTACCGAACAGTTCCTCGACCCCCACGGCGGAAAGCACCGAAGAGCCCAGCATCAGCAGTACGTAGAGCGAGGCAAGCGAGGGATAGACCCGTTCCATCGCAGGCCGCAGCACGACATGCATGAAGATCTGGCGCTGCGTCAGGCCCAGGCAGCCCGCGGCCTCGACCTGGCCCGCCTTGATGCTTTCGATGCCCGCGCGCATCACCTCGGCGGTATAGGCGCCGACATTGACAACCAACGCCAGCACCGCGCCGACCATGATGGGCAGCCGCATCCCAGTCGAGGCGAGGCCGAAGATCAGGAAATAAGCCTGGATCAGCAGCGGCGTGTTGCGGATGACCTCGACATAGGCGCCGGCGATGCGTTGCAGCCAGACCGGCCCGCTGGTGCGCGCGACCGCGCACAAGGTGCCGACGACGAAGCCCGCGATGGTCGCCCAGAAGGTCAGGACCAGCGTGACCCAGGCCCCGTGGGCCAGCAGCGGCCAGTGCGAGAGCACGGCCTGAAAGTTGAACTGATAGGGCAATGCTTCTCCCTCCCCAGCATTCGCGGAAACAGGCGCCCGGCCGATTCGCCCGGCCACCCCCTCCGAATGCGCCGTGATGTGCAGCCTATGCCGGCTGCGGTTCTTCTTGTAAAGCGGAAAATCCACATAGTAGGAACTATTGAATTCACGCCGAACAGATTTGTCGACAGACGCACGCGTTGAATCCCTTGTTTCTTATGAATTTTCCAAAATTTCCCGAAGATTTGACAAGAATGGCGCCGAATCGTCCGATGCCACATTGTCAAACGCGCCACCTCAATTTATCTTGTTTCTCACATTGTGGCACGGAACCGTTGAGGGAGAAATCATGGACGGATTGGTCGAGGTCAGCGAAGAAACGCTGAGCAAGCTTCGGAAATGTGGCCAGGGCACGCTGACGACGCAACTTTTCAGGCGCGGCTACCGGCAGCAGTTCCTTGTGGGCGTCACGCCGCTGAACAGGAAGGCCGGCTCTTTCGCGGGCGAAGCCTTCACCCTGCGCTTCATCCCCTCGCGCGAGGACAAGGATTGGGATCTGGGTGACCTTAAGAAGCGCGGCGACGACAACGTGCAATGGGAAGCCGTCGAGACGATCCAGGCCGGGCAGGTGCTGGTCATCGACAGCCGCAATGACCCGCGCGCAGCCTCGGCGGGCAACATGCTGATGACCCGGATGATGCGCAAGGGGGTCGCCGCCGCGATCACCGACGGCGCCTTTCGCGACGGGACCGAGATCTCGGAAATGCCCTTCCCGGCCTATTGCCGCGCCAATACCGCCTCGACCCGGCCCGCCTATCACCGCGCCATCGCCATGCAGGAACCCATCGGCTGCGCCGAAGTGGCGGTCTATCCGGGCGACATTATCGTGGGCGACGCCGACGGCGTGACCGTGATCCCGCGCCAGATCGCAAAGGAAGTCGCCGATGCCAGCTATGAGCAGGAACTGCGCGAGAAATTCCTGTTTACCAAGATCGACGCCGGGGCTCCGCTGTTCGGCACCTATCCCGCCGGCCCCGAGACGCTGGCCGAATACGAAGCCTGGCTGAAGGAAGGGAACACGCTGTGAGCGCCGCGAAAGCCGAGGCGCTGATCCGCCATTACTTCGACATGTGCAACAAGGCCGACCGCCAAGGCCTGATCGACTGCTTCACCCCCGATGGCGTGCATTACTTCCCCCCCGGTCTGCCAGGCGCGCCCTGGCGCGGGGCCGAGGCAATCGCCGACGGCTGGATCTGGTGCGTGCAGAACATGGGCTCGAAATGGACCATCGAGCGCGTGCTGGCATCCGCCGACGGGCGCGAGGCCGTGATCGAATGGACCCATTGGAAGACCGGCGTCGGCGAGGCGCTGCGCGGCGACGAATGGTATGTCTTCAACGACGACGTGACCCGCATCGCCGAGATCCGCGCCTATTACGCCAGCCCCGTGAACAAGGCCGAACCGGTGAACAGGCTGCACGATTTCGACTACGAGGGTCGTGGCTATCACATGGCCCCGCCCGTGGTGGAGGGCCGCGGCTGATGGATTTCGCACTGATTTGCCGCGACGCGCCGGGGGTGCTGGAAAAGCGCCTTGCCGCGCGCACTGAGCACATGGCCGGGCTGAAGGTCGAGAAGGCTGCCGGCACCATCATCGACGGCGGCGCGATCCTGGACGCCGAGGGCAACATGACCGGCTCGGTCGTGCTGTGCCGCTTTCCCGACCGCGCCGCGCTGGACGCCTATCTGGCGCGCGAGGTCTACGCCCGCGAGGGCGTCTGGGGCGAGATCGAAATCATCGAAATGCGCTTCGTCGATTGGGCGAAGCTGATGGCGGATTGAGGAGAGCAGGATGACCTTCACCCCCCACGGCAAGCATCTGCTCGCGGGCGAATGGATCGCTAGCGAGCAACGCTTCACCAGCGAACCCGCCCACGGTCCGGCGCATGAATTCGGCATCGGCACCCCCGATCTGGTCGCCCGCGCCTGCGAGGCTGCCGAGGACGCCTTCTGGACCTACGGCTATACGTCGCGCGAAACCCGCGCCGCCTTCCTCGACGCCATCGCCGACGAGATGGAGGCCCGCGCCGAAGCCATCACCGAAATCGGCGCGCAAGAAACCGGCCTGCCCGAGGCGCGGTTGCAGGGCGAGCGCGGCCGCACCACCGGCCAGCTGCGGCTGTTCGCCGACCATATCCGCAAGGGCGACTACCTCGACCGCCGCCACGATCCCGCCCAGCCCGACCGCCAGCCCGCACCGCGTCCCGACATCCGCATGGTGCAGCGCCCCATCGGCCCGGTCGCCGTCTTCGGCGCCTCGAATTTCCCGCTGGCCTTCTCGACGGCGGGCGGTGATACCGCCGCCGCGCTGGCCGCCGGCTGCCCGGTCGTCGTCAAGGGCCATTCCGCCCATCCCGGCACCGGCGAGATCGTCGCCGAGGCGATCCATGCCGCCATCGCCGCCTGCGACATCCATCCCGGTACCTTCAGCCTGATCCAGGGCGGCGACCGCCAGGTGGGCGCGGCGCTGGTCACCCATCCGCTGATCAAGGCCGTGGGCTTCACCGGCAGCCTTGCCGGGGGCCGGGCGCTCTTCGACCTCTGCGCCGCGCGGCCCGAGCCGATCCCGTTCTTCGGCGAGCTGGGCTCGGTCAATCCGATGTTCATCCTGCCCGAGGCCGCCCGCACTCGCGGCACGGAAATCGGCAAGGGCTGGGCCGCATCGCTGACCATGGGCGCCGGCCAGTTCTGCACCAATCCCGGCATCGCGGTGATCGGCACCGGCGAGGCCGGCGACGCCTTCGTCAAGGCGGCAGCAGACGCGCTGGCACAGGTCGGCCCGCAACTCATGCTGACCGACGGCATCGCGCGCGCCTATCGCGACGGGCAGCAGCAGTTCGAGACTCGCAATGCCGTGAAACCGCTTGTTTCGACGCAAAGCGAAGGCCGCGAGGCACGCCCGAACCTTTATGAGACCGACGCCGCCAGCTATCTGCAGGACCACGCATTGGGTGAGGAGGTCTTCGGCCCGCTGGGTCTGGTGATCCGGGTTTCCGGCGCGGACGAAATGGCGCGGCTCGCCCGTGGCCTCAACGGCCAGTTGACCGCGACCCTCCACATGGACGATGCCGACCTGGCCGAAGCGCAATCCCTGCTGCCCGTGCTGGAGCGCAAGGCCGGCCGCGTGCTGGTCAACGGCTTTCCGACCGGGGTCGAGGTCTGCGACGCCATGGTCCATGGCGGCCCCTACCCCGCCAGCACCAATTTCGGCGCCACCTCGGTCGGCACGCTGTCGATCCGCCGTTTCCTGCGCCCCGTCAGCTACCAGAACTTCCCGGTGGAGCTGGTGCCCGGCGATCTGGCCGAGGGCTGAACGATGCCCTTGCCCGCCAGCCGCCGCGCCTTTTGCGCGCATCACTATCGCGACGATCCCGACCTGGTCGAGCGGGGCGGCAGCCGCACATGGATCACCCGCGGCGTGAACCTGGTGATCGCCGTCACCGAGGCGCAGCCGGGTGCGGTGCTGGCGCGGCAGGGACAGCCCGACGAATACATGGCCCTGCTGCCCGCCGGAACCGAGGTTGACCTCACAGCCGGCGGGCAGAACATCTCCTGCGCGGCTGAAAGCCTTGCAATCATGCCGCCCGGCCCTTCGGGCGTCCATCTGCCCAAGGGCGGGCGCATCACCCGCATCTTCACCTCGCGCGCGACGGATCTGGCGACGCTGGCGGTGAACGCGGGGGATTATACCAGCCAACCCGATAGCGACGTGGCTCCGCTTTGCGACTGGCCTGCACCGCCCGACGGGTTCCGCATCCGGGTCTATGATCTTGCTCGCTACCTGGCGATCGATGGCCCACGCATCCAGCCAAGGGTATTTCGCTGCACCAATCTGATGGTGAACGTCTTCGCACCCTGGCACGACCGGCGCGATCCCGCCTCGCTCAGCCCACATTGGCATGAGGATTTCGAACAGGTGTCGCTGGGGCTACAGGGACATTTCATCCACCATATCCGCTACCCTTGGGGCAGCGATTCCACCCGCTGGCAAGCGGACGAGCATATCGCCTGCGCCAGCCCCTCGGTCGCGATCATTCCTCCCCCCGCCATCCATACGACGCAGGATGTGGGCGAGGGCACCACGCGCTTGGTCGACATCTTCGCCCCGCCGCGCGCCGACTTCGCCCTGCGCCCCGGTTTCGTCCTGAACGAGACGGATTATCCCCTGCCCGATGGGCCCGAGGCCACCGTTAACAAGTCCGGAGGCACGATGTCACCATGGCAGACAAGCAGATAACCCTGTCAAAGCTCGGGGCGGCTGATGGTATCCGTCCGGCGTGACCGCGTTTGACGTTCAACTTGGCTGCCAGTTCCAGGGAGCGAGTTCGTCGATGCGGTTGATCTTGTGATCGGCGATGTGGGTCAGCACCCAGGTCAGCCAGGCTTCGGGGGCGACCCCGTTCATGCGCGCGGTCTCGATGAGGGAATAGGCGATTGCGGCGGCCTTTCCGCCGCCTTCCGAGCCCATGAAGATATAATTCTTACGCCCGAGAGTCAGCGGCCTGATTGACCGCTCGCAGATATTGTTGTCCAGCTCGAACTGGCCGTTTTCGAGATAGGCCCGGGCCTTGGGCATGCGGCCGAGGGCGTAGCGAATGGCCTCGGCCAGTTTGGTTTTTCCCGAGATTTTCGGCGGTTGGCTCTTCAGCCAGGTTTCCAGCTCTTCGAAGATCGGCTTGGCCTTCGCCTGTCGCAGGGCGACACGCTCGTCGGGCGGCTTGTAGCGCGCGTCCTTTTCGACGGCATAGAGGCGGGCAATCCGTTCGATGGTTTCCCGGGCGATGGTGGATCCGCCCTGTTCGAAGACATCCACGAACTTGCGGCGGACATGCACCATGCAGGCCTGCTCGCGGGCCAAGCCCTCGCCGAACAGCCCGTTGAAGCCGGTGAACCCGTCGGCATGCACGATGCCCATGTAGCCCTTGAGGTGGGCGGCGGGATGCTTGCCCTTGCGATCCACGCTGAACTGATACCAGGCGCAGGGCGGCGCCTGGCCGCACCATGGTCGTTCATCGCGGACATAGCTCCACATCCGCGCGGTCTGGGTCCTGCCGGTCTTGCCTCCGATCTGCATCTTGACCGGGGTGTCGTCGGCAAAGAGCGTAGGACCGGCGCGGGCCAGCTTGCCGATATGGTCGGCCAGAGGTTCCAGGAGTGCCGTCGATCGCCCGACCCAATCGGTCAGCGTCGAGCGGTGCAGATCGACCTTCTCGCGCGCGTAGATCCCGGACTGTCGGTGCAATGGAAGATGATCGCAATATTTTCCGACCAGCACATGCACCAGCAAGCCGGGGCCAGCGCGCCCGCGGGTGATGGGACGGCTCGGTAACGGAGCCTGGGTGAAGGCCTCGCAACCGGAGCAGGCCATCCTGGGACGGATGATTTCGCGGACCACGAACCGCCCCGGGATGTAGTCCAGTTCCTGCGTCACCTCCTCGCCAAGGGTCCGCAAAGTCCCGCCGCAATTGGAACACGTCTCGCCCGGAGACAGGATCTCGGGGCGTCGCTCCAGGTGGTCGGGCAGCGGGGCACGGCTGTGCTTGCATTTTTCGGGGGTGTCGTCATCGACCTGATCGTCGCCGCGACCGGTTTCCTCCTGCATGGCCGCAGCGACCGCTGCGATCTCGCGGTCCTCCGACAGGTCGAATGCCAGTTGATCGAGACTTTCGGATTTCGACCCGAACCGTGCCTTGCGATGACCCGCAAGCTGATGCTCCAGCTTCTCGATCTTCAGGGCCTGGGACCTGGCTAGATCGCGCAGCTGCTCCGCAACCGCACGCAATTCGTCGGGATCGGATGGCAGGGTTCGAGGCGTCTCCAGCATGGCTGGATTTATACCGCCCCGCCCCGCGCAAGGGAAGCTTATGGTGCTGGATTATCTCCCAAATCTCCGGTCGTGAGAGGCCGCCATGTCTTTTGCGGCATGCGCCAGTCAGTGCCTTCCAGAAGCATTGCCAGCATTGACGGGCTGAGGCTGACCTTGCCGTCCTTCGCAGCAGGCCAGACAAAGCGTCCACGTTCCAGGCGTTTCGAGAACAGGCAGGCGCCCTGCGCATCCCACCAGATGATTTTCAAAAGATCGCCCCGGCGCCCGCGGAACACGAACAGGTGGCCCGAATACGGGTCTTCCTCCAGCGTCTTCTCGGCCTGGGCTGCTGGTTCTCACTCGGTTCGGCACTCGGTTGCGTACAACTTCGGCACCCGGTTGCATGACATTCGGCGCCAGTAGCTCCAGAAGTGCCGGTCTCAGAGCCAGTGAAGGCGAGAAGCGCGGAGACCTCAACTATCGCAGCGGTTCTCGCCTTCGCTGTTACTGCCAGTGACGGAGACAAAAAGGGCGGAAAGCGGTCATTCGCTGCGCCGGTCGTGGAGGTCAGCTACCGGTCACTGGGTTAAGCTGATCGTGCCGGACAGTAAGCTTGCAGTTGCGTGACGAAGCAACACGGTGGATTGTGGCTGCAATGTCACCGCCCCGAACGACGTGCTTACGATCCATTGCAAGCAAATGATGCATGAATTGTAGATAGGGAAATAGCGCTAGTGCGATCCGAAGAACAGTACTTTCAAGAGTTGATGGAAGTTTGCCGAGCTCCTGGCTTTGCTCATGCGATCGCGATGTTCTGTTTCCGGGACAATTGGATCGGCTTCAAAGATCAGATGACCGGAAAGTTGCTTGCTGACAAGAAAACACCGGAGCGTCTAGGTCGTGTTGACAAAAGGGATTCCTCTGGCAGTCGTCCTATGATTCAAGCTCATCTCTACGTGGGAGATGAACTTGGCACGCAACCTGATATCCGACGATGAGTGGACCTTCTTCGAGGGCTTCATTCGTGCCGTCCGGCACCCTAACGGGCGGAAACCTGCGGACCATCGTCTTGTTCTGAATGGTATATTCTGGATCGCAAGGACTGGTGCGCCATGGCGCGATCTGCCCGAAGAGTTTGGCAAGTGGTCCTCGGTCTACCGTCAGTTCCGCCGCTGGACTTTGGCGGGACTGTGGGAGGATATCCTGGATGCGCTGAACCACGCTGGGATCGCGCCAGACAAGCTCCAGATGGTTGATAGCACTGTGATCCGCGCCCATCATCATGCGGCGGGCGCAAAAGGGGGACTCCGAAAGAGGCTCTTGGCCGTTCGAGAGGTGGCTTCTCGACCAAGATCCATCTCCGCGTCAACGGCGCAGGCCTCCCGATGAGGACCGAGATCACGCCGGGGCAGGATTCCGACTACACCGGCTATGATATGGTGATGGCCGACAACCTGCCGCAACCAGCAGTTCTGGTCGCCGACAGGGGCTATGACTCTGATAAAATTCGGGAAGACATCGAGAGCCGCAACGCCCTGCCCATGATACCGATGCGAAGGAACCGAAGGGTGCGCAAGGCTGTCGACATGACCATCTACACCCTGCGCAACATGGTCGAGCGCTGCTTCAACAAGCTGAAAAATAGCCGCCGCCTTGCAACCCGCTACGACAAAACCGCCGAAAGCTTCCTTGGCTTCGTCGACGTCGCCTGCATCAGGCTCTGGCTCCGCCATTTGTCAACATGACCTAGCGCCATTTGAATCGCAGGCAGCTCTGTCTGACCGTCCGCGAAGAGCTCATGTCTCGCGGCGGACTTTGGGTTTGCCTAGGTGGGCGCAACTGTCCGGTCCTGCATTTTTCAGCCGCCGCGATGCTGCATCACCTTCAGGCAGCTTTCCGCCCTCTACGACGGCCCCACCCTCCCGAAGCGTTCCGTCTTTGAGCTGCGGAACCCCGCCGATCCCCTTCCCTACCGCGAGAACCCCCGCGACTTTTCTGTATTTTTACGCCAAGCTGCGACAGCGTCGCCGCGCAGTGCCCCCTGCAGCAGGCGCGGCAGCGCCGGTTTACGCTGTGCTGCGCCGAGGTCCGATGCGATGCGCCCGAACTCGCCTGTGATTTCGTCCCGCCCTGCGCCACGCTTGGCTTGGCGCGGGTCCTGCCGCGCGGGAAGCGAAAGGGGGCGATGGCACGGCGGAGGCAGACAGTTGCGGAACGGCTGCGGGTGGTCCCTGAACCCACCCGGGAATCCGCTGCTCCCCTGCCCTCGCCCGATCCCCGGCTCGTCGCTCTGGCCCGCCTGCTGGCCCGGCGGGCGGCACGGGATTTCGTCGAGGCCGAGGAGCGCGAGGGGCGCAACCAACATCCCGACTGACCAGGAGGCCCGCGCATGAGAGTTGCCATCTACGCCCGCTATTCCTCGGACCTGCAGCGCGAGGCGTCGATCGCCGACCAGTTCCGGATGTGCCGGCTGCGGGCCGAGAAGGAAGGCTGGCAGGTGGTCGAGGAATATTCCGACCATTCCATCTCCGGCTCCAGCATGATCCAGCGCCCCGGCCTCCAGGCGCTGATCATGGATTCCGCACGCGGCCGCTTCGACATGGTGCTGGCCGAAGCCCTGGACCGCGTCAGCCGCGATCAGGAGGACATCGCCGGCATCTACAAGCGCATGCGCTATGCCGACGTGAAGATGTTTACGCTGTCGGAGGGCGAGATCAGCGAGCTGCATGTCGGGCTGAAGGGCACGATGAACGCGCTGTTCATCAAGGACCTGGCCGACAAGACCCGCCGGGGCCTGCGCGGCCGGGTCGAGGACGGCAAGTCCGGCGGCGGCAATTCCTACGGCTACGATGTGGTCAAGAAGTTCGACAGCAATGGCGAGCCGATTCGCGGCGACCGGACGATCAACGAAGCACAGGCCGCCGTGATCCGCCGCATCTTCGCCGATTACAATGCCGGGCTCTCGTCACGCACCATCGCCATGGCGCTGAACCGCGAGGGCGTACCCGGACCCATGGGCCGGGAATGGGGACCGTCGACCATCCACGGCAACCGCGAGCGCGGCACCGGGATCCTCAACAACGAGCTTTATGTCGGCCGCCTCGTCTGGAACCGGCTGCGCTACGTCAAGGATCCGGACACCGGTCGCCGGGTGTCGCGGCTGAACCCGGAAAGCGAATGGGTGACACAGGACGTGCCCGACCTGCGCATCGTCGACCAAAGCCTCTGGGATGCGGTCAAAGCCCGGCAAGGCGAACTGGCCTTCTCCACCCGCAGCCGACCGGAAGGCAATCCGCTGAACGACCGGCGGCGCCCGAAGCATCTCTTCGCCGGCCTGGTCAAATGCGGCTGCTGCGGTGGCGGCTACTCGATGATTTCCAAGGATCTGCTCGGCTGCTCGACGGCGCGGAACAAGGGCACCTGCGGCAACCGCGTCAACATCCGCCGCGACGCGCTCGAGGCCTCGATCCTGAACGGGCTCAAAAAACACCTGATGGAGCCGGACCTGTTTCGGGAGTTTTGCGCCGAGTTCACCAAGGAAGTGAATCGGTTGCGCATGGAGCGCGGCGCCGACCTGGAGGTCGCACGGCGGGAACTGGATCGCACGATCCGGGAGCTCGACAAGGCCATCGATGCCATCCTGCAGGGCGTCCCGCCACTGACGCTCAAGGACAAGATCGCGCAACTGGAGGCCCGCAAGGCCGAGTTGACGGAGAAGCTGGCCAATGCCGACGAACCGCCGCCCCTGCTGCATCCGAACATGGCGGCGCTCTATGCCCAACGCATCGCCGAACTGTCGGAGAACCTGCAGCACGAGGACAGCCGCCCCCGGGCGGCGGAGATCCTGCGCTCGCTGGTCGATCAGGTGACGCTGATGCCGGAGGGTGGCGAACTGGCCATCGTGCTGCGCGGCGATCTCGGCGCGATCCTGCGCTTCGCGGCGGGAAAGAAGGATCCGGATTTCCTGTCGGAGACCGAGGCGCTGGACAATCTTCTGGGTCGGATGGCGGTATCGCGGAAGCCCGGGCGTACAAACGCAAAAACCCCCGCAGCCGAGGCTTTGGAGGTTTCGCAATTATCGTTGGTTGCGGGGGTAGGATTTGAACCTACGACCTTCAGGTTATGAGCCTGACGAGCTACCGGGCTGCTCTACCCCGCGCCATTTGCATCGCGGTTTTGCGGTGCTTCTCGTTCTGAGAGATGCTCGCTTCTTTTCAGGTCTGGCGGTGACCTACTCTCCCACGTCTTTTGACGCAGTACCATTGGCGCGACGGCACTTAACGGCCGAGTTCGGGATGGGATCGGGTGTTTTGCTCGTGCTTTGGCCACCAGACCGGAAAAGGAGCGAGATCGGCGTTTTCCGGTTCTTTTGGGAACCTGGAAAGACATTGTCCAAGGATGCTTTTGGAAGAAGGTCTGTCTTCTTCCGGATCAAATCAAGCCTATCGAGCGATTAGTACCGGTCAACTGAACGCATTGCTGCGCTTACATCTCCGGCCTATCGACGTGGTGGTCTTCCACGGCTCTCAAGGGATACCTTGTTTTGAGGGGGGCTTCACGCTTAGATGCCTTCAGCGTTTATCCTGTCCGTTCATAGCTACCCAGCACTACCGTTGGCACGATAACTGGTCCACCAGTGGAACGTTCACCCCGGTCCTCTCGTACTAGGGGCAACTCCTCTCAAGTATCCTACACCCACGGCAGATAGGGACCGAACTGTCTCACGACGTTCTAAACCCAGCTCACGTACCTCTTTAAATGGCGAACAGCCATACCCTTGGGACCTGCTCCAGCCCCAGGATGAGATGAGCCGACATCGAGGTGCCAAACGATGCCGTCGATATGGACTCTTGGGCATCATCAGCCTGTTATCCCCAGCGTACCTTTTATCCGTTGAGCGATGGCCCTTCCACTCGGGACCACCGGATCACTATGGCCGACTTTCGTCTCTGCTCGACTTGTCAGTCTTGCAGTCAGGCTGGCTTCTGCCATTGCACTCGACGAGCGATTTCCGACCGCTCTGAGCCAACCTTCGCGCGCCTCCGTTACTCTTTGGGAGGCGACCGCCCCAGTCAAACTACCCACCACGCAGGGTCCCGGACCCGGATAACGGGCCGCGGTTAGACATCAAGAGTGCGAAGGGTGGTATCTCAAGGATGGCTCCACGGGAACTGGCGTCCCCGCTTCGATGCCTACCACCTATCCTGCACATCGCAATCCTGATGCCAGTGCGAAGCTATAGTAAAGGTGCATGGGGTCTTTCCGTCTAACCGCGGGAAGTCTGCATCTTCACAGACAATTCAATTTCGCTGAGTCCACATTTGAGACAGCGGGGAAGTCGTTACGCCATTCGTGCAGGTCGGAACTTACCCGACAAGGAATTTCGCTACCTTAGGACCGTTATAGTTACGGCCGCCGTTTACCGGGGCTTCAATTCAAGGCTTGCACCTCTCCTTTTAACCTTCCGGCACCGGGCAGGCGTCAGACCCTATACGTCGCCTTACGGCTTCGCAGAGCCCTGTGTTTTTAGTAAACAGTCGCCACCCCCTGGTTTGTGCCCCCCGCCGACAGTTGCCTGCCAACGGGGCCTCCTTCTCGCGAACTTACGGAGGTATTTTGCCGAGTTCCTTAAATGTGGTTCTCTCAAGCGCCTTGGTATTCTCTACCAGTCCACCTGTGTCGGTTTAGGGTACGGTCTTGTGGAGGGCTATTTCCAGGAACCGCTCAGCAGCCCCTCCAATCCGATAAGGAGGAACTACACCTGCGATCCGTCACCATCTCCTGGCCCAGGAATATTAACCTGGTTCCCATCGACTACGCCTTTCGGCCTCGCCTTAGGGGCCGGCTTACCCTGCTCAGATTAGCTTTAAGCAGGAACCCTTGGACTTTCGGCGACAGGGTCTCTCACCCTGTTTGTCGCTACTCATGTCAACATTCTCGCTTCCGATCACTCCACCGGATGCCTTACGGCCCGGCTTCACAGTAAACGCCTGTCCGACCAAGGCTTTCCCAAGGGAAAGCTGAAGTCGGATGGCGTTATATCACGGAACGCTCCGCTACCGCGTGCATAAATGCACACCCAAAGCTTCGGCTCGTGGCTTGAGCCCCGTTACATCTTCGCCGCAAGACCTCTTGACTAGACCAGTGAGCTGTTACGCTATCTTTAAAGGATGGCTGCTTCTAAGCCAACCTCCTGGTTGTTTTGGAAGTCTCACATGCTTTCCCACTTAGCCACGAATTGGGGGCCTTAGCTGTTGGTCAGGGTTGTTTCCCTCTCCACGACGGACGTTAGCACCCGCCGTGTGTCTGCCAGATAGTTCTTCCCGGTATTCGGAGTTTGCTTAGACTCAGTAAGGCTGTGGGCCCCCATCATCCATGCAGTGCTCTACCCCCGGGAGAATTCGTCTGACGCGCTACCTAAATAGCTTTCGCGGAGAACCAGCTATCTCCAGATTTGATTGGCCTTTCACCCCTAGGCACAAGTCATCCCGACCTTTTTCAACAGGTGTGGGTTCGGCCCTCCAGTTGGTGTTACCCAACCTTCAGCCTGCTCATGCCTAGATCATCTGGTTTCGGGTCTGATCCATCTAACTCATGCGCCCTTTTAAGACTCGCTTTCGCTGCGCCTACACCTAACGGCTTAAGCTTGCTAGATAGACCAAGTCGTTGACCCATTATACAAAAGGTACGCCGTCAGGGCGCAAGGCCCCTCCGACTGCTTGTAGGCGTCCGGTTTCAGAAACTGTTTCACTCCCCTCGTCGGGGTGCTTTTCACCTTTCCCTCACGGTACTGGTTCGCTATCGGTCAGCAAGGAGTACTTAGCCTTCGAGGGTGGTCCCCCGATCTTCAGACAGGATTTCACGTGTCCCGCCCTACTTAATGCGTCCGATCAAACTTCCCATACGGGGCTGTCACCCGCTATGGCTGGCCTTTCCAGGCCATTCTGGTCATTCTCACGGCTCGGCTGGTCCCCGTTCGCTCGCCACTACTGGGGGAGTATCTGTTG
>NZ_CP182419.1:0-235000 GCF_048270675.1 Paracoccus sp. TD-10 | reverse complement strand
CCACCGCCGCCGGTTGCCAGCTGGTCGCCAGCTGCGACATGGCCGTCGCGGCCGAGGGGGTGCGCTTCGGCGTGAACGGGGTGAATATCGGGCTGTTCTGCTCGACCCCGATGGTGGCGCTGACCCGCGCCATCCCGCCGCGCGCCGCCTTCGAACTGCTGGTGACGGGCGAGTTCATCGACGCCGACCGGGCGCGGGAGCTGGGCCTGGTGAATCGCGTCGTCCCGCCCGCCGCGCTTGAGGCCGAGGCGATGGCGATGGCCCGCACCATTGCCGCCAAGCTGCCCGCCGCCGTGCGCATGGGCAAGCGTGCCTTCCACGCACAGCGCAACCTGGGCCTCGCCGATGCCTATGAGACCGCAGGCGCGGTGATCTGCGAGAACCTGCTGCTGCCCGATACCGCCGAGGGCATCCAGGCCTTCCTGGAAAAGCGGCCGCCGAACTGGGAATGACGCCCGCGCCTAACCCAGCGTGGCCAGCCAGGGAAAGGTCTCCAGCAGCCAATAGGCGAAGGTGGGGAAGGCGCCGGTCAGCAGCGCCGCCCCGACCGCCACCAAAAGCCCGCCCATCATGCGCTCGATCAGTTTCAGGTGCGGCTTGATGCGGTTCATCACGCCAATGGCGCGGTTGATAAAGATCGCCGACAGCAGGAAGGGAATGCCCAGCCCCAGCGCATAGACGGCCAGCAAGGCCGCGCCGCGCCCGGCCTCGGCCCCGGTGACGGCCAGCGACAGGATCATGCCCAGTTGCGGCCCGATGCAGGGCGTCCAGCCGAATGCGAAGGCCAGCCCCAGGATATAGGCTCCCAGCGAGGAGCCGCCCTTGTCGCCGGCATCCAGCCGCGCCTCGGTGTCCAGGAAGGGGATGCGGATGATGCGCAGGAAGTGCAGGCCCATGATGATGACCGCCACTCCCGCCCCGCGCGCCAGCCAGTCCTGCCATTGCAGGAACATCCGGCCAAAGGCCGAGGCCGCCATGCCCATCAACAGGAAAACCGTCGACAGCCCCAGGACGAAGAACAGCGCCGGAACCACGGCGCTGCGTTCGCCCGATTTCAGCCCGCCGACGCCGACCCCGGTCATATAGGCCAGATAGGGGGGCACCACCGGCAGGACGCAAGGCGACAGGAAAGACAGGATCCCGGCCAGCAGCGCGACCGTCGCGGCGGGCAGGAAGGCGGCATCTGCAAGCTCGATTCCCAACATGTCCGGCACCTTGGCTCATGGAAAGGGCGCGGGAAAGCCCCGCGCCCGTCACTCTTTCGTGGAAGGCTGCGACAGATCAGCCCATGGACCACCAGCCGCGGCGCTTGGGACGCGCCGGCTCCTCGTTCGCCGCGGCCGGGGCGGGAGCGGGCTCGGGGGCGGGCTCGGGGACGGGCGCCGGCACGGCTTCGGGTGCAACGGCCGCTTCGGCCTCTGCCCCGACGGTTTCGGGTTCCGCGGCCTCGGCTTCCTCGGCGTCGGTCGCGGCGGGTTCAACAGCCTCGGCGTCGGCCGCCTCGCCGACGGCAGGCTCGGCAACCGGCTCCCCGGCCTGCGCATCCTGCGGTGCCGGCGCGGCGTCCGCCGATGCGGCCTCCGCGGCAGGCTCGACGGTCTGGAGCGCCGGCTCGGCTTCGACACCCGCCTCCGGCTCCTCCACGGCGGTTTCGGCCGGTTCTTCCGGCTTGCGGCGGCGCGTCCGGGTGCGGCGGCGCGGCTTCTCGGCCGATTCGGCATCCGGTTCGGCCGCATTCTCGGACCCGGCCACGACCTCGGGCACGACCTCCGCCGGCGTCACCTCGCCTTCGGCAGGCCGCTCGGCCGGCTCGGCTTCCGAAACCGCATCCTCGGCGCCGTCCTCGGCGTGGTCGGAGCCCTCCTCGGCATGGGACGCCTCGCCGTCGCCGTTCTTGCCGCCGCGACGGCGGCGGCGGCGACGACGGCGCTTGCTGCCGTTCTCGGCGCCTTCGCTGCCCTCGCCGGTCTCGGCATGGCCGTCCTCGGCGCGGTCTTCCTCCCCGGCGACCTCATCGACCTCTTCCTCGGCGGGTTCCTCGTCATCGATCTGCGCCATCAGCCGGGCATCGACCGAAACCACGGGCGAAACCACCTCGGGCACGTTGCGCGTCGCGGTCTTGAACTTCTCGATGGCGTAATCGGGCGAGATCAGCGCCGGATCGGCCTCGACCCTGACCGAGAGACCATAGCGCGCCTCGATCGTGGCGATATGCTCGCGCTTGGCGTTCATCAGGAAGTTGGCGACCGCGACCGGCGCCTTGACCAGCACCTCGCGCGAACGCTTGCGGGTGCCCTCTTCCTCGATGGCGCGCAGGATGGTCAGCGCCAGGCTGTCGTCCGAACGGATCAGCCCGGTACCGTGGCAATGCGGGCAGGGCTGCGTGGTCGATTCCAGCATGCCCGGCCGCAGGCGCTGGCGCGACATCTCCATCAGGCCGAAGCCCGAGATGCGCCCGACCTGGATGCGCGCCCGGTCGGTCTTGAGCCGCTCCTTGAAGCGTTTCTCGACGGCGGCGTTGTTCTTGCGCTCTTCCATGTCGATGAAGTCGATGACGATCAGGCCCGCAAGGTCGCGCAGCCGCAGCTGGCGCGCGATCTCCTCGGCGGCTTCCAGGTTCGTCTTCAGCGCGGTTTCCTCGATCGAGCCTTCCTTGGTGGCCCGGCCCGAGTTGACGTCGATGGCGACCAGCGCCTCGGTCACGCCGATGACGATATAGCCGCCGGATTTCAGCTGCACGACCGGGTTGAACATGCCGCCCAGGTAGCTTTCCACCTGGTAGCGCGCGAACAGCGGCATCTGGTCGGTGTAATGCTTCACGTTCTTGGCATGGGACGGCATGATCATCTTCATGAAGTCCTTGGCCGTGCGATAGCCGCGCTCGCCCTCGACCAGAACCTCGTCGATCTCCTTGCTGTAGAGATCGCGGATCGTGCGCTTGATCAGGTCGCCTTCCTCGTAGATCGGCGCGGGGGCGATGGACTTGAAGGTCAACTCGCGGATCTGCTCCCACAGCCGCATCAGGTATTCGTAGTCACGGCGGATTTCCGTCCGCGTCCGCTGGCTGCCGGCGGTGCGGATGATCAGCCCGGCGCCCTCGGGCACCTCCAGCTCGCTGGCGATCTCCTTCAGCTTCTTGCGGTCGGCGGCATTGGTGATCTTGCGGGAAATCCCGCCGCCGCGCGCGGTGTTCGGCATCAGCACGCAATAGCGGCCGGCGAGGCTCAGATAGGTGGTCAGCGCGGCGCCCTTGTTGCCGCGCTCCTCCTTGACGACCTGGACCAGCATGATCTGCCGGACCTTGATCACCTCCTGGATCTTGTAGCGGCGGGCGCGGGGTTTCCGAGGCGGCGAGATTTCCTCGGCCACGTCCTCCTCGGCGACGGATTCGATACCGTCGTCCTCGGCGGCGTCATCGCCTGCGGCCTCATCGGCCGCCTCAGGGACGGGGGCGGCGACATCCTCCGCCGTCGCCGGCGGCACGGCCTCGGCCACATCCACCGCAAGGTCCGCGGCTCCCGCGGCCTCGCCTTCCGAGTGGTCCAGAACGGCCATCCCGGCGATCTCGTCCGAAACCGCGACGGCGTCGCCACTGTCGGCTGCAGCGGCCTTGGCCGGCTTGCGGCGACGCGGGCTGCGCTTTTTCTCGCCCTCGTCGGCCTCGGCGGCGGCGGCCTGGCGTTCTTCCTCGATCAGCGCCTTACGGTCGGCGGCGGGAATCTGGTAGTAATCGGGATGGATCTCGGCAAAGGCCAGGAAACCGTGGCGATTGCCGCCGTAATCCACGAAGGCGGCCTGCAGCGAGGGTTCGACCCGCGTCACCTTGGCCAGATAGATGTTGCCAGCAAGCTGCCGCTTGTTGACCGTCTCGAAATCAAATTCCTCGACTTTGGTTCCATCGACCACGACAACCCGAGTCTCCTCGGAATGCGTGGCGTCGATCAGCATTTTCTTTGACATGTTTCCGTCTTTCGGGCCGCCGGACCGGCCCGCACACAGGCGGGGGCAAGGTTCGGCTGCCGCATGAGAGGACAGCGAAAGCCGCACCGCCAGCAGCAATCGCGGCGGCCGGAGAACTCCCCTGCCACCGTTGCCTATCAAGCTGCACTGCGCGATCCATCGCGTCTGTTTACCTTTCTTGGCCCATCCCGCTCGCGCGGTCGGGGCTGCGATCTACGGTCGCCCAGAGGCCCCCTGGGGGCATGGGCAGGATTTTCCGCGCGTGGCACCACCGGCACTTTTCAGGTGTCGCGGCTGGCTGGCGCGCTGCGAAACTGGCGAGGTCGAGCAACCATTGGTTGTGGCGCCCACCCTACAGGGGCAAGATAGCGGGGAAGGGCGCGCCGTTACAATCTGTTTTTGGACAAGGCGCCGGGATTTGCCGATCCGCCCATCCCGCCCGGCCGCCGGCAGGGGCGCGCCGCGGCGGGCAAATCCCCGGGCCGGATCCCGCGCCCCGGCTATTTCTCCGTTCCCCAAATACCCATACCTGGCCGGGCCAGAGGCGTGCCGCTCACAGGTAATCGCTGCGGCTCAGCCCGTATTTCGCCATCTTCTCGTTCAGCGTCCGCCGCGGCAGGCAAAGCTCGTCCATGACCGCGGCGATGCTGCCCTTGTGGCGGCGCATGGTATTGTCGATCAACATCTTTTCGAAGCTCTCGACATATTCCTTGAGCGGCTTGCCCTCGGTCGTCGTCGCCTCCTGCGTATCCTCACCATCGGCCATGAGAAGCGAGGCGATCGAGCCCGAGCCGCGGCGGTTCTGCAACACGGCCCGCTCGGCCACGTTGATCAGCTGGCGCACATTGCCCGGCCAGGGCGCCTGCAACAGCTGCGCCGCCTCCTGCGCCGTCACCTGCGGCGGCTCGCAGCCGTATTCCTCGGCGAATTGCTCGGTCATGCGGGTGAAGAGCGTCAGGATGTCCTCGCCGCGCGACCGCAGCGGCGGCAGGGTGATCTTCAGCGCGGTCAGGCGATAGAACAAGTCGGGGCGCAACGAATCCTCGGCCCGGCGCCCCTCGCCGCGGGCATTGGAAATGGCGATGATCCGCGTCTCGGCCGGGCTGCCCTGCTCGGCGATAAAGGCCAGCAGCCGCGCTTGCAGCGGATCGGACAGCGCCTCGATATCCTCCAGGCACAGCGTGCCGCCGCGGGCCTCCTCGACCGCGGGCAGCCCGCTCTCGACCGGGCCGAACAGCTTGGCCGACAGCACCTCGTCGCTATAGGCCGCGCAAGAGATCGGCACGAATTTCTTCGAGGCGCGCGGCCCCACCGCATGCAGCGCATGCGCCACCAGCGTCTTGCCGGTGCCGGTCTCGCCGTCGATCAGCACATGGCCGTCGGCCTGGCCCAGGTCCAGGATGTCCTCGCGCAGCCGGTCCATGACCGGGCTCGACCCGATCAGCTTGGACATGACCTGCTGGCCTTCGCTGAGGTCGCGGCGCAGCGCGCGGTTGTCCAGCGTCATCCGCCGGGCCTGGGTCGCCTTCTTGACCAGTTCGGTCAGCCGCTCGGGGTTGAAGGGCTTTTCCATGAAATCCATGGCGCCGATGCGCATGGCCTCGACCGCCATCGGCACGTCGCCATGGCCGGTGATCATGATGACCGGCAGGCCCGAATCGATGCCCATCAACCGCTTGAGAAATGCCATCCCGTCCATGCCCGGCATGCGGATGTCGGAAACCACCACCCCCGGCCAGTCGGCACCGATCACCTTCAGCGCCTCCTCGGCGGTGGCGAAGGTCTCGGCGTCGAAGCCCGACAGCGCCAGCCACTGGCTGATGGATTCGCGCATGTCCGGTTCATCGTCCACGACGGCTATCTTCAAAGTGCGGCTCATGGGCCTTTACCTCTTTTCTTCATTCCGCCGCCAACCGCGTCCCGGCCTTGTGGCCGGGATCGTGCAGCGGCAGCTCAAGCTCGAACACGGCGCCCCTGCCCCCTTCGTCCGAGGCGTTATGCGCCGTCAGACGCCCCCCGAAATCGGCCGCGATCCCGGATGAGATCGCCAGCCCGAGGCCGGTCCCCTCTCCGGGTTTCTTCGTGGTGAAGAAGGGTTCAAACAGATTTTCCAGGTCCGATACACCCGGACCGTTATCGCGCACGGACAAGAATGCGTGAGAGCCGGCGCTGACCGTGATCTCGATCGCCGGGTCGCGCATGCCCCTGATCGCATCGACCGCGTTGCGCAGCAGGTTGATGATGATCTGCTCCAGCCGGATGCGGTCGCAATAGACCATGACCGGATAGCGCGGGATGTTGCGCTGCAGACGGATGGTGCGGCTTCGCAGCTGCGGCTCCATCATCACCAGCGCGCTCGACAGCGCGGCGCGCAGGTCGACCGGCTCGAAGGCCTCGCCGCCCTTTCTGGCATAGGATTTCAGCTGCCGGGTGATGGCGCCCATGCGCTCGACCAGGTCGTCGATGCGCTGGAAGCTCGACAGCGCCTCCTCGGCCCGGCCGCGCTGCAACAGAAGCCGCGCCCCGGCCAGATAGGTCTTCATCGCCGCCAGCGGCTGGTTCAGCTCGTGGCTGACGCCCGCCGACATCTCGCCCAGGGCCGCCAGCTTGCTGGATTGCTGAACGGTCTGCTCGGCCACGCGCAGTTCCTTCTGCATCCGCTCGCGTTCGGCGATCTCGCGGGTCAGGCGCTGGTTCAGCGCCCGCAGATCGGCCGATTCGCGCATCCAGGCCTCCGATTCGACCCGCGCCCGCCGCGACAGCAGATAGAACACCGCCGCCAGCAGGATGGCAAAGCCCATGATGACCATGGCCAGCACCGCATTCACCCGCTCGCGCACCGACTCGTAGGTGGTGAAGGCGATCATCTTCCAGCCGCGGAAGGGGATGCGGGTTTCCGACTGCATCACCGCGCGGCCCTGCACATAGGCATCGGCCGGCGTCGCCGCCCAATCCGCCGTGACCTGGAAGGCCCGCGCGATGGCCGAGGGGGCCGAGCGCACCGCCAGCGCCTCGGGCAGGGTCAGCCCGCGCCAGCGCGGCTCGGTCGACAGGATGATCTGCCCCTCGCTGTCCGTGACCGCGATCGCATCCGAGATCCCGGCCCATGACCGCACCAGCCGCGTCAGGTCGGCGCCCACCACCACCACGCCCAGCGTGCGCCCGTCCGACATGACGGTGCGGGAATAGGTGAACTCATAGGCCCCCTGCGGCGAGGGCGAGACGGTGAACACCGTGTCCCTGGAACGCAGCGCCTCGACAAAGAACGGCTCCTGCACGTAATTGGTGCCGATCAGGTTGCGGTCGGTCGAACCCACCACCCGTCCCGAGGCGTCCAGGAGCTTGATCGAGGCCGCCGCGATCTCCTTCTGGGCCGAGATCAGCCGCGCCGAGGTGCCCGAGAAATCATTGCCCGACAGGGCCGAGATCAGCGCAGGATCGCGCGCCAAGAGCAGGGGCACCACCGAGGTGCGCTGCAATTCCGACAAAAGGTTCCCGGTATAAAGCGCCGAGCGCAGCTCGGTGCGCACCCGCGTCGTTTCGGAAAACCGCGCGGTCAGCCAGGCATTGGTGAACCAGATCGTGCCCGCGGCCACGACCAGCAGCACGGCGATCACGCCGCGCAGGCCCCAACGGCTGGTCAGGCCCGTCCTGCCCTCCGGGAACCCGATGGAATTGTCTTCCTCTCGCATGAGCCTCCGGCACCGCCCTTGTAAGGGTCGATGCAGTCTAGTGCGCGAAAGAGTGCCGCTCAAGTCAGGCCGCGACAAGCTCCTGCATCAGCGAGGCAAAAAGCCTCGCGCCATCGGTGCCGCCATGTGCCGGATCGGCCGCGCGCTCGGGATGGGGCATCATGCCCAGCACCCGGCGGTTCTCGGACAGCACCCCGGCGATGTCCTCGACCGAGCCGTTGATGCCGGGCGCATAGGCAAAGGCGATGCGGTCCTGGTCCTTCAGCGCCGCCAGCCCCTCGGCGTCGATCTGGTAATTGCCGTCGTGATGGGCGACCGGCACCCGGATCTCCTCGCCCGCCCGATAGGCGGCGGTGAAGGGGCTGGCCGCGGTCGCGACTCGCAGCACCGTCTCGCGGCACAGGAACCGCAGGCCGGCATTGCGCATCAGGGCACCGGGCAGCAGGTTCAGCTCGGTCAGCACCTGGAAGCCGTTGCAGATGCCCAGCACATAGCCGCCGCGCGCCGCATGGGCCTTGATCGCGCCGGCAATGGGCGAATGCGCGGCGATGGCGCCGCAGCGCAGGTAGTCGCCAAAGGAAAACCCGCCCGGCACCGCGACCAGATCGATGCCCGCCGGCAGCGCCTCGTCCTTGTGCCAGACCCGCGCGACCTCGGCCCCCGCCTGCTGCAACGCAACGGCCAGGTCGCGGTCGCAATTCGATCCGGGAAAGGTGATGACGGCAGCTTTCATGGCGGGCCTCCGGGATAATGCCTCGCGCCCCCATACTCCAAGCAGCGTCGCATGTTAAGCCGCTTTGCGCGGCACGCAGGACTTCTTGGTTCCCCGAATGCTCAAAAACGCGCGACAAGCGCCGCGCCCCCGCACCCGACGCGCATCACCCGGCGGCTTCACCGTTTCACAAATACCCAAAGGCAACACCGCAAGCGAAAAGGGCCGGGGTTCCCCCCCGGCCCTTCGCAATCCTGCGCGACGGATCAGCCCGCCAGCGCCTTGTTCAGGTATTCGTCGACCTTTTCCAGATAGCCCATGGTGGTCAGCCATTTCTGGTCGGGACCGACCAGCAGCGCCAGGTCCTTGGTCATATAGCCGTCCTCGACCGCCTGCACGGTCACGCGCTCCAGCGTCTCGGCAAAGTTCTTCAGCGCCGCGTTGTCGTCCAGCTTGGCGCGGTGCTTGAGGCCGCCGGTCCAGGCGAAGATCGAAGCGATCGAGTTGGTCGAGGTCTGGTTGCCCTTCTGGTGCTCGCGATAGTGGCGCGTCACCGTGCCATGCGCGGCCTCGGACTCGACGATCTTCCCGTCCGGCGTCATCAGCACCGAGGTCATCAGGCCCAGCGAGCCGAAGCCCTGCGCGACGGTGTCCGACTGCACGTCGCCGTCGTAGTTCTTGCAGGCCCAGACATAGCCGCCCGACCATTTCATCGCCGAGGCGACCATGTCGTCGATCAGGCGATGCTCGTAATGGATGCCCTTCTTCTTGAACTCGGCCTCGAACTCTTCCTCGTAGACCTTCTGGAACAGATCCTTGAAGCGGCCGTCATAGGCTTTCAGGATGGTGTTCTTGGTCGAGAGATAGACCGGATAGCCGCGGTTCAGCCCGTAGTTCATCGAGGCGCGGGCGAAGTCGATGATCGACTGGTCGAGGTTGTACATCGCCATGGCGACGCCGGCGCCGGGGGCCTGATAGACCTCGTGCTCGATGGTCTCGCCATCCTCGCCGACGAACTTGATCGTCAGCTTGCCCTTGCCCGGGAAGCGGAAATCGGTGGCCTTGTACTGGTCGCCGAAGGCGTGGCGGCCGACGACGATGGGCTGGGTCCAGCCGGGGACCAGCCGCGGCACGTTCTTGCAGATGATCGGCTCGCGGAAGATCACGCCGCCCAGGATGTTGCGGATGGTGCCGTTGGGCGATTTCCACATCTTCTTCAGGCCGAATTCCTCGACCCGCGCCTCATCCGGGGTGATGGTGGCGCATTTCACGCCGACGCCGTATTGCTTGATCGCCTCGGCCGCATCCACGGTGATCTGGTCCGAGGTGCGGTCGCGCTCCTCGATGCCCAGGTCGTAATATTTCAGGTCGATGTCCAGATAGGGCAGGATCAGCTTCTGCTTGATGAAGTCCCAGATGATCCGGGTCATCTCGTCGCCGTCGAGTTCGACGACGGGGTTCTCTACCTTGATCTTCGACATGGGTGGTCCCTTCGATTAGGATTCGGCTCGGTGGCGCTATAGCGGCATTCAATGCGAAAGGAAAGGCCGGTATGCCGTGGTATGCCGTTCATGATGCTGCCGACCATGCTGCGCGCGCAGAATGGCGGCACAAGGCGCGCAAGGCGCTGGCAGATATCCGCGCCGAACGCGCCGCGCCCGGTTTCGCGCCGCTGGAACGGCCGTTCCATTTGCGCGTATTCGGCGACTACGCCGCCGAAGCCGTCTGGCTTTGCGACGACGAGGGATGCCTTGCCGAAAGCGCCGCCGCGCTGCCGGTTGCAGCCAGCCTGGCGGCGCGTTGCCTGCTTTGGGCCGATTGCTACGAGACGCATGAGGACGCCTGGTTCGACCATGACCATGTCGCGGACTGGCCCGCCCCGCCCTTCAACCATTACCGGGCGATCAACCTGCGCGGCTTCTTCCTGGCCTGCGCGCTCAAGCGCGCCTTGCCCGATTGCCGGATCGAGTTCCTGGACGAATACCGCAACCTGCCCTGGCGCGACTACACCCCCGACGCAGAAGGCGAGAAGCCACCGCACCTGATCGAGATCACCGCCGAAACCATGCACCACGAAGCGGCAAGCCGGCGCAGGAAACCCTAGCCCTCCGGGCCGGTCGCAAAATAGACCCGCGCACTTTCGCTGAGCCAGGACCACAGCACCGGCGCACCGCGCTCGATGCGCAGGCCGACGCGCTCGACCAGCTGCTCATAGGTCACGCGGTATTCCGCCCAGGTGCCGCCGCCCGAGGCGATGTTCTGCATCACCGGCTGCGCCCGGTCCAGCGACTTGGCAAAGACCGCATCGGGGGTCTCGTTCGCCTCGAACTCGGCCCAGAGCGCGCGCAACCCGGCCCCCTGCGCCGCGGGCAGCAGGCCAAAGATGCGCTCGGCCGCCTCGGCCTCGGCCTGCAATTGCGCCGCGCCGTGATGGGCGCCGCCGCCCTGCGCATGGATCGGCACGTCGCCGGTGTCGATTTCGACCAGGTCATGGATCAGCAGCATGCGGATCACCCGGCCGATATCCACCCCTGCCCCGGTATGGGGCGCCATGACCAGCGCGTAAAGCGCCAGGTGCCAGCTGTGCTCGGCGCTGTTCTCGCGCCGCGAACCGTCGCACAGCAGGCTGGCGCGCAGCACCGATTTCAGCCGGTCGGCCTCGGCCAGGAAGGCCAGGCGCTGCGCCAGTTCGCCGCAGGGCGCGCGGCCCTCCAGCAGGGCCTGCGCCGCCTCCATCGCCTCGGGCCATTCCGTCCAGAGCCGCCGGGCGCGGCCCGAACCCATGTTGTCGCGCACGATGGCGACATGATCGGCCAGGGGCTCGGGCGCGCAAAGCACCTGGAACAGCGGCTGGACATGGTCCATGCGCTTGGCCATGCGGGCATCCGGGCTTTCGCCGGCCTCGAACTCCCGCCACAGCGCCAGCAATGCCTCGCCATCCGGCAGCATGCCGAACAGCCGGCGCGCCGCCGCCGCCTCGGCCGCCTGCACGGCAGCCGCGTCATGGGCCAGGTGGATCGGATGGTCGCCGCAGTCGATCTCGACCAGGTCATGCAGCAGCAGCATGGCGATGGCGCGGTCCGAGGCGCCGAAGACCAGCGCGTAAAGCGCCACATGCCAGCTGTGCTCGGCGCTGTTTTCCGGCCGCGACAGGTCCATCAGCACATTCGCCCGCTCGACGGATTTCAGCCGACAGGCCTCGGTCAGGAAGGCAAAGCGCAGGGTCAGGTCGGTCATGGCAAAAAGCCCCGGGGCCGGCCGCACCGGCCCGGTTTCCTATCGGGTGTTCTCGGTCAGGCGGCGGCGCACATAGGCCTGCACCGTATCGATCATCGGCTTCATGTGGATATCGTCGTCGCGGAAGAAATGGTCCGCGCCCTCGATTTCCTCATGGGTGATGGTGATGCCCTTCTGCTCGCGCAGCTTGGCGACCAGCGCATGGGTGTCCTTGGGCGGCGCCACCCGGTCGGCGGTGCCGTTGATGATCAGCCCCGAGGACGGGCAGGGCGCAAGGAACGAGAAATCATACATGTTCGCCGGCGGCGCGACCGAGATGAAGCCGGTGATCTCGGGGCGGCGCATCAGAAGCTGCATGCCGATCCAGGCGCCGAAGCTGAAGCCCGCGACCCAGCAATGCTTGGAATTGGGGTTCATCGCCTGCAGGTAGTCCAGCGCCGAGGCGGCATCCGACAGCTCGCCGATGCCCTGGTCGAACTCGCCCTGGCTGCGGCCGACGCCGCGGAAATTGAACCGCATGACGGTGAAACCCATGCGGTGGAAGGCATAGTGCAAATTGTAAACGACCCGGTTGTTCATCGTGCCGCCATATTGCGGATGCGGGTGCAGGATGATGGCGATGGGGGCGTCGGGGGCGGCTTGCGCGTGATAACGACCCTCGAGACGACCTTCGGGACCGGGGAAAATCAGTTCGGGCATGGGCTTCCTTTGAAACTCGGGTTCCTTGACCCTGTGACGGCGCGGCTCTAGATCGTCAATCTGGGAAGCGCGCCCGACATAGGCAAGACGCATTCAAGGACGGCGCCGGGGAATTAGCCGTTGGCTTGCGCGTCGTCAATGGTTTGCGGCTGGAGGAGAGGCAAGATGAAACTGTCCACCAAGGGACGTTACGCAATGGTCGCCCTGGTCGATCTGGCCATCGCCAAAGGCGACGAGCTGACCTCGCTGGCCGAGATCTCCAAGCGGCAGGACATCTCGCTGCCCTATCTGGAGCAGCTCTTCGTGCGGCTGCGCCGGGCCGGGCTGGTCGATTCGGTGCGCGGGCCGGGCGGCGGCTACCGGCTGGCCAAGGCGCCCGAGACGATCCGCGTGGCCGATGTGCTGGAGGCGGTGGACGAAACCGTCAGCGCGCTGCATGTCGGCGCCGGCGCCTCGGGCGGGGTCTCGGGCTCGCGCGCGCAGACGCTGTCGAACCGGCTGTGGGAAAGCCTGTCCGCGCATGTCTATGTGTTCCTGCACAATCATACGCTGGCGGATGTGGCGAGGAACCAGCTGCTGCCCTGCCCCGCCCTGCCCAAGATCCTGTCGATCGTGGACGACTAGGCCATGCGGGTGATGGTCGCCGGCCTGGGCAACATGGGGCGCAGCCACGCGCTGGCCTGGCTGAAGCAGCCGGGGGCCGAGATCGTCGGCCTGGTCAACCGCTCGCCCGTGGACCTGCCGCCCGAACTGGCCGCGATCCCGCAAAGCCAGGATTTCCACGAGGCGCTGCACCGCCTGCGCCCCGACGTGGCGGTGATCGCCACCTATTCCGACAGCCATGCCGAATATGCCATCGCCGCCATGCGGGCCGGCGCGCATGTCTTCGTCGAAAAGCCCCTGGCCACCACGGTCGAGGACGCCCGCCGCGTGGTCGAATGCGCCGGCGAGACCGGCCGCAAGCTGGTCGTCGGCTACATCCTGCGCCACCATCCCAGCTGGCAGCGCCTGATCGACGAGGCCCGCGCCCTTGGCGGGCCCTATGTCTTCCGGCTGAACCTGAACCAGCAAAGCTCGGGCCCGACCTGGCAGGTCCACAAGGCGCTGATGCACACCACGCCGCCCATCGTCGATTGCGGCGTGCATTACGTCGATGTCATGTGCCAGATCACCGACGCCCCCCCGGTCGAGGTGCGCGGCATGGGCCTGCGCCTCTCGGACGAGATCGCGGCGGATATGTACAATTACGGCCATTTCCAGGTGCTGTTCCAGGACGGCTCGCTGGGCTGGTACGAGGCCGGCTGGGGGCCGATGATGTCCGACAGCGCCTTTTTCGTGAAGGACGTGGTCAGCCCCCGCGGTGCCGTCAGCATCCGCATGCCCGAGGATGCGCGCTCGGACGACATCGACACCCATACCCGGACCGCCACCCTGCGCCTGCATCGCATCGGCGAGCCGGACCAGGACATCTCGATGCGGGACGAACCCGGCCACCAGCAGCTTTGCGACGCCGAGGCCGCCTTCATGGCGCGCGCCATCGCCGGGGACATGGACCTGGAGCGGCACATGCGCGACGCGGTCTCCTCGCTCGCCGTCTGCCTTGCCGCCGACGAATCGGTGCGCACGGGCCAGCCGGTGCGATTGCGCATCTGACGCGCCCTGTCGCGCCCATCGTCACGCGCCCGTCACGCTTTCTTGCGAAATGCGGCCCGTGGCCCTAAATGAGCCATTCGTTTTCCGCTTTCACGGTCGCAAGGCCAGAGGTTCCGCGCCATGTCCGATCTGCAGACGCCCTATTACCTGATCGACCTCGCGAAGCTGCGGGTGAACATGGAGCGAATCCACTATCTGCGCGAACGCTCGGGCGCGAAATGCCTGCTGGCGCTGAAATGCTTCGCCACCTGGTCGGCCTTCGACTTCATGCGCGACTTCATGGACGGCACCACCTCGTCCTCGCTGTTCGAGCTGCGGCTGGGGCACGAGGAATTCGGCAAGGAAACCCATGCCTATTCCGTCGCCTGGGCCGATCACGAGATCGACGAGGCGCTGGGTTACGCCGACAAGATCATCTTCAACAGCCTGGGCCAGCTCGACCGCTATGGCGCGCGGGCCAAGGCGCGCGGCATCGCCATGGGGCTGCGGCTGAACCCGCGCTTCTCGACCAGCGGCTTCGACCTGGCCGACCCGGCCCGCCCCTTCTCGCGGCTGGGCGAATGGGATCTGAACCGGCTGGAGGCGGCGCTGGACCGCATCTCGGGCGTGATGATCCACTACAATTGCGAGAATGCGGATTTCGAGCTGTTCGACGCCCAGCTGGGCCGGATCGAGGCCGAGTTCGGCGGCTTCCTGGAAAGGCTCGACTGGGTCAGCCTGGGCGGCGGCATCCATTTCACCGGCGAGGGCTATCCGCTGGACCGTCTTGCCGACCGGCTCAAGGCGTTCTCGGAACGTTTCGGCGTGCAGGTCTTCCTGGAACCGGGCGAGGCCAGCATCACCCGCTCGACCACGCTGGAGGTCACGGTCCTGGACACCATCCACCACGGCAAGGACGTGGCCATCGTGGACAGCAGCATCGAGGCGCATATGCTCGACCTGCTGATCTATCGCGAGACGGCGAAGCTGCCGCAGGAGGGCGAGCATCCCTGGCAGATCGCCGGCAAGACCTGCCTCGCGGGCGACATCTTCGGCGAGGGCCGCTTCCCGCAGCCGCTGAAGGTCGGCGACCGCATCAGCATCGCCGATGCCGGCGGCTATACCATGGTCAAGAAGAACTGGTTCAACGGCGTGCCCATGCCCGCCATCGCCATCCGGGCCGAGGACGGAACGATCCGCGAGGTCCGCCGGTTCACCTATGACGACTACAAAGCCAGCCTGTCCTGACCAGGCGCAAGCCATCCCCTTTCCTTAGCCCCCGAAAAGGAGACTGAATTGGCCAAGAACGTGCTCATCATCGGCGCCGGCGGCGTCGCCCAGGTGGTCGCGCATAAGGTGGCGCAGAACGCCAAGGAATTCGGAACGCTGCATATCGCCAGCCGAACCGTGTCCAAGGCCGAGAAGATCATCGCGAGCATTCGTGAAAAGGGCCATTCGGTCGAATTCACCGCGCATCCGCTGGACGCCATGGACAGCGCCGCCGTGGCCGCGCTGATCCGCCAGATCGACGCCGGCATCGTCGTCAACGTCGGCTCGGCCTTCGTCAACATGACCGTCCTGCAGGGCTGCATCGAGACCGGCGCCGCCTATATCGACACCGCGATCCACGAAGATCCGACCAAGATCTGCGAGACGCCGCCCTGGTATGCCAATTACGAATGGAAGCGGCGCGAGGATTGCGAGAAGGCCGGCGTCACCGCCATCCTGGGCGCGGGCTTCGACCCCGGCGTGGTCAACGCCTATGCCCGGCTGGCCGAGGACGAATATTTCGACAAGATCGACTCGATCGACATCGTGGACATCAATGCCGGCTCCCACGGCCGCTATTTCGCCACCAATTTCGACCCCGAGATCAACTTCCGCGAATTCACCGGCACGGTCTATTCCTGGCAGGGCGGCGAATGGCGGCAGAACCAGATGTTCGAGGTCGGCCGCGAATGGGATCTGCCCGTCGTCGGCAAGCGCACCGCCTACCTGTCCGGCCATGACGAGGTACACAGCCTCTCGGCCCGCTACAAGGACGCCGACGTGCGCTTCTGGATGGGCTTCGGCGAGCATTACATCAATGTCTTCACCGTGCTGAAGAACCTCGGCCTGCTTTCCGAACAGCCGGTCACGACCGCCGAGGGGCTGGAGGTCGTGCCGCTGAAGGTGGTCAAGGCCGTGCTGCCCGACCCGGCCAGCCTCGCCCCCGATTACGAGGGCAAGACCTGCATCGGCGACCTGGTCAAGGGCACGCTGGACGGCAAGCCGGGCGAGGTGTTCATCTACAACGTCGCCGACCACAAGGACGCCTATAACGAGGTCGGCAGCCAGGGCATCAGCTACACCGCGGGCGTGCCCCCGGTCGCGGCGGCGATCCTGATCGCGCGCGGCACCTGGGACGTGAAGCGCATGGTCAATGTCGAGGATCTGCCCGCCCGCCCCTTCCTGGAACTGCTGGGCGACCTGGGCCTGCCCACCCGCGTCATCGACGCCACGGGCGACCACCCGCTGTAAGCGCGGCCCGGCCGGCTGGCCGAAAACGCCCGCGGCGGGGGAACCCGGCCGCGGGCTTGGCGTTTCCCCCGCGCAAAGCGGAGAGGGGGATGCATGCCGCCGGATCGGGAACACCGCAGCCACATGTTTCCCTTTGCCGCACCCGCCGACAAGGGCGGGGCCAAGGTGGCCAACTGGGCCGTGATCGGCATCTTCCTCATCCTGCTGTTCAGCTTCTTCGCGCAAGCGCGCAGTTTCCTGATGCCGGTGACGCTGGCGATCCTGCTGTTCTTCGTCTTCGTGCCCTTCCGCCGGCTGATGGAGCGGCTGGGCATCGGGGCCATCGTCACCGCGGCCATCGTCTCGCTGGGCCTGGTGGTGGCGGTGGTGCTGATCGGCTTCGCCATCTCGGGCCCGGCCAATCGCCTGATCGAGAACGCGCCGCAGATCACCGAGCGGCTGGAACAGCGATTCGCCGAGATTCGCAGCAATTTCCATGGCCTGGAACGCGCCGCCGAAAAAATCGACGAGATCGCCGGCGGCGGCGCGGCCCCGCCCGGGCCCGCCACATCGCCCGGCGAGACGCCGCCGGATGCGACGCTGACCGGCACGCTCAGCGCCATCCCCGCCCCCGGCACGCCGCAACCGCCCGACCAGCAGATCCAGGTCGAGGTGAACGCCACCCCCGAGACCTCGACCCTGGCCAGCGTGCTGAACCTGGGTCCGGCCTTCGCCGGCCAGATCATCTTCACGCTGTTTTTGCTGTTCTTCCTGATCTCCTCGGGCGACCTGCTGTATCTCAAGATCGTGCAGAGCTTCGATTCCATGCGCGAAAAGCGCGCGGCCTACCTGGCGCTGCGCGAGATCGAGGACAGCCTGGGCGCCTATCTGGGCGCGATCACCCTGATCAATGCCTGCCTGGGGCTGGCCATCGGGCTGGCCATGTGGGTCTGGGGCATGCCCAGCCCGGTGCTGTTCGGACTGGCGGCCTTCCTGCTGAACTTCATCCCCTACCTGGGCTCGGTCGCCGGCATCGTCATCGCGACGCTCGTCGGGGTCTTCGTCTTCGACGACCTGTTCACGCCGCTGATGATCGGCCTGACCTACCTGGGCCTGACCGCGCTGGAAGGACAGCTCATCACCCCCTATCTCGTCTCGCGCCGCTTGCAGCTGAACACGGTGGTGGTGTTTCTGACCGTCGCGCTCTGGGCCTGGCTTTGGTCGGTGATCGGCATGATCGTCGCCGTGCCGCTGCTGGTGGTGATGCGGGTGCTTGCCGAACATATTCCCGGCCTGCAGAAATTCGGCAATTTCCTGGCCGGCGAGGATCCGCCTGCGCTGGAGGACGAGGACGAAGAGGAGGCGCGCGAACTGGTCGAGGCCGGCGGCAATGCGCAGGATGCCGCCCAGGCCGGCACCGCCACGATGGTCCTGGCCACCAAGGAGTGATCGCGCTCTGGATCACGCCGCAAAACATGGCATCATCGCGACGCCATCCATGGACGAATCGCGACAGATGCCCGAACCCGACCTTACGCCCGACCCCAGCCAGCCGCGACTGCGCATCGGCTTCCTGCTGACGCCGCGCTTCACGCTGTCGGCCTTTGCCACCTTCGTGGACGTGCTGCGGCTGGCGGCCGACGATGGTGACGGCTCGCGCCCGATCCGCTGCCGCTGGCGGGTGCTGTCGTCGGACATGGCGCCGGTACAATCCTCCTGCGGGATACGCATCGAGCCGGACGAGCGGCTGGGCGACCCCGCGCGCTTCGACTATATCATCACCGTGGGCGGGCTGATCGACGGCGGCCCCGGCCTTTCGCCGGAACAGGGCGCCTTCCTGCGCCGCGCCGCCCTGGCGCGGGTGGCGCTTGGCGGGCTTTGCACCGGGGTCTTCGCCATGGCCCGCATCGGGCTGATGGACGGCTATCGCTGCTGCGTCAGCTGGTTCCATCACCAGGATTTCCTGGCCGAGTTCGAGCGGATGCGCCCGGTCTCGGACCAGATCTTCGTGGTGGACCGCGACCGGCTGTCCTGCTCGGGCGGGGTCAGCGCCGCGCATCTGGCCGCCTTCCTGGTCGACCGCCACCTGGGCCGGGCCGCCGCGCGCAAGGCGCTGTCGATCCTGATGATCGACGAGCCGATGGCCGGTGACCGCCCGCAGCCCGGCCTGCCGCTGGAACTCAACGCCCGCGACCCGCTGGTGCGCCGCGCGCTGCTGGCCATGCAGCAGAACCTGCATGCGCCCTTGTCCATCGCCCGCATCGCCAGGGATCTGGGCGTCGGGCGGCGCAAGCTGGAACGGCATTTCAACGCCGACCTGGGCATCCCGCCCGCCGATGCCTCGATCCGCATCCGGCTGGCGCAGGCGCGCATGCTGCTGGCGCGCACCGACCGCACCGTCACCCGCATCGCCGAGGAGACCGGCTTCTGCGACGCCTCGCACCTGATCCGGGTCTTCCGCGAGACCGAGGGCACCACCCCCGACCTTTGGCGCCAGAACCGCGTCCCCCTGGCGCAGGACGCGCCCTGACCGGCCGTTGCACGGCGCCACCCGGCAACGTGCCGGGCCGCGCCCGATAATGCGTGGCGATTTCGGATGAGGAGAGGGTGAGATGCCGAACAAGGCCACGGTCAGGGGCGTTTTGATGGATGCGACGCTTGCGCCGATCGCTTCGGGCAAGATCGTCGCGACGCTTCAGGGCTCGGACATATTCGACGGCGGGCTGCGGGTGGTGACGCAGCAGGTCGAGGCGACGACGGATGCGCAGGGCGGCTGGTCGCTGGATCTGATCGTGAACGGCGAGGGGGAGCGGGCGGGCACGACCTGGACGATCGCGGGCTACAACCAATATGTGGCCAAGGTGTTCGAGGCGAAATCGCTGTTTTTGGCCTCGGCGCTGGCGACGACGCTGGGCGATCTGGAGCGGAGCAGCGCGCAGAACCTGCGGGCCGCGCGCGAGGGCAACGCGGCGCGGCTGATCAGCGTCCCGGATTACGACCGCTACCTGGCCCTGCCCGAAAGCCAGAGGCGGCCGAACGACCTGGTGCTGGTCAAGCCGCAGTAGCGCCTCGCCGGGTGGGCGGTGCAGGGCGGTCCCGCTTGGCGGGGCCGCCTTTTTTCATGCGCGGGTTCGCGGCGATGCGCCGCACGCGGCACATGGGCGCCGCGACCGCCCCGGCAGGATGGCAACACCGGCGCGGGCAAAGGGAACCTTCGCACCGACCTCTCGTTGAACTCGGCGGCAAACGGCCTATTCTGCAACCGGGCCCTTGTTCCATCACGAAAGGACGAAGCCGGATGACCAACCAGACGCAGGCCAGCGCCCAAGCTGCCTTGGACGAAATCCAGACCGTGACCGCGGTCGTCCTGCCCGAACCCCCCGCCGCCGCGCCGACGCTGACCGAGGCAGAACCCGCCGTCGCCGAGGAAATCCGCAAGCGCATGGCCGAGGTCGACATCCGCGATTCGGGCTCGATCGTGCATTTCGGCGCCCGCGCCCAGAACGAATTGCAGGAAATCAGCCAGGCCATGCTGGCGGATGTCAAGAACAAGGACGTTGGCCCGGCCGGCGAATCGCTGCGCGAGATCGTGACCACCATCCGCGGCTTTTCCGTCAGCGAACTCGACGTGCGGCGCGAGCGCAGCTGGTGGGAAAGGCTGCTGGGCCGCGCCGCACCCTTCGCCAAGTTCGTGGCGAATTACGAGGAGGTGCAGGGCCAGATCGACCGCATCGCCATGGACCTGGACCAGCACCAGCACCGGCTGCTCAAGGACATCAAGTCGCTGGACCTGCTTTATCAGCGCACGCTGAACTTCTATGACGAACTGGCGCTCTATATCGCCGCGGGCGAAGAGAAGCTGGCCCAGATCGACCGCGACGAGATCCCCGCCCGGGAAGCCGCCGTCGAATCCGCGGCCGAGAACGACAAGGTCATGGCGGCGCAGGAGCTGCGCGACCTGCGCTCGGCCCGCGACGACCTGGAGCGGCGGGTCCACGACCTCAAGCTGACGCGGCAGGTGACGATGCAGTCGCTGCCCTCGATCCGGCTGGTGCAGGAAAACGACAAGTCTCTGGTCACCAAGATCAATTCGACGCTGGTGAACACCGTGCCGCTGTGGGAGACGCAGCTGGCCCAGGCCGTCACCATCCAGCGCAGCGCCGAAGCCGCCCGCGCGGTCAAGGAGGCGAACGACCTGACCAACGACCTTCTGACCGCCAACGCCAAGAACCTGCGCGAGGCCAATGCCCAGATCCGCACCCAGATGGAGCGTGGCGTCTTCGACATCGAGGCGGTGCGCACCGCCAATGCCGAGCTGATCTCGACCATCGAGGACAGCCTGCGCATCGCCGACGAGGGCCGCACCCGGCGCGCCGCCGCCGAGGAAGACCTCAAGGCGATGGAGGCCGAGTTGCGCAAGACGCTCGCCTCGGCCGGCGCCCGATCCGCAACCCCCGCAGCCAAGACGCCGTGACCCTGCCAGCCCGATCCCACCTGCCTCTTTCCGCAGCCCTCGCGGCGCTGGCGCTGCTTGCCGCCTGTACGCCGGAGCCGCCGGCCGAGGCGCCGCCCCCCGCGGTCGAGGCACCGCCGCCGCCCGAACGCCCCGACCCGCCGGTCGACCTGGCGGCGCTGCGCCGCGAGCGCGCGGAAAGCGCCCGTGCCGCCAAGGCGCGCGCCGAGGCCGCCGCCGCCTCGCCCGCCAGCCGCAACATGCGCGACTATCTTGCCGGGGTCGAGCAGGCGCTGATCGCCCGCGGCAGGCTGCGCACTGACAGCGGCGACGAAATCGCGCTGACGCCGGAAAAGCTGGCCGACACCTTCATCGAGGTCGCGCTTTACGACGAATATGTGCGCGAGGGCGGCAAGCTGGTCTCGCGCCCGACGCCGGCGCCCTTGCGGCGCTGGCAGCAGCCGGTGGCGCTGCGGCTGGAATTCGGCGATTCGGTCGCCCCCGACCAGCGCGCCCGCGACCGCGCCGAGATCGCTGGCTTCGCCGCCCGGCTTGCCCGCATCAGCGGCCATCCGGTCGCGCTGACCGGCGGCGCCGGCAATGTCACCGTGCTGATCCTGAACGAGGACGAGCGCCGCGCCATCGGCCCGCGCCTGGCCGCGCTGGTGCCCGGCATCCCGCCCGGCGACATCGCCGCCCTGCGCGATCTGGCGCCGCAGAACTATTGCACGGTCTTCGCCTATTCCAACGGCAATTCCCCGGTCTATGCGCAGGCGGTGGCGCTGATCCGGGCGGAGTTGCCGCCGCGCATGCGCCGGTCCTGCATGCACGAGGAACTGGCGCAGGGCATGGGGCTGGCCAATGACAGCCCCCGCGCGCGCCCCTCGATCTTCAACGACAACGAGGAATTCGCCTATCTGACCCGGCATGACGAGCTGCTGCTGCAGATCCTCTACGATGCCCGGCTGCGCCCCGGCATGACCGAGGCCGAGGTCCGCCCCATCGTGCTGCAAATCGCCCGCGAACTGCTGGACACCGAAGCATAGGCCCGCCGCTCGGGTCTTGACGCCGGGCGGCTGCGGGGCACTATCGCAGGCAGGCGTCCCGCAGAGCGAAAGGCAGCCCCCATGAGCATCTTCGACATTCTCGGCGGCGAGTTCATCGAGATCATCGAATGGACCGACGACACCCGCGACACCATGGTCTGGCGCTACCCGACCGTCGGCAAGGCGATCAAATACGGCGCCAAGCTGACCGTGCGCGAGGGCCAGGCCGCCGTCTTCATCCACGAGGGGCAGCTGGCGGACGTGTTCCAGCCCGGCCTCTACATGCTCGAGACGAACAACCTGCCGGTCCTGACCCGGTTGCAGCACTGGGACCACGGCTTCCGCAGCCCCTTCAAGTCCGAGATCTATTTCGTCAACACCACCCGCTTCAACGACCTGAAATGGGGCACCAGGAACCCGGTGATCGCGCGCGACCCGGAATTCGGCCCGGTGCGCATCCGCGCCTTCGGCACCTATTCCATGCGCGTGACCGACCCCGGCCGCTTCATGACCGAGATCGTCGGCACCGACGGCGAATTCACCCGCGACGAGATCAGCTTCCAGCTGCGCAACATCATCGTGCAGGAGTTTTCGCGCATGATCGCCGGCTCGGGCATCCCGGTGCTGGACATGGCGGCCAATACCGGCGATCTGGGCCAGATGGTCGCCAAGGCGATCGGCCCGACCGTCGCCGCCTATGGCCTGGCCATCCCGGAATTCTACATCGAGAACATCAGCCTGCCCGACGAGGTGGAAAAGATGCTCGACAAGCGCACTTCGATGGGCATCGTCGGCGACCTGAACCGCTTCGGCCAATATGCCGCATCCGAGGCGATGCTGAACGCCTCGAACCAGCCCGGCGGCATGGGGGCGGGAATGGGCGCGGGCATCGGCGCCGGGCTTGGCGCGGGCATGGGCGCCGCCATGGCGCAGCGCGGCCCCTGGGGCGCCGTGCCCCAGCAGCAGGCGCCGCAGACCCCGCCGCCGCTGCATCCCGAAACCGTCTGGCACATCGCCGTGAACGGCCAGGCCGACGGCCCCTATGGCCGCGCCCATCTCGGCCGCCTGGTGCGCGAGGGCGGCTTCACCCGCGAAACGCTGGTCTGGACCCCCGGCCAGGACGGCTGGAAACCGGCCGAGGAGGTCGCCGAACTCGCCCAGCTCTTCACCGTCGCGCCGCCGCCCCCGCCGCCGATCCCGAAGGCGGAGTAAGCCGCCGGAATGCCGACCCCGCCCTCGGAATACCGCTATCCTTGCGAGAATTGCGGCGCCAGCCTGGAATTCTCGCCGGGCCAGCAAAGCCTGGTCTGCCCCTATTGCGGGCATGAAAGCCATATCGGCCCCGGCCCCGCCCGCGCGCCCTCGCGCCAGGCGCAGCAGGGGCCATGGGGCGAAAGCGCCATCCTGCTCGACCCGGCGACCGGGCGGGCGCTGCAATGGGACGGCGGGCACAAGGCGCCGCAATTGCAGGAACTGCCGCTGGAACACGGGCTGTCGCTGGACCGGCACAGCGACCTGACCGAGACGATACGCACCCTTTCCTGCCCGAATTGCGGCGCCAAGGTCGAGATCACCAGCGACCGCCACGCCTCGGCCTGCCCGTTCTGCGCCACCGCCGTCGTCACCGACACCGGGACGACGCGCCACATCAAGCCGCAGGGCGTGCTGCCCTTCGTCATCACCGAGGCGCAGGCGAAAGCCGCGCTCGAGGACTGGCTCAAGGGGCTCTGGTTCGCGCCGACGGGCCTGACCGCCTATGCCCGGCGCGGCAAGAAGATGAGCGGGGTCTATTCGCCCTTCTGGACCTTCGACGCCGACACCGCCTCGCGCTACAGCGGCGCCCGCGGCGACTGGTATTACGAAACCGTCTATGTCACGCAGATGGTGAACGGCCGCCAGCAGCGGGTGGCGCAGCAGGTGCGCAAGACGCGCTGGACCCCGGTTTCGGGCCAGGTGGCGCGGAATTTCGACGATGTGCTGGTGCTGGCCTCGACCTCGCTGCCGCGCCGCATCACCGATGCGCTGACGCCTTGGGATCTGTCGCATCTGGTGCCCTACCGGCCCGAATACCTCGCCGGTTTCCTGGCCGAGGGCTATACGATCCCGCTGGGCTCCGGCCATGACATCGCCCGGCAGGAAATGGCCGGGGTAATCGCCATGGACGTGCGCCGCGCCATCGGCGGCAACGAACAGCGCGTCACCGGCATCGAGACCCGCTTCGCGAACGAGACCTTCAAGCATATCCTGCTGCCGGTCTGGACCGCCGCCTATCGCTACAACGGCAAGAGCTATCGTTTCGTGGTCAACGGCCAGTCCGGCCGCGTGCAGGGCGAACGGCCCTGGTCTGCCTGGAAGATCGCCCTTGCCGTGCTGCTGGCGCTGGCGCTGCTTCTGGCGGCGCTGTGGCTGAACGAGCGCGGCGGTTTCATCCGCATCGGCGCGGCCCCGATCACGCAGGATATTTCCATCGCCGACAGTTACCGCTATCAGGAGACAGGAACGGGCTGACGAAGGAAGGGGAGGGCCATGATCCTTTGCGCCGGGGAATCGCTGATCGACATGGTGCCCGAGGGCGCCAATTACCGGCCGCTGCCCGGAGGCGCGGTCTACAACACCGCCATCGCGCTCGGCCGCATGGGGGCGCAGACGGGCTATCTCTGGCCGATCTCGCGCGACACGTTCGGCGAGACGCTGCTGCGCCCGCTGGCCGAGGCCGGGGTGGATACCGGGCTTTGCCCGCGCAGCGACCGGCTGACCACACTGGCCTTCGTGACCCTGACCGGTGGCGAGGCACGCTATTCCTTCTATGACGAGGGCTCGGCCGGGCGCATGTTCGCCCCCGAAGACCTGCCCGAGATCCCCGATACCGTCTCGGCGCTGTTCATCGGCGGCATCAGCCTGGTGCCGGACCCCTGCGGCGCCGCCGTCGAGGCGCTGGTGGAGCGCGTGCGCCACCGCGTGCCGGTGATGCTGGACCCCAACATCCGCCCCTTCTTCATCGCCGACGAGACGGCCTATCGCGCCCGGCTCGACCGGCTCATCGCCATGGCCGACCTGGTCAAGCTCTCGGGCGACGACCTCGACTGGCTGATGCCGGGCGCAAGCTTCGAGGAGGCCGCCGCCGCGATCCTGTCCCGCGGGCCGCGGGTGGTCTTCCAGACCGGCGGTTCGGCCGGCGCGCGCGCGCATTGGTCGGGCGCGCCGCTCTCTGCCCGGGCGGTGCGGGTCGAGGTCGCCGACACGATCGGCGCCGGCGACACCTTCAATGCCGGCGTCCTGGCCGCGCTGGACCGCGCCGGGGTGCTGACGCGCCAGGGGCTGGAGACGCTGGCGCCGGAATCCATCGCCCAGGCGCTCGCGCTCGGCACAAGCGCGGCGGCGATCACCGTCTCGCGCCCCGGCGCCGACCCGCCCTGGGCGCATGAACTGGCCGCCCTGCCGGGCTGAAGGACGGCAGCGCCGGCGCTTTCACCGTTTCCCAAATACCCCGGCGCAAGGCGGCAACTCCGGCGCCGCGCGCCTTCCGGGCAACCCGTCCGGCAAGCCGCTGGCGGGGGGCGACAGCCGGGCCGGGCATTTCCGGACAAGGCGTCTTGAAACCCCGGCCGCCTGTCCCAAGATAGAACCACCGAACCGCGGCAACCGTCAGGAGACCGAATGCCTGCACAAGGCAAAGGCCCGCCTTCCGGCGATCCCGATCCCGGTCCGGCGGCCGGGAACCAGGATCTGCGGCCGGGAAACGGCCCGCCTTGGCGGCGTGAGCATCTTTCGGACGTGCTGACCCGAATCGCCGGCGACACCAGCCGCGACAGGCTCAGCGTCACCGACCTGCTGATCCTGCTGGAGGGGCGTGCGACCGCCGGGCTTCTGCTGCTGTTCGCCTTTCCTAACATCCTGCCCATGCCGCCGGGCACCTCGGGCATCCTGGGCCTGCCGCTGGTCTATCTCTCGTTCCAGATGATGCTGGGCCAAAGGCCCTGGCTGCCGCGCTTCATCGCCCAGCGGTCGCTGCCGCGCGCGGATTTCGCGGCGATCCTCGCGCGCTGCGCGCCCGCCCTGGTCCGGGCCGAAAGGCTGCTCATCCCCCGCATCCTGCCCCTGTCCTCACCCTTGGCGGTGCGGCTGGTGGGCGGGCTTTGCCTGGGACTTTCGATCGTGCTGCTGCTGCCGATCCCGCTCGGCAACATGCTGCCGGCGCTGGCCCTCGCCATCCTCGCGCTTGGCGTGCTGGAGCGGGACGGGCTGTGGATCGTCGGGGGCGGCCTGCTGGCCATCCTGGCCTTTGCCATCATCTGGGGCGTCATCTGGGCATTCATCCGCGGCCTGTCCCTGCTGTTCGCCTGAGCCATCCGGGCCGGGCGATCACCCGCCGGAAGATGCCAGGGACGGCGGCACAGGCCGGAAAGCCGAAGGCGGGCCGCAGCCGGAACAGCCGGACATGCCGCGCGGCCGGGCCGGACGAAAAGCGCCATGGTGCCGGCGACCTCCTCCAGCGTCACCGCCTGCAATGGCCCGGTATCAGGGTCGCCAGCCCGCGGATCAACCCGCCGGCCACCCAGCCGCTTGCCGGCTGGAAAGGCCGAGACCTGATGCCGGTCCACCGCAATGACCGGGAAACGCAGCGCCCGACGCGTCCCCGCCGCCGCACAGGCGCGAAACTGGGCCTCGGCCCCGGCGACCGGGACGGCCGAGGCATCCTGGCAAGCATTGTCCCGGAGCGTGCCCACGCAGCCTACCGCCGCGTCGATGTCGCGAAGATGCGACTGCCGGCCTCCGACCCGGTGGCCTGCCGGAAATCCGCACAGACCCGGTGCGAGACCGTGCCAGGCAGCGCCGGCACAGCGCGGCGAACGGCTATCCAGGACGGGACGAACCTCCGGCAGGCGGCATTGTGCAGCGCCGGGCCGCGGAGCCGGAACAATGTCCGCCCAGGGTGGTTATACACGCATAACGTGTCCGAAGATCGCCGGCGCAACCCCGTTCAAGGCTGCCGCGACCCGCATTTCGATCGTGCTTTCGTCAAGGTTTTTCCAGTCGTGCCGCAGGCGTTCTTCCATCGCACCAGGAGGAAAACACCATGCCGCACCGGATCCCGCCCCCCCGAGGCAAGGCGCTTGCAGCCTGCCTGCTGCTTGCCGCCTGCACCGCGACGCCGACCGCAGGCCCGGACAAGGGCCATGACATACAGGTCTCGTCGCCGGGCCTGGTCGAGTGCAGCGCCCCCAGCCCGCAGGTCGTCCAATCCGGCCTGAACGCGACCAACCGCGCGCGCAGCCGGGCCGGGCTGCCGGCGCTTCAGGCCGATGCCCTGCTGTCGCAGGCCGCCGCCGCCCATGCCTGCGACATGGCGCAGCGCGGCCGGATGAGCCATGCCGGCAGCCGCAGCAGCGGCCCGGCACAAAGGCTCAAGGCGCTGGGATATGCGCCGCGCATCACCGCCGAGAACATCGCCGCGGGGCCCTATGGCACCGAACAGGTGCTGGGGGAATGGAACAGCTCCAGCGGGCATCTGGCCAATATCCTGATCCCGCAGCTGCGGCAGTTCGGCATCGGCCATGCCACCGGCGCGGATGGCCGGACCCGCTTCTGGTCGGCGGTCTATGCCGCCCCGGCCGGGCGCTGAGCGCAGGGGATCGGCCGCAGCGCCGCCGCCCTATCGCGCCGCGGCCTGCATGCCCTGGCCTGCCTGAACCGCGGTGACGGCGGCCGCGTCGACGATGTCCTGCACCGAGCAGCCGCGCGACAGGTCGTTGGCGGGTTTAGCGAGGCCCTGGAGGATGGGTCCGATGGCGGTAAGGCCGCCGAGGCGCTCGGCAATCTTGTAGCCGATATTGCCCGCGGCCAGGTCGGGAAAGACAAAGACGTTCGGCCGCCCCGACAGCCGGCTTGCCGGCGCCTTCCTGGTCCGGATCGCCTCGTCCAGCGCCGCGTCAAACTGCATCTCGCCGTCCACCTCCAGCTCGGGGGCGGCGGCGCGGATCAGCGCCAGCGCCTCGCGGATGCGGCCAAGGCTCGGGTGATCGGCCGAACCCGCGGTCGAGAAGGACAAAAGCGCCACCCGCGGCTCCTCGGCCAGCAGCCGGCGGCAGCTTGCGGCGGCCGAAAGCGCGATGGCGGCCAGTTCCTGCGCATCGGGCTGGATCACCAGCCCGCAATCGGCGAAGATCATGCCGCCCTTGATCGGCGCATCGGGTCCGCAGGACAGCATCAGGAAAAAGCTGGACACGATCCCCGCATCCGGCGCCCGGCCGATGATCTGCAACGCGGCGCGGACGGTATCGGCGGTGGTGGCGACGGCGCCGCCCAGCGTGCCGTCGGCCTGGCCCAGCCGCACCCGCATCGCCGCCTGGCGGATCGGGTCGCGCATCTCGTCGCGCGCGCGCTCGGCGGTCATGCCCCTGGCCGCGCGCAGCCGGTGCCAGTGGTCGGCCAGTTCCGCCAGGTCCGGCGCGCCCGCCGGGTCGATGCGGCCGGCGCCGGGGATCCGGGGCCCGCCCATCAGGGTGACGCGGGCCAGCCCCTCGGCCAGCAGCCGGCGGGCGGCCTCGGCCACGCGCGGGTCGTCGCCCTCGGCCAGGATGATGTGGCGATCCAGCGCCCTGGCGGTCTCGTGGATGCGGTCGAGCGGTTTCATGGCGTTACCCCAAAAGATGCAGGCCGGCGGTGACGAAGACGGCCAGGAACACGGTCTCGGCCAGGATCAGCGCGATGGCGCCGGTGCCGACCTCGAGCATCTTGCCGAGCGAAGTCTTGATGCCGACCGCGGCAATGGCGATCAGCAGCGCCCAGCGAGAAAGCTGGCCGGCGAAATCCGAGACCCCCTGCGGGATCAGCCCCAGGCTGTTCAGCCCCGCCAGCGCCAGAAAGCCGATGACGAAGCCCGGCAAGAGCGGCGGCGCCTTGCCGCCATCGGCATCGGCCAGCCCGCGCGCCCGGATCGCCAGCGAAAAGCACAGCACCACCGGCGCCAGCATGGAAACGCGGATCAGCTTGACCAGTGTCGCGGTCTCGCCCGTCTCGGGGCCGATGGAAAAGCCGGCGCCGACCACCTGGGCCACGTCATGGATGGTGCCGCCCAGGAAGACGCCGGAATCGCGCGCCGTGAAGCCGAAAAGCCCGGCCAGCATCGGGTAAAACACCATGGCCACGGTCGAAAGCACGGTAACGGACAGCACGGTGAAGACCAGGTCGCGCTCGGATTTCTCGTACCGCGGCAGAACGGCGGCGATGGCCATGGCCGCCGAGGCGCCGCAGATCGCCACCGAGCCGCCGGTCAAGAGCGCAAAGCGCCAGCCGCGGCCGACCAGCCGGCTGGCGGCAAGGGCAAACAGGATGGTCAGCACCACGCCCGCCACCACCAGCGCGATGGCGCCCGGCCCCAGCGCCGCCAGCATGCCGGCCGAGATGCGCGCGCCCAGAAGCGCCACCCCCAGCCGCAGAACGGTGCGGGCGGTAAAGGCGATGCCGGGGGCGGTGCGGGTGCCGTCCTCGGCCAGGAAGTTCAGCGCCAGGCCCAGGAGCAGCGCCAGCAGCATGGCGGGGGCGCCGTAATGATCCGACAGGAATTGCGCCGTGGCCGCGACCAGGGCCGAGACGGCGAAGCCCGGAAAGGCTTCCTCGATCAGGCCGCGCGAAGGGATCATGGTGGAAATCATCGTCCTCACCGGGATGCGGGGATGGGCCGGGGCGCTTGCCGCGCGCCGGGCGATGTCATGGGGGTCGCGGGTGGCACCGGGCCGCCGAAGGGGGCTCTGCCCCCCGCGCTTGCGCGCGCCCCCCGGGAGTATTTGGGAAACGGTGAAAGGCAGGGAGCGCCGCTGCCTTCCGCCGCCTCCCCCCGGTCAGGCCGCGCCCTGCTGCGGGCGCATGTCGGCCGGGTCGATGCCGGCCACAACCACCGGCTTCTTCATCGCGTCGCGGCGGAAGGGCTCGCCCAGTTCCTGGTTCAAGAGCACCTCGATGAAGGTGGTCTCGCGGTTCTTCATCTGCCGCTCGACCGCATCGTGCAGCGCCGCGGTCAGTTCGTCCTGGCTCTTCACCTGCACGCCCCGCAGCCCGCAGGCCTCGGCGATCTTGGCATAGGAGGTGTCGCGGTCCAGTTCCGTGCCGACGAAATTGTTGTCGTACCACAGCGTCGTGTTGCGCTTTTCCGCCCCCCATTGGTAGTTGCGGAAGATCACCATGGTGATCGCCGGCCAATCGTCGCGGCCGCAGGCGGTCATCTCGTTCATCGAGATGCCGAAGGCGCCGTCGCCGGCAAAGCCGATCACCGGCACGTCGGGATTGCCGATCTTGGCGCCCAGGATCGCCGGGAAGCCGTAGCCGCAGGGGCCGAACAGCCCCGGCGCCAGGTATTTCCGCCCCGCCTCGAAACTGGGATAGGCGTTGCCGATGGCGCAGTTGTTGCCGATGTCCGAACTGACGATGGCCTCCTTCGGCACCGCCTGCATGATCGCCCGCCAGGCCTGGCGCGGGCTCATCAGCCCGGCGTCGCGCTTGCGCGCATCCGCGTTCCAGACCGTGCCGGGATCGTCCTCCTCGTGGTCGAGGCTCGACAGTTCCTGCGCCCAGCGGGATTTGGTCTGCGCGACCAGCGCCTTGCGCTCGGCGCGGCCGGCATCGCCCGCCTGGGGGGCAAGCTGCGCCAGGATCCCCCGCGCCACCTTGGCCGCGTCGCCCTGGATGCCGACGGTGACCTTCTTGGTCAACCCGATGCGGTCGGCGTTGATGTCGACCTGGATGATCTTCGCCTCTTTGGGCCAATAGTCGATGCCATAGCCCGGCAGGGTCGAGAACGGGTTGAGCCGCGTCCCCAGCGCCAGCACCACATCGGCCTTGGCGATGATCTCCATCGCCGCCTTCGAACCGTTATAGCCCAAGGGGCCCATGGCCAGCGGGTGCGAGCCGGGGAAGCTGTCATTGTGCTGGTAGTTCGAGCACACCGGCGCATCCAGCCGCTCGGCCAGCCGGACCAGATCCGGGATGGCGCCCGACAGCACCACGCCGGCGCCCGACAGGATCACCGGGAACTGCGCCTCGCTGAGCAGCCTGGCCGCCTCGGTCACCGCCTGCTCGCCGCCCGCGGGACGCTCGAAACCCACGACCTGCGGCAGTTCCACGTCGATGACCTGGGTCCAGAAGTCGCGCGGGATGTTGATCTGCGCCGGGGCCGAGTTGCGCCAGGCCTGCATGATCACCCGGTTCAAGACCTCGGGGATGCGCGAGGCGTCGCGCACCTCTTCCTGGTAGCAGACGCAATCGGCGAAGATGCGCATCTGCTCCATCTCCTGGAAACCGCCCTGGCCGATGGTGCGGTTCGCCGCCTGCGGCGTGACCAGCAGCAGGGGCGTGTGGTTCCAGTAGGCGGTCTTGACCGGCGTCACGAAGCCGGTCACGCCGGGGCCGTTCTGCGCGATCGCCATCGACATCTTGCCGGTCGAGCGGGTGAACCCGTCCGCCATCATCCCGGCATTCGTCTCGTGCGCGCAGTCCCAGAAGGTGATGCCCGCCTTGGGGAACAGGTCGGACACCGGCATCATCGCCGAGCCGATGATCCCGAAGGCATGCTCGATCCCGTGCAGCTGGAGGGTTTTGACGAAAGCTTCCTCGGTGGTCATTTTCATGGCGATGGCTCCTTATTTGCGCTCGTCGCGGAAGTGATAGAGTTTGTAGAGGCCCCATTGGCCGAGGCGCCGGAACGGCGTCCGCCAGCCCTCATGCGGCAGTTCGGTGTTGAAGATCGGCAGGTCGGGCACCGCCTCGCCGGCGACCAGCTGCGCCATGCGCCGCCCGGCCATGGCGGAATACATCACGCCGTTGCCGCCGTAGCCCAAGGCGTAGAAGGCGCCGGGCAGGTCCGGCAGGCCGGTGATGCGCGGCATCATGTCGTGGCTGACATCCACCCAGCCCCACCAGCTGTAGTCCAGCGCGATGCCGCGCAGGGCCGGGAACTTGCGGGCCATCCCCTCGCGCAGCGCGTCCAGATGCGCCGGGTTCGCGGCATCGCGGCCGGTAATCGCGGCGCGCGAGCCGATCTGCAGCCGGTTGTCGGGCAGCAGCCGGTAGTAATGCCGCAGCGTCCGGGTGTCGGTCAGCGGCGAGCGTTTTTGGATGCCGACCGCTTCCAGTTCGTCGGGCGTCAGCACGCGGGTAACGATGCTGTTCGACATGATCGGCATCAGCCGGTCCCGAAGCCGCGGATGCAGGCTGCGCGGCGCATAGGCCGCCGTCGCCACCGCCACCCGCTTGGCGCGCACCGTGCCGCCCGGCGTGCGCAGGTGATGCAGGCCGTTCCGGTAGTCCCAGCCCTGCACCGGGCTGTCGACATGCACCCTGGCGCCCAGTTCGCGGACGACGCGCAGATAGCCGAAGGCCAGTTTCGCGGCATGGATACCGACGCCGTCCGCCTCCCACATGGCGCCATGCGCCTCCTGGTCGCGCACCACCTCGGCATGCAGCTCGTCGCGCGAGATCATGCGGGCATCGTAGCCGAAGGTGTCGCGCAGCAGCGCCGCCTCGCTTTCCAGGGCCGGCAGCACGCTGGCCTTGTGGGCGATATAGTAATGCCCGCCATCCTGCGGATCGCAGTCGATCGCATGGTCGCGGATCAGGCCGCGGAACAGATCGAAGGCCTCGCAGACCTCGGCATGCAGGCGCTTCGCCACCTCGAGGCCCCAGCGTTCGATCCACTGGCTGCGCTTGAGCCGACCCGAGCTGATCTGGGCCTGGCCGCCGTTGCGGGTCGAGCAGCCATAGGCAACGCCGTTCGCTTCCAGCACCACGGCCTTGATGCCGTGCATCTTGGCCAGGTGAAGCGCGCAAGACAGGCCCGTATAGCCCGAGCCGATCACCACCACATCGGCATCCATGTCGCCCGTGACCGGGCCGTCATCCGGCGGCGGGGTGCCGGCGGTGCCGATCCAGTAGGTCGGCGCGTAATCGCTGCGCGGGCCCAGGCTGCGGGCCGTGATGGGGTCGTAGAACGGGTCGTAGGGCTGGGCGCCCGCTCGTTTCTCGATCGCCTGCATGGCGGGCCTCATTTCTCGACAAGGGCGGGTGCAGAGGCGGGGATGGCCGGGCGCTGCTTGCGGATCGCCTGCTTCTCGACGATCCGGCCGCCCGCGATGCGGAACAGGTCGACGCCCTGCACCTCGGTCCGGCTGCCGTCCGGGTTGGTGGCGCGGAAGGTCCATTGCGAGACGCCGCGGCTGCCGTCCTCGGACAGGAAATGCGTGTGATCGGCCCATTCGACGTCCGGCATCGTGGTCCAGACCGCCTCGAAGGCCCTGGCGATGGCCGCCTTGCCCTCGACCTTGTTGCCGTATTCATGCTCGCCGGCGACGGTGTAGAACACGCAGTCCTCGGCGAAATGGGTCATCACGCCGTCGATGTCGTGGCGGTTGAAGGCGTCGAAGGTGGCCTTCAGGTCGTCGGCGGTCAGTTTGCGGGTCATCGGTGGATACTCCTTTCCCGGTCGGCGGCGCGCAGGCGCGCCTCCGGGACGTTTGCGGTGAATGGTGGCGGGTCAGGTCCGGGGCGGGATCAGACCTTGCCCTTCCAGGGGATCAGTGCCCGCTCGATGCGGCGGATCAGCAGGTCGAAGGCAAAGGCCAGGATACCGATCACGATGATCCCCATGATCACGGCGTCGCTGGCCAGGTATTCGGCCGAGTTCAGCACCATGAAGCCCAGGCCGCGATGGGCGGCGACCATCTCGGCCGCGACCAGCGTCGTCCAGCCCACGCCGATGCCGATGCGCATGCCGGTAAAGATCTCGGGCAGCGCGGCCTTGAGGATGACGTGGAAGATCACCTGCAGCTTGCTGGCGCCCATGGCGTAGGCGGCATGGATCTGCTCGATCGAGACCGAGCGCACGCCGGCGCGCGCCGCGATGGCCATGGGGGCAAAGATCGCCAGGAAGATCAGAAAGACCTTGGGAAACTCGCCGATGCCCAGCCAGATGATGATCAGCGGCAGATAGGCCAAGGGCGGCAGCGGGCGGTAGAACTCGATGACCGGATCCAGCAGGCCGCGGATCACCCGGTTCACCCCCATCAGGATGCCGACCGGCACCGCGATGGCCAGCGCCAGGAAGAAGGCGCCCAGCACCCGGCCGAGGCTTGCCAGCGTGTGCTGGGCCAGGGTCGAGTTCGACACGCCCTCGGTCGCGGCCAGCACGAACTTGCCCCAGACCGCGGCGGGCGAGGGCAGGAACAGCGGCCTGACCCAGCCCATGCCGGTGACCAGGAACCACAGCGCGATCAGCGCGACCGCCGTGGCCAGGCTGATAAGCGCGCTGGAGCCGTCGCCGGGGGCGCCATAGGATACGCCGGGCCGGGCCGGGCGTGCTTTCGTCAGCCGGTCAAGCATGGATCTTTTCCCGCTCGCCGGCGCGTTCGTCGCCATAGATGATGCCAAGGATCTGCTCCCTCATCTCGATGAAATCGGGGCTGGACTTGATGGCGCGGGCATTGCCCTCGGCCAGGAAGCGGCGGTTGAAGTCCAGCTCGTAGGTGTGGGTGATGCGGCCCGGCCGCGGCGACATGACGATCAGCCGCGAGCCGAGAAACAGCGCCTCCTCGACGCTGTGGGTGATGAAGAAATACATCTTGTCGGTCTGCTGCCAGATCTGAAGCAGCAGTTCCTGCACCGTCTCGCGGGTCAGCGCGTCCAGCGCCGCCATCGGCTCGTCCATCAAGAGCATGGCCGGGTCGCAGGTCAGGGCGCGGGCGATGCCGACGCGCTGCTGCATGCCGCCCGAGAGGTGATAGATCATGTGCTTGTGGAAATCCTGCAACCCGACCAGCGCCAGGTTTTTCACCGCGCGCTCGCGCCGCGTCCTGGCGTCCACGCCCTGCAGCTTCAGGCCGAACTCGACATTGTCGATCACGTTCAGCCAGGGCAGCAGCGCGTGTTTCTGGAACACCACGCCACGGTCGGCACCGGGGCCGGTGACCGGCCGCCCGCCTAGGGTGATCTGCCCGGCCGAGGGCGCCATGAACCCGGCCATCAGGTTCAGAAGCGTGGTCTTGCCGCAGCCCGAGGCGCCCAGCGCCACGACGAAATCGCCGCTCTTGACCTCCAGGTTCACGCCTTTCAGCGCGGTGACCGGGGCACCCTTGTGGTGGCCGGGGTAGATCAGGCTGACGTCGGAAACTTTCAATGTCTGCATATCAGCGGTCTTTCCGAGAAAGGGGTTACAGGCAGGCGGGATGCGGCCCCGAGGGGGCCGGCCGCCTATTGTGCCGCGGCCTGGGCGAAGCTCGGGTTCACGAAGGGCGCGTAATCCTCCAGCGCGGCGTCGATCTGCTTCTGCTCGACCAGGAAGCGGGCGCTTTCGCCCAGCGCGCGGACCGCGCCGCCGGTCAGCCAGGTCTCGGATGCCTGCTCGGCCGCGTCGGGAAAGGACAGCATGTTCAGCGCCTCGATCGTGCCGGCGGCATCGCCACCGATGGTCTTGACGATGCCTGCGACCTGCGGCGAATCCTCGGTCCAGGCCGCCTTGTCGGCGTTGTAATCGGCATAGGCCCCGGCCAGCGCCCTGGTAAAGGCGACCATGAACTCCGGGTTCTCGGCGGCGAATTTCTTGTCCGCCACCAGCCCGTCAAAGGTCGGCACGCTGGCCGCGCCGATCTGTTCGCTGTCGGCGATCACCGTGCCTTCCTTCATCAGCTCGGTCAGCACCGGCGGCCAGACATAGGCGGCATCGATGTCGCCGCGCTGCCAGGCGGCCAGGATCTGCGGCGGCTTCATGTTCAGGATGTTGACGCCGCGCGGGTCGATCTTCCAGACTTGGTCCATGCCGACGAGCAGGTGGAAATGCGCGGTCGAGACGAAGGGCACGGCGACCTTCTTGCCGGTCAGATCCCCCGGCGCCTCGATGCCCGAGCCGTTGCGGGCGACCAGCGCCTCGGACTTGCCGATATTGTCGAGGATCCAGAACAGCTCGAACTCCACCCCCCGCGTCGCCGCGGCGGCGATCCCGGTCGAGCCGATCACCCCCACCGGCACGTTGCCCGAGGCCAGCGCGGTCGAGATGTCGCCCCCGGACGAGAACTGCCGCCAGTCGATCTTGTAGCCCGCCTCCTTGGCGGCGGCGTCCAGCCGGCCGTCGGCGATGGCGGCGATGAAGGGGCCGACGATCTGCTGGTAGCCCACGACCACGGTGGTCTCGGCATGGGCCGGGGCCGGGCCGAGGCCGGCGCCAAGCGTCATCGCGGCCAGGAAGATTCCGGCCCGGTTCATATTGGTCATTGTCGTGACTCCCTGTCTTTCGATTGTTGGTCTTCCGACGCGGCCGAGCCCTTGGGCTCAGCCCTTTCTCTGTTGGCTTGCAGCTCTGCATGGCTGCTTCTTGCGACAAAATGTTGCAGGTGGCGGGGCACAACGATATGTCCAGTTGAAAGCAAAGATAAGTCCAGATGAGCGACCGGATTCCCGTCGAGATGTTCTTCCTGCGCGACAGCGAGGCAGGGACGCTGCAAGCGCGGCTGGCGGCGGCCATCGTGCGGGCAATCCTGGAAACCCGCGCACGGCCTGGCACCCGGCTGCCCTCGTCGCGGGGTCTGGCCGAAACGCTGGGCATCTCGCGCATGACGGTGACGCTGGTCTATCAGGAACTGATCAGCCAGGGCTATCTGGAGACGCGGCCGCGCTCCGGCGTCATGGTCGCCGCCACCGTGCCGCACCGCCGGCTGAAGGTGCAGGAACCGCTGCCGCATGAAACCGCGCTCGACTGGGACAGCTGGCTTGCGGGCGAGCTGCCGCGCCAGCGGGTGATCCGCAAGCCGGCGAACTGGCGCGATTTCCGCTATCCCTTCATCTACGGGCAAAGCGACCCGGCGCTGTTTGACCACAACGCCTGGCGCGACTGCGCCCGCCGGGCCTGGGGGACGCGGGATTTCGGCGAGCTGGCCTCGGATCTTTATGGCGCCGACGACCCGATGCTGATCGACTATATCTGCTCGCATTCCCTGCCCCGGCGCGGCATCCAGGCCGAGCCGGACGAGGTGCTGGTGACGCTGGGCGCGCAGAACGCGCTCTTCATCACCGTCGAGCTGCTGGCGCGGGGCGACCGGCTGGCGGTGACCGAGGATCCGGGCTATCCCGATTTCGCCGAAACCCTGCGCCGCGCCCACAGCCCGACCACCTTCCTCGACGTGGACGAGGGCGGGCTGAACCCCGAGCTGCTGCCGCAGGGCACGCGGCTGGTGATCGTGACGCCCAGCCACAACATCCCGACCGGCGCCACCATGCCGCTGGCGCGGCGCCGCGACCTGCTGGCCCGCGCCGCCGCGCATGACTTCCTGATCGTCGAGGACGATTACGATTTCGAGATGTCCTATCTCGCGCCCCCCGCGCCGGCGTTGAAATCGCTCGACCGCTCGGGGCGGGTGATCTATGTCGGCAGCTTCTCGAAATCGTTGTTTCCGGGGCTGCGCATCGGCTACATGGTGGCGCCGGCGCCCTTCATCGCGCGGGCCCGCGCGCTGCGCGCCATCATGCTGCGCCACCCGCCGAACCATCTGCAAAGGATCACCGCCTATTTCCTGGCGCTCGGCCATTACGACGCACATATCGTGCGGCTGCGCGGCGCGCTGAAACGCCGCCGCGCGCTGATGGAGCAGGCGCTGGCGGCCACCGGGCTGCGCATCGCCGGGGCGGCGCGCTCGGGCGGATCGAGCCTGTGGGTCGAGGGACCGGCCGGCATCGACAGCACCGTCCTGGCCGCAAGGCTGCAAGAGGACAGCGTGCTGATCGAACCGGGCGAAGTCTTTTTCGAAACCCCGCCGCAGCCCTGCGCCTTCTTCCGGCTGGGCTATTCCTCGATCCGCGAGGACGACATCGCGCCGGGCATCGCCCTGATCGCCCGCCGGACCCGCGAGCTGGCCGCGGAACAGGCCGGCTGACCGCCTGTTCCGCAGGCAGATGTCGCGGCCGCTGCAGGGCTGGGGGCTTTGCCCCCGCGCGTTCCGCGCTCCCCCAGGATATTTGGACATGGAAGAAGCCGGGGCGCGACATCCCGCCGCCCAGTTCTTTCTTGCATAAATATCCTGCGGGGGTCCGGGGGCGCAAAGCCCCCGGCTGCGGTGCCGGCCAAGCCGTACAAGGCCAATCCCCTCTGCCGGGCAGCAGGGTTGCGGCAAATCGTCCGCCGCGCTTCCGTCTTGCGCAACCGCCGGCCCATCCACCGCAAAAACCCGCAAAACCTGCGCCCTTGCGCCTTGCCGGGACGGAATGATAGACCCGAAGGCAAGTTTGGCGCGGGCCTTGCCCGGCAGCAGCCACAGCAGATAACGCAACGTCGGATCAGGGGAACCCACACGCATGACGATGACACGGACCAGCTTTGACAAGGAAGATCTGCTGGCCTGCGCCCGTGGCGAGTTGTTCGGCCCCGGAAATGCCCAATTGCCCGAGCCGCCGATGCTGATGATGGACCGCATCACCGAGATTTCCGCCGATGCCGGCCCGCATGGCAAGGGCCATGTCGTCGCCGAATTCGACATCCGTCCCGACCTGTGGTTCTTTGCCTGCCATTTCCCCGGCAATCCGATCATGCCCGGCTGCCTGGGCCTTGACGGGCTGTGGCAGCTGACCGGCTTCAACCTGGGCTGGCGCGGCTGGCAGGGGCGCGGCTACGCGCTCGGCGTGGGCGAGGTCAAGCTGACCGGCATGGTCCGGCCCGACCGCAGGCTCTTGCGCTATTTCGTCGATTTCACCAAGGCGGTCCAGACCCGTCGCCTGACCATGGGCGTCGCCGACGGCCGTGTCGAGGCCGACGGCGAAACCATCTACGAGGTCAAGGACATGAAGGTTGCCCTGTCGGCCGCCTGACACATGAACAAGGAGCACGCCATGCGCCGTGTCGTCATCACCGGGCTGGGCATCGTCTCTCCCATCGGCAACAATGCCACCGAGGTCACCGAAAGCCTGCGCGCCGGCCGCTCGGGCATCGTCTTCGCCCCCGAATATGCCGAGCACGGCTTTCGCAGCCAGGTCCACGGCATGCCGCAGATCGTGCTCGAGGACCATGTCGACAAGCGCAACCTGCGCTTCATGGGCGCGGGCGCGGCCTATAACTTCATCGCCATGCAGCAGGCGATCGAGGATGCGGGGCTCTCGCCCGAGGATGTCTCGAACGAACGCTCGGGCCTGGTCATGGGCTCGGGCGGGCCGTCGACCGCCAACCTGTTCGAGGCGCATCGCACCGTGATCGAGAAGGGCGCGCCCAAGCGCATGGGCCCCTTCATGGTCACGCGCTGCATGTCCTCGACCAATTCGGCCTGCCTGGCCACGCCCTTCAGGATCAAGGGCGTGAACTATTCGATCACCTCGGCCTGCTCGACCTCGGCGCATTGCATCGGCAACGGCGCCGAGCTGATCCAGATGGGCAAGCAGGACATCGTCTTCGCCGGCGGCGGCGAGGAGCTGGACTGGACGCTGTCCTGCCTCTTCGATGCCATGGGGGCGATGTCGTCCAAGTATAACGACACGCCGCAGACCGCCTCGCGGCCCTTCGACGCGACCCGCGACGGTTTCGTCATCGCCGGCGGTGCCGGCGTGGTGGTGCTGGAGGAACTGGGCCACGCCCTGGCCCGCGGCGCCCGCATCTATGCCGAGGTCACCGGCTATGGCGCGACCAGCGACGGCTATGACATGGTCGCGCCTTCCGGCGAGGGCGGCGAGCGCTCGATGCGGCTGGCGCTGTCCACCCTGCCCGAGGGGCGGCGCGTCAGCTATGTCAATGCGCATGGCACCTCGACCCCGGTGGGCGACGTGGGCGAGATCAAGGCGCTGCGCCGGGTCTTCGGCGAGGGCGCGGTGCCGCCGGTGTCGTCGACCAAGTCGCTGACCGGGCATTCGCTGGGCGCGACCGGCGTGCATGAGGCGATCTATTCGCTCTTGATGATGCAGCAGGGCTTCATCGCCGCCTCGGCCAACATCACCGAGCTGGATCCCGAGATCCGCCCCGCGGAGATCGCGCAGACGCGCATGGATGATGTCGATTTCGATAGCGTCCTTTCCAACAGTTTCGGTTTTGGCGGCACCAATGCCACGCTGGTCATGTCGAAATACCGCGAATAAACCAAGAAAAGGTTAAGCCATGGGCGAATTGATGAAAGGCAAACGCGGCCTGGTGATGGGGGTCGCGAATGACCGCTCGATCGCTTGGGGGATTGCGAAGGCGCTGGCGGATCAGGGCGCGGAACTGGCCTTTTCCTATCAGGGCGAGGCTTTCGGCAAACGGGTCGCGCCGCTGGCGCAATCGCTGGGCTCGGACTTCCTGATGGATGTCGACGTGCTGGACGACGACTCGCTCGACCGTGCCTTTGCGGCGATCCGGTCGCGCTGGGGCGGGCTGGATTTCCTGGTCCATGCCATAGCCTATTCCGACAAGAACGAGCTGACCGGGCGCTTCATCGATACGACCCGCGACAATTTCAAGAATTCCTTGACGATTTCCTGCTATTCGCTGATCGACCTGGCCCGGCGGGCGCAGCCCCTGATGACGCATGGCGGCTCGATCATCACGCTGACCTATGCCGGTTCGAACCGGGTCACGCCGTTCTACAACGTCATGGGGGTGGCAAAGGCCGCGCTGGAATCCTCGGTCCGCTACCTGGCCAACGACCTGGGCCCCGAGGGGATTCGCGTCAATGCGATCAGCCCCGGCCCGATGAAGACCCTGGCCGGCGCGGCCATCGGCGGCGCCCGCAAGACCTATCGCCATACCGAGGCGAACGCGCCCATGCGCGCCAATGCCACGCTGGAGGCGATCGGCGGCACGGCGGTCTGGCTGTGTTCGGACTGGGGCGCCTGCACCACGGGCGAGATCGTGCTGGTCGATGGCGGCTATCACGTGCTGGGCATGCCGCAATCGGAAAACCTGTGATGCCCGTCCGCTTCTTCCGGGCCGAGGACGGCGCCCGGCTGGCCTATCGCGACGAGGGCGAGGGCTTGCCGGTCCTGGCCCTGCCGGGGCTGACCCGGACGGGGCGGGATTTCGACTATCTGGTGCCGCATCTGACCGGCGTGCGGCTGATCCGGCCGGATTACCGCGGCCGCGGCGATTCGGACTGGACCGGTGCCGACAGCTATACCGTCCCGCAAGAGGCGCGGGACGCGCTGGCGCTGCTGGATCACCTGGGCATCGCGCGGGTGGCGGTGCTGGGTACCTCGCGCGGGGGGCTCATCGGCATGCTGCTGGCCGCGACGGCGCGCGACCGGCTCCTGGGCCTGTGCCTGAACGATGTCGGCCCGGTCCTGCAGCGCAGCGGGCTGGAGCGGATCTTCGACTATGTCGGCCGGAACCCGGCCGCGAAAAGCCTGGAGGACATGGCGCAGCGCCTGCCCGCGCTCATGCCCGGCTTTGCCGGCGTGCCGGCAAGCCGATGGCTTGAGGAAGCCCGGCACCATTACGTCGAGACGCCCGCCGGCCTGCGCATCAATTACGACCCTGCCCTGCGCGATGCGTTCCTGGCCGCCTTCGACGGACCCGAGGTCGATCTGTGGCCGCTGTTCGACGCCACGCAGGGGCTGCCCCTGGCGCTGGTCCGCGGCGCCAATTCGGACTTGCTGTCGCATGATACCGCGATCGAGATGCAATGCCGGCAGCCGGGGATGATCCTGGCCGAGGTGCCCGGCCGCGCGCATGTCCCCTTCCTGGACGAGCCCGAATCGCTGGCCGCGATTCGGGGCTGGCTTGCCGCCATGCGGCAGGCCCACCCGCCGGCCGCGCAATTTCCGGCATGACCGAAAAGCCCGCGGCGGTTTGGGCGGGGCGGCCCTGCGCCCAGGGCACCGGCCCTTTCTGCGGCTGGGCCATGGCAGGCCCGGCAAGGCCGCGCGCCGCCAGCGTCTCGACCTCGGGCCAGAGGGCCGAGCTATGCACGCAACCGTCGACGGCCAGCACCGCCAGCCCCGGCTTGTCGGCCCACCCGGCCAGCACCGGCAGGCCCAGCTTGAAGGCGGCGGGGGAAAAGCCGGCGCCGGCCTCGACCCGGATCACGGCGCTGCCCTCGTCGATCAGCTCCGGCCGCGCATCGGGCGAGACCTTGCCGGTCGCCAGGGTGCGCAGGCAGTCTTCGATGCGATAGATGTCATGCGATTTCGCGCCGTCGCGTTCGGCGGCGGTGATGATGCGGGCGATGGCATCGGCCTGCTGGGCGTTGAAGCCGGCGCGCGTGAACAGCGATTCGACCGTCCGGCCAAACTCGGCCACCGTCACCGTCGTCCCGTCGTCCATGCGCCCTTTCCCTGGCTGATGCCCGCCAGAAAACCGGGCTTTCCGGCCTGGGCCAAGCGTTCAGGCCGGATCGCCGCCACCCGGACGGCGCCGGCCGATGCCGCGGTCCCGCCAAGCCACGGCCATCGCGCGCCAGGGCAGCAGCCCGGCGGGCAGTCGGGCATGGCGCGCGGGCGACGGCTCGGCTAAAGCGACGCAAAAGGGAGGGCGCATGGATCTGAAATGGCTTGAGGACTTCCTGAGCCTGGCCGAGACGCACAGCTTCTCGCGCTCGGCCGAGCTGCGCGGCGTCACGCAGAGCGCCTTCAGCCGCCGCATCCGCGCGCTGGAGGAATGGCTCGGCACCGACCTGCTGTCGCGCGACAGTTATCCGGTGACGCTGACGCCCGAGGGCGTGCTGTTTCGCGAAACGGCCGAGGAGGTGGTGCGCATGATCCATGCCCGCCGCGCCGAGTTCCGCGACCATGCCCGCAGCCGCGGCGGCGAGATTTCCTTCGTGGCGCTGCACAGCCTGACCGTGACCTTCCTGCCCGGCTGGCTGATGCGGCTGAAGGCGGCGGCGGGCCAGATGACCAGCCGCGTCAAGCCCGAGAATTTCGACCGCTGCATCGAGGCGCTGACCGAGGGCGGCTATGACTTCTTCCTGACCTATGCCCATCCGCAGGTGAACATCCCGCTGGACCCCTCGGGCTATCCGCATCTGGTGGTGGGCCATGACAGCCTGGTCGCCGTCGCCCGTCCGGGCTGGCCCGAGGAATGGCTGACCGAGGGCATGCCGATGTTGAAATATTCGCGCGGCTCGTTCCTGAACGCCATGGCGCGCATCGCGCTGGCCCAGCCCGGCGCGCCCAGGGTCTATGTCGCCCATACCGACGAAGCCAGCATGGCCGAGGCGATGAAAAGCATGGCCGTGGCCGGGCATGGCCTGGTCTGGCTGCCCCGCCGCCTGGTCGAGGCCGAGATCGCGACCGGCCGGCTGGAGGTCGTGGCCCCCGAACTGCCGATGGAGATCCGGCTTTACCGCAATGCCGCGCGCGGGCGCGGCATCACCGGCCGGGTCTGGCAGGCCGCGCGCGAGCTGGGCGAAGGTTATGCAGGATCGGAATAACCCAGCGCGACTTCGCATTGGAAAATACGCGCGATCCTGCCTAAATCTTTGACACACGGGGCGCGCGAACGCCCTGCCATCGCAACAGATCCGACAGAAATGCGCATCGCGCCCGCACCGCCGCCCCGGCGGGCGGCGCGCCTGTGCCCGAGGTGAACATGACCAAGACCCGCATCGAACACGACCTGCTTGGCGACCGCGAGGTGCCTGCCGACGCCTATTGGGGCGTCCACAGCCTGCGCGCCGTCGAGAATTTCCCGATCTCGGGCCGGCCGATCGGCGAAATTCCCGAACTGATCCGCGCCCTGGCCGCGATCAAGCAGGCGGCGGCGCTGGCCAATGCCGATCTGGGGCTGCTCTCGGCCGAGCGCCGCGACGCCATCGTGGCCGCCTGCGAGGAGATCCGCGCCGGCCGGCTGCACGACCAGTTCGTCGTGGACCAGATCCAGGGCGGCGCCGGCACCTCGACCAACATGAATGCCAACGAGGTGATCGCCAACCGTGCGCTGGAGATCATGGGCCATGCCAAGGGCGAGTACCAATACCTGCACCCCAACGAGCATGTGAACATGAGCCAATCGACCAACGACGTCTATCCGACGGCGTTGCGGCTGGCCTCGTGGCGGGGCTTGCAGAACGTGATCGCGGCCCTGGCCTCGCTGCGCGGCGCCTTTGCCGAGAAGGGTGCGGAATTTGCCGAGATCCTGAAAATGGGCCGCACCCAGCTGCAAGAGGCGGTGCCGATGACCCTGGGCCAGGAATTCAACGCCTTCGCCATCACCATCGGCGAGGACGAGTTGCGCCTGGCCGAGGCGGCCGCCCTGATCTGCGAGATCAACCTGGGCGCCACCGCCATCGGCACCGGCATCACCACCCATCCCGACTATGCCGAGCGGGTGCGGGCGCGGCTGGCCGAGATCACGGTGATCCCGGTCGTCACCGCCCCCGACCTGGTCGAGGCGACGCAGGATTGCGGCGCCTTCGTGCAGGTCTCGGGCGTGCTCAAGCGCGTGGCGGTCAAGCTGTCGAAGATCTGCAACGACCTGCGGCTCTTGTCCTCGGGGCCGCGGGCCGGTTTGAACGAGATCAACCTGCCGGCGAAACAGGCCGGCTCCTCGATCATGCCGGGCAAGGTGAACCCGGTCATCCCCGAGGTGGTCAACCAGGTCGCCTTCGAGGTGATCGGCAACGACATGACCATCACCATGGCCGCCGAGGGCGGGCAGTTGCAGCTGAACGCCTTCGAGCCGGTGATCGCCTACAGCATGTTCCGCTCGGTCAGCCACCTGATCGCGGCCTGCAACACGCTGGAGCATAATTGCGTGCGCGGCATCACCGCCAATCGCGACGTGCTGAAGGAAACCGTGCGCCGCTCGATCGGTATCGTCACGGCGCTGAACCCCTATATCGGCTATGCCGCCGCCACCGAGCTTGCGACCGAGGCGCATCTGACCGGCCGCGGCGTCTATGAGCTGGTGCTGGAAAAGGGCCTGCTGCCGAAAGAGCGTCTGGACGCCATCCTGCGCCCCGAAAGCCTGACCAAGCCGCAGCTTTTCGTGAACTAGGGCGGGCGCGGCGGGGTTCCGGCCCCGCCGCTTCGCTCAGCGCAGCCCCTCGCAGAAGGCCCTGATGCGGGCGCAGGCATCCGCCAGCACCGCGTCCGAGGTGGCATAGGAGATGCGGAAATGCGGCGAGAGCCCGAAGGCCGCGCCAAAGACCACCGCCACCCCGGTCTCGTTCAGCAGCGCGGTGGCGAAGGCTTCGTCATCCACGATCTGCGTGCCGCCGGCCGAGGTCTTGCCGATCAGCGCCGCGATCGAGGGATAGACATAGAACGCCCCCTGCGGCACCGGGCAGTCGATGCCGGGACAGGCGTTCAGCCCCGCGACCACCAGGTCGCGGCGGCGCTGGAACACGGCGCGGCTTTCGGCGATGTAGTCCTGCGGCCCCTGCAACGCGGCCAGCGCGGCATATTGGCTGATTGAGCAGGGATTCGAGGTCGATTGCGACTGCAGCTTGGCCATGGCGCGAATCAGTTCCTCGGGGCCGGCGCCATAGCCGATGCGCCAGCCGGTCATCGCATAGGCCTTGCTGACGCCGTTCATGGTCAGGGTGCGCGATTTCAGCCCCGGCTCGACCTGCGCCGGCGTGACGAAGCGGAAATCGTCAAAGACCAGGTGCTCGTATATGTCATCCGCCAGCACCCAGACCTGCGGGTGGCGCATCAGCACCTGGGTCAGGGCGCGCATGTGTTCGACGGCATAGCCCGCGCCGGTGGGGTTCGAGGGCGAATTGAGGATCAGCCATTTCGTCCGCGGCGTGATCGCGGCCTCCAGCTGTTCGGGGGTGATGCGATAGCCGTTCTGCATCGCGCCCTCGACCACCACGGGCGTGCCGCCGGCCAGCAGCACCATGTCCGGGTAGCTGACCCAATAGGGCGCCGGGATGATCACCTCGTCGCCCGGATTCAGCGTCGCCATCAGCGCGTTGTAAAGCACCTGCTTGCCGCCGGTGCCGACCGTCACCTGCGCGGGCGCATAGTCCAGCCCGTTTTCCCGCGCGAACTTGTCGCAGATGGCGCGTTTCAGTTCCGGGATGCCGTCCACCGCGGTATAGCGGGTATGGCCGGCGTCGATGGCGGCCTTGGCCGCCTCGCGGATATGGGCAGGCGTGTCGAAATCGGGCTCGCCGGCGGACAGGCCGATAATGTCCCGCCCCTCGGCCGCAAGCTCGCGGGCGCGGGTGGTGATGGCGATGGTGGGCGAGGGTTTGACGCGGGCGAGCGTCTGCGACAAAAAGCTCATCGAATTCATCCTGCGGCTGGCTGTCCCGTCATAGGGGCGGCGCCGCGGACAGGCAAGCCGGGGGCAAGCGTGGACGAGAACGAAGCAAGGCTGAAGCGGCTGCGGATGCGCAGCTGGCGGCGGGGCACCAAGGAGATGGACCTGATCCTGGGCCCCTTCTCGGACAGCGAGCTTGATGGGCTGAGCCCCGAGGAGCTGGACCTTTACGAGGCGCTGCTGAGCGAAAACGACCAGGATCTGTATCCCTGGATCACCGCCCGGCTGGGCGACGCCCGCCCCGGACCGCAGGCGCTGCTGCCCATCCTGGACCGCGTGGCGGGTTTTGCCCATCAGCGGCTGGCACGGAAATAGGCGCAATTTTAGCAAACTGCACGGCGATTAACCGAAGATTGGCAAATCTGCGCCATGGTGGCGGAAACGAGGCCAAGAACGGAACCCGCTTATGCAACAGCGCAGCTCTGCCCACACGGTGCCGGCCCTGCGGCCCGTGCCGCCGCGGACCAACCGGGCCGACGCCTATCTGGAAAGCCTGCAAATGCTGGAGCGGCTGCATCGGCTTTTGCTGGACCTGGTCAAGGACGAGTTCGAGCGGCTGGGCCGCTCGGACCTGACGCCGGTGCAGGCGCTGCTGATCTACAATCTCGGCACGTCGGAGGTGACGGCGGGCGAGCTGCGTTCGCGCGGGATGTATCAGGGCTCGAACGTCTCCTACAATCTCAAGAAGCTGGTCGAGCTGGGCTATGTCCACCATGAACGCTGCGAGATGGACCGCCGCGCGGTCCGGGTGCGACTGACCCCGGCAGGGCAAGAGGTGCGCGATTGCGTGGCGCGGCTGTTCGCCCGCCATGCCGAAGGGCTGGAACTGTCCGGCGTGCTGGACGACCCGCCGATCGAGGCGGTGAACCTGCAATGGCGCCGGATCGAAAGGTTCTGGGCCGAGCAGATCCGCTACATCTATTGAGGGGTGGGCGGCGTCTTCATCCGAGGATTTCCAGGCGTTTCCGTTTCTGATTCAAGATCGAAAGCCGCAGGCGATCTTGAGCAGGCGAACGTTGACTGACGGGCGATGAGAGCGAATCGGGCCGCTGCTGCCCGGCAAGGCCGGTGCTCGGGGCCGCAGCGGTGCCGACGACCGGCCGTTCACGGACGCGATCCTCTGGCTGGCACGGGGCGCTTAGCCCTGGCGCGACCCGCCACCGGCGCCGGGACATTGGCAGACGGTCCGCACCTGGTTCCGGCGGTGGACCGCGCCGAGGCATGGGAACGGCTTTTCAAGGCGTTGGGCGCCGGTCCCGCTTCCGAATGGGTGCTGATCGAGGCGACGATCTCGAAGGTCCATGCCGACGCGACCTCGCAGAAGGGGGCTTGAGGCCCACGCCATCGGCCGGTCCCGCGGCGGGCTGACGACGCAACCCCATGCGGCCGCGGACGCGTTCGGCCGGCCGATCCGGGTCACGATCACGCCCGGCCACTGGGCCGACAGCCCGCAGGCGAAAGGGCTGATCTGCGGCCTCACCGGCATCGGCCATGTCATCGCAGATATCGGATGCGACACCGATGCCCTGTGCCGGTTCATCGCCGAGGAGATGCGGGCCACCGCCCAGATCAAGCCCAACCACAGCCGGACCAACGCTTCCGACGCATCGCCCTTGGAAGCGAGAAGATCGTCGGATCCTTCAAAGCCTTCACAGACCGCGCATGCGCCATGGCCTGGATCAATCAAATGAAGACGTCGTCTAGAGCGAATTTGACGAACACCGGGTCGCTTTGAGGATTCACGCGATGAACAATGTCTGATTCACTGCTCCTGTGATTTGCCAGGAGGAGATGATGACGAGGAGCCTGAGACGAGGAGCCTGAGCGGAGACCTTCGCGGTCGGGTAATTGCAGCGATCGAAGATGGGGTTTCGACGCGGGAGGCGGCACGACGCTTCCGCATCGGCATCTCGACGGCCGGGGCCTGGTATCGCCGCTATCGCGAGACCGGCGAGATGGAAGCGCGCAAGCAGGGACAGCCGTCGCGCTCGAAGCTTGATACGCACGCGGCCTTCATTCCGGGCCTCATCGAGAAGACACCGGACATCACTCTTGCTGAGATCGGCGAGCGCCTTGCTGGCGAGCGCGGCGTGCGGGTGGCGCCCTCGACGGTCTGGCTGTTTCTTGACCGGCGCGGCATCACGTTCAAAAAAAGACGGCCAAAAAAAGACGGCGCATGCCTCAGAGCAGCAGCGTCCCGATGTCTTGCGCCGCCGCATAGCCTGGTTCGACGGCCAGCTCGATCTCGATCCCGAGAGGCTCATCTTCATCGATGAGACCGCGGCATCCACGAAGATGGCGCGGCTGCGAGGACGAGCGCCATGTGGCGAGCGATGCCGGGCGCCCATTCCACACGGACATTGGAAGACCACCACCTTTACCGCGGGCCTGCGGCTATCTGGCATGGCGGCACCGATGCTGCTCGATGGGCCAATGAACGGACCAGCCTTCCTCGCCTATGCCGAGCAGGTGCTCGCACCAGAGCTGCGCCCCGGTGACGTCGTGGTCATGGATAATCTGCCCGCCCACAAGATCAGCGGCGTGCGCGACGCCATCGAAAAAGTTGGAGCACGGCTCCTGTTCCGCCCGCCATACTCGCCGGACTTCAACCCCATCGAGATGGCTTTCTCCAAGCTCAAGGCACTGCTCAGAAAGGTCGCTACCAGAACCGTTGACGATCTCTGGTCAGCCGTCGCCGACTGTCTATCCGCCTTCACCCCCGAGGAATGCCGGAACTACTTCGAGCCCGCCGGATATGACCCGGACTAAGTCGAATCCGCGCTAGCCCATGGTGTCCCGCAGCTTCATCGCGACATACCAGGTGATCGGCAAGGCGATGACCGCGCCCCCGGCGGCAGCCAGGAGAATGGCGCGCAGATCGTAAAATCCCATCGCCAGGACGATGATCACGCCGATCCCGGCAAGCGTGGTCAGGCTGATCGACAGCAGAATCATGAAAAGTCGGGTCATTTCCATCCTCGGACAATTGCCACATCGTAAGGGCACATTTCGAGGCGGCAGGCTTTGATAGGGATCAAAGCGGCCAGGCCCGGCCGGACAGGGGACCAAGGCAGACCCGCGGGCAACAGCGCGATTCCGCGGGGAAACCCGCCCGGCGTACCGGCCTTCCTGCGGCGATCCGCCTCACGCGGGAATGGTGCGGGTGGAGGGACTTGAACCCCCACGCCTTGCGGCGCCAGAACCTAAATCTGGTGCGTCTGCCAATTTCGCCACACCCGCAACGGCGCGTTCTCTAGCAAAGCCGCGCTTCACATGCGAGCGGTAATTTCATCCCCCCGGCCGGCGCAGCACCGCGGGCAGCGCCTCGGGCAGGTCGTCGGCGATCAGGCCGGGGCCGACATGGCGCGCGGCCCTGGCATGGACCAGCGTGCCCAGGCTGGCGGCGTCCAGCGCCGGCAGGCCGCGGGCCAGCAGGCCGGCGATGATCCCGGCCAGCACGTCGCCGGCACCGGCGGTGGCAAGCCAGGGAACATCGAAGGCGGAATGGATGCGCGCGCGCCCGTCGGGGGCGGCGATCACCGTGTCGGGGCCCTTCAGCAGCACCACCGCGCCACAGCGCGCCGCAGCGTCGCGGGCGGCGTCGAGGCGCGAATAGAGCGGCCCGCGCATTTTCGCCAACGCCTCGCGATAAGCGGCCAGTTCCGCCAGGCGCCGCGCCATCCGCGCCGGATCGGAGGCCTGGTCGCGGCCACCCGCGGCGGGCGGACGCGGATGCTCGAGGCGCTCGGCAAGGTCGGGAAAGACGCGCCCGAATTCGCCCGCATGCGGGGTCAGCACGCAGTTTTCGTGCAAAAGCGCCATCAGGCCGGGGTCGCGCGACAGGGCGGTCAGCGCATCGGCATCCAGCACCGTCGCCCGCCCCGCGCCCAGGATCGCGGGCAGCAGCGCCGCCGCGCGCTCGACCCCGCAGCCGGGACCGATGCAGAGCGCGTTGACCCGCGGGTCGGCCAGCATGTCCCGCAGCGCGGCCGGATCGTCGACGCCTCGGCGCATCAGCGCATCGGGCGGGCCGGCATGCTCCGGCAGGGCCTCGGCCGGCGGCGCCAGCGTCACCAGCCCGGCACCGATACGCAGCGCGGCGCGGGCCGAGAGGCGCGCCGCCCCGCCCCTGGCCGGCCCCCCAGCGACGATCAGCGCATGGCCGTGGCTGAACTTGTGGCCGCTGCCGGCCTCCTGCTTGCGCAGCCAGGATGCCTGCCGGCGGGCGGCCATCGGGTACCGGCGCGAATCGGGAACGGCGAAACCGGGCCAGAGGGCCTCGACGGCGGGAAAGCGGGTGATGCTTGACGGGGTCGCGCCCTCGTTCGGCTGGCGGATCCGCCACGCCGCCAGGCCGATATCGGCGATGACCAGCTCGCCGCAGCATTCCGGCCCGCGCTCCAGCAGGTGCCCCGGCTTGGGGCTGTCGAAGGCGACGGTCAGGCGGGCGCGCAGGTCGAAATCGCCGGGCTCGCGCGGCCGGCCGGGAAAGGCGCCGCTGTCCAGGCACAGCCCGCTGGGGCAGTCCACCGCCACCAGCCGCTCGCGGAAGAACGCCCAATCCCCACCCGAACCGCCCAGATAGTCCAGGATCGCGGCAATCTCGCCCTCGGGCGGGCGGGTGAGACCGGTGCCGAAGACCGCATCCACATAGACATCCGCATCGGGCCCGGCGCGCAGGGCGTCCTGGGTCAGGGGCAGGACGGGGCCCAGCGCCTGCCATTCGGCCTTCATCCGCGCCGCATCCGGCCCCGGCCGGTTTTCCATCCCCAGCACCCGCACCTGCCAGCCCGCCTGGTGCAAAAGCCGCGCCACCACATAGCCGTCGCCGCCGTTGTTGCCCGGTCCGCACAGCACCGCCACCAGGCCCGGCCTGGCCCAGCGCAGCCGGATCTGGCCGGCGACGGCGCGGCCGGCGCGCTCCATCAGTTCCGCGCCCGTCACCTGCCCGCTGGCCATGGCGGCGGATTCGATGGCGCGCATTTGGGCGGTCGTCAGGATTTCGGTGCCGTGAAGCATGCTGTCTGCCTAAATTATAATCTTGCTGCACGAAATATGCGCATATCGGCCGGGCAGATGCGATCCGCCGCGCGATCCGGGCCCTGCCCCATTTACCCGCATCATCAAACCCGCCAATCAGGTCGCAGGCAAGTCGCGAGAGAAGGATCAGGCGATGAAGAAAGTCGAAGCCATCATCAAGCCCTTCAAACTGGACGATGTGAAAGAGGCGCTTCAGGAAGTCGGCGTCCAGGGTCTCTCGGTCACCGAGGTCAAGGGCTTCGGCCGGCAGAAGGGCCATACCGAACTTTATCGCGGCGCGGAGTATGTCGTGGACTTCCTGCCCAAGGTGAAGATCGAGATGGTGCTGCCCGACGACCTGGTCGAGGCCGCCGTCGATGCCATCGTCTCGGCCGCGCGCACCGAGAAGATCGGCGACGGCAAGATCTTCATCATCCCGGTCGAACAGGCCATCCGCATCCGCACCGGCGAGACCGGCGACGACGCGGTCTGATCCCGCCCGACCCGCACAAAGAAACCGATGACCCTTGCCCCGCGGCGGCGCCGGGCAGACTGATGGAGGAAGGATCCCAATGACAGTCAAGGACGTTCTGGATCTGATGAAGACGGAAGAGGTCGAATATGTCGACGTCCGCTTCACCGATCCCAAGGGCAAGCTGCAGCACGTGACCCTGGTCGCCGACCTGGTGGACGAGGACTTCTTCGAGGAAGGCTTCATGTTCGACGGCTCCTCGATCGCCGGCTGGAAGTCGATCGACCAGTCCGACATGAAGCTGATGCCGGACGCCGCCTCGGCCTATATCGACCCGTTCTATGCCGAAAAGACGCTCTGCGTGCATTGCAACGTCGTCGAGCCCGACACGGGCGAGCCCTATGCCCGCGACCCGCGTGGCACCGCGCTGAAGGCCGAGGCCTATCTGAAATCCAGCGGAATCGGCGATACCGCCTATTTCGGCCCCGAGGCCGAGTTCTTCCTGTTCGACGACGTGCGCTATTCGGTGACGCCGCAGAAGGTCTCGTTCGAGCTTGATTCGGTCGATGCCGCCTGGAACACCGACACCGTCTACGAGGACGGCAACCTCGGCCATCGCGCGGCCCACAAGGGCGGCTATTTCCCGGTGAACCCGATCGACGCCGCCCAGGACATCCGCGGCGAGATGCTCTCGACCATGAAGCGCATGGGCATCAAGGTCGACAAGCACCACCACGAGGTCGCCACCGCCCAGCACGAGCTGGGGATGATCTTCGGCGGGCTGGTCGAGCAGGCCGACAACATCCAGAAATACAAATACGTCATCCACAACGTCGCCGCCGCCTATGGCAAGACCGCGACCTTCATGCCCAAGCCGATGAAGGGCGACAACGGCTCGGGGATGCATGTGAACATGTCGATCTGGAAGGACGGCAAGCCGCTGTTCGCCGGCGACAAATATGCCGACCTCAGCCAGGAGGCGCTGTATTTCATCGGCGGCATCCTCAAGCACGCCAAGGCGCTCAATGCGCTGACCAACCCGGCGACCAACAGCTACAAGCGGCTGATCCCCGGCTTCGAGGCCCCGGTGCTGCGCGCCTATTCGGCCCGCAACCGCTCGGGCTGCGTGCGCATTCCGTGGACCGAATCGCCCAAGGCCAAGCGCGTCGAGGCCCGTTTCCCCGATCCGGCCGCGAACCCCTACCTGGCCTTCGCGGCGCTCTTGATGGCCGGCCTTGACGGCATCAAGAACAAGATCGACCCCGGCCCGGCCTCGGACAAGGATCTCTACGACCTGCCGCCCGAGGAGCTGGCCGAGATCCCGACCGTCTGCGGCAGCCTGCGCGAGGCGCTGGAGGAACTGGAGAAGGACATGGACTTCCTGCTGGCCGGCGATGTCTTCACCCGCGACCAGCTGGAAGGCTACATCAAGCTGAAATGGGAAGAGGTCTATGCCTATGAGCATACCCCCCATCCCATCGAATACGCGATGTATTACAGCTGCTGAACGGCTGGGACAGCGACGGAAAGCCGCCCTTCGGGGCGGCTTTTTCATTCGGATCAAGGGCAACAAGCGGCGATCCGGCGCATCACCGGCAGGATCTGCGACGCCGCGGTCTCCAAGGCCTTGCCCTGGGGCGGGACGGGCCGCCGCAAAGCGGGCGGCGCGGGCCGTCCGCCATGCCGCCGCCGCAGGACCGCCTTCCCGCCCGCGATGCGGCGCCGAAGCACCGGTCACGCCCAGGCGCAGCGACGCCTGGCCCGCGCGCAAGGCCGCCACGGTGCCGCACGCTGATGGCGTCGAACACGGGGCGCCACCGGCCGAGGCCGGGTCAGCCAAAGGCCGGACCCATCGCCTTGACCCATGCGCTGCCCCTTTCGTGACAAGAGCCCGCCGGCCGCAGATGCAGGCCAGCGGACCGGTCCGATCCGTCGGACCCGGCAAAAGCGCGAAAAGGATCAATTTGTCTGAAAAAATGCGAGAATCTGGGCGCGGAACCGCGCTTGCCCCTTGCCATGCCCTGCGAACCGTCTTTTGTATGGCGCGCGGCAGCCACCGGCCCCCTGATCGGCGGATGCCTGCTTTCAGCCTCCGGCATGGGCAAGACCCGGCCTGCTACAGGATCCTAGAATGCCTTTTTTCACTGAAATACCTGATGCGACCATCGACCTGGAGGCCGCGACCCCGGTTCTCAGTCTCGGCAGCAATCTCCTGCTGAACAGACTCGCCGGCTCGACCCAATTTGCGCAATATGACGTGGATGCCTCGCAGGCCACCACGCTGCGCCGGGGCGACGATGTCTCGCTGGTGGATGGCGAGGGCAATCCGCTGCTGTCGGGCGGCACCTTCGCAGGCACCGGCACGCTGTCCTCGGCAGCGGCCAGCGTGGGCGTTCCATTGGTTGCCCAGCTCAAGGTGCAACTGAACCCGATCAACGGCTCTTTCGTCGTGGACGGCGAGGACACCTATTTCGTCTCCGACCAGCCCCTGGACAAGGACCATATCGGCGTCAAGATCACCGGCACCATCCTTGGACAGCAAATCAATCTTGCGAATGTGAACATCTCGGACCTCGGCGGTGTATTGACCGGCCCGGTTCTGTCAGCGGTGCAGAACCTGCTTGACACGCTGGTGGTCAACATCGCCTACAATCCCGCCGGCACGCTGGTCCTTGACGACGACGACGTCTTTCCCTGCTTCACCGCCGGCACGCTGATCGACACGCCCGATGGCCCGGTTCCGGTCGAATGCCTGTCGGTGGGCGATCTGGTGCTGACGGCCGACCACGGCCCGCAGCCGGTCCGCTGGATCGGCCGCCGCCGCTTTGCCGCCGACCGGCTGGCCGCCCATGACGCCCGGCTGATGCCCGTCCGCATCAAGGCCGGGGCACTGGGGCCGAACATGCCCTCGGCGAACCTGACCGTCTCGCCGCAGCACCGGATCCTGCTGCGCTCGCGCATCGCGCAGCGGATGTTCGGCACCGACGAGATCCTGGTCGCCGCCAAGCAGCTCTTGCAGATCGAGGGCGTCGAGCGCGCCACAGACCTGGCCGAGGTGGAATATGTCCATATCCTCTTCGACCGGCACGAGGTGGTCCGGGCCAACGGCGCCGCGACCGAATCGCTCTATCTGGGCCCGCAGGCCCTTGCCGCCCTGCCCGCCCCGGCGGTCGGGGAAATCCTTGCCATCTTCCCCGAACTGGCCGCGCGCAGCCATGCCCCCGAGGGGGCGCGGATGCTGGCCTCGGGGCGCAAGGCGCGCAAGCTGGCGCAGCGCCATGCGCAGAACGGCCAGCCGCTGGTCCTGGCCTGAATCGGCAGCGGCCGTGCAGGGGCCGCCGTGCCCCTGCCGGCTGCGGTTGCGGGTGCGGGGCCTTGTCGCTAAAACCCCGGCAAACCCAAGGAGCCCCGCATGATCCCGCGCTATGCCCGTCCCGAAATGGTCGCCATCTGGTCGCCCGAGACCAAGTTCCGCATCTGGTACGAGATCGAGGCGCATGCCTGCGACGCCCAGGCCGACCTGGGCGTGATCCCGCGCGAGAATGCCGAGGCCGTCTGGAAGGCCAAGGACGTCGAATTCGACGTCGCCCGCATCGACGAGATCGAGGCCGTGACCAAGCATGACGTCATCGCCTTCCTGACCCACCTGGCCGAGCATATCGGCGCCGAGCAGGCGCGCTTCGTCCACCAGGGCATGACCAGCTCGGACGTGCTTGACACCACGCTGAACGTGCAGCTGGTGCGCGCCGCCGACATCCTGCTGGCCGACATGGACAAGGTGCTGGCCGCGCTGAAGAAACGCGCCTACGAGCACAAGGACACCGTGCGCATCGGCCGCAGCCACGGCATCCATGCCGAGCCGACCACCATGGGCCTGACCTTCGCCCGCTTCTACGCCGAGATGGCGCGCGGCCGCGAACGCCTGCTGCGCGCCCGCGAAGAGGTGGCGACCGGCGCCATCTCGGGCGCGGTCGGCACCTTCGCCAATATCGACCCGGCGGTCGAGGAACATGTCTGCGCCAAGATGGGCCTCTCGCCCGAGCCGATCTCGACCCAGGTCATCCCGCGCGACCGCCATGCGATGTTCTTTGCCACGCTGGGCGTGATCGCCAGCTCGATCGAGAACATCGCCATCGAGATCCGCCACATGCAGCGCACCGAGGTGCTGGAGGCCGAGGAATATTTCAGCCCCGGCCAGAAGGGCAGCTCGGCCATGCCGCATAAAAGGAACCCGGTCCTGACCGAGAACCTGACCGGCCTGGCCCGCCTGGTGCGCATGGCCGTGGTGCCGGCGATGGAGAACGTGGCGCTGTGGCACGAACGCGACATCAGCCATTCCTCGGTCGAGCGCGGCATCGCCCCGGATGCGACGATCACCCTGGACTTCGCCCTGAACCGCCTGGCCGGCGTGATCGAAAAGCTGGTGGTCTACCCCGAGAACATGCTGAAGAACATGAACAAGTTCAAGGGGCTGGTCATGTCGCAGCGCGTGCTTCTGGCCCTGACCCAGGCCGGCGTCAGCCGCGAGGACGCCTATCGCCTGGTGCAGCGCAACGCCATGAAGGTCTGGGAACAGGGCGCCGATTTCAAGACCGAGCTGCTGGGCGACGCCGAGGTGACGGCCGCGCTTTCCCCCGCCGAGATCGAGGAGAAGTTCGACCTCGGCTATCACACCAAGCATGTGGACACGATTTTCGCCCGGGTCTTCGGGGAAAACGGCGCGCATTAACCGCCTGTTCGCTTTTCCCTGCCAGATTGCCCCCGACAGGTTTGGAATCGGGGGCAATCCATGGGTGTTCCGGCGCTCGGGGCGACGGCGGGGCTCAGTCCGCGGCAAAAGGCGGCGGTGATCGTGCGGCTGGTGCTGGCCGAGGGCGGGGATATCGACCTGGCCCGGCTGCCGCCCGAACTGCAGACCGACCTGGCGCAGGAAATGGCGCTGATGGGCATGATCGACCGCGAGACGCGCAATGCCATCGTGGCCGAGTTCTGCGACCGGCTGGAGGCGGTCGGCCTGTCCTTTCCGGGCGACATCGACGGCACCCTGGACCTGCTCGACGGCCATCTCTCGCCCGATACGACCGACCAGCTGCGGCGCATGGCGGCGCTGCACGGGGCCGGCGATCCCTGGGACAGCATCGCCGCCCTGCCGCCCGCGCTCCTGGCCGAACTGGCCCGGACCGAAGCGGTCGAGATCGGGGCGGTGATGTTCTCGAAACTGCCGGTGCCGCGCGCGGCCGAGGTGTTCGGCCTGCTGGACCAGGAACGCGCCCGCCAGATCGCCTATGCCATGTCGCTGACCGGCGGCATCACCCCCGAGGCGCTGCAACGCATCGGCCGGGCGCTGATCCAGGCCGCCGACGCCGTGCCGCAGCCGGCGCTGGAGGGCAAGGCCGGCGAAAAGGTCGGCGCGATCCTGAACTTCTCGCCCTCCAGCATGCGCGACAGCGTCCTGGCCGGGCTCGAGGACGATGATGCCGCCTTTGCCGGCGAGGTGCGCAAGACCATCTTCACCTGGGCGCATATCCCGCGCCGCATCGACCGGCGCGACATCGCCCGCATCCTGCGCGAGGTGGACAATCCCGTGCTGCTCAAGGCGCTGGCCGGCGCCCGCGGCCCGGCGCGCGAGACCGTGGATTTCCTGCTCGGCGGCATTTCCTCGCGCCTGGCCGAATCGATGCGCGAAGAGATCGAGGCGCTCGGCAAGGTCTCGGCCCGCGATGCCGAGGAGGCGATGGACCAGGTCGTGGTCACGATCCGCCGCATGGAGGCGGCGGGCGACCTGTTCCTGATCGCCCAGGAGACCGAGGAGGAGGGAGAGGAGGAAGAACCGCAAGCCCCGCCCGGCTGATGGGCGCCGGCACCCGCGATCCGGCAGGCCGTGGCAAGGCCGCCGCCACGCGCCGCGGCCTCGCCGACCACCCGACGCGGCCCCGGGCCGCCACGCGCCGCACGGGTCGCCCCGCACGGCATCGTACCGCATCGGCTTCGCGCAGCAGCAGGCCGCCCGGCGCGGCATCCGGTCCGGGTCACCCGGCACGGCATCCAGGCAGGCCGGGCGCGCCGCCTGCCGGCACATGGCAGACGGCAACCGGGACCGCATGGCAACCGGGCCCGTGGCACGCGACGGCCGGGCCGTCCGGCACATCGCGTCAAGGCCGCCCGGCGCTGGTGCCCTCGCCGATCGCGGCACCGCGTCCGGCGGCCAGCCGCAAAGGCTTGCCCGGCCCCGGCCTCTGCCCTAGCAGGGGGCGGGAGCGGCGCATCGCGCCAGGGGACGGCGGGCCAGGGGACGGCGGGCCAGGAAAACGGCAAGGACGGGACGGATGGCATGACAAATCGGATCGCGCTGGTGCTGGGGCTTCTGATCCTGGGCCTTTTCGCCGCGGATGCGCTGGTGCTGCATTGGAACCTGCCGCTGTTCCTGGGCAAGGAATTCGCCGGCCTGATCGAATATCTCAGCTTCTGGCGCTGAGGCGCCCGGCGCGGCGATTCGCCGCTCTGCAGCATCGGCCCTCGCGGCAGGCGGCCCGCCCCGCCGGCGCCAGACATCCGCGCCGCCGGCCGGACGCCGCGGCAGCGACCATATGTCGCAACAATGCCCCGGCATGGCCCTTTCGGCCCGGTTTCCGCCCCTTCCGCTCGCAGGCATTTGCATTTCCCCGGCGATGCGGGCTATTTGCAGCGCGAACATCATCAGCGGCGGAGGAAACCTATGGCTGTCAAGGTAGCGATCAACGGCTTTGGCCGGATCGGTCGGAACGTGCTGCGCGCGATCATCGAATCGGGGCGCAATGATATCGAGGTCGTGGCGATCAACGACCTGGGCCCGGTCGAAACCAATGCGCATCTGCTGCGCTACGACTCGGTCCATGGCCGCTTCCCCGCCGAGGTCAAGGTCTCGGGCGATTCGATCGACGTCGGCCGCGGCCCGATCAAGGTCACCGCGATCCGCAACCCGGCCGAACTGCCCTGGGGCGACATCGACGTCATCATGGAATGCACCGGCATCTTCGCCTCCAAGGAAAAGGTGCAGCCGCACCTGTCGACCGGCGCCAAGCGGGTGCTGATCTCGGCCCCCGGCGACAATGCCGACAAGACCATCGTCTTCGGGGTGAACCACGACACGCTGACCAAGGACGACATCGTCGTCTCGAACGCCAGCTGCACCACCAACTGCCTGTCGCCGGTGGCCAAGGTGCTGAATGACAGCATCGGCATCGCCCGCGGCTTCATGACCACGATCCACAGCTATACCGGCGACCAGCCGACGCTGGACACCATGCACAAGGATCTCTACCGCGCCCGCGCCGCGGCGCTGTCGATGATCCCGACCTCGACCGGCGCGGCCAAGGCCGTGGGCCTGGTGCTGCCCGAACTCAAGGGCCGCCTGGACGGCGTGGCGATCCGCGTGCCGACGCCCAACGTTTCGGTCGTGGACCTGGTCTTCGAAGCCGCCCGCGACACCTCGGTCGAGGAAATCAACCAGGCCATCCGCGCCGCCGCCGACGGCCCGCTGAAAGGCATCCTGGGCTATACCGACGAGCCGCTGGTCTCCTCGGACTTCAACCACGACAGCCACAGCTCGGTCTTCCACATGGACCAGACCAAGGTGATGGAGGGCAAGCTGTGCCGCATCCTGACCTGGTATGACAACGAATGGGGCTTCTCGAACCGCATGTCCGACACCGCGGTCGCCATGGGCAAGCTGATCTGAACCCGCATCTGAACCCGCAAGGGCTCGATCCGAAAACCGAAACGCGCCCTCGCCGGGGCGCGTTCTTCCTTTCCGGCGGGCCGGCCTGGCCGGTCGCCCGTCAGTCCTTGCCCGAAAGGCGCCGCACATTGGCGCGGGTGCGCTTGCGATAGGGCCGCAGCGCCGCCGCCATCACCCGGTCAGCCCGCTCGCCCCGCCCGGCGGCGCGCAGCGCGGCATGCAGCGCCTCGGAGGCGGCATCGGCCTTCTCGACCACCATGCGCTGCGGCTCGGCCGCGTCCTGGCGCAACAGCCCCATCATCCCCGCCGTCCGCAGGGCGATGACCATCTGCGATTCCCAGGCCATGCGCGCCATCTGCTGCCACAGCAGCAGCGGCGCCTGCATCGCCGCATAATTCATCTTGCCGAAACCCATCACGAATTCCCTTTAAGCGAACAACAGGCGGGCAAGGCTGCGCCCATGGCGACGAAATGCCAAGAGCCCCGGTGGACGGGATCTTTGCCCTATGGCCTTGCTGCCGCACCCGGTATAGAGGGAAAATCATGACCAAATCCGTGACGCTCCGACGCCCCGACGACTGGCACCTGCATCTGCGCGATGGCGCCATGCTGCAGGCAGTGGCTTCATTTTCCGGCCATTTCGGCCGGGCGATCATCATGCCGAACCTGGTGCCGCCGGTGGTGACCGGGGCGCAGGCCGCGGCCTATCGCGACCGCATCCGCGCCGCCCTGGCCCCGGAAATGACGTTGCGTCCCTTGATGACGCTCTACCTGACCGAAACCAGCGATCCGGCCGATGTGCTGGCCGCCCATGCGCAGGGAATCATCTCGGCGGTCAAGCTCTACCCGGCCGGGGCGACCACCAATTCGGCCTCGGGCGTGCGCGATTTCGACAAGGTGCGCGGCGTGCTCGAGGCCATGGCCCAGGCCGGCATCCCGCTCTGCGTCCATGGCGAGGTCACCGATCCGGCGGTGGACATCTTCGACCGCGAGGCCGTGTTCATCGACCGCGTCCTGGACCCGATCCGCCGCGCCACCCCCGGCCTGCGGGTGGTGATGGAACATGTCACCACCTCGGACGGGGTGGATTACGTCGCGGCGAACGAGGATATCGGCGCCACCATCACCACGCATCACCTGGTCATCAACCGCAACCACATCCTGGCGGGCGGCATCCGGCCGCATTACTACTGCCTGCCGGTCGCCAAGCGCGAAACCCACCGGCTGGCGCTGCGCCGCGCCGCGACCTCGGGGGACGCGCGTTTCTTCCTGGGCACCGATTCGGCGCCGCACCCGGACCGCGCCAAGGAATCGGCCTGCGGCTGCGCCGGCTGCTTCACCGCGCCGAACACCATGTCGATCCTCGCGCAGGTCTTCGAGGAGGAGGATGCGCTCGACCGGCTGGAAGGCTTCGCCTCGCTCCACGGCGCCGGCTTCTACGGCATGGCGCCGAACCAGGACCGCATCCGCCTGGTGAAGCGCGACACGCCTGCCGCATATCCGACCCATATCCCGGCCGGCGACGAGACCGTCACCGTCTTCGACCCCGGCTTCCCGCTCTACTGGCACCTCGAGGATCCCGCATGACCCTGCCCTTTCCCCCGCGCGAGGAAATCGCCCGGCTGACCGCCCGCATGCTGCTGGAGATCAAGGCGGTGCATTTCAACGCCGCCGAGCCCTATACCTATGCCTCGGGGCTGAAGGGGCCGACCTATATCGACTGCCGCAAGCTGATCAGCTTTCCGCGCATCCGCGCGACGCTGATGGATTTCCTGGCGGCGACGGTGCTGCGCGAGGCGGGCTTCGCCGCCTTCGACAACGTCGCCGGCGGCGAGACGGCGGGCATCCCCTTCGCCGCCTGGGTGGCCGAGCGGCTGGAACTGCCGATGACCTATGTGCGCAAGAAGCCCAAGGGCTACGGCCGCAACGCCCGCATCGAGGGCGCCATGACCGAGGGCCAGCGCGTGCTGCTGGTCGAGGATCTGACCACCGACGGCGGCTCGAAGCTGAGCTTCGTCGACGCGATCCGCGAGACCGGCGCCACCTGCGGCCATACGGCGGTCATCTTCTATTACGGCATCTTCCCGGAAACCACGCAGCGCCTGGCCGACCATGGCGTCCGGCTGCACCATCTCTGCACCTGGTGGGACGTGCTGGCCGAGGCCAAGGCGCAGGGCTTCTACGACCAGGCAACGCTCGCCGAGGTCGAAAGCTTCCTGACCGATCCCCGCGCCTGGCAGGCCGCGCATCCCTGATCCGGCGCCAGACGCGCAACCACGGCGCCTCTCGGCACGGCCGCATGGGTATTTGATGAACGAAGAAGACGGGCGCGGCGCTCCATTCTTCTCTGTTGCCCAAATACCCATGCCGCCCTGGCCACCGGCGCGAGGGGCGGCATTCCGTCCACAGCTTATCCACAGCATATCCCGATGGACCGCGGGGCGCATAAGGTGGATAACGGCTCCCAGCCGAGTCGAAGGTCGGAGACCATGGGATGAGCGAGTTGCGCGCCGTCGAAATCAGGAAGCCCGGCGAGATCGCCGAGGCCGCCGCCGCCCAGGCGGTGCCCTTCTCGATCGAGGCCGAGCAGCAATTGCTGGGCGCGCTGCTGACCAATAACGAGGTCTACGACCACGTCTCGCGCATCATCCAGGCCGGGCATTTCTACGACCCGGTCCACCGCCGCATCTACGAGATCTGCGCCGAGCGCATCGCCAGGAACGCCCTGGCGAGCCCGGTCACGATCAAGGCCTTCATGGAGCATGACGCCGGCCTGAAGGAACTGGGCGGCCCGGCCTATCTGGCGCGGCTGGCCGGGGCGGCGATCTCGTCCCATGCCGCGCGCGATTATGCGCAGATGATCCGCGAATTCGCCCTGCGCCGCGAGCTGATCGGGCTGGGGCAGGACATCGCCGCGCGTGCCGCCACCGTCACGGTCAGCGATTCCGCCGAGGAGCAGATCAAGGAGGCCGAGCAGGTTCTCTACAAGCTGGGCGAGCAGGGCGTGGCCGAGCGCGGCTTCCAGAGCTTCCTGGCCGCCGTCACCGGGGCGCTGAACGCCGCCAATGCCGCCTTCAGCCGCGGCGGCGGGCTGTCGGGCATCTCGACCGGGCTGGTCGACCTGGACGGCAAGATGGGCGGGCTGAACCGCTCGGACCTGATCATCCTGGCCGGGCGGCCCTCGATGGGCAAGACCTCGCTGGCCACCAACATCGCCTTCAACGTCGCCAAGGCGCATCGCCTGGGCGAGCTGCCCGACGGCACGCATGGCACGGTGGCGGGCGGCGTCGTCGGCTTCTTCAGCCTCGAGATGTCGGCCGAGCAGCTGGCCGCGCGCATCCTCTCGGAGGCCGCCGAGGTGCCCAGCGAGGCGATCCGCCGCGGCGACATGACCGAGGACGAGTTCCGCCGCTTCGTCAAGGCCGCCCACGACCTGCAGAACTGCCCGCTTTACATCGACGACACGCCCGCCCTGCCGATCAACCAGCTGGCGGCGCGGGCCCGCAAGCTCAAGCGCACCATGGGGCTGGACCTGCTGATCGTGGACTATCTGCAGCTGCTGCGCGCCGCCTCGGCCAAGGACAGCCGCGTGAACGAAGTCAGCGAGATCACCCAGGGCCTCAAGGCCGTCGCCAAGGAGCTGGACATCCCGGTCATCGCGCTCTCGCAGCTGTCGCGCCAGGTCGAGAGCCGCGAGGACAAGCGCCCGCAGCTGTCCGACCTGCGCGAATCCGGCTCGATCGAGCAGGATGCCGACATCGTCATGTTCGTCTTCCGCGAGGAATATTACCGCGAGCGCGAAAAGCCCGCCGACCACGACCTCGACAAGATGGCCACCTGGCAGCAGGTCATGGAATCCTGCCACGGCAAGGCCGAGGTCATCATCGGCAAGCAGCGCCACGGCCCGATCGGCACGGTCGAGCTGTCCTTCGAGGGCCGCTTCACCCGCTTCGGCAACCTGGAAAAGCATCGCAGCTGGGATCGCGCTGAATGAACCTGCCGGTGCCCTTCGTCACCATCGGCCTGCTGATCCTGTCGAACCTGTTCATGACCGTCGCCTGGTACGGGCATCTGAAATTCAAGGCCGCGCCGCTTCTGCTGGTGATCCTGGTCAGCTGGGGCATCGCCTTCTTCGAATATGTGCTGCAGGTGCCGGCGAACCGCAGCGGCTACGGCCATTTCAACGCCGCGCAGCTCAAGACCATCCAGGAGGTGATCAGCCTGTCGGTCTTCGTGCTGTTCTCCTGGGCCTGGCTGGGCGAGCGGCTGACCTGGAACGTGGCGGCGGGCTTTGCCTGCATCTGCCTGGGCGCCTTCCTGATCTTCCACGATTTCGGCAGTTCTGCGCATTGACGCGAAACAGAGCCCTGTAAACAGGCGATTGCCTTTGCCCGCCGACCGGGCAAAGGTGCGGGCATGAGCAGCGCGACCCCCTCCCTTCCCCGCCGGCCAAGCATTCTGACCCTGGTTTCGATCTCGGCCGCCGGGGCGCTTTCCATGAACATCTTCCTGCCCTCGCTGCCGGCCATGGCGCGGGATTTCGGCGTGGAATACGGCTTCATGCAGCTTTCCGTCTCGGCCTTCCTGGGGGTCAGCGCGGTGCTGCAACTGCTTTGCGGCCCGATCAGCGACCGCTATGGCCGCCGGCCGGTGGTGCTGGGCTCGTTTGCGATCTTCCTGCTGGCGACCGTGGGGGCGCTGCTGGCCAGGGATGCCGCCTGGTTCATGGTCTTCCGCCTGATCCAGGCCGTCGCCACCACCGGCTTCGTCATCAGCCGCGCCGTGGTGCGCGACATCGTGCCGGCCGAGCAGGCGGCCAGCATGATCGGCTATGTCACCATGGGCATGTCGCTGGTGCCGATGATCGCGCCGACGCTGGGGGGCGTGCTGGACGAGACCCTGGGCTGGCGCGCCAGCTTCGTCGCCATGGGCCTGACCGGGCTGGCGGTCATGGCGCTTTGCGCCTTCGACCTGCCCGAGACGGCGCGCGGTGGCGGCGTGCCGCTGCGCCGGCAGGTCGCGACCTATCCGGTTCTGGCCCGCTCGCAGCGGTTCTGGGGCTATGCGCTGGCGGCGACGCTCAGCGCCGGGTCGTTCTATGCCTATCTGGGCGGCGCGCCCTTCGTCGGCCAGGTGGTGCTGCACCTGTCGCCGGCCGAGGTCGGCTATTGGTTCGCCGGCCCCTCGATCGGCTATGCGCTGGGGAATTACCTTTCGGCGCGGTTCTCGACCCGCATCGGCATGAACCGGATGATCCTGTCGGGGGCGCTGATCTGCTCGGTCTTCCTGGCGCTGGCGCTGGCGGTGGACCTGATGGGCGGGCTGACGCCGCTGGTCTTCTTCGGCGCGGTCGGGCTGATGGGGCTGGGCAACGGCATGGTGCTGCCCAATGCCAATGCCGGGATGATGAGCGTGCGCCCCGAACTCGCCGGCACCGCCAGCGGGCTGGGCGGCGCCATGGCGGTGGCGGGCGGCGCCGGGCTGGCGGCGCTGGCCGGCGCGCTCTTGCACGACGAATCGGGGGCGGCGCCGCTTCTGGTCATCATGGCCGGGTCGGCCCTGGCCTCGATCGGCTTCATCCTCTGGGTCATGATCCGCGAAAGGCAGGTCATCGCCGGCCGCTAGATCCCCCTTGCGGCAACGCCTTTGCAAAGCGTATGGCTGCTTTGCAAAGAGGACTCGCATGGCCACACAAAAGATCTATGCCGGCGTCGCCCTGCGCGAGACGCGGGCCCGCGCCGGCCTGACCCAGCGCGCCTTTGCCGACCGGCTGGGCGTGTCGCTGCCCTATCTGTCGCAAATGGAGAACAACCATCGCCCGGTCTCGGCCGGGGTGCTGCTGAAGCTGGCCTCCGAGTTCTCGGTGGACCTGGGTGCCATGGCGGTCGGCGATGCCGAGCGCATGGTGATGGACATGGCCGAGGCGCTGGCCGATCCGCTGTTCGACAGCGCGCCGCCCCGCGCCGACCTGCGGCTGGCCGCGACCAATGCGCCGGCGCTGGCGCGCGCCTTCCTGGACCTTTATCGCGCCCATCGCGAGGGGCAGGAACGGCTGGCCGCGCTGGACGAGGCGCTGGGGGCCGGGGCGCAGAACGCCACCCCCTCGCCCTGGGAGGAGGTGCGCGACTTCTTCCACTATTGCGACAACTATATCGACGCGGTGGACCACGCCGCCGAGCATTTCGCCCGCATCCGCCCCGAGTTGCGCCCGCTGGACCGCGCCATCGCCGCCCTGGCCGAGCGCGGCATCGAGGTGGTGATGGCCGAGCTGGGCAGCGGCCCGGTCTATCTGCGCGACGGCAAGCGCATCACCCTGAACGCCGCCGCCGAGCCCGCCACGCAAGCCTTCCAGCTCTTGCACCTGCTGGCACTGGAGACGCGCGGCGACCTCCTGGAGGCGACGCTGGAACTGGCGCGGTTCCGCAGCGCCTCGGCCCGCGACATCGCCCGGCTGGGGCTGGCGAATTACTTCGCCGGCGCGGCGATGATGCCCTATGCCCGCTTCCTGGCCACCGCGCGGGCCGAACGGCACGATCTGGAGCGGCTGGCGCATCTGTTCCACGCCTCTCTGGAGCAGGTGGCGCATCGGCTCTCGACCCTGCAGCGCGGCGGCGACCGCGGCGTGCCGTTCTTTTTCGTCCGCGTCGACCAGGCCGGCACCATCACCAAGCGCCATTCCGCCACGCGCATGCAATTCGCCCGCTTCGGCGGCGCCTGTCCCTTGTGGAACGTGCACCAGGCCTTCGAGACCCCCGGCCGCTTCCTGCGCCAGCTGGCCGAGACCCCGGACGGCAAGCGTTACCTGCTGCTGGCGCGGGACGTGTCCAAGCCCGCCGGCGCCTTCGGCGCGCCGGTGCGCCGCTTTGCCATCGGCCTGGGCTGCGAAATCAGCCATGCCCGCGACGTGGTCTATGCCGACGGGCTGGACATCGGCAATCCGCAGCTGTTCGAGCCGATCGGCGTGTCCTGCCGGATCTGCCCGCGGCCGAACTGCCACCAGCGTTCGGTGCCGCCGGTGGACCGCCATATCCGCATCCCGGCGGATCGCCCCGGCCCGCTGCCCTATGAGATCGCCTGAAACCGCCGCAAACGCCGCCGCAAGCCGCGCGGTTCCGCCGCCCCGGGGGCGAATCCCGCGCGCCATCGCCCGATCTGCCCCTGGGCCGGACCGGCCTGCCTAATTCATGGGCAGAAATCCTGGCCGGCCGCCGCAAGCCCCCGCCGCCACGCGGGATGCGGATCGAACCGACCAGTGCATCAAATTATCTTCAAACTTTCACATATTGATTGGACTGGTTCAGTCTTGCAATCCACGGTTGTATCAAAAGGGGCCTTTGCTCCGGCACAGATCCACCCGCCTGGCGGGGGCGATCGGCATCAATCCGCCCAAGCGGCACATAAACCCTCCGCCCCTGTTGCGCTTTGATCACAGGTCGGATTTATCCGTGCGCAGCCATGACCGCCTTTGCCCGGCAGGTCGGCCGAAACAACATGGACCTGGGACATTGCGGATCACCCACAGCCTGAATTCGGTGCTTGAGCGCTGGCTGCCAGAACAGCGCCTATTCCTGAAGTCGGACAAGACCACCCGCTTTCTGCGGCTGCGTCCGGCCACGCAGCTTCTTGCCCTGGGCGGCCTCGCGCTGGTCTTCGGCTGGACGATCATCGCCAGCTCGATCCTGGTCATCGACGCGATCGGCGCCGGCTCGGTGCGCCAGCAGGCCCGGCTGACGCAAGGCGCGCTGGAAGCGCGGCTGACCGATCTGTCCGCCGAACGCGACCGCCGCGCCGCCGAGGCGGTGGCGGCGCAGAACCGCTTCGCCGTGGCGCTGGACCAGGTCTCGCACATGCAGTCGCTGCTTTTGGAAACCGAGGCGCAGCGCCGCGAGCTGGAAACCGGCCTGGGCGCGGTGCAGGCCGAGCTGCACGGCGCGGTCAAGGCCCGCCAGCAGGCCGAGGCGCTGGCCGCGCCCGAAGGCGCTGCCGGCCCCGCCCGCACCGCCGAATTGCAGGCCGCGCTGGACATCCTGGCGGGCGAGTTGAAACAGGCCGCCGGCCAGCGCATCGAGGCGGTGCAGCAGGCCGAGGACGCCCGCCGCCTGGCCGAGGCCGTCACGCTGGAGCGCGACCAGATCATCGCCCGCAACGACGCCATCCTGTCGCAGCTGGAAGACGCCGTGACCGTCTCGGTCAAGCCGCTGGACGACATGTTCCGCAGCGTCGGCATGAACCCGGACGAGATCCTGCGCACCGTGCGCCGCGGCTATGTCGGCCAGGGCGGCCCGCTGAACCCGGTCGGCTATTCCTCCAGCGGCAATGCCGAGATCAGCCAGGGCGAGGCCAAGGCCAGCGAGATCCTGATCACCCTGGACCAGATGAACAGCTATCGCATCGCGGTCGAGAAGATGCCGCTGGCCATGCCAGTGAAATCGGCCTTCCGCTATACCTCGCCCTTCGGCCGCCGCTGGGGCCGCGCGCATGAGGGCATCGACATGGCCGCCCCGGTCGGCACGCCGATCTATGCCACGGCCGAGGGCACGGTGATCTTCGCCGGCTGGCAACGCGGCTATGGCAACCTGATCAAGATCCGGCACGAGCTGGGCACCGAAACCCGCTATGGCCACCTGTCCAAGATTCGCGTGAAGGTGGGCCAAAAGGTATCGCGCGGCAGCCAGATCGGTGATATGGGCAATACCGGCAGATCGACCGGCCCGCATCTTCACTATGAAGTCCGCGTGAACGGCCGTGCCGTGAATCCCATGAGCTTCATCAAGGCAGCCCAAAATGTTTTCTAAGACCCGTGTTACCGAACCCGGCCCCCGCACCCAGCCGACCCCCGAGCCCGAATCGGCGCGCAGCCTTGACACGAGTTACGACCTTCCGCCGGCCGCGGCCCCGCGGGCACGCACCGCGCCTTCGGTGCTGTCCTCCGACCTGACCGTCACCGGCAATATCCGGACCGAGGGCGACATCCAGGTCGAGGGCACGATCGAGGGCGACATCCGCGCCCACCAGCTGATCGTCGGCGAAAGCGCCACCATCCGCGGCGAGATCGTCGCCGAGGAAGTGGTGGTGAACGGCCGCATCGTCGGCCGCCTGCGCGGCCTCAAGGTCCGCCTGACCGCCACCGCGCGGGTCGAGGGCGACATCATCCACAAGACCATCGCCATCGAATCCGGCGCCCATTTCGAAGGCTCGGTCCAGCGCCAGGAAGACCCGCTGGCCAATGGCGTGACCCCGAAACTGGCGCCGCCGCCGGCCCGCGCGGCCAATGACGACGCCGAGTGATCCTGGGGATCCCGGCGTCACCGCAATGATCGGCGGCCCTCGGGCCGCCGTTTTTCATGGTTCGGGCTCGGGGTCCGGCATCAGCAGCCGATACATGTGCCAGCTGGCATGGCCCAGCACCGGCAGGGCGACGAACAGCCCCAGAAACAGCGGCACGATGCCCAGAAACAGCAGCGCGGCGATGACCACGGCCCAGGACAGCATCACCGGCAGGTTCGCCCCCACCGCCTGGAAGCTGGCGATGATGGCCGAGATCAGGTCCACCTCGCGGTCCAGGATCAGCGGCAGCCCGACCACGGTGATCGAGAACAGCACCGCGGCAAAGCCCGCCCCGATCGCCGTGCCCGCCGCCAGCATGACCAGCCCGCGGCCCTGCAGCAGCACCTCGGGCGAGGAGGTGATGTTGGTCAGCGCCGAGACGCCCATGAACAGCGCGAAGGTGGTATGGGCGACAAAGACCCAGAACATGAACATCAGCAGGATGACCATGGCCATGGACGGCACCTGCCGGTCCTTTTGCGCGATGACCACGGCCAGCACCTCGCGCCAGATCAGCGGCCGGTCCGATTCGATGCGCCGGCTGACCTCGTAAAGCCCGACGGCGGCGAAGGGCGCGATCAGCGGAAAGCCGACGATAAAGGGCATCAGCCACCATTCCTGCCCTGCCGCGGTGGCGACCGCGGTCAGCACCAGCCCGCCCGCGACATAGAAGGCCGCGAACAGCAGGCCGAATGCGGGCGCGCGGCGGAAATCCCGCCAGCCCGCCGCCAGCGCCGCCGGAATGGCCTCCAGCCCGATCACCGCCGGCAGCGGGATCTCGTCCGGGCCCGGATCGGGCAAGGGGTCGGGCAGCGGCTGCCGCTCGGGCTCGGGGATGGGACTGGGAATGGGCTTGGGATCCGAATCGGTAAATACCATCTGCTCCTCCGTCAATGCGACGAAGGTTAGCAGGCCCGCGGCAAAGAAAAAGCCTTAGCGCGCGAAGCGCGCCATCAGCGCCTCGCGGACGGTGGGCGAGACGAATTTCGACACGTCCCCGCCCAGCCGCGCGATCTCCTTGACCAGTTTCGAGGCGATGGCCTGGCGCCGGGCATCGGCCATCAGGAAGACCGTCTCGATGCTGTCGTCCATGGCCCGGTTCATGCCGACCATCTGGAACTCGTATTCGAAATCGGCCACCGCCCGCAGGCCGCGCACGATCACCGTGGCGCCGACATCGCGGGCGCAGTCGATCAGCAGGTTCTCGAACGGATGGACCACGATCTCGCCGCCGCGCCTGGCGACGATGCGGTCGCATTCCTCGCGCACCATGGCGACGCGATCCTCCAGCGCGAAAAGCGGACTCTTGTCGCGGTTGATGGCAACGCCGATCACCAGCCGGTCCACCAGTTCCAGCGCACGCTGGATGATGTCCTGGTGGCCCAGGGTGATGGGATCGAAGGTGCCTGGGTAAAGCCCGATGCGCATGGGTTGCCGTCTCCTCGCCGAATGCCGGCAGTCAAACAGGGTTTCGCCAAGGAATGCAAGACCATGCGCCCGGCCCGCCTTGCGCGCGGCGGGCGGGCGGGCCGGGTCAGTTGCCCATGATCATCCCGGTCAGCGCCTCTTTTTCCGCCGCCAGTTCCTTGAGCCGGGCCGAGACCGCGTCGCCGATCGAGACGATGCCGACCATCTCGCCCTGCTCGTTCACCACCGGCAGGTGGCGGAAGCGGCCCTGGGTCATGCGGTCCAGGATCACCAGCGCATCCTCGCCGGTGGTGCAGGTCGCCAGCTTGCGGGTCATCAGCTCGGTGATCGGCTGCTCCAGGATCGCGGCCCCCCGCTTGCCCAGTTCGCGCACCACGTCGCGCTCGGACAGGATGCCCAGCGGGATCTTGCCATCCTCGGACACCACGATCGCACCGATGCGCTTTTCCGAAAGCAGCCTGGTGGCCTCGGCCACGCTGGTTTCCGGGGCGACGGTGAAAATCTCGCCGCTGGCCTTCATCGACAGGATCTGGTTGACGAGCATCGCTGTTCCTCCTCAGGGTTGGCGCAAGCAGGGCTGGCGCAAGCGTCCTGGCGCCCAGCGTCACCTCAACCTCGGCTTGCGTCAAGCCCGATGTTGCAGTGCAGCGATCAAGGTATGACCAGCGCCTGCAGCCGCGCCACCTCGGCCCGGATGCCCTGCGCCAGCGCATCCGCCAGCCGGTTCATCCGCTGCGAGCGGCGGTCGTCGGCATGCCGGATCAGCCAGAAGCTGCGCGTCAGCGAAACCTGGTCGGTCAGCACCCGCCGCACGCCGGGGCAGAAGGGAATCGCGAAGTCATGCACGATGCCCAGCCCCGCGCCCACCCGGATCGCCTGCATCTGCACCGAGACCGAGTTCGAGGTCAGCGCCGCCCATTCCGCCCCCGTCTCGGTCAGGTAGTCCAGCTCGCGGTCGAAGATCATGTCGGCGATATAGCCGATCATGCGATGGCCGCGCAGATCCTCGCGCGAGCGGATCGGCGGATGGGCGCGCAGATAGTCCTCATGCGCCGCCAGGTGCAGCTGGTAGTCGGTCAGCCGCTGCACCACCAGCCGCCCGGCCTGCGGCTGCGAGACGGCGATGGCCATGTCCGCCTCGCGCTTGGACAGGTTGAAGACCCGCGGCAGGGCGACGATCTGGATCTCCAGCCGCGGATGCGCCTCGGACAGGCGCGCGCAGACCTGCGGCAGCAGGTAGTTGGCGCAGCCGTCCGGCGCGCCGATGCGCAGCTGCCCGGTCAGGTCGCCGGGGCCGCTCAGCGCCTCTTCGGCGCCGCTCAGCGCCGCCTCGACCGCCTCGGCATGGGGCAAGAGCCGCTCGCCCTCGGGCGCCAGGCCATAGCCCTGCGGCGTCTTGACGAAAAGCTTGGCGCCCAGCGCGCCTTCCAGCCGCGCCACCCGCCGGCCCACGGTCGAGGCGTCGATGCCCAGCCGCCGCCCCGCCCCCGACAGGCTGTCGGCCCGCGCCACGGCCAGAAAGATGCGCAGGTCGTCCCAGTCCATGCCCGTCGCCTTTGCAGAAATGCAAAACCCTTTTGCCAGACTTCCTCTTTTTCCGGCAATGCTGCAAGTCTATGATCCCTCCGAAACCTGAACCCCTCGGGAGGCACCCATGGAAGAACTGAGCCACTGGATCGACGGCAAAGAGGTCAAGGGCACCTCGGGCCGCTTCAGCGATGTCTACAATCCCGCGACCGGCGAGGTGATCGCCCGCCTGCCGCTGGCCACCCCGGCCGAGCTGGACGCCGCCGTGAAGAGCGCCGAGAAGGCGCAGGTCGCCTGGGCCGCCACCAACCCGCAGCGCCGCGCGCGGGTGATGATGAAATTCGGCCAGCTGATCCAGGACAACATGGACGCGCTGGCCGAGCTGGTCTCGCGCGAACACGGCAAGACCCTGCCCGACGCCCGCGGCGACGTGCAGCGCGGCCTTGAGGTGATCGAGGTCTGCATGGGCGCGCCGGCGCTGCTCAAGGGCGAATATACCGACAATGCCGGCCCCGGCATCGACCTTTATTCCATGCGCCAGCCGCTGGGCGTGGTGGCGGGCATCACCCCCTTCAACTTCCCGGCGATGATCCCGCTGTGGAAGATGGGCCCGGCGCTGTCGGCCGGCAACGCGATGATCCTCAAGCCCTCCGAGCGCGTGCCCTCGACCTCGCTGATGCTGGCCAAGCTCGCGCAAGAGGCCGGGCTGCCCGACGGCGTGCTGCAGGTCGTCAACGGCGACAAGGAGATCGTGGACGCGATCCTCGACCATCCGACCGTGCAGGCGGTGGGCTTCGTCGGCTCGACCCCGATCGCGCAATATATCTATGGCCGCGCGGCGGCGAACGGCAAGCGCGCGCAATGCTTCGGCGGCGCCAAGAACCACATGCTGATCATGCCCGATGCCGACCTGGACAAGGCGGCGGACGCGCTGGTCGGCGCCGGCTTCGGCGCGGCGGGCGAACGCTGCATGGCGATCTCGGTCGCGGTGCCGGTGGGCGACAAGACCGCCGACGCGCTGATCGAGCGGCTGATCCCCAAGATCGAGAAGCTGAAGGTCGGCCCCTATACCGCCGGCGCGGACGTGGATTTCGGCCCGGTCATCACCAAGGCCGCGCAGGAGCGCATCGGCCGGCTGATCGATTCCGGCGTGGAACAGGGCGCCAAGCTGGTGGTGGACGGCCGCGGGCTGAAGATCCAGGGCTACGAGAACGGCTTTTTCTGCGGGCCCTCGCTCTTCGACAACGTGACCCGCGACATGGAGATCTACAAGGAAGAGATCTTCGGCCCGGTGCTCTCGACCGTGCGGGCGCAGAGCTACGAGGATGCGCTGAACCTGGTCATGGACAACGACTATGGCAACGGCACGGCGATCTATACCGCCGACGGCGACACGGCGCGCGACTTCGCCAGCCGGGTGAACGTGGGCATGGTCGGCATCAACTTCCCGATCCCGGTGCCGCTGAGCTATTACACCTTCGGCGGCTGGAAGAAGTCGGCCTTCGGCGACCTGAACCAGTATGGCCCGGACGCCTTCCGCTTCTACACCAAGACCAAGACCGTCACCGCGCGCTGGTTCTCGGGCATCAAGGACGGCGTGGCGCTGAACTTCAAGGCCATGGACTGATTGAACGGGCGGGCGGGGGCTCTGCCCCCGCGTGCCCTGCACCCCTCGACGGGGTGCCGGGCACGCTCCCCCGGGATATTTGGACAAGAAAGAAGCCGGGGCGCGGTTGCCGCCCCCGCCGTTTCGCGCAAACCTGCAAAACTGGCGCAACATTTCCCGGCCATGACCGGACAAGACACATCAACACGAAAGACATGAGGGGGAGAGCATGGATTTCGCGCTGAGCGAAGAGCAGCAGGCGATATTCGATCTGGCCCGGGATTTCGGGACGGCGGAGATCGCGCCCCATGCCCGCGCCTGGGAAGAGGCGGGCACCATCCCGCGCGCGCTGTGGCACAAGGCCGCCGAACTGGGTTTCGGCGGCGTCTATGTCGGCGAGGATCACGGCGGCACCGGGCTTTCGCGGCTGGACGCCACGCTGGTCTTCGAGGCGCTGGCCATGGCCTGCCCCTCGGTCGGCTCGTTCCTGTCGATCCACAACATGTGCGGCGGCATGATCGACAAGTTCGGCACCCCCGCGAACAAGGCGCGCTGGCTGCCCGGCCTGTGCAGCATGGAGACGGTGTTCTCCTATTGCCTGACCGAGCCGGGCTCGGGCTCGGACGCCGCGGCGCTGCGCACCCGCGCCGAGCGGGTCGAGGGCGGCTGGAAGCTGAACGGCACCAAGGCCTTCATCTCGGGCGGCAGCTATTCGGATTGCTACCTGGTCATGGTGCGTACCGGGCAGGACGGGCCGCGCGGCATCTCGACCATGGTGGTCGAGGCCGGCACGCCGGGCCTGAGCTTCGGCGCGCTGGAACACAAGATGGGCTGGAAGGCGCAGCCGACCGCGCAGGTGCAATTCGACGATTGCGTGATCCCCGAGGAGAACCTGATCGGCGAGGAAGGCCGCGGCTTCGCCTATGCCATGGCGGGCCTGGACGGCGGGCGGCTGAACATCTCGGCCGGCGCGCTTGGCGGTGCGCAGGCGGCGCTGGACGCGACCCTGCGCTACATGGGCGAGCGGCGCGCCTTCGGCCAGACGCTCGACCAGTTCCAGGCGCTGCAGTTCCGGCTGGCCGAGATGGAGACGGCGCTGCAATCGGCGCGCATCTTCCTGCGCCAGGCGGCCTGGAAGCTGGACCGGGGCGCGCGGGACGCCACCAAGTTCTGCGCCATGGCCAAGCTGCATGTCACCGACCGCGCCTTCGAGGTCGCCAATCAGTGCCTGCAATTGCATGGCGGCTACGGCTACCTGGCCGATTACGGGATCGAGAAGCTCGTGCGCGACCTGCGCGTGCACCAGATCCTGGAAGGCACTAATGAAATCATGCGGCTGATCATCGGCCGCGCCCTGCTGGCGGAGCGTGACTGATGGCCGAGATGCCCGAATCCGACATGATCATCCGCAAGGACCGCCGCGCCGGCCGGCTGACCTTCAACCGCCCGCAGGCGCTGAACGCGCTGAGCCACGAGATGGCGCTGGCCATCGACGCCGCCTTGCGCGAATGGCAGGACGATCCCGAAGTGGCGCTGGTCGTCATCGACGCCGAGGGCGAGCGCGCCTTTTGCTCGGGCGGCGACATCGCGGCGGTCTATCGCGCCGGGCTTGCGGGCGACCACCGGGTCGGGCGCGAGTTCTTCCGCGACGAATACCGCATGAACGCCCGGATCAAGGACTATCCCAAGCCCATCGTCGCCTTCATGCAGGGTTTCGTCATGGGCGGCGGCGTCGGCGTCGGCGGCCATGCCAGCCACCGCATCGTCGGCGACACCACCCAGATCGCCATGCCCGAGACCGGCATCGGCCTGATCCCCGACGTGGGCGGCAGCTGGCTTCTGGGCCACGCACCGGGCCGCTGCGGCGAATATCTGGGCCTGACCGGGGCGCGCATCGGCGCCGGCGACGCGATCTTCACCGGCTTCGCCGACAGCTACATCCCCGAGGCGGAATGGCCGGCGCTGATCGACCGGCTGGCCGAGACCGGAGACGTGGCCGCAATCACGCCCCGCCCCCGCCCCGCGGCGCCGCTGGAGGGCCGCGACCTTTCCGCCTTCGGCGGTCCGAGCGTGGCCGAGATCGTCGCCGCGCTGGAAGCGGCCGGCGACGAGGCGGCGTTGAAGCCCTTGCGCCGCAACTCGCCCCTGTCGATGGCGGCGACGCTGGCGCTGGTGCGCGCCGCGCGCGGCGATGCCCGCCTGCGCGACAGCCTTTCGCGCGAGCTGCGCTTCACCGCCCGCGCCACGGCCGAAAGCGATTTCCTGGAAGGCGTGCGGGCGCAGATCATCGACAAGGACCGCAACCCGCAATGGTCGGCCGATGCCAGCCCGGCGCATGTCGAGGCGATGCTGGCACCGCTGGGCGAGGACGAAATCGAATGGGAGGACCGGACATGAAGATCGGATTCATCGGCTTGGGCAATATGGGCGGCCCGATGGCGGCCAATCTGGCCAAGGCAGGGCACGCGGTCGCGGGCTTCGACCTGGCCGCGCCGATGCCCGAGGGCGTCGCCAAGGCCGCCAGCGCCGCCGAGGCGGCGCAGGGCGCCGATGTCGTCATCACCATGCTGCCGAACGGCGCCATCCTGCGCGCGGTCGCGGATGAGGTCGTCCCGGCCATGACCGCGGGCGCGGTGTTCTGCGACTGCTCGACGGTGGACGTGGAAAGCGCCCGCGCGGTCTCGGCGCAGGCGCAGGCGGCGGGGCTGGGCGCGCTGGACGCGCCGGTTTCGGGCGGGGTCGGCGGCGCGACCGCCGGCACGCTGACCTTCATGGTCGGCGGCGCGGCCGAGGCTTTCGACAAGGTGAAGCCGCTTTTCGACGTCATGGGCCAGAAGGCGGTGCATTGCGGCGCGGCGGGCGCCGGCCAGGCGGCCAAGATCTGCAACAACATGATCCTGGGCGTGACCATGATCGCCACCTGCGAGGCCTTTGCGCTGGCCGACAAGCTGGGGCTGGACCGGCAGAAGATGTTCGACGTGGTCTCGACCTCCTCGGGCTACAGCTGGACGATGAACGCCTATTGCCCGGCGCCGGGCGTGGGTCCGCAATCGCCCGCCGACAACGGCTACAAGCCGGGCTTCGCCGCCGAGCTGATGCTGAAAGACCTGCGGCTGAGCCAGCAGGCCGCCGAGGCCGCGGATGCCGACACGCCGATGGGCGAGCTGGCCGCCGCGCTCTATGCCCGCTTCGTCGAGGACGAGGACGGCAAGGGCCGCGATTTCTCGGCCATGCTGCCCAGATTCGAGGCCCGGCACCGGCACGGCTGATTTTCTCGCATTCGTGAGGGAGCCGATCGGCGGGTTGCGGCGTTTGGCCTCTGACAAGGATTATCGTGCCAGGCTGAAGCCATGTTCCGCAATCGCCAGAGCCTGATTCTCGCCGTCGGCCTGTTCGGCATCCTTGCGCCCGCGACGCTGGCGCAAGGGGTGGGCCAGGCGGCCGAGGCAACCGCCCCGGCCGCCGCCGGACAACCCGCCATGCTGCGGGTGGGGGACCGGCTGGACAGCGCGCGCCTGCATCCGGTGACGCGCCCCGGCCTTTACGGCATGAGCGAGGCACCGTCGGGCAGCCGCTACGGCATCGTGGACGGCAAGCTGATCCGCTATGACCCGGAAAACGCCCAGGTGCTGTCGATCATCCGGCAGGTGGACCGCATCATGGATTGACCGCGGGCGCCGCGGCGAAAGGGCGGCGCCATGACCGCGTCTTCCGCCCGCTTGCGGGAACGGGAACGGGAACGGGAACGGGAACGGGCCGCAAAACCCCCCGCTAGGCGCCGGCAAGGGCTTTCCCGCCACGCCCGCGGGCAGGGCGACCCCCGAATGCGCCTTTGAACTTCGCGCCGTGTTTTCTCCTCGCGCCCGCGGCCCGGCGGGGCGGCCCTGCCCGTCACATCTTCTCGCCGGGCAGCCGGCTGGCCTGCGCGACCCAATCGGCGAATTGCGCCTCGTCGAACTCGCCCTCGCGGATGTCGAGATAGCGCACCTGCGGGTGCTTGGACCTGCCCGGCGGCGGCGGCTCCAGCGCCGTGCCGCGAAAGAACGTCACCTTCACGTATTTCGTGAAGCAGTGAAAGCTCAGGAACCAGCAATCATCCGCCAGCCCGTAGAAGGGCGAGTTCCATTTGACCGCCTTGCGCACGCCGGGCACGACGCGCGCGATGATGTCGTCCATCCGCCGCCCGAGGTCGCTTTTCCATTCCGGCATGGCGGCGATATAGGCCTGGACCGGGGCGTCGCCATAGCCCTTGGCGATCTGGGGATTGCCGCCCGACAACAGCACGGGGCCGCCCTGCCCCCTGGGTTTCTCGGCGCTCGGGGTCTTTTTGCTGGTCATGTTCGCCTCCGCTCTCGGATGACCGGCCGGACGGCACCCTGTTGCGGCGGCCGCCCGTGTCGGCGGGCCGGGCGCGCTTCGGCCGATGCCGGCCCAGCGTCGCAGCAAACCGGCCGCGGGGAAAGCCCCTGGTGGCGCGATCACAAGCGCGGCAACCCCCCGGCCGGCACCATGCGGCACCAGCCGGGCCGCCGGCATGCCTCCCCATTGAAATGCCAAGCAATTTCCGTGCGCGCCGGGTATGATCGGCGGCATTTACAAGCCGGCCGGAATGGCAAAACCATGGTCGCGTCGCGGCGGGAACCACGCTAAAAGCGTCGCGAAACGGGGGCCGAGCCGCACCCGCCTGATACCTTGTCGCCCGGCCGGACCCGGCCGAATGTTACGGAGTGCCCCCGATGCGCAAGCCCGTTGCCCTTGTCCTGATCGCCGCGGCGCTGGTCGCCCTGCTGGCCGGTCTGGGCGGCCTGGGCGAGGGCAAATCCGCCGCGCCCGCCTATGTGAGCGCCGCAGTCACCCGCAGCGACATCGAGGTCACGGTGCTGGCCGAGGGGCGGGTCAAACCCTCGAACCTGGTGGCGGTGGGCGCCCAGGTCTCGGGGCGGATCACCGAACTGGCGGTGCGGCTGGGCCAGCGGGTGGAACAGGGCGACCTGATCGCCCAGATCGACTCGGTCCAGCAGGCCAACGAATTGCGCACGGCCGAGGCCGCGCTGGCCAATCTGCGCGCGCAGATGGCCGAGCGCCAGGCCGTGCTGGCTCTGGCCGAAAAGACGCTGGAGCGGGCCGAGAACCTGATCCGCTCGAACGCCGCCGCGCGCAGCACCATGGACAGCGCCCGGCAGGACGTCGAGATCGCCCGCGCCCAGATCGCCGCGCTGGAGGCGCAGATCGCCCAGGCCGAGGTCGCCATCGAGATCGCCCGGACCGACCTCGACTATACCCGCGTCACCGCGCCCAGCGCCGGCACGGTGCTGGCCATCGTCAGCCAGGCCGGGCAGACCGTGAACGCGGTGCAATCCTCGCCCACCATCGTCGTGCTGGGCCAGCTCGACCGCATGGAGATCCATGCCGAGATCTCCGAGGCCGATATCGGCAAGGTCCGGCCCGGCCAGCAGGTGCGCTTCACCCTGCTCGACGACAGCGGCCGCAGCTACCGGGGCGTGCTGGATTCCATCGCCCCCGCGCCGCAAAGCATTGTCAACGACAGCGCCATCCAGGGCGGCAGCACCGCCGACAGCAGCAGCGGCGCCATCTATTACACCGGCATCATCCCGGTCGAGAACCCGGACGGCCAGCTGCGCAGCTACATGACCGCCCAGGTCAGCATCGTGCTGGGCGCGGCGCAGGACGTGCTGACCATCCCCTCCAGCGCGCTCGGCCGGAGCAACCCGGACGGCAGCCACCAGGTCCGGGTGCTGGGCGGCGCCGGCATCGAGACCCGCGACGTGGTGGTCGGGCTGAACGACAAGGTGCTGGCCGAGGTGGTCTCGGGCCTCAAGGAAGGCGAGCGCGTAGTGACCGGCGAACAGGCCGGCGCCCCGGCCTCGGCCCCGCGCGGCAGCCGGCGCATGATGAGCCCGCTGGGTGGCTGAGATGCAGGCCCCGCTGATCCGGCTACGCGGCATCAGCCGCGAATACCCCTCGGGCGAGGGGGTGCTGCGCGTGCTCAAGGACATCGACCTCGACATCGCGCAGGGCGAATATGTCGCGGTCATGGGCGCCTCGGGCTCGGGGAAATCGACGCTGATGAACATCCTGGGCTGCCTCGACCGGCCGACATCCGGCAGCTACCTGCTGGACGGGCGCGAGGTGGCGCAGCGCGAGCCGGGCGAGCTGGCGGCGCTCAGGCGCGAAACCTTCGGCTTCATCTTCCAGCGCTATCACCTGCTGGCCGAGATGACGGCGCTGGGAAATGTCGAGGTGCCGGCGATCTATCGCGGCCTGCCCGCCGAGGCGCGCCGCGCCCGCGCCCGCGCGCTTCTGGACCGGCTGGGGCTGGGCGACCGGCTGGGCCACCGGCCGGGCCAGCTTTCGGGCGGCCAGCAGCAGCGCGTCTCGATCGCCCGCGCGCTGGTCAACGACGCCCGCGTGATCCTGGCCGACGAGCCGACCGGCGCGCTCGACAGCCGCAGCGGCGACGAGGTGCTGGCCATCCTGGAACGGCTGAACGCCGAGGGCCGCACCGTGGTCATCGTCACCCACGACCCCAAGGTCGCCGCCCGCGCCCGCCGCGTGGTCGAGATCGCCGACGGCCGCATCATCGCCGACCGCCGCAGCGACGCGCCCGCCGGGGCGGCGGCTTTGGCCGCGCCCGAACAGCCCCGCGCCGCCGCCCCGGTGCTGGGCCGGCTGGCCGAGGCGCTGCGCATGGCGGTGCTGGCCATGCGCGCCCACAAGCTGCGCAGTTTCCTGACCATGCTGGGCATCATCATCGGCATCGCCTCGGTGGTCTCGGTAGTGGCCTTGGGCGAGGGCTCGCGCCAGCGCGTGCTGCAAAACATCGCCGGGCTGGGCACGAATACGCTGCAGATCTATCCCGGCCGGGATTTCGGCGACATGCGCTCGGGGCGGGTGACGACGCTGGTCACGGCCGACGGCGCGGCGCTGGCACGCCAGCCCTATGTCGCCTCGGTCAGCCCGACGGTCGGCAGTTCGCAGACCCTGCGCCACGGCGCGACCGAGGCCGGCGCCCAGATCAGCGGCGTGGGCGAGCAATATTTCGACGTGGCCGGCATCACCCTGACCCAGGGCCGCAGCTTCGACGCGGCCGATGTGGCGGCGATGAGCCAGAATGTCGTCATCGACGAGAATACCCGAACGAGCCTGTTCGGCGAGGGCCCGGCGCTGGGTCAGGTCTTCATGGCCGGCAAGGTGCCCCTGCGGGTGATCGGCGTGGCCGAGGCGCAGAACCGCGGCCCCGGCGGCTCGACCAGCCTGACCGTCTATGCCCCCTATACCACGGTGCAGGCGCGCTACCTGGGCTCGACCAGCGTCAGCGGGTTGACCCTGCGGGTGGCCGACGAGGTGGACATGGCGCTGGCCGAGCAGATGGTCACCGACATGCTGACCCAGCGCCACGGCAGCAAGGATTTCTTCATCGTCAACAATGACCAGATCCGCCAGACCATCACCTCGACCACCCAGACCCTGACGCTGCTGATCGCGGCCATCGCGGTGATCTCGCTGCTGGTGGGCGGCATCGGGGTGATGAACATCATGCTGGTTTCCGTCACCGAGCGCATCGGCGAGATCGGGCTGCGCATGGCGGTGGGCGCCCGGCGCGGCGACATCCGCGCGCAATTCCTGATCGAGGCGGTGCTGGTCTGCGTCATCGGCGGCGCGGCGGGCATCCTGGCCGCGCTCGGCTTCGGCCTGGCCTTCGAGCGGCTGAGCAGCAATTTCACCCTGGTCTATTCGCCGCTCTCCATGGTCGCCGCGCTGGCCAGCGCCTGCGGCATCGGCCTGATCTTCGGCTACCTGCCCGCCGTCAACGCCGCCAAGCTCGACCCCGTCGCCGCCCTCGCCAAGGGCTGAAATCCGGCCTTGCGGACGGGTGCCGCGACTGTTGCCCCCGGCCCACAGTCGCGGCACCTGTCCGAAAGGCGATCTTTCCAGACTCGGCCCCAGCGCCCAAACTGCTGGTATGGAAGGAGGAAAGGAACAGGGGCAATGAAAGGCACAGTCACCCTTACCGGGCGCAAGGGGGCGCTCGTCTCCGGCGAATACGAGGTCACGGGCGACACCATCCGGGTGTCCTATGCCGGCCACGAGCGCTGCGTGCGGCTCGACGGCGGCTCGGTGGACCACCTGGCGCAATCGCTCTTGCGCGATCTCTGGCTGGAATGACGCGTCCCGCCCGGCGGCGGCAACGGCGGCACGCCGGCACCCGAGGAAAAATGCGCATGCCGCGCCCTTCCGTCCGGCTGCGGTTTCGTGTCAGAACCTGCAAGGACAGGCTGAGCGAAGGCATCCGATGACGGCGACGATTCCGGCAAGACTGACCCGCGCGGGACTGGTTGCGACGGCGCGCATCCTCATCAGCCTGCGCGCCATCGACCTGCCGCCGCCGGGCGGCGCGCCGCGCATCCTGGTCGCGAACCATGTCAGCCATGCCGATTTCGTCGCGCTCTGGTCGGCGCTGCCCAAGCCGCACCGGCTGCGCACCCGCCCGGTCGCCGGCGCCGATTACTGGGAACGCTCGGCCATCCGCCGCTGGATCGCCCATCAGGTGTTCCGCGCCGTGCTGATCGACCGCGACCCGGCCAGCCGCCGCGCCGATCCCGTCGAGACCGTGGCCCAGGTGCTGCGCGGCGGCGAGGACGTGATCTTCTTTCCCGAGGGCACGCGCAACCTGACCGACGCCCGGCTCCTGCCGCTGAAATCCGGCATCTACCACCTGGCCCGCGCCGTCCCCGAGGCCGAGATCGTGCCGGCCTGGATCCTGAACCTCGACCGCATCCTGCCCAAGGGCGCCTTCCTGCCGGTGCCGCTGAACTGCGCCGTCCGCTTCGGCGCCCCGATGCGGGTCGAGACCGGCGAGAGCCGCGAGGATTTCCTGCAACGCCTCGCCGCCGCGATGCTGGCGCTCTCCGACACGAAGGCATAGGCCATGGACCGCTTCTACTCTCCCTCGGCCTTCGTGTTCTACGGGCTCTTCGGCTTCCTGGTCCTGGCCTCGCTGGTCGCGCGCTGGCTGATCCGCTCGGGGCGGGTCGGCGGCCCCACGGCACAGAACCTCGCCGACCGCATCCGCGCCTGGTGGGTGATGATCGGCGTGCTGGCGCTGATCTTCACCCTGGGCGCCGGGGCGATCACGCTGTTCTTCGCGCTGTGTTCCATGGCGGCGCTGCGCGAGTTTGCCACCATCACCCATACGCGGCGCGACGACCATGACGGGCTGGCCATCGCCTTCTACCTGATCCTGCCGCTGCAATACCTGCTGGTCTATTTCGAGGTGCCGGTCTTTGCCGCGCTGCTGATCCCGGTCTACAGCTTCCTGCTCTTGCCGGTCGTGACCGTGTTCAAGGGCGAGGTGCAGGGCTTCCTGACCCGCGTGTCGGAGACGCAATGGGGGCTGATGGTCTGCGTCTATTGCGTCTCGCATATCCCGGCCATCCTGACGCTGGACATTCCGGGCTATCGCTACAGCGCCTTCACGCTGGTCGCCTGGCTGATCCTGGTGGTGCAGGCCTCGGACGTGCTGCAATATGTCTGGGGCAAGAGCATCGGCCGCCACCTGCTGGCGCCGCGCGTCTCGCCCTCCAAGACGGTCGAGGGGCTGGCCGGCGGCATGCTCAGCGCCACGGCGCTGGGAATGGCGCTGACGCCGATCACCCCGTTCCTGTGGTGGGAGGCGGGGCTGATCGCCCTGACCGTCACCGGCTTCGGCACGCTCGGCGGGCTGATCATGTCGGCGATCAAGCGCGACCGCGGCGTCAAGGACTGGGGCACGCTGGTCCAGGGCCATGGCGGCATCCTGGACCGGCTGGACAGCCTGGTCTTCTCGGCGCCGGTCTTCCTGCATATCCTGGCATGGGGGTGGATGTGACCGAGGATTTCAGCCGGCGCCCGATCGCCAGCCGCAACACGAAATGGGCGGCCCATGTGACCCGGCGCCTTGTCGCGCGCGGGATCGCGCCGAACCGCATCTCGGCCGGATCGGTCGTGGCCGCCGCGCTTTCGGGCGGGGCCCTGGCGCTGTCCGCGCAGACCGGCCCGCTCTGGGCCTCGGGAGTGCTGCTCGTCCTCGGCGCGCTGTTCTGCCAGTTGCGGCTGCTCTGCAACCTGTTCGACGGGCTGGTCGCGGTCGAGGGCGGCATGGGCAGCCCCGACGGCGCCTTCTGGAACGAGGTGCCGGACCGGCTTTCCGACCTGATGATCCTTGCCGGGCTGGGCGTGGCGGCGGGCTGGCCGGCGCTGGGGCTGCTGGCCGGGGCGCTGGCGATCCTGACCGCATACCTGCGCGAATTCGGCCGCGCCTCGGGGCTCGGCTCGGATTTCTCGGGCCCGGGGGCCAAGGCGCACCGCATGGCCGCCGTGACGCTCGGCGCGCTGGCGCAGACCGGCGCCTGGATCGCCGGCGCGGGCTGGCCGGTGCTGGCCTGGACGCTGGGGCTGGTGCTGGCGCTGACGGTGGCGACGATCATCCGCCGCAGCCGGCGCATCCTGTGCGGGCTGGCCGGCGGGGCGTGAAATCGGGGGTGGTCGCCGCCGTCCAGCGTGATAAGGGATAACCTCGCCAATTCCTTCGTGATACTGGCCGCTCAGCACGGACAATCAGACGACAGAGAACCCAGCCATGCCCGCATACCGTTCCCGCACCACCACCCACGGCCGCAACATGGCGGGGGCCCGCGGCCTCTGGCGTGCGACCGGGGTGAAGAACAGCGATTTCGGCAAGCCGATCATCGCCATCGTGAACAGCTTCACCCAGTTCGTGCCGGGCCATGTGCATCTGAAGGATCTGGGCCAGATGGTCGCCCGCGAGGTCGAGGCGGCCGGCGGCATCGCCAAGGAATTCAACACCATCGCGGTCGATGACGGCATCGCCATGGGCCATGACGGGATGCTCTATTCCCTGCCCTCGCGCGAATTGATCGCCGACTCGGTCGAATACATGGTCAACGCGCATTGCGCCGACGCCATGGTCTGCATCTCGAACTGCGACAAGATCACGCCGGGCATGCTGATGGCGGCGATGCGGCTGAACATCCCGGCGATCTTCGTCTCGGGCGGGCCGATGGAGGCGGGCAAGGTCACGCTGGGCGACGGGCGCAAGGTCTCGCTGGACCTGGTGGACGCCATGGTCGCGGCCGCCGACGACAAGGTCTCGGACGCCGACCTTGCCGCCATCGAGGAGGCCGCCTGCCCGACCTGCGGCTCCTGCTCGGGCATGTTCACCGCCAATTCCATGAACTGCCTGTCCGAAGCCCTTGGCCTGTCGCTGCCCGGCAACGGCTCGACGCTGGCCACCCATGCCCTGCGCAAGACCCTGTTCCTGGAAGCCGGCCGCCGCATCGTCGAGGTGACGCGCCGCCATTACGAACAGGACGACGCAAGCGTCCTGCCGCGCGCCATCGCCAGCAAGGCGGCGTTCCGGAACGCCATGTCGCTGGACATCGCCATGGGCGGCTCGACCAATACCGTGCTGCACCTCCTGGCCATCGCGCAGGAGGGCGGGGTCGATTTCACCATGGACGACATCGACGCGCTGTCGCGCCGGGTGCCCTGCCTGTGCAAGGTCGCGCCGAACACCGCCAATGTCCATATGGAGGACGTGCATCGCGCCGGCGGCATCATGGCGATCCTTGGGGAACTGGACCGCGCCGGGCTGATCGACCGCGATTGCCCGACCGTGCATGCCCCCACCATCGGCGCCGCCATCGACCAATGGGACATCGCCCGCAGCAACGATCCGCAGGCGCGCGAGCTGTTCCTGGCCGCGCCGGGCGGCGTGCCGACGCAGGTGGCCTTCAGCCAGGCGACGCTCTGGCCCGACCTGGACCTCGACCGCGAAAAGGGCGTGATCCGCTCGGCCAAGGCGCCGTTCTCCAAGGATGGCGGGCTGGCCGTGCTCAAGGGCAATATCGCGCCGGACGGCTGCATCGTGAAGACCGCCGGCGTGGACGAATCGATCCTGGTGTTTTCCGGCAAGGCCAAGGTCTATGAAAGCCAGGACGCCGCCGTCTCGGGCATCCTGACCGGCAAGGTCGAGGCCGGCGACGTGGTGGTCATCCGCTACGAAGGCCCCAAGGGCGGGCCGGGCATGCAGGAAATGCTGTATCCGACCAGCTACCTGAAATCGAAGGGGCTGGGCAAGGCCTGCGCGCTGATCACCGACGGGCGCTTCTCGGGCGGCACCTCGGGCCTTTCCATCGGCCATGTCAGCCCCGAGGCGGCGGCCGGCGGCACCATCGGCCTGGTGCGCGACGGCGACCTGATCGAGATCGACATCCCCAACCGCTCGATCCGCCTGGCGGTGCCCGAGGACGAGCTGGCCGCGCGTCGCGCCGAACAGGACGCCAAGGGCTGGAAGCCCGCGCAGCCGCGCCAGCGCCAGGTCTCGGCCGCGCTCAGGGTCTATGCGCAATTCGCCGCCTCGGCCGACAAGGGCGCGGTGCGCATCCTGCCGGAATAACGGCCCCCTTTCGCGCGCGGCGCCGGCCCGGCCGGCCCGGCCCTGCGCGCGCCCGCCTTCCGGGGCCGGTCTTCCCGGCCGCCATCGTCCGCGTCCCCGGCGCCGGCGCGCGAAACTGCTCGCCGGCCGGCGGCGAGCCCCAGCCGGACCCCTGCCCATGCCGCCCAGCATCCTCTGGCTTTGCCGCGACTTCCGTTTCCGGGACAATGCCGCCCTGGCCGCCGCCGCCAAGGCGGGGCCGGTGCTGCCGGTCTTCCTGATCGACGCCGCCTTGCGGGCGCAGGGCGCGGCCAGCCGCTGGCGGCTCCAGCGTGCCCTGCTGGCCTTCGACGCCGAGCTGCGCCGCCGCCATGGCGCGGCCGTGCTGGTGCTGGAGGGCGAGCCCGAGGCCATCCTGCCCGCCCTCGCTGCCCGCATCGGCGCGCAGACCGTGCATCGCAACGACTGGCCCGAGCCCGCCACCCTCGCCGCGCAGCAGCGGCTGGGCCGGGCCTTGGCCGGCACGCCGGCGCGGCTGGTGCTGCATCCGGGCCACCTGCTTGCCCATCCCCGCGCCCTGCGCACCGGCTCGGGCGGCGCCTATCGCGTCTTCACCCCCTTCGCCCGCGCCCTGCGCGCCATCGGCCCCGACCGGCCCGTTGCCGAGACCGCAAGGCTCGCGCCGCTGGCCGACCCGCCGCAGGGCCTCGCGCCCGACCGGCTGGAGCTGGCGCCGGACCTGCATCGCGGCCGCGCGGTGCTGGAACGCCACGCCCTGCCCGCGGGCGAGGCGGCGGCGCTGGCCCGGCTCGGCGCTTTCCTGGACCGCGCCGCGGATTACGCCGCGCAGCGCGACCGCCCCGACCTTGCCGCCACCTCGGGCCTGTCCGAACATCTGGCCATGGGCGAGATCGGCCCGCGCGACCTCTGGGCCATGGCCTCGGCCCGCGCCCAGGCCGATGCCGCCGCCGGCGCCGGCATCGCCGCCTTCCTGACCGAGCTGATCTGGCGCGAATTCGCCTGGCACCTGCTGGTGGAATTTCCGCGGCTCGCCCAAAGGCCCTGGCGGCCGGAATGGGCGGATTTCCCCTGGCAGGGCGACGGCGCCGCGCTGACCCGCTGGCGCCGGGCCGAAACCGGCATCGCGCTGGTCGATGCCGGGCTGCGCGAGATGCGCGTGACCGGGCGGATGCACAACCGGGTGCGCATGGTGGCGGCCAGCTGGCTGACCAAGCACCTGCTGACCGACTGGCGGCTGGGGCTGGCGCATTTCGCCGACAGCCTGACCGATTGGGATCCGGCCGCGAATGCGATGAACTGGCAATGGGTGGCGGGCTGCGGCCCGGATGCGGCGCCCTTCTTCCGCATCTTCAACCCCGAACGGCAGGCCGCGCAATTCGACCCGCAGGGCCGCTATCGCCGGCGCTGGCTGCTGGGCTGGCAAGGCGCCAAGGGCGAGGAGGCGCGGGCCTATCTCGACAGCCTGCCGCCCGGCTGGGAGGTGGCACGCGCCTGGCAGGACCGCGCCACGCCCGGCGGGCTGGCCCAGGGCCGGGCCCGCGCGCTCAAGGCCCATGCCGCCTTCCGCCGCCAGGCCCCCGGCCCCTGACCGGCCGGCGGCCGTGCCGCCCCGGTCCTGCGCATCGCGAAACCCGCGAGCCTAGCCCTCCAGGCCCAGCAGGCGCAGGGCCTGCCGGACCTGGTCCTCGACCGACAGGGCCATGTCCACCACCGCGCCATCCTCGTCGGCCGCCAGCGGCTCCAAGGCGGCCAGCTGCGAATCCAGCAGCTTGGCGGGGAAGAAATGCCCCGCACGATGCGACAGCCGGCTCTCCAGCAGCTCGCGCGGGCCATGCACGTGCAGAAAGCGCACCCGCGGCGCGCCTTCGCGCAGGATGTCGCGATAGGCCCGCTTCAGCGACGAACAGCCCATGACCGAGGGCCGGCCCAGCGCCTCGTTGCGCGCGATCTCGTCGGCCAGCGCCCGCAGCCAGGGCGCGCGGTCGTCGTCGTCCAGCGGAATGCCGGCGCGCATCTTGGCGACATTGGCCTCGGGGTGGAAGCTGTCGCCCTCGACGAAGGGCCAGCCCAGGTGCCGGGCCAGCGCCTCGCCCGTGGTGCTTTTGCCGGCGCCCGAGACGCCCATCACCACGACATGCTGCACCGCGCCCTTCACAGCAGCCACCAGCCGATCAGCGCGAAGCCAAAGGCGATGCTGCCCAGCAGCGTCTCCATCACCGTCCAGGTCTTGAGCGTGGTCTTTTCGTCCATCTCCAGGAAGCGCCCGACCAGCCAGAAGCCGGAATCGTTGAAATGGCTCAGCACGGTCGCGCCGCCGGCGATGGCCACCACCAGGAAGCAGCGGTCGAACTCGCTCAGCCCCGTCGTCGCCGCCACCGTGGGCGCGATCAGCCCGGCGGTGGTGGTCAGCGCCACCGTGGCCGAACCCTGCGCCACCCGCAGCGCCGTCGAGATGACGAAGGCCGCCACGATCAGCGGCATGCCCACCGCGTCGAGGCTGGAGGCCAGCGCCTCGCCGATGCCGCTGGCGCGCAGCACGCCGCCGAACATGCCGCCCGCGCCGGTCACAAGGATGATGGCGCAGATCGGCGCCAGGGCGCTGTCCATGATGCGCTCGATCTCGGTCGCGCTGCGGCCCCGGCCCAACAGCGCCATGGCCACCAGCACGGTGATCAAGAGCGCGATGGGCGTCTGGCCGATCAGCCGCAGCACCGTGACCCAGCCCGCGCCGGCATCGACGACGCCCATGGTCGCCAGCGTGCCCAGCCCGGTGTTCAGGAAGATCAGCCCCAGCGGCAGCAGCAGCACCAGCATCACCGTGCCGAAACTGGGCGGGATGCGGTCATGGCTCTCGGCATCGATCGCGCCCAGGATCTGCGGGATCGGCAGGACGAAGCGCCGCCCGGCCCAAAGCCCGAACAGGTAGCTGCCGAAGAACCAGGTCGGCAGCGCCACGACCAGCCCGACCACCACCAGAAGCCCGATATCCGCGCCCAGAAGGTCGCCCGCCGCCACCGGCCCCGGATGCGGCGGCAGCAGCGCGTGCATGGCGGCAAAGGCCCCGGCCGCCGGCAGCGCGTAAAGCAGCACCGAGCCGCCAAAGCGGTAAGCCACGCTGAAGATGATCGGCAGCATCACCACCAGCCCGGCATCGAAGAAGATCGGAAAGCCGAACAGCAGCGAGGCCACGCCCAGCGCGAAAGGCGCGCGCTCGGCGCCGAACTGGCCGATCAGCCGGTCCGCCAGCACCTGCGCGCCGCCGGTGATCTCCAGCAGCCGGCCGATCATGGCGCCGAAACCCACCAGCAGCGCCACCGTCGCCAGCGTCGAGCCGAAGCCCTGCATCAGCACCCCGATGACATCGGCCATGGGAATGCCCGCGACCATGGCGGTCATCAGGCTGACCAGGACCAGCGAGACAAAGGCATGCAGCCGGAACCGCATGATCAGGACCAGCAGCACAAGAACCGCCGCCAGGGCGATCAGCAACAGCACGGCCGTGCTGTGAACGGGCTCGACAGAATTCATGAAAGAGGCTCCTCCAGCGAAAGGGTCGTGGGACGGCCCTGGGCTCGTGTCCGCCGCGGCTTGAGGGGGCGGCCAGGCATCCGTCGGTTTTCGTGGCCGTTAGCGTTAACAGGTGCCGGGTGAAAAGTTAAGATGTTTCGCGCCGGTGCCGCGACGCGGTGGCAAGATCATGCAGCAGGCGCATCTCGTCCGACAGCGCCAGCTCCAGCGCGGCCTCCTCGCCCGCCAGGGCGCCGGGATCCTCCTGGCCGTCCAGCATCACCTCGCGGTCCTCCAGCCATTGCAGCATCTGGGCCCGCATATCCTCGGGCGAAAGTTCCAGCAGCTTCTGAAAGGTGCGGCGATGCGCGATCACCCGGCCTTCAAGGCCGTCGATCCGCGCAGCCAGCCTGTCCATCCTGTCCATGCGCGATTTCCCTGATGTTACCGGAAATCATGATGGCACAGATGCCGGAACCGGCAAAGCCGTTCAGTTCCGCGAGGTCAGGCTGCCGCCCTCGATCCGCCGCAACGAGATTTCCAGCCGCGCCTCGGCGGCCATGATCTCGGCGCGCACGCGCTTGGTATAGATCATGTGGTCCTGCGCCGCCCGCGCCGCCGCCGGCGCGTCGCAGGCCATGATCGCGTCATGGATGGCGCGGTGCTGGGCGCGCAGCACGTCGCGCACCTCGGGCCTTGCATACAGCTTTTCGCGGTTGTGGAACACGCCCTTGCGCAGCATGCCCGACAGCGCCCGCATGATCTGCAGCAGCACGATATTGTGGCTCGCCTCGTAGACCGCGACATGCAGGTCCACATCCGCCTCGGCCTCGTCGCGCGGGTCGGCCTTGTCATGGGCCTCGTCGATGCGCTCCATGCAGCGGCTCAGGGTCTGGCGATCCACGTCATTGGCCCGCGTCGCCGCCAGGCTGGCCGCCATGCCCTCCAGCGTGGCGCGCAGTTCCAGGTAATCGTCCACCACCTCGGGGCGCGAGGCCATCAGCTCGACCAGCGGATCGGTGATGCTGGTCGCCAGCGGCGCCACCCGCCGCCCGCCGCCCGGATCGGCGACGATCAGCCCCTTGTCCTCCAGCATGCGGATGCCCTGGCGCAGCGTCGGGCGCGACACGTTCAGCCGCAGCGCCATCTCGCGCTCGGCCAGCAGCGGGTCGCCGGGGCGCAGCGAGCCTTCGAGAATCAGATCCTCGATATGGCGCGCGGTGGTTTCCGCGGCGGGGGCGCCCTTGTTCACTTCGCTGGGCATCTGCGACTCCTCTGGCAACGGCCGCGATTTCAGGGGGTTAAGCGGCGGCTTCCGGTCCCGAAGATTAGCCGCAGCGCCGGGTCCGGCGCAATGGATTTCCCACTTGACCCAAGCGGTAAAATTATTTTACCAATAACAGAGGGAAGGTAAAGCGATCTGCTCAGCCGGTGCCATGCGGCGCCGGGTTGATCGCATCAAGGGGGGACAGTCATGACGGCAGACCGTGCGGACCTGCTGGACCGCCTGCGCGCCATCGTCGGGCGGGCGCATGTGCTGACCGCGCCCCGCGCCACCCGCCGCTACACCCGCGGCTTCCGCTATGGCGAGGGGCCGGTGGTCGCGGTGGTCCGCCCCGGCACTCTGGTCGAGATGTGGCGGGTCTTGAACGCCGCCGTCGCCTCGGGCCGCGCGGTGATCCTGCAGGCGGCGAATACCGGGCTCACCGGCGGCTCGACCCCCTGGGGCGATGACTACGACCGCGAGATCGTGCTGGTCTCGGTCATGCGCCTCAAGGGCATCCACCTGCTCGGCGCCGGCGAACAGGCGGTCTGCCTGCCCGGCGCCACGCTGGACGCGCTGGAAAAGCGCCTGCGCCCGCTGGGACGAGAGCCGCATTCCGTGATCGGCTCCTCCTGCATCGGCGCCTCGGTTCTGGGCGGCATCTGCAACAATTCCGGCGGCGCGCTGATCCAGCGCGGCCCGGCCTATACCGAGATGAGCCTTTACGCCGAGGTGCGCGCCGACGGCTCGGTGGCGCTGGTCAACCACCTGGGCCTCGATCTGGGCGATACGCCCGAGGACATCCTGGCCCGGGTCGAGACGGGCGAATTGCCCGCCCCCGCGCCCACCGACGCCTGGGCCTCGGACCGCGACTATGCCGAGCATGTCCGCGACATCGAGGCCGAGACGCCCGCCCGCTTCAACGCCGACCCGCGCCGGCTGCACGAATCCTCGGGCTGCGCCGGCAAGCTTGCCGTCTTCGCCGTGCGGCTGGACACGTTCCGGGCCGAAAAGGACACGGCGGTCTTCTATATCGGCAGCAACGACCCCGACGAGCTGACCCGGATCCGCCGCCATATCCTGGCGCATTTCCAGAACCTGCCCATCGCCGGCGAATACATCCACCGCGAAGCCTATGACATCGCGGCGCAATACGGCAAGGACACCTTCCTGTTCATCCGCCATGCCGGCACCGACCGCATGCCGGCCCTGTTCGCCGCCAAGGCGCGCATGGACGCGCTGACCGAGCGGCTGGGACTGGGCGCGACGCTATCCGACCGGCTGGCGCAGGGGATCGCATCCCTGATGCCCCAGCACCTGCCCAAGCGCATGAACGATTTCCGCGACCGCTACGAGCATCACCTGCTGCTGCGCATGGGCGGCGCCGGCATCGCCGAGGCCCGCGCCTATCTCTCAGCCATCTTCCCCTCGGCCCAGGGCGACATGTTCGAATGCACCCCGGACGAGGGCAAGGCCGCCTTCCTGCACCGTTTCGCCGTGGCCGGCGCCGCCGTGCGCTACCGCGCCATCCATGCCCGCAAGGTCGAGGACATCGTGGCGCTGGACATCGCGCTGCGCCGCAACGACCGCGACTGGGTCGAGCGCCTGCCGCCCGAGCTCGACGCGAAGCTCGCGAAAAAGCTCTATTACGGGCATTTCTTCTGCCACGTCTTCCACCAGGATTACGTGGTGAAAAAGGGCCAGGACTGTCTCTCCGTCGAGCATGAGATGTGGCGGCTCTTGGACGAACGCGGCGCCGAATACCCGGCCGAGCACAATGTCGGCCACCTTTACCACGCCAAGCCGGAACTGGCCGGCTTCTACCGGCAGCTGGACCCGACCAACAGCCTGAACCCCGGCATCGGCCAGACCTCGAAATGCGCGCATTGGCACTAGGCCGCGCCATCCAAGACGACCGCGCAGCATTGCGCACCCGCAACGGCGGAACCGCCCGCCCCATCTGAGGAGGAAAGATGGCTGGACTTATCACATTCATCCTGGCCCTGCTGCCCATCGCCACGGTCTTCGTGCTGCTGGTGGTGCTGGCGAAATCGGCCAAGTTCTCGATGCTGGTGGCCTATCTCGTCACCGCCGCCACCGCCCTGCTGATCTGGGGCACGGAACTGAACAAGGTTCTGGGCGCCACGGTGAACGGCGTCGTGACCGCCGTCAGCCTGCTCTACATCGTGTTCGGCGCCATCCTGATGCTCTATGCGCTGGAGGAAAGCGGCGGCATCCGCTCGATCCGGGCCGGCTTCACCTCGATCTCGCCCGACCGGCGGGTGCAGGCGATCATCATCGCCTGGCTCTTCGGCTCGCTGATCGAGGGCGCCTCGGGCTTCGGCACGCCGGCGGCCATCGCCGCGCCGCTGCTGGTCGCCATCGGCTTTCCCGCCATGGCCGCGGTCATGGTCACGCTGATCATCCAGAGCACGCCGGTATCCTTCGGCGCGGTCGGCACGCCGATCCTGGTCGGCGTGCGCACCGGCCTGGCCGACCAGCAGATCGTCGAGGCGACCATCGCGCCGATGGCCTTCGGCGATTACCTGCTGGAGATCGCCACCAAGGTCGCGATGATCCACGGGCTGATCGGCTTCCTGATCCCGCTGATCCTAGTCGGGATGCTGACCCGCTTCTTCGGCGCCAACCGCTCCTTTGCCGAGGGCTTCCGCATCTGGAAATTCGCGCTCTTCGCGGGCCTCGCCTTCACCCTGCCCTATTACATCATCGCCGCGACCCTGGGGCCGGAATTCCCCTCGCTGCTGGGCGGCATCATCGGGCTCATGATCGTGGTGCCGGCGGCGCGGCGCGGCTTCCTGATCCCGAAGGAAAGCTTCGACTTCCCGCCGCGCCGCGACTGGGGCGCCGACTGGACCGGCAAGCTCGACGATCTCGAGGATCACAATGCCCACAAGCCGGTGATGCCGCTGGCCAAGGCCTGGGCGCCCTATGTCTTCGTCGTCGCCCTGCTGGTCCTGACCCGCTCGGTCGCGCCGATCAAGGCCTGGCTGACCTCGCCCGAGATGACCATCGCCTTCCGCGACCTGTTCGGCTCGGGGATCAACGCCTCGGTGCAGGTGCTGTTCCTGCCCGGCACGATCCTGATCCTGGCCTCGCTCTTTACCTTCGTGCTGCATGGCATGTCGGGGCGCGACTACGGCCGGGCGCTGAAATCCTCGGGCACGACCATGATCGCCGCCGCCCCGGCGCTGCTGCTGGCGGTGCCGATGGTGCAGGTGTTCCTGAACTCGGCCTCGGACAGCTATGCCAGCATGCCCATCGTGCTGGCGCAGGGCGTCTCGTCGGTGGTGGGCGATGCCTGGCCGATGTTCGCGCCGCTGATCGGCGCCATGGGCGCCTTCGTCGCCGGCTCGAACACGGTCAGCAACATGATGTTCTCGCTGTTCCAGTTCTCGACCGCCGAGCAGATCGGCCTGGGGGCGGCGGGCGCGGGCACCGTGGTGGCGCTGCAGGCCATCGGGGGCGCGGCCGGCAACATGATCTGCGTGCATAACGTCGTCGCCGCCTCGGCCACCGTCGGCCTTGTGGACCGCGAGGGCGCGATCATCCGCAAGACCCTGATCCCCATGGCCTATTACGTGGTGCAGGGCGGGCTGATCGGCTTTGCGCTGCTGACCGGCAACCTGATGTGGTGGGCCGCCGCCGCGATCTGGGCCGCTGCCGTGCTGTTCTTCATGTCGCGCAACCGCGGCGCCGTCCCGGCCGCCGTGACCAACTAGGGGAAAGCCCATGACCGGAGAGCCAAAACCGACGGTCGGTCTGTTCGTGACCTGCCTTGTCGACGCCATCCGCCCGCAGATCGGCTTCGCAACCCTCCAGCTTCTTCAGGAGGCGGGCTGCGTGGTCGAGGTGCCGCAGGCCCAGACCTGCTGCGGCCAGCCGGCGCTGAACAGCGGCGACGACCGCGACGCGGCGCATCTGGCCCGCCAGACCATCGCGGCGTTCGAGGGCTACGACTATGTCGTGCTGCCCTCGGGCTCCTGCGCGGCGACCATGGTGCATGGCTATCCGGAGCTTCTGGCGGGCGACCCGGACTGGGCCGCCCGCGCCCAAGCCATGGCCGCGAAAACCCATGAGATCACCAGCTTCCTCTGCGATGTCATGGGCTACGCGCCCGCGGGGCGGAGGCTCAATGCCTCCGCCACCTATCACGACAGCTGCTCGGGCCTGCGCGAGCTTGGCATCGCCGCCCAGCCCCGCGCGCTGCTCAGCCATGTCGAGGGGCTGGAAATGCGCGGCCTGCCCGGCAACGATGTCTGCTGCGGCTTCGGCGGCACCTTCTGCGTGAAATATTCCGACATCTCGAACGCCATCGTCACCGAAAAGGCCGAGGCCGTCGAGGGAACCGGCGCCGAGATCCTGCTGGCCGGCGATCTCGGCTGCCTGATGAACATGGCGGGCAAACTGCATCGCCGCGGCGCAAAGACCCGCTGCTTCCACGCGGTCGAGGTGCTGGCCGGCCGCGCCGACGGCCCCGCCATCGGCGAGGATGCATCATGAGCGCCCGGCCCGATTTCAAGACCCGCGCCGGGGCGGCCCTGGCCGACCCGGTGCTGAAGGTCGCCATCGACCGCACCACCGGCAATGCCGAAAGGAAGCGCGCCGCCGCCCTGGCCGCCTTTCCCGAGTTTGAGACCGCCCGCGCCCGCGGCCAGGCGATCAAGGACCATGTCACCGCCCATCTGGGCCACTATCTGGAACAGTTCGAGCGAAACGCCACCGCCCGCGGCGCGCAGGTCCACTGGGCTGCCGACGATGCCGAGGCCCGCGCCATCGTCACCCGCATCTGCCTGGCCGCCGAGGCGAAGCTCGTGACCCGCGCCAAATCCATGCTGGGCGAGGAAATCGGCCTGCCGCATGCCCTGGCCGATGCCGGCATCGAGCGGGTCGAGACCGACCTGGCCGAGCATATCATCCAGCTGGCGGGCGAGGCGCCCTCGCATATCATCTGGCCCGCCATGCACCGCACCCGCGAACAGGTGGCCGAGCTTTTCAAGACCGGCCACCAGCCGCCCCCCGCCGCCGAGGATCCGGCGACCATGGTGCAAAGCGCCCGCCGGGTGCTGCGCGAGAAATTCCTGTCCGCCGATATCGGCATCTCCGGCGCGAATTTCCTGGTCGCCGATACCGGCGCCACCTGCACCGTCACCAACGAGGGCAATGCCGAGCTGACCACCACGCCGCCGCGCATCCATATCGTGACCGCGGGGATCGAAAAGCTGGTGCCCTCGACCGCGCATGCCTTCGCGCTCTTGCGCCTGCTGGTCCGCTCCGCCACGGGCGGCGAGATGACGCAATACACCACCTTCCATGCCGGCCCCAGGCGCCCCGGCGATGCCGACGGTCCCGAGGAGATGCATATCGTGCTGGTCGACAACGGCCGCAGCCGGATGCTGGCCGACGAGTTCCGCGAGATGCTGCGCTGCATCCGCTGCGGCGCCTGCATGAACCATTGCGTCGTCTATCGCCAGATCGGCGGCCATGCCTATGGCGGCACCTATCCCGGCCCGATGGGCTCGGTGCTGACGCCGGTGCTGGACGGGCTCGCGGCCTCGCGCGACCTGCCCAATGCCTGCACCATGAACGGCCGCTGCGCCGAGGTCTGCCCGGTCGGCATCCCACTGCCGACGCTGTTGCGCGCCTGGCGCCGCCGCAGCTGGCGCGAGGGGCTGGAGCCCGGATCGCTCCGCGCCGGCATCGGGATCTGGGCGCAAGTCGCCCGCCGCCCGCGGCTCTATCGCCTGGCGACCCGCATCGGCCTGCCGCTGATGCGGCTGTTCGGCAAGGGCGGCTGGATCGCGCGCCTGCCGCTGGCCGGGGGCTGGACCGCGCATCGCGACCTGCCCCGCCCGGCGCCGCAAAGCTTCATGGATCAATACCGCGCCCAGCAAAAGGCCCGCAAATGACCGCCCGCACCCGCATCCTCTCGGCGATCCGCACGGCCCTCGGCCCCGGCAAGCCGCCGGCGCAGATCGCCGCCGAGGCCGCCGCCCTGCTCGACGATCCCGACGCCGCCCGCCCGCGCCTGGCCGCGCCGAGCCTGCCCGACGCCTTCGCGCAGAAGGCGACCGCGCTCGGCACCAGCATCGACCGCATCGGCAGCCTGGCCGAGCTGCCGCGGGCCATGGCCCGCTATCTCGACGCCCATGGCCTGCCGCCCCGCTTCGCCATGCAGCCCGCGCCGGAACTGGCGGCGCTCGACTGGTCGGGCCTCGCCCCGCATCCGGGCATCGCCCCGGACGAGCCCGCGGCGCTCGGCCTCGCGCTGCACGGCATCGCCGAAAGCGGCTCGCTGGTCATCCATTCGGGACCGGAAAACCCGATCCTCATGGCCTTCCTGCCGCTGCACCATATCGTGCTGCTGCGCGAAGCCACGCTGCTGCCCTATCTGGAAGACTACGCCGCCCGCCTTTCCGCGCAGGCCGTGCCGCGCAACGCCATCCTGATCACCGGCCCCAGCGGCACCACCGATATCGAGGGCAGCTATGTCCGCGGCGCCCATGGCCCCGGCTTCCTGCACGTGATCCTGATCGCCGAGGCCGGGGCGGAACCGGGCTGACCGCCGCCCCGATCTGCCCTAGCATGGCGGCACCCGATCGGAGGGCCGCCATGCAAGACGCCGCGCAAGCGCAGGACATGCAGCAGGAAACGCCGCGCGAGCATTTCCTGCTTTTCGTCGCCATCCCGCCGCCCGAGGTCGCGGCACGGATCGAGGATGCCTGGCGGCTCGCGAACCGCCGCGACCGCTTCCGCCGCGCCACGCTGCACATGACCATCCTGCCGGTGATCCGCACCCCGCAGCTGGCGCCGGGCATGGCCGAGGCGCTTGGCCGGCCGCTGGACGGGCTCGACTTCCCCGCCTTCGACCTGGTGCTGGACCGGCTGACCACCTTCGGCCCGCCGCGCCGGCGCGACCGGCCGCTGGTGCTGGTCGGCCGGCAGGAACACCCCGCCCCCGACGCGCTGTGCCAGGCGCTCTGGCGGCGCCTCGCCCATGCCGGCCTGGCCGTCGCCCGCCACCGCGTCACCCCGCATGTGACGCTGGCCTATGGCAAACCCCTGCCGCCCGAGGGCATCGCCGTGCCGCCCGTGCATTGGCGCGTGGACGAGCTGGTGCTGATCGACAGCCTGCAGGGGCTGGGCCGGCATGTTCCGCTGGCGCGCTGGCCGCTGCCCTGAAACGGCCCCGAAGCCTTATCGACAATCCCCGCCCCCCGGCTTATCCATGCCGCCATGAGCGCAGGATCAGAAGAAACCCTGGCGGTCCGCATCAGCCGCGTGCTGGCCGACCGGATCGTGGCGGGCGAGATCGGCCCGGGCGAGCGCCTGCGCCAGGACCGCATCGCCGAGGAATTCGGCGCCAGCCACGTCCCGGTGCGCGAAGCCTTCCGCCGGCTCGAAGCCCAGGGCCTCGCCATCAGCGAACCGCGCCGCGGCGTCCGCGTCGCCGCCTTCGACCTGCCCGAGGTCAAGGAGGTGGCCGAGATGCGCGCCGCGCTGGAAGAACTCGCGCTGCGCCACGCCGCGCCGCACCTGACCCCGGCGATCCTCAATGCCGCCGAGGAGGCGACCAAGGCCGGCGACGCCTCGCGCGACGTGCGCTCGTGGGAGGCGGCGAACCGCCGGTTCCACAAGCTGATCCTGACCCCCTGCGCCATGCCGCGCCTGCTCGCCGCCATCGACGACCTGCATGCCGCCAGCGCCCGCTTCCTGTTCGCCGCCTGGCAGTCGAACTGGGAAACGCGCACCGACCACGACCACCGCGCCATCCTGGCCGCGCTGCGCAAGGGCGAGGTGGACCTGGCCTGCGCCACGCTGGCGCGCCATGTGCGCTGGATCGGCCGCCGCCCGGCCCCCCCGGCCAGCGACAAGCGCGACGCCTTCGCCATCCACGGCTAGGCCGCCTTCCGCGCCACCAGCCAGCTTGCGACATAGGTCAGCGCAACGCCCCGCGCCCCGCCATGCCGCGCCTCGTAACGGGCCATGAAGTCGCGCAGCGCGCCGGGCGAGCGGAACTGCCCGGCGCAGCCGTTGACCCCGGTGGCGCGCAGATGCCGCAAGACCTCCAGCGCGCCGGGGAAATGCAGCACGATCCGCCATTCCCCCGCGCCATGGCCCTGCCAGCCCGGCGGCAGCAGCGCCGCCATCCCGGCCCCGGTCAGATAGGACGGCGCCGCCGCCCGGCTGCCCAGCGCCCGCAGTTCCGGGAAATGCCCCGGCGCAAAGCCCGAAATCGCCAGCCAGCCGCCCGGCGCCACCGCCCCGCACAGCCGCGCCATCACCCGCGCCGGATCCTCGACCCATTGGAGCATCGAGGCCGAGGCCGCCAGGTCCACCGCCCCCGGCAGCGCCACCTCGGCCACGTCGCCCGGCAGGTAATCCGCCGCGACCCCCGGCAGTTCCGGCGCCGCCAGGTCGTTCAGCCACAGCCGCGCCGGCCGCAGCCCCAGCAAGTGCCGGGTCAGATGGCCCGAGCCATGGCCCGCCTCCAGCACCCGCGTCGGCCGATGCCCCGGCGCGGCGCGGCGATAGGCCGCAAACAGCCGCGCCGCGATCCGCCTTTGCGCCAGCGCCGCGCCGTCATAGGTCGCCATGCCGCGCGCGAAGGACCGCGCCACCCGCCCGGCCAGCGTATTCATGCCCCGGCCCCCGGCATGGGGCGGCAGGGCAAGGGCTTCCCCCGGCCCGCGCCTTTCGGGCCGCACCCATGCCCCCCGGCCAGCGCGAATGCCGATGCCCGGCTCATGCCAGCACCTCGGCCCAGTCGCGCCATTGCGCAAAGGGATTGTGCCCGCGATCCAGCACCCGCATCTCGACCGGCCAGCCCTGCCAGGCGCGGCGCAGGTTCCTCAGCGCAAAGATGCGGTCGGCCGCGCCCAGCCAGATGCGGTCGAAGCCCGGCACCTGCCCGGCATCCCAGCCCATCACCGCCTGCAATTCCTCGCGCAGCGCGGCGGGATCGGCGCCCGCGGCGACGGCGCAGCCCGCCCGCCGACCGAATTGCCGCAGCGCGGCCGGCGACAGGTTCTCGGCCGTGGCCCGCACCACGTCCCGCGGGATGCCCAGATCGTCGTCGCAGGGCGCCCATGAGCCGCAGGCCGCCACCTTGCGGCGGAACAGGTCCAGCCCCGGCAGCCGGCAGGCCGCCGCCACGCCAAAGGACCAGGCGACCAGGTCCATCGCCGCATAGCCCCGCGGCCAGTCCGGCGGTGTCAGGTCGCGGTAATCCGACAGCACCAGCACATCGGCCGGACCGGCCAGGTGCCGGAACGGCTCGGGCCCCACCGCCCAGCCGGTCAGCACCACGATCAGTTCCTCGGCGCCCGCGCGCTTCAGCCATTCCGCCCTCATGGCCAGCCCGCGATCTCGACCATGGCGGCGCAGATGCGCGCCACCTCGTCCGGCGCCGCGACAAAGGGCGGCATGCAGTAAAGCAGCCGCCCGAAGGGCCGCAGCCACACCCCGCTGTCGCGGCAAAAGCCATGCGCGCGCGCCATATCGACGGGCTCGCGCAATTCGATCACCCCGATGGCGCCCAGCACCCGCACATCGCGCACGCCGGGCAACCCGCGCGCCGGGGCAAGGCCGCGGCGCAGCCCCGCCTCGATCCCCGCGACCTGCCCCTGCCAGCCGCCCTCGGCCAGCAGGTCCAGGCTCGCGCAGGCCGCGGCGCAGGCCAGCGGATTGCCCATGAAGGTCGGCCCGTGCATCAGCACCGGCGCCGGCCCCTCCGCAATCGCCTCGGCCACCCGGCCTGACGCGACGGTGGCGGCAAAGCTCATCATGCCGCCGGTCAGCGCCTTGCCGAGGCACAGGATATCCGGCACCACCCCGGCGCGCTGCATGGCGAACAGCGTGCCGGTGCGGCCGAATCCGGTGGCGATCTCGTCCAGGATCAGCAGCACGCCATGCCGGTCGCACAGCGCGCGCAGCCCCTCCAGCCAGCGCGGGTGATAGAACCACATGCCGCCCGCGCCCTGCACCACCGGCTCGACGATGAAGCCGGCGATCTCATGCGCCTTCTCGGCAAACAGCGCCTCGACCGCGGCAAGCCCGTTCCGCGCCGGATCCTCGTCCCATTCCGCACCGAAGGGAATGGGCGGGCGCGGCACGAAATGCTGCACCTGCAAGGCGGCGCCGAAATGGGCATGCATCCCGGTTTCGGGATCGCAGAGGCTCATCGCCTTCCAGGTATCGCCGTAATAGCCGCCGCGGGCGCTGGCGAAACCCGTCCGCCCCGCCTGCCCCAGCCCGGCCTGGGCCTGCACCGCCATCTTCAGCGCCACCTCGACCGCGACCGAGCCGCTGTCGCTGTAAAAGATCCGATCCAGCCCCGCCGGCAGCATCGCGACCAGCCGCCGCGCCAGCCCGACGGCCGGCCCATGCGTCAGCCCGCCGAACATCACATGCGGCAGGCGCTCCAGCTGCGCCTGCATCGCCGCGACCAGCCGCGGGTGGCGATGGCCATGCGCCGCCGCCCACCAGGAGGACATGGCGTCGATCATCCGCGCCCCATCCGCCAGCGTAAGCCAGACCCCCTCGGCCGCCGCGACCTCATGCACCGGCCCCGGCGCGCGCATCGAGCCATAGGGATGCCACAGGTGCCGCCGGTCGAACGCCAGATCCCGCATCACAGCACCCCCCGGATTGCCGCCACGTCGATGCCGGCAAAGGCATCGGCCAGCGCCTCGGCCGTCACCTGCTCCAGCAGCGGCAGCCGGCCCAGGTCGCGCACCGCGCCGATCTCGCAGATCACCCGGCGGCTGTCCTCGGCCTCCGCGCCGATGAAGGCCACGCCCGCCACCCGGCAGCCCGCCGCCCGCAGCGCCGTCAGCGACAGCAGGGAATGGTTGATGGTGCCCAAGGCGGTGCGGCAGCACAGCACCACCGGCGCGCCCCAGCCGGCGATCACCTGCAGGTAAAGCAGGCGCCGGGTCAGCGGCACCATCAGCCCGCCCGCCGCCTCGACCACCAGCGGGGCCACCGGGGGCAAGGCCAGCCGCACCGGGTCGATCGCGACCCCCTCGCGCTCGGCCGCCAGATGCGGCGAGGCCGGCAGGCGCAGCCGATAGGCCTCGGGCAGCACCGGACGGCCGGAAAGCCGCGCCACGATCTCGCTGTCGGTCTCCTCCTCCAGCCCGGCCTGCACCGGCTTCCAATAGCTCGCGCCCAGCGCGCGGGTCAGCCCGGCGCTGAACACGGTCTTGCCGATGCCGGTATCGGTGCCGGCGACCACCACCGCGCTCATGCCGCCGCCCTTTCCAGCGCCGCGATGGCCGCAAACAGCGCCGCGATATCCTCCGCCCCGACATTGCCGGTGACGGACAGGCGCAGCCGCGCCGTCCCCTTCGGCACGGTCGGCGGCCGGATGGCGCGGATGTCGAAGCCCTGCGCCTGCAAGGCCCCGGCCAGCGCCAAAGCCCGCCGGTCGTCGCCGACGATCACCGGCACGATCTGGCTCTGCACCGCGATGCCGCAACCCCGCGCCGCCTCGGCCGCCAGCGCCATGCGCGCCCGCGCGCCCGCGACCAGCGCCGGCACCTCCGCCAGCGCCCGCAAGGCCGCGCGCAGCACCGCCGCCGACAAAGGCGAGGGCGCGGTGGCATAGATGAAGGGCCGCGCCTTGTTCACCAAGGTCTCGACCAGCACCCGGTCGGCGCAGACCAGCGCGCCCGAGCCGCCCAGCCCCTTGCCGCCGGTATGCAGGCTCACCAGCGCGCAGCCCAGCCCATGCGCCAGCCCCCTGCCCTGCGGGCCGAAAACGCCGGTGGCATGCGCCTCGTCGACCACCAGCACTGCGTCCTCGCGCGCGGCCAGCGCGGCCAAAGCCGGCAAGGGCGCCAGGTCGCCCTCCATCGAATAGACGCTTTCGACCGCGATCCAGGCCCGGCCGCGGCCGCCCGCATCGCGCCACTCGGCGATCACCCGCGCCGCGTCGCCGGCATCGTTATGGGCAAAGCCGCGGCATTCCGCCCGGCCCAGCCGCATCCCCTCATGCGCGCTGGCATGGACCAGCGCGTCATGGAGCACCAGGTCGCCCTGCATCGGCAGCGCCGAAAAGATCGCCTGGTTGGCCTGGAAGCCGCCGCCCATGTAAAGGCACGCCTCGGCGCCGAAGAAATCCGCCGCCTCGGCCTCCAGCGCCTGATGCTCGGCATGGTTGCCGCGCAGCAGCCGCGACCCCCCGGCGCCCACCGGCACGCCGCGCGCCAGCGCATCCCGCGCCGACCGCGCCAGCAGTGCCGACCCCGCCAGCCCCAGATAGTCGTTCGAGGCGAAGTCCAGCCCCGCCGCCGGCGCCACCCGGCGCAGCCGCCCGCGCCGCACCAAGGCCTCCAGCGCCGCCCCGTGCCGGGAAAAGCTCATGCCGCGCAGCCCTCCCGCGACGCCTCCGGCACCTCGGCCCGCAGCCCCAGCCTGGCGAACAGCCGCGCATCCTTGTCCTCGCCCGGGTTTCCGGCGGTCAGCAGCACATCGCCGACGAAGATCGAATTGGCGCCGGCGAAAAAGCACATCGCCTGCATCTCGTCGCTCATCTCGGACCGGCCGGCCGACAGCCGCACATGGGATGTCGGCATCAGGATGCGCGCCGTGGCGATGGTGCGCACCATCTCGATCGGGTCCAGCTTGGGCACATCGGCCAGCGGCGTGCCCGCCATCGGCATCAGCATGTTGATCGGCACCGATTGCGGCGGCACCTCCAGCCCGGCCAGCGTCTCCAGCATGGAAATGCGGTCCGCCTCGGTCTCGCCCATGCCGACGATGCCGCCGGCGCAGACATGGATGCCCGCCGCCTGCACCCGCTCCAGCGTGTCCAGCCGGTCCTGGAAGCTGCGCGTGGTGATGATCTCGGAATAATAGCGTTCCGAGGTGTCGATATTGTGGTTGTAATAATCCAGCCCCGCGTCCTTCAGCCGCAGCGCCTGGTCCGCGTCCAGCATGCCCAGCGTCATGCAGGTCTCCATCCCCAGCGCCTTGACGCCGCGGATCATTGCCAGCACCGCCGGCATGTCGCGTTCCTTGGGCGACCGCCAGGCCGCGCCCATGCAATAGCGCGTCGCCCCCGCTTCCTTGGCGCGCCGGGCCTCGGCCAGCACCCGCTCGACCTCCATCAGCTTCGAGGCCGAGAGTTCCGAGCCGTTGCGCGCCGATTGCGAGCAATAGGCGCAATCCTCGGGGCAGCCGCCGGTCTTGATCGACAGAAGCTTCGAGCATTGCACGACATTCGGGTCGAAATGCGCCCGATGCACGGTCTGGGCCTGGAACAGCAGGTCCATCAGAGGCTGGCGATAGATCTCGGCGGCGCGGCGCGATTGCTGGGGCATGGATACCTCCCTGAGCCTTGAATCGGGGAGTATCTATAAAACCGGAATCGCGCCCTGTTAATCTGGATATATTATCTATTATTTATCGGGCCGGGATGGTGGCAAGAAAATATTGACCTTTCAACGGCTTGCGCCTGCCCCCCCGATCCGGAAGCCGGTTCAGTCATCCATGCCCAGCTCTGCCAGGCTGGCGGGATGGAACGGCACCTCGACCCGGCGGCCGGTTTCGTCCTTGCCATGCACCTCATAGCAGCCGTCCTCGACGGCGACATTATGGACCGGCCAGCCCTGCCCCTTCAGCCGGGCCTCCAGCCCCTCGACGGGGCGCCAGTCCGCCCGCGGCACAGGGCGATCGGCAAGCGCGGCGACGGGACAGGCCAGGGTGATCAGGGCCGCGGCGCCCAGCGACGGGCGCATGATTCTTTCTCCTGCATTTGCGTTTTCGCGCCGCCGCAATAGCAGGGCCGGGCTGACAGCCCGCTTGCTGCGCCCGCGCCTTCACGGGCCCAGGATGCGCAGCTTGCCGACGCGCCCGTCGCAGCGTTGCACGGCGATGCGCAGCCGCTCCAGCAGATGCGTCTGGACGTAATTGGCGTGAAAGCGGCTGGGCGCGAACAGCGTCAGGCAGCTTTCGCTGCGCTCGGCCTCGATCAGCCCGGCGAACCAGGCGTCGAACAGCGCCGGATCCTCCTCGGCCAGCCGGGCGCGCGCCTCGGCCCACAGCCCCTCGGCCGGCATCGGCTCGGGCCGGTGCAGCGGCACGACATTGCTCGTCGGCTCGGCGCGCTTGCCGCCGACCCGCTCGACGAAATCCGGGCCGATATTCGGCCATTCCGGCTTTGTATCCAACAGGATACGCTCCAGGTTCAGGCCCAGGACCGACACCCGGCCGCGTGCGCCCTGCTGCTTGATCTCGATCCAGCCCAGGGCGCGCAGCTTGGCCATCTCGCGCTTGACGGTGCGTTCGTCGACGCACCACAGCCGGGCGATCTCGCGCTGGCCGATGGTCAGTTCGTCGCGCTGCCAGTTGTAGCGGGTGGTGATCAGTGCCATCAGCCGCAGCACCAGGCGCTGGCGATGCTTGTCGCCGGCCAGCCCATGCGCCATCATGGCCGAGAGCAAGTCATATTTCTTCGCCGCCGCCTCTCGGCCGACGGCACGCATCACCTGCATGTCTGCTCCTGCGCCCCGGTATTCCCGGCTGCCTTCCATCTGCCCGCCTCGCCCTGCCCATCGGGGCAAGACCGGATGACCGCGTCGGTTTGGCACCGTTTGAAACGCTTTTCGTCATCCCTTTCGTATTTGCGTCCTGAAATCCGATTCTGTCAAGCGATTCCCCGCCGGCCGGATTTCCCGGACCAAATCATCAAAGAAAATCGGTATCAAATGGTATAGGGGGTCATTCAGGCCGTCCCCCATTGCCGCGGTTTTGTCCCCCAATCCGGGGTGCAACGCGCCAACCCGTCCCCCATTGCCGCGTTAGCGTTCCGGGTTTTGCGGCGCCGGGATTCGCCGGGCGATTCGCCGGGCGACGCAGGAAAACCCCGCAATCTCCGCATCCTGACCATTCCATTAAAACGCCTTTTGCCAAATGTGCAAATCCGGCGTAAAAGCGAAACGGAAGATAATCTGCGTCCTAAAAATACAGGCATCCTATGTATACGCACGAAGACCTCGCCAAGCTGCAGGCGCAATCCTTGAAGATGCAGGGCTGGATCCGGCGCCAGACCTTCAGCCCGGCCAATGAGAAGACGCTGCGCCGCTTCTCGAGCTGGGAGGTGTCCGAACTGATCTTCCGCATCAACCAGTCCACCTTCCGCGGCAAGCTCGCCGCCGAGCCGAACCTTCCCCTCGGGGAAGTCGAGGAGGATGGCCGCCAGCGCTGGTTCTCGCTCGACGAGATCAACGAGCTGCGCCGCCGCATCCGCATCAACCGCAAGACGCTGATGCCCTGGCGCCCCGAGGGCAAGCGCGCCTTCCGCGCCGCCATCGCCAATTTCAAGGGCGGCGCCGGCAAGTCGACCGTGGCGCTGCACTTTGCCCATGCCGCGGCGCTGGACGGCTACCGGGTGCTGGTCGTCGATTTCGACCCGCAGGCGACGCTGAGCCATTCCATGGGCCTGACCGACGTGGGCGAGGACCATACCGTCTGGGGCATCATGGCCCGCGACCTGGAACGCGAGACCGACCGCATGAACGCCGCCGCCCGCGGCGCCGAGTCGGGCACCGCCCTGCCCCAGCGCAAGCTGCCGGCCTCGATCCGCGACATGGGGCTCGGCATGCTGCGCCCGGCGGACTTCATCAAGCCGACCGCCTGGCCGACCATCGACATCATCCCGAGCTGCGCCAATGCCGCCTTCGTCGAGTTCGCCAGCGCCCAGTATCGGCACCTGAACCCGGAATGGACCTTCTTCGGCGCGGTGTCGCGCTTTCTCGACAGCCTGGCGGACGATGCCTATGACCTGATCCTGTTCGACTGCCCGCCGGCCATCGGCTACCAGTCGATGAACGCGGTCTTTGCCGCCGACATGCTCTATATCCCCTCGGGCCCCGGCTATTGGGAATACGACTCGACCACCAGCTTCATCGGCCAGCTCTCCGAGGCGCTGGAAGACCTGTCGCATGGCTTCGAAAACTTCCCCACGGGGAAGATCAGGCTGCCCAAGGCCTTTGCCGACATCCGCTTCCTGATGACGCGCTACGAGCCGTCGAACGAGCTGCACCAGGCGATGTACGGCGCCTTCCAGCAGGTCTTCGGCCAGCACATGGCCCAGCACCCGATCGAGCTCACGCGCGCGGTCGAGCAATCGGGCCGGTTCCTCAGCTCGATCTACGAGATCGACTATCGCGAGATGACGCGCGGCACCTGGCGCCGGGCGCGGGCGACCTTCGACCAGGCCTATGAGGAGTTCAAATCCCATGTCGTCGCGGCCTGGGACAAGCTGGAGGATGAGGCATGAGCCGCAAACGCCGCATGTTCGAAATCGAGATGCCGGACGAGCCCGCCGAGGTCGCGCCGGAAACCTTCCCCGCGGGGAAGGAGGAAAAGGAGCATCGCCGCGGCCCGATGGCCACCGCCATCACCGAGACGGCGGAATCCACCCGCGACCGCGCCCGGCTGGAGGCGCAGATCCGGGCCGAGAACGATGCGCTGGCCCAGGAACATGTGCGGCTGAAGCGGGCCGGGCTGATCACCGACCTGATCCCGCTGGACGCCATCGACGCGCAGAAGCTGATCCGCGACCGCGCCGCGGGGCCGGATTACGAGCTGACCGAACTGGTCGAGTCGATCCGCGACATCGGGCTGTCGAACCCGATCCGGGTCGAGCCGGCCGAGGGCGGCCGCTATGAGCTGATCCAGGGCTGGCGCCGGCTTTCGGCCTATCGCCAGCTGCTGGAGGAGACGGGCGACGTCGAGAAATGGGGCCGCATACCGGCCGGCATCGCGGCGCGCGGCGACGAGCTGGAGCGGCTATACCGGCGCATGGTCGACGAGAACATGGTGCGCAAGGACATCTCTTTCGCCGAGATGGCGCAGCTGGCGCTGCATTACGCCATGGACCCGGTGACCGAGGAGAGCGACCCCGAGAAGGCGGTGGCGATCCTGTTCAAATCCGCCGGCTACCAGAAGCGCAGCTATATCCGCAGCTTCATCCGGCTGGTCGAGGCCCTGGGCGATGCCTTGCTATACGCGCCCGATATCCCGCGCGCGCTGGGGCTGGCGCTGGCGCAACGGCTGGACGAGGTGCCGGGCACGGCGGCGGCGATCCGGGCCGAGCTGAAGAACTGGGATTCGCGCTCGGTCAAGGACGAGCTGGAGCTGCTGCGCCGCTATGCCGGGCTGGCGGGCGACGCGGAATCGCCGGCCGCCGCGCCGCGCAGCACCACGCCGACCGTCCCCGCGGGGAAGGCCCGCATCAGCTTCCAGATCCAGCGGCCGCAGGGCAGTGCCAAATGCACCGCCTCGAACGGGCGGCTGGAGATCCGGCTGCCGCGCGACTTCTCGGCCGTGGACCGGCGCAAGCTGGAGGCGGCGGTGCGGGTGATGCTGGAGAGCCTGGATTGACCTTCCCCGCGGGGAAGGTCCGGCCCCGGCCGCGGTCCCCGGCAGCCGGGATGGGGCATCGGGGCAGGGGGGTGAAAAGCCCCTCTTCCAGTGATCCGCAAAATGGGGTTATTCTGCGGATAAGGCTGCTTGCAGGTCGGGAAACATGCCATCCGCTTCGGACATAGAATATCACGGAAAATCGGCTGCGCACCAGTTTTTTGATGCGGCGGACTGGTTTTCCGCCCAGGCCGGGCTGGCGCCGGAACTGGCGCGGGCCGCCTTCGCGCTGGGCCGGCTGGAGGGCGCGGTCGCGGCGCTGGAACCCGAGGCGCGGGCCGGCGCCAACCGCCGGCTGGCGCTGATCGAGGTCGAGGCGATGCTGTGGGCGCAGGGCACGCCCTTGCGGCGCGAGGAGATCGGCCGCGACCTGATGGAGGCGCGGGCCGGCGCCGACCTGGAGGCGATGCGGCTGGCGCGCTGGGGCATCCGCCGGCTGGAGGGGCAGGGCGATCCGCGCGAGTTGCGCGGTTTCCTGGGCCTGCACCGGGCCGCGGTCTCGGGGCTGGACGAGCTGCTGGCGACGCGGCCGACCGGGCAGGATTTCGACGCGGCGGTGGAGGAGTTCCGGCAACTGGCCGGGCAGGTCGCGGCGCTGTCGCCGCTGGTCCGGGCGGCGGCGCTGCGGGTGTTGTGGCGGCTGTGCGGTCTGTCGGCGCCCGAGATGCTGGCCGAGCCCGCGACATGGACGGCGCGCGACATGGCCGAGGGCTGCGAGGCGCTGCGCTTTGTCCCGCTGGGCCGGCATGGCCGCGCGGTCTGGGTCGATGCCGGCCCGCCGGCCGAGCGCGTGGCGCGGCATCTTGCCGCGGTCACGGCGGGGATTCAGGACGCGCGGCACGAGCTGGCGCGGGTCGCCGACTGGCAGGCCCGCGCACAGGCGGCGATGGCCGGGGTCAAGGGCGACAATGCCGGCCGGGTGATCCGGGCGCTGGCGGCGCATCCCTTGCTGAACGCGGCGATGCTGGAGGAAAGCGCCGGCATCAGCCGCGACACCGCCGAGCGGATGCTGGCGCGGATGAAGGCCATGGGCCTGGCGCGCGAGATCACCGGCGGGCGGCGGTTCCGGCTGTGGATGCTGGCGGGCTGAGCGCGTCGCGGCGGAAGGCGGCCGGCGTGGTGCCGGCGAGCTTGAGGAAGGCGCGGTGGAAGGCGCTGGGTTCGCCATAGCCGAGCCGGGCGGCGATCTCGGCCACGCTGAGGCCGGTGTCGCGCAGAAGCTGGCGGGCGCGCATCAGCCGGATCTCGGCGCGGATGGCGGAAAAGCCCTGGCCCTCGGCCCGCAACCGGCGGCGCAGGGTGGCGGGGGCCAGGCGCAGCTCGGCGGCGAGGCGGTCGAAATCCGGCCAGTCCTCGGGCGGGGCGGCGCGCAGCCGGCTGCGGATGCGCGCGGAAAGCCCCTGGTCGTGGCGATAGCGCAGCAGGATGTTGGCGGGGGCGCCGCGCAGGAAGGTCTCCAGCGCCTTTTCGCTGCGGATGGTCGGCAGCGAGAGGTAGCTGGCGGCGAAGCTCAGCCGGCTGGCGGGCTGGTCGAAATGCACCGGGGCGCCGAAGAACTGGTGATAGTCGCGGCGGTTTTCCGGCGCCGGGCAGGCGAAATCCACCTGCATCAGCGGGATGCGGCGGCCGATCAGCCAGCACATCACCCCCAGCAGGATCAGCCAGTAGCTGCGATAGGCGAAGGCGCGGCGCGGCGGGCCGGCGTCGCTGAGCAGGATCTCGGCCTGGCCGTCGCGCAGGCGCAGGGTGCCGGTGGGGTCGTCCAGGGTGACGGACAGGAACAGCAGCGCCCGGCGCAGGGCGCGTTCCAGCGTGCCGGCATGCAGCACCGCATGGCAGAGCAGCTGGAAGCTGCCGGGGCGCATGGGGCGGGCGGCCTCGTCGAAAAATTCGTCGCGGATGCGCTCGGCGATGGCGAGCCAGAGCTTGCCGTATTGCAGGTTCGAGACCGGCTCGCCCAGGGCGGGGATGCCGGCATGGGCCAAGAGCGGCGCCGGGTCGATGCCGCGGCGATGCAGGCAGTCCAGCGCGTCCTCGACGAAGCCGGGGGTGATGGTGCGGCGTTCCATGGCGCCCCTTGTTGCAAAACCGATCAGATATTCTGGCCGCCAATGGCATTGTTTGCAATGTCGCCGGCGCTAAGCTGCCGGCGAACTCGGGGAAACCGCGCCATGCGGGAGAGTTGAGGAGGAGAGACATGTCTGCGACCACCCTGTCCCGGACGCGCTATGACGAGGCCGTGGCGCGCTTTCGCATCGAGGACGCCATCGCCGGGCTGCGCGGCGACCTGGAGACCGGGCTGAATGCCTGCGTCGAATGCTGCGACCGCCATTGCGGCGCGAACCGGGTGGCGCTGCGCTGCCTGTCGCCGGACGAGGCGCTGGTGGAATACAGCTTCGAGGATCTGCGCGGCATGGCGGCGCGGGCGGCGAACCTGATGCGCGACAAGGGCATCCGGCCGGGCGACGTGGTCGCCGGGCTGTTGCCGCGCACGGTCGAGCTGGTCGCGGTGGTGCTGGGCGCCTGGCGGCTGGGCGCGGTCTATCAGCCGCTGTTCACCGCCTTCGGCCCCAAGGCCATCGAGCACCGGCTGAAGACCAGCGGTGCCAAGCTGGTGGTGACGAATGCCGCGCAGCGGCCCAAGCTGGACGAGGTCGAGGACTGCCCGCTGGTCGCCGTGCTGCGCGGCGAGGCGCCGCTGGCGCCGGGCGACGTGGATTTCCGCGCGGCGCTGGCCATGGCCTCGGACCAGTTCGAGCCGGTGATGCGGCGCGGCGAGGATCTGTTCATGATGATGTCCACCTCGGGCACCACCGGCCTGCCCAAGGGGGTGCCGGTGCCCTTGCGGGCGCTCTTGGCCTTCGGCGCCTATATGCGCGATGCGGTGGACCTGCGCGAAAGCGACGTGTTCTGGAACATCGCCGATCCGGGCTGGGCTTACGGGCTTTATTACGCGCTGACCGGGCCCTTGCTGCTGGGCCAGCCGACGATCTTCTACGAGGGCGGCTTTACCGCCGAGACGACCTATCGGATCATCGAGCGCATGGGGGTGACGAGCCTTGCCGGCTCGCCCACCGCCTATCGGCTGCTGATCGCGGCGGGGCCGGAGGCGGCCGCGGCGGTCAAGGGGCAGCTGCGGGTGGTCAGTTCCGCCGGCGAGCCGCTGAACCCCGAGATCATCCGTTGGTTCGGCGAGCATCTTTCGGTGCCGATCCACGACCATTACGGCCAGACCGAGATGGGCATGTGCGTGAACAACCATCACGGGCTGGAGCATCCGGTGCGTCCGGGCTCGGCCGGCCTGGCGATGCCGGGCTATCGCGTGGTGGTGCTGGACGATGACGGCTGCGAATTGGGGCCGAACCAGCCGGGCGTGCTGGCCATCGACATGAAGCGTTCGCCGCTGATGTGGTTCTCGGGCTATCTGAACCAGGCGACGCCGGCGCTGGCGGGGGGCTATTACCGCACCGGCGATTCGGTGGAGTTCGAGCCGGACGGGTCGATCAGCTTCATCGGCCGGTCGGATGACGTCATCACCTCCTCGGGCTATCGCATCGGCCCCTTCGACGTGGAAAGCGCGCTGATCGAGCATCCCGCGGTGGTCGAGGCGGCGGTGGTGGGCGTGCCCGACCCCGAGCGCACCGAGATCGTGAAAGCCTTCGTCGTGCTGGCCAAGGGGGCGGAGGGGACCGAGGCGCTGCGCGAGGAACTGGCGCAGCATGTCAAGAAACGCTTGTCGGCCCATGCCTATCCCCGGATGATCGATTTCGTCGCCGACCTGCCCAAGACGCCGAGCGGCAAGATCCAGCGCTTCATCCTGCGCAAGGCGGAAGTCGAGAAACTGGCCCGGAAATAAGGACGCATCATGCAGATCGAGAGCAGGGTTTTTGTGATCACAGGCGCCGGGTCCGGCCTTGGCGCGGCGGTGGCGCGCATGGCGGTGGGCGCGGGCGCGCGGGCGGTGCTGCTGGACGTGAATGCCGATTCCGGCGCGGCCATGGCGGCGGAACTGGGCGCGGCGGCGCGTTTCGTCAGGACCGACGTGACCAGCGGCCCGGAGGGCGAGGCGGCCATTGCCGCGGCGCTGGAGGCCTTTGGCCGGATCGACGTGGCGGTGAATTGCGCCGGCGTGGCGCCGGGCGAGAAGATCGTCGGGCGCGAGGGGCCGCATGGGCTGGAGAGTTTCGCCCGCGCCATCCAGATCAACCTGGTCGGCACCTTCAACATGCTGCGGCTGGCCGCCGATGCCATGTCGCGCAATGAACCGGGCGAGGGCGGCGAGCGCGGGGTGATCGTCAACACCGCCTCGATCGCGGCCTATGACGGGCAGATCGGGCAGGCGGCCTATGCGGCCTCGAAGGGCGGCGTCGCGGCGCTGACCCTGCCGGCGGCGCGGGAACTGGCGCGGCACGGCATCCGGGTGATGACCATCGCGCCGGGCATCTTTGCCACGCCGATGATGGCCGGGCTGCCGCAGGAGGTGCAGGACAGCCTGGGCGCCAACGTGCCTTTCCCGCCGCGGCTGGGCAACCCGGCGGAATATGCGGCGCTGGTGCGCCATATCGTCGAAAACCAGATGCTGAACGGCGAGGTCGTCCGGCTGGACGGCGCGCTGCGCATGGCACCGAAATAAGGGGGGGTCATCATGGATAGCGATCCGATTGTCATCGCGGGCGCGGCCCGCACGCCGATGGGCGGCTTTCAGGGCGATTTCGCCGGGGTCGAGGCCGCGGCGCTGGGCGCCACCGCGATCAAGGCGGCGCTGGGCGGGCTGGACCCGCAGGCGGTGGACGAGATCATCATGGGCTGCGTGCTGCCCGCCGGCCAGGGCCAGGCCCCGGCGCGGCAGGCGGCGCTGGGCGCGGGCCTGCCGCTGGGCGCCGGCGCCACGACCGTCAACAAGATGTGCGGCTCGGGCATGAAGGCGGCGATGCTGGGGCATGACCTGATCCTGGCCGGTTCCGCCGAGGTGGTGGTGGCGGGCGGCATGGAGAGCATGTCGAACGCGCCCTATCTGCTGCCGAAAGCGCGGTCGGGCTATCGCATGGGCCATGGGCAGGTGATGGATCACATGTTCCTGGACGGGCTGGAGGACGCCTATGACAAGGGCCGGCTGATGGGCACCTTTGCCGAGGATTGCGCCGAGGCCTATCAGTTCACCCGCGAGGCGCAGGACGAATTCGCGATTGCCTCGCTGACCCGCGCGCAGAAGGCGATCGCCGCCGGGCATTTCGCGGGCGAGATCGCGCCGGTGACGGTCAGGGGCCGCGGCGGCGAGACGGTCGTGGATACCGACGAGCAGCCGGGCAAGGCGCGGCTGGACAAGATCCCGACGCTGAAGCCCGCCTTCCGGCCGGGGGGCACGGTGACGGCGGCGAATTCCTCGTCGATCTCGGACGGGGCGGCGGCGCTGGTCTTGATGCGGGCCTCCGAGGCCGAGCGGCGCGGGCTGGTGCCGCGGGCGCGGATCCTGGGCCACGCGACCTATGCCGACAAGCCGGGGCTGTTTCCGACCGCGCCCATCGGCTCGGTCCGGCGCCTGCTGGAGCGGACCGGGACGGCGCTTTCGGATTACGACCTGTTCGAGGTGAACGAGGCTTTCGCGGTGGTCGCCATGGCGGCGATGCGCGACCTTGGCCTGTCGCATGAGGTGGTGAACATCCATGGCGGCGCCTGCGCGCTGGGCCATCCCATCGGCGCATCCGGCGCGCGGGTGCTGGTCACGCTGCTGGCGGCGCTGGAGACGCATGGCGGCCAGCGCGGCATCGCGTCCCTGTGCATCGGCGGCGGCGAGGCGACGGCGGTGGCCATCGAGAGGATGCAATGATGCTGACCGAGGAACAGGAACAGATCCGCGACGCCGCCCGCGACTTTGCGCGCGAACGGCTGGCGCCGGGGGCGGCGCAGCGCGACCGCGAACATGCCTTTCCGCGCGCCGAACTGACCGAGATGGGCGAACTGGGCTTTCTGGGCATGCTGGTGCCCGAGGAACATGGCGGTTCCGAGACCGGTGCGGTCGCCTATGCGCTGGCGCTGGAGGAGATCGCGGCGGCGGACGGGGCGTGCTCGACTATCATGTCGGTGCATAGCTCGGTCGGCTGCGTGCCGATCCTGCGTTTCGGCACCGAGGAGCAGAAGGCGCGCTTCCTGCCGAAGATGGCCAGCGGCGCGTGGATCGGCGGTTTCGCGCTGACCGAGCCGCATGCCGGCTCGGACGCCGCGAACCTGCGCAGCAAGGCGCGGCGCGAGGGCGACCATTACGTCATCGACGGGGCCAAGCAGTTCATCACCTCGGGCAAGAACGGCAAGGTGGTGATCGTCTTTGCGGTGACGGATGCGGCGGCGGGCAAGAAGGGGATCTCCGCCTTCATCGTGCCGACGGATACGCCGGGCTACGAGGTGGTCTCGGTCGAGCACAAGCTGGGGCAGCACAGCTCGGACACCTGCGCGCTGGCCTTCACCGGCATGCGCGTGCCGGTCGAGAACCGGCTGGGCGAGGAGGGCGAGGGCTACAAGATCGCGCTGTCGAACCTGGAGGGCGGGCGCATCGGCATCGCCGCCCAGGCGGTCGGCATGGCGCGCGGCGCCTATGAGGCGGCCCTGGCCTATGCGCGCGAACGCATCACCTTCGGCCGGCCGATCATCGAGCATCAGGCGGTGGCCTTCAAGCTTGCCGACATGGCGACGCAGATCGACGCGGCGCGGCTGATGGTGCTGCGCGCCGCCATGCTGCGCGAGGCCGGCAAGCCCTGCCTGACCGAAGCCAGCATGGCCAAGCTTTTCGCCTCGGAAATGGCGGAAAGGGTCTGTTCGGCGGCGATCCAGCTGCATGGCGGCTATGGCTACCTGGCCGATTACCCGGTCGAGCGCATCTATCGCGACGTGCGCGTGACCCAGATCTATGAGGGCACGAGCGAGGTGCAGCGCCTCGTCATCGCCCGCAACCTGTGAGGGGGGAGCATGGCTGAACTGATCGAGATCACGCGGGAGGGCCGCGTGGCGCTGATCCGGCTGAACCGGCCCGAGGCGCTGAACGCGCTGAACTCGGCGCTGGCCGAGGAACTGACGGCGGCGGCCGAGGCGCTGGATGCCGACCGGGGCGTGGGGGCCGTGGTCGTCACCGGCTCGGAGCGCGCCTTCGCGGCGGGGGCGGATATTTCGGAAATGGCCGAAAAGAGCGCCGAGGAGATGGTCGAGGCGGATTTCTTTGCCATCTGGGACCGGTTCGCGGCGACGCGCACGCCCAAGATCGCGGCGGTGAACGGCTATGCGCTGGGCGGCGGCTGCGAGCTGATGATGATGTGCGATTTCGCCATTGCCGGCGAGGGGGCGAAATTCGGCCAGCCCGAGGTCAAGCTGGGCGTGATCGCCGGCATGGGCGGCACGCAGCGCATGACCAAGCTGATCGGGCGGGCGCTGTCGATGGACCTGCACCTGACCGGCCGGATGATGGACGCGGCCGAGGCGCTGCGCGCCGGGCTGGTGGCGCGGGTGGTGCCCGACGATCAGGTGGTCGAGGAGGCGATGGCGGCGGCGCGGCAGATCGCCGGCTATTCGCGGCCGGCGACGCGGCTGGCGCGCGAGGCGGTGATGCGGGCCGAGGAGCTGTCGCTGGCCGAGGGCGTCGCCTGGGAACGGCGGCTGTTCCACCGGCTGTTCGGCACCGAGGGCCAGCGCGAGGGCATGCGGGCCTTTCTGGAAAAGCGCAAGCCGGCGTTTCACCGCGACTGACCCGGAAGCGGGGGCGGCGGCCCGCCGGCGCGGCGGCGCTTTGCGTTGCGCGGCCGGCGGGCGGCGTGTAGAACCTGCCCGATTGAGCGTTGCGAAGGGAGCCCGTGCATGCGCAGAGTTGTCGTCACCGGACTGGGGATGGTCACGCCGCTGGCCTCGGGGGTCGAGGAGACCTGGTCGAGGCTTCTGGCCGGGGAATCCGGCGCCGGACCGATCACCCGGTTCGACACCAAGGACGTGGCGACGAAATATGCCTGCGAGATCCCCTTTGGCGACGGCTCGGGCGGGACGTTCAACCCCGACGACTGGATGGAGCCCAAGGACCGGCGCAAGGTCGACGACTTCATCCTTTACGGCATGGCCGCCGCCGAGCAGGCGGTGAAGGATTCCGGCTGGGAGCCCGCGAACGAGGACGAGCGCGAGCGCACCGGGGTCATGATCGGCTCGGGCATCGGCGGGCTGTCCTCGATCGCCGATACCGCGGTGCTGATCAAGGAACGCGGGCCGAAACGGGTTTCGCCGTTCTTCATTCCGGGGGCGCTGATCAACCTGGTCTCGGGCCAGGTCTCGATCCGCTTCGGCTTCAAGGGGCCGAACCATGCGGTCGTCACCGCCTGCTCGACCGGCGCCCATGCCATCGGCGACGCGGCGCGGCTGATCGCGCTGGGCGATGCGGATGTCATGGTGGCCGGCGGCACCGAGAGCCCGATCTGCGAGATCGGCATCGCCGGCTTCAACGCCTGCAAGGCGCTGTCCACCAAGCGCGAGGACGACCCCAAGGCGGCGAGCCGGCCCTGGGACGAGGATCGCGACGGCTTCGTCATGGGCGAGGGCGCCGGCGTCGTGGTGCTGGAGGAATACGAGCATGCCAAGGCGCGCGGCGCCAGGATCTATGCCGAGATCCTGGGCTATGGCATGTCGGGCGACGCCTATCACATCACCGCGCCCAGCGAGGATGGCGACGGCGGTTTCCGCAGCATGACCAATGCGCTGAAGCGCGCCAACCTCGCGCCGGGCGCGCTGGACTATATCAACGCGCATGGCACCTCGACCATGGCCGACGTGATCGAGCTGGGCGCGGTCGAGCGGCTCTTGGGCGATGCGGCGGGCAATGTGGTGATGTCCTCGACCAAGTCGAGCATCGGGCACCTGCTGGGCGCGGCGGGGGCGGTCGAGGCGATCTTCTGCATCCTCGCCATCCGCGACCAGATCTGCCCGCCGACCATCAACCTGGACAAGCAGGCGCGCGAAACCCCCGTCGACCTGGCCGCCAATGCCGCGGTGCGGCGCAAGGTGGATCACGTGCTGTCCAACAGCTTCGGCTTCGGCGGCACCAATGCCAGCCTGGTGATGGGGCGGGTCAAGGAATGATCTGGCGCCATATCGCGTCGAATTTCCTGACGCTGCTGATCGTGATCCTGATCGCGGTCGCGGCGGCCATCGCCTGGGGCAAGCACGAATACACCCGGCCCGGCCCCAGCGCCTTGGCCGCCTGCGTGCGCGTCGCCCCCGGCGCCAGCCTGAACGCGGTGAGCCAGCAGCTGGCCGAGCAGGGCGTGGTGTCCAATGCCTATGTGTTCCGGGCGGGCGCCGATTATGCCGGGAAATCGCGCGATCTGAAATACGGCTCCTACCTGATGCCGCCGCATGCCAGCATGGCGGAGATCGTCCGGGTCATCACCGCCGGCGGTCCCAGCACCTGCGGCACCGAGGTGGTGTTCCGCATCGGCGTGCGCGAGAACTCGGTGATCCTGCGCGACATGGATGCCGAGACCGGGGTCTTTGCCGAGCAGGCCAAATACAACCCCGCCAGCGAGCCGGCGCCCGAGGTCGTCACCGCGGCGGAGGCCAAGCCCGATGCGCGGCTGCGCATCTCGGTCGCCGAGGGGGTGACGAGCTGGCAGGTGGTCGAGGGGCTGAAACAGGCCGGTTTCCTGGGCGGCGAGGTCGCGGGCCTGCCCGAGGAGGGCAGCCTCGCCCCCGACACCTATGATGTGCAGAAGGGCGCCGACCGCGCCGCGCTGCTGGCCGAGATGGCGCGGCGGCAAGAGGCGATCCTGGCCGCGGCCTGGGAGGCGCGCGAGCCCGACCTGCCCTATGCCACGCCCGAGGAGGCGCTGGTCATGGCCTCGATCATCGAGAAGGAGACCGGCCAGCCGGAAGAGCGCCGGGTGGTGGCCAGCGTCTTTGTCAACCGGCTGCGGCAGGGCATGCGGCTGGAGACCGACCCGACGGTGATCTATGGCATCACCGAGGGCAAGGGCGTTCTGGACCGCGGCATCCGCGCCTCGGAACTGCGGCGGCGCACGGCCTATAACACCTATCAGATCGACGGGCTGCCGCCGACGCCCATCGCCAATCCCGGCCGGGCCGCCATCGCCGCGGCGATGGACCCGGAGGATACCGATTACGTCTTCTTCGTCGCCGACGGCTCGGGCGGGCATGCATTCGCCCGCACGCTGGAGGAGCATAACCGCAACGTCGCCCGCTGGCGCGAGATCGAGCGCCAGAGGGGCCAGCCGCTGTCGCCGGTGCAGGGCGACTGACGGGCGCCGGGGTGCAGGTGAGAGGCGCGGCCGGCGTGAGCGGGGCGCGCTTGCGCCCCTGGCCCGGTTGCCGTCCCGGGTATTTGGGGAACGAAGAAGCGATGCGGCGGGCCGCGTCCGGTTCCGGCCCTGTTGCGCAGGGCGCGCGGCGGGTGTTGCTTTTGGCAAGCCGTTGATTTCGCTTGGCTATGGCAGCGGCGACCGCGCAATCCCCGGTTTTGCGTTGACTCGGCGCACGCCCTGAAGTAGAAATTCCCCATGCTGGGAGAGATGGGCAAGCGGCCGGGGGCGACCCCGAGGCCGCTTTTTTCATGTCTCGCTCGTGCGGACAGGCACAGGACGGCAGGGCGATCAAGAATGACCAAGAGTTTCGATCCGGGGCCAGGGGCGCCGGAAGGGCCTTTCGTGCCCGGCGCCGAGGCGCCGGACACAAACGTGCTGGAGATCGCGGACGGGCTGTTTCGGTCCTATGCGGCGGAACTGAACCGGCTGCGAGAGCGGATCGAGGCCGGCGAGACGGGCGAGTTGAAGGAATCCGGCAAGCTGGTGCGCGAGTTGCGGGCCGCGACCCAGATGGTGCTGGAGGAAAGGAGCAAGGTTGACAAGCTTCGCAAGGATGCTGCCGGGCGGGTCGGTGCAGGCGCACTCGACCTTGACGCGGCACGAGACGAGATCGGGCGCCGCCTGGCTTGCCTGCGCCGCGCAGGAGGAGGTTGACGCGTTCCTGGCGGGTCTGGGCGAGAATGCGCTGGCGGCGCTGCCCTGGCTTTTCGAGTTCTGGGCGCTGCCGCACCAGCTGCCGCCCGAGGGCGACTGGAAGAGCTGGGTCATCATGGGCGGGCGCGGTGCGGGCAAGACCCGCGCCGGCGCCGAATGGGTGCGCGCCCAGGTCGAGGGCGCGACCCCCGAGGCGCCGGGCCGCGCGCGCCGGGTGGCGCTGGTCAGCGAGACGCTGGACCAGGCCCGCGACGTGATGGTGTTCGGGGAATCGGGGATCCTGGCCTCGTCGCCGCCCGACCGGCGGCCGGTCTGGGAGGCGGGGCGGCGGCGGCTGGTCTGGCCCAATGGCGCGGTGGCGCAGCTTTACTCGGCCCATGAGCCCGAGGCGCTGCGCGGGCCGCAATTCGACGCGGCCTGGGTCGACGAGCTGGCCAAGTGGAAGAAGGCCGAGGAGACATGGGACATGCTGCAATTCGCGCTGCGGCTGGGTCCGCATCCGCAGCAGGTCGTCACCACCACGCCCAGGAACGTGGCGGTGCTGAAGCGGCTGTTGCGGCAGTCCTCGACCGTGACCACCCATGCGCCGACCGACGCGAACCGGGCCTATCTGGCGGAAAGCTTCCTGGCCGAGGTGCAGGCGCGCTATGGCGGCACCCGGCTGGGGCGGCAGGAGCTGGAGGGGCTGCTGCTGGAGGATGTCGAGGGGGCGCTGTGGAGCGCCGCCCTGCTGGAGCGCTGCCGCGTCGAGGCTTGCCCGGCGCTGTCGCGCATCGTCGTCGCGGTCGATCCGGCGGTGACGGGCGGCGCGGCGTCGGACGAATGCGGCATCGTGGTGGCCGGGGTGGTGGCCGAGGGGCCGGCGACGGAATGGCGCGCCTATGTGCTGGAGGATGCCTCGGTCCGGGGCGGGCCCTTGGACTGGGCGCGGGCCGCCATCGCCGCCATGCAGCGCCACGGCGCCGAGCGGCTGGTGGCCGAGGTCAACCAGGGCGGCGACCTGGTCGAGAGCGTGATCCGCCAGGTCGATCCGCTGGTGCCGTTCCGCGCCCTGCGCGCCGGGCGCGGCAAGGGCTTGCGCGCCGAGCCGGTGGCGGCGCTTTACGAGCAGGGGCGGGTCAGCCACCTGCGCGGGCTGGGCCAGCTGGAGGAGCAGATGTGCCGCATGACGGTGGCGGGCTATGACGGGCGCGGCTCGCCCGATCGGCTGGATGCGCTGGTCTGGGCCATCCACGAGCTGGTGATCGCGCCGGCCGCGCATCACCTGCGCCCGGCGGTGCGGGGGCTTTAGGGGGCTTTGCCCCCCGCGCCTGCCGCCCCCCTGGACGGGGGGCCGCAGGCGCTTCCCCCCCAGGGTATTTTCGAAACGGTGAAAGGGCCTTGCGGGGTCCGGGAGGGGTCGCGGGCGCGGCCCCTTTTTCATTGGCATTTCAGGAGGAACCGATGGCATTTCCCTGGTTCGGGCGGGGGGCTGCGCCCGCGCGGCCGCCCGGCGCGGTCGAGAAGAAGGCCAGCGCCGCCGGCAAGCTGGTGGCGCTGGCGGCGGGTTCGGGCCGCGTGGTCTGGTCGCCGCGCGACACGGTCAGCCTGACGCGGCTGGGCTTCGTCGGCAATCCGGTCGGGTTCCGCGCCGTGCGGCTGATCGCCGAGGCCGCCGCCGCCGTGCCGCTGATCTGCCAGGACCGCGAGCGCCGCTATGAGGTGCATCCGGTGCTGGACCTGATGCGCCGGCCCAATCCGGGCCAGGGCCGGGCCGAGCTGTTCGAGGCGCTCTACGGCCAGATCCTGCTGAGCGGCGACGGCTATCTGGAGGCGGTGGGCGAGGGTGCGCAGGGGCTGCCGGCCGAGCTGCACGTGCTGCGCTCGGACCGGATGGCGGTGGTGCCGGGGGCGGACGGCTGGCCGGTCGCCTATGAATATGGCGTGGGCGGGCGCAAGGTCCGCTTCGACATGGCCGGCAGTCCCGATCCGATCTGCCATATCCGCAGTTTCCATCCGCTGGACGACCATCACGGGCTGTCGCCGATGCAGGCGGCGGCGGTGGCGGTGGATGTGCATAACAGCGCCTCGAGCTGGTCCAAGGCGCTTTTGGACAATGCGGCGCGGCCCAGCGGCGCCATCGTCTACAAGGGCGCCGACGGGCAGGGCGGCCTGTCGCCGGACCAGTATGAGCGCCTGGTGACGGAGATGGAGATGCATCACCAGGGCGCGCGCAATGCCGGGCGGCCGATGCTGCTGGAGGGCGGGCTCGACTGGAAGCCGATGGGGTTCTCGCCCTCGGACATGGAGTTTCACCAGACCAAGCTGGCGGCGGCGCGCGAGATCGCCCAGGCCTTCGGGGTGCCGCCGATGCTGATCGGCATTCCGGGCGAGGCGACCTATGCCAATTACGCCGAAGCGCATCGGGCCTTTTACCGGCTGACGGTGCTGCCGCTGGTCTCGCGCGTGGCCGGTGCCCTGGCCTGGTGGCTGTCCGAGCATCTGGGGGCCGAGATCGACCTGCGCGCCGATCCCGACCAGGTGCCGGCCCTGGCCGAGGAGCGCGACCAGCATTGGAAGCGCGTCGGCGAGGCCGGCTTCCTGACCCCGGCCGAGAAGCGGGCGGCGCTGGGGCTGCCGCCCCTGCCGGAGGGGGAGGGGTGAGATGGAGGGCTCGCGTTTCGTCAAGGAGCCCTTCGACTGGCACGACCAGCGCCTCGAGACGCAGGAGCGGATCATGGCGCTGCAATTTTCCCAGGTGGAGCGCCGGCTGGAGCGCATCGAGGCGCTGATCGAGGGGCTGGAGCGGCGGCTGTGGATGACCGTCTATGGCGTCGTCGCGGTCATCCTGACCCAGGCGGTGCAGTCCATCCTGGAATATGCCCCGAAAGGAGGGTGAGGTGGATTCGAAAGATTACGGGCTGGAGCTGAAATATGCCGCCGGCGGGTCGCTGGTGGCCGAGGGCACGCGGATCGAGGGCTATGCCAGCCTGTTCGGCCTGGCCGACCAGGGCGGCGATGTCGTGGTCCGCGGCGCCTATGCCGCCAGCCTGAAGCGGCTGGAGGCGCGGGGCGACCGGGTGCGGATGCTGTGGCAGCACGATCCCGCCCGGCCCATCGGGGTCTGGGAGGAGATCCGCGAGGACGGCAAGGGGCTGTGGGTCAAGGGGCGGCTGCTGCCCGAGATCGCCCAGGCCCGCGAGGCGGCGGCGCTGGTCGCGGCGGGCGCCATCGACGGGCTGTCGATCGGCTATCGCACCATTTCCGCCGAGCGCGACGGCAAGGGCCGGCGGCTGCTGTCCGAGGTCGAGCTGTGGGAGGTGTCGCTTGTCACCTTTCCGATGCTGGCCGAGGCCAGGGTCGGCACCAAGTCCGACCGGCTGCACGAGATGGCGGCGGCCTTTCGGGCCGCGACGCAGGCGCTGCGCGCCGAGTGAGTTTCACCGAAACGGAGGGGATCATGACCGAGGTGAAAGCCGCGGCCGGGGCGGATGTGCCCGGCGACCTGGGGGCCGAGATGCTGGGCTTTGTCCAGGAGTTGAAGGCATTCCGCAGCGAGATTCAGAACCGATTGGAAGCACAGGAAACACGCATGACCATGCTGGACCGCAAGACGATTTCCCGCCCCCGCGCGCCGCTGTCGGCCGAGGCCGACCAGGGTGCGCCGCATCAGAAGGCCTTCGACGCCTATATCCGCCACGGCGATGACGGCGCGCTGCGCGGGCTGCCGCTGGAGGGCAAGGCGATGACCACCACCAGCGACGGCGGCTTCCTGGCGGCGCCGACCGTGGCCATGCAGGTACAGGAGGCGCTGAACGTCACCGCCTCGTTGCGCCGTGTCGCCAATGTGGTGACGGTGGAATCGGCGAGCTATGAGGTGCTGGTGGACATGGGCGACATCGCCCATGGCTGGGCGGCCGAGACCGCCGCCCAGGCCGAGACCGGCACCCCCAGCGTGCAGCGGGTGGTGATCCCGGTGCATGAGCTTTCGGCCATGCCCAAGGCCAGCCAGCGCCTGCTGGACGACGCGGCCTTCGATGTCGAGACCTGGCTGGCCGGGCGCATCGCCGAGAAATTCGCCCGCGCCGAGGCCACGGCCTTCATCAGCGGCGACGGGGTGAACAAGCCGCGCGGCCTGCTGACCCATGCCAAGGCGCCGAACGGCAGCGCGACCAATGTGCAGATCGGCACCATCCCCTCGGGCGGGACCGGCGATTTCGCCGCCACCAACCCGGCCAATGCGCTGATCGACCTGGTCTATGCGCTGGGCGCGCAATACCGCGCCAATGCGAGCTTCGTGATGAATTCCAAGACCGCCGCCGCGGTGCGCAAGATGCGCGACGCGGATGGCCGCTTCCTGTGGGCGGACAGCCTGGCCATGGGGCAGCCGGCGCAGCTTCTGGGCTATCCGGTGCTGGTCTGCGAGGACATGCCCGACATCGCCCAGGGCTCGCATTCCATCGGGTTCGGCGATTTCCGCTCGGCCTATACCATCGTCGAGCGGCCGGATCTGCGGGTGCTGCGCGATCCGTTCTCGGCCAAGCCGCATGTGCTGTTCTATGCCAGCAAGCGCGTCGGCGGCGGCGTCACCGATGCGCGCGCCGTCAAGCTGATGGTCTTCGGCTGATCCGGGGCCGAAGCGGGGGCCGCGCCGGGAAACTGCGCCCTGCTGGCAAGTGCAGCTGTCCGCGCGCGCGAGGGTGCAGCGGCGCGGCCCCCTTTGCCCGAAGCCCTGCGAATGGGAGAGACGAGGATGATGCTTGTGGAAGTGACGGCGCCCGCGGCCGAGGCGCTGCCCGTCGCGATGTTGCGCGACCATCTGCGGCTGGGGACCGGTTTCGGCATGGCCGAGGACGCGGCCGAGACCGCGGCGCTGGCGGGGTTCCTGCGCGCGGCCATCGCCACCGTCGAGGCGCGCACCGGCAAGGTGCTGCTGGCCCGGCGGTTCCGGCTGCGGCTGGAGGCATGGCGCGATCCCGAGGGCCAGCCCTTGCCGCTGGCGCCGGTCGAGGCGGTCGAGCGGGTCGAGACGGCGGATGCGACGGGCGTTTCGGTGGTCGTCGACGCGGGGCTTTACCGGTTGGTGCCGGACATGCAGCGGCCGGTGCTGGCGCCGGTGGGGGCGTTCCTGCCGGCGGTGCCCCTGGGCGGGTTCGCCGAGATCACCTTGCGCGCCGGGTTCGGGGCGGAATGGGCGCAGGTGCCGGCCGACCTGGCGCAGGCGGTGCTGCTGCTGGCCGCGCGCTATCACGAGGATCGCAGCTTTGCGGGATCGGCGGGGGCGCTGCCCTTTGGCGTCGGCGCGCTGATCGAGCCCTGGCGCTCGGTCCGGGTGCTGGGGGGGCGCGGCAACCCGCGCGGCCGGGCATGAGCCTGCCGCGGCCGACGGTGCCGCTGGTGGTGGAATCCCCGGTCCGGGAGCCCGACGGGATGGGCGGGTTCCGCCTGGCCTGGCAGGAGGTCGGGCGCCTCTGGGCCGAGATGCGGTCGGGCGCGGGGGCGGAGCGCATCGCCGAGGTGGGGGCGCAGAGCGTCGTGACCTGGCGGATCATCGTCAGGGCGGCGCCGGTGGGCGATGCCCGCCGCCCGCGCCCCGAGCAGCGGCTGCGGCTGGGCGAGGGCGAGACGGCGCGCCGGTTCCGCATCGAGGCGGTGGCCGAGAGCGATGCCGGCGGCCGCTGGCTGGTCTGCATCGCCAAAGAGGAGGCGGGGGCATGAGCTACCGTGGAACGGCCGCGCTGCAGGTGGCGGTCTATCGCGTGCTGCGCGAGGACGCGGCGCTGGGGGCCATGGTGGGCGACGCGATCTATGACGCCATGCCGGTGGCGGCGCCGGCGGGGATCTATGTCGCGCTGGGCCCCGAGGAGGTGCGCGACGCGGGCGACATGACGGCGCCGGGCGCAGTGCATGATTTCGTGGTCTCGGTCCTGTCGGGGGCCGAGGCGGCGGGCGGTTTCGGTGCCGTCAAGGCGGCGGCGGTCGCGGTCAGCGAGGCGCTGGAGGGCGCCGCGATGGCGCTGGAGCGCGGGCATCTGGCGGGGCTGTGGTTCCTGCGCGCCCGCGCCCGGCGGGTGGAAAACGGCGCGGGGCGGCGGGTCGACCTGACCTTTCGCGCGCGCATCGACCTGGGTTGAGGAGAGACGGCGATGGCGGTGCAGAACGGACGCGACCTGCTGATCAAGATGGACATGACCGGCGACGGCCATTTCGAGACCGTGGCGGGGCTGCGGGCGACCCGGCTGGGCTTCAATGCCGAGACGGTGGACGTGACCAGCCTGGAAAGCGAGGGGCGCTGGCGCGAGCTGCTGGCGGGCGCCGGGGTGCGCTCGGCCAGCATCTCGGGGTCCGGCGTGTTCCGGGACGGGACCACGGACGAACGCGCGCGGCAGGTGTTCTTCGACGGCGAGGTGCCGCGCTTCCAGGTGGTGATCCCGGATTTCGGCACGGTCGAGGGGCCGTTCCAGATCACGGCGCTGGAATATGCGGGCAGTTACAATGGCGAGGCGACCTATGAGATTTCCATGGCAAGCGCGGGCGCGATCAGCTTCGTCGCCTTCTGAGCCGGTCAACCCGCTGGCGGGCGAGGTCGAGATCTGGCTGGACGGGCGGCGCCATGTCGCCCGGCTGACGCTGGGCGCGCTGGCCGGGCTTGAGGCGGAACTGGGCGCCGAGAGCATGATCGCGCTGGTCGAACGCTTCGAGGGCGGGCGGTTCTCCAGCCGCGACGTGATGGCGGTGCTGGTCGCCGGGCTGCGGGCGGGCGGCTGGCCGGGCGGCATGGCGGAACTGGCCGCGGCCGAGTTGCGCGGCGGGCCGGTCGCTGCCGCCCATGCGGCGGCGGCGCTGCTGGCGCGGGCCTTTCGCGTCGAGGGGACATGAGCGGCGGGCTGGACTGGCCGGGGCTGATGCGCATGGGCCTGGGTCCGCCGCGGCTGGGCGGGCTGGGGCTGCGGCCGGCCGAGTTCTGGGCGCTGACCCCGGCCGAGCTGGCCCTGATGCTGGGCGTCGAGCCGGGGCGCCGGGGCGCGATGACCCGCGACCGGCTGGCGGAACTGGTCGCGCGCTATCCCGACCGGCCCGCAGGTTAGCATGAAAGGAGGCGCCGTCATGGCGGAGAAGGACGGATTGGACCGGCTGGACGAGGACGGGCCGGCGCTGGGCCGCGGCCTGGAGCAGAGCGCCCGGCTGGCGGCGGAGTTCGACGCGGAACTGGCGCGGCTGCGGCAGTCGATGGTCCATACCAATCGCGAGGTCGGCACGCTGGCATCGGGGATCGGCAACGGGCTGCGCCGGGCGTTTTCGGGGCTGGTCTTCGACGGCATGAAGCTGTCGGACGCGCTGAAGGGCATCGCGCGCAGCATGGCCGACAGCGCCTTTGCCGTGGCGATGAAACCGGTCGAGCAGGCGCTGGCCGGGGCCATCGCGCAGGGGGTGAACGGCATGGTCTCGGCCGTGCTGCCCTTTGGCCAGGGGGCGGCGTTTTCGCAGGGGCGGGTGATGCCCTTTGCCAAGGGCGGCGTGGTGAGCCAGCCCACCTATTTCCCGATGCGCGGCGCGACCGGGCTGATGGGCGAGGCCGGGGCCGAGGCGATCATGCCCCTGCGCCGCGGCGCCGACGGGCGGCTGGGGGTCGCGGCGGCGGGCGGCGGCGGGCGGCCGGTCAATGTGACCTTCAATGTCTCGACCCCCGACGTGGCGGGGTTCCAGCGCAGCCAGAGCCAGATCGCCGCGCAGATGGCGCGGCTCTTGGCGCGCGGGGAAAGGAACGGCTGAGATGGCATTTCACGAGATCAGGTTCCCGGCGAACCTGTCCTTCGGCTCGGTCGGCGGGCCGGAGCGGCGCACGGAAATCGTCGCGCTGACCAACGGGCACGAGGAGCGGCGCACGCCCTGGGCGCATTCGCGGCGGCGCTATGACGCCGGGCTGGGCCTGCGCTCGCTGGACGACGTGGCGGCGCTGATCGCCTTTTTCGAGGCGCGGGCCGGGCAGATGCACGGGTTCCGCTGGAAGGACTGGGCGGATTGCAAGTCCTGCGCGCCAAGCGGGACGGTGAGCTTTCAGGACCAGGAGATCGGCATGGGCGACGGGGTGCGGCGCGAGTTTGCGCTGCGCAAGGCCTATGCCTCGGGTCCGGGGCGCTATTGGCGGCCGGTGGCCAAGCCGGTCGAGGGCACGGTGCTGGCCGGGGTGGGCCAGGTGGAACTGCGCGCCGGCGTGGATTTCGCCGTCGATTGGGCGACGGGCGTGATCCGTTTCGCCGCGCCGCCCGAGCCGGGGGCCCTGGTCACGGCCGGGTTCGAGTTCGACGTGCCGGTGCGCTTCGACACCGACCGGATCGCGGTCTCGGTCGCGTCCTTCCAGGCGGGCGACCTGCCGCAGGTGCCGGTGGTGGAGGTGCGGCTATGAGCGAGACGATCGCGCGGGCCTGGGCGGTCGAGCGCCGCGACGGGCTGGTGCTGGGATTTACCGATCACGATGGGGCGCTGGATTTTGACGGCATCGCCTTTCGCCCCGACAGCGGGCTGAGCGCGCGGGCGCTGGTGCAGGGCCTCGGCCTGTCGGTGGACAATAGCGAGGCGGTGGGGGCGCTGTCGGACAGCGCCATCACCGAGCGCGACCTGATGGCCGGGCGCTGGGACGGCGCCGAGGTGCGGCTGTGGGAGGTGGACTGGTCCGATACCGCGAACCGGCGGTTGCTTTTCCGCGGCCATCTGGGCGAGGTGCTGCGCAGCGGCGCGGCGTTCCGCGCCGAGCTGCGCGGGCTGTCGGAGCCCCTGGGCCGGGCGCAGGGGCGGGTCTATCACCCGCGCTGCTCGGCCGTGCTGGGGGACGGGCAGTGCCGGTTCGACCTGTCCCGGCCGGGCTATGCGGCCGAGGGGGTGGTCGAGGCCGAGGCCGAGGGCCGGCTGGCGCTGTCGGGCGTCGACGGCCATGACGCGGGCTGGTTCGAGCATGGGCAGCTTGTGGTGCTGTCGGGCGAGGCTTTGGGCCTGTCGGCGCGGGTCAAGGCGGATGCCGCCCTGCCGGGCGGGGGCCGCGAGGTCGAGCTTTGGACCGCGCTGGGCATCCGGCCCGCCGCGGGCGACCGGGTGCGGCTGGAGGCGGGCTGCGACAAGCGGGCCGAGACCTGCCGGATGAAGTTCCTGAACTACCTGAACTTTCGCGGCTTTCCGCATCTGCCGCCCGAGGACTGGCTGATCGCGCCCAAGGTGAACCGATGAGCGCGGTCGTTCAGGCGGCGCGGGGCTGGATCGGCACGCCCTATGTGCATCAGGGCTCGGCCAAGGGGGCGGGGACGGATTGCCTGGGGCTGGTGCGCGGGGTGTGGCGCGAATTGTGCGGCGCCGAGCCCGAGGCCATGCCGGCCTATACGCCCGACTGGGGCGAGGTCGGCGGGGCGGAGCTGCTGCTGGGCGGGGCGGGGCGGCTGCTGCTGCCTGCGCCCGACGAGCGGCCGGGCGATGTGCTGGTCTTTCGCATGCGGGCCGGGGCGCCGGCCAAGCATATGGGAATAGCGGCGGAAATCGGCGCGCGGGCCAGCTTCGTGCATGCCTATGACCGGCATGGCGTGGTGGAAAGCCCGCTGTCGGCGCCGTGGCGGGCGCGGATCGCCGGGCGGTTCCGGTTTCCGCCGCATTGAGGGAAAGGAAGGGGCGCAATGGCGACGATTCTGCTGGCGGCGGCGGGGGCCTCGCTGGGGGCGGGCTTTGGCGGCACGGTTCTGGGGCTTTCGGGCGCCGTCATCGGCCGGGCGGTGGGCGCGAGCCTGGGCCGGGTGATCGACCAGCGCCTGCTGGGTGGCGGCTCGAAGGCGGTCGAAACCGGCCGCGTGGACCGGATGCGCATCCAGACCGCGGGCGAGGGCACGCCGATCGCGCGGGTCTGGGGTCAGATGCGGGTGCCGGGCCATGCGATCTGGGCCGGCCCGCTGGTCGAGACCCGGCGCAGCCAGGGCGGCGGCAAGGGCTCGGGCCCGCGGGTGACGCAGATCGGCTATCGGCTGAGCCTGGCCCTGGCGCTGTGCGAGGGGCCGATCCTGGGCGTGGGCCGCATCTGGGCCGATGGCGAGGAGGTCTCGGCCGACGAACTGAACATGCGGGTCTATCCGGGCTGCGAGGAGCAGCTGCCTGACCCGGCCATCGCCGCCGAGGAGGGCGAGGCGGCGCCGGCCTATCGCGGCTTGGCCTATGTGGTGCTGGAGGATCTGGCGCTGGAGAAATGGGGCAACCGGGTGCCGCAGCTGTCCTTCGAGGTCACGCGGGCGGCCAGGCAGGGCGGGGGCCTTGCGCGCGAGGTGCAGGCGGTGGCGATGATCCCCGGCACCGGGGAATATGCGCTGGCGACCACGCCGGTCAGCTATGACATCGGCCTGGGCGAGATGCGGGTCGCCAATCGCAACAGCGCGCTGGGGGCGACGGATTTCCTGGCCTCGATGGCGACATTGGGGCGGGAATTGCCCAATGTCGGCTCGGTCTCGCTGGTGGTGTCCTGGTTCGGCGACGATCTGCGGGTCGGCGAATGCCGGCTGCGGCCCAAGGTCGAGGATCTGTCGCGCGATGGGCGGGGGATGGCCTGGCGCGCCGGCGGCATCGGGCGCGGCGAGGCGCAGGCGGTGGCGCGGGTCGATGGCCGGCCGATCTATGGCGGCACGCCGGCCGACGGCGCGGTGATCGAGGCGCTGCGGGCGATCGCGGAAAGCGGGCGCAAGGCGGTGTTCTATCCCTTCATCCTGATGGAGCAGCTGGCGGGGAACGGCCGGCCCGATCCCTGGAGCGGGGCCGCGGACCAGCCGGTCATGCCCTGGCGCGGGCGCATCACCACCAGCGTCGCGCCGGGACGCGAGGGCAGTCCCGTGGGCACCGCCGCGGCCGCGGCCGAGGTGGCGCGGTTCTTCGGCGCGGCCGAGGCGGGGGATTTCACCCGCAACGGTTCGGTGATCCGCTATCGCGGGCCGGAGGAGTGGTCCTATCGCCGGTTCATCCTGCATTACGCGCATCTTTGCGCCGCCGCGGGGGGCATCGACGCCTTTCTGATCGGCTCCGAGATGGTCGGGCTGACCACGATCATGGCGGCGGGGCATTCGTTCCCGGCCGTGCAGCAGTTGCGGCGGCTGGCGGCGGATGTGCGCGGGATTCTGGGCGAGGGGGTCAGGATCGGCTATGCCGCCGACTGGTCGGAATATTTCGGCCATCACCCCGGGGGTGGCGACGTGCATTTCCACCTGGACCCGCTTTGGGCGGACGAGAACATCGACTTTGTCGGCATCGACAATTACATGCCGCTGTCGGATTGGCGCGAGGGTGAGGATCATCTGGACGCGCATTGGCGGCGCATCGACGATCCGGCCTATCTGCTGGGCAATGTCGCCGGCGGCGAGGGTTACGACTGGTATTACGCCAGCGATGCCGACCGGCTGGCGCAGCGGCGCACCCCCATCCATGACGGCGCGCATCACGAGCATTGGATCTGGCGCTACAAGGACATCCGCGGCTGGTGGCAGAACGCGCATCACGACCGCATCGGCGGCGTGCGGCAGGCGCAGCCCTCGGCCTGGGTGCCGGGCCTGAAGCCGATATGGTTCACCGAGATGGGCTGCGCGGCGCTGGACAAGGGCACCAACCAGCCCAACAAGTTCCTGGACGCGATGAGTTCCGAGTCGATGCTGCCCTGGTTTTCGGACGGGCGGCGGGACGACCTGGTCCAGGCGGCCTATGTGCGGGCGATGACCGGGTTCTGGTCGGACCCGGCGAACAATCCGCCGCGCGGGGCATTCGGCAGGACCGGGGCGGGGCGGATGGTGGATATGGCGCGCGCGCATGTCTGGTGCTGGGATGCGCGGCCCTATCCGGCCTTTCCGGCGCGGACCGACCTGTGGTCGGACGGCCCGGCCTGGGAGCGCGGGCATTGGCTCAACGGCCGGGCCGGCGCGGTGCCGCTGGCCGATGTGGTGGCCGAAATCTGCCGCGATGCCGGGGTGCGGGCCTTCGACGCCGAGGGGCTGCGCGGGCTGGTGCGCGGCTATGCGCTGTCGGGCGCCGAGAGCGGGCGCGCGGCCTTGCAGCCCCTGATGCTGGCGCATGGTGTCGACGCGGTCGAGCGCGACGGCGTCCTGCGCTTCGTCATGCGGGGCGCGCGGGTCGATGCGGAACTGGGGCCCGGCGACATGGCGCTGGCCGAGGAGGTCGAGGCGCCCGAGGTCTCGCGCGCCGCCGATGCCGAGATGGTGGGCCGCATCCGGCTGACCCATGTCGAGGCGGGCGGCGATTATGCCGCGCGCACGGCCGAGACGATGATGCCGGGGGCCGAGTTCCTGGCGGTCTCGGACAGCGAGCTGGCCATGGCGCTGACGCGGGCCGAGGGGCGGGCGCTGGCGGAACGCTGGCTGTCCGAGGCGGCGGTGGCGCGGGACGCGGTGCGGTTCGCGCTGCCGCCTTCGCTGGGGCATCTGGGGCCGGGGGACGTGGTGCGGCTGGCCGAGCCGGGCACGCAGGCGAAACGCTGGCGCATCGACCGCATCGAGCGGGCGGGCGCGATCACGGTGGATGCGGTGCGGGTCGAGCCGGGGGTCTATCGCCCGGCCCGCCTGGTCGAGGAGGGGGCGGTGCTGCGCCCCTTCGTGCCGCCGATCCCGGTTTGGCCGGTGTTTCTGGACCTGCCGCTGTTGCGCGGCGACGAGGCGGCGCATGCGCCGCATCTGGCGGTGACGGCGACGCCCTGGCCGGGGGCAGCCGCCGCCTGGGTCTCGACCGAGGAGGCGGGGGGCTATGCGCTGAACGCGACGCTGGCCGAGCCTTCGGTCATGGGGGTGACGGAAGGGCCGCTGTCGGCGGCGCGGCCGGGGGTCTGGGATCGCGGGCCGGCGCTGCGGCTGCGGGTCAAGGGCGGCAACCTGCGCTCGGCCAGCGCCGAGGCGCTGCTGGCGGGGGCGAACCTGCTGGCGATCGGCGACGGATCGGCCGAGGGCTGGGAATTGCTGCAATTCGCCGAGGCGCGGCTGGTCTCGGCCGGGCTCTGGGAGATCTCGACGCGGCTGCGCGGGCAGGCGGGGACGGATGCCTTCATGCCGGAGGTGTGGCCGGCCGGCAGCGTGGTGGTGCTGCTGGACGGGGCGGCGGCGCAGGTCGACCTGCCGCCCTCGGCCCGCAACCAGCTGCGGCATTGGCGCATCGGGCCGGCCTCGCGCAGCCCGGACGATGCCAGCTATCGCCATATCGCCGCGGCGTTCCGCGGCGCCGGCCTGCGGCCGCTGTCGCCCTGCCACCTGGAGGTCCGCGGCCGGGTCGTGACCTGGATCCGGCGCACGCGGGTGCAGGGCGACGGCTGGGACGGGCCGGACGTGCCGCTGGGCGAGGCGCAGGAGCGTTACGCCGCCCGGCTGGTCCGGGACGGGCAGGTGCTGGCCGAGGCCGTGCTGGCCGAGCCGCGCTGGGCAGTGCCGGACGGCGCCTGGTCCCAGGCCGCCTCGGGTGGCGGCTTTGCCGTCGAGGTCGCCCAGCTTTCCGACACGTTCGGGGCCGGGCCCTATGCAAGGAGGATGATCCATGTCTGAGAACACGACCGCGAATTGCGCCCTGCCGCTGCTGATGCCGGCGCAGGCGCAGAAACATGTCACGGTGAACGAGGCGCTGATGCGGCTGGACGGGCAGGTCGATCTGGTGCTGCAAAGCCTGACCCGCATCACCCCGCCCGAGACGGTGGTGGACGGGCTGTGCTGGGCCGTGCCGCAGGGCGCCGTCAACGCCTGGGAGGGGCAGGGCGGCAAGATCGCCATCGGCGCGAATGGCGGCTGGGTCTTTGTCGAGCCGGGTTTCGGCCGGCGCGCGCTGGTCGCCGATCAGGGGGTGGTGGCGATCCATGGCGGCGGGGCCTGGGTGCCCGGCGCCATCACCCTGGGCCAGCACGGATCGGGCCTGCTGGCACGGCAGCTGCACGAGGATGTGACGCTGGGCGCGGGCGACTGGGCCGAGACGGCGATGGCGGTGCCGCCCGGCGCGCTGGTCATCGGCGCCACCGCGCGGGTGCTGGAGGCGATCACCGGCAGCGCGAGTTCGTGGTCCTTGGGCACGGCGGGCAGTTCGGATAGCCTGACGCGATTCGGTCACGGGCTGGGCAAGGCGCAGGGCTCCTGGGCGCGCGGGCTGGCTTCGCCGCCCGTGGTGTTCTGGGAGCCCGCGCCCCTGCGGCTGACGGCCGCGGGCGGGCAGTTCGCCGGCGGCAAGGTGCGCGTCGTGCTGCATTGGTGGGAATTGCGGCTGCCGGACTGAGCGGACTTTTCGCGCCCGCCGGTTTCCGCTAGACTCGGCGGGTGAAACTGACGGGCGCCCGTATGAACTTGCAGAAAGACATGATCGAGCCGCTGTCCGATGCGCGCGATGCCCCGCGCGATTCAGTCTGGGGCCGCATCCAGCGCGAGGCGCGGATCGCCGTGCGCGACGAACCCCTGCTGGGCGCGCTGATCCATGCCGGGCTGCTGCATCACGCCACGTTCGAGGCGGCGCTGGCCTATCGCTTTTCGCTGAAGCTGGCCTCGCGCGAGATGAGCGAGCAGATCCTGCGCGAGATCGCCGACGATGCCTTTGCCCGCGCGCCGGAACTGTCGGCGGCGGCGCAGGCCGACCTGCTGGCGGTCTATGAGCGCGACCCGGCGACGCATCGGCTGATGCAGCCGATCCTGTTCTTCAAGGGCTACCAGGCGCTGCAGGCCTATCGCATCGGGCATTGGCTGTGGCAGCAGGGCCGGCGCGACATGGCCTATTTCGTGCAGATGCGCTGCTCGGAAGTGTTCGGCGTCGATATTCACCCGGCGGCGAAGATCGGCACGGGCGTGATGATCGACCATGCCCATTCCATCGTCATCGGCGAGACGGCGGTGGTCGGCAACGACGTGTCGATGCTGCATTCGGTAACGCTGGGCGGCACCGGCAAGGAGGATGGCGACCGCCATCCCAAGATCGGCAACGGCGTGATGATCGGCGCCGGCGCCAAGGTGCTGGGCAATATTCGCGTGGGCCATCATTCGCGCATCGCCGCCGGCTCGGTGGTGCTGGCCGAGGTGCCGCCCTGCAAGACCGTGGCCGGGGTGCCGGCGCGGATCGTGGGCGATGCCGGCTGCTCGGACCCGTCGAACACCATGAACCAGCTTCTGGGTCACGAAGACCTGTTCTAGAGCCAGTCCGCGTTGCCGCTGCCGGTCAGTTCGGCCAGCGTGAGGTTTTCGCGCGCGAGCCGTTCGTCGAGGTCGCGTGCGATCCGGGCGGCGAGCGAGAAGCCCTGGTAGACCAGCGCGGAATAGATCTGCACGGCCGAGGCGCCGGCGCGCAGCTTTTGCCAGGCCTGCTCGGCCGAGCCGATGCCGCCGACGCCGATCAGCGGCACGCGGCCGCCGGTCTCGCGCCAGAGCCGGGCGAGGATGCGGGTCGAGCGGTCGAAAAGCGGCGCACCGGAAAGGCCGCCGGCCTCATTGGCCTGCGGCGAGGCGAGGCCGTCGCGCGAAAGCGTGGTGTTGGTGGCGATGATCGCATCGACCGGGGCGGCCAGCGCCACGGCGGCGATATCGGCCAGCGCGGCATCGTCGAGGTCGGGAGCGATCTTGATGAACACCGGCGGGCGGTTCGGCAGCGCGTCGCGCGCTGCCAGCACGCCTTGCAGCAGGGCTGACAGCGCCTCGGGCCCCTGGAGGTCGCGCAGCTTTTCGGTATTGGGCGAGGAGACGTTGACGGTCAGGAAATCGGCGTGCAGGCCGGCGATGCGCACCACCTGCGCGAAATCGGCGCTGCGGTCGGCGCTGTCCTTGTTGGCGCCGATGTTCAGCCCGACCGGGATACCTGCCGGGCGCTGCGCCAGCCGGTCGGCGATGGCCTGTGCGCCCTGGTTGTTGAAGCCGAAGCGGTTGATGATGGCGCGGTCCGGGGTCAGGCGGAACAGGCGCGGCTTGGGGTTGCCGGGCTGCGGGCGCGGGGTGGCGGCGCCGATCTCGACGAAGCCGAAGCCCGCGCGCATCAATGCGGGCAGGGCGCGGGCGTTCTTGTCGTAGCCGGCCGCCAGCCCCACTGGGTTCGGCAGCTCGAGCCCGGCGATGCGGGTGCGCAGCCGGTCCGAGGTGACGGGTTTGCCCGGCAGCGGCACCAGCCCGAGCCGCAGGGCGAGGATCGAGAGATCATGCGCGCGTTCCGGGTCCAGGCGATGCAGTGCGGCAAGGCCCAGCCGCTCGATGGGGGTCATGCGAGATCTCCGATGTCGTGGCCGGCGGGGCCGAGGGGCAGGGGGCGGCTCCAGAGCACGTCGCCCATGCGCAATTCGCGGTAGAGATGCGGAAAGAGATCGCCGCCGCGCGAGGGCTCCCAGCGCAGCTCGGGCAGGGCGTCGCCGTCCAGCGCCAGCAGGTGCAGCCCGTCCTCGGCCGCGAAATGGCGCGCGAGCGTGCCGGGCAGCTGCGCGGCGGTGGAGAGGTGGACATAGCCGTCCGCCAGGTCCACCGGCGCGCCGGCGCTGCGGCCCTGCCGTTGGAATGCCTGGAACTCGGCGGCGCGGAAGATCTTGTAAACCAGCATGGCGGGTTCATGCGTCGCGTGATGCGCTCCGTCAAGCGGCATCGCGTCGCCCCTGCAGCTTCGTCGATTGACGCCGCGGCCGGCATCCCGCAATCTGCCGTTCATTCGGACATTCGGGGTGAGAGGGATCGAGATGAAACGCTGGCTCATGGTTTCGGCGGCGATCGTCGCGCTGTCTTCTGGCGCGGCGCAGGCGGATTACACGCTGCATGTGCTGCATATCAACGATTTCCATAGCCGGATCGAGCCGATCAACGCCTATGACAGCACCTGCGACGCCGAGACCGAGGCGAAGGGCGAATGCTTCGGCGGCGTGGCGCGCCTGGCGACCAAGATCCGCGAGCTGCGCGACGGGCTGAAGGCCGAGGGCCAGAACGTCATCGTGCTGGATGCGGGCGACCAGTACCAGGGCAGCCTTTTCTATACGACCTACAAGGGCAAGGACACGGTCGAGTTCATGAACGCCATCGGCTTCGACGCCATGGCGGTCGGCAATCACGAATTCGACGACGGGCCGCAGGGCCTGCAAATCCTGGCCGAGGGCGCCAAGTTTCCGGTCGTCTCGGGCAACCTGGACCTGTCGCAATCGCCCGAGTTGAAGGACAAGGTCGGCGACGTTCTGGTGCTGGATGTCGGCGGGGAGCAGGTGGGCATCGTCTCGGCCCTGGCGATGGACACGCCCGAGACCGCCGCGCCCGGCGATAAGGTCATCTTCCTGGACGACATGGACAGCCTGAAGGCCGATGTCCAGGAATTGACCGAGCAGGGCGTGAACAAGATCATCGCCCTGACCCATTCCGGCTACAGGCGCGATCAGGAATTCGCGGCCGAGGTGGCCGGGATAGACGCGGTCATCGGCGGCCACAGCCATACGCTGCTGGGACAGTTCGAGGGTGCCGCCGGACCCTATCCGACCATGGTCAAGGGCGCGGACGGCACCGAGGTTCCGGTGGCGACCGCCTATGCCTATGGCAAATACCTGGGCCATCTGGTCCTGACCTGGGACGACGAGGGCAAGCTGGTCAAGGCCGAGGGGCAGCCGATCCTGCTGGACGGCTCGGTCGCGCCGGACGAGAAGCTGGCCGCGCGGGTCAAGGAGATGGCGGCGCCCATCGAGCAGCTCAAGCAGAAGCGCGTGGCCGAGATCGCGGCGCCGATCGACGGCAGCCGGGAATCGTGCCGGGCGCGGGAATGCGAGATGGGCAGCCTGGTGGCCGATGCCATGCTGGCGCGCGTCAAGGACCAGGGCATCACCATCGCGATCCAGAACGGCGGCGGCCTGCGCGCCTCGATCCCGGCGGGGGTGGTGACGATGGGCGACGTGCTGTCGGTGCTGCCGTTCCAGAACACGCTTTCCACCTTCCAGCTGAAGGGCGCGGACGTCATCGCGGCGCTGGAAAACGGCGCCAGCCAGATCGAGGAGGGCGCCGGGCGCTTCGCCCAGGTCGCGGGGCTGAAATACACGCTGGACCCCGAAGCCCCGGCCGGCAGCCGGATCAGCGAGGTGCTGGTGCGCGACGGCTCGGACTGGGTGCCCATCGACCGCGAGGCCGTCTATGGCGTGGTGTCGCAGAACTACATGCGCGCGGGCGGCGACGGCTATCGGGTCTTTGCCGAGAATGCGATGAACGCCTATGATTTCGGCCCGGACCTGGCGGATGTGCTGGCCGAATACCTGGCGCGGCAGGGGCCTGGCTTCGTGCCGAAGCTGGACGGCCGCATCACCGTGAAATGAGAGGCGCAAGGGCCGGGCATCTGCCCGGCCCTTTTTGCGTTCCAGGGCTGCGCGGCGCGGGCGTCAGGGGGGGGCATCTCCGTCCGTCAACGGCAGGGCTTCGCGCAGGAAGCGTTCGAAATCGTCCAGGTCCACCGGCTCGAACTGGCCGAAACCCTGCATCCAGACCGAGGCGTTGCGCAGCCCGTCGGGTTCCAGCTTGCACCAGATGATGCGGCCGCGCCGTTCCTGCCGGATCAGCCCGGCCGCCGCCAGCACCGCGAGATGCTTGGAGATCGCGGCCAGGCTCATCTCGAAGGGCGCCGCCACATCCGTCACCGCCATGTCGTCCTCGAGCAGCATGGCAAGGATCGCCCGCCGCGTCGGATCGGCGAGGGCGGAGAAAATGGCGTCGAGGCTGGGCTGCTGTGCGGGCATCGGCTTTGCTTAACTTGCCGGTTGAATATGGAGCGGATGCCCACCGGATCGCAAGGCCGGGTTTCCGCCATCGGCGTCTTTTGCAGAACCGTTGTTTTTCAATTGGTTGCGATTTCCGGTGCCTTGCTTGACTCGGGGGGCGCGAGTCCCTATCACCGCGCCAACCGATAACGGGGGTGTGAGCCGTGGCCGAGGACGACCATGATGCCGCGCGATCCCGAGACGCGGAGCGGCTGCGCGCGCTGGAGGCCCGGCTGGGCAAGAAGGCGGCGGGCAAGTCCCCCTCGCGCGGGGAAGAGCATTTCAGCCAGGCCAACATGGCCTGGCGCATGGTGACCGAGCTGGTGGCGGGATTGGCCCTGGGCTTCGGGATCGGATACGGGCTGGACTATCTGACCGGCCTGCGACCGGTCTTTATGGTGGTCTTCGTGCTGCTGGGACTGGCGGCCGGCATCAGGACCATGATGCGGACCGCGAACGAGATAGGCAAGACACCGGGGCGTCCCGGCGACGACAAGGGTGAATGACGATGGCAGAAGAAGAAGCAGGTGGTCTGGTTTTCCATCCGATGGACCAGTTCGTCGTCAAACCGCTGTTTGGCGAAGGGCCGGTGAACTGGTACACGCCGACCAATGCGACGCTGTGGATGGCGCTGGCGGCGCTGGCCATCACCGCGCTTCTGGTCTTTGGCACCCGCGGCCGGGCCATCGTGCCGAACCGCGTCCAGTCCATCGCCGAACTGCTTTACGGCATGGTCCACAAGATGGTCGAGGACGTGACCGGCAAGGACGGGCTGAAATACTTTCCCTATGTGATGACGCTGTTCTGCTTCATCCTGTTCGCGAACTTCCTGGGCCTGCTGCCGAAAAGCTTTTCGCCGACCTCGCATATCGCCGTGACGGCGGTGCTGGCCGTGCTGGTCTTTGCCGGCGTGACCGTGCTGGGCTTCGTCAAGAACGGCGCGCATTTCCTGGGCCTGTTCTGGGTCAGCTCGGCGCCGCTGGCGCTGCGCCCGGTGCTGGCGGTGATCGAGCTGATCTCGTATTTCGTGCGCCCGGTCAGCCATTCGATCCGACTTGCCGGCAACATCATGGCGGGGCACGCGGTGATCAAGGTCTTTGCCGCCTTCGCCGCCGTTGCCGCGATCGCCCCGGTCTCGGTCGTCGCCATCACCGCCATGTATGGGCTGGAGGTGCTGGTGTGCCTGATCCAGGCCTATGTCTTCACCATCCTGACCTGCGTCTATCTGAAGGACGCGCTGCATCCGGCGCACTGAGCCGGGCAGCCAAGGTCTGAAAACGAAAACCCTTTCCAAAGCCTCAAGGAGCATGAACATGGAAAATCTGGGTCAACTGGGACAGTATCTCGGCGCCGGTCTGGCTTGCGTCGGCATGGCGGGCGCCGCCATGGGGGTGGGCAATGTCGCCGGCAACTATCTGGCGGGTGCGCTGCGCAACCCGTCGGCCGCTGCCTCGCAGACCGCCACGCTGTTCATCGGCATGGCCTTCGCGGAAGCCCTGGGCATCTTCTCGTTCCTGGTCGCGCTGCTGCTGCTGTTCGCAGTCTGATCCTTTTGCCATCCTTGCGGTTGGGTGGGGGCATGATGCGCCCACCCGATTGTGAAACGACCGGCATGGGGTAGGATATGTTCAGCCTGTTGCAACAGACCGCGCCCGTCGTGGTCGAAGACTCTGAAACGGTGGTCATCACCGAATCCGCCGAAGCGGCGGGTCATGGCGCCGATGCGGCCCATGCCGTAGCCGGCGCGGCGGATGCAGCCCATGGCGCGGCTGGCCATGCCGCCAGCGCCCCCGGCATGCCGCAACTGGATTTCACCACCTTCGGCAACCAGATCTTCTGGCTGCTGGTCATCCTGGCGGTGATCTACTGGGTTCTGTCGCGGATCGCGCTGCCGCGCATCGGCGGCGTCATCTCGGACCGCCAGGGCGCCATCACCGGCGATCTGATGGCCGCCGAGGAATTCAAGCAGAAGGCCAAGGAAGCCGAAGCCGCCTATGACAAGGCGCTGGCCGATGCCCGCGCCGAGGCCGGCAAGATCGTGGCCGCCAACAAGGCCGAGATCCAGAAGGAACTGGACGCCGCCATCGCCCATGCCGATGCGGAAATCGCCGCGCGCGCGGCGGAATCCGAAAAGCGCATCGGCGAGATCCGCGCCTCGGCCATCGAGGATGCGCGCAATGTCGCCCGCGAGGTGACTGCGGCGCTGGTGGAGAATTTCGGCGGCAAGGTCGATCAGGCTCTGGTCGATGCGGCGGTCGACCAGCGACTGAAGGGGGCGCTGCAATGAAACGTCTGAGCGTTCTCTTTGCCCTGATGGCGAGCCCTGCGCTTGCCGCTTCGGGCCCGTTCTTCTCGCTGCGCAACACCGACTTCATCGTCACGCTGGCCTTCCTGCTGTTCGTCGGCATCCTGGTCTATTTCCGCGTGCCGCAGATCGTCGGCGGGTTGCTGGACAAGCGGGCCGAAGGCATCCGCAATGATCTGGCCGAGGCCCGTCGCCTGCGCGAGGAAGCGCAGGAGATCTATGCCAGCTACGAGCGCCGCCAGCGCGAGGTGAAGGGCCAGGCGGACGAGATCGTCGCCAATGCCAAGCGCGAGGCGGTTTCGGAAGCCGAGAAGGCCAAGAAGGCGCTGCAACTGTCGATCGAGCGCCGCCTGAAGGCCGCCGAGGAGCAGATCGCCAGCGCCGAGGCCGAGGCCGTGCGCGCCGTGCGCGACCGCGCCATCCAGACGGCGATCGGCGCCGCGACCGAGATCCTGGGCAAGCAGGCCAGCCCGGCCGAGCGCAGCGCCGGCATCGACAAGGCGATCGAGGAAGTAGGCCGGCGGCTGAACTGAGGCTGTGGATCGCCCAAGAGGGATGCGGCCACGCATCTTCATGGGACAAGGACCGGACCCCCGAGGCGGAGACGCTTCGGGGGTTTTTCCGTTTTCGCCCGTCCGGGATGCGGACGGAAAGGGCGCAAAAGCAGAGGGCCGGCCGCCTTTCGGCAGCCGGCCCGCGCCTGGCATCCCTGCTGCGATCAGCGGGTCGGAACGATCAGGATTTCCACGCGGCGGTTCTGCGCCCGGCCCGCGGCGGTGTTGTTCGAGGCGACCGGCTGGGTCGCGCCGCGGCCCAGGGTGGTGAGGCGCGATTGCGACACGCCGCCGGCGGCCAGGATGCCCGCAACCGAACGCGCCCGGCGTTCGGACAGATCCTGGTTGTAGGCGGCCGAGCCGGTGCTGTCGGTATGGCCGACGATCTGGATACGGCTGTTCGGATATTGGTTGAGGTTGCGGGCGATGGTGTAGAGATCGTTCTGCCCCTGCGCCCCCACCGCCGCGGAATCGGTGGCGAACAGCGTGGTTTCCGGCATCACCACCGACAGGTGGGTGCCGTGGTTCACGATCTGGATGTTCGGGTTGTTCAGCGATTGCTGCAACGCGCGCTGCTGCTGGTCCAGGATCGAGCCGCCGACGGCGCCCGCCGTGGCGCCGATGATCGCGCCCTTGACGGCGTTCGAGCGGCTTTCGCCGGCACCGATCAGGCCGCCCACCACCGCGCCGGCAATGGCACCCTGCTGGGTCCGGCTGGTCTGCTGGGGCTGGCCGTAGGGATCGGTCGGCGCGCAGGCGCTGATGGCGATCACGCCCGCCGAGGCGAGAAGCAGCGAAATACGGGTCTTCATTCTTTTACCTTTCTTTTCAGGGCGATCCGACGCCGCCTGTCCTTGCGACGCGGCCGGCCCCTGGCTTGCCGGGACCGGCGGCTGATGCCCAAACGCGGTCACATTGGCATGGGTTCCGGACCAACTCCACAGGAATAGACGGGAAATCGCCGCGCGCGGCTCACAAAGCGGCGATGGCGGGGGGTGCGATGCTCGCGCCTTCGCGCGCGAGCAGGGCGCGCTTGACCGCCTCGCCCCAATGATAGCCGCCGATGCGGCCGTTGGTGCGGATCACGCGATGGCAGGGGATCGCCCAGGAGACCGGGTTCTGCCCGACCGCCGTGCCCACCGCACGCAGGGCGTTGGGGCGGCCGATGCGCTCGGCCAGCATGGCATAGCTGATGACCTGGCCCGGCGGCACCTGGGCCAGGGCCCGCCAGACCTGCATCTGGAACGCGGTGCCCGTCAGGCGCACGGCAATCTCGCCCTCGCCGGCCAGCAGCGCCTGGACGGCCGGTGCCAGCGCCTCGGGCGCCTCGACCAGCCGGGCGCCGGGGAAGCGGGCGATGAGATCGGCCTCGACCCGGTCCTCGGGGATGGGGCCGGCAAAGCCCAGGCCCCAGAGCGCGCCGCCCGCCCCCAACGCGACCACGGTGCCGAGCGGCGTCGGAAAGCGCCCGCGACAAAGCACCGCGCCGGCATTCTGGTCCGGCTGGGTGGTGAGCGTAACCCGCAGACCCGGCTGGGGCTGGGCAAGGGAGAAAAGCGTTCCTGTCATGCCTGACTCGCTACTGTCGCCGGGGCAGACTAGCGCAACCGCGCCCCGAATCCATGCGCGAATGCTTGCGCATGGCACCGTGGCAGGGCATCTGGGGCGCATGGCACGCAGCACCCTTTCCCGCCTTCCGCCCGCCTTGCCCTATGCCGCCCAGGTCGCGATCTTTTCGCGCCTGCGCGAGGCCAATCCGCATCCCGTGACCGAACTGCAATATGTGAACGCCTTCACCCTGCTGGTGGCGGTGGCGCTGTCGGCGCAGGCGACCGATGTCGGGGTGAACAAGGCGACGAAATCGCTGTTCCAGCGCGTGACCACGCCGCAACAGATGCTGGAACTGGGCGTCGAGGCGCTGACCGAGGAGATCAAGACCATCGGGCTTTACCGCCAGAAAGCGAAGAATGTCATCGCCCTGTCGCGCCGGCTGGTCGAGGAATATGGCGGCGAGGTGCCGCAATCGCGCGCGGCGCTGATGACCCTGCCCGGCGTCGGGCGCAAGACCGCCAATGTGGTGCTGAACAGCGTGTTCAACTTTCCGGCCCAGGCGGTGGACACGCATATCTTCCGGGTCGGCAACCGCACCCGCATCGCGCCGGGCCGCGATGTCGAGGAGGTCGAGCGTGCCATCGAGGACAACGTCCCCGTCCCCTTCCAGCAGAACGCGCATCACTGGCTGATCCTGCACGGCCGCTATATCTGCCAGGCCCGGCGGCCGCGCTGCCGGATCTGCCCCATCGAAGATCTCTGCCCCTACGAGGAGAAGACCGAATGACCACCCCCTATGTGATCGGGATCGGCAATGCCGTGATGGACGTGATCGCGCCGACCTCGGACGCCACGCTGACGCGGCTGGAGGTGGAAAAGGGCATCATGCAGCTGATCGACCGCGAGCGGTCCGAGTTCCTGATGGCGGCGCAATCGGCCGACCCGCAGGCGGGCAAGGCGCGGCTGGTGCCGGGCGGCTCGGTTGCCAATACGCTGGCGGGGCTGGGGATGCTGGGGCTGCGCACCGCCTTCATCGGCAAGGTGGCGGGCGATCCCCTGGGGCTGAGCTATGCCGAGCAGACCGAGGCGCAGGGCACGGTCTTCGTCAACCCGCCGGTGGCGGGGGAGGTGGCGCCGACCTCGCGCTCGATCATCTTCGTGACGCCGGACGGCGAGCGGTCGATGAACACCTATCTGGGCATCTCGGCCGAGCTGGGGGCCGATGACGTGAACCCCGCGACCTTCAGCGGCGCCGGCTGGCTGTTCCTGGAAGGCTATCTGTTCGATAAGGATGCCGGCAAGGCGGCCTTCCTCAAGGCGGCCGAGGCCTGCCACAAGGCGGGCGGACAGGCGGGGATCGCGCTGTCGGACCCGTTCTGCGTCGACCGCCACCGCGCCGATTTCCGCCGGCTGGTGGCCGGGCCGATGGATTACGTCATCGGCAATGTCCACGAATGGCAATCGCTCTATCAGGTCGAGGATCTGGAGGAGGCGCTGCGCCTGGCCACGGGTGATTGCGGCACGGTGATCTGCACCCGCTCGGGCGAGGATGCGATCCTGATCCGCGGGGCCGAACGGGTGAGCGCGCCGGTGCATCGCGTGGTGCCGGTGGATGCGACCGGGGCGGGCGACCAGTTCGCGGCCGGGCTGATCTACGGCCTGGCCGTGGGCGCCGACCTGGCGGCGGCGGGGCGCATGGGCTGCATCGCGGCGGCCGAGGTCATCGGCCATGTCGGCGCCCGGCCCGAAAGCGACCTGCGCGTGGCGTTCCGGGCCGAAGGGCTGATCTGATCGCGCCTTGGGGCGCGGTTGCCGGGGTATTTGGGGAACAGAGAAGCGCCGGAGGGACAGCCCTTCGGCGCTTTTCGAGTATTTGGGAAACGGTGAGCCGCCCTGGTCGCGCCTTTTCTGCCGAGGTTTCGGCATTGGCCCGGCAGCGGCTTTCTCCGTTCTGAAAATACCCCGGCAACCGGGCGGACAAGGCCAGGCCGGCCCTGTCCGCCGCGAGATTTCAGGCAGCCTGCTTGCCGGCGCCGAAGCGGCCGTAGAAGCTTTCGCCCTTGGCGGCCATGTCCCTGAGCAGCTGCGGGGCGGCGAAGCGGCGGCCGGATTTTTCCGCCAGGCTGTCGGCGATCTCGACCGCGCGCGGGGCGCCCAGCATGTCGAGCCAGCCGAAGGGGCCGCCCGACCAGGGCGCGAAGCCCCAGCCGAGGATGGCCCCGACATCGCCTTCGCGGATGTCCTCGAGCACGCCTTCCTCGAGCGCCCGGACCGCTTCCAGTGATTGCGCGAACATCAGCCGGTGCTGGATCTCGGTCAATTCGGGCTGGGTCTCGGCTTCCGGCCATTCGGTCGCAAGGCCAGACCAGAAGCCCTGGCGCTTGGCCCCCTCGTCATAGTCGTAGAAACCGGCCTTGGTCTTGCGGCCCAGCCGGCCCTGGTCGGCGAGCTTGAAGATCACCGCATCCACCGCCCCGTCCGGATAGGCGTCGCCCATGGCCGCCTTCGTCGCCTTGGCGATCTTGACGCCGAGGTCGATCGAGGTCTCGTCCACCAGTTGCAGCGGTCCCAGCGGCATGCCCATCATCTTGGCGGCGTTCTCGATCAGCACCGGGCTGACCCCTTCGGCCACCATGCGGATGCCCTCGTTGATATAGGGGATGATGCAGCGGTTGGCGTAGAAGAAGCGCGCGTCGTTGACCACGATGGGGGTCTTGCGGATCTGGCGCACGAAATCCAGCGCCTTGGCCACCGCGCGCGGGCCGGTCTCGCGGCCCTTGATGATCTCGACCAGCAGCATCTTGTCCACGGGGCTGAAGAAATGGATGCCGATGAACTGGTCGGGCCGGGCGCTGGCCTTGGCCAGTTCGGTGATCGGCAGGGTCGAGGTGTTGGTGGCGAAGATCGCGTCCTGCGGGATCGCCGCCTCGGCCCGTTTCGTAACCTCGGCCTTGACGGCGGGATCTTCGAAGACCGCCTCGACCACCAGGTCGCAGCCTTGCAGGGCGGCGTAATCGGCGGTGGGCGTGATGCGGGAAAGCACTTCGGCCTTCTTCTCCTCGGTGGATTTGCGGCGGCTGATCGCCTTGTCGAGCAGGCCCGTGGAATAGGACTTGCCGCGCTCGGCCGCCTCTTGCGTCGAATCGATCAGCACCACCTCGATCCCGGCCATGGCCGAGACATAGGCGATGCCGGCGCCCATCATGCCGGCGCCGAGGATCCCGACTTTCCTCACGCTTTGATCGGGGGCTTCGGGGCGGTTCGCGCCCTTCTCCAGCGCCTCCTTGTTGATGAACAGGCTGCGGATCATCGCGGTCGAGCTGGGGTTCATCAGCACATTGGTAAACCAGCGCGCCTCGATCTTCAGCGCCGTGTCGAAGGGCACCATGGCGCCCTCGTAGACGGCGCTCAGCAGCGCCTTCGCCGCCGGATAGACGCCCAGCGTCTTGCCGTGCACCATGGCGCTGGCGCCGACGAAGGTCATGAAGCCGGCCGGGTGATAGGGCTCTCCGCCCGGCATCTTGTAGCCCTTGGCGTCCCAGGGCTTGACCAGGTCGGCGTCGCTGGCCTTCAGCACCCATTCGCGGGCCGCGGCGACCGGATCGGCCACCACCTCGTCGATCAGCCCGGCGGACTTGGCCCTGGCCGGGTCGTTGAGCTTGCCCTCCAGCAGGAAGGGCGCGGCGCCCATGGCGCCCAGTTTGCGCACCAGCCGGGTGGTGCCGCCGGCGCCGGGAAAGATGCCGACCATGATCTCGGGCAGGCCGATCTTGGCCTTGGGGTTCTCGGCGGCAAAGATGCGATGCGTGGCCAGCGGCAGTTCCAGCCCGATCCCCAGCGCGGTGCCGGGCAGGGCGGCCGCGACGGGCTTGCCGCCCTTCTTGGTCTTGGGGTCCATCCCCGCCAACTCGATCTTGCGCAGCAGGTGATGCAGCGTCATCACGCCGTCGAATACCGCCTGTGCGCCGCCCTGCTTCATGCCGGCGATGACGTTCAGGTCCATGCCGGCGGCGAAATCCTTCTTGCCGCTGGTGATGACCACGCCCTTCACGGCCGCGTCGGCCAGCGCATCGTCGATCAGCGCGTTCAGTTCGGCGGCGCCGTCCAGCGACAGCACGTTCATCGACTTGCCGGGCACGTCCCAGGTGATGATCGCGACGCCGTCGGCGCCCTTATCCATGGTGAAATCGGTCATCTTCCCCTCCCTCAGACGCGCTCGATGATGGTGGCCGCGCCCATGCCGGACGCGATGCAGAGCGTGGCAAGGCCCACGGTCTTGTCCTGCCGCTCCAACTCGTCGAGCAGCGTGCCGATGATGATGGCGCCGGTGGCGCCCAGCGGGTGGCCCAGGGCGATGGCGCCGCCATTGACGTTGACCACGCCGGGATCGACCTGGAAGGCCTGCATGAAGCGCAGCACGACCGAGGCGAAGGCCTCGTTCACCTCGAAGAGGTCGATGTCGCTGATCGCCATTCCCGAATCGCGCAGGATCTTTTCCGTCACCGGCACCGGGCCGGTCAGCATGATCGTCGGATCGGTGCCGATCTTGGCGGTGGCGCGGATGCGGGCGCGGGGCTTCAGCCCGTGGGCCTTGCCGAATTCCGCATTGCCGATCAGCACCGCGGCGGCGCCGTCGACGATGCCCGAGCTGTTGCCGGCATGGTGGATATGCTCGATATGGTCCAGATGCGGGTATTTCAGCATCGCCACCTTGTCGAAGCCGGGCATGGTCTCGCCCATCTCCTTGAAGCTGGCCTTCAGCTTGGCCAGATCCTCCAGCGTGGTGCCGGGCCGCATGTATTCGTCGTGGTCGAGGATGGTCAGCCCGTTCTGGTCCCTGACCGGCACGATGGACCTGGCGAAGCGACCCTCCTCCCAGGCGATGGCGGCGCGGCGCTGGCTCTCGACGGCCAGGGCATCGGCCTCCTCGCGGGAAAAGCCGTATTCGGTGGCGATGATGTCGGCGCTGATGCCCTGCGGCACGAAATAGGTCTTGAAGGTCAGGCTGGGATCGACCGCGATGGCGGCGCCGTCGCTGCCCATGGCGACGCGGCCCATCATCTCGACGCCCCCGGCGATATAGGCCTGGCCGGCGCCGCCCCGGACCTGGTTCGCGGCCAGGTTCACCGCCTCCATGCCCGAGGCGCAGAAGCGGTTGATGGCAAGGCCGGGGATCGACTCGTCCAGGTCGGATTCCAGCACCGCCGAGCGGGCAAGGCAGCCGCCCTGCTCCTTGACCTGGGTGACATTGCCCCAGATCACGTCCTCGACGGCATGGCCCTCGAGCCCGTTGCGCTCCTTGACGGCGTTCAGCAGCCGGGCGGAAAGCGCGACCGAGGTGACTTCGTGCAGGCTGCCGTCGGGACGGCCCTTGCCGCGCGGGGTGCGGGCGGCGTCATAGATATAGGCTTCGGTCATGCGTCCTCCTTCGCGGCCCGGTCCGCGGGATTGCCGGGCATCAGGTCATAGGGATGTTTCCAGCCGGGCAGCGCCGCGATACGCGTCAGCCAGGCGTCGATATGCGGCCATTCGGCGCGGGTGAAGCCGAAGGGCTCAGGGTAATAGAGATAGCTGCAACAGGACAGGTCGGCGATGCTGGGCGTCTCGCCCGCCAGCCAGGCGCGGCCGGCCAGGTGCCCGTCCAGCACCTTCAGCGCCGCCCTGCAGCGCCCCTGCAGCCAGGCGATGGCCTCGGCCGGGCGCTTCTCGGGCGGCAGGAAGTTCATCAGGAAGCGCAGCGCGCCGAATTGCGCCGAGCCCTTGTGGTTGTCCCAGAACAGCCAGCGCAGGATCTCGCTCCGGTCGCCCTCCATGAAGCGCCCGGTCCTCTCGGCCAGATGCATCAGGATCACGCCGGACTGGGTCAGCGTCAGGTCGTCCTCGACGAAGACCGGCGCCTCGGCCATCTCATTGAGCAGGCGATACTCTGCACCGCGCATGGCGCCGCCGAAGAAATCCACGAAGACCGGCTGCCAGGGATACCCGGTCAGCTGCATCATCAGCGCCACCTTGTAGGAATGGCCGGATTCCCCGAAGCAGTGAAGCTGGGCGGTCATGCTGTTTCCTTTCCTTCCGGCCTGGCGCCGGGCTTTCCGGTCGCATGGGTATTTGTGAAACGGTGAAGCGATTAACCTTTTCTCAATATTTCTGACCTAGGCTCGAGGGGCGGTACAGGCTGGGGAGCCGATGACCGCAAACGGTGAAAGCGCTCCGGACGACCCTGGCATTTTCGGAAAGCCCGGTCATCCGGGGCGCAGCATCGCCCTTTCACCGTTTTCCAAATACCCATGCGACCGTGCCACCCGGCGCCCCCCTCTCCCGTTTCAGAACCGATCCGCCGCCAGCGCCATCACCGGCGCGGCGCCCGAGCGGATGCGCGCCAGATGCGTCGCGGTCATCGGCAGCTGCCGCGCCATGTAATAGCGGCCTGTCGCCAGCTTGGTCTCGTGGAAGGCGGGATCCTCGGTGCCGGCCGCCAGCGCCGCCCTGGAAGCGGCGGCCATGCGCGTCCACATCAGCCCCAGCGCGACATGGCCGAACAGGTGCATGAAGTCGTAGGAGCCGGCCAGCGCCCCGTTCGGGTTCTTCATGCCCTGCTCCATGAAGAACATCGCCGCCGATTGCAGATCCTTCGAGGCCGCCTTCAGGGGATCGAGGAAATCGGCCTTCAGCGCCGCATCGCCCTCATGCGCCTTGATCTCGGACTTGACCAGCTCGAAGAAGGCCATGATCGGCCTGCCGCCCTCGGCCGCGAGCTTGCGGCCGACCAGGTCCAGCGCCTGCACGCCGTTCGCGCCCTCGTAGATCATGGCGATGCGGGCGTCGCGGACGAATTGCGACATGCCCTGCTCCTCGATATAGCCGTGGCCGCCGAAGACCTGCTGGGCCTGCACCGCCGTCTCGAAGCCCCTGTCGGTCAAAAAGCCCTTGATCACCGGCGTCAGCAGCGAGACGAGGTCGTGCGCCTGCTTGTCCCCGGCCAGCACGGCGCGGTCGATCAGATGCGCACCCCAGAAGGCCAACGCGCGGGCGCCCTCGAGGAAGCTTTTCTGGTCCATCAGGTTGCGGCGGATGTCGGGATGCACGATCAGCGGGTCGGCCGGTCCCGAGGGGTTTTCCTCGCCGGTCACGGCGCGGCCTTGCAGGCGCTCGCGGGCATAGGCCACTGCGTTCTGATAGGCGGCCTCGGCCACTGAATAGCCTTGCAGGCCGACGCCGATCCGGGCCTCGTTCATCATGGTGAACATGGCGCGCATGCCCTTGTGCAGATCTCCCAAGAGCCAGCCCTTGGCGCCATCGTAGTTCATTACGCAGGTGGCATTGCCGTGGATGCCCATCTTTTCCTCGAGATTGCCGACCGAGAGCGCGTTGCGCTCGCCCAGCGAGCCGTCCTCGTTGACCAGGAACTTCGGCACGATGAAGAGCGAGATGCCCTTGGTGCCCTCGCCGCCGCCCGGCGCCTTGGCCAGCACCAGGTGGATCACGTTCTGCGCCATGTCGTGGTCGCCGGCCGAGATGAAGATCTTCTGGCCGGTGATCCGGTAGCTGCCATCCTCCTGCGGCTCGGCCCTGGTGCGCAGCAGGCCCAGGTCGGTGCCGGCATGGGGTTCGGTCAGGTTCATGGTGCCGGTCCATTCGCAGCTGACCATCCGGGGCAGGTAGGTGGCCTTCTGCTGCTCGGTGCCATGGGCGTGGATGGCGGAATAGGCGCCGTGGGTCAGGCCCTGATACATGGTGAAGGCCATGTTCGAGGCCGAGAACATCTCGCCCGCCGCCAGGCCGATCACATAGGGCATGCCCTGGCCGCCGTATTCCGGGTCGCAGTCGAGCGCGGTCCAGCCGCCCTCGCGCATCTGCTCGAAGGCCTCGGCAAAGCCCTTGGGCGTGTGGACGACGCCGTTTTCCAGCCTGCAGCCCTCGCGGTCGCCGACGGGGTTCAGCGGCGCCAGCACCTCGGATGCGAGCTTGCCGGCCGCTTCCAGCACGGCCTGGGTGAAGTCGCGGTCAAGTTCGCCATAGCCCGGCAGATCTTGCTTCGAGATCTCGAGCACGTCATGCAGGACGAATTGCATGTCGCGGATGGGGGCGGAATAGGTGGTCATCGGTCCTCCCAGGGGATTTGCCGTCAGGCGTCGGATTTCAGGGCTTGCAGCGCAGTCTCGCCCTCGGCGATCTGCTGGCGCAGCTCGGCGATGGCCTCGCCCAGTTCGCGGTGCTGCCGCTCCATGTCGGCAAGCCGGTCGCGGGCGGTGGCGAGCGTGGCTTCGGTCTGGGTGATGTTGCGCTCGGCGGGGTCGTAAAGCTCCAGCAATTGCCGGATCTGTTCCAGAGAAAAGCCGAAACGCTTGCCGCGCAGGATCAGGGTCAGCCGGGCGCGGTCCGGGCGGCCGTAAAGCCGATGCTGGCCGCGGCGCTGCGGAAACAGCAATTCGCGGGCTTCGTAGAATCGCAGCGTGCGCGGCGTGACGTCGAAGGCGTCGCACATCTGGCGGATGGTCAACAGCTCGTCGCCCATGGCCGATCCTCTCCCCTTGGCCCATTCACTTGCCGGGAATATAGGGCGAGTTGACGTGCGCGTAAGGGGGGACGTGGCGTCAGCGCCGGGCTCAGCCCTTATTCGCCGTCCCGGAGCCGTTCTGGCCCATGCCGTCGAGGATCGCGATGGTCTCGTTGCGCAGCGCCAGCAATTCGGTCATCGAGGCTTCGAGTTCGTCGCGCTGCTGGCGCAGCACCTCGAGCTGGCGGTCGGCCAGCTCGATCCAGACCCGATACTGTTCCTGCGTGCCCTTTTCGCCATAGATCAGCAGCCATTGCCGGATGTCCTCCAGCGAGAAGCCGAAGCGGCGGCCGCGCAGGATCAGCTTCATCCGGGCGATCTCGCGCGGACCGTAGAAGCGCGAGCGGCCTTCCTTGCGGGGGCTCAGAAGCTCGATATATTCGTAATAGCGCAGCGTTCGGGGCGTCACGTCGAACCGTGCGCACATTTCCTTGAAGCCAATGTATTCGCTATCGGACATCGGATGAACTCTATGCTGCGGTTGCGGCGCAGCCTAGCGCGGGGGCGGATCAAACTCAACCATTGGTAGGGTGGGCTTGCCTGCGGGTCGCGGGCTGTTACCATTGCCGCCTGCAAGCCAAGCAAGAGGCCAGGGGCATGAGCGAAGCGTCGCCAGAGGACGAGCTTGAACAACGCCGGCGCATCGCGCGCCAGTTCATCGAGGTGATCCCCCATGCGCGGGCGCTTGGCATGCGGCTGGACCAGCTTTCCGCCGAGGGGGCCGAGATCTCGTTGCCCTGGCGCGAGGATCTGGTGGGCGACCCGCGCAGCGGGGTGATCCATGGCGGGGTGATCTCGGCGCTGATGGACACGTGCAGCGGCGCGGCGGTGATGGCGCATCCGGCCGGGGCGCGCTCGACCGCGACCATCGACCTGCGCATCGACTACATGCGCGCGGCGACCCCCGGCCAGACCATCCGGGCCCGGGCGAGCTGCTATCACATCACCCGCTCGGTCGCCTTCGTGCGCGCCTGGGCGATGGATGACGACGAATCCCGGCCCGTGGCCTCGGCCACCGGCGCCTTTACCGTCGAGAGGTGACATGGCCGGACGCAACGAACCCCTGGATGCCATCAAGTCGCGGCGCAACAACACGCTGAACGCGCTGGTCTCCAGCGTGCCCTATATCCGCTGGCTGGGCATCGGCTTCGACCGCCGCGGCGACGAGCTGACCGCGGTGCTGCCCTTCGACGAAAAGCTGATCGGCAATCCGATGCTGCCGGCGATCCATGGCGGGGTGACGGCCGCCTTCCTTGAGGTCACGGCCATCGTCGAGCTGACCTGGACCGCGATCTGGGAGGACATGGAGCAGGGCCGCATCGCCCCCGATGCCGCCGTGCCCGAAAGCCTGCCGCGGCTGCCCAAGACCATCGACTTCACCGTGGATTACCTGCGCTCGGGCCTGCCGCGCGACGCCTATGCGCGGGCGCGGGTGGTGCGGTCCGGGCGGCGCTATGCCAGCGTGCATGTCGAGGCCTGGCAGGACCAGCGCCAGAAGCTGTTCGCGCAGGCGACCGGGCATTTCCTGATGCCGCAGAATGGTTGAGGCGCTGCCCGGCCCGTCCGGGACGCGCGCGGCGGCCGAAATATCGAACCGCCGCGTCCTGGCCATCGCCCTGCCGGTGGTGCTGTCGAACGCGACGATCCCGATCCTGGGCGCGGTGGATACCGGCGTCATCGGCCAGCTGGGCGAGGCCGCGCCCATCGGCGCGGTGGGTCTGGGCGCGGTGATCCTGGCTTCGGTCTACTGGATCTTCGGCTTCCTGCGCATGGGCACCTCGGGGCTGGTGGCGCAGGCGCATGGCGCGGGGGACGAGGGCGAATCGGGCGCGCATCTGCTGCGGGCGCTAGGGATCGGGCTGACGGCGGGGCTGGTCTTCATCCTGTTGCAGGGGCTGCTTTTCGCCGCGGCCTTCCGGCTGGCGCCGGCCTCGGCCGAGGTCGAGACGCTGGCCCGGCAATACCTGGGGCTGCGCATCTGGGGGGCGCCGGCGGCCATCTCGCTTTATGCCATCACCGGCTGGCTGATCGCCATCGAGCGGACCCGTTCCGTGCTGGCGCTGCAACTGCTGATGAACGGGCTGAACATATTCTTGGACCTGTGGTTCGTGCTGGGGCTGGGCTGGGGCATCCGCGGCGTCGCGGGCGCGACGCTGATCGCGGAATGGTCCGGGCTGGCTTTGGGGCTGTGGTTCGCGCGCCATGCGCTGCATGCGGCAATTCAGCGCGCCGGGCTGCTGGCGCGCGAGCGGATCGAGGAACTGGCGCGGGTGAACGGCGACATCCTGATCCGCTCGGTGCTGCTGCAAGGTTCGTTCACCACCTTCATGTTCCTGGCGGCGGGGCAGGGCGACGTGACCCTGGCCGCCAATCAGGTGCTGCTGCAATTCCTGTCCATCGTCGCCTATGGGCTGGACGGTTTCGCCTTTGCCGCCGAATCGCTGGTCGGGCAGGCGGTGGGGGCGCGGCGGCCCGACCGGCTGCGGCGGGCGGCGGCGCTCAGTTCGGCCTGGGGCGTCGCGGGGGCCGGGCTGCTTTCGGCCGCCTTCCTGCTGGGCGGGCCGGCCATCATCGACCTGCTGACCACGGCGCCCGAGGTGCGCGCCCAGGCGCGGGAATTCCTGCCCTGGCTGATCGCGGCGCCGCTGATCGGCATCGCCTCGTGGATGCTGGACGGCATCTTCATCGGTGCCACCCGCACGCGCGAGATGCGCGACGCCATGCTGGTCGCGGTCGGGATCTATGCGGTGCTGGTGGCGGTGCTGCCGCCGGTTTTCGGCAACCACGGGCTGTGGGCGGCGCTGATGGCCCTGAACGCGCTGCGCGGCCTGACCATGTGGCGGCTTTATCCCAGGGTCGCGGCGGCCGCGGGCTGAGATGCGAAACGCCCCGGAATCCGGGGCGTCGGCATGTTGGGAAGGCTCAAAGCTCGCTGATGATCTGCTCGCGCGCGGTGACGCGCAACTCGGCCATCTTGGCGCGGATGGTTTCCTCGTCGGCCTGGCCGGCCAGGTCGGCCACCAGCTTGCGGAACACGTCCTCGTCGCCCGGCTCGTCGAAATCCGAGGTGACGACGGTCAGCGCATAGGCGCGGGCATCGTCGCCCGTCTTGCCCAGCAGGCCGGCCGCCCATTCGCCCAGCAGGCGGTTGCGCCGCGCCTCGGCCTTGAAGTTCAGTTCCGCATCATGGGCGAATTTCGCCTCATGCGCGCGCTCGCGGTCGTCAAAAGTGGTCATGGCGGCCTCCGGCTTGGGATTATCCCGTGGATATTGCGCAGGATATGCCCATGCGGGCGCGCCATCGCAAGCCCGTATTGCCCATGACCCCGTTTCTGGCCTATAGCCGCATAAAGATTGTCACCTTGCGGACGGGAGACGCGCAGCATGGCACCAAGGCGCAAGAAAATCTACGAAGGCAAGGCGAAGATCCTTTACGAAGGCACCGAGCCCGGCACGCTCATCCAGTATTTCAAGGATGACGCCACCGCCTTCAACGCCCAGAAGAAGGCCACGGTCGAGGGCAAGGGCGTGCTGAACAACCGCCTGTCCGAATTCTTCATGACCGGGCTGACCAATATCGGCGTGCCGAACCACTTCATCCGCCGCATCAACATGCGCGAGCAGCTGGTGCGCCAGGTCGAGATCATCCCGCTGGAGGTGATCGTGCGCAATTTCGCCGCGGGCTCGATCTCGAAGCGCCTGGGCATGGAGGAGGGCACGCCGCTGCCGCGCCCGATCGTCGAATACAGCTTCAAGAACGACGAGCTGGGCGACCCTTTCGTGTCCGAGGAATACATCATCGCCTTCGGCTGGGCCAGCCAGCAGGACCTGGACGACATCGTGTCGCTGGCGTTGCGGGTGAACGATTTCCTGTCGGGCGTGTTCTTCGGCGTCGGCATCAAGCTGATCGACTTCAAGATCGAGGTCGGCCGGATCTGGGACGGCGACTTCATGCGCCTGGTGGTCGCCGATGAGATCAGCCCGGATTCGTGCCGGCTCTGGGACGTCAAGACCGGGCAGAAGCTGGACAAGGACGTGTTCCGCCGCGACCTGGGCAGCCTGACCGATGCCTATACCGAGGTGGCGCGCCGGCTGGGCCTGATGCCCGCCAACACCACCTCGCTGACCAAACCCACCCTGATCAACTGAGAGGCCCGCAGATGAAAGCCCGTGTCACCATCATGCTGAAGGATGGCGTTCTGGACCCCCAGGGCGAGGCGATCCGGCACGCGCTCGGCGGGCTGGGCTTTGCCGGCGTCTCGGGCGTGCGCCAGGGCAAGGTGATCGAGCTGGACCTGGCGGCATCCGATGCCGAGGCGGCGAAGGCCGAGGTGGCGCGCATGTGCGAGGGCCTGCTGGCCAATACCGTGATCGAGAAATACGCGGTCGAGATCGTCTGATCCGCCGGATGATCCGCCGGGCCGGGGGCTTCGCGCCCCCGGACCCCCGTGGGGTATTTGGAAAACGGAGAAGGCCGGCCGGGCGGGGAGGGCGGGTCCGGTGATCGACAAGCTTTCCATGTTCATGGCCCTGGCGCGCGAGAAGCATTTCGGCCGCGCCGCCGAATCGCTGGGCATCACCCAGCCGACGCTGTCATCCGCCATCCGGGCGCTGGAGGAGCAGCTGGGCGTGCAGCTGGTGCGGCGCGGCTCGCGTTTTCAGGGGCTGACGCCCGAGGGCGAGCGCGTGCTGGGCTGGGCGCGGCGCATCGTCGCCGATGCCCGCGCCATGCAGGCCGAGATGCAGGCCAGCCGCAAGGGCGTGTCGGGGCGGCTGCGCATCGGCGTGATCCCCACCGCCATGCCGCGCATCGCCGAGCTGACCGGGCCCTTCCTGCGCCGCCATCCCAATGCCGGGGTCTCGATCCTGTCGCGCAGCTCGGACGAGATCCGCGACCAGATCGAGGCGCTGGAGCTGGATGCCGGCGTGACCTATCTGGACAGCGAGCCGCTGGGCCGGGTGCAGAGCCTGCCGCTGTATCGCGAGACCTATTGCCTGATCGACCGCGGCGCCTTGGCCGGGCCCGCGGATTGGGCCGAGACCGCCACCCGGCCGCTATGCCTGCTGACGCCGGACATGCAGAACCGCCGCATCGTCACCCGCCACCTGGTCGAGGCCGGGGCGGATGCGCTGCCGCGGGTCGAATCGACCTCGATGCTGGCGATCCTGTCGCATGTGGCGACCGGCGAATGGGCTGCCATCCTGCCGCGGGCGCTGGCGCGCGGCCTGCCTCTGCCCGAGGGGGTGCGGGCGCGCGACCTGACCGGCGACGGGCATATGGTCGGGCTGGTCGTCGCCCGGCGCGAGCCGCATCCGCCGCTGGTCGAGGCGCTGATCCGCATCGTTTCTTCGATTGATAGTTTCAATCAATAAACGATATATCACGATTGTATCGTCTATCACCGGTCTCTAGTCTGGACAAAACAGCAAAGCCCGGATCACCCAGCCATGACCTTGCCAGCGACCGACGCTGATTTCCTTTTGCGCCTTGACGACATCATCGCCGCCCACAAGGGCCGCGAGGGGCCGCTTCTGCCCATCCTGCACGACATCCAGGAGGAATGGGGCCATATCCCCGAAGCGGCGCAGCCGGTGCTGGCCGAGGCCCTGGGCATGACCCGCGCCGAGGTTCATGGCGTCGTCAGCTTCTATCACGACTTCCGCGACCATCCGCATGGCCGGCATGTGCTGCGGCTGTGCCGGGCCGAGGCCTGCCAGTCGATGGGGGCCGAGGCCCTGGCCGATGAGGTGCGCGCCGCGCTGGGAATCGACTGGCACGAGACCACGCCGGACGGGCGGCTGACGCTGGAGCCGGTGTTCTGCCTGGGGCTTTGCGCCTGCGCGCCCTCGGCGCAGATGGGCGACAGGCTGCTGGGCCGGGCGAATCTGGCCAAGGTGCAGAAACTGCTGGCGGAGGCGGGCGCATGAGGGTCTGGGTTCCCCTGGATGCCGCCGCCCGCGCCCTGGGCGCCGACGCGGTGGCCGAGGCGCTGGGGCGCGAGTTCACAGTCACCCGCAACGGCACCCGCGGCATGATCTGGCTGGAGCCGCTGGTCGAGGTCGAGCGCGACGGCGTGCGCCACGGCTATGGGCCGGTGGCGCCCGAGGACGCGGCCTCGGTCGCCGAGGCGATCCGCACCGGCGGCGAGCATCCGCTGGCGCTGGGGCCGGTCGAGGAATTGCCCTGGATGAAGGCGCAGACCCGGCTGACATTCGCCCGCGTCGGCGTGATCGACCCGCTGTCGGTCGCGGAATACGAGGCGCATGGTGGGCTGGCCGGCTTGCGCCGCGCCATCGGCATCGGGCCGGAGCGGATCGTCGAGGAGGTCACCGAATCGGGCTTGCGCGGCCGCGGCGGCGCCGGTTTCCCGACCGGGATCAAGTGGAAGACCGTGGCCGGCGCCAAGGCGGCGCGGAAATACATCGTCTGCAATGCCGACGAGGGCGATTCGGGCAGCTTTGCCGACCGCATGCTGATGGAGGGCGATCCGCTGGTGCTGATCGAGGGCATGGCCATCGCCGGCATCGCCACGGGCGCGGTGCAGGGCTATGTCTATATCCGCAGCGAATATCCCGACGCCATCCGGCTGATGGAGGCCGCCATCGGCAAGGCCCGGCAGGCCGGCATCCTGGGCCAGTCGGTGCTGGGATCAGACCATGCCTATGACATGGAGGTGCGGGTCGGCGCCGGCGCCTATGTCTGCGGCGAGGAAACCAGCCTGCTCAACAGCCTGGAGGGCAAGCGCGGCGTGGTCCGCGCCAAGCCGCCGATCCCGGCGCTGGAGGGCTTCCTGGGCCGGCCGACGGTGGTCAACAACGTGATCTCGCTGGCCTCGGTGCCCTGGATCCTGACCCATGGCGGGGCGGAATACGCCAAGCTGGGCATCGGGCGGTCCAAGGGCACGATCCCGATCCAGATCGCCGGCAACGTGAAATATGGCGGGCTGTTCGAGGCCGCCTTCGGCATGAGCCTGCGCCAGATCATCGAGGAGATCGGCGGCGGTACCGCCTCGGGCCGGCCGGTCAAGGCGGCGCAGGTGGGCGGGCCGCTTGGTTCCTATATCCCGCATTGGGATTTCGACGTGCCCTTCGGCTACGAGGAACTGGCGACGAAAGAGGGCCTCTTGGGCCATGCCGGCATCACCGTCTTCGACGACAGTGCCGACATGCTGAAGCTGGCGCGCTTCGCCATGGAGTTCTGCGCCGTGGAAAGCTGCGGCAAATGCACGCCCTGCCGCATCGGCTCGATCCGGGGGGTCGAGACCATCGACCGCATCGCCCAGGGCGACGAGACAGGGATCCCGATCCTGACCGATCTGTGCAACACGATGAAATGGGGCTCGCTTTGCGCGCTGGGGGGCTTTGCGCCCTTCCCGGTCATGTCGGCGCTGACCCATTTCCCCGAGGATTTCAGCGGGCGCCGCGAGCCCCGCAAGGAGGCCGCCGAATGAAGGATTTCATCATTCCCGATCGCGACATGGGCACGCCCGCGGTCAAGTCCGACGTCACCGTGAACCTGCTGGTGGACGGCATCCCGGTCAGCGTCCCGGCCGGGACATCGGTGATGCGGGCCGCGGCCGTGGCCGGGATCTCGGTGCCCAAGCTCTGCGCCACCGATCATCTGGAGGCCTTCGGCTCCTGCCGGCTTTGCGTGGTGCAGATCGAGGGGATGCGCGGCCTGCCGGCTTCCTGCACGACCCCGGTGGCCGAGGGCATGGTGGTCCATACCCAGACCGACGAGGTCGCCCAGGTCCGCAAGGGGGTAATGGAGCTTTACATCTCGGATCACCCGCTCGATTGCCTGACCTGCGCCGCCAATGGCGACTGCGAATTGCAGGACATGGCCGGGGCCGTCGGGCTGCGCGAGGTGCGCTATGAGCCGGGCGCGAACCATTTCGCCCGCCGCGACGCCGAGGGGCCGAACCCGGAATACCGACCCAAGGACCAGTCGAACCCCTATTTCACCTTCGACCCGGCGAAATGCATTGTCTGCTCGCGCTGCGTGCGCGCCTGCGAGGAGGTACAGGGCACCTTCGCGCTGACCATCGAAGGGCGGGGCTTCGACAGCCGCGTCTCGGCCGGGATGGCGTCGGACGATTTCCTGTCCTCGGACTGCGTCAGCTGCGGCGCCTGCGTGCAGGTCTGCCCGACCGCGACGCTGATCGAGAACAGCGTCATCCAGATCGGCACGCCCGAGCATATCGTCAAGACGACCTGCGCCTATTGCGGCGTCGGCTGCTCTTTCGACGCGCATATGCGCGGCGAGGAGGTGGTGCGCATGGTGCCCAGCAAGGACGGCAAGGCCAACCACGGCCACAGCTGCGTCAAGGGCCGCTTCGCCTGGGGCTATGCCACGCATCGCGAGCGCCAGACCCAGCCGATGGTGCGCGAGCGGATCACCGATCCCTGGCGCGTGGTCAGCTGGGACGAGGCGCTGGACTTCGCCGCCACCCGCCTGCGCCGGGCACAGGCGGATTTCGGGCGCGATTCCATCGGCGTCATCACCTCGTCGCGCTGCACCAACGAGGAAACCTACCTGGTGCAGAAGCTGGCCCGCGCCGTCTTTCACAACAACAACACCGACACCTGTGCCCGCGTCTGCCATTCGCCGACCGGCTACGGGCTGAAGACCACCTTCGGCACCTCGGCGGGCACGCATGACTTCGATTCGGTTGACGATACCGATCTGGCGCTGATCATCGGCGCCAACCCGACCGACGGCCATCCGGTCTTTGCCTCGCGGTTGCGCAAGCGGCTGCGCGAGGGGGCCGGGCTGATCGTCCTCGACCCGCGCCAGATCGACCTGCTCAAGTCCCCGCATATGGGCGAAGGGCTGCACCTGCCCCTGCGGCCCGGCACCAATGTCGCCGTGCTGACCGCCATGGCGCGCGTGATCGTGGCCGAGAAGCTTTATGACGAGGCCTTCATCCGCGAACGCTGCGACTGGGACGAGTTCCTGGCCTATGCCGAGTTCCTGATGGACCCGCGCCATGCGCCCGAGGAGGTCGAGAAACTGTCCAAGGTGCCGGCCGAAATGATCCGCAAGGCCGCCCGCGCCTATGCGGCGGCGCCGCGCGCCAGCATCTATTACGGGCTGGGCGTGACCGAGCATTCGCAGGGCTCGACCACGGTGATGGCGATCGCCAACCTGGCGATGCTGACCGGCAATATCGGCAAGCCCGGCACCGGCGTAAATCCGCTGCGCGGCCAGAACAACGTGCAGGGCTCCTGCGACATGGGCAGCTTTCCGCATGAATATCCGGGCTATCGCCATGTCTCGGATCCCGAGACGCGGGCGATCTACGAACGCGCCTGGGGGGTGGAGCTGTCGCCCGAGCCGGGCCTGCGCATCCCCAACATGTTCGACGAGGCGCTGGCCGGCCGCTTCAAGGGACTTTACTGTCAGGGCGAGGACATCGTGCAATCCGACCCCGACACGCGCCATGTCACCTCGGCGCTGTCGGCAATGGATATCGTCATCGTGCAGGATCTGTTCCTGAACGAGACCGCGAACTATGCGCATGTCTTCCTGCCCGGCTCCAGCTTCCTGGAAAAGAACGGCACCTTCACCAATGCCGAGCGGCGCATCAACATGGTCCGCCGCGCCATGACGCCCAAGAACGGCTATGAGGATTGGGAGGTCACGCAGCTGCTGGCCAACCGCATGGGCGCGGCCTGGTCCTATACCCACCCGCGCGAGATCATGGCCGAGATCGCGCTGACCACGCCCAGCTTCGCCGGCGTCAGCTACGATCTGCTGGACCGCGAGGGCTCGGTGCAATGGCCCTGCAACGACAAGGCGCCGCTGGGCACGCCGGTCATGCATATCGACGGCTTCGTGCGCGGCCGGGGCAAGTTCGTCCATACCGAATATGTCGCGACCGAGGAACGCACCGGGGCGCGCTTCCCGCTGTTGCTGACCACCGGGCGGATCCTGTCGCAATACAATGTCGGCGCCCAGACCCGGCGGACCGAGAACGTCGTCTGGCACCCCGAGGACATCCTGGAGATCCATCCCTCGGATGCCGAGAATCGCGGCGTGCGCCAGGGCGACTGGGTGCGGCTGGCCTCGCGCTCGGGCGAGACGACGCTGAGGGCGCATATCACCGAGCGGGTGGCGCCGGGCGTGGTCTATACCACCTTCCATCACCCGACGACTCAGGCCAATGTGGTGACGACGGACAATTCCGACTGGGCCACCAACTGTCCCGAGTTCAAGGTGACGGCCGTGCAGGTCAGCCCCTCGAACGGTCCGTCGGATTGGCAAGAGGAGTATCGCCATCATTCCGACCTCGCCCGCCGCATCTTGCCCACCGCTGCCGAGTGACGGCATGCGCGACGTGAAGGCCGGCGTGCTGCGCTGGGACGGCGATGGGGATGGGCCGGGCGGCTGGCGCCCGGTCGAACCGCCCCCCGCGCCGCAGGAATGCCCGGTGGCCATCGTCATCGACGGCATGAGCCAGGCGGTGCTGATGGCGACGCCGCATGACCTGCGCGATTTCGCCCTGGGCTTTGCCCTGACCGAGGGGCTGATCGCTGCGCCAGAGGATGTCGAGGGTTTCGAGGAGGCCGAGGTTTCCGCCGGCGGCTTCCCGGCGCGCGAGGCGCGGCTGTGGCTGCGCCCCGGCCTTGCCGCCCGGCTGGCCGAACGGCGGCGCAGCATGATCGGCCCGGTCGGTTGCGGGCTTTGCGGCGTGGACAGCATCGAGGCGGCGCTGCCCCGGATCGTGCCGGTCGCCTCGGACTGGGCCATGGCGCCCGAGGACGTTGCCCGCGCCATGGCCGCGCTGACCCAGGGCCAGGTCTTGCGGCATCGGACCCCGGCCATTCACGGTGCCGCCTTTTGGGACGGCGCCCGCGCCGTGACCCGCGAAGATGTCGGCCGCCACAATGCGCTGGACAAGCTGGCGGGCGCGCTGGCGCAGGCCGGGCGGTCGGCGGGGCAGGGCGCCGTGGTCATGTCCTCGCGCCTGTCCGTCGACCTGGTGCAAAAGGCCGCCCGCATCGGCGCGCCGATCCTGATCGGCGCCAGCGCGCCGACGGCCCTGGCGCTAGCCTGGGCCGAGCGCGCCGGCATCACCCTGATCGCGCGTGCGCGCCACGCAAGCTTCGATCTTTACACCCATCCCCGGCGCATCGCCGGAAGCTGAGGCGACATGTCCCACGACCATTCCAAACTGATCCGCATGGCCACGCAGATGGCGCAATTCTTCAGCAGCCAGCCCGACCGGCCGGCGCCCGAGGCGGTGGCCGCGCATATCAACGATTCCTGGTCGCCGCGGATGCGGCAGGATTTCGTGGAGCTGATCCGCGCCGGGGCCGAGGCCGATCCCGTCGTGCGCGAGGCGGCGGAGTTCGTCCGCCTGCCTACCGGCTGATTTTGCCCCTGCCACCCCGTCTGGCGCCGTGCTAGCGTGGCGGCATGGCACAGCTACCTTCCCGGCAAGAGATTCTCGACTGGGTGTCCGCCCATCCGGACGCCACCGCCAAGCGCGACATCGCGAAAGCCTTCGGCATCAAGGGTGCCGAACGCATCGAGCTGAAGCGGCTTCTGAAGGAGCTGGAGGCCGAGGGCCTGCTGGAACGCCGCCGCCGCCACTATCACGATGCCGAGCGGCTGCCGCCGGTCACCGTGCTGCAATTGCTGCCGCCCGACCGGGACGGCGACATCTTCGCCAAACCCTTGGAATGGCAGGGCGAAGGGCCGGTACCGCGGATTCTCTACGCGGCGCTGAAATCCGATCCCGCCGTGGCGCCGGGCGAGCGCATCCTGGCCCGGCTGATCGAGATCCGGGGCGAGGATCACGACTATCAGGCCCGGCTGATCCGCCGCATCGGCACGGTGCAGCACCGCGTGGTCGGCATCTTCCGCGCCGCGACCGGCGGGTCCGAGGCGGGCGGCCGCATCCTGCCCATCGACAAGGGCCAGGACAAGGAATGGCAGGTGCGCCCCGGCGACGCGCATGGCGCGAAAAGCGGCGAACTGGTCGAGGCCGAACAGGTCGGCCCGCGCGGCCGCATCGGCCTGCCGCTGGCGCGGATCGTCGAGCGGCTGGGCGACCCCTCGGCGCCCAGGGCGGTCAGCCTGATCGCCATCCACCAGCACGGCATCCCCGACGATTTCCCCGACGAGGTGATCGCCGAGGCCGATGCCGCCCGCCCCGCGACGATGAAGAACCGCGAGGATCTGCGCCACCTGCCCTTCATCACCATCGATCCCTCGGATGCGCGCGACCGCGACGATGCCGTCGCCGCCGAGACGCATGAGGACGGCGGCGCGACGATCTGGGTCGCCATCGCCGATGTGGCGCATTACGTCCGCCCCGGCTCGGCCCTGGACCGAGAGGCGAAGAACCGCGGCAATTCCACCTATTTCCCCGACCGGGTGGTGCCGATGCTGCCCGACATCCTGTCGAGCGACCTGTGCTCGCTGCATCAGGGCGTGGACCGGCCGGTGATCGCGGTCAGGATGCGGCTGGACGCGCAGGGCAACAAGACCGGCCACAGCTTCCACCGCGGCATGATCCGCTCGGCCGCGAGCCTGGCCTATGAACAGGCACAGGCGGCGGCGGACGGCAACCCGGACGAGCAGACGGCGCCGCTGCTCGACGCCGTGATCCACCCGCTCTGGCACGCCTACGGGTTGCTCAAGGCCGCGCGCCAGCGCCGCCAGCCGCTGGAACTGGACCTGCCCGAGCGCCGCATCGAACTGACCCCCGACGGGCGGGTGAAATCGGTGAATTTCCGCGAACGCCACGACGCGCACCGGCTGATCGAGGAATTCATGGTCCTGGCCAATGTCGCCGCCGCCGAGGAGCTGGAACGGCTGCGCCGGCCGCTGCTCTATCGCGTGCACGAGGAGCCGACGGTGGAAAAGCTCGACGCGCTGCGCGAGGTGGCCGAAGCCTCGGGCTTCACCCTGGCCAGGGGCCAGGTCTTGCAGACCCGGCACCTGAACCGGCTGCTGGAACAGGCCGAGGGCTCGGAATTCGACGAACTGATCAACATGACGGCGCTGCGCTCGATGCAGCAGGCCTATTACAACCCCGAGAATTTCGGCCATTTCGGGCTGGCCCTGCGCTCCTATGCGCATTTCACCTCGCCGATCCGGCGCTATTCCGACCTGATCGTGCACCGGGCGCTGGTCATGGGCCATAAGTGGGGCGATGATGGGCTGTCGGCGCAGGATATCGAGATGCTCTCGGAAACCGCGCAGCATATCTCGGAGACCGAGCGGCGCTCGATGGCGGCCGAGCGCGACACCACCGACCGCTATCTCGCCGCCTATCTGGCCGACCGGGTGGGGGCCGAGTTCGCCGGCCGCATCAGTGGCGTGCAGAAATTCGGCGCCTTCGTGCGGCTGGACGAGACCGGGGCCGACGGGCTTTTGCCGATCCGCGAGATCGGCCGGGAATATTTCCATTACGACCCGGATGCGCAGGTGCTGATGGGTTCGGAAACCGGACTCGAGATCGGCATCGGCCAGCGCGTGACCGTGCGGCTGACCGAGGCGGTGCCGCTGACGGGCGGGCTGATGCTGGAACTGCTGGAAGTCGAGGGCCGGCCGCTGCCGCAAGGCTCGGGCGGCAGGCGCGGCAAGGGGCCGATGCGCAAGCGCGCCACCCAGGCACGGCTGGCCGAGATCAAGCGCGCCCAGAAACGCCGGCGGGCGCGGCATCAGCGTTGAAGAAGGGGGCCTTGCCCCCGCGCGTTCCGCGCTCCCCCAGGGTATTTGGAAAACGGAGAAAGCCGCGAGGGGTGCAGGGCTTCTTTCTTGCCTAAATATCCTGCGGGGGAGTCGGCCGCAGGCCGGCGGGGGCGCAAAGCCCCCTTAGGCGGTGCCGAAAGCGAAAAGGGCGGCCCCATTGGACCGCCCCTCGCATCATCCCTCCGTCAGCCTTCAGCCAATGGCGGCAGCGCGGACGTCGTCGTCGATCTTGTCGGCATATTGCGCAAAATTGTCGCTGAACATGCCGACCAGCTTGCGGGCCTGGGCGTCATAGGCGGCGCCTTCTGCCCAGGTCTGGCGCGGGTCGAGCAGCTTGTCCTCGACGCCGGGAACCGAGACCGGAACCTCGAAGCCGAAATTCGGATCCTTGCGGAACTGGGCGTTGTTCAGCGAACCGTCCAGCGCCGCGGTCAAGAGCGCGCGGGTCGCCTTGATCGGCATGCGTTTGCCGGTGCCGAAGGCGCCGCCGGTCCAGCCGGTGTTGACCAGCCAGCAGGCCGCGCCCGTCTTGGCGATCTTTTCCTGCAGCAGCTTGCCATAGACTTCCGGGCGGCGCGGCATGAAGGGGGCGCCGAAGCAGGTCGAGAAGGTGGGCGTCGGCTCGGTCACGCCGACCTCGGTGCCGGGCGTCTTGGAGGTGAAGCCCGACAGGAAGTGATACATGGCCTGCGCCGGGGTCAGCCGCGCGATCGGCGGCAGCACGCCATAGGCGTCGCAGGTCAGCATGATGACGTTCTTCGGCTGGCCGCCCAGCGAGGTCGCGGACGCGTTCGAGATCTGCTCCAGCGGATAGGCGCAGCGCATGTTGTCGGTCAGCGAGTTGTCCTCGAAGTCCAGCTCCAGCGTGTCGGGGTCGTAGACCATGTTCTCGATCACGGTGCCGAACTTGAAGCAGGTGGCGTAGATCTCCGGCTCGGCCTCGGCCGAGAGATTGATGGTCTTGGCGTAGCAGCCGCCCTCGAAATTGAAGATGCCGTGGTCGGACCAGCCATGCTCGTCATCGCCGATCAGCACACGCGAGGGATCGGCCGAGAGCGTGGTCTTGCCGGTGCCCGACAGGCCGAAGAAGATCGCCGAATCGTCCGGGTTGCCGATGGCGTGGTTGGCCGAGCAATGCATGGGCATGACGCCCTTTTCCGGCAGGATGTAGTTCAGCAGCGTGAAGACCGATTTCTTGTTCTCGCCGGCATAGGCGGTGTTGCCGATCAGGATCAGCTTCTTTTCGAAATTGAGCGCGATCACCGTCTCCGAGCGGCAGCCGTGCTTGGCCGGGTCGGCCTTGAAGGACGGGCAGTTGATGATGGTGAAATCGGGCACGAAGCCGGCCAGTTCGGCTGCCTCGGGGCGGCGCAGCAGGTGGCGGATGAACAGCCCGTGCCAGGCCAGTTCGGTCACGACCCGGACGTCGAGGCGCAGGGCAGGATCCGCGCCGCCGTAGAGGTCTTGCACGAAATAGTCCTTGCCCTTCATGTGCTCCAGCATGTCGGCATGGAGCCGGTCGAAGGCTTCGGGCTCCATCGGGCGGTTGTTTTCCCACCAGATGCTGTCTTCCACCGAGGCCGTGCGCACCACATGCTTGTCCTTGGGCGAGCGGCCGGTATGCGCCCCGGTCGAGACCAGGAAGGTGCCGCCCAGACCCAGCTTGCCCTCGCCGCGCTGGATCGCCGCCTCGACCAGCGCCGGTTCGAGCAGGTTGTAGTGGACATTGCCGAGCCCCGTGATCCCCTGGTCTTCGAGACGGCAATTCGGATTGACGCGCGGTTCGGTCATGACACCTTTGCTCCTGCTGATAGTCCGGGCCGGCAGCGGCCGTTGCGCGTCCTATAACACGGCATTTCCCAGGCGAAAGCGCACATATGGACAGGGTTAGCGCAATCACACACGGTTAGCGCAATCATTTGGCGGATCGTGGCCTTGGCTTCAGGAAAACGCCACAAAGGCTCCTGATCCGGGGCCGGGCTCCGGGACGATTCGCGTCAAAAGGGGGAGAGCGCCATGATCCTGCATGCAAGCTGCATCGCCCATCGGGAACGGGGCCTGCTGATCCTGGGCCCTTCGGGCGCGGGCAAGTCCACGCTGGCGCTGCAGATGATGGCGCTTGGCGCCGTGCTGGTGGCGGATGACCGCACCGTGCTGCGCCGCGAGGGGGTGCGGATCCTCGCCGATGCGCCCGATTCGATCCGCGGCCGGATCGAGGCGCGGGGCGTCGGCATCCTGCATGCCTGGGCGCATGGGCCGGTGGAGGTGGCGCTGGCGGTCGATCTGGCGCGCCCCGAGCCCGACCGGCTGCCGCCCGACCGGCGGCTTGACCTAATGGGCAGGTCCGTGCCCCTTGTCCTTGGGGCCGGCCGCGTTCATCTTGCATCGATACTGTTGCAATATCTTGTCGCCGGCCGGGCGGATACGGATTTGCACGAAAGCTAGGATCGGACCATGCCGGAGGCGGCAAGCGCCATGGAGAGCCAGGAAGAACGCGCCCAGCGGCTGGTGCTGATCACCGGCCCGTCCGGGGCCGGGCGTTCGACGGCGATCAACGTGCTGGAGGATCTGGGCTACGAGGCGATCGACAACCTGCCCCTGTCGCTGATCCCGCGGCTGCTGGACGGGCCGGCGCGGCCGATGCCGCTGGCCTTGGGGTTGGACGTGCGCAACCGCGACTTCTCGGTCGCCAACCTGATCGAGCTGATCGACCGGCTGACCCGGCTGCCCGAATACGCACCCGAGGTGCTGTTCCTGGACTGCACGACCGAGCAGCTCTTGCGGCGGTTCAACGAAACCCGGCGCCGTCATCCGCTGCGCGCCGAAGGCTCGCCGCTCGACGCCATCATCGCCGAGCGCGACATGCTGGCCCCGATCCGCGCCCGCGCCGACGTGCTGGTCGATACGTCGGACCTGTCGCCGCATGACCTGAAGGCGGAACTGGCGCGCTGGTTCGACACCGAGTCGGGGCGGCGGCTGACCGTCTCGGTGCAGTCCTTTTCCTACAAGCGCGGCGTGCCGCGCGGGGTGGACATGATGTTCGATTGCCGCTTTCTGACCAATCCGCATTGGCGGCCGGACCTGCGGCCGCTGGACGGGCGCGATTCGCCGGTTCAGCATTATGTGATGGCCGATTCGCGATTCGACGAGTTCTTCCGCCGGGTGCAGGATCTTGTGCTTTTCACCCTGCCTGCCCATCTGGATGAAGGGAAGGCGCACCTGGCGATCGGCTTCGGCTGTACCGGGGGGCGACACCGTTCTGTCACAATGGCGGAAAAAATGGCAGATGCGCTTGCGAAAGCAGGCTGGCAAGTGTCAATTAGACATCGGGAACTTGAACGCCGTGAAAAGGCGCCGGCACCTGGGGATGATGGCCATATGCGGGCCTCTCGCACAGCTTTGGCGCAAGGTTGAACGGCTGGTGCGTGGTGGGGCGAATTGATCGGGATTGTCATCGTGGCGCATGGCGGGCTGGCCAGGGAATATCTCTCGGCCGTCGAGCATGTGGTGGGACCGCAGACCGGGATCAAGGCCGTGGCGATCGAGGAAAACCATGACCGGGGCGAGAAGCAGGCCGAAATCTGCGCCGCCGCGGATGCGGTGGATGCGGGCGACGGCGTGGTGGTGGTCACGGATCTGTTCGGGGGCTCGCCCTCGAACCTGTCGCTGCTGGCCTGCGCGACGCGGAACCGCTCGATCCTTTACGGGGCGAACCTGCCGATGCTGGTGAAACTGGCCAAATCGCGCAAATTGTCGGTGGCCGATGCGGTGACGCTGGCCAAGGATGCGGGACGCAAGTACATCAACAGCTATGATGTCCTGCCTGCCGATGTGCTTCCCATTCCCAAACGTGCCGCTTCATGAATGACATGACCAACGGGGCCGTCACCCGCGAATTGGCGATCATCAACGAAAAGGGCCTGCATGCGCGGGCCAGCGCCAAGTTCGTCGAGACGGTCGAACGTTTCGACGCCCAGGCCACCGTCGAAAAGGACGGCATCAGCGTCTCGGGCGATTCGATCATGGGCCTGCTGATGCTGGCCGCGCCGCGCGGCAGCGCGATTCGCGTCACCACCCGCGGGGCCGAGGCGCGGGAGCTGGCCGATGCGCTGACTGCCCTGGTCGAGGATTACTTCGGCGAAGGCATGTAAGGGCCGGACATGGCCCGCACCTCCTATCACCATGGCAACCTGCGCCAGGCCCTTGTCGAGGCCACGGTGCAGCTGATCGAGGAAAAGGGCCCGCAGGCCTTTACCCTGGCCGAGGCCGCGCGGCTGGCCGGGGTCAGCGCCGCCGCGCCCTATCGCCATTTCGCCGGGCGCGAGGATTTGCTGGAGGAGGTCGCACGCCAGGGTTTCGAGGAATTTGCCGACCGGCTGGAGGCCGCCTTCGACCAGGGCCGCCCGCGCCCGCTGACCGCCTTCCTGCGCATGGGCCAGGAATACCTGGCCTTTGCCGCCCAGCGGCGCGGCTTCTACATGGCCATGTTCGAATCGGGCCTGTCGATCGCCGGCAATGCCGGGCTGTCGCAGGCCTCGGAACGGGCGCGCGGCATCCTGGTGCGCGGGGCCGAGGCGCTGTTCGCGCAATTGCCCGACGGGCGCCGCCCGCCGCCGGGCATGGTCGCCGACCATGTCTGGGCGCTGAGCCATGGCGTGGTCGAGTTGTTCGGCCGCGGCAAGCCCGGCTCGCGCTCGCCCATCTCGGCCGCCGACATGCTGGAAAGTGGGGCCCTGATCTATCTGCGCGGGCTGGGCGTGATCCCCGACTGAATTTTTTCCATGAAAATTTTCGACGCTTCCCTTGAAGCCGGCCGGCCCTGCTCCATCTATGTAAATGTGATTAACATTCACATCGGAAAGGGACCGCAATGAACACTGACATCGCCCCGCGCCCCTCCGTCCTGGACCGGATCGGTGCCGTGCTGGCCGGCATCCGGGACTGGCTGGACGAACGCGGAAAGGGCGCCTGGATCGCCGCCATGATCCTGGCCTTCATCGCCTGCTGGCCCTTGGGCCTTGCCATCCTGGGTTACATGATCTGGAGCAAACGCATGTTTTCCTGCCGCCACCGCCATCATCATCACCGCCACGGCCACAGCCATGGCCGCGGATATGCGGCGCCGACCGGCAATACCGCCTTCGACGCCTATCGCGAGGAAACGCTGAAGCGGCTGGAGGACGAGCATCGCGAGTTCCTCGACTTCCTGCAAAAGCTGCGCGAGGCCAAGGACAAGGCCGAGTTCGACCAGTTCATGCAAAGCCGCAAGGAACCGGATCAGCCGCAGGCTGCAAGGATCGAGCCGCAGGCGTGATGCGAAAAGGGCCGGGGATCACCCGGCCCTGCTTCAATAGGAATATTCGGCATAGATCCGGTTCAGGTCGCCCGCCCATTCGCCGTGGTATTTCCCCAGCAGCTCGTCGGCCGGCACCCTGCCGGTCTCGACGCTTTCCTTCAGCGTGTTCAGGAAATGCGTCTCGTCCGGGACCAGCCCGCCCGAGCCGGTCCGCGCCCGCGCCTTGAGCCCGGCCTCGGAAATCGCCAGCACCTCGCGTGCCAGATCGCGCATCTTCATGCCGTCCACCTCGGCATCCAGCGCCCGCAGGCCCGCGCCCTGCCGCCAGGATTCGCGCGTCTCGGCGTCCCAGCCCTTGACCAGATCCCAAGCCGCATCCAGCGCCGAGGCGTCGTATAGCAGCCCGACCCACAGCGCCGGCAGGGCGCAGAGCCGTCGCCAGGGGCCGCCGTCGGCGCCGCGCATCTCGATGAATTTCTTGACCCGCGCCTCGGGGAAAACCGTGGTCAGGTGGTCGGCCCAATCCGACAGCGTCGGGATCTCGCCCGGCAGCGCCGGCAGGCGGCCGGCCAGGAAATCGCGGAAGCTCTGCCCCAGCGCGTCGATGTATTTGCCGTCGCGATAGACGAAATACATCGGCACATCGAGCACGTAATCGACCCAAGCCTTGTAGCCGAACCCGTCCTCGAAGGCAAAGGGCAGCATGCCGGTCCGCGCGGCGTCGAGGTTCTGCCAGATATGCGCGCGCCAGCTTTTCCAGCCGTTCGGCTTGCCGTCGAGGAAGGGCGAATTGGCGAAAAGCGCATTCGCCACCGGCTGCAGCGCCAGCGCCACGCGCAGCTTCTGCACCATGTCGGCTTCCGAGGCGAAGTCCAGGTTCACCTGCACCGTGCAGGTGCGATACATCATCTGCGTGCCCAGCGTGCCGACCCGGCCCATGTAATCGGTCATCAGCCGGTAGCGCCCCTTGGGCATCATCGGCATCTGCTCCTGTGTCCAGACCGGCGCGGCGCCCAGGCCGATGAAGCCTGCACCCAGATCGTCGGCGACGGCCCTGACCTCGGCCAGGTGCTGGTTCACCTCGTCGCAGGTCTGGTGGATGGTCTCCAGCGGCGCGCCGGACAGTTCCAGTTGTCCGCCCGGCTCCAGGCTGACATTGGCGCCGTCGCGTTCCAGCCCGATGATATGGCCGGCCTCCAGCACCGGGGTCCAGCCGAAGCGGGCCTGCAATCCCTCCAGCATGGCCTTGACCGAGGGTTGGCCGGGCGCGGCCTCGTAGGGCAGGGGCATCAGGTCGGCATGGCGATAGCCGAATTTCTCGTGCTCGGTGCCGATCCGCCAGCTTTCCCGCGGCTTTTCGCCCGAGGCGATGTATTCGACCAGTTGTTCGGGACGCTCGATCGGGCCGCCGCCCTGTTGGGGAATGGACATCGGTGGCCTTTCGTTTGCCTTTGCCCGTCACAGGTGGCAAGGCGGGCGGCTCAAGTCAAGCGGGCGCGGACCGGCCTCGTCCAAACGGTCTGGATCGTCGGCGCATCCGGCGCCAAGGCCGAGGCGAGGCGCCCCATCTCGATCCCCGGCAGCGTGGCGAAGGCGCCGGCCAGCCGCTCGGCCCCCGCCGCATCGACCGGGATCAGCAGCGCCTGGCCGTCGCCGCTTTTCAGCCGCCAGTGCCGGCGGCCGTTCAGTCGCATCAGCCGGATCTCGGCCAGCTCGCGCAGCGCGATCTCGCCGCCCAGCAGCCGGTTGGGCGACAGGTAGCGGATCGCGCCCTCGTCCAGCTCGACCATGCCGGGGCCGAGCGTGTCGTGGCGGAAGCGCATCCGCCGCCGTGCGTCCAGCGCCCAAAGCGCCGAGGCCGCGGCAATGACCGCGCCGATGGGCCACAGGATCCAGCCACCCAGCGAAAACACCCACAGCCCGAACCCGGTCGCGGCCAGCGCGGCGCCGGTTTCGGCCCAGGGGCGCAGCTTTTCGGCCAGTTCCGGGCGGATCATCAAAGCTCCAGCGCCATGTCCCGGTGCGGGATGCCGGCATCGTCGTATTCGGGGCCGTAGGCGGCAAAGCCCAGCCTTTCGTAAAAGCCGATGGCATGGGTCTGGGCGCCCAGCTTGGCGCGGGTGACGCCGGGCATGGCGCGCAATTCCTCAAGCGCCGCGCGGATCAGCGCCGCGCCGACCCCGGTGCCCCGCGCGGATTGCAGCACCGCGACGCGGCCGATCTTGCCGGTCGCGCCCTGGACCAGGATGCGGGCGGTGCCCAGGGCCCGGCCGCTGTCATCCCGCGCCAGCAGGTGGATCGCCTCGCCGTCGCGGCCGTCCCATTCCTCGGCCTCGGGGACGTTCTGCTCGACGATGAAAACTGCGCGGCGGATGGCGCGGCAGGTGTCGAGGTCGGTGGTCTTCTCGATCATGCGAAGTAACGCTCCAGGATGCGGCGATAGATCCGGGCGAGCTGGCGGACCTGATCGGCCGGCACGCGCTCGTCCACCTGATGCATGAAATGCCCCACCAGCCCGAATTCAAGCACCGGGCAATGATCCTTGACGAAACGCGCATCCGAAGTACCGCCCGAGGTGGACAGCACCGGGGTCAGTCCCGTCTCCTCGCGCACCACGCCGGCGACCAGGTCGACGAAGGGGCCGGGCCGGGTCAGGAAGCTTTCGCCCGACACGTCGGTCGAGATGGCGAAATCCACCTTGGTATCGGCCGAGATCGCCGCCGCGCGGGCGCGGATCATCCGGTCGAGGCTCTCCGAGCTATGGGCGTCGTTGAAGCGGATGTTGATCACCGCCCGCGCCTGTTCCGGGATCACGTTCGAGGCCGGGTTGCCGCAATCCACCGTCGTCACCTGCAGGCCCGAGGGGTCGAAATGCTCGGTCCCCTCGTCCAGCGGCGCCTCGGTCAACTCGTAGAGCAGCCGCAGCAGCGCATGCAGCGGGTTGCGGGCGCGATGCGGATAGGCGGCATGGCCCTGGATGCCATGCGCCTCGATCTGCAGGGTCATCGAGCCGCGGCGGCCGATCTTGATCATCTCGCCCATGCGGTCGGGATTCGAGGGCTCGCCGACGATGCAGACATCCATCCGCTCGCCATTGGCTGCCATCCAGTCGAGCAGTGCGCGGGTGCCGTGCTTGCCCGGCCCCTCCTCGTCGCCGGTGATGGCCAGGATCACCGCGCCGTCCGGCGGCGGCGTCTCGGTCACGAAGCCAATGGCGGCTGCGGCGAAGGCCGCTACGCCGGATTTCATGTCGGTGGCGCCGCGGCCCCAGATCCAGCCCTCGGCCTCGTGCCCGGAAAAGGGCGGATGCGTCCAGCTGACCGGATCGCCGGGCGGCACCACGTCGGTATGGCCGTTGAAGCCGAAGGTCCGTGCGCCCTTTGCCCCCCAGCGCGCGAACAGGTTCGGCACCCCCTCGCGGTCGACGCGGTGGCATTCGAAGCCCGCCGCGCCCAGCAGATCGGCCAGCAGCACCAGCGCGCCGCCCTCGTCGGGCGTGACCGAGGCGCAGCGGATCAGCCGGGCGGTCAGTTGGGCGGGATCGGGGATCGTGGTCATGGCGGGCCTTTCGCTTTTGGCTTTCTGGTTACACCGCCGGGCCTGCAAGCTCCAGCGCACGGCGCAGCAGGTTGGCGCCGGTCAGCGCCAGCAGGATCAGCGTCCAGCGCCGGAACCGCGCCGCGTCCAGCCGGTCATGCGCCAGATAGCCCAGCCCCATGCCGACCAGCGCCGGGACGACAAGGATCGCCGAAAACGGCAGGGTCCGGGCGTTCAGCAGCCCCGATTGCAGATGCGAAAGCGTCAGCACCGCCGCGCCGATGAAGAACACCACCCCCTGCACCCGCATCTGCTCCGCCTTGGGCACGTGCAGCGACAAGAGCAGCACCAGCAGCGGCGGCCCCCAGATGCCGGAAATGCCGCCGATCAGCCCGCCGGTCACGCCGGTCGCGATCTCCATGCGGCGGCGGTGATGCACCGGCAGGACCAGGCTGCGCCCCAGGATCTGCCACAGCGCGAAACCCGTGATCGGCAAGCCGATCAGCGCATACATCAGCCATTGCGGCACCCGTGTCGCGAAAAAGGCGCTGACCGGGATGAACAGCACCACCATGCCGACATGCCAGCGCCAGTCCCGCGTCGCCTGCCAGGCCGGGCGCCAGCCGCCGCGCAGGGCCTGGCGGATGTTCGTCACCAGCACCGGCAGGATCACCGCGGCGACCGCCTGCTGCGCGGGCAGAAAGGACCCCAGCGCCGCCAGCATGATCATCGGCATGGCAAAGCCGATGGCGCCCTTCACGAAGCCGGAAAACAGCGTGATCGTGATGGCGGTCCAGAAATGAAAGGGATCGAGGCCGAACATGGCCGCAGGTTGCTGCGCCGAGCCGCCCGCCGCAAGGGCCGTTCGCGCGCAATGAGCGAGACATTTTAGTTCGCATTGTGCCAATATTGCGCATGATAGTTGCGCTGCGGTTGCGAAGCCGTTAGTCATGCTGCAACGCCGCAAAGGAGTCTGCCATGAAGGACATGCCCGCGATGCCAGCCGATACGCCTTCCGCCCTGCTTGCGCTTGCAGGCGAGGCCCTGCCGGAACTCGAATCCCTGCAATCCCGCGCGACCGAGGCCTTGCGCACGCTGGTCGCGCCCTCGGGCAAGCCGCAGCCGGCGCTTCTGGAACAGCACCAGCACGCCGCCCATGCGCTGTCCTGGCTGGCGACCTATGTCGAATCGATTCGCCAACTGACCGGCTGGGCCGGGCGGCTGGCCGAAGCGGGCAAGCTGGGCCGGATCGAGGCGCTGATCCTGCAGATCGGCCTGGGCGAATACCTGAGCCAGATCGCCGGCGGCATCCCGATGAGCCAGACCGAGTTCGCGCGACTCTCGGACCTGGGCCTGGACTGGCAGCCCGGCCAGGCGGCGGCCCAGCTGATGCGCGGCAACACCGCCCCGGCGCGGGCCGAACTGGCGCGGCTGATGCAGGACAACCAGGGCCGCGCCACCTTTGGCGCCACCGGGCTCGACGAGGATCTGGAGATGATCCGCGACCAGTTCCGCCGCTATGCCGAGGAACGGGTGATCCCCAACGCTCATGAATGGCACCTGAAAGACCAGTTGATCCCGATGGAGATCATCGAGGAACTGGCCGAGCTGGGCGTCTTTGGCCTGACCATCCCCGAAGAATTCGGGGGCTTGGGCCTCTCGAAGGCGTCGATGGTGGTCGTGACCGAGGAGCTGTCGCGCGGCTATATCGGCGTGGGCTCGCTGGGCACGCGCAGCGAGATCGCGGCCGAGCTGATTCTGTGCGGCGGCACCGAGGAGCAGAAGACGAAATGGCTGCCGAAGCTCGCCTCGGGCGAGATCCTGTCGACGGCGGTCTTTACCGAGCCGAATACCGGCAGCGACCTGGGCAGCCTGCGCACGCGGGCGGTCAGGGACGGCGAGGATTGGGTCGTCACCGGCAACAAGACCTGGATCACCCATGCGCAGCGCACCCATGTCATGACGCTGCTGGCGCGCACCGATCCCGAGACGACGGATTGGCGCGGGCTGTCGATGTTCCTGGCCGAGAAGATCCCCGGCACCGACGACGATCCCTTCCCGACCCCCGGCATGACCGGCGGCGAGATCGAGGTCTTGGGCTATCGCGGCATGAAGGAATACGAGCTCGGCTTCGACGGTTTCCGGGTGAAGGCCGAGAATCTGCTGGGCGGCGAGCCGGGGCGCGGTTTCAAGCAGTTGATGGAGACCTTTGAATCGGCGCGCATCCAGACCGCCGCCCGTGCCGTGGGCGTGGCGCAATCGGCGGCCGAGATCGGCATGCGCTATGCCATCGACCGCAAGCAGTTTGGCAAGTCGCTGATTGAATTCCCGCGCGTCGCCGACAAGCTGGCGATGATGGCGGTCGAGATCATGATCGCCCGGCAGCTGACCTATTTCAGCGCCTGGGAAAAGGACCACGGCCGGCGCTGCGACCTCGAGGCCGGGATGGCCAAGCTGCTCGGCGCCCGCGTTGCCTGGGCGGCGGCGGACAATGCCTTGCAGATCCACGGCGGCAACGGCTTTGCGCTGGAATACGCCATCAGCCGCGTTCTGTGCGATGCACGCATCCTCAACATCTTCGAGGGCGCGGCCGAGATCCAGGCCCAGGTTATTGCACGCAGGCTACTGGACTAGGATGAAATTCCGGCCCCTGCTGGACAGCGGGGGCGGTTCGGGCATTATGGCAGCAACGCGACATAACGGAGCTGCCCATGACCCGCATCCCGATGATTTCCGTGGCCTTCGCCGCCACGCTCGGCCTTGCTGCCTGCGAGCCCGCCACGCCCGACGTGCCGGGCTCGACCATTCCGACCGGCCCCTATGTGCTGGTCGGCATCGGTTCCGACACCGTGCCGCAGCGCAATGTCGGCATGACCATCGAGGCGGATGGCTCGATCTCGGGGCAGGCGCCCTGCAACCATTACTCAGCCAAGCAGAACGCCGAGCCGCCGGCCTTTTCGCTGGGGCCGCTGACCACGACGGAAATGGCCTGCAGCGGGCTGGCCGGCCGGCTTGAGACGCGCTATTTCCAGGCGCTGTCGGCGGCCGATGGCATCACCTTCGAGGGCGGCGTGCTGACCATCAAGGGGCCGACCTACCTGACCTATGAGCCGGGCTATCGCAAGGAATGATCCCCAAGCCGGAAGGAGGCAAATCATGCGGAAACTGATGCTGGCGCTGTCCCTGGGATTGGCCGCCTGTGGTGCGGAACCGGACGCCGCCGCGCAGATCCCCGGCGAATATACGTTGATCGCGGTGGAGGGTGTCGAGGTTTCGGGCACGCCCACCCTGCGCATCGCCGAGGACGGCGCGGTCTCGGGGCAGGGGCCCTGCAACCTGTTCACCGGCCGCAACAACGCGACATTGCCGGCGCTGGACCTGGGCGCGTTGGCCACGACGCGCCGCGCCTGCCTGCAAGAAGGCGGCGAACATGCGTTCTTCCAGGCGCTCGGCGCGGTGCGCGAGGCCAGGCGCGAGGGCGAGGAACTGGTGATGACCGGCCCGGACGTCACGATCCGCTGGCGGGCCGCGGCGCAGTAAGCCGGGCGACCAGCCGGGCGCGTGCGGGCGGCAGGGGCTTGCCCGCATGGCTCTCGGCCAGCCGCGCTTGCAGGAAATGCCCGGTCAGGGCCAGCGCGTCCTCGATCCCGCCATTGCCGCGCCCGCCCAGCATGGCGGGCAGCGGCAAGAGCCGCGGTGCCCAATCCCCTGCCGCCTGGGCCGAAACCGCCCGGCCCGAGCGCGGGCTGACATAGGCCAGCCCCTCGCGCGATCCCGTCACCGCGCAGCGGGTCAGGTCCAGCCCGAAGCCCAGCTCGTCCAGAAGCCGCATCTCCCAGCGCAGATAGGCCTCGGCCCAGTCCCCGCCCGCGTCCATCAGGTCCAGGAGCGCCTCGGTCGCGGCGGCCAGGCGGGGATGGGGGTCGCGCTCGGGCAGGGCAAAGGTCAGAAGCGCGGTGACGGCGTTCACCCCGGCCAGCGCATCGGCCCCGGCCAGCAGGCCGGGCCGCGCCCGCGCCGGCTCGACGGCAAAGGTGCCCAGCTGATCCTCCAGCCGCGCCCGCCAGCGCAGGCTGACCCGGTTGCCCGGCTGCAGCATGGCGGCCCGCCTGGCGCTGGCCCCGCCCGGCACCAACCCGCGCAGCAACCCCGCCTCTTGTGTCAGCACGGTCAGGATCGCGGCGCTTTCGCCGTGCCTTTGCCGCGCCATCACGCTGGCCTCGCCGCTCCATTCCATCGCGCCGCCTTTCCTTTCGCGCCACCCTGCCGCAATCTGGGGGCAACGGACAAGGAGGCAGGCATGTTGAAACCGTGGATCGAGGCGCAGGCGCGGCTGGTCGAGGTGGCGGCGGGGCGGGCGCCCGCCGATCTGGTCATCCGGGGCGGGCAATGGGTCAATGTCCACAGCCGCGAGGTGATCCCCGGCATCGACGTGGCCGTGGCGGACGGCCGGGTGGCCTATGTCGGGCCGGATGCCGGGCCGTCCGTGGGGCCCGACACGCAGGTGATCGAGGCCGAGGGCCGCTACATGGTTCCCGGCCTGATCGACGCGCATATGCATGTCGAATCGGGGATGCTGACGCCCGCGGGCTTTGCCGCCGCAGTGATCCCGCATGGCACCACGACCATCTTCCACGACCCGCACGAGATCGCCAATGTGCTGGGCCTCGAAGGCGTGCGGCTGATGCGCGACGAATCGCTGCTCCAGCCGATCAGCATGTTCACGCAGATGCCCAGCTGCGCGCCCTCGGCGCCCGGTCTGGAAACCACCGGCCAGCCGATCACCGAGGGCGAGGTGGCGCAGGCCATGGGCTGGGAGGGCATCGTCGGCCTGGGCGAGATGATGAACTTTCCCGGCGTTGCCGCCGGCGACCGGCAGATGCTGGCCGAGATCGCCGCCACCCGCGCCGCCGGCAAGACGGTGGGTGGGCATTACGCCAGCCCCGACCTGGGCCGGCCCTTCCACGCCTATGTCGCCGGCGGCGCCAATGACGACCACGAGACCACGACCGAGGCGCAGGGCATCGCCCGCGTGCGCCAGGGCATGGGCTGCATGATGCGGCTGGGCTCGGCCTGGTATGACGTGGAAAGCCAGATCACCGCGATCACCGAAAAGGGGCTCGACCCGCGCTTCTTCATCCTGTGTACCGATGACAGCCATTCCGGCACGCTGGTCCATGACGGGCACATGAATCGGGTGGTGCGCCATGCCATCGACTGCGGCTGCGACCCGCTGGTGGCGATCCAGATGGCGACGATCAACGCGGCGCAGCATTTCGGGCTGGAGCGCGAGCTGGGCAGCATCACGCCGGGGCGGCGGGCGGACGTGATCCTGGCCTCGGACCTGCGCAGCCTGCCCATCGAGGCGGTGATCGCGCAGGGGCGGCTGGTCGCCGAAGGCGGCAAGCTGCTGGTCGATTGCCCGCGCATCGCCTGGCCCGATGAGGCGCGCAATTCGGTGCATCTGGGGCGCAGCCTTGCCGGGGCGGATTTCGCCCTGCGCGCCATGGGCGACAGCGCGCGGGTGCGGGTGATCGGCGTGGTCGAGAACCAGGCCCCGACCCGCGCGCTGACCGCCGATCTGCCGATCCGCGACGGCGTGATCGAGGCCGAGGGCGAGACCTGCCATATCGCGCTGGTCGAACGCCACCGGGCGACGGGCGGCGTGGTGAACGGCTTCGTCTCGGGCTTCGGCTATCGGGGCCGGATGGCGGTGGCCTCGACCGTGGCGCATGACAGCCATCACATGATCGTCGTCGGCACGGATCGCGACAGCATGGCGGCGGCGGCGAACCATCTGGGCCGGATCGGCGGCGGCGTCACCGTGTTCCGCGACGGTGCAGAACTGGCGACCGTGGCGCTGCCCATCGCCGGGCTGATGTCCGACCGCCCGGCCGAGGAGGTGGCCGAGGCCGCGCAGGGGATCGTCAGGGCGATGCAGGATTGCGGCTGCCGGCTCAACAACGCCTATATGCAGCATTCGCTGCTGGCGCTGGTGGTGATCCCCGAACTGCGCATCTCGGATCTGGGCATCGTCGACGTGACCCGGTTCGAACTGGTCGATCTGCTGGTCTAGCCGTCCGCCGCCAGGGCCGAGCGACCCGGGCTCCGGCCCGGAATCGCCGGCCCGCCCCGGTCCTGCACGGCGGCGCGGCGCCGGGCGCAGGATCGCCCCGTTTCCTTCGCGTCAGTCGCCGTCGTCGGGCACTTCGTCGTCATCGCCGAAACGGGCGTCGTCGTCATATTCGTCCTCGCCCTCGCCGACATATTTCGAGGACAGCTTGATCGAGTGATTGTCGTGGATCGGGTCCATGACGATGTCCGCGGGAATCTCGCCCGCCAGCCATTCGCGGATCTCGTCCTTGGTCTCGTCGACCTCCTGGCCGGTCACCTCGGCGATATAGGCGATGAAGGCGCGCTGGTCGCCGTCGATCTCCTCGAGGTCGCTTTCATCGGCCGCAGGCCATTTCTCGACGATGGCCTCGAAGAAGGCGGGCCAGTTGTCGCGGACGTGAACCCATTTCATCAGTAGCCTCCTCCGCCCAGGCCGCCCTGCACCAGGCGCGAGGCGCCGGTGATGTCCTCGCCCACGCCGGCCACGGTATTGCACGCGGCGAGCGCAAGGACGGCCAGGATGGCTGCGATCCGACTGAATTTCATTTTCTTTCCTCCTGCCACCAGGTTTCTGGCATGAAGCCGGGCCAGTCACCGTAAAGCGGCGTGTTTTCAGGATAATCCAGGTCGGCACGATGGGCCAAGCGGGAAATCCGTGAATAGCTGACCGGGATGACATAGCGTCCGGCGGTTAAGATTCGGTCAAGGGCCCTGACCGCTGCGACGAAATCCTCATGCGTGCGGGCATGACCCATCTCGGCGATCATCGTCTCGGCGGCGGGGCTGTCCATGCCCATCCAGTTGCGGCTGCCCGGCTTGGCCACGCCCTCGCGGCCCCAGTAGAGCCGCTGCTCGTTGCCGGGCGACAGCGACAGCCCGCGTTCATACCAGGTCATGTCGAACTGGTAATTGTTCGTCCGCTCGACATATTGCGCGGCATCGAGCTGCGTCACCGTGGGCCGGATGCCCAGGTTGCGCAGCGATTGCACGAAGATGTCGACGATCTGCCGCATCTCGGCGCTGGTGCGCATGGCGCTGCCGGACTGGTTCAGCAGGATCTCGAAGCTGAAGGGGCGGCCTTCCGCATCGCGCAGCTCGCCCTCCTGCACGGTCCAGCCGGCCTCGCCCAGCAGGTCCAGCGCGGCGCGGATGCCCTTGCGGTCGATGGCGCGCTCGCCGCCCTCGGGCAGGGCATAGCCCTCGATGGTGCCGGGCGGCAGCTGGTCGGCAAAGGGCGCCAGCAGTTCGGCCTCGCGCCCGGTGGCGGGGCCGGGCTGCATCGCCAGGTCGGAATTGGCGAAATAGCTGGTGATCCGCGGATCCTTGCCGCCGGTCAGCGTCATGTTGATGAAGCGATAGTTGAAGGCCTCGATCATCGCCTGCCGCACCCGCCAGTCGGCGAACAGCGGGTTGCGGGTGTTCATCACCAGCCCCATGATCCCCGAGGGGCGGCCATGCGCGATCTCGGATTTCACCATCCGGCCTTCGCGCATGGCGGGAAAGTCGAAATTGCGTTCCCAGCGTGCGGCGACCAGTTCGCGCCAGACGTCGATCTCGCCGGCCTTGAACGCCTCGAACATGGCCGAGGCATCGCCGAAATAGTCATAGCGGATCACGTCGAAATTATGCAGCCCGCGGCTGACCGCCAGGTCGCGGCCCCAATAGTCCGGGTTGCGGCGGAAGGTGATGGCGCGGCCCGGATCGACCTTGTCGATGACATAGGGGCCCGAGCCGATGGGCACCATCAGGCTGGACCGGCCGAAATCGCGCCCCTGCCATTGCGCCTTCTTCAGGATCGGCCGCATGCCCATCAGCATGGAAAGCTCGCGGTCGGCGGCGTTGAAGGTGAAGCGGACCGAGCGCGGGCCGGTCTGTTCCATGGTCTCGACCTTGGACCAGACGGCGGTATAGCGCGGATGCCCCTTGGTCCCCAGCACCTCATAGGACCACATCACGTCCTCGATGGTCACGGGCGTGCCGTCCGAGAAGCGCGCCTCGGGGCGCAGGGTGAATTCGACCCATGTCCGGTCGGCATCGGTCTCGACGCTTTCGGCCAGCAGGCCGTAGAGCGTGAAGGGCTCGTCGATCGAGCGCATCATCAGCGACTCGGCCACCAGACCCGGCTGGGTGAAGATCGGCCAGACCGGGTTGCCCATCAGGATCCAGGGGTTGAGCGAATCGAAGGTGCCCGTCTCGGCCAGGCGAATCGTGCCGCCCTTGGGCGCTTGCGGGTTGGCATAGGGCAGGTGGGTGAAGCCCGCCGGCAGCGCAGGTTCTCCATACATTGCAATGGCATGCCGGGGCTCGGCAAGGCTTGCCAGCGGCATGGATGCAACACACAGGCACAGGGCGATTCGCCGCCAGATCGCGGATTCGTTAGCAAACTTGAAGAATCGCATGCTCGATGGCCCTGTTTTCCGGGTCGTTGGTCCTGCCTCGGCGCAGATTAACCGTCCGTTCACCTTGAAGCAAACTTACGCCTTGGACTCATGGGGCGAAAAGCGTATAGATAAGGCACTGCTCGATAGGTTTCTTGCCTGTATGAAACCTGCCTCATGACTTGCGCCCGCCTCGTGCGGGCGCTTTTTTCTTGGGGATTCCGCGATCACGCCGCGGCTTTCGGGGCGCGTTTCTGGCGGATGAATCAGGCGCGCAAAAATGTGATCGAAAGCGCCCTTTGCCGGCTGGTTGCGGGCGGCCCCGCGCCTTGCCGGACCACCGGTCTCCGACCTTGTGCGGTGCGGGCTTTTTCCCCATGCTGCGGCGGCAACAGCAACGCAGGCGTGGAGGCAGCGATGTTCCAGAAATTCCTTGGCGGCAAGACGGCGGTGGTGACGGGCTCGAACTCCGGGATCGGGCTTGGCATCGCGCATGAGCTGGCGCGGGCCGGGGCGGATCTGGTGCTGAACAGCTTTACCGACGCGCCCGAGGATCACGCCCTGGCCGAAAGCCTGGCCGCCGAGCATGGCGTCAAGGTCCGTTACATCCAGGCCGACATGTCCAAGGGCGCCGAGTGCCGTGCCCTGATCGAAAGGGCCGGCGCCTGCGACATCCTGGTGAACAACGCCGGCATCCAGCATGTCGCGCCGATCCCGGATTTCCCGGCCGAGAAATGGGACGCGATCATCGCCATCAACCTGAGTTCCGCCTTCCACACCACGGCAGCGGCGCTGCCGCTGATGCGCCAGGCCGGCTGGGGTCGGGTGGTCAACATCGCCTCGGCGCACGGGCTGACGGCCAGCGAATACAAATCGGCCTATGTCGCCGCCAAGCACGGCATCGTCGGCCTGACCAAGGTGACGGCGCTGGAGACCGCGAAGGAGCCGATCACCTGCAACGCCATCTGCCCCGGCTATGTGCTGACGCCCATCGTGGAAAAGCAGATCCCCGACCAGATGAAGACCCACAACCTGAGCCGCGAGGACGTGATCGCCAAGGTCATGCTGCATCGCCAGCCTTCGGGGCAATTCGCCACGGTCGAGCAGATGGGCGGCACCGCGGTCTTCCTGTGCTCGCCGGCGGCGGATCAGATCACCGGGACGACGATCTCCGTCGATGGGGGGTGGACGGCGCTTTGACGGGCCGCTGCTTTAGTCATGGCTCGGCGCGGGTTCTGGAGCAGGATTCACCGTTAGCACAGCGATGCGGGGGTGATGATGCCTGGCGCTGTTCGGCTACATCGACCTTGAGGACCGGATCCCGCCGCGTCATCCGCTGCGCAAGATCCGGCAGGTGGTCAACCAAGCGCCGGCCAGCCTTGGCGCTGAATTCGACCGGCTCTACATCGACTTTGGTCGCCCCTCGATCGCGCCGGAGTGCTTGATCCGCGCCAGCCTTCTCCAGATCCCGTTCTCGGTCCGGTCCGAGCGGTAGCTGATGGAGCAGATGCAGTATGACCGGCTGTTTCGCTGGTTCGTCGGGCCCGGCATTGAAGAAGCCGTATGGGTTCCGACGGTCTTTGCCAAGAACCGCGACCGTCTGCTGAACACCGCGAGGTTGCGCCGCCCTTGTGCGCGCATGGGCTACCAGTTCATGACATTCCCGTCCTGCCGGCTGCGGATCATGGGCGCGACCAGGCCCATCGACTTTCGCAAGGGGAGGAAGGGTGTTTGGCTGTGCCGGTGTCATCGATGCTGCGCAGGGATCCATTCACGGGCAGGGTGTTCGTGTCCCGGGCCCGCCGGTCGGACAGGCTGAAACTGTTTTACTGGGACGGCACGAGTCCGTTGATGGCCTGCACCCGGCTGGAGGATGCGCGTTTCACCGCACGGTGCGATCGTCTCATCCAGCATTGCAACATCATCGAAACCGGCAACGGCGGCTGGCGCATCAAACCCCGAGCCTGACGCCCTCGAAACGCAGGTCCGCGTCGGCTATGCGAGCTGGAAAGCTACGCTGCCATGGGCCTGTTCACCATATCGCCAGAGCCCCTTTCGGACGCCGATTGGCAGCCAGACCTCGGACACGGCATGCCGAAACAGTTTTCTGGCAGTCTTGCCGACAAGAAATCGGCGGCAGAACCGGCAACGGCCCTGATTCTCCTTCCGCGGATTAGCCGAAAGCCTGGCCCCGCTGCCATGCGGACGGTGCGGGTGGCCCGAAGCTTTGGCGCGGCTCAACGGTTATGAAACGTGGGTCTTCGTTTTTCGGCAAAGGCGTTCATTCCTTCGCGGCGATCATCAAGTGCGAAGGTCGCGTAAAGCAGCCGGCGCTCGACATAGAGGCCCTCTTGCAGGTGGGTTTCGTAAGCCTTGTTCACGGCCTCCTTGGCCAGTTGCAGCACCGGGCGCGATAGGGTTGCCAGACGGGCGGCGATTGCAAGCGCCTCCTTGATCTCCGTGCCGGCGGGGACGACGCGGCTGACAAGGCCCATGGTCAGGGCTTCGGCAGCGTCGATTGCGCGGCCGGTCAGGATCATGTCCATGGCGGCGGCTTTGCCGACCTGCCGGGTCAGCCGCTGCGTGCCTCCGGCGCCGGGAATGATGCCGATGCCGGTCTCCGGCAGCGCGAACCGGGCGGTCTCGGACGCGATGATGATGTCGCACATCAGTGCAATCTCACAACCGCCGCCAATCGCATGGCCGGAAACGGCCGCGATGACCGGCTTGCGCACCCGGCTGATGCCCTCCCAGGTCGCGGTGATCAGCTGTTCCTCGTAGACCTCGGCGAAGGTCTTGTCCTTGATTTCCTTGATGTCCGCGCCGGCGGCAAAGGCGCGCTCGCATCCGGTGACGACGATTGCGCCAATGTCGGGATCCGCGTCGAATGCGGCTGCGGCCTGCGACAGTTCCGCTGTCAGCTGCCGGTTCAATGCGTTCAGCGCCTCGGGGCGGTGCAACGTGATGATGCCGACGGCGTCTTGGGCCGAGACAAGGATGTTTTCATAGGTCATGACTGCCTCACGCGATGTGAACAAGGATCTTGCCCATGCGGGCGGGGTCTTCGAGGTGGTCGAAGGCCGCCGACATCTCGGCCAACGGAAAGGCGCGGTCGATCAGCGGAACGAAACCTCCTGCCTCCCAGGCGCGGATCAGCCGGCGGAACTCCTCCAACGAGCCCATGGTCGAGCCGTGGACCGACAGCTGCCGCACGAAAAGCCGCTGGATGTCGGCCGACGGATGCGCCCCCGTTGTGGCCCCGCAGGTCACCAGATGGCCGCCGCGCGCCAGGCTGCGCAGCGAGGCGGCCCAGGTTCTTTCGCCGACATTGTCGATGACCAGATCGGCGCCTTCGCCACCCGTCAGGCGCAACACCGCCTTCGGCACATCCTGGCCGCGGTAGTCGATGGCCTCGATCCCGAGATTGCGGAAATGCGCCAGCTTATCGTCGCCGGTGGTGGTGACGATCACCTGCGCGCCCGCCATGCGCGCCAGTTGCATCGCCGCATATGCGACGCCGCCGCCCGCGCCTTGCACCAGAACGGTCCGGCCGGGCGCAGCCGGCATCTGGCCGAAGACCATGCGCCAGGCGGTAAGATAGGCCACGCCCAGCACCGCCGCCTGGTCCATGTCGGCATGAGGCGACAGCCTGACCAGCGACCGTGCCGGCAGGACCACCTGTTCGGCGAAGGTGCCGTGGCGATGCTCGCCCAGGATGCGGGCGGAATGGCAAAGCGGCTGGTCCCCGGCAAGGCAGGGCCGACAGGCGCCGCAGAACTCGTAGGGATAGAGGATGACCCGGTCCCCCGACGCCAGCCCGGAATCGCCCGGCGCCTCGATCACCTCGCCCACGCCATCCACGCCCATGATCAGCGGAAGGTCGTGGGTGATGCCGGCACCATTGTCGCGCATGTAGAGATCGACCCGATTGACCGAGGCCGCGACCATGCGCACCCGCGCCCAGCCTTGCGGACAATCCGGGGCCGGCAGGTCGTCCAGGCTGACCCCGTCGAGACCCCGCTTATGCAGAACGATAGCTTTCATGCAGATTCCTCCCTCTCTGGCGGAAAGGTAAATGCATTGTCATAATATGGCAATAGGTTGCATATGGCGCCACAAACTTTGACAGCTAATGCTTATAAATTCTGGCTTGATGGATGTTCTCCATGAGATTATATATAAATATATTGTCATAAATGCGGAGGATGAGATGGCGATGGATCCCGATACGCTCGCGCAGCTTTGCGCGACCTTGCGCCGCTTCGTGGACGAGCAGCTGATCCCGGCCGAGGCCGAGGTTGCCGAAACCGACGCCATTCCCGAGCGGATCGTTGCCGGCATGCGTGAGCTGGGCCTGTTCGGGCTGACCGCACCCGAGGAATACGGCGGGCTGGGCCTGACCATGGAGGAGGAGGTCATGGCCATCTTCGAGCTCGGCCGCGCCGCGCCGGCCTTCCGCTCGATGTTCGCGACCAATGTCGGCATCGGCATGCAGGGCATCGCCATTGACGGCACGCCCGAGCAGAAGGCGAAATACCTGCCGCGGCTGGCCTCGGGCGAGTTGATCGGCTCGTTCGCGCTGACCGAGCCGGATGTCGGCTCGGACGCCGGTTCGGTCAAGGCGACGGCCCGGAGGGACGGCGACTTCTATGTGCTGAACGGCACCAAGCGTTTCATCACCAACGCCCCCCACGCCGGGCTGTTCACCGTCATGGCGCGCACCGATCCCGGGCAGAAGGGCGCTGCCGGCGTCTCGGCCTTTGCGGTCGAGCGTGACACGCCCGGCCTGTCCCTGGGCAAGCCGGAAAAGAAGATGGGCCAGCAGGGCGCCCATGTCTGCGACGTGATCCTGGACGATTGCCGCGTGCCGGTCTCGGCGTTGATCGGCGGGGTCGAGGGGCAGGGGTTCAAGACGGCGATGAAGGTGCTGGACAAGGGGCGGCTGCATATCGCGGCGGCCTGTGTCGGCCTGGCCGAGCGGATCATCGACGACATGCTGGACTATGCCGTCGCGCGCCGGCAGTTCGGCCGGCCGCTGGCGGATTTCCAGCTGCTGCAGGCGATGTTCGCCGATTCCCGCGCCGATGCCTATGCGGCACGCTGCATGGTGCTGGACGCGGCGCGCAAGCGCGACGATGGCCGGGATGTCGGGGTCGAGGCCTCCTGCGCCAAGATGTTCGCCTCGGAGGCGGTGGGCCGGATCGCCGACCGCAACGTGCAGGTGCATGGCGGCAATGGCTATATCCGCGAATACCGGGCCGAGCAGCTCTATCGTGACGCGCGGCTGTTCCGCATCTACGAGGGCACGACGCAGATCCAGCAGATCATCATCGCCAAGGCGATGGCGGCAGAGGCGCGGGCGCGGGCCGGTCTCTAGCGTGGCCGGGGCGGCGGGCTATTCCGCCGCCTTCCTGTCCGGCCCGGCCTCCGTGTCGATATCCTTGAAATTGCGCAGCATCTTGTCGAGGTAATGGATCATGTGGATCCGATCCTCGGTCGAGAAGCCGCGCAGCGCCTTGTCGTAGTAATCCGAGATCACCGGCCGCATGTCCTCGTCCCACAGGCTGCGGCCCTTGTCGGTCAGGCGGATCAGGCGCGAGCGGTTGTCGTTTTGGTCCACCGCGCGCTCGATGTAATCCATCGCCTCCAGCCGCGTCAGCACACCGGTCAGGTTCTGCCGGCTGACCAGCAGGAAGGCCGCCAGATCGCCCACCGGGACGCCGTTCTCGAAGGCGGGGCGGGTCAGCGCCCCCAGCACCGCCCATTGCTGCGTGGTGACGTGGTGCTCGTCCAGCGCCCGGGTGCCGGTCTTGTGCAACATGTTGGCGCATTGGTAGAGGCGGAAAAAGAGCCGATTGCTCAGCCCCGATCCCAGATTCCCGATTTTCCTGCCACTTTTCGCCATGCCGCCAATCTGGCCGCAGTCGGGGCCAAGGTCAAGCCGTGCCGATGCGGTAAAATAAAGTAAATATATTGACATAAATTTGCGACTGCTGCAGGATGCTGCCAGGGAGGCCGTCCAGGGATTCGGACAAGGCAATTCAACAGAAATATCGCAAGAAAATGCGATTTCTCTGGCCGAGACCCTGTGGCCTGAAGTCAGGAAGGAGATCGCTTTGCGTGGCCTGAAAGGGAAAGTAGTTGTCGTAACTGGCGGCGGTGGTGGCATCGGTTCGGCCACCTGCCTGCGCTTCGCCGAGGAGGGGGCCCGGGTCGTCGTGGCCGATGTCGGTGCCGAGGCGGCCGGTCAGGTCGTCGAAGCGATCCGCGCGGTTGGAGGCGAGGCTACTGCGATGGTGGTGAACCTGATCGATTACGATGCCTCCGCCGCCGCTGTCGCCCGGGTCGAGGCCGAGTTCGGCCCCATCGATGTGCTGGTGAACAATGCAGGTTGGGATCTGTTTACGCCGTTCCTGAAATCCGGCCCGGATTTTTGGAACAAGATCATCGATATCAACCTGCGCACGGTGCTGAACATCACCAAGCCGGTGCTGGAATCGATGGTTGCTCGCGGTGCCGGCGGACGCATCGTGTCGATCGGATCGGACGCCGGCCGGGGCGGTTCGTCGGGGGAATCCGTCTATGGCGCCTGCAAGGCGGGGGTCATCGCCTTCATGAAGACCCTGGCGCGCGAACATTCCCGCCACGGCATCACCTTCAACACCGTCTGTCCGGGCGTGACCGAAACCGGGATGCTGGAAAACTTCATGGAAGCGGCCGGCGACAAGGAAAAGCTGCGCGTGGCATTTGCCAAGGCTGTCCCGCTGGGGCGGCTGGGCAAGCCCGAAGATCTGCCAGGCGCGATCCTGTTTCTGTCCAGCGACGACGCGGCCTTCATCACCGGTCAGGTGATCTCGGTCTCGGGCGGCCTGACCATGCACGGATGAAAGGGAAAGCCATGACCTATGAAGACATCATCTATGAGGTGAAGGACGGCGTCGCCACCATCACCATCAACCGCCCCGACAGGATGAACGCCTTTCGCGGCCAGACCTGCGAGGAACTGATCCACGCCTTCAACAAGGCCGGCTGGGACAAGTCCATCGGGGTTATCGTGCTGACCGGCGCCGGGGAGCGGGCTTTCTGCACCGGCGGCGATCAATCCGCCCATGAGGGGCAGTATGACGGGCGCGGCACCATCGGCCTGCCGATGGAGGATCTGCATTCCATCATCCGCGACGTGCCCAAGCCGGTGATCGCCAAGGTGCGCGGCTTTGCCGTGGGCGGCGGCAACGTGCTGTGCACGATCTGCGATTTCACCATCGCGGCGGAAAGCGCGCAGTTCGGCCAGGTCGGACCCAAGGTCGGCTCGGTCGATCCCGGTTTCGGCACCGCCTTCCTGGCCCGCGTGGTGGGCGAGAAGAAGGCGCGCGAGATCTGGTACATGTGTCGTCGCTACAAGGCGGCCGAGGCTCTGGCGATGGGCCTGGTGAACACGGTTGTCCCCGATGACCAGCTGGACGCCGAGGTGGACCGCTGGTGCGCCGAGATCATGGAGAAATCGCCCACCGCCATCGCCATCGCCAAGCGCAGCTTCAACATCGACACCGAGCATCAGCGCGGCATTGCAGGGCTCGGGATGTATGCGCTCAGCCTCTACTACGACACCGAAGAAAGCAAGGAAGGCGGCATTGCGTTCAAGGAGAAGCGCAAGCCAGATTTCCGAAAATTCTCAAGATAAATAAATGGTTATCAAGCAACTTGGGGAGGAGTTCATGCTTGAGAAGAACAAGAAAACCGTTGTCGCTGCGGTGCTGGCAGCCCTGGCCACATCTGCCGGGGCGCAGGACGGGCCGGTCAAGGTCGGCTTTGCCGCCGACCTTACCGGGGCCTGCGCTGCCCTGTCCGAGGACGGGCTGAACGGCGCGAAGATCGCCGCCGAGGAGATCAACGCGGCTGGCGGCATCCTGGGCCGTCCGGTCGAACTGATTGTGCGCGACACCCAGACCAAGCCCGACGAGGGCGCCAAGGTCGCGCGCGACCTGATCACCAAGGACAGGATCGACGTGTTGACCGGTGTCTGTTCTTCAGCGGTGATGCTGGCGGAAAGCGCGGTCTCGGCCGAGTTGAAAGTGCCGTTCTATGCCGCCATCGGCTCGACCCAGCGGGCCAATATCGAACTCTACCAGCCTTATTTCTGGCAGGTGCAGGCCAATGCCACGATGGAGGCCTATGCTGCGGCCGAATATGTGGCGAAGAAGCCCGAATGGAAGAAGATCTCGGCGCTTGGTTCCGACTACGAATGGGGCCATACCTCGGTCGCGGCCTTCACCGAGCGACTGAAGGAGCTGCGCCCCGATATCGCCTTTGCCGATCCGATCTATGCCAAGGTCGGCGAGACCGCGATGGCGCCCTATATCACCGCCACGCTGGCGCAGCAGCCCGATGCGGTCTTCGCCCCGCTGTTCGGTCCCTCGCTGGGCGCGACGCTGAAGCAGGGGCAGGGGTTCGGCTTTTTCCAGAAGACCAATCTCGTGACGCTGATGACGGTGGACACGTTGCAATCGCAAGGCGCCTCGATGCCCGCCGACAACGTCTATGGCATCGCCCGCGCACCGTTCTTTGCGCTGGAACAGTCGCCAGAGGTAACCGCCTTCATCGAGACCTATCGCGCCGCCTATGGCGAATATCCGACCGACTGGGCGATCAATGCCTATGACGGGCTGCATTTCTATGCCGCCGTGGCCGAAAAGGCCGGCACCGTCGAAGCCGATGCGATCATCGCCGCGCTGCCGCAGGTCAGCTTCGACGGGCTGCGCGAAAAGGGCCTGACTATCCGCGCGCTGGACGGCCAGATGAACGCGCCGGTCTATGTCGGCAAGGCGGCCAAGGTCGAGGGCTACGATTTCCCGATCCTGACCGAGGTGGAAAAGTTCGAGGGCGCGCCGCTGATGCCTGCCGAGGATCTGATCCTCCAGGCCCGTGGAGCTGCCAGGTAGGCCACTCTGCGAACCCGTCCCGGCGGGATGATCCGCCGGGACCAGCCAGAGGAAATCCAGATGGTTCTGATCCAGCTCGTCAATGGGCTCATGGAAGGCATGACGCTTTTCCTGATCGCCTCGGGCCTGACGCTGATCTTCGGCGTCACCCGCATCATCAACTTCGCCCATGGCTCTTTCTACATGCTGGGCGCGTTCCTGACCTATGAGCTGGTGCCGTTGATCGCGCCGGGCACGCTCTGGGGGTTTTTCGTCGCCGTGGCGGCTTCGGCGGCGGCCGTCTCGGCCCTGGGCGTCTTGTTCGAGACGACTGTGCTGCGCCGCATCTACGGCAAGGATGGTATCCTGCAGCTGATCGTCACCGTGGCGCTGGTGCTGATCATCCGCGACCTGGTGCGCATGACCTGGGGCGCGAACAGCGTCTCGGTGCAGATGCCCGATGCGCTGATGGGGGCGCTGGTGGTGGGCGACACCTATTTCCCGCTGTTCCCCATCGCGATCTTTGCCGCCGGGCTCATCGTGGTGCTGGCGATGATCTGGGTGATCTACTTCACCCGGGCGGGCATCCTTCTGCGCGCCGGCACCGATGACCGCGGCATGGTCGCGCTTCTGGGCGTGAACGAGAAGCTGATCTTCACCGCGGTCTTTGCCGCCGGGGCGTTTCTTGCCGGTCTGGCCGGGGGGCTGAGCGCGCCCTATGGCGAGGTGAATTACCTGCTCGACACCACCATCATCGTCTCGGCCTTCATCGTCTGCGTGATCGGGGGGCTGGGCAACCTGTACGGCGCTTTGGCCGGTGCGTTGGTGGTCGGCGTCACCAAGGCGATCGGGGTGATGTATTTCCCCCGCCTGTCGATGGTCCTGATCTTCCTGATCATGGCCGCCGTTCTCATCGCCCGCTCGATGGGCCGTCAGGGAGGCCCGGCACGATGACCGCGCAGGATCTGAAAACCCTCTGGGCCAGGGTGGCCCGTGCCACCGTCAGCTGGCAATTCGTGGTCCCGGCGCTGGCCGCGGTCCTGGCGATCAACTGGATGGCGTCGACCTCGACCTCGACCATGATGACCGAGATCATGATCATGGCGCTGTTCGCCTCGTCGCTGAACCTGCTGATGAGCTTCGGCCACATGGTCAGCTTCGGCCATGCCGCCTATTTCGGCCTTGGCGCCTATGGCTTCACCCTGGCCGTTGTGCGGGGCGGGGTGCCGCCGGAACTGGCGCTGGCTATCGGCCCGCTGGCCGCGGCACTTGGCGGGCTGGTCTTCGGCGCGCTCTGCGTGCGGCTGACGCAGATCTATTTCGCGATGCTGACGCTGGCCTGCGCGCAGATCACCTATACCGTGCTGTTCCAGTGGTATGACTTCACCGGCGGCGATACCGGCATCACCGGTTTCATGATCCCGCGCTTTGGCCTTTCCGAAAAGGGCTATGCGACGGCGGTGCTGGCGGTGGTCACGCTCTGCCTGCTGGCGCTGTGGGGGATCGTGAAATCCCCGCTCGGCCTGTCGATCCGCGCCGTGGGGCAGGATCGCTACCGGGCCGAGGCGCTTGGCCTGGGTGCGCGGCGGGTGCAGCTGGTGGCCTTCGTCATCGCCGCCTTTTTCGCCGGGGTCGCGGGCACGCTTTATTCGGTGCTGCATGGCGCGGCCTTCCCCGACTATGCCGGTCTGGGCATCACGCTGGACGGGCTGATCATGGTCGTCATCGGCGGCTTGAACAGCTTTGCCGGCGGTATCTGGGGCGGCATCATCTACGAATTGCTGGCCACCTTCGTCTCGAAGGTGATCCACGAATGGGAACTGGTGCTGGGCCTGATCCTGCTGGCGATCTGCCTGGTGGCCCCGGCCGGCTTCGCCGGTGTCTCGGCCCGGCTGCGGGCGATGCTCGGGGGGATCCGCTGATGCAGCCGATCCTCTCCGCCCGCCACATCCGCAAGGCCTATGGTGCCTTCATCGCGCTGAAGGACATCTCCTTCGACATCCCCAGGGGTGAACGCCACGCCCTGATCGGCCCGAACGGGGCGGGGAAATCCACCTTCATCGCCTGCATCGCCGGGCAACTGCCGGGGGTGGAGGGCGAGATGATCTTCAAGGGCGAGAACATCCTGGCGCTGCCGCCGGCGCGGCTGGCCAAAAGGGGGATCGGCCGCACTTTCCAGATCAGCCGCGCCTTTCTGCACATGTCGGTGCTGGAAAACATGATGGCGGCTTACGTCATCGCTTCGGGCAAATGGGCCTCGCTCTCGGGCCGGGTCTATGCCGAAAAGATCGACCGTGCCCACGCCATGCTGGAAACCGTGGGCCTGGCCGAACGGTCGCGGGATACGGTCGCGGACTTGAGCCTCGGCGACCGCAAGCGGCTGGAATTCGGCATGGCGCTGGCCGCTGACCCGGACCTGCTGCTGCTGGACGAGCCCACCGCCGGCATGTCGATCAAGGAACGCCACTTCCTGATGGAGATGGTGGCCGAACGGGTCGATGCCACCGGCAAGACGCTGATCTTCGTCGAACACGACATCGACGTGGTGATGAAGATCGCCCGGCGCGTCACCGTCATGGTGCGCGGCGCGATCCTGGCCCAGGGCAGCCCCGAGGACATCAAGGCCAATGACGAGGTGCAGGCCGTCTATCTGGGAGGGGGGCACTGATGATGCTGCGCATTTCAGACCTGCACGCCGCCTATGGCAAGGCCGAGGTTCTGCACGGGATCGACCTGGAGGTCGCGCCTGGCGAGGTGGTCTGCCTGATCGGGCGGAACGGGGTCGGCAAATCCTCGACGATGAAGTCCATCGTCCGTGACCAGATTGCCGTGACGGGGGGCGAGATCGTCTTCGACGGTGCCCCGCTGGCCGGGATGCGCCCGCATGAGGTGATCCGCCGCGGCGTGGGCTATGTGCCCGAGGACCGGCGCGTCTTCGCCTCGCTTTCGGTACTGGAAAACCTGAACGTGCCGCGGCCGGTCGCCGCCGCCGCCGGCCGCCGCCGCTGGACGGTGGACGAGGTGTTCCGCCTGTTCCCGCAATTGCACGACTATCGTCACCGCAAGGCAGGGGTGATGAGCGGGGGCGAGCAGCAGATGCTGTCCATCGCCCGGTCGCTGCTGACCTGCCCGAAGCTTCTGCTGCTCGACGAGCCGCATGAGGGGCTGGCGCCCAAGATCGCCGAGGAGGTGGTCGACGCCATCGTCGCGCTGAAACGCGAGGGGGTGTCGATGATCGTGTCCGAACAGGCGCTGAACACGATCCGTCGCTGCGCCGACCGGGTCTATGTCATCGACCGGGGCATGATGGTCTGGAACGGCAGCGTGGACGGCTTCTATGCCGACCCGGAAATCACCCGCAAATATCTGATGGTTCAATGAGGCAGCCCATGTATCCCACCATCTTCGACACCGAGGAACTGAACGCACTGCGCGACCTCGCCCGCAAGTTCGCCGCCGAGAAACTGGCCCCCGGCTATCAGGCGCGTGAGAAGGCGGGCGGCTTCGGCCCCGATCTTCTGCGCGAGATGGGCGGCCTTGGCCTGATCGCGCCGGAACTGCCCGAGGAATTCGGCGGCCTCGGCTCCGGCGCCATCTATTCCGGCGTCATCATCGAGGAAATCGCCCGGGGCGATTTCAACATGGGCTATGTCAACATCCTCGCCTCGCTGAACGGGCAGATCCTCGCGAATTTCGCCAATCCCGAGATCAAGCGCGAATGGTTGCCCAAATTGATCGGGGGCGAGTTGATCGTCGCCATCGCCCTGACCGAGCCGCGTGGTGGTTCGGATGCCGCGAACCTGGGCTTGCGGATGGAACGCGACGGCGACCATTATGTGATCAACGGCGAAAAGACCTCGATCTCCTGCGCCGATCAGGCGAAAGGCGCGGTGGTCTTTGCCCGCACCGGCAGGCCCGAGGACAGGGCGCGCGGCATTTCCGCCGTCTTCGTGCCGATGGACACGCCCGGCATTTCCACCACCCGCTTCACCGACCTGGGCCAGCACGCCATCGGCCGCGGCTCGATCTTCTTCGACAACGTGCGCGTGCCCGCCGATCACCTGCTGGGAGAGGAGGGCAAGGGCTTCGTCCAGGTCATGCAGGGCTTCGACTTCTCGCGTTCGCTGATCGGGCTGCAATGCCTGGGCACCGCGCGGCAATCGCTGGACGAGACCTGGGACTATATCGGCGGGCGCAGGGCTTTCGACAAACCGCTGGCCGCCTTCCAAGGCATCACCCACCAGCTTGCCGATTTCGACACCAAGGTCGAGGCGGCGCGGTTGCTGTCGCTGAACGCGCTGTGGCTCAAGGACAACGGTCTGCCGCATGTGGCGGAGGCTGCGATGGCGAAATGGTGGCCGCCGCTGCTGGCCTACGAGGCGATCCATGCCTGCCTGCTGATCCATGGCCATGCCGCCTATTCCAACGAATTGCCGTTCGAGCAGCGGCTGCGCGACGTGCTGGGCCTGCAGATCGGCGACGGCACCGCGCACATCATGAAGAACATCATCGCCCGCGAGCGGGCCGGCAAGGCCGTCACCGGCTGAGCCGGGAGAAAAAGGGGAGGAAGAACCCATGAAATTCGATGCCGTCCTGATCGAACCGCGCCGCGCCCGGATGGAGGCCGAGGGTCTATGGCCCGGCAAGACGCTGCTCGACTATTTCGAGGATTGTCTGCGCGAAAAGCCGCAGGCGGTGGCGCTGACCAGCATCGTGACAGCGACCGGCGACCGCCGCGACCTGACCTGGACCGAGCTTGACGCGCTGTCCTGGCGCGTGGCGGCGGGGCTGCGCAGGCTCGGCCTTGGCCGCGACGACGTGCTGGCCTGCCAGCTTTCCAACAGCTGGGAGCTCGTCGCGCTCTACATCGGCTGCCGCAAGCTGGGCGTGGTCTTCAATCCGGTGATGCCGATCTTTCGCGAACACGAGCTGCTGTTCATGCTGAAGCATGGCGAGGCCAAGGCCTTTGTGGTGCCGAAACTGTTTCGCGGCTTCGACCACGAGACCATGGCCGAGAGCATGCGCCCCGATCTGCCCGACCTGCGCCATGTCATCGTTGCCGGCGGCGATGGACCGAACAGCTTCGATGCGCTGTTGCTGGATCCGGCGCTGGAGGTGGGCGCGGATCTGCGCGCCGTCTCGGCTCGTGACCGGGGCGATGCGAACGACGTTTGCCAGCTGATCTACACCTCGGGCACCACGGGCGAGCCGAAGGGCGTGATGCATACGGCCAACACGATGTATTCCAACCTGGTGGCCTATGCCGACCGGCTGCATCTGGACGCGGATGACACCGTGCTGATGTTCTCGCCGATGGCGCACCAGACCGGCTTCATGTATGGGTTCCTGATGCCGGTGATGCTGTGCGCCCGCATGATCCTGATGGACAGCTGGGACAAGGATCTTGCCGCACGGCTGATCCAGGACGAGCGGGTCAGCTTCACCATGGCCTCGACCCCTTTCCTGATGGACCTGACCTCGGCGGTCGAGGAAGGTGCCACCGATCCTTCCTCGCTGCGCATCTTCCTTTGCGCCGGCACCGCGATCCCCGGACCCCTGGTCGAACGGGCGCAGCGGATATTGGACGCCAAGGTCATTTCGGCCTGGGGCATGACCGAGAACGGCGCCGTCACGGTGGTCGCGCCCGAGGATCCTGACGAGCGTTCGGTCCAGACCGACGGCTTTGCCCTGCCGGGGATGGAGCTGCAGATCCGCGACCCCGACGGCATGCCGCTGGGCCCGGGGCAGGAGGGAGAACTGTTCGTGCGCGGCTGTTCGAACTTCGCCGGTTATCTCAAGCGTCCGCAATGGAACGCTACCGATGCCGAGGGCTGGTTCGATACCGGCGACATCGCGCGCATGGATGAGCAGGGCTATATCCGGATCTGCGGCCGTTCCAAGGACGTGATCATCAGGGGCGCCGAGAATATTCCGGTCGTCGAGGTCGAGGCGCTGCTTTACAAGCATCCGGCCGTGCAGCAGGTCGCCATCGTTGCCTATCCGGACGAAAGGCTGGGCGAGCGTGCTTGCGCCTTCATCGTGCCGAAGCCCGGCCAAAGCATCGACCTCCCGGCGATGGTGAACTTCCTGTCCGGCCTTCATCTGGCCAAGCAGTATTTCCCCGAGCGGCTGGAAATTCGCGACCGCCTGCCTTCGACCGCATCGGGCAAGATCCAGAAATTTGCGCTGCGCAACGAACTGCGGGCCGAATACGAGGCCATGAAGAAATGACCCGTATCGCGGGACCGCGTGTCGTGCTGACAGGGGCAGGCGGCCCGATGGGTCGCGCCGTCGCCCGGCGGCTGTTGCAGGACGGGGCAGAGGCTCTGGCCCTGACCGACATCTCGGGCACACGGCTGGCGGAAACCGTGGCGCTTCTGGGCACCGAATATCCTGCCGCGCGCATTGTTTCGTTGCGTTGCGACATTACCGCCGCAGCTGAGGCCGAGGCGTTCTGCGCCCTGGCGCAGGAAGGCTTCGGCGGCGCCGATGTGCTGGTCAATACCGTGGGCGGCATCCGCTCGCCCCGGCTCTACACTCCGTTCCTGGAAATGGACGAGGCGCAGTTCCGCTCGACCTTCGAGCTGAACCTGATGGGCAATTTCCACCTGATCCGGGCCTTCGCGCCGGGGATGGTTGAGCGCAGGTTCGGCCGGATCGTCAACTTCGCGACGGTGGTGTTCGGCGGCGAGGCGGGGCAGGTGGATTACGCAGCCGCCAAGGCCGCCATCGCCTCGCTGACACGCAGCCTTGCGGCCGAACTGGCCCCCGCCGTGACCGTCAACGCCGTCGCGCCGGGGCTGACCCGCACCTCGGTCACGCAGAACATGCCCGAGGCCGAGGCGGCGCGGCTGACCGCGCTGGCCTTCAATCGCCGCATGGCCGAACCCGAGGAAATCGCCGAAGCGGTGGCCTTCTTCGCCTCGGACGCGGCCCGCTTTGTCACCGGCGAAATCATGGCCGTCTCCGGCGGCATCCACCCGCATCTCTGAAAGGCAGACATGAGCGACGCGGTTCACCTTTCCCTTGCCGACGATATCGCACTGATCACCATCGACAACCCGCCGGTGAACGTCGCCTCGCGCGCGGTGCGCGCGGGGCTGATGATGGCGCTGGACCGGGCGGAAGCCGCCGGCGTCGCGCGCGTGGTGCTGACCGGCGCGGGAAAAACCTTTGTCGCCGGGGCGGATGCGAAAGAGTTCTCGGCCCCGCCGCGGCCACCGCATCTGCCCGATATCGCAAACCGGATCGAGAGCTTCCCGGTGCCGGTCGTGGCCGCGATCAACGGCGCGGCACTGGGTGGCGGGCTGGAACTGGCGCTGGCCTGCGCCGCGCGGGTGGCGGCGCCCCGCGCGACCCTGGGCCTGCCCGAGGTGACGCTGGGCGTGGTCCCCGGCGCAGGCGGCACGCAGCGGTTGCCGCGGCTGGTCGGGCTGGAGCAGGCGCTGTCGCTGATCCCCGAGGGCCGGGTGATCGGTGCGGCCGAGGCGCTGCGGATCGGCCTCGTCGATGCCATGACCGACGATCCTGTGGCCGCGGCGCGGATATTGGCCCTGCCGGATCGTCCCGCGACCGGCGCGCGGCCCGCGCCCGCCTGCGATCCCGTCGCCATCGAGGCTGCCCGAAAGCAGGCCGCCCGGCGCAGCCCGCAGCAGATCGCCCCGCAAAGGGCCATCGACCTGATCGAAGCTGCCGTGCGCCTGTCCTTGGCCGAGGGGCTGGCGCTGGAACGCCAGAACTTTCTGGATCTGAAGACCGGCGATCAGGCCGCTGCCTTGCGCTATGTCTTCTTTGCCGAACGCGCCGCAATGGGGCAGGGCAAGGCCCAGGGGGCGGATGTCCGTTCGGCCGTGGTTGTGGGCGGCGGCACGATGGGCGCGGGCATTGCCTATGCCCTGGCCGGTATTGGCGTCACCGTCACGCTGGTTGAGACCGACGCCGCCGCTGTGGAACGCGCCCGTGCCAATATCGCGCGGTTGTTCGACGATGCGGTCAAGCGTGGCAAGGCCAGTGCGGAACGGGCCGCTTCGGACATGGAGCGGCTGTTCACCTTCCGCGCCGGTTATGACGATCTGCCCCCGGTGGACATTGCCATCGAGGCCGTGTTCGAGGATCTGTCGATCAAACGGCAGGTTTTTGCCGCGCTGGATGCGGCCCTGCCGGAAACCGCGATCCTGGCAACCAATACCTCGTATCTGGACCCTGACCGGATCACCGAGGGGCTGCGCAATCCCACGCGCTTCCTCGGCCTGCATTTCTTCAGCCCGGCGCATGTGATGAAGCTGGTCGAGGTGATCCGGGCGCGGGACACCGGGCCGGAAACCCTTGTCACCGCCCTGCGGCTCGCGGCGCGGCTGAGGAAGATTCCGGTGCTGGCCGGGGTCTGCGACGGCTTCATCGGCAACCGCATCCTGACCCGTTATCGCCAGTGCTGCGACGTGATGCTGATCGAGGGCGCGCTGCCGGCGCAGATCGACGCAGCGATGCGCGGCTTCGGCCTGGCGATGGGGCCTTACGAGGTGCAGGACCTGTCGGGGCTGGACATCGCCTATGCCAACCGCAAGCGGCTGGGCTGGAAGACCATGCCGGGCTTTCGCTACATCCCCATCGCCGACCGCATCGTCGAGGAGACCGGCCGCCTGGGCCGCAAGACCGGCGCCGGCTGGTATGACCATACGGGCGGCAAGGCCGTATCCTCGGCGCTGATCGACGGGATCGTGGTGGAGGAAAGCGCGCGGGCGGGGATTGTACGGCGTCGATTCACCGACGCGGAGATCGTGGCCCGTGCGACTGCCGCGATGGTCGAGGAGGGCTTCCGTATCCTTGGCGAACGGATTGCTGAACGCGCGGCCGACATCGACCTCGTGATGATCCACGGCTACGGCTTTCCGCGCTGGCGCGGCGGGCCGATGCATTGGGCGGGCCGCGTCGGCCTGTCTGAAATCCTGCGGCGGATCGAAGGTTATGCCGCCGAAGACCCACTGTCCTGGAGCGTTCCCGACCTGCTGGCCCGCGCCGCGGCCGAAGGCAAGACCCCCGAAGAATTGTGAGGATCCGATGACCGACGCTTTCATCTGCGATTATATCCGCACGCCGATCGGCCGCTATGGCGGGGCGCTGGCCCCGCTGCGCACCGACGATCTGGCCGCGCTGCCGCTGGCGGCGCTTCTGGCGCGCAATCCGGGCCTCGACCCGGCGGCGGTGGAGGAGGTCTGGCTGGGCTGCGCCAACCAGGCCGGCGAGGACAATCGCAACGTCGCGCGCATGGCGCTATTGCTGGCGGGCCTGCCGGAAACCGTGCCGGGGGTGACGGTGAACCGCCTCTGCGGCTCGGGGCTCGAGGCCGTCGCGGCTGCCGCCCGCGCGATCCAGTCGGGCGACATGGATCTGGCCATCGCCGGGGGCGTCGAAAGCATGACCCGCGCGCCTTTCGTGCTGCCCAAGGCGCCGGGTGCCTGGAGCCGCGCGCACGAAATCCATGACACCACCATCGGATGGCGCTTCGTCAATCCGCGGATGCAGGCGCAATACGGCACCGACTCCATGCCCGAGACTGCGCAGAACCTGGCCGACGATCACGCGATCAGCCGCGAGGATCAGGACGCCTTCGCCCTGCGCTCGCAGCAGAAAGCCGCTGCGGCGCAGGCGAGCGGCCGGCTGGCGCAGGAAATCCTGCCGGTGACCGTTGCGCTCGGGCGCGGCAAGACGGCCGAAGTGACTCAGGACGAACACCCCCGCGCCACCACGCTTGAGGATCTGACCCGCTTGAAGCCGATCACCCGGCCTGACGGGTCGGTCACTGCCGGCAACGCCAGCGGCGTGAACGATGGTGCGGCGGCGTTGATCGTGGCGTCGGAGGTGGCGGTGAAGCGCCACGGCCTGACGCCACGCGCGCGCGTCGTGGGTGGCGCCTCGGCCGGTGTCGCGCCACGCGTGATGGGCTACGGCCCGGTGCCTGCGGTGCGCAAGCTGCTGGAAAAGGCCGGGATCGGCATCGAGGCGGTGGCGCTGATCGAGCTGAACGAGGCCTTCGCAGCGCAGGCGCTGGCCGTTACCCGTAGCCTGGGCCTTGCGGACGACGACCCCCGCGTGAACCCCAATGGCGGCGCCATCGCGCTTGGCCATCCGCTGGGCATGTCGGGCGCCCGCATCGCCGGTTCCGCCGCCTTCGATCTGTCGCAGGGCACCGGCCGCCACGCCCTTGTCACGATGTGCATCGGCGTCGGCCAGGGCTCGGCACTGCTTCTCGAACGTGTTTGATTCCCGGAGGATTTCTGATGACCGATAGACCGAAACCCAGCCCGAAGGACGTCCCTGAACTGTCGCGTTTCGACTGGGAGGACGCCCTCCGGCTGGATGGGCAGCTGACGGAGGACGAGCGGGCGATCCGCGATGCCGCCCGGGTCTATGCGCAGGAAAAGCTGCAGCCGCGTGTGATCGAAGCTTTCGCGAAAGAGGAAACCGACCCCGAAATCTTCCGTGAAATGGGCGCGATGGGCCTGTTGGGCGTCACCATCCCCGAGGAATATGGCGGCATCGGCGCGAACTACGTCAGCTACGGCCTGATCGCGCGCGAGGTTGAGCGGGTCGATAGCGGCTATCGCAGCATGATGTCGGTGCAGGCCTCTCTGGTGATGTATCCGATCTATGCCTACGGATCCGAGGAACAGCGCCGCAAATATCTTCCCAAACTGGCTTCGGGCGAGTTCATCGGCTGCTTCGGCTTGACGGAGCCCGATGCGGGATCCGACCCCGCCGGGATGAAGACCACGGCGAAGAAGACCGCGGCTGGCTATGTTCTCAACGGCACGAAGATGTGGATCTCGAACAGCCCCATCGCCGATGTCTTCGTGGTCTGGGCTAGGTCCGAGGCGCATGGCGGCAAGATCCGCGGCTTTGTGCTGGACAAGGGAACCAGGGGCCTGTCGGCGCCCAAGATCGGCGGCAAGCTAAGCCTGCGCGCCTCGATCACCGGCGAGATCGTGATGGACGGTGTGGAGGTGGGCGAGGACGCGCTTCTGCCACATGTCGAGGGGCTGAAGGGTCCGTTCGGCTGCCTTAACCGCGCCCGCTACGGCATTTCCTGGGGGGTGCTGGGCGCAGCCGAGTTCTGTTTCCATGCCGCGCGACAATATGGCCTCGACCGCAAGCAGTTCGGCAAGCCCTTGGCGAACACGCAGATCTACCAACTCAAGCTGGCAAATATGCTGACCGAGATCAGCCTGGGCCTTCAGGCTTCCTTGCAGGTGGGGCGCCTGCTCGACGTTGCGAATGCCGCGCCCGAGATGATCTCCGTCGTCAAGCGCAACAACTGCGGCAAGGCGCTGGAGATCGCGCGGGTTGCCCGCGACATGCATGGCGGCAATGGGATTTCCGAGGAATTCCAGGTGATCCGGCACATGGTCAATCTGGAAACCGTCAACACCTACGAAGGCACCCATGACGTGCATGCCCTGATCCTGGGCCGCGCGATCACCGGGCTGCAGGCGTTCTATTGAGGAGCATCCGATGAAGATCCTCGTGCCAGTGAAGCGGGTGATCGACTACAACGTGAAGGCGCGGGTTCGCGCGGATGGCACGGGTGTCGATCTGGCGAATGTGAAGATGTCGATGAACCCGTTCGACGAGATCGCGGTGGAGGAGGCGATCCGTCTGAAGGAGGCCGGCCAGGCCGAGGAGATCATCGCCGTCAGCATCGGCGTGAAGCAGGCGGCCGAGACGCTGCGCACCGCGCTGGCGATGGGCGCCGACCGGGCCATTCTCGTCACCGCCGCCGATGACGTGCATCAGGACATCGAGCCCTTGGCGGTGGCGAAGATCCTGGCCAAGGTCGCCGAAGCCGAGGGCACCGAGCTGGTCATCGCCGGCAAGCAGGCCATCGACAACGACATGAACGCCACCGGCCAGATGCTGGCGGCGATCCTGGGCTGGGCGCAGGCCACCTTCGCCAGCAAGGTCGAGATCGAAGGGGCCAAGGCCAAGGTGACGCGCGAGGTCGACGGCGGCCTCCAGACCATCGCGGTGGCGCTGCCGGCGGTGGTCACCGCCGACCTGCGGCTGAACGAGCCGCGCTATGCGAGCCTGCCGAACATCATGAAGGCCAAGAAGAAGCCCTTGGAGGAAAAGACCGCCGGTGATTACGGCGTCGACGTCGCGCCGCGTCTCGAGGTGGTCTCGGTGCGCGAGCCCGAGGGCCGCAAGGCCGGCATCAAGGTCGGCTCGGTGGACGAGCTGCTGGGCAAGCTGAAAGAAGCGGGGGTGATCTGATGGCTGTTCTGCTGCTTGGGGAAGTGACGAACGGGGTGCTGAACCGCGATGCGACGGCGAAGGCGGTGAATGCCGTCAAGGCCTTGGGCGATGTCACGGTGCTCTGCGCCGGCGCGCAGGCCAAGGCGGCGGCCGCGGAGGCCGCGACGATCGCCGGCGTCGCCAGGGTGCTGGTGGCGGAAGCGCCGCTCTACGGCCACCGCCTGGCCGAGCCGACCGCGGCGCTGATCCTGGGCCTGGCCGGCGATTACGACCACATCGCCGCGCCGGCGACCACGGACGCCAAGAACGTGATGCCGCGGGTTGCGGCGCTTCTCGACGTGATGGTGCTGTCGGATGTCTCGGCCATCCTCGACGCGAACACGTTCGAGCGGCCGATCTATGCCGGCAACGCCATCCAGGTGGTGAAGTCGCGGGACGCGAAGAAGGTCTTCACCATCCGCACGGCGAGCTTCGACGCGGCGGGGATCGGCGGCAACGCCCCGGTCACCGAGGCCGCGCTGGCCGCCGATCCCGGCCTGTCCTCCTGGGTGGCCGACGAGGTGGCCGAGAGCGACCGTCCCGAGCTGACCTCGGCGAAACGCGTGGTCTCGGGCGGCCGCGGCCTCGGCTCGAAGGAGAGCTTCGCGATCATCGAAGAGCTGGCCGACAAGCTCGGCGCCGCGGTGGGCGCCTCCCGCGCGGCGGTGGACAGCGGCTATGCCCCGAACGACTGGCAGGTCGGCCAGACCGGCAAGGTGGTCGCCCCCGAGCTCTATGTCGCGGTGGGCATCTCGGGCGCGATCCAGCACCTGGCGGGGATGAAGGACAGCAAGGTGATCGTGGCGATCAACAAGGACGAGGAGGCGCCGATCTTCCAGATCGCCGATTACGGCCTGGTGGGCGACCTGTTCTCCGTGGTGCCCGAACTCACCGGCAAGCTCTGAGCGCTTTCACCGTTTCCGCAAATACCCCGGGGGGAGCGACCCCGCGGCCCCATCGAGGGGCCACGGGGCCGCGGGGGGCAGAGCCCCCGGACCCTGCGCACCGCAACCACCATCAGCCAGCCAAGGGGGCCGAGCCATGTCCGAAATTGAACGCGAGTCGATGGATTACGACGTGGTGATCGTCGGCGGCGGCCCGAGCGGGCTGTCGGCGGCGATCCGGCTCAAGCAGCTGAACCCCGCGCTTTCCGTGGTGCTGCTGGAGAAGGGCTCGGAGATCGGCGCGCATATCCTCTCGGGCGCGGTGCTCGACACTTCGGGCCTCGACCGGCTGATCCCGGACTGGAAGGACCGGGGTGCCCCGGTCAGCACCGAGGTGAAGGAGGACAACTTCTACATCCTCGGCCCGCATGGCCAGGTCCGGGTGCCGAACTGGCCGATGCCGCCGCTGATGTCGAACCACGGCAAATACATCGTCTCGATGGGCAATGTCTGCCGCTGGCTCGCCGCTGAGGCCGAGGCGCTGGAGGTCGAGATCTTCCCCGGCATGGCCTGCTCGCAACTGGTCTATGAGGGCGAGCGCGTCGTCGGCGTCGTCGCCGGCGAGATGGGCCTCAACGCCGACGGCACCCCCGGCCCGGCCTACGAGCCCGGCATGGAACTGCGCGGCAAATACGTGCTGATCTGCGAAGGCGTGCGCGGCAGCCTCGCCAAGGAACTCATCGCGAAATACGACCTCTCGGCCGGCCACGAGCCGCAGAAATTCGGCCTCGGGATGAAGGAGATCTGGGAGATCGAGCCCTCCAAGGCCAAGCCCGGCACGGTGACGCATACGATGGGCTGGCCCTTGGGCAAGAATGCCGGCGGCGGCAGCTTCATCTATCACCTTGAGGGCAACCAGGTGCTGGTCGGCTTCGTCGTGCACCTGAACTATGCCAACCCGTATCTCTATCCCTACATGGAGTTCCAGCGCTTCAAGCATCACCCGCTGGTCGCGGAGCTGCTCGAAGGCGGCAAGCGCGTCGCCTATGGCGCCCGCGCCATCTCCGAGGGCGGCTGGCAATCGATCCCGAAGCTGACCGTGCCGGGGGCGGCGCTCTTGGGCTGCTCGGCCGGGCTGGTGAACGTGCCGCGCATCAAGGGCAACCACAACGCCATGCTCTCGGGCATCGCCGCGGCCGAGGCAGCAGCCGCCGCCATCGCCGCCGGCCGCGCGGGCGACGAGCTGACCGATTACGAGGCCGACCTGCGTTCCGGCCCCATCGCCCGCGACCTGAAGCCGGTCCGCAACGTCAAGCCGCTCTGGTCGAAGCTCGGGCTCTGGGCCAGCCTGGCGCTGGGCGGCTTCGACATGTGGGTGGCGAACCTGACCGGCTGGAACCCGCTGGGCACCTGGAAGCACGGCAAGACCGATGCCGAGGCCACTGGCAAGGCGGCGGATTTCCAGCCGATCGACTATCCGAAGCCGGACGGCAAGCTGAGCTTCGACCGGCTGACCAATGTGGCGTTCTCCTTCACCAACCACGAGGAAAGCCAGCCCTGCCACCTGAAGCTGAAGGACGCCTCGATCCCGATTTCGGTGAACCTGCCGCTTTATGCCGAGCCGGCGACGCGCTACTGCCCGGCCGGGGTCTATGAGGTGCTGGAGGGCGAGGGCGGCCCGCGCTTCCAGATCAACTTCCAGAACTGCGTGCATTGCAAGACCTGCGACATCAAGGATCCCTCCCAGAACATCAACTGGACAACCCCACAGGGCGGAGACGGGCCGAACTACCCGAATATGTAGGACAAAAGCATGGCAGCGAATTTCATCTGGTCCCGCCGCGTTGGTTTCGGCGACTGCGACCCTGCGCGCATTGCCTATACCGGCAAGATCGCCGACTTCGCGCTCGAAGCGCTGGAGGCATTCTGGGACGATCTCCTGGATGGCGAAAGCTGGTACGAAATGAATGTCGATCACGGCTACGGGATGCCTTTCGTCAAGATGGATTACGCCTTTTCGCGCCCAATCACGCCGCGCGCGCCCTTGCTGTGCCATGTCGCGCCGACGCGGATCGGGACCACATCCGTCGCTATGCATGTGCGGGGCATCCAGCAGGAACTCCCGTGTTTCGAGGCCAGTTTCATTTCGGTCTTCGTGGCCCTGGAGAAACTGGTCAAGATTGAGATCCCTGTGCATATCCGTGCTGCCCTGAACCGGCGCTATCCCGAACTGGAGAGAATGAGCCCATGTCACAGGACATGACCCCCCTGATCCGGGGCCGCGGTTCAGCCCCGGATCTTGCCGGTTTCAGAACGCCAGTCTGCAGGCCCTGCGGATGGCGATCTGGACCGGCGATGGCGGCAAGGCCGAGGCGAACTCGGTCCTTGGCAGCCAGAGAGGGTTGAGCCGGGACGCGGGGTTTTGTCCTCCGGTGCGGTTGCGCGGCATGAACCAGGAACGGATGGCATAAACAGACCGTGCCCGCCGCGGCTGTCGCAAGCGGCTCGGGTGAGTCTCGGCCAAGGCACAGACATGTGCCGACAGGGGCCGCGGCGTCGCGTCTGGCGCACCATGAGGCTGCAACGCGCGGGCGATGGCGGCGTGCGCGCCCTTCCTGATCCGGGGGCGCCTGGGGTTCTGCCATGACAAGCCTTGCACAGCGGGCAGGCAGGTCGGACGACTTGGAGCTGATCCGGTAAGGCTCCCGGCCATGGTGTTTCTGCCGGGAAGCGGTTGACAGAAGATGGCCTGAATTATAAACGAACGACCGTATTGAAATTCTGGTGGCGAATATGGGACGCAAGCGCACGATCGACCGCGACGAGTTGATGGGCGCCATCGAACGGGTGGCGCGGCGTTCGGGCATTACCGGGCTCAGCATCGACGCCGTGGCCAAGGAGGCCGGGATCAGCAAGTCCAGCGTGGTCTATGATTGCGAAAGCAAGGCCGGGCTGCTGGCTGCCTTCATCCGCCACAAGATGGCCCAGCATCAGGCGCGCTTCGTCGAGATCCGCGCCCGGCGCGAGGGCGAGCCGAACGCCCGGCTGCGCGCGCTGATCGACGAATACCGCCGCGTGCCGACCGACGAGGAGCTGGACATGGCGCTGCTCATCAGCGCCAGCATGGGCGAACATGCCGAATGCCGCGAGATCATGCGCGAAAAGCTGGCCGGCGATGCCGAGACGGTGGCGGCCCAGGCGGCCGACCGGCGGCGGATGCTGATGGCGCTGCTGACGCTGCACGGCATGGCCTTCCTGGAATATTTCGGCTTCCACCGCTTCGACCAGGAGACCCGCGATGAGATCCTTGATGAATTGATGGCGGTCGCGGAAAGCGACCCCGGCGCAGCCGGAGACTGACCCCTCCCCGAACCATTCAGCCTTCCCAGGAAAGAACCATGACCATGAGACTGTCCCCCGGCCTCTGCGCCGGGCTTGTGCTTTGCTGCCTGACGGCGGCCGCCCCGGCGGCCGCGCAGCAATTGCCGCCGCCCCAGGTCAGCGTGCAGCTGATGACGCCCGAGGCGCTGCCGGTGGTGAACGAACTGCCCGGCCGCGTGGCTGCAACCCGCACCGCCGAGGTGCGGCCCCGCGTCGGCGGCATCGTCGTCGAGCGCGTCTTTGAGCAGGGCGGCAAGGTCGAAGCCGGCGACGTGCTCTATCGCATCGACCCCGCCCCCTATGATGTGCGCGTCGCCAGCGCCGAGGGCGCGCTGGCCCGGGCCGAGGCCACGGCGCTGAACGCCGCCGACCAGGAAAAGCGCGCCCGTGCCCTGCGCGAGCGCAAGGTGACGGCGGGGGTCGATCTGGACAATGCCGCCACCGCGCTGGCCCAGGCCCAGGCGGATGTCGCCATCGCCCGCGCCGCGCTGCAGGAGGCGCAGCTGAACCGTTCCTATACCGAGGTCACGGCGCCCATCGCCGGCGTGGTCGGCCGCGCCCTTGTGACCGAGGGCGCGCTGGTCAATGCCCAGACCGACATCATGGCGACCATCCAGCAGCTCGACCCGGTCTATGTGGATTTCACCCAGTCCTCCTCGGAACTGTTCGGGCTGCGCCGGGCGCTGGCGGCGGGACAACTGGCCATGATCTCGGCCGACGAGGCGGCGGTGCGGCTGATCTTCGACGACGGCAGCGAATATGCCCATCCCGGCAAGCTGCTGTTTTCCGAGGCGAGCGTCGACAGCTCGACCGGGCAGATCACCCTGCGCGCCGAGTTCCCGAACCCCGAGGGCGAGTTGCTGCCCGGCCTCTATGTCCGGGTGCGGATCGAGCAGGCCATGCGCGACAACGCCCTGACCGTGCCGCAGATGGCGGTGCAGCGCGACCAGTCGGGCCAGGCCTATGTCTATGCGCTGAAGGATGACGAGACGGTCGAGCGCCGCGACGTGACCCTGGGCCAGACCGCCGGCAACCGCTGGCTGGTGGAAAGCGGGCTGGAGCCGGGCGACCGGGTCGTGGTGGCGGGGGCGCAGAAGCTTTACCCCGATGCCAAGGTGGTGCCGCAGCCCGTGGACGCGGCCGCCCAGCCGGCGGTGCCGGCCGGCGCAGCCGCGGCGGCCGAAGCGCCCGCATCGGCCCCGATACAGGAGTAGGGCGATGGCACGGTTCTTCATTCACCGGCCGGTGCTGGCCTGGGTGATCTCGATCTTCATCGTCATTGCCGGGGTGCTGGCGCTGCCGATGATGCCCATCGCGCAATATCCGCAGGTGGCCTGGCCGCAGATCACCATCTCGACCGCCTATACCGGCGCTGCACCGGGCGAGATCAACCGCGCCGTTGCCCAGCCCATCGAGGACGAACTGAACGGCGTCGAGGGCCTGGCCTATTACGAATCGGTCTCGGATTCCTCGGGGGCCATGTCGATCACCGCCACCTTCGAGCCGGGCACCGACATTGCCCGCGCCCAGGTCGACGTGCAGAACGCCGTGGCCCGCGTCGAGCCGCTTTTGCCGCAAAGCGTGGTCGATCAGGGCGTGCTGATCGAAGAGGCGGGCACCGGCTTCCTGATGATGGTGGCGCTGACCTCGGATGACGGCACGATGGACGACATCGCGCTGGGCGATTACCTGAACCGCAACGTGGTGGGCGAGATCCGCCGCATCGAGGGCGTGGGCCGGGCGCAGGTCTTTGCCCCGGAACGGGCGCTGCGCATCTGGGTCGATCCGGCCAAGATGACCGGGCTGAACCTCAGCTCGGCCGAGATCGTCGCGGCGGTGCGGGCGCAGAACGCGCAGGTGGCGGCCGGCAAGGTCGGCGCCGACCCCAATCCCATCGGCCAGCAGCTGACCGCGACCGTGCTGATCAAGGGGCAGCTGGACGACGTGGACGAGTTCGGCAAGATCGTGCTGCGCGCCAATCCCGACGGCTCGACCGTGCTCTTGCGCGACGTGGCCCGGCTGGAGGTGGGCGCGGAAACCTACAGCTTCGCCTCGCGCATCGACGGCAAGCCGGCGGCGGCGCTGGGGATCCAGCTTTCGGCCACCGGCAACGCGCTGAACACCTCGGAAGCGGTGCACCAGAAGATGGAGGAGCTGTCGCGGTTCTTCCCCGACGGCGTCAGCTATACCATCCCCTATGACACCACCCCCTTCGTCGAGGCATCCATCGAGAAGGTGCTGCACACGCTGGTCGAGGCGGTGGCGCTGGTCTTCGTGGTGATGTTCCTGTTCCTGCAGAATTTCCGCTATACCATCATCCCGACCATCGTCGTGCCCATTGCGCTGATGGGGACGGTGGCGGTCATGCTGGCGGCGGGATTCTCGATCAACGTGCTGACCATGTTCGCCATGGTGCTGGCCATCGGCATCCTGGTCGATGACGCCATCGTGGTGATCGAGAACGTCGAGCGCATCATGGCGACCGAAGGGCTGCCGCCGCGCGAGGCGACGGAAAAGGCCATGGGCCAGATCTCGGGCGCCATCATCGGCATCACGCTGGTCCTGGCGGCGGTCTTCGTGCCGATGGCGTTCTTTCCCGGCTCGTCGGGCATCATCTATCGGCAATTCGCGCTGACCATGGTGGTGTCGATCCTGTTCTCGGCCTTCCTGGCGCTGACGCTGACCCCGGCGCTTTGCGCGAGTTTCCTGAAGCCGATCAGCGGCCATCACGAAAGGAAGGGCTTCTTCGGCTGGTTCAACCGCAATTTCGACCGGCTGACCGAGCGTTATACCCGCGCGGTCGGGCTGGTCACGCGGCGGCGGCTGGTGATGATGGGGTTCTATCTGGTGCTGGTCGCGGCCACGGCCATGGGCTTCCTGCGCCTGCCGACCAGTTTCCTGCCGAACGAGGATCAGGGCTTCATCATCGCCGACATCCAGACGCCCGCCACGGCCAGTTCCAACCGCACCGACGAGGTGCTGGCCACCGCGACGCAGATGTTCCAGGGCAACGAGGCGGTCGAGAATACCGTCGCGATCCGCGGCTTCAGCTTTTCGGGGCAGGGGCCCAATGCCGGGCTGATGTTCGTCACCTTCAAGGACTGGGCCGAGCGCGAGCAATCGGCGCAGGATATCGCCAATGCCGCGAACATGCAGATGTTCGGCTACCAGGACGCGCAGGCCTTCGCGCTGTCGCCGCCGCCGATCCCCGGCTTCGGCGCCACCGGCGGCTTCAGCTTCCGCCTGCAGGACCGCGGCGGGCAGGGGCAGGAGGCGCTGCTGGCCGCCGCCCAGCAGATCATCGCCAAGGCGCAGGAAAACGGCATCGCCACCGGGCTGCGCATCGAGGGGTTGCCCTCGGCCGCGCAGGTCTTCGTCACCATCGACCGCGAAAAGGCCAATGCCTTCGGCGTGACCTTCGCCGACATCTCGGCGACGATCTCGCAATACCTGGGTTCGGCCTATATCAACGACTTCCCCAATGCCGGGAAGATGCAGCGCGTGGTCATGCAGGCCGAGGACGACTCGCGCATGCAGGCCGAAGACATCCTGAAGCTGACCGTGCGCAATGCGGGTGGCGGCATGGTGCCGTTTTCCTCCTTTGCCAGCGTGACATGGGAGCAGGGGCCATCGCAGGTCGTGGGCTATAACGGCTATCCCGCGATCCGCATCGCCGGCGCGGCCGGGCTAGGCTACAGTTCCGGTGCCGCCATGGCCGAGATGGAGCGGCTGGCGGCGGAACTGCCGCAGGGCTTCGGCTATGAATGGACCGGGCAGTCGCTGGAGGAGATCCAGGCCGGGTCGCAGGCGACGCTGCTTTACGCGATGAGCATCCTCTTCGTCTTCCTGCTGCTTTCGGGGCTTTACGAAAGCTGGTCGATCCCGCTGTCCGTGATGCTGGTGGTGCCGCTGGGCGTGCTGGGCTGCGTCGTCGCGGTCATGCTGCGCGACATGCCCAACGACATCTATTTCAAGGTCGGCCTGATCGCGATCATCGGGCTATCGGCCAAGAACGCCATCCTGATCGTGGAATTTGCCAAGGATCTGCGCCAGCAGGGGCAAAGCCTGATCGACGCGGCGGTGACGGCGGCCAAGCTGCGCTTCCGGCCGATCCTGATGACCTCGCTTGCCTTCACGCTGGGCGTGGTGCCCTTGGCCATCGCCACCGGCCCCTCGGCGGCCAGCCAGAACGCCATCGGCACCGGGGTCATCGGCGGCATGGTTGCGGCCACGGTGCTGGCGGTGTTCTTCGTGCCGGTGTTCTTCGTCTTCGTGCTGGGCCTGTTCAGCCGGGCGACCGGCGGCCGCAAGCCCGCGCCGATCCGCGGCGATACGGCCGCTTGAGTCGCGTCGCAGCCCATGGCAGGGGCGGTGGATAACCGTCCCTGCCGTTCCTTTCGCGCCCGGAATCCGGGCCACCCAACAGAGAGTTTCGGATGACCCAGACCTTGCCTTTCTCCCGCCGCGGCCTCTTGGGCGGGCTCGTCTCCAGCCTTGCGCTGGCCGCCTGCAACCCGGTCCGCTATGCCGCGCCCCGTGCCGAACTGGCGGCCGAGTTCGCCGCCAATTCCCCGGCCCGTCGTGCCGCGGCGAATGCCTGGTGGGCGGCCTTCCGCGACAAGCGGCTGGACGCGCTGATCGCCGCCGGGCTCAAGCGCAACCTGGACGTGCAGACCGCCGTCGCCACCATCCGCGAGGCCCAGGCCAATGCCCGGCTGGTCGGGGCCAGCGACCTGCCGCAGGTCGATGCGCAGGGCTCGGCCGCGCGCAGCCGCGATGAGCGCGGCGTCTTCGAAAGCGACTCGGCCACGCTGGGCGTGTCCTGGCTGGTCGACCTGTTCGGCTCGACCCGCGCGGCGCGGCAGGGCGCCTCGGCCCGGCTGGACGCGGCCTATCTTTCGGCCGAGGTGGCGCGGCTGACCGTGGCCAGCGCCATCGCCTCGGCTTATGTCGATGCGCGCTATTACCAGGAGGCGCTGGCGCTGACCCGGCAAAGCCTGGAAAGCCGGCGCCGCACGCTGGAGATGACCCGCACCCAGGACGCCTTCGGCAGCGTCTCGCGGCTGGAGGTGTTGCAGGCCGAGCAATTGGTGGCGCAGGCCGAGGCGGCGCTGCCCGGCCTGGAGGTCGGTTTCGACCAGTCGGTGAACCGGCTGGCCACGCTGACGGCCGGGCGCAGCGCCGATCTGGCGGCCGAGCTGCGCCGGGGCGGCGGCCAGCCGCGCGCCCGCTACAGCGCCAGCGTCGGCGTGCCGGCCGATGTGGTGCGCGTGCGCCCCGACGTGCGCATGGCCGAGCGCAACCTGGCCGCCGCCGCCGCCGATGTCGGCGAGGCACGGGCGGCCTTCTATCCGCGGCTGACGCTGTCGGGTTCGATCACGCCGACCAATGGCAAAAGCTGGAGCTTCGGGCCGCAGATCTCGCTGCCGCTGTTCTCGGGCGGGGCGAACCAGGCCCGGCTTTCGGCCGCCGAGGCACGGGCCGAGCAGGCGCGGCTGGCCTGGCAGGCCGCGGTGCTGGGCGCGGTCGAGGAGGTCGAGAACGCCCTGGCCGGCTATAACCGCGACGCGCGCGCCGTCGCCGCGCAATCGCGGCTGGTCGAGAACGCGCGCGAGACGGTGAACCTGACCCGCAGCTCCTATGAGCTGGGCGAGGCGGATTTCTTCCCGGTGCTGGATGCCGAGCGCAGCCTGCTGTCGGCCCGCCAGGAACTGGCCGCCGCCATCCGCCAGCAGGCGCTGAATTTCGTGGCGCTGAGCGCGGCCGCGGCCGGCGGGGTCGGCCTGCCGGCGGCCTGAGGCCATGCGTCCCGTTGGCCAGGCCAGGATCGGTCGCGGCGCCCGCGGCAAGCGGGTGCCGATGCCGTTCTGCCGCGGCGGACGGAAGCTTGCTTACGCAGTTGCTTAAGATGCCCTAACATTCAGGGCATGGTGCGCGAACTCAACCTGTCCTCGATGGTCCATTTCGAAGCGGTCGCCCGGCTGGGCGGGGTCATGCGCGCGGCCGAGGAGTTGCAGATATCGGCCTCGGCGGTCAGCCAGCAGATCAAGCTGCTGGAGCAGAACCTGGGCGTGAAGCTGTTTCACCGCGAAAGGCGCCATCTGCGGCTGACCATCGACGGCGAGCGCCTGTTCCAGACCGCCACGCAGGCCTTCCAGTCCATCCGCGAGGTGCGGGCCGCCATCGTCCGGCAGCGGGAAACCCACAATCTTTCGATCCGGGTCAGCCCGTCCTTCGGCGTGCGCTGGCTGGCGCCCCGGCTTGCCGATTTCTGCAAGCGGCACCCGGAATGGGATGTCCGCGTCGATGCGACGCCCAATTTCACCGAATTCGACACCGAGGTCGTCGATATGGACCTGCGCTATGGCGAGGGCGACTGGGAAGGGCTGCATACCGCCTGCATCGTGCATGATTTCGTCTTTCCCATGTGCGCGCCCGCCTATCTGGAGGAATTGCGCCAACGCTCGGACGACCCGCGCGAACAATTGCGCCATGCAAGGCTGATCGACAGCGTCAAGGCCTATTACCGCTGGGATTACTGGCTGCCGCGCCACGGCGTGCAGGGCGCCTCGATGTCCTATCCCTGCCGCTTCGACCGCTCCAGCATGTCGGTGCAGATGGCCATGGACGGCGGCGGGGTGATCCTCGACAGCATGACCCTGGCCTTCGAGGAATTGCGGCGCGGCGATCTGGTGCCCTTCTCGACCGCGTTCGAGGTGATCGAGTTTCCGGGATACTGGATCGTCTGCCCGCATCGCCATGTGGGGCGCCGGGCGGTGCGGCTGTTCTCGGACTGGGTCAAGGACAGGGGCCGCCAGCATATGCGCGAGGCGCGGGCCTGGCTGGAGGAACGCGGGCACCGGACCCGCTTCGAGCGCCGGGCGGCCTTCGTCACGTCCGAGGAGCGATGAGGGAATGCCGGGCGATGACGCCCGGCATTCCCGGTTTCCGGCCGCTCAGTAGATCGTCAGGGCCGGGATGAAGGTAAAGGCCAGCAGCAGTATCAGGGCCACCAGATAGAAGGGCAGCAGCGCCCTGGTGGTCTGGCCGATCCCCGTCCGCGCAATGGCCATCGAGATGAACAGCGTCGTCCCGACCGGCGGCGTGTAAAGCCCTATCGACAGGTTGATCACCATCATCAGCCCCAGCTGCACCGGATCGAGCCCGATCGTGTTGCCGATGGTCACGAACAGCGGCGCCAGCAGCAGCACCGCGGCGGGCAGGTCCAGGAACATGCCGACGACCAGCATCACCAGGTTCAGCGCGATCAGCACCATCCAGGGCTGCGTCAGTTGGGCCGAGACGAAGCCGGCCAGGTTCTGCGGCACCTGCTCGGCGGTCAGGATCCACTGGATCGTGCCCGAGGCCATGATGATCAGCATCACTGCGCCGGTCATCATGCCGGTATCGACCAGGGCATTCCAGATCAGCCGGGGCGTCACGTCGCGATAGAAGAAGATGCCGATCAGCAGCGCATAGGCGACGGCCATGACGCTGACCTCGGTGGGCGTGGCGATGCCGAAGCGCAGGGTGCCGATGATGAAGATCGGCATCAGAAGCGCCGGCAGGGCGAAGACGATCTGGCTTCTGAAGGCGCGGAGCCCGCCGGGCAGCGGCGCGGCGGGCAGGCCCCGACGCTTGGCGATATACCAGACCATGCCCATCATCCCGCAAGCCAGCAGCAGGCCCGGCAGGATGCCGGCGACGAACAGGTCCACGATCGAGACATTCGCCACCAGCCCGTAGAGGATCAGCGGGATCGAGGGCGGGATCAGCACCGAGATGGTCGAGGACGAGGCGTTGATGGCCGCCGCGAAAGGCGCGGGATAGCCGTCGCGCACCTGCACCGGGATCAGCGCATTGCCCATGGCCGAGGCATCGGCCACCGCCGAGCCCGAGACGCCGCCGAACATCACCGAGCCGAGGATGCTGACCTGCCCCAGCCCGCCGCGATAGCGCCCGACGATCAGCCGCGCGATATTGACCAGGTATTCGCCGAACTTGCCGTGCATCATCAGCGAGCCGGCAAGGATGAAATAGGGGATCGCCAGCATGGGAAACGCCTGCGTCGGCGCGTAAAGGCGCTGCGCGATCACCGCCAGCGGCTTGCCGTCCGCCAGCAGTGCCAGCGCGGTGCCGCCCAGCATGGCATGGGCCACCGGCACGGACAGCGCCATCAGGCCGAAGAATGCGATCACGAGAATCGGGGTCATTCCGGGCCCTCCTCAGCTCAGGCTAGAAGCGGTTTCGACATAGCGCAGCGTCCGCCCCATCAGCGCGGCGATCAGGTCGCAGGCGCAGATCACGGCGATGCCGCCGAAGCCGTAGACGAGGCTGGCATAGCCCCAAAGCTGGCTGATCCCGCCCAGGGCGCTGAGACGCTGGTATTGCGCTGCGCGGATGATCGGGAACGCGGACCAGACCACGAAGACCGAGATCAGCAGCGTCAGCACCGAAACGAGGATGAACAGCACCCTGCGGCCGCTGTCGGACAGCAGGTCCGGCAGGATGGTGATGGCGATGTTGCGGCTGTGGACGGTGGCGATCACCACCCCGCCCGCGATCATCCAGGGCAGCAGGATGGCATGGATTTCATAGGCCCAATCCAGCCCCTGGCCATAGACATAGCGCAGGACAACATTGGCCATCAGCCCCACGAAAAGCACGATCAGGGTCGCGACGCAGACCAGCCGCCCCGACATGTCCAGTGCCGCGACGATGCCGCGCAGGACGGGGGGCGCCGGGCGTCCCTCCTTTCCGGCGGTGTCGGGATGAAGCGCGCCGGTCATTTTGCGGACTCGGCGATGATCGCATCGACCAGTTCCGGGAAGCGGGCGCGATATTCGTCATAGACCCCCGCCGTCGCGTCGATGAAAGCCTGACGATCTTCGAGTTCGGTGACGATGGCGCCCTCGGCCTCCAGCTTCTGGCGGACCTCCACCTCCTGCTCTTCGGCAGTCTGCCTCTGGAACGCCGTCGCCTCGTCGGCGGAGGTCTGGACGCAATCCTGATCCTCGGGCGACAGCGACGCCCACCAGGCCATGCTGGCCAGCAGCGGCGAGGTCTCGTATTTATGGCCGGTCAGCGAGATATGTCTGGTGATCTCGTGCAGCTTGGACGAATAGATGTTCGTCAGCGGGTTCTCCTGCGCCTCGAAGACCCCCGATTGCAGCGCGGTCGGCAGTTCCGCGAAGGTCAGCGGCGCCGGGTTCGCGCCAAGCGCCTTGAAGATCGCGATGGTCATGTCGTCGGGCGGCGTGCGGATCTTGACGCCCTTGAGGTCGGCCGGCGTGGTGATCGACCGGGACAGGTGGCTGACATGGCGGATGCCGTTGTCCCAGAAGCCCAGCAGCTTCAGCCCGGCATTCTGCGCCCTTTCGTCGATCTGCGCCCTGATCTCGCCGTCGATCGCCTTCCAGGCGCTGGGCGCATCGGCGAACAGGAAGGGCAGGCCGATCACGTTCAACTCGGGCACGATCTGCGCCGTGGCGCCCTGGCTGTTGGCGGTGATCTGGATCACATTGGCCGAGGTCGAGGTCAGCGCCTCGACATCGTCGCCCATCGTCGCGGCGCCCGCCACGTTGACGGTGATGCGGCCCTGGGTGCAGGCCGACAGCTTTTCGGCGAAGAACTCGGCCGCCAGCGAGCGCGGATTGCCCGGCGGCTGCGCATGGGCCAGGATGATGGTGTCGGCGGCGGCGGCACCGGCAAAGACGGTGCTGGACAGGATTGCCCCAAGGATGGTGCAGTTCATGGTGGTTCCTCCCAATGAGCAGATGATGGGCCTGCCGCCCCCTCGCGGCAGGCCGGTCCTTCAGTGGATGAGCGAGCCGCCGTTCACGTCGACCTCGGTTCCGGTGCAATAGGACGCCAGATCCGAGGCCAGAAACAGGCAGCAGCCCGCGACATCGCGCGCCTCGCCGGCGCGGCCCATCGGGATGCCGGCAAGGATGCCGTCCATCATCTCGGGCGTCAGCTTGCCGGCGGTGATGTCGGTGGCGATGAAGCCGGGGCAGACCGCGTTCACGCGGATGTTCTGCGGCGCCAGTTCGCGCGCCATGGCCTTGGTCAGGCCCAGCACGCCGGCCTTGGCCGCCGAGTAATGCGGCCCGCCGAAGATGCCGCCGCCACGCTGCGCCGAGACCGAGGACAGGTTGACGATGCTGCCCGCCTTCCGTTCGCGCATGGCGGGAATGACCGCCTGGCTCATGTAGAGCGTGCCGCGCAGGTTCACGTCCAGAACCGCGTCATAGTTTCCGGGCGCGATATCCATCACCTTCAGCGGCTGCGTGATGCCGGCATTGTTGACCAGCACGTCGATGCGGCCCCAGCGTTGCAGCAACGCGTCCGCCGCGCGTCTGCAGGCGTCGAGGTCGGTCACGTCGCAGGCCAGCCCGACATGGCCTTCGCCCAGATCCGCTGCAGCCGCCCTGGCCTGATCGGCATCGAGGTCCAGAATGGCGACGGTGGCGCCATGTTCGGCAAAGAGTTGTGCCGTGGCCTTGCCCAGGCCGCGTGGCGAAGCCGCGCCCGTCACCACCGCGAATTTTCCTTCCAGCAGGCCCATGGCCTTCTCCTCCTGATTGATTCCGTGATTGAGTGACAGGCAGGCTTACAGCCAGCCCTTGATGCGTTCGGCGATCTTGCCGACCGTCAGGCCGTACATCTCGTGCAGGGTCGGCAGGGCGCCGGCCTCCAGGAACTGGTCCGGCAGGCCGATCATGCGGAAGGCCGGCGTGACGCCATTGCGCAGCAACGTGGTGGCGACGGCCTCGCCCAGGCCGCCGACGACGGTGTGGTTCTCGGCCGTGACCACCAGCCGCCCGCCCTTGCGGGCCTCGACCAGGATCGTCTCGGTATCCAGCGGCTTGATCGTCGGCACATGCAGCACCGCCGCATCGACCCCATCGCGGGCCAGCGCCTCGGCGGCATCCAGCGCGCGCATGGTCATGAACCCGGTCGAGACGATCAGCACGTCCTTGCCTTCGCGGATCACCTGCGCCTTGCCCAACTGGAACCTGTAGTCCGGCTTGTGGCGGGTCAGCACCGAGGGCACCTTGCCGCGCGGCAGCCGGCTGTAGACCGGGCCGTCATGGGCGGCGATCTGCGGCACCATGCCGATGATGTCGTCGGCGTCGCAGGGATCGATGACGGTCATGTTCGGCAACCCGCGGAAGATCGCCAGATCCTCGGTCGCCTGGTGGCTGGGGCCGTAGCCGGTGGTCAGGCCCGGCAGGGCGCAGACGATCTTGACCGGCAGGTTCTCCTCGGCGATGGCCATGGCGATGAAGTCATAGGCGCGGCGGCTGGCAAAGACCGCATAGGTCGTCGCAAAGGGGTTGAAGCCCTCGCGCGCCAACCCGGCGGCGGCCGACATCAGCAGCTGCTCGGCCATGCCCATCTGGTAGAAACGGTCGGGCATCGCCTGCGCGAAGATGTGCAGGTCGGTATATTTGGCCAGGTCGGCGGACAGGCCGACGATCCTGTCGTCCCGCTTCGCCGCCTCGACCAGCGCATGGCCGAAGGGTGCCGCCACGGTGTCATAGCCCTCGGCCGCCAGCGAGGCGATCATCGCCGTGGTCGCCACGCGCGGCCCCTCGGGCAGCTTGCGCGGTTCGTATTTGCGCTTCATGGATGCCAGCGTCATTGCGGTTTCCCCTCTTCCAGAACGGCCAGGGCCTTGGCCCATTCATCGGCTTCGACGCGAACGAAATGCGTGATCTCGCGCTTCTCCAGGAAATCGACGCCCTTGCACATTGTGGTGTCGAAGATGATCACGCGGGGGCCGGGGTGGTCGGTGGACCGCGCCGCATCGAAGGCGGCGACCACGGCATCCAGATCGTTGCCGTCGACCCGTTGCGCGTGCCAGCCGAAGGTTTCCCATTTGGCACGCTCGTCGCCCTGGGCCAGCGCGGCGGTCGATTTTCCGTCGGCCTGCTGGTCGTTGAAATCGACAAGGCAGATCAGGTTGTCCAGCCTATGCTGGACGCCGGACATCACCGCCTCCCAGGTCGATCCCTCGCCCAGCTCGCCATCCGACATCAGGTTGTAGACGAAGGCCGAACTGTTCTTGCGCTTCAGCCCCATCGCCATGCCGACGGCGATGCCGAGGCCATGGCCCAGGGAACCGCCGGTGATCTCCATCCCCGGCGTATAGGAGGCCATGCCCGACATCGGCATGCGGGAATCGTCCATGCCGTAGGTTTCAAGCTCTTCCTCGGGCAGGATGCCGGCTTCCATCAGCACGGCGTAAAGCGCGATGGCGTAATGCCCGATCGACAGCAGGAAGCGGTCGCGGCCTTCCCATTCCGGATCCTTCGGATCGTATTTCAACGCGTGGAAATAGGATGCGGCCAGCACATCGGCCACGCCGAGCGCCTGGCCGATATAGCCCTGTCTCTGCACCTCGCCCATCAGCAGGGCCTTGCGACGAATATTCCATGCCCGCAGCGCCAACGAAACGTTGGACGCCGCAGAAGCGCGGCTGGCAACTGTCATGAGTTCCTCCCATCGGCTCGTGCCGTGGAAGAAACCTAGCAATGCGCCCTATCCCGAGTCTTGTATGGATTATTGATAGATTGTTAAGCTGTACTTAAGGTATCCCGCTTGGCTTTGGGCTTTCACTTCCCGCCCGGCGTGCCGTCGAACTTCTTCTCCAGCTTTTTCCAGACCTCGATATAGTCCTTCTGCATCGGGGCCTCGCGGGCGGCGAATTCGGTCAGGTGCTGGGGAAAGCGGGTCTCGAACATGAAGGACATGGTGTCGTCCAGCTTCTCGGGCTTCAGTTCCGCGTTGGAGGCCCCCTCGAAGGCGTCGCGATCCGGGCCGTGCGGCAGCATGCAATTGTGCAGGCTGATGCCGCCCGGCGCGAAGCCCTGCGGCTTGGCGTCATAGATGCCGTGGATATTGCCCATCAGCTCGGACATGATGTTCTTGTGATACCAGGGCGGGCGGAAGCTGTGTTCGGCCACCTGCCAGCGTTCCCGGAACAGCACGAAGTCGATATTCGCCGTCCCCTCCTGCCCCGAGGGCGCGGTCAGCACGGTGAAGATCGACGGGTCGGGATGGTCGAACAGCACCGCACCCACCGGCGCATAGGTCCGCAGGTCGTATTTGCAGGGGCAGTAATTGCCGTGCCAGGCCACCACGTCCAGCGGGCTGTGGTCGATCCAGGTCTCGTGGAACCGGCCGCACCACTTGATGACCGCATGGCGGCTGCTGGCGCATCTGGCCCATTGCGGCGCGGTCAGCGTGCGCGCATCCATGCCCGTGTGCACCTGGACAAGTCGGTACTCAGCCGCGTCGCGGCTGCAAGAGGCGGGATGGGTGCGCAAATCGGGAAACGCGGCCGACCGCCGCCCGGTCGTGCTGGAGCTGGCGCCCGAGGGCCGGGCGCTGATGGCGCGGCTCGGGCGCATCGCCCAGGCCTTCCGGGCCAAGCTGTTGGCCGGACTGGGGCCGGAGGCCGGCGTCCTGGACCGGCTCCTGTCGCGGCTGGCCGGCACGGAAACCGGCACGCCCTAGCCTGTAGCGCCAAGGCCCGGAACGCCCCGCAGGGACGGCCTGGCGCGGGGCGCTTGCCGGTCAATAGGGCGCGGGTGCCGCTTCCGGCGGTGCATAGGGGGCGGGCGCGGCCCCATAGGGGGCCGGTTGCCCCATCTGCACCTGGCTGTTGGCCGCCTGTTCGCTCAGCAACTGCCCCGCGGTCTGCATGTCGCGCCCCGCGCCCTGCATCGTTTCGCAACCCGCGACTGCCATTCCGGCCAGGCAAAGGCCGACCGTGATCATCCGACGCATCCTTGTTCCTTTCTTCTTTCCTGCTCGTTGCCGGCAAAGCCTAGCTTGCTCGACAGGCCGCTCAAGCCGGAGCCGGGCCTGCCGGCGACCGATCGGCAAGGAATGTCTTGAAATCGGCGACCCCGCCGGCGGATCCCGGCCGATTTCGTCCCGTGCAGGGGATGGCCGCTTTGCCGCGGCGGTCGCGGCACCGTGACAACTTGACGCAAGTCATATCGGGCGCGGCGCGACCGGGGCAGAAGGAAGACGGTCAAGAGGGGAAAATCCATGGTTCCAGATATGCGCAAGACCATGCTGCTGATGCGCCGCAAGGCCCTTCTTGCCGATCTTGCCTGCATCGGGGATGCGCTGCGGGTTGCCCCGGCCCCCGATTCGCGCAGGGCGGGCGGCGCGCAAGAGAATATCTTGCAGGCGCTCGGCAAGGTTCAGCGCATCGAGGTGGCGCGTATCGAGGCAGCCCTGCGCCGCATGGAAAGCGGCGATTACGGGATTTGCACCGGCTGCGGAACCACCATTGCGCCGGCGCGGCTGGACCTGCTGCCTGACACGCCGGTTTGCGGGGATTGCGCCAGCGCCGCCTGAGGCGGTTCACATGCCCGCCTGGGCTTCCTGGCTTTCCCGGCTGATCGCCTGCCCGGCGCTTTGCAGGTCGCGCCCGGCGCCCTGCACCGTCTGGCAGGCGGCCAGGGCCAGCAGCGCAAGCAGGGGCGAAACGTGAATAATTTTACGCATATTCAATCTCCTGCGGGTTTTCCCTTGGGATCAACGCCTGCCCTTGGCCGCGGTTCCCCGCCCATTAAGGGTTTCTTAACCGGTGGCCGCTAGACAGGTGCCATGCGTGTGATTCTGCTTCTTGTGCTGTTCCTTTCCGCCTGTGCCTCGCCCGCACCGCAGTTTTTCGGTGCCCAGCGGCATGACATCACGCTGGAGGGCATCCGCTTTGCCGTCTTCCACGACGCCAGCCAGGCAGAGGTGATCCGCCTGGGATATCTTGGCCGGGATGCGCGGGCGGCGGTGCCGGAGCTGATGGTGATCGCCGCCGAGCGGACGACCGGATGCCAGGCGGTTCCGAACAGCCTGCGCAGCCGCATCCCCGGCGATACCGGCGAGGCGCGGCTGTCGCTGCGCTGTCCCGGCGGCTGAGATTCGCGCGGCGGCCGGTCAGTCCAGGAATGCCGCCACCGCCTCGGCGACCTCGGCCGGGCGGTCCGCATGCAGCCAATGCCCCGCGCCGGGAATGAGGCGGATCTCGGCCTGGGGGAAATATTCGCGGATCGCCTCGAGCTGCGGCGCGCGGCAGTAATCCGAATCTTCGCCCGCCAGGAACAGCGCGGGACCGGTGAAACCGCCCCTGGGCGCCACCGGCCAGCCGACCAGTTGGGGCATCTGGTCCCGCAGCGCCGGCAGGTTGAACTTCCAGCGCGGCGGATCGGCCTTCAAGTCCAGCGATTGCAGCAGAAATGCCCGCACGCCCGGATCGGCGACATGCCGGGCCAACCGCGCATCGGCCTCGGAGCGCAGGCGAAGCCCGGCAAGGTCCACCGCCTCCATGGCGTCGATCAGCCCGCTCTGGCTGTGGCCATAGGCGAAGGGGGCGATGTCCATGACGACAAGGCGGCGCACCAGGTCGGGCTGCGTCAGCGCCAGCATCATCGCGGCCTTGCCGCCCATCGAATGCCCCAGCACATCCGCCCGCCCGCCCTGCGCCGCGATCACCTGGGCCAGGTCGCCGGCCAGCGCGGCATAGCCATGGTCGGGGTCGTGGAAACTGTCGCCATGGTTGCGCATGTCGACCGAGATCACCCGCCGGCTTTCGCCCAGGCGTCGCGCAAGACCGCCGAGATTGCGCCCCGATCCGAACAGCCCATGCGCCAGCAGCACCGGCGGCCGATCCGAATCCATTCCAGTCATGGTCATGTTCAGCATCATGCGCGCACCCTAGCGGCACTGGCGAAGCGGCGCCAGAGGCGCTAGCCTTGGCGAAAACGGGATGGGGGCGATGGGCATCGAAAGCATCCGGCCGATGGCGGACGAGGTGGCCAGCCTGATGGCGGCGCGGTTCGGCGGTCTCAGGCGCGGCCAGCAGGCCGATCTGGAAAGCATGCTGCGCAAGCGCGGCGCCGCGCTGCCGCGGCGGCTGCGGCGCGAGGCGCGCATCCTGGCCGAGGCCGATCGCAAGGCCGGCCAGCCCAAGCTGGCGCGCCAGGTGGATTTCGCGCGGCTGGAGCATGCGCATAAGGCGCTGACGGCCTATCTGCGGCCGCTGGGCCAGGGGATGCGGCTGCGGGGCGGGGCGGCCAGCATCGCGGCAAGCGTGCTGTTCGGCCTGTTGCTGCTGGGTGCCGTCGCCATTTGGATCATGATGCGGCGCGGGCTGATCTGAAGGCCGCCACAGGGATGCGCCGTGCGGGAGCCAGCTGTTGCCGGCATTCCGGAAAAGCGCGGCTGCCGGCTCCGTCGTGATATGGGCCCGGCATCGCAGCAGCCTCCATACCCGCGCCGGGCCGACGGGTTGCTTGGCGGCTGGAGCGGCGCAGCGGTCAAGCGCGCCGGAAGCGACCCCAGGCAGGGAATGCGGCCATCATGGAGCCGCACCAGCGACGGCCGGGGGCGCCGGAATATCCAGCGCCGGAATATCGGCGCCGCGGGTCATGCGATGCGGCCTTGCTCCGACCTGCACCTGTTCCCCGCGACAAGCCCGGAGCAGAGCCGCAACGGCTGGTCCCGTGCGCATCAAGACCCCGCCCGCAACGTCGGGCAGGGCGCTGGGCGGGGCGGGTCCGGGTGAACCCGCCCCGCGCCGGGATCACATGCCGTTATAAAGCGGGAAACGGGCGCAAAGCGCCTCGACCTCGGCCTTGACGCGGGCCTCCACCTCGGCATTGCCTTCCTCGCCATTGGCGGCCAGGCCGTCGACGACCTCGACGATCCAGCGGGCGATCTGGCGGAACTCCTCTTCCTTGAAGCCGCGGGTGGTGCCGGCGGGTGCGCCGAGCCGGATGCCCGAGGTCACGAAGGGCTTTTCCGGGTCAAAGGGCACGCCGTTCTTGTTGCAGGTGATATGGGCGCGACCCAGCGCCGCCTCGGTCGCCTTGCCGGTCACGCCTTTCGGGCGCAGGTCGGCCAGGCACAGGTGGTTGTCGGTGCCGCCCGAGACGATGTCGATGCCGCCCTTCATCAGCTCGTCCGCCATGGCGCGGGCATTGGCGACGACCTGCGCGGCATAGTCCTTGAACTCGGGGCGCAGCGCCTCGCCGAAGGCCACGGCCTTGGCGGCGATGACATGCATCAGCGGGCCGCCCTGCAGGCCGGGGAACACCGCCGAGTTGATCTTCTTGGCGATCTCGGCATCGTTGGTCAGCACCATGCCGCCGCGCGGGCCGCGCAGCGATTTATGCGTGGTGGTGGTCACGACATGGGCATGCGGCAGCGGCGAGGGATGCTGGCCGCCGGCCACCAGGCCCGCGATATGGGCCATGTCGACCATCAGCCAGGCCCCGACCTCGTCGGCGATCTTGCGGAACTCGGCCCAGTCCCAGACGCGCGAATAGGCGGTGCCGCCGGCCAGGATCAGCTTGGGCTTGTGTTCATGCGCCGACTTGCGGATCTCGTCCATGTCCAGCAGCTGGTCCTGCTGGCGCACGCCGTAGCTGACGACGTTGAACCACTTGCCCGACATGTTGACCGGCGAGCCATGCGTCAGGTGCCCGCCCGAATTGAGGTCCAGCCCCATGAAGGTGTCGCCCGGCTGCAACAGCGCCAGGAACACCGCCTGGTTCATCTGGCTGCCCGAGTTCGGCTGGACGTTGGCATAGGCGCAATCGAACAGTTCCTTGGCGCGTTCGATCGCCAGGGTCTCGACGATGTCGACATATTGGCAGCCGCCGTAATAGCGCTTGCCCGGATAGCCCTCGGCATATTTGTTGGTCAGCACCGAGCCCTGCGCTTCCAGCACGGCCTTGGAGACGATGTTTTCCGAGGCGATGAGCTCGATCTCGTCGCGCTGGCGGCCGAGTTCCTTGCGGATGGCGCCGAAGATGTCGGGGTCGCGGCTGTCCAGCGTCTCGGTGAAGAATCCGGTATCGGTCATCTGGTCCTCATGCAAAAAGCGGCTCGCCGGCCTTCTAGCGCCTTTCGCCGCGCCCCGCTAGGACGGATGCGACGCCTTGATGGTAGATATCCCATGCGTCGCCGGGACTTGCTTCCGCCCGGCGGCTGGCCATGATGGCCGCATGAAGATGCATTTCATCGCCTCCAGTACCGAAACCGCCGTGACCGCGGCCGAGACGCTGTCGGCGCGCTACGGCCATGTGCCGATCCGCGAGGCCGAGGTGATCGTGGCGCTGGGCGGCGACGGGCTGATGCTGTCGGTCATGCACCAGAACCGCGGCCTGCCGGTCTATGGCATGAACCGGGGCACGGTGGGCTTTCTGATGAATGCCTATTGCGAGGACGATCTGCCCGGCCGCATCCGCGCCGCCGAGGAAACCGTGGTCAACCCCTTGGCCATGACCGCCGGCACCACCGACGGGCACGAGCATTGCGCGCTGGCGATCAACGAGGTCAGCATGCTGCGCGCCGGCCCGCAGGCGGCGCGGCTGCGCATCAGCGTGAACGGCCGGGTGCGCATGGAGGAGCTGATCTGCGACGGCGCGCTGCTCTCCACCCCCGCCGGCTCGACCGCCTACAATTATTCGGCGAACGGGCCGATCCTGCCGCTCGGTTCGGATGTGCTGGCGCTGACCGCCATCGCGCCCTTCCGGCCGCGGCGCTGGCGCGGCGCCATCCTGCCCAAGTCGGCGACGGTGCGCATCGACGTGCTCGACCCCGACAAGCGCCCGGTGATGGCCGATGCCGATTCGCGCGGCGTCGACTCGGTGCTCTGGGTCGAGATCCGTTCCGAGAACACCATCCGGCACCGGCTGCTTTTCGATCCCGGCCACGGGCTCGAGGAACGGCTGATCCGCGAACAATTCGTCTGAGGCCGGATTCCGTTTGAGCCGCGATTCCATTTGAGACTGCGCGCGCCGCGCGCTAAAGCGCGGGGCATGATGAACCGTCCCGATCTTCCGCCCGAAATCGCCCGCCGCCGCACCTTTGCGATCATCTCGCACCCGGACGCGGGCAAGACCACGCTGACCGAGAAGTTCCTGCTGTTCGGCGGCGCGATCCAGATGGCCGGCCAGGTCCGCGCCAAGGGCGAGGCGCGGCGCACCCGCTCGGACTTCATGAAGATGGAGCAGGACCGGGGGATCTCGGTTTCCGCCTCGGCCATGAGCTTCGATTTCGGGCCCTATCGCTTCAACCTGGTGGACACGCCCGGCCACAGCGATTTCTCCGAGGATACCTATCGCACGCTGACGGCGGTGGACGCCGCGATCATGGTCATCGACGGCGCCAAGGGCGTCGAAAGCCAGACCCGCAAGCTGTTCGAGGTCTGCCGGCTGCGCGACCTGCCGATCCTGACCTTCTGCAACAAGATGGACCGCGAAAGCCGCGACACCTTCGAGATCATCGACGAGATCCAGGAAAACCTGGCCATCGACGTGGCGCCGGTCAGCTGGCCCATCGGCATGGGCCGCGACTTCATCGGCGCCTATGATCTCTTGCACGACCGGCTGGAGATCATGGACCGCGCCGACCGCAACAAGGTGGCCGAGTCGATCCAGATTTCCGGCCTGGACGACCCGAAGCTGGCCGATCACGTCCCCGCCGAACTGCTGGAGAAGCTGCGCGAAGAGCTGGAGATGGCGCGCGAACTCTTGCCCGCCTTCGACCGCAAGTCCTTTCTGGAAGGGCACATGACGCCGATCTGGTTCGGCTCGGCCATTAACAGCTTCGGCGTCAAGGAGCTGATGACCGGCATCGGCGAGTTCGGCCCGCAGCCGCAGCCGCAGAACGCCGCCGAGCGCCAGATCGCGCCCGAGGAAAAGCCGGTGACCGGCTTCGTCTTCAAGGTGCAGGCCAACATGGATCCCAAGCATCGCGACCGTGTGGCCTTCGTCCGCCTGGCCTCGGGGCATTTCGAGCGGGGGATGAAGCTTCTGCACGTGCGCTCGAAAAAGCCGATGGCGGTATCGAACCCGGTGCTGTTCCTGGCCGCCGATCGCGAACTGGCCGAGGAGGCCTGGGCCGGCGACATCATCGGCATCCCCAACCACGGCCAGTTGCGCATCGGCGATGCGCTGACCGAGGGCGAGGCGCTGCGCTTCACCGGCATCCCGAGCTTTGCGCCGGAACTGCTGCAGACCGTGCGCGCGGGCGATCCGATGAAAGCCAAGCATCTGGAAAAGGCGCTGATGCAATTCGCCGAGGAGGGCGCGGCCAAGGTGTTCAAGCCGATGATCGGCTCGGGCTTCATCGTCGGCGTGGTGGGCGCGCTGCAATTCGAGGTGCTGGCGAGCCGGATCGAGCTGGAATACGGCCTGCCGGTGCGCTTCGAATCCTCGCAATTCACCAGCGCCCGCTGGGTGTCCGGGCCCAAGGATAAGGTCGAGACCTTTGCCAATGCCAACAAGGGCCACATGGCGCAGGACCACGACGGCGACCTGGTTTACCTGACCCGCCTGCAATGGGACATCGACCGCGTCGGGCGCGACCACCCCGAATTGAAGCTGACGGCGACGAAGGAAATGATGGTGTAAGCCTTTATCGCCAAAGATTGGTGACGGTCCAGAAAGAGCCCTGGCCTTCTCGATAGGCATCTTGTCGAGTTCCGGCACTTACGTCGCAGCTTGCATGTCGCGCCAACCCGCTATTATGTCTGCTTTGTTTAATCAGTGAGGTCGTTTCATGTATCGCAATCGCTTGCTTGCCGCCTTTACGCTGACCCTGATGCTGGCGGCTTGCGGTGAAGCCCCCAGCGTTGCGCCGCCGTCGGCGGCTGCAAGGCTCGACACCAGGATCATGAGCCTTGCCGCCCAACGCTTCGATCAGTTCTGCATCGCTAGCATTGGCGGCAAGCCGGATGGGGTGGACCTCGCCAATGTCTATTACAAGGCGAGCCCGATTCCACCGCTCGGCGCGCTCAAGGTCAGCCTGGACCGGAATGCCGAGGACATCGGCGTACAATTCGACACGCGCCGCAATGGCTGCATGGTCACGTCGTCGCAAGGTAAGGCGCCGAACGGTAAGGCCGAGCTGAGGGCGCTTGCCGAGGCTTACGCTGCCCGGAACGGCGGCACGGTCCAGGCGCATTCCGATTCGGTAATCACCGTCAAGACGCCCGCGCGTTCGGCAAGGTTCCAGTTCTGGGATGCCAGGGACGGCCTGTCCTTTCTGGTCGAATCGTAAGGCGGCTCCGGGCGCAGGCCCGCGGCATGCCGGTGGAGCCAATGACCGCGACCATGCGGCGCACAGCCGCGCCGCATGGCATGGCCGACCTTACCCCACCGTCACGTCCATCGTCACCTCGGCATTCAGCACCCTGCTGACCGGGCAGCCCTTTTCGGCCTTGCGGGCGCATTCTTCGATCACCGCCCTGTCGCCGTCGCCCCAGATCCGGGTGTTCAGATGCGCTGTCTTGATGGCGAAGCCGTCGCCCTCCTTGGCCAGCCCGATCTCGGAGGTCGTCTCGATCCGCACATTGCCGATCCCCGCCTCTTGCAGGATCGCCGACAGAGCCATGCTGAAACAGGCCGCATGGGCCGCGCCGATCAGTTCCTCGGGGTTGGTGCCGGGCAGGCCCTCGAAGCGGGTGTTGAAGCCATAGGGCTGGCTGCTCAGCGCCCCGGACTTGGTGGACAGCACCCCCTTGCCGTCCTTGAGCCCGCCTTCCCATTTCGCCGAACCGGAATTCACGATCATCGCCGTTCTCCTTTTCTGCCGTGACCTGCTGGCCGAACGCGCGATCCCTTGCGCGGGTTCAATCGCAAGCCCGCCGCCCGACGAAGGACGGGAACAGAAAGCGCCGGCCGGCGCGCAGCCGGCCGGACAGGCCCCGCGCTCAGCCCAGCAGGCGCTGCGCCTCCTGGATGGCGAAGCGGTCGGTCATGCCGGCGACGTAATCCAAGACCACCCGCGCGCGCCCGGTCTCGTCCCCGGCGGCCTCGGCGGCCTCGAACCAGTTCTGCGGCATTTTCGACGGATCGGCCAGGAACAGCGGGAACAGCCCGTTCAGCATCTCGGTCACGCGCCGGCGCTCGACCACCACCGAGGGGGCGCGATACATGCGCTGGAACAGGAACAGCTTGATCGCCTTGAGATTCTGGTAAAGCGGCTTGGAAAAGCGGATGATCGGCCCCTCCATGCCGCGAATGTCGTCGACGCCTTGCGGTTGCAGGCCGGCCAGGCGGTTCTGCGCGACCGCGATCACATCCTCGACCATCACGCCGAAGACGCGGCGCAGCGCCTCGTGTCGGCGCCGCATCGGTTCCAGTCCGGGATGCAGCGCATCGACCTCGGCAAAGGCCTCGCCGACCACCGGCAGCTGTGCCAGATCCGCCTCGGTGAACAGCCCCGCGCGCAGACCGTCATGCAGGTCGTGGTGGTTGTAGGCCACGTCGTCGGCCACCGCGGCCACCTGCGCCTCGGCGCTGGCATTGGTATGCAGCTCCAGATCCCATTCTGCATTCACCTCGGCCAGCGCATAGGGCAGCTCGCCCGTCACCGGCCCGTTGTGCTTGGCGATGCCCTCCAGGCTTTCCCAGGTCAGGTTCAGCCCGTCGAAATCGGCATAATGCCGTTCCAGCCGGGTCACGATGCGCAGCGCCTGGGCATTGTGGTCGAAGCCGCCATAGGGCGCCATCAGCGCCGCCAGCGCATCTTCGCCGGTATGGCCGAAGGGCGGGTGGCCCAGGTCATGCGCCAGCGCCACAGTCTCGGCCAGGTCGGTGTTCAGCCCCAGCGCGCCGGCGATGGTGCGGGCGACCTGCGCCACCTCGATCGTATGGGTCAGGCGGGTGCGGTAGTAATCCCCCTCGTGCTCGACAAAGACCTGGGTCTTGTGCTTCAGCCGACGGAAGGCGCTGGAATGGATGATGCGGTCGCGGTCGCGCTGCCAGGGGCTGCGAAAGGTGGACATGCGCTCGGGCCAGCGGCGGCCGCGGCTGTCTTCGGGCTGGCAGGCATAGGGTGCCATCATCTTGTCGCTTCCTTGCGGGGCTTCGCGGCGAACCCTATATTCCATGCCGGACGACGGAAACGGGAACGCCCCATGAACACAGGTCTGAACCTGCCCCCCAGGGTCACCGAACGCGCGTTTGCGCGCCTGGCCGAAATCAACGAGGGCGGCCCTGCCCGGCCCCTGCGGGTCGCGGTCGCGGGCGGCGGCTGCTCGGGGTTCCAGTATGACATCCGCCTGGACGAGGCGGCCGAGGACGACCTGGTGCTCAGCGGTGCCGGCCAGCGCGTCGTGGTTGATCCGGTCTCGCTGCCTTTCCTGGCCGGCGCCACCATCGATTTCGCCGACGAGCTGATCGGCGCCCGCTTCACCATCGACAACCCCAATGCCAGCTCGTCCTGCGGCTGCGGCACCTCGTTTTCGATCTGACCGCGGGTTTTCGATCCGGTCTGGCGCGGGCGCGCAGGGCCGGCTAGTCTCGCGCGCATGAAGATCGCGACATTCAACATCAACGGCGTCCGCGCCCGTATCGAGACCCTGACCGGCTGGCTCGCCGACGCCCAGCCCGATGTCGTGGTCCTGCAAGAGATCAAGACCCAGGACGAGGGCTTCCCGCGCGAACCCATCGCCGACTTGGGCTACAATATCGAAACCCACGGGCAAAAGGGCTTCAACGGCGTCGCCATCCTGTCCAAGCTGCCGCTGGAGGATGTCAGCCGCGGCCTGCCGGGCGACGAGACGGACGAGCAGACCCGCTATATCGAGGCGACTGTGGTCGGCCATCGCGCGCTGCGCATCGCCGGGCTCTATTTGCCGAACGGCAACCCGCAGCCGGGGCCGAAATTCGACTACAAGCTGGCCTGGATGGAGCGGCTGCGCGCGCGGGGCAAGGCGCTGCTGGCGACCGAGATGCCGGCGGTGATGCTGGGCGATTACAACGTCATCCCCGAACCCCGCGACGCCGCTTTCCCGGAAAAATGGCTGGACGATGCGCTGTTCCAGCCCGAAAGCCGCGCCGCGTTGCGCCGCATCCTCTTTGACGGCTGGGCCGATGCGGTGCGTCTGCGCCATCCGGGCAGCACGCGCGGTCCCTTCACCTTCTGGGACTACCAGGCGGGCGCCTGGCAAAGGGACAACGGCATCCGCATCGACCATGTGCTGCTGTCGCCGCAAGCCGCCGACCTGCTGATCGACGTCGGCATCGACCGCGACGAACGCGCCAAGGACAAGCCCAGCGACCATGTCCCGGTCTGGATCGATCTCGACGCCTGATGCGCTTCACCGTTTGACAAATACCCAAAAGAACCTCGGCGACCCCTCGGCGGCCGGGACGGAGAGCCCGTTCTCGCGCCTGGCTGTCCATCGCGCCGGGGCAGCCGGGCCGGCAGATTGAGGGCCGTCCGCATGGGGTCCGGCCCCTCACATGCCGTCCCCGATCAGCAGCGACATGTCGCCCTCGCGCGCGACCGCAAGGGTCTGTGCCCGGCCGCGCAGCGCCTCGAACAGCTCCGGCCCGGTCCCGGTCAGCCAGGCTTGCGCATCGAGAGCGCAGATCTCGTCGTAAAGTGCTGCGCGGCGGTCGGCATCCAGATGCGCCGCGACTTCGTCCAGCAGCAGCACCGGGCTTTCACCCTCCAGCGCGCGGGCATTGGCCAGGATCAGCGACAGCAGCAGCGCCTTTTGCTCGCCGGTCGAGGATAGCGCGGCGGGCATGGCCTGCGGCCCCCAATGCGCGCCCAGATCGGCGCGATGCGGGCCGTTCAGCGTGCGGCCGGCCGCCATGTCGCGGTTGCGCCCCTCGGCCAGGCGGGCGGCGATGCTCGGTGCGTCGGGGTCGTCGGCCGCGCCTTCGCCCGGCAGCAGGGCCAGGCTGGCCGAGGGAAAGGTGGTCCCGGCCCCATCCTGCGCCGCCATGATCCGGGCGATGGCCTCCAGCCGGTTGCGCGTCAGCGCCGCGCCCGCCTCGGCCATCTGCGTCTCCAGCGCGCGATACCAGCCGGCGTCGCGCACCTCGTCGCGCAGCAGCCGGTTGCGCTCGCGCATGGCCTTGTCATAGGCCAGCGCATCCTCGGCATGGCCCGGCGCGAAGCTGAGCGTGATCCGGTCCAGGAAACGCCGCCGCTGTTCGGGCGCATCGGTCCACAGCCGGTCCATGGCGGGGGTCAGCCAGATCACCCGCATCAGCCGGCCAAGCGCCAGCTGGGTCGCGGGCTTGTCGTCGATCACCACCTCGCGCGGCTGGCCGGGCAGGGCGCGGGTCGCGACCTCCTGTTCGCCGATCCGGGCGCGGATCTGCCAGCCGACATCCGGCCCCTTGCGGGCCTGGTCGCCGGGCGCGGCGCCGCGCATGCCCCGCCCGGGCGAGAGCATCGAGATGGCTTCCAGGATATTGGTCTTGCCCGCCCCGTTCGGGCCATGGATGGCGACGGGGCGGCGGTCGGCCTCGATCTCCAGCCTGGCCCAGCTGCGGAACTGGGTCAGGTGCAGCCGGGTCAGCGTCACACGCGCATCGGCATGACGACATAGACCGCGCTGGTGTCGCCGCCCTCGCGGATCAGCGCCGCGTCGCCCGAGCCGTTGAACAGGAACACCGCGTTCTCGCGCTCGATCTGGCTGGCGATCTCGTGCAGGTATTTGGCGTTGAAGCCGATCTCCAGCGGCTCGTCGGCATAGGCGACCGGCAGTTCCTCGTCCGCCGCGCCGGCGTCGGGGGCATTCACCGACAGCACCAGCCGGTCCTCGTCCAGGGACAGCTTGACGGCGCGCGAACGTTCGCTGCTGACGGTGGCCACCCGGTCCACCGCCTTGGCGAAATCGCCGGCATCGACTTCCAGCTTGCGCGCGTTGCCTGCGGGGATCACGCGGGAATAATCCGGGAAGGTGCCGTCGATCACCTTCGAGGTCAGCGTGATGGTGGGCGTGGCGAAGCGCACCTTGGTCTCGCTGACCGAGACGGCGATCTCGGCCTCGTCGTCGTCCAGCAGCTTGCGCAGCTCGGCCACGGTCTTGCGCGGCACGATCACCCCCGGCATGTCCTCGGCGCCCATGGGCAGCGGCGCGTCGATCCGGGCCAGCCGGTGGCCGTCGGTCGCGACGCAGCGCAGGCTGGGCCCGTCCTCGGCCTGCGCGACATGCATGTAGACGCCGTTCAGGTAATAGCGGGTCTCCTCGTTCGAGATGGCGAATTTCGACTTGTCGAACAGCCGGCGCAGAACCGCCGCGGGGGCCGAGAAATTCGCGCTGTATTCCGACGAGGACATGACCGGGAAATCCTCGCGCGGCAGCGTCGCCAGGCTGAAGTTCGACCGTCCCGCCTGCACCGAAAGCCGTCCCGAGGCGGCATCCAGGCTAAGCTGCACCAGCGCGCCGTCCGGCAGCTTGCGGGCGATGTCGTTGAGCATCCCGGCCGAGACGGTGGTGGCGCCGGGCCGCTCGACCTGCGCCGCGGCGCGGTCCACGATCTCGGTATCCAGGTCGGTGGCGCGGAAGCTGACGCCTTCGGGCGTGGCTTCGATCAGCACATTGGCCAGGATCGGAATGGTGTTGCGGCGTTCGACGACGGACTGGGCCTGGGAAACGGCCTTCACCAGATCGGCACGTTCGATCGAAAATTTCATGGTCAACCCTTATGTCGTTCTGGCCTCTCCCGCACCCGGCGACGCGGGGCGCCAATGTGGCACAATCCCGCGCAAGGTCAAGCGGATGCGTTCACGCCTCCAGCAGGCGGCGCAGCAGGTCGATATCCTCGGCCAGGCTGCGGTCGGCGCTGCGCAGCTCCTCGATCTTCTTCACGCCATGCATGATGGTGGTATGGTCGCGCCCGCCGAAGCGGCGCCCGATCTCGGGCAGGCTGCGCGAGGTCATCTGCTTGGACAGGTACATGGCGATCTGCCGCGGCCGGGCAACGGTGCGCACCCGCTTGGGCCCGATCATGTCGGCCAGGCGGATGTTGTAATGCTCGGCAACCTTGCGCTGGATCTCCTCGATCGAGACCTTGCGGTCGTTGGCGCGCAGAATGTCGGCCAGGCATTCCTGGGTCATGTCCAGCGTGATCTCGCGCCCCATCAGGCTGGCAAAGGCGAAAAGCCGCTGCAGCGCGCCCTCCAGTACCCGGACGTTCGAGGTGATGCGATGGGCCAGGAATTCCAGCACGCCCGGCGCGATCTGCAAGCCGGGATACTGGGCGCGGAAACTGTCGGTCTTGCTTTGCAGGATGCCCAGGCGCAGCTCGTAATCGGTCGGGTGCAGATCCACGACCAGGCCGCATTGCAGGCGCGACTTGATGCGCTCCTCCATGTCCTTGATCTCGCCCGGCGCGCGGTCGGCCGAGATGACGATCTGCTTGCCCTGGTCCACCAGGGTGTTGAAGGTGTGGAAGAATTCCTCCTGCGTGGAATCCTTGCCGGCGATGAACTGCACGTCGTCGACCATCAGCACCGAAACGGTGCGGAACAGTTCCTTGAAATCCATCACCGTGCGGTCGCGCAGCGCCTGGACAAAGCGATACATGAACTGCTCGGCCGACAGGTAAAGCACCCGCGCCTCGGGCTGGCGGATCTGGATCTCGCGGGCGATGGCATGCATCAGGTGGGTCTTGCCCAGGCCGACGCCGCCGTAAAGGAAAAGCGGGTTGAAGGTGACGGGACCGCCCTCGGCCACGCGGCGGGCGGCGGCATGGGCCAGCTCGTTGGGCTTGCCGACGACGAAGTTCTCGAAGGTGAAGCGGCTGTCGAGCGGCGCGGCCAGCTCCTCCTCGCCGGCGGGACGGGGGGCGGGGCGCTTGACGGCGGGGGCCGCAACCTGGCGGGCGGTCTGGCTGCGGGTCTCGAAGCTCAGGCGCTGCACGGGGCCGCCCATGCGGTCCAGAACCTTCAGGATGTCGTCGCTGTAATGGCGCGAGACCCAGTCGGACAGGAAACGGGTCGGGCAGGCGATGGTGGCGGTGCCGTCCTCGACGCCGGTCAGGCGCAGGGGCTCGATCCAGGTCGAGAAACTGTCGGCTCCGACGATCTTCTGAAGTTCTTCACGCGCCTGCCCCCAAAGTCTGTCCAT